>NZ_JAFU01000001.1:2777500-3163980 GCF_000526295.1 Acidovorax sp. JHL-3
GTCGTCGGGCTTGCCATAGATGGTTCGACCCAGGGCCACGGTGGTATCAGAGCAGAGGATGGGCGCAGTGGGCAAACCACGGCGCGCGCGCCGTGCTACAGCGGCATCAAGCTTGAGGCCCGTCACGCGCTCCACGTAGGCGGTGGGCGCTTCGCCGGCCAACGCCGACTCAATGGCCTCGGCGTCTTCGGCCTCGTCGCCGTCCACATTGGGCAGCAGCAGTTCATGGCGCACGCCCAGCTGCTCGAGCAGTTGGCTGCGGCGTGGACTTTGGGAGGCGAGGTAGATGAAGTCGGGCATAAACAGATTATTGGGGCGGCCAACCCAACGCTTCTGGCGTCGTTGTCGCGTCTTGTCATACGACTCGTCATGCCTGTGACACAGCGCCTGGCCAGAACCGCTTTGCTTTTTAATGGCCGTTTTAAGTTAAAAATGGCTCTAGCGCTTACCCATCAAGCGTCAGCTGCTATAAATAAGATAGTAAACCACACACATCCGAAGCAGGCCTTTCCCCTCATTCGCGGTGGTAAGGGTGCCCTGCATTCACCGACCAGGCGCGGTACAGCTGCTCAATGAGCAGCACCCGCACCATCGCGTGGGGCAACGTCAAGTCCGAAAGACGGATGCGTTCGTGTGCAGCCTGACGAAAGGCCGGGTCGAGGCCGTCAGGGCCGCCGATGACCAGCGCCACATCGTCGCCGCCCAGCTGCCAGCCCTTGAGCCGTTCGGCCAATGCCTTGGTGGTGAGATTGGTGCCGCGCTCATCCAGTGCCACCACACGGGTGCCACGCGGAATGGCGGCTTCGATCCGCTCGCGCTCGGCCGCGTAAAGCGTCTCCAGGGTCTTCGAGCCGCGCGGCTCGGTCTTGACTGCCTTGAGCTCGACCTTCAGCTCCGGTGGAAAACGCTTGGCGTAATCTTCGTACGCCGTCTGCGACCAGTCGGGCACGCGCTGACCCACAGCCACGATCAGCAGCTTCATGGCAGCTCAGGCGCTATGCGCGGGCAGGGTTTGTCGAGGGGCCAAGGCACCCATCACTTGCGGCCCGGAGCCCTCTTGGCTGCGGGCTTGGCGGCAGCGCCACCGCGTGCTGCGGTGGGCTTTGCACCGGTCTTGGCAGCAGCAGCGGTCTTGCTGCGAGGGGCCGATGGCTTGACCACCACGGTCTTGACCGGTGCCTTGGTGGCTGCGGGCTTTTTGGCTGCAGCCGTTGGCTTTGCGGAGGCCTTGGCCGGTACAGCCTTGGCAGTGCTGCTGCTCTTTGCGGGAGCCCTGGTGGAAGCTTTGGCAGGTGCTTTTGCGGTCGTCTTGGCTACAGGTTTGGCAGAAGTGGCTGCGGGCTTGGCGGGCGCCTTGCCAGCAGCCTTCGCGTCCGACTTGGCAGCCTTCTGGGCCGACTTCTTCTCGGCCAGCTCCGTGGCGGCGCTGGAGACAGGCTTGGCTGCGCCCAGCTTCAGGCGCACAGGAGTGTCGCCCCACAGCTCTTCCAGACGGTAGTACTGACGGATGGCGGGCTGCATGATGTGCGCCACGGCGGCGCCGCAGTCCACGATGATCCACTCGCCGTTTTCTTCGCCTTCGATGCGCGGCTTCACAAAACCCGCTTCACGCACGGCATCGCGCACGCTGGCAGCGAGCGCCTTGGTCTGTCGGTTGGAGGTGCCCGATGCCACGATCACCCGCTCAAACAGCGGCGAAAGATGCTCGGTGTTGAAGACCTGGATGTCTTGCGCCTTGACGTCCTCCAGACCATCGACGATGGCGCGCTGGAGCTTGGTTACGTCTTTTTTGGCGGCGGTTTCCGATTTGGTGGATGTGGTCATCAGGCGGTGAATAGAGAAGAAATGGAATCAATATAGCGTGCAACGCAGCACACAGCCAGCGGGCTGCGCCTTGGGTGTTGCACGTTGGCGCTGCGGCAGTTTGAGGTGTTTTTGGCCTCTTGCGCTTGTGTGAAAAGCGCTGACAGCTATTGAAATTATAGCTTTTGCGCTTTTCATGGCGTTCAGGCGGTAGCGCCAGCCCCGCCAGTCAGCCAGTCGCGCCGCACCAGAAAGCGCTGGGTGAGCTCGGCTTCTGCGGAATCTGCCGCATCGGAACGCTGGTACGACCACGACACCAGCGGCGGCATGGACAGCAAGATCGACTCGGTACGCCCGCCGGACTGCAGGCCAAAGTGCGTGCCCCGGTCCCATACCAGGTTGAACTCGACATAGCGGCCCCGGCGGTAGAGCTGGAAGTCACGCTCGCGCTCGCCAAACGGCAGATTCTGGCGCTTCTCCACGATGGGCAGGTAGGCCTTGAGGAAGGCATCGCCCACCGACTGCGTCATGGCCAAACTCTGGTCAAAACCCAGCTCCGAGAAGTCGTCATAAAACACCCCACCCACACCACGCTGCTCGCCGCGGTGCTTGAGGTAAAAGTATTCATCGCACCACTGCTTGAAGCGCGGATACTTGTCGTCGCCAAAGGCGCTCAGGGCATCGCGGCAGGTGCGGTGAAAGTGCACCGCATCTTCCTCGAAGCCGTAGTAGGGCGTGAGGTCCATGCCGCCGCCAAACCAGCAGGTGGGCGTTTGCCCAGGATGGCCAGCAGCGATCATGCGCACGTTCATGTGCACCGTAGGCACATAGGGATTGCGTGGGTGGAACACCAGCGACACGCCCATGGCCTCAAACGGCGCGCCCGCCAGCTCGGGGCGGTGCTGCGTGGCCGATGACGGCAGCTGCGGCCCGCGCACATGGCTGAAGCCACAGCCCGCGCGCTCAAACACCCGGCCGCCTTCCATGATCTTGGTAATGCCATTGCCCTGAAGGGGCTCGCCGGGCGGCTTGCTCCAGGCGTCGGCCAGAAACCGGGCGCCGCCCTCGCCCTCCACGGATTCCAGCGCATCGGTGATACGGGCCTGCAGGCCCTGCAGGTAGCTGCGCACAGTTGCCACGGTCGCGGCCGGATTCAGTTCAATTGATTGCATTGCAGTAGTCCATTGCACCAGGGATGACCTGCATAACCCTCGTGCGTTGGTGGTAGTGTGGATCGGGATAGGCCGCAAGGCGTCTTTTTGCAGCCAATAGCCGGGCTATTGGCAAGAAAAGCAACGCAGCGGATCGCCCGAGACCGCGCTGCCATAGACCGCAGGGAGTTGTGCAGGTCATCCCTGGGCACCGCGCACGACCCGTGAGACTGGCGCGGCGCAGAGCAAGGCCGCCGCGCAAGGGCCGCCCCGCGGCGCTGGTGGCGCCCCCCTCAGGGGTAAGGCGCCAAAGGCGGCACAGAAGGGAATCACTTCACAGCCCGAAAACCGATGTCACGGCGGTATTGCGCACCGTCGAAGTGAATGCCACGCGCCACGTCATAGGCGCGCTGCTGGGCCAGCTTGACGCTGTCGGCCAACACCGTCACGCACAGAACTCGGCCTCCGGTGACCCTGACCACACCATGGTTGAGCGCCGTTCCTGCATGGAACACCACGGCATCGTCGGCCTCCGCAGGCAAGCCGGTGATCGTGTCGCCCTTGCGTGGCGACTCGGGGTAGCCGTGCGCGGCCATGACCACGCCCAAAGCGGTGCGGCGGTCCCACTGCAACTCGATCTGGTCGAGCTTGCCGTCCACACCGGCGCCCAGCACGTCGAACAGGTCACTCTTCAGGCGCATCAGGATGGGCTGCGTCTCGGGGTCGCCCATGCGGCAGTTGAATTCAAGCGTCTTGGGATGGCCCTTGGCGTCAATCATCAGGCCCGCATACAAAAAACCTGTGTAGGGGATGCCGTCCTTTTCCATGCCGCGGATGGTGGGCAGGATGATCTCGCGCATGGCACGAGCGTGCACGTCGGCCGTGACCACGGGCGCGGGCGAGTAGGCGCCCATGCCACCGGTGTTGGGGCCTTCGTCGCCGTCCTTCAGGCGCTTGTGGTCCTGGCTGGTGGCCAACGCCAGCACGTTTTTGCCATCGCACAGCACGATGAAGGAGGCTTCCTCGCCTTCGAGAAATTCTTCGATCACCACGCGCGGCAAGGCCTTCCCATCTGCGCCCTCGTTGTGGGCCACGCCGTATTTGTTGTCCACCAGCATGAAGTCGACGGCATCGTGCGCCTCTTGCAGCGTCATGGCCACCACCACGCCCTTGCCTGCGGCCAGGCCGTCGGCCTTGATGACGATGGGCGCACCCAGGCGGTCCACAAAGGCGTGGGCGGCAGCGGGGTCGGTAAAGGTGTCGTAGTCGGCCGTGGGGATGCCGTGGCGGCGCATGAAGGCCTTGGAGAAGGCCTTGGAGCTTTCCAGCTGCGCAGCGGCCTTGCTGGGCCCGAAGATGCGCATGCCGTGGGCGCGGAACTCATCCACCACGCCCGCAGCGAGCGGCGCCTCGGGGCCCACCACCGTCAGGCCGATTTTCTCGGCCTGGGCCCAGGTGCGCAACTCGCGCACATCGGCAATAGCAACGTTCTCGAACTGGTTCGAAAGCGCCGTGCCACCGTTGCCCGGCGCCACGAATACCTTGGTCACCTTGGGTGACTGGCTGAGCTTCCAGGCCATTGCGTGTTCACGGCCGCCGCCTCCAATGACAAGAACTTTCATAGCGCAGCGTTGTGATAGACCTCTTGAGCGTCGTCCAGATCTTCCAGAACGTCCAGCAGTTTTTGCATCCGGGCAGCGTCTTCGCCTTCCAGTTCGATGGTGTTCTCGGCGCGCATGGTCACTTCGGCCACTTCAGGCGTCAAACCCGCGGCTTCCAGCGCATTTTTCACCGCCTCGAAATCGGCAGGTGCAGTCAGCACCTCGATGGCGCCGTCGTCGCCCGTGATGACATCTTCGGCGCCCGCCTCCAGGGCCACTTCCATCACCGTGTCTTCTCCCGTGCCCGGCGCAAAAATCAGCTGGCCACAGTGCTTGAACTGGAATACCACCGAGCCTTCGGTGCCCATGCTGCCGCCATGCTTGCTGAACGCATGGCGCACTTCGGCCACGGTGCGAACGCGGTTGTCGGTCATGGTGTCAATGATGATGGCCGCGCCACCAATGCCGTAGCCCTCGTAGCGGATTTCCTCATAGGTCAGGCCTTCGGCGTTGCCGGTGGCCTTGTCGATGTTGTATTTGATGCGGTCCGCCGGCATGTTGGCTGCCTTGGCCTTGTCCACCGCCAGGCGCAAACGGGGGTTGGCCGACAGATCGCCACCACCAGAGCGCGCGGCCACGGTGATTTCGCGAATGATGCGGGTCCAGATCTTGCCGCGTTTTTCATCCTGCCGTCCCTTTCGGTGCTGGATATTCGCCCATTTACTGTGTCCTGCCACGGGAAATCCTTTTGTATTGATTTAATCTACTGAGTTGATTTTACTTTTTGCCCGACCCGACCCCCGAGGAAATCCGAAATGGCCGAACCCCTGCTGATTGCGAAGCACGACACCATCGAATGCCACCTGCTGCCAGGCCTGGCCAACCGCCACGGCCTCATTACCGGGGCCACCGGCACCGGCAAGACTGTGACCCTGCAGACCCTGGCCGAGAATTTCTCGCGCATTGGCGTGCCGGTGTTCATGGCCGACGTGAAGGGCGACCTTACGGGCGCCAGCCAACCGGGCGAGATCGGCGAAAAACTGGCCGCCGTGCTCAAGGAACGCGGCCTCCCCAAGCCCACTCCCCTGGCCTGCCCCACCACGCTATGGGACGTGTTTGGCGAGCAGGGCCACCCGGTGCGCGCAACGGTGTCTGACATGGGCCCGCTGCTGCTGGGCCGCATGCTCAACCTGAACGAAACACAGCTCGGTGTGCTCAACCTCGTGTTCAAGATCGCCGACGACAATGGCATGCTGCTGCTGGACCTGAAAGACCTGCGCGCCATGCTGCAATACGTGGGCGACAACGCCAAGGAGTTCACCACCGAATACGGCAATGTCAGCGCCGCCAGCGTGGGCGCCATCCAACGCGGGCTGCTGCAGATCGAGAGCCAGGGCGGCGAGCAGTTCTTTGGCGAGCCCATGCTCGACATCCAGGACTTCATGCAGACAGTGGACGGCCACGGCGTGGTCAACATCCTGGCGGCCGACAAACTCATGAATTCGCCGCGCCTGTACGCCACGTTTTTGCTGTGGATGCTGTCCGAGCTGTTTGAGCAACTGCCCGAAATCGGCGACCCCGAAAAGCCCAAGCTAGTTTTCTTCTTCGACGAAGCCCACCTGCTGTTCAACGAGGCTCCCAAGGTGCTGGTCGAGCGCATTGAGCTGGTGGTGCGCCTGGTGCGCTCCAAGGGCGTGGGTGTGTATTTCGTCACGCAGAACCCGCTCGACATCCCCGACAGCGTGCTGGCCCAGCTGGGCAACCGCGTGCAGCACGCGCTGCGTGCCTTCACGCCGCGCGACCAGAAGGCCGTGAAGGCCACCGCCACCACGATGCGGCAAAAGCCGGGCCTCGATATCGAGACCGCCATCACCGAGCTGGCCGTGGGCGAGGCATTGGTGAGTTTTCTGGACGCCAAGGGCCGCCCCAGCGTGACAGAGCGCGTATTTGTGCTGCCGCCCGGCAGCCAGCTTGGCCCCATCACACCCGAGCAGCGCAAGGCGCTGATGGCTGGCTCGCTGGTGACAGGCGTCTATGAAAAATTGGTGGACCGTGAGTCTGCCTACGAAAAACTCAGGGGCCGGGCAGCCGAAGCGAGCGAACAGGCCAGCGCCCCGGCGGGCAACGGCAAGGGCGCCAAGGGTGAAGCGGCCGATGAAGGCGGTGGCCTGCTGGGCGGGCTCAACGACGTACTGTTTGGCAGCACCGGGCCGCGCGGTGGCAAACGAGAAGGCCTGGCGCAGACCATGGCCAAGTCGGCTGTGCGCACGATGGGCACCACCATTGGTCGCGAGATCCTGCGCGGCGTCCTGGGCAGCGTGTTCGGCGGACGCAAACGCTAGACGGGCGCCGATGACCTGGCTAGAAAAGCTGCTGATACGGTTCTCCCGCCGTCTTGTCCAGGGGATCATCGCCTTGTGGCTGCTGGCGCTGCTAGGGGCACTGGCGGGCTGGTGGCCCGTGCGCTGGCAGTGGGGGGTGTACGTTGCGTTCACCCTGCTGGCCACGGTGAGCATGGTGCGCTGGACCCGGGTGGTGCGCGAGCGCTTTGTTCGCGAGGCCGCACTGCCCCAGTTTCTGCAACGCAAGCTGCGCGAAACCTACCCTGCCCTGAGCGCCAAGGATTGCGAGCTGGTCGAGCGCGGCCTGCGCCAGTTCTTCCTGGCTTGCCTGCGCAGCGACAAAAATTTTGTGGCCATGCCGTCGCAAGCGGTCGATGCCATGTGGCACGCGTTCATCCTGCACACCCGGGCCTACAAGAGCTGGTGCGACAACGCATTGGGGTTCTTTCTGGACCACACCCCTGCTGAAGTGCTGGGCAAGAAAGCACGCCACAACGACGGCCTTCGGCGCGCCTGGTACTGGGCCTGCAAAGACGAGGCCATCAACCCGCGCACACCCAGCCGCCTGCCGCTGCTGTTTGCACTGGATGCCAAACTGGACATTCCGGGCGGTTTTCACTACGCCCCTGACTGCGCCAACCTCGGCCCCGGCAAGCACCCCCACCACGATGGGGGCCGAACCTATTTCGGCACCAGCTTCTCGGATGGCAGCTTCACTGGCAGCGCGGATGATTTCGGCGGCATGGACAGCGCGGACGCAAGTGCCGGCGATGGCGGTGCGGGCGACGGTGGCGGCAACGGATGTGGTGGCGGAGGTAGCGGCGGCGATTGATGCAGGCACACCGCCCATTCAGCGCGGAGTCGGATAAAAGACAATAAATTAATAGCAATCAACGCAATACCAACTTGCGCTGGGGGCATTTTTCACTCAAAGTCGCCCGCGCGACGAGTTAGAGCAACACCACCGACCTACATTCCACAGCCATGAACACACTCACCTGCTTTTCCCTCAGCATCACCCACCATGTGGCCCATCTGGTGATGAACCGGCCCGAGGCCATGAACACCATGCACCCCACCTTCTGGCGCGAGCTGGACGAGGTGCTGGCCCACCTGCACCAGGCGGGCGAAGCGCGGGCACTGGTCATCAGCAGCACGGGCAAGCATTTCAGCGCAGGCATGGCACTCGAAACCTTTGGCGGCGCCATCACCATGGACGACCAGAGCCCCGAGGGCCGCGCCGCCATTTTTGACCTGCTCACCGACATACAGGCCACTTTTACCCGCATCGAAAACCTGCGCATTCCGGTCATCATGGCCATCCAGGGCGGCTGCATTGGCGGTGCGGTGGACATGGTCACTGCGGCCTGCATTCGGTATGCCACGCAGGACGCCTTCTTCTGCATCCAGGAGATCAACATCGGCATGGTGGCCGACGTGGGCACCTTGCAGCGCCTGCCCAAGCTCATTCCGATGGGCGTGGTGAAAGAGCTGGCCTACACCGGCCGCCGTATGCCCGCGCAAAAGGCCCTCGGCTACGGCCTGGTCAATGAGGTTTTCGAGACACCAGAGGCCATGCTGGCCGCAGCCCTGCAATGTGCGCAAGAAATCGCCAGCAAGCCGCCTGTGGCCATCTGGGGCACCAAGCAGGCCGTGAACTACGCCCGCGACCACAGCGTGGACGACAGCCTGCGCCAGATGGGCTGGCTGCAGGGCGCTATCTGGAGCAACCAGCATGTGCGCGAATCGGTCACGGCCATGAAGCAAAAACGCGCGGGCGACTTCCGGGCGCTGGCAGCGCTGACGCGCTTCAGCGAACTGGGCTGAAGCGTCGGCCGCGCCAGGCACCACGGCCTGGCGGCACCCGCAGGGGGCGCGCCGCACAGCCCGCACCCGCGCTTAGAACCAGTTCAAGATTTTTTCATGGGTTACGTTGCCCCGCAAAGGCTGTGGCCGCAAGGCGCAAACCACAGCCGGGCTGGTGGCCCGGCCAGGATTTGCAACGCCGCGGACGCAGCCTTTGCGGGGCAACCCGAAGGGCATGGCTCCAAAACCGCCACGCTCGTCGTTGCCCACCTAGCCCATACATGGGTATGGGCTGCGGCGTGCGCCTAGAGCGTGGCGGTTTTGAAGCCATGCGGACCCGATGAAAAAATCTTGAACAGGTTCTTACATCAAAATTCATAGCTGCTCGCGCTTATGGAATAAGCGCTAGAGGGCATTTATGCTTGAAATCGTGCTGTAACGGGCTATGATGCGACGGCGTGGTTGCCGCTTCCCGGCGTCCCGCCTGCCAAGGATGCCGCCATGACACAGACACCCTTTTCCGTGCCCACCTTCGCGCCCACCTACGCCGATGTGGCCGACGCGGCCCATCGCCTGCACGGCATGGCGCACCACACCCCAGTGCTGCGCTCCACCACGGCCGACGAAAGGCTGGGTGCGCAGCTGTTCTTCAAGTGCGAAAACCTGCAGCGCACCGGCGCCTTCAAGTTCCGCGGGGCCTTCAATACCCTGGCCCAGTTCACCGACGAACAGCGCAAGGGCGGCGTGCTGGCGTTCTCGGCCGGAAACCATGCCCAGGCCATTGCCATGTCGGCCCGGCTGCTGGATATGCCCGCCGTCATCGTCATGCCCGAAGACGCCCCTGCAGCCAAGATGGCGGCCACGCGTGGCTATGGTGCGCAGGTCGTCACCTACAACCGATACACCGAAGACCGCGAGGCCATCAGCCGGCGCCTGGCACAAGAGCGCGGCATGACGCTGGTGCCGCCGTTTGACCACCCGCACGTCATTGCAGGGCAAGGCACCGCGGCCAAAGAGCTGCTGGAAGAAGTGCCCAACCTCGACTACCTCTTTGTCTGTGTGGGCGGAGGCGGCCTGCTGGCGGGCAGCCTGCTGGCCGCCGAGGCACTGGCCCCGCACTGCCGCGTGGTTGGCGTAGAACCCGAGGCGGGCAACGATGGGCAACAGTCTTTCCGCGCGGGTCATATCGTGCAGATTCTCACGCCCCACACCATTGCCGATGGCGCACAAACCCAGGCGCTGGGCCAGATCACCTTCCCCATCATCCAGCGCCTGGCGGACGACATGGTCACCGCCACCGACGAACAACTGGTGCAAGCCCTGCGGTTCTTTGCCGAACGCATGAAGATCGTGGTGGAACCCACGGGGGCACTGGCCTTTGCCGGCGCAGAACACGGCAGTGTGGATGTGCATGGTGCCCGGGTGGGCATTGTCATCAGCGGCGGCAATGTCGACATGGCGCGCTACGCCCGTTTTCTTGCAGATTAACCCCACCGCCCCGCAGCGCCTGCGACACCTTGCGGCGCAACCGGGCGATGCCGGTGCCACGGAAAAACCGGTTCAGCGGCATCACTGGTCTTGGGCCGCATCCATTTTCAACGCCCCGGCGGGTGAAAATACAGGCCCGCCTCTTCCCATCAGACAAATACAGGCCCCAGCCATGAGCAACGTTACCGTCATCACCCATCCCCTCGTCCAGCACAAGCTCACCCTGATGCGCAAAAAGGACGCCAGCACCAACAGCTTTCGCCGCCTGCTGGGCGAGCTCTCCACGCTGATGGCCTATGAAGTCACGCGCGACATGCCGCTGCAGGACGTGCAGATCGAAACACCGCTCGAAACCATGACCGGCAAGGTCATTGACGGCAAAAAGCTGGTGTTGGTCTCCATCCTGCGTGCGGGCAACGGCTTTCTGGACGGCATGCTCAACGTGGTGCCCGGCGCCCGGGTAGGCCATATCGGCCTGTACCGCGACCCTGAAACGCTGCAACCCGTGGAGTACTACTTCAAGATGCCCGCAGAAATGGAAGCGCGCGACATCGTCGTGGTCGATCCCATGCTGGCCACAGGCAACTCGGCTGCCGCCGCCGTGGAGCGACTGAAGAAACTCAAGCCCCGTTCGATCAAGTTTGTCTGCCTTCTGGCCGCCCCCGAAGGCGTGGCCACGCTGCAAAAAGCCCACCCCGACGTGCCCATCTTCACCGCCGCCATTGACCGCGAGCTCAACGATCACGGCTACATCCTGCCCGGCCTGGGCGATGCGGGCGACCGCATCTTTGGCACCAAATAAATCACCCACTGGAAGCAGCAGTCCACCACTGCTTCCAGGATAAAAAAGCCGCCGGCGGGATTGCTCCTGCCGGCGGTTTTTGCTTTGGCCACCGCCACAAAGCCCGGGGGCTTGGCGGCAGTGCTTCTGACATCAATACACGTCGTGCTGCGTGTTGTAGACGTTGAAGTGGCCCGTGGGGGTAATCAGGCGTGGATCCTTGATGACCTTCTTGAGCTTGAGGGTCTTATCGTCCACCACCACGATCGCGCTTTCCTTGTTCTTGGCGGACCAGACAGAGAACCAGACCTCGTCACCAGCCTTGTTGTACTCAGGCTGCACCACACGCTTGGCACCGTCGTCCTTCAGTTCAGCCCACTCGGCGATAGGAAGCGTCTTGTAGCCCTTGTCCAGGTTGTTGATGTCATACACCACGATCGACTGGGAGATCTTTGGATCGGGGTTCAGAGGCGCATCAGACCACAGGTTTTTGGACTTGGGGTGGCTCTTGACGAACAGAGCGCCGCCGCCAGGACCCTTGAGCTTGGCCACTTCCTTGAAAGCGTACTGCTTGAACTTCTTGGGGTCGGTGCCGATCAGGGAGATCGTATCGTCGCCCAAGTGGCCGGTAGACCACACGGGACCGAACTGCGGATGGGTGAAGTTGGCGCCACGGCCGGGGTGGGGAATCTTGCCCACATCGGTCAGGCCAGCCAGCTTGCCGTCCTTGGTATCGATCGCAGCAATCTTGTTGCTGTTGTTGGCAGCCACCATGAAGTAGCGCTTGGACGCATCCAGACCGCCGTCATGCAGGAACGGAGCAGAACCGATTTCGGTGATCTTGAGGGCGTCCAGATTGGAGTAGTCCACCATCAAGGTCTTGCCGGTTTCCTTCACGTTCACGATGAATTCGGGCTTGTAGTGGGAACCCAGAATGGATGCCACGCGGGGCTCAGGATGGTATTCCTGCGTGCCCACGACCATGCCGCGGGTGGAGACGATCTTCTTGGGCTCCAGCGTGTCGCCGTCCATGATGGTGAACTGGGGCGGCCAGTAAGCACCAGCGATCACCAGCTTGTCCTTGTAGCCCTTGGCCTTGGAGGTTTCCACCGAGCGGGCTTCCAGGCCGATGCGCACTTCTGCCACGCTGTCGGGTTTTGCCATCCACAGGTCGACCATGTTGATCTTGGCGTCGCGGCCAATCACGAACAGGTAGCGTCCGGAAGCCGACATGCGCGAGATGTGCACCGCATAGCCGGTCTTGATGATGCTGATGATTTCCTTGGTGTCACCATCGATCAACGCAATCTCACCCGTGTCACGCAGCGTGGTGGAGAAGATGTTCTCGATGTTGAAGTTGTTCATCTTCTTGGTCGGACGGTCCTTGGGCGCAACCGTTACCTTCCAGGTCTTCTTGGTGTCGGCCAGACTCCACTCGGGTGGCGTCGGCGCGTCATGCTGGATGTAACGGGCCATCAGGTCCACCGTGGCTTCATCCATTTCACCAGAGGTCTGCCAGTTGGGCATGCCAGCGGGCGAACCGTAGGCAATGAACACCTTCAGGTAGTCGGTGCCCTTGGCCATGGTGATGTCAGGGGTCAGGGGCTTGCCGGTGGCGCCCTTGCGCAGCACACCGTGGCAGCCAGCGCAACGCTCGAAGTAGATCTGGCGAGCGCGATCGAACTCGGCCTGCGTCATCTTCGGCGCTTTGGGATTCGTGCCCTGGTACATCGGCACATCAGCCAGAGGGGACGAGCCCGCCTGGTAGTTCATTTCAGGCGTAGAGACGTCCTTCTTCTCTTGCGCCACAGCGGTCAGGGCCAGGGTGGACAGTGCCAGGGCCGCAAGGCGCGCCAGCTTTCGGGTTGTCATGGGAACTCCTTGTGTGCCGCAGCCCATGCGCTAATTCCATCCCGCAGGACTGCCCGCCGAGGGCTGCGACAATATAGTTTCGGCAGGCTTGGTATCGATTTTTCGACGGGTGCCGCGGGATCACTTTGATACGCATCAAATACATTCACTTAACGTGAATCAATTCCCTACCAGCCTTCCAATAATCCCACAACCGCCACCGGAAACCAACACTTATGAAATCGCATCGTTTGGCCCCCCCTCATCTTTCGCGTCAAAGCCACAGTTTGGGAGCCCTGCACAGCGTGGCGTTGCTTACCGCGGTGGCCTGCCTGCCCACCGGCGTTCATGCCCAGAGCACACCGTTGATGGCCGAAATGGTGGTGAGCGGCTCGCGCAGCGAGCAGCTGAGCGACGAGCTGCCCTTGTCGATCGATGTGATTGACGCCCGCGCCCTGAGTGACCAGCAAAGCCGCGACGTGCGCGAGGCCCTGCGCGACCTGCCCAACACCTCCGTCAAGCATCCTCTGCCGCGCACCACGGTGGGGGGCGCCAACACCGTGGGCACCGGCCGCGACGGCAATGTGGGCCTGAACATCCGCGGGCTGGGTGGCAACCGCGTGCTCATGCTGGTCGATGGCATCCGCGTGCCCCGCAGCTATGCTTTTCGCACCACCACGTTCGACCGCGAATACCTGTCCATGGAGCTGCTCAAGCGCATCGAGGTAGTGCGCGGGCCGGCATCTGCGCTGTATGGCTCCGACGGCATGGCGGGGCTGGTCAACTTCATCACCCACGAGCCAGCGGACTTTCTGACCAGCGCCAAGGGCGCCCCGCCCAAACAGGTGGGCGGGCGTATTTCTGCCGGCTGGAGCGGCGACGACAACGGCCGTGCGCTGGCGGCCACGGTGGCGGGCACTGCCAGCGACACCGTGCAATGGCTGGTCACCGCCAACGCCCGCCGCTCGCACGCCATGGACAACATGGGCACACGCGATACCTCTGACACCAGCCGCACCACACCCAACCCGCAGCACAACGAAGACAACGCCGTGCTGGCCAAGGTGGTGTTGCGACCTTCGGCCGCGCAGCGCCATGTTGTCACCCTGGAACATGTGGAAAAGCAGGCCGACGTGAACCTGTTGTCTAGCCGCGCGCCCCTGCCGCTGACGGGCAGTCCAACCGCCATCGCCGGCGCCGTCAGGGATGAAAACTCCAGCCGCACCATGGACCGCAGCCGCTTCACCTGGGATGGCCGCTACACCCTGGGTGCCAGCTGGGCCGACCAGCTGCAGACGGTGCTGGCCGTGCAGCACGCCAGTTCCCGCCAGGTAGGCACCAGCGTGCGCAACACCCTGCCCTTGCGCGTTCGCGACAACTCCTATTCCGAAGACACCTGGCAGGCAGGCCTGCAGGCCGAAAAAACGCTGCGCACACCCGGCGGCTGGGCTCACAAGCTCACCTATGGCATCGACCATATCCGCAGCGACATCAGCAATGTCTACACAGGCGTCGCCCCGCTGCCGCCCGAGGTGTTTCCGCTCAAGCGTTTTCCGGACACGCGCGAGACCAGCAGCGCCGTGTATGTTCAGGCGGAATCCGTCATTGACCGATGGAGCATCACCCCGGGGCTGCGGTGGGACCACTTTGCGCTGGACGTGACCACCCAGGCCGGCTTTTACCCGCCCGCCGCCAAACCCGGCCAGTCGCTCTCGGGCTCGGCGCTGTCGCCAAAGCTGGGGGTGCTGTACCGCGCCACTTCACAGTGGAGCGTGTTTGGACAATATGCCACGGGGTTTCGCGCGCCCGATGCAGCGCAGATCAACGGCTACTACGAAAACGCCGCCGAACAGGTCACCATCATTCCCAACCCCGACCTCAAGCCTGAAAAAAGCCGGGGCCTGGAGCTGGGTGCGCGCGGTCGGTTCGACCGCCTGAAACTGGATGCGGCCATCTTCGCTAACCAGTACTCCAACCTCATCATGGACACCGTGCTCATCCGCGGCACTGGTACAGCCGCCGACCCCCGCGTTTTCCAGACCCTCAATACCGAGCGGGCCCGCATCACCGGCATCGAGGTCAAAGGGATCTACGACTGGGGCCCCATCGCGGGCGGGCGCGTCAGCACCCCCTTTAGCTGGGGCCGCGCCAAGGGCGTGAACCGTGCCACCGGCGCACCACTGAACTCCATCGACCCCCAACAGATCAGCCTGGGGGTGCAATACGACACCGCCGCCTGGGGCCTGCGTGCCGACCTGCGCCACCACGGCGCCAAAAAGGCCAGCGACATCGACAGCGCCTCCGCCGTCAAGGCGCCCAACACGCAGTTCACCATTGGGCAGGCCACCACGCTCGATCTGTCGGCCCAGTGGCGCCTGCGCAAGGACCTGCGGCTGAACGTTGCCGTAACCAACGTCACCAACCGCAAATACTGGCTCTGGCCCGACGTCTATGGCCTGGCCGCGTCCAGCACCGTGAATGACGCCTACACCCAGCCAGGCCGAAGCCTGAAGGCATCACTGGTAATGGATTTCTAAGGCAGGCACGGCCACCTGATGAAACTTGCAGGCAGCGCGGAACGTGCAGAAACAAAGACACACCGCCTGCCGCCACCAAGGCTAAGGCACCCCCGCGTTGTTCCGTGCCGCGTGGCGACACGCAACAACGCTCAGTGGTTACGCCACTTTTGCACCATCACCTGCTGAATCTTGCCCTTGAAGAAGTAGCGGCGGTCCGTCGCCCCCTGAGGGTCGGCGCCGATCACCACCGGGCTGTTGTTCAGTGTGACACCGCCGGAGATCGACGCAGAGGCCATGCGCTCAACGTTGTTGACCCACAGGCGCACAGCGCCGTTGCCGTCGTACGCGCCGATGATGAAGTAGGAGTTGGTTCCGTTCAAACCGATGAGCGGGGTGGTGGCATAGGAATAACCGCCATTCACATGCACCCCAAACCGCAGCTGCATTCCGGCTTGCTCCAGTGCAAAACCGCCTGCGTCGCTCTTGGCCACGATGCTCGCCGTGCCCCCCGAGGTCAAGTCGTCAAAGTTCACCACGGCCGTCACCAGAAAGCCGCCGTCTGTGGCGTTGTCCGCATCCCAGGTGGTAAGGCTCTGGGTGCCCGTGAACACCATGCTGCCGCCAATGCGGTCTTCATCACTGGTGACGGACAGCCACTCCAGCCCGGGCATGGTGTTGCTGCTGGCCAAAGCATAGTCCGCCGTATTGGTGCGGCAGTAGCTCAGCGGATAGGCGCTTTGGCGGGCGGCGTTCAGATAAACCAGCGAGGTGTTCTCCTGCACCAACGCACGCACATTTGACGACAGGGCCGTGGCGGCCAGATCGTAGTCAGTGGTGATGAAATCCACATCTTCACGCAGCGCCGATATAAAGGCCTCCCCCATGCTGGCGGGTACCGTGTAGATGCCTGCACCCAGCCCAAGTTGCCTGGCTTGCTCGAGTTTGCCGAACAGATCTGAAGTCTGGTATTGCAGTTCCACGCCGTCAAAGCCCAGGCTCTTGGTCGCGCGAATGTTGTTGCGGATATCGCTTTCAATCAGCGTATGGAGGCGGATATGGTCGCGGATACCGGCAAATTCGCTGGTCGCCAATAGCGCCTGGGCCCGCACCAGGTGTTGGTGGCGACCATCCATGAAAGCGCGCAGAAATACGGGGCGCCCGGCTGCGGCATAGCCCTTGTCGCGCACCGTGCGCAGCACGCTCCGCATCAGCGAATCGCTGAATGCCGGGGATGAATAGGTTTCCTTGACCTCCAGAAACAGCATGCGGTCGCTTTGCTGCAAGCTGGCATTGGCCAGCGTCGCATCGAACGTGCCGTGCGCGATTTCGCCATCGTTGTGCTCCACATACACCTTTCCGTCTGCATGCATGGTCAGGTCCAGTTCCACCAGGTCAAAGCCACGGCCCAGCGCTTTCGACACTTTTGCCTCAGTCTGCGCAGTGTTGTCGCCGTAGCAGTTGTGGCACGACATGGCCACCTGGTGGCCCAAGGGGGTCGTGGGCAAGGCGCGGCTGATACCGCTCCAGTAGGTGCTGGCCCCAAGGGCCTTGGTGCTACCGCCCTGGACCGCGGGCTCGGCAACTTCCCCGCCACCGCCACAGGCGCTGAGCATGGCGGCAGCCACCAATGTTGCGATTGTGATTTTTTGCATGAAGACTCCTCTCTTTTGAATGAAGAGGAAAAGATCGCATGGCCAGATCACAGGGGCATGACAGAACGGCGAATCGCCTGCGCGCCATGCGCGGGGCGCCATACCAGCGTGGCAAAAAGATCGCGAGCAGCCACTCCCCTGCGCCAGTCCACCTTGCGTCGCCGGACTGTGGACCAAAAAAGAGAAAAATCGGGTGGAGTGCGAACGGTTTCGCGGGCGCCGATACGGTAGGCGTTTATGTCAAGACACACCGGAAGGTGCTTACCTTCGGGCACATGGCGACCAGGGGGCACGCGAACGCCAGGCCGGCCACCGCAACGCCGCCCGCCTTCACAGCTTCACCCCGCCACATGGCACTCGCGGCGCAGCAGGGCCAGCGCGTCGTGCATCTGGTAGTCCATGTCGCTGCCCAGTGTTTTGGCCGAGTCCTGCAAAAAACTGTTCCACATATCGATGTAGTCTGCCTGATACGCGCCTGGCGCATGGCTGCGAATAAAGTCTATCGCCAGTTCGGGTTGCAGTCCGCTTTTACGGATCTTGCGCACAAGGCTGGCGGCGGTTTTTTCGGTCAGCAGCGTCTTTTTGGGTGCTCCTGCGGCAAGGCAAAGGAACAGCGTGAGCAGCGAGTGCTCGTCTTCGTTGCCCTGGGTGGTTTTTGTCCACGTCTTGCTGGCGGGCTGGGGAGGCTCACCGCCTTCTTGCAGCGCATCCAGGCTGCGATGGTAGTGGTCCACCTCGGCCAGCGGGTCGTCGAGCAAGAAGTATCGGGCACGAAAAGCGCCGGTCGGGCGCAGCAGGCTGCGCAGCGGATTGGTGGCATCCAGCAACTTGGGCAGGTCGGCCAGCACGCTGGCGCAATGCGTCTGCATCACCGCGCGCAGGTCTGCGGGCAAGCCGGCTGGCAGCAGCAGTTGCTTGGGCGCCGCCAGCTTTTTCTTGCGCAGCGCCGTCACCAGCTTCTCCAGGGCCACGGCGTTGGGCCACTCGCCCAGCTGCATGGCTTTGGGCGCCAGGGCCTGCATGAGCAGGCCGGTGCGGATGACGGCCTCGGCATCGGCGCCTGCGGCTTCCAGCTCGTCGGTATCCAGCTCGAATTGCTCGGCCAGCCACTGTGCGGCACGGATGGCGTGGGCAATCTGGCTGCGGCGAGCCAGTTCGGCCTGGTAGTCGGTGTAACTGCGCAGCGACCACAAAGCCAGCAGAGGCGTTTGGGCATCGGCGTAACCGGCCATGCCGAAATTGCTGCTCTCGGGCATGGCGATCAGGCGCTTGAGCATGTCGGAGCCGCCCTTGGAGCGCGACAGGAACGAATGGTCGCGCAACGAGATGGCCGCCTTGGTCAGATCACCATCGGTGGTGTCGAGCAAATACAGGCTGATGAGGTTGACCATGCGGTCACGGGCTTTTTCGAGTTCGGGCCGCAAAAATTCACTGCCAAAGTAGCGGGCGATCTGCACCATGCCTTTGGGGGCATCGGCGCAGATGGCGACCAGCCTTGCCGCATCCAGAATGCCGTGCTGCACACCGTGCACCAGCGCTTTTTCAAAGAACGGGCGGGCGTCGTGCAGTTGCAGCGCCGCAGTAGTAGATGCCATCATTTCGATACCAGTTGTTCAAGGCGCAACGCGACGCCCGAGGCCGTTGAAACTGGCGCGGCAAAGACGAGCGGCCGCCGCGCAAGGGCCGCCCCGCCGCGCTGGCGGCGTCCCCCTCTGGGGGAAGACGCGAAGCGACTCAGGGGCGACATGCTAAATCGCGGATTCTTCGTCAGAAGCGCGGGCCGCCGGGGTCGCCTTGCCGCGATCGGTGTCGCTGGTTTCAAACTTGCCGTCGTCTTCTTCGGCCAGCTCATCGCCCTCTTCCAGGCCCATGTCGTGGGCACGCGCCTTGGCGCGCAGCACCAGCAGCGTTTCGATAAAGAGGTCGCGGCATTCGTAGCGCAGCAGCCAGGCCAGCTGCATCCAGTCGCGGTCGGCCACTTCGTCCTGGTCGATGCGGGGCTGCACGTAGCCCGATGCCAGCAACTCGTCATCGCTCAAGGTGGGGCCGTAGTCTTCGGTGGCGTCAAAAGTGCCGGTGCGGGCAAAAGCCTCGATGCGACTCCACTTCTCGGCAAAGTAATTGGCCAGGGCCTCGCTGCCGCCTTCCAGATCACCAATCGCCGTCAAAAACTCCACCGGGTCGGCGTCGTCCCGAAAAATAACGGCGTTGACCATGTTGCGCAGGTGCGTGTGGGTGAGATCCTTGTATTGCTTTTCCAGCACCATGGCGCGCGCAAACTGCTCGGGCGTGACCAGCAGGTTGACGACAGATGCCTTGGAATCGTCGTACTCGCGCATCACGGCCAGCACGTCTTTGGGTGCCAGCTGGTCCAGCACGACCATCAGGGCGTTGTCGCCTTCGGTGTCGGCCAGGTCGGCCAGCGCCGACTCGGCGCCTACGATGTCGCCGGCGGCAATCAGGCTGGTGGTTTTGGTGATGAGGGCCAGGTGGTTCATGTACGGAAAATCTCAGTCTTTGCGGTCAAAGCCTACCTCGGCCAGCCAGTTGGAGCTGGCCTCGTCGCGGGTGCGGCTGTTGTGCGGGTCGGCAGCATCATCAGCGCTCAGGGCGTTGTAGTCATCGTCGTGCTCGGCCCCATCCTCAGAATCTTCATCAGTATCGTGATCGGTATCGCCCTGCGCGGCCGCCGGTGCCAGACGGGCATGCTGGTGCAGATACTCCAGCCCTGCCGCCACGACCATGAAAGCGGTTCCTCCGGGCTCGCGCAAAACGGTTTGAGCCAGGCTGGCGGCCCAAGGTTCCAGCGAGACCGCGCCCGTCAGCGTGCCCCACTCGGGCAGGTTGTCAGCCCCCTGGCTGAGCAAGTGCTCCATCACCGACGGCTTGGCAAAACGGAAGCCCTGATGAAAGACCACCGCCACCATCTCGGGCGCCAGCTCCATCATCTTCACCAGGAAACCGATTTCAGAGCGCTTTTCTGCCAGCCGCTTGCGCAGCACATCCTTGCCCTCCGAGTCCGAAACCAGGTCGTCCAGCTCGGCCTGGTAGGCCGAACGCAAGTCATAAAAGTAGGAAGAAAGTTTCACGAAGGAAGAATGCTCTTGAAATAGGTTTGCCAGATGTCTTGCGCGGTTTGCAGCGGGTCGTCCAGCAGGTTGCGGCGGCGGTTGTCGTCGTAAGCCTGGCGGGCCTCGTCGTCCGACAGGACTTCGTAGGCCTTTTGCACGGCCTGAAAGCGCTGTGCCGCGTCGGGCGCATCGTTCTTGTCCGGGTGATAAAAGGAGGCTTTCTGGCGAAAGGCCTTCTTGATGTCGGACAGCGACGCGTTGGCGCTCAGCCCAAGGGCTGCGTAATGGTCTGCGGTCATGGATTGCTTACATGGGCGCGCTGGCCGGTGTAATGGCCAGCGCGCCAGGGCGGAAATAGGCAGTCAGCTGCCCAGGCTCACAAAGACGTTCTGCACGTCGTCGTTGGCATCAATGGCCGCCAGAAAGCTCTCAACCTCTTCGAGCTGCTCGGGCGTCAGGTTGGCGGGGTTCACCGGGTTCTTGGGCTTGTAGCCCAGCTTGGCCGACAGCACGTTAAAGCCCTGCGCCGGTAGCGCGCGGCTGACCAGGTCGAGGTCGGTCGGGTCGGTCCAGAAGGTGGTGGTGCCTTCTTCGTCGCCCGCTTCAAAGTCTTGCGCGCCGGCTTCAATGGCGGCCAGCTCGGGGTCGGCGCCGGGGGTAGTGGGTTCGGCTTCGATCATGCCCACATGGTTGAAATCCCATGCCACCGACCCCGAGGTGCCCAGCTGGCCCTTGCGAAACAGCACGCGCATCTCGGGCGCGGTGCGGTTAACGTTGTCGGTCAGGCATTCGACCATCACGGCCACCTGGTGGGGGGCAAAGCCCTCATAGATGACGCGCTCGAAATGGACGGCCTCGTCCCCGATACCGGCACCCTTCTTGATGGCGCGCTCCAGGGTGTCCTTGGGCATCGAGACCTTGCGGGCCTGCTCGACCACGAGGCGCAGGCGCGAATTGCCGGCAGGGTCGGCCCCGCCACGCGCAGCCACCATGATTTCCTTGGCCAGCTTGCCAAACAGCTTTCCTCTGGCGTCTGCGACTTGTGCCTTACCTTTTGCTTTCCACTGGGCGCCCATGGCGAATGTTCCTTGGTGTTGTGGCGCTCCATGAACCTGTTCAATGGCGCCTGGTTTTGTGTCTGGGCCGGCTGCACGCGGGAGTTTCCAGAGAAAACCTGGCACGCAACCGAACCCTGTAGATTACCACCCGGCGATTCGCCTCATCTTTTGGCATGTGGAGTGAACGAAGCGGGTTAACCTGCTGACTGCCCTCCGCGCCTCCAGTTCGACAGGGCACTGGCAAGCGCGGCCCCACCCCGCTGCAACGGGCCCATCTGCACAATGGATACCAGCGGGCGCCAACGGACGCTTTCTGACCACCATCCACACGGAGTTTCTTCCTTGCTCAACACCCTCTGGCTGGGTTTTTTTGTCACCGCAGCCATCGCCGCACTGTCCCAATGGCTGGTGGGTGACAACGCCCAGATCTTTGCAGCCATGGTCGAAGCCCTGTTCTCCATGGCCAGACTGTCGGTCGAGGTGATGGTGCTGCTTTTTGGCACGCTCACGCTGTGGCTGGGTTTTTTGCGCATTGCAGAAAAGGCCGGCATCGTGAATGCCCTTGCGCGCTGGCTGGCGCCGCTGTTTACGCGGCTCATGCCGGGCGTGCCGCGCGGCCACCCGGCCCTGGGCCTGATGACGCTGAACTTTGCCGCCAACGCGCTTGGGCTGGACAACGCCGCCACGCCCATGGGTCTGAAGGCCATGCGCGCGCTGCAAGAGCTGAACCCGCATCCCGACACCGCGACCAACGCGCAGATTCTGTTTTTGGTGCTCAACGCGTCATCGCTCACGCTGCTGCCGGTCACCATCTTCATGTACCGCATGCAGCAGGGCGCGCCCGACCCGACGCTGGTGTTCCTGCCCATTTTGCTGGCCACGTCTGCCTCCACGCTGGTGGGGCTGCTCAGCGTGGCGGCGGTGCAGCGGTTGCCCCTGTTCAGCCCGGTGGTGCTGGCCTATCTGCTGCCGGTGGCCCTGGCACTGGCAGGCTTCATGGCGCTGTTGACCACGCTGAGCGCGGCGGCGCTGGCGCAGCTGTCTTCGCTGCTGGGCAACCTCACGCTGTTTGCGCTGGTGGTGCTGTTTGTATGCGTGGGCGCCTGGCGCAAGGTGGCCGTGTATGAGGCGTTTATCGACGGCGCCAAAGAGGGTTTTGATGTAGCCAAGGGCCTGCTGCCCTACCTGGTGGCCATGTTGTGCGCGGTGGGGGTGTTTCGCGCCTCGGGTGCGCTGGGCTATGTGCTGGATGCCATCCGCTGGTGCGTGGAGCTGCTGGGCATGGATGCGCGCTTTGTTGATGCCCTGCCCACGGCGCTGGTCAAGCCGTTTTCGGGCAGCGCGGCCCGCGCCATGCTGATCGAGACCATGCAGAGCCAGGGTGTGGACAGCTTCGCCGCGCTGGCTGCCGCCACCATCCAGGGCAGCACCGAAACCACCTTTTACGTACTGGCGGTGTACTTCGGCGCCGTGGGCATACAGCGCGCGCGCCATGCGGTGGCCTGCGCGCTGCTGGCAGAGCTGGCCGGGGTGGTGGCCGCCATTGTGGTGTGCTATCGTTTTTTTGGCTGAAGTTCAAGCCAAATTGGCCTCTAGCCCTTATCCATAAAGCGCAAGCAGCTATTATTAATATAGCAACCAAGGGTTTTGGCACCCGAGGCTGCGGCCCCTGCGAATGGTCTGGCAGCGGTTGACCCAGACACAGGGCGCAGTGGCGAGCAATCAGACCGCCGCAATGGCGGCCAGCGCCTGCTCAAAATCGGCCTGCAGGTCCTGAAGCTCTTCCAGGCCGACCGACAGGCGAATCATGCTGTCGCCAATGCCCATGGCGGCCCGCACTTCAGGCCCCGCCTCCCAGAAGATGGTGTGCGCCACCGGAATGATGAGCGTGCGCGTGTCGGCCAGGCCCGTGGCCTTGATGGGCAGCTGCAGGCGGTTGCACAGCGGCAGGCACTGGGCGGGGTCGCGCAGTTCGAATGACAACAGCCACGAGCCCGCCTTGAGGTGCTTTTTGGCCTGCGCATATTGCGGGTGCGACTCCAGCAGCGGGTAATGCACCCGCGCCACCGCAGGGTGCTGCTCCAGCCACCGGGCCAGGGCCAGCGCGGTGGCGCTGGTGCGGTCCATGCGCAAGGCCAGCGTCTCGGCGCCCAGCGCAATCTGGTGCGCGGCATGGGACGACAAGGCGCCGCCCATGTCGCGCAGGCCTTTCTTGCGCACCTGTTGCAGGCCCCAGCCCTTGGCATTGCCCTTGCGGTAGGCCGCGAAGATATTGGGGTAAGTGCTCCAGTCAAAGACGCCGGTGTCGATCACGGCGCCGCCTAGCGCATCGCCCTGCCCACCGATGCTCTTGGTGAGCGAATGCACCACCAGCCCCGCCCCCACCGTGCCCGGACGAAACAGATACGGCGAGGCCACCGTGTTGTCCACCACATAGAGAAGCCCGCGCTCTTTGCACAGTGCGCCGATGCCTTCGAGGTCGGGCATCTGCGTGCCGGGGTTGGCGATGGTTTCGACAAACACCATGCGCGTGTGCGGCCGCACGGCGGCAGCCACCTGCGCGGCATCCGTCACGTCCACCGTGGTGACCTCGATGCCCAGGTCGGCCAGGGTGCCCAACACGCTGTTGGTGTTGCCAAACACGAACTTGCTGGCCACCAGATGGTCCCCCGCCTTGAGCAGCGTAAGAAAAATGGCGCAGATGCCTGCCATGCCGGTGGAAAAGACGATGGCGCCCTGCCCCTGCTCCATCTGCGTGAGCTTGGCCTCCAGCGCCGCCGTGGTGGGGGTTCCCTGGCGGGCATAGTTGAAGCCGCCCTTGGTGGTGCCCTGGAACACGGCAATGAGGTCTTCCACCTTGTCAAAGCCGTATTGCACCGACGTGTGAACAGGCTGGTGAATGGCGCCATGCTCGGCACCGCCCCGCCGGTCGGCATGCACGATCTGGGTGGTGAAATGGGGGGTGTGCGGTGTCGTCATAAAAATCAACGCTGTTTCTGCTGGTCTACGTGCAAAGTGGGGCGACGAACACTGGCGCGAGCTCTACGCCAGCGCACCCGTGGAACTGGCTTTGCCAGGCCACCGGGTGGGTCCCCCCTCAGGGGGGAAGGCGCGCAGCGCCTCAGGGGGGAGTCACCTCTCCGGCGCGATGTGCTCGGCGTAATCGTACAGGGCGCCCAGAATCTCCTGGGTGCGGTCGTCGTCGGCGGTTTCCGAGATCTGGTCGATCTCGGTGAACAACTGCTCCACGGTGCGCGCCCCGCCCGCACCGTCGAACAGGCAGGCGGCGCGGTGCGCCTCCCAGCGCTCGGCCTCTTCGGGCGACAGGGTGTCCGGGAAGTTGCGGGCCCGGTAGCGCCACACCAGCTCGGCCAGGCGCGGGTCATCAAAGCCCGTGCGCGCGGTGGCCAGTTTCGCCCCTGACAGGGTACGCAAGTCGTTCAGGTGGCGGCGGTCGCTGTTGCCCACAAATCCGCCATACAGGTCCTGGTCCACATCGGGGGCGGGCTCGGCCGGGCGGGCAAACACGGCGGGCCAGATGCCGCTCATGTCCGGCAAGGTCCGCGCCATGTCGGCATGCTGCGCCGCCTGGGCCAGATCCATGCCCCAGCGCTGCGCCAGCGCAGGGGTGAGCGTGTTCACATTGCCCACCACCATGGGTGATTTGTTCAGGTGGATGGTCTTGATGGGCAGGCGCGTGGTGCCCTCGGGCAGGTCGGCCGCCCTGGAGAACATGCGCAAGCGGATCTCGTCAGCCCCCAGCGTGGCCAGTTCGCGCGGGTCATGGGCGAGATCCCAGGCAATCACCTCGTTCTTGTTGGTGGGATGGCTGGCCAGCGGCCACATCACTGCGAGGCAACCGCGCTCGGCAGGGAACATGCCCGAGACATGCAAAAACGGCCGTGCCGTGAGGGCCGTTGCCGGCAGGCGCAACTCGGCGGCCACGCGGTCTTTCTTGTGCAGCGACAGGGCAAAGTCAAACAGCTTGGGGTTGTGCTGGCGGATCAGCCGCGCCAGCGCAATGGTGGCGCGCACGTCCGACAGCGCATCGTGCGCAGCCTCGTGCAACAGGCCGTTGGCTTTGGACAGATGCTCCAGCTTGAAGCTGGGCGTGCCGTCTTCCTTTTTGGGCCAGGCAATGCCGTCCGGCCGCAGCGCATAGGTCATGCGCACCACGTCCAGCAGATCCCACCGGCCGCACTGGTTTTGCCACTCGCGCGCGTAGGGGTCGATGAGGTTGCGCCAGAACATGAAGCGCGTGATCTCGTCATCAAACCGGATGGTGTTGTAGCCCACGCCAATGGTGCCCGGCTGCGCAAATTCGGCCTCGATGCGATTGGCAAAGGCGTGCTCGGGCACGCCCTTTTCCAGACACAGCTGCGGCGTGATGCCGGTGATGAGGCAAGACTGCGGGTCTGGCAGATAGTCGTTGGCCGGCTGACAGTAAAGCATCAGCGGATCGCCGATTTCGTTCAGTGCGGCGTCGGTGCGGATGGCCGCAAACTGCGCCGGCCGGTCGCGCCGGGTGTTGGCACCGAAGGTTTCGTAGTCGTGCCAGAGAAAGGTGTGGGGGGCCATGGTCTAGGGGCAAACAAGGGCGAAGGGCCAACTGTAACCGGGTTTAGAGGCTATTTTTGCCCCTAGCGCATACAGATAAAGCGCGAACAGCTATCAAAATAGTAGTGAAAGTGGGTCCAGAGGATTGCCACCACATCACGCCGTGATACACCTGCAACGCTGCACCCGCGCTGCTACACGGGACAATGGCGCATGCACAGCCCCCCAAACGCCCCCTCCAGCTCCTCTCGCCACCGCACTCCCCTCGTGGCGCCACTCTCGCTTGCCACACTGGTGGCGGCCATGGCCCTGGCAGGTTGCGCCTCGGCGCCGGCTTCCGAAAGCCTCCCCGACAGGCTGGCAAAGCCGCAGCCAACGGCCTTGGCGCCTGCGGCCAACAGTGCGCAGGTCTCCGCGCCAGTTGACACGGCTTCCGAAGTACCCCCTGAAGAAGGATTCGACGCCTGGCGCACCGCTTTTTCGAAACAAGCCCTGGCGGCGGGTATTGAGCCCCAAACCGTGCGCGAAGTGCTGGGCAGCGCACAATGGCAACCTCGCGTGGTGGAGCTGGACCGTGCCCAGCCCGAATTCACCCGCACGCCCTGGGCCTACCTGGACAGCGCCGTGTCGCCGCAGCGCATTGCACAGGGCCAGGCCATGCGGGCGGAGCACCACGCCGCACTGGACGCTGCCGCCACTCGCCACGGGGTACCCGCCGCAGTGATCACGGCCATCTGGGGCATGGAGAGCAACTACGGCAGCAACTTTGGAACCTACCGCGCGGTGGACGCGCTTGCCACGCTGGCTTACGACGGACGTCGCCGCGCCTGGGCGCAAGCCGAGCTGCTGGCCGCGCTGCGCATCGTGGACCAGGGCGACATCCCGGCCGATCGCATGATCGGCTCCTGGGCGGGCGCCATGGGGCACACGCAGTTTCTGCCCTCGGTGTTTCTGGCCTACGCCGTGGATGCCGACGGCGACGGCCATCGTGACATCTGGGGCAGCATTGCCGATGTCACGGCGTCCACGGCCCATTTTCTGGCGCGCATGGGCTGGAA
Organism: Acidovorax sp. JHL-3; assembly: GCF_000526295.1. Classification (NCBI taxonomy): domain Bacteria; kingdom Pseudomonadati; phylum Pseudomonadota; class Betaproteobacteria; order Burkholderiales; family Comamonadaceae; genus Acidovorax; species Acidovorax sp. JHL-3. Next base: position 2,804,239 of record NZ_JAFU01000001.1, read on the forward strand.
AAGCGGCCAGACCTGGGGCGTCGAAGTGCAACTGCCCGCCGGGTTTGACTACGCACGCACCGAAATCCGCACCCGCCAGAACAGCGCAGCATGGGCGGCAGAAGGCGTTCGCACGCTGGACGGGCAACCCCTGCCCGAAGTGGGCGAGGCCTCCATCATCACGCCCGCAGGTGCACGCGGCCCAGCGTTTTTGGTGGGCACCAATTTCCGCACCATCCTGCGGTACAACAACTCCGTCAACTACGCGCTGGGCGTGGGCCTTCTGGCACGCCAGATCGACGGTGGCCCACCCGTTGCCAGGGCGTGGCCCCGCGACATTGCCCCCCTGAATCGCGACCAGCTGCGCCAGCTGCAGGAGGCACTCAATGCAAAGGGTTTTGACGCGGGTGTGCCAGACGGCGTGATGGGCCCGGCAACACGCGCAGGCCTGCGCCGTTTTCAGCAGAGCATCGGCACCATGGCCGACGGATATCCCACGCACGCGCTGCTTGAGCGGCTACAGGCACCCCGGTAAACAGCGCGCCGCGCACAGGCGCAGCACCAGTTCAGAACGCTCTGCCACCATAAAAAAAGCCCGGGGTTTGCGCCACGGGCTTTGGGGTGTGTGCCTCGCGATCGCGGCACACCAGCTGCGAGCGGGGTCGTAGCGCAATCAGTCGGCAGTGGCCTCTTCGGGTTCAGCGGGCTCCGACTTGGCCGAGCGCTCTTTCTTGGGCAGCGGCTGGATGTCCAGCATCACTTCGGACGTTTCCACGCCCTTGTCGTCCGTCTTGACCTCGATGTCCACGGTCAGGCGGCCGCCATCCTGCAAGCGGCCAAACAGCAGCTCATCGGCCAGGGCCCGGCGAATGGTGTCCTGGATCAGGCGCTGCATCGGGCGGGCGCCCATCAGCGGATCAAAGCCCTTCTTGGCCAGGTGCTTGCGCAGCGTGTCGGTGAAGGTGACCTCCACCTTCTTCTCGGCCAACTGCGTTTCGAGCTGCAGCAGGAACTTGTCCACCACGCGAAGGATGATCTGCTCGTCGAGCGCCTTGAAGTTGACGATGGCGTCCAGCCGGTTGCGGAACTCAGGCGTGAACAGGCGCTTGATGTCGCCCATTTCGTCGCCCGCCTGCCGGGGGTTGGTGAAGCCAATGGTCGCCTTGTTCATGGTCTCGGCGCCCGCGTTCGTGGTCATGATGATGAGCACATTGCGGAAGTCTGCCTTGCGCCCGTTGTTGTCGGTCAGCGTACCGTGGTCCATTACCTGAAGCAGCACATTGAAGATGTCCGGGTGCGCCTTCTCGATTTCATCGAGCAGCAGCACGGCGTGCGGCTTCTTGGTGATGGCTTCGGTGAGCAGGCCGCCCTGGTCGAACCCCACATAGCCAGGAGGCGCGCCAATCAGGCGGCTCACGGCATGGCGCTCCATGTACTCCGACATGTCAAAGCGGATCAGTTCGATGCCCATGATGTAGGCCAGCTGCTTGGCCGCCTCGGTCTTGCCGACGCCGGTGGGGCCGCTGAACAGGAACGAGCCGATCGGCTTGTCGCCCTTGCCCAGACCCGAGCGCGCCATCTTGACCGCGCTGGCCAGCACTTCCAGGGCTTTGTCCTGACCGAACACGACGCTTTTCAGGTCGCGCTCCAGCGTCTGCAGCTTGCCGCGGTCGTCGTTGCTGACGTTGGCGGGAGGAATGCGCGCGATCTTGGCCACGATCTCTTCGATCTCGGCCTTGCCGATGGTCTTTTTGCGCTTGCTCGGCACCATGATGCGCTGGGCCGCACCGGCTTCATCGATCACGTCGATGGCCTTGTCGGGCAGGTGGCGGTCGTTGATGTACTTGGCGCTCAGCTCGGCCGCAGCCTGCAGGGCGGCCGCAGCGTATTTCACACTGTGGTGCTCTTCAAAGCGCGACTTCAGGCCCTTGAGGATGTCGATGGTTTCGGCTACCGTGGGCTCGACCACGTCCACCTTCTGGAACCGGCGCGACAGCGCAGCGTCTTTTTCGAAAATGCCACGGTATTCCGTGAAGGTGGTGGCGCCAATGCACTTGAGCTGGCCGCTGGAAAGCGCCGGCTTGAGCAGGTTGGACGCATCGAGCGTGCCGCCCGAGGCAGCACCCGCACCGATCAGGGTGTGGATCTCATCGATGAACAAAATGGCGTTGGGCTTGTCCTTGAGCGACTTGAGCACGCCCTTGAGGCGCTGCTCAAAATCGCCGCGGTACTTGGTGCCCGCCAGCAGCGCGCCCATGTCGAGCGAATACACCACGGCCTCGGCCAGAATTTCAGGCACGTCGTTTTGCGTGATGCGCCAGGCCAAGCCCTCGGCAATCGCCGTCTTGCCCACGCCGGCCTCGCCCACCAGCAGCGGGTTGTTCTTGCGACGGCGGCAAAGGATCTGGATCGTGCGCTCTACCTCGTAGTGGCGGCCAATCAGCGGGTCGATCTTGCCTTCCTTGGCGAGCTGGTTCAGGTTCTGGGTGAACTGCTCCAGCGGAGACGCTTTCTCACTGCGCTCCGAACCGCCGCCCTCCTCGCCTTCGGCCTGGTTCTCGGCCTTGGCGGGCTCTGGCGGCTCGCCCTTTTTGATGCCGTGGGCAATGAAATTGACCACGTCCAGGCGCGTCACGCCCTGCTGGTGCAGGTAGTACACGGCGTGCGAGTCTTTTTCGCCAAAGATGGCCACGAGCACGTTGGCACCGTTGACCTCTTTCTTGCCGTTGCCGGTGGACTGCACATGCATGATGGCGCGCTGGATCACCCGCTGGAAACCCAGTGTGGGCTGGGTGTCCACTTCGTCCGATCCGGCAACCTGCGGCGTGTTGTCTTTGATGAAGTTAGACAACGATGACCGCAAATCATCGATATTGGCCGAACATGCACGCAGCACCTCGGCTGCGCTGGGGTTATCGAGCAGTGCAAGCAACAGATGCTCCACGGTGATGAACTCGTGGCGCTGCTGGCGGGCCTCAACAAAGGCCATGTGCAAGCTGACTTCCAGTTCCTGGGCAATCATGTGAACTCCTTTGTGCTTGCGTGGAAGAGATAACTGTAGATCGGGACGAGAAACCTGTTATTCAACAGGCTCACTGACGCATTGAAGCGGGTGGCCGGCCTTGAGCGCGGCCTCCAGCACCTGGTCGACCTTGGTGGCAGCCACATCGCGTGAATACACGCCGCAGACGCCTTTGCCGTCGAGGTGTATCTTCAGCATGATCTGGGTGGCCTGCTCGCGGTCTTTGCTGAAAAACTCCTGCAGCACCACGATGACGAACTCCATGGGGGTGTAGTCGTCATTGAGCATGACCACCTGGTACATCTGCGGCGGCCGGGTCTTTTGCACGCGTCTTTCGAGCACGACCGAACCGCCATCATCCTTCGCTGGCCGGGTAACGGGCAGCGCGACGGGGGGAGAAGGTGGTTTTGTTGCCATGAATTTCATTCTAGCGACCCGGGAGCATCGCTGCCGACAGTGATATCTGATGACGGCCGGGTGTTTTTCAACCACGTCCGGAGTGCCCACCAAAAAATGCCGGGGTCACTCATAGATCACAACGGCCGAGCCCGTGCCCACCTGGGCGCTCCAAGCTGCCAGTGCCGCGTCCGTGGGATAAAACCGGCTGGCATCGCCCAGTTGCAGTTCGGCCACCGCAGCGCCCTGCTCTGCGACACAGCGCACGCCCATGCGCACGCGCAGTCCATGCAGCACAGTGCCCTGCTCCGACTCTTCACGGCAGGGCGGAAACTCCTGTACCAGACGCGGCACTTCGGGCGATTTGTCCCCCACCACCACATGGAGGTATTTGCCAAACCGTGCGCGTGCACCGGCCATATCCCAAACCTGCTGAACCTTCACGCGCAGCCCCCCGCTGAAATGGTCCAGCTGCAGGCGCCCCATCATCACCACAAACTCGTCTTCCTTGAGCTGGTTGCGGTAGGTATTGAGCAGGGCTTCGTCGGCCGACGCCTCGATCACGCCCGACTTATCGTCCAGCCGGAACAAGCCCAGCTTGCCCCGCTGGCCGTTGATCACCCGGAAATCGCTGACGATGCCCGCAAGAATCTGGGGCTCGCGGCTGTCCAGCAATTCGTCGATCTGGGTGCGAACAAAGCGACGCACCTCTTGCGCCACCTCGTCGAAAAGATGGCCCGACAGATAAAAACCCACGGCCGTTTTTTCCTGGGTGAGGCGCTCCTTGATACCCCAGGGAACCGCGTCCACCAGGTCAGGCTCCTGCGTGCTCGATCCGTGGGCGTCGTCGCCCATCATGTCGAACAGCCCACCCTGGTTGACATTGGCCAGCGTGGCAGCGGCAAAGTCAAAGGCTCGGTCAATCGACGCGACCATGGCAGCACGGTTGAGGTTGAGTGAATCAAAGGCCCCCGCCTTGATGAGCGCTTCGACCGTGCGTTTGTTCAGGCGCGCCTTGTCCACCCGCACGCAAAAATCAAACAGACTCTTGAACGGACCCGTGGTGGAGCCCTGCGGCCCCTGGCCCCGCCCCTCTCGGGCCGCAACGATGGCATCGATGGCATGCTGGCCCGTGCCCTTGACCGCCCCAAGACCGTAGCGAATGACTTTGTCGGTCACTGGTTCGAAACGGTAAGTGCCGCGGTTGACATCCGGTGGCTCAAAGGTCAGTCCGAAATTCTTTTGCGCATCTTCAAACAGAACCTTGAGCTTGTCGGTGTCATCCATTTCCACCGTCATGTTGGCGCAGAAGAACTCGGCCGTGTAATGCACCTTGAGCCAGCCGGTGTGGTAGGCCAGCAGCGAATAGGCAGCCGCGTGCGACTTGTTGAAACCGTAGCCCGCGAACTTCTCCATCAGGTCGAACACCTCGTCGGCCTTCTGCTCACTGATGTTCTTTTCTGCAGCCCCCTTGCGGAAGATGGCGCGGTGCTCGGCCATTTCCTCGGCCTTTTTCTTGCCCATGGCCCGGCGCAGCATGTCGGCGCCACCGAGAGAGTAGCCCCCCAGCACCTGAGCGGTCTGCATCACCTGCTCCTGGTACACCATGATCCCGTAGGTCTCTGACAGCACCTTTTCGACCAGCGGATGGGGATACTCCACCACTTCCTTGCCGTGTTTGCGGTTCACAAAGCTCGGTATCAGATCCATCGGGCCCGGACGGTACAAGGCATTCAGCGCAATGAGGTCTTCCAGGCGGCTGGGCCTGGCTTCGCGCAGCATGCCCTGCATGCCGCGGCTTTCAAACTGGAACACCGCCTCGGTCTTGCCATCGGAAAAGAGCTTGTAGGTGGGCCCATCGTCAAGGGGAATGGTCTCGAAGCTGAAGTTCTCCTGCCCCTTGTGGCGCTTCATGATGAATTCGCGCGCAATCTCCAGAATGGTGAGTGTCGCCAGCCCCAGAAAGTCGAACTTCACCAGGCCGATGGCCTCCACGTCATCCTTGTCGTACTGGCTCACGGCCGCCTCACTGCCCGGCTGCTGGTACAGCGGACAGAAATCAGTGAGCTTGCCCGGCGCAATCAGCACCCCACCGGCGTGCATGCCGATGTTGCGCGTCAAACCCTCGAGCTTTTGCGCCATCTCGATGACGGTCTTGACGTCTTCTTCCTTTTGCACCCGCTCCGCCAGCAGCGGCTCCAGTTCGAGCGCGTAGTTGTTCTTGTCGCCCTCTTTCTTGGGGTCAGGTGGGTAGGCCAGCGTATAGGACTGCCCCGGCTTGTTGGGCACCAGCTTGGAAATGCCATCACAAAAGGTGTAGCTCATGTCCATCACCCGGCCCACGTCACGAATGGCCGCCTTGGCGGCCATGGTGCCGAAGGTGGCGATCTGGCTTACCGCATCCTTGCCGTACTTGTCCTTCACGTAGTCGATCACGCGGTCGCGGTTCGCCTGACAAAAGTCAATGTCGAAGTCGGGCATCGACACACGCTCGGGATTCAAAAACCGTTCGAACAGCAGGTTGTATTCAAGCGGATCCAGATCGGTGATCTTGAGCGCATAGGCCACCAGAGACCCCGCACCTGAGCCCCGGCCAGGCCCCACGGGGCAACCGTGGGTTTTGGCCCACTGAATAAAGTCGCCCACAATCAAAAAGTAGCCCGGGAACCCCATCTTGAGAATGGTGTTGAGCTCGAACTCGAGCCGTTCCACATAGCGCGGCCGCTGCGCATTGCGTTTGGCTTCGTCGGGGAATAGCAGCCTGAGGCGGTCTTCCAGCCCCTCAAACGAAACATGGCGGAAGTAATCCTCCACTGACAGCACCTGCCCGTTCACGGGTGGGATGGGAAAATTGGGCAATTGCGGCTTGCCCAGCACCAGGCTGATGTTGCAACGGCGGGCAATTTCCACCGAATTGGCCAGGGCGGCAGGCAGGTCTTCAAACAGCGCCTGCATTTGCGCCGACGACTTGAAATATTGTTCGCGCGTGAACTTGCGCACCCGCCGCTGGTTGCCCAGAATTTCGCCCTCGGAGATGCAGACCCGGGCCTCATGGGCCTCGTAATCGTCGGCGGTGGCGAACTGCACGGGATGCGTGGCGACCACCGGCAAATTGAGCCGAGCCGCGAGTTGCACTGCGGCCACGACATGGGCCTCGTCGTCGGCGCGTCCCGCCCGTTGCACCTCCATATAAAAACGGTGCGGGAAGATGCCGGCCAGCCGGAGCGCCAGGTGCGCCGCACCAGCGTCATCGCCTTTCATGAGGGCTTGCCCCACTGGCCCCGCCTGGGCCCCGGCGATCGCGATCAACCCTTCGCCCAGCTCCTGCAACCACTCCCAGGTGCAAATGGCCTGGGCTTTGACCACGTTGCGGGTCCAGGCGCGCGCCAGCAATTCAGACAGATTCAGGTAACCCTGGTGCCCCTGCACCAGCAGCAATATGCGCGACGGCGCCGCTCCGGCCTCGCCTTCCACGAACACTTCGGCGCCCAGAATCGGCTTGACGCCCTTGCCGCGCATTTCCTTGTAGAACTTGATGGCACCAAAAAGGTTGCTGAGATCGGTAATGGCCAATGCGGGCTGGCCATCCTTGGCCGCTGCCTTGGCCAACTCATCGATGCGATTGGTGCCGTCAACGACGGAGAACTCGGTGTGCAGGCGAAGGTGAACAAACATGGGCCCCATTGTAGGAAGCCCCACCTGGTCCGGCATCGAAAATGACCCGATTCAGCGCGCAAAGCTCGGCAGCGTGCGTCGGTACAATGCCAGCGTCGGTCCAGGTTCTGTCGCAGGCCAAGCCGCACCCTATCGGTGCGGCAGCCTTTACAGCCCCTCACAAGACACACGTTCACCTTTAGCCTGAAAGCTGCCTGCAATGCTGCGTGCCTCACTGCCTTTTATCACTGCCCTGCTGACCGCCGGCCTGCTTGCGGGCTGCTCGAGCACTCCGGAAGACAAGACAGCGGGCTGGAGCCCCAACCGCATTTACTCGGAAGCCAAGGACGAACTCAATAGCGGCGCTTTCGACAAGGCGGTGCCATTGCTCGAAAAGCTGGAAGGCCGCGCAGCAGGCACACCCTTGGCCCAGCAGGCCCAGCTGGACAAGGCCTATGCGCAGTACAAGGCTGGCGAAAAGGCACAGGCCATCGCCACGCTCGATCGCTTCATGAAGCTTCACCCGGCCAGCCCGGCACTGGATTACGCGCTCTACCTGAAAGGCCTGGTCAACTTCAACGACAACCTGGGTCTTTTTTCCTGGATCTCCCAGCAGGACCTGTCCGAACGCGATCAGAAAGCGGCCAAGGACTCCTTTGAGTCGTTCAGCGAACTGGCCACGCGTTTCCCTGACTCCCGCTATGCCAAAGACGCTCGCCAGCGCATGACCTACATCGTCAATTCGCTGGCCCAGTATGAGGTGCACGTCGCCCGCTATTACTTCCAGCGCGGCGCTTATGTGGCAGCCATTGGCCGCGCGCAGGCCGCGCTGGCCGATTACCAGGGTGTGCCCGCACTCGAAGAGGCGCTTTACATCCTGATCCAGTCCTACGATGCCCTCGGAATGACCCAGCTGCGCGACGACGCACGCCGGGTCATGCAATCTTCCTATCCCCAAGGCGCTTACGCCACGGGCACCGTCAAGGCAAAGTCCAATCCTTGGTGGAAGTTCTGGTAAGCGCATCCAGCGCGGCCTCAAACTCCTCAGGACTTTCAAGAACACGCATGGGAGGCAATGCGCGCATCAGCCGCTTGCCGTAGCCCATGGTCACCAGCCGCGTGTCGCACACGACCAGCACGCCCCGGTCCGATTCCCGCCGTATCAGCCGCCCCGCACCTTGCTTGAGTGCCACAGCGGCCTCGGGCACCGCAAGCATCTGAAACGAACGCCCACCGGCGACCTCAATGCGTTGACTTCGCGCCTCCATCAGCGGATCGCCGGGCGCAGGAAAGGGCAACTTGTCGATGATGACCAGCTGCAAGGCGTCGCCTGGGACATCAAAACCTTCCCAGAATGAGGCCGAGGCCACCAGCAGGCAGCCGCGCCCGCCGCTTGTCGCCCCCTCGCGAAAGCGTTCCATCAGATGGCGCTTTGGCCAGTCCCCCTGCACCAGCACTTCAAGCCCTTCAGTGCTGCGGAACCGGTCTTTCAGAATGTCCCCAATCACCCGCAAAGCCTTCAGGGTTGTGGTCAACACCAGCGTGCGCCCGCCAAGGCGGTCTGCAGCGGCCCCCGACAACCGGGCTACGGCGATGCTGTGCCCGGGATCAGAAGGCTTTGGCACATGCCGCGGCACATACAACGCGGCCTGGGAGGCATAGTCGAAGGGGCTTTCCACCCGCAAGATCTCAGCATCCTGCAGGCCACAGCGCTCGGTGAACCACGTCAGCCCGGCGTCGTCGCCCAGGGTTGCAGACGTGAAAATCCAGGCCCGCCCAGCATGCTGCGACGGCGCGGGCCACTCGTCGCCTTCGCCTTCGCCATAGCCTTCGCCATAGCCTTCGCAAGCTTCGGCAGGAGCCGCCAGCAACCGGGTTTGCATGGCCTGCGCAATATCGAGCGGCGATTCCACCAGCCGCAATTGCCCACCTGCCTCTACCCAGCGCACCGCATCCGGGCTGCAGGGTGCTGCAAAGCGTCCCAGGCGCGCCAGAATCTCCGAGCCGCGCTCATACAGGCGCATGAGGTCCGGGGATGTCTCGCTGAACGGGTCCAGTGTTTCCAGGGCTTGTGCACAGGCAAGAGATACCCGTCGAAAGGCCTCGTGCCAGCCGCCGGGTGCAACGGTTTCTGGCACATCCCCAAGCCAGCGTAGCTTGGTTCCTGGTACGCCCGGCCCCACGGCAATCCGCAAATCGGCAGCGACCTGCTCGATGCGGCCCGCCACCGTGTTCCAGTCGGTCAAACCACGGGCATGCTGCAAACCAGCTGTCAGAATGTCACGGGAAAAATCCAGCAGTTGCCCCGTGGTCAGCTGCATGCCCATGAATTGCACGCCGATTTCATTGATCTGGTGCGCCTCGTCAAACACCACGACCCGCACGGTTGGCAACAACTCGGCCATGCCCGACTCCCGCACGGCCACATCGGCAAAGAACAAATGGTGGTTGACCACCACCACATCCGCCGCCAGCGCTTCACGCCGTGCGAGGTTGACGTGGCACTGGCGAAAACGCGGGCACGAGGCCCCCAGGCAGTTTTCGCGGGTGGAGGTAACCAGCGCAATGACGGGCGAGCGCTCGTCGAGACCCGGCAGTTCCGCCAGATCCCCCGAGCGCGTGCTGTGCGACCACACCTCTACCTTGGCCAGCACCCGCTGAATGGTGCGGTCGTGCAGCTCATCATCCTGGCGTGCCTGTTCCATCCGGTGCAGGCACAGGTAGCTCCCGCGCCCTTTCAGCAGGGCCGTGCGCACCGGCAAGGCCAGCGCAGAAACCAATTGGGGGAGATCCCGGGCAAAGAGCTGGTCCTGCAAGGCCTTGGTGGCCGTGGACAGCAAGACACGCTCTCCGCTGAGCAGCGCCGGAACCAGGTACGCGAATGTTTTGCCAACACCCGTACCCGCTTCCACCACCAGGGCGCCACCCTGCACAATGGTTCGGGCCACCGCTTCGGCCATGCGGATCTGGCCATCTCGCGCAAGGTAGTGCGACCCCATCTGCGCCAGCACCCCTTGGGGCTCAAATACCGCGTGCACGGCTTCCACCAGGCTCATCACGCAGGTTCTTGGGGCTGGAGCGCGCGCGCGAAACAGCCGATTGCGCTGCGCAACGCCATGCGGCGGTTCTTCAGGCGCCTGCGCAAAACGTCGTCTGGCAGTCGTTCTTGCGGGCCCTCATCGATGCGCACGTTCAATACGGCAGGGGCCATACGCAAAACAATCAACGGACGAGGCAAGGAGTGGAGGTTCGATTTCAAGGCATTGACGGCGCCAAGCGCTCACGGGCATGGCAAAAATGCCACACGCGAATGAATAATACGTGGTCTGGCGCCCTGCGCCGATGCGTATTTGAGCCGCCGCCCCCCACAATCACCAGCATGACCAAAGCGTTCCGCCTTATCGCCTCGACCGGCATCCACAAGGGTGACCGCGAATACCAGCAAGACCAAGTGGCCCTGATCTCCCACGAACGCTACAACGGCTGCGTGCTGGGCGTGATCGCTGACGGCATGGGTGGTCGCAGTGGTGGGCGCAAGGCATCCGACCAGGTGATGATGACGGCCCGCCAGTTGTTCGAACGCTACTCGCCAGAGTCCGACGACCCTGCCGCAATGCTCAAGAACATGGTGGAAGAGGCGCACATCGTCATCCGCCTCACGGCCATTTCATCCGAACAGGAACCCCACAGCACCATTGCGGCGTTTTTGATCAACCCGCGCGGTGACTGCCACTGGGTTCATGCGGGCGATTCGCGCATTTACCATTTTGAGGGTGCCAGGCTGACCTTTCGCACCAGCGACCACTCTTATGTGCAGGCCTTGGTCGATCGTGGCGAGCTGACCGAAGCCGAGGCCAACATCCATCCGCATTCCAACATTCTGGTGGGCTGCCTGGGCACCGAGAGCGATCCACCCACCACCACCCACACCATCCAGCACTTGCAGCCAGGCGATGTTTTGCTGGCCTGCAGCGATGGTGTATGGCACTACTTTTCTCCCACCGAGCTGGCCTCGGTGGTCGATTCCCTGTCGCCGCGCGAGGCCACCGAATTTCTGATCGACAAGGCACGCTCGCGCGCACGCGGGGGTGGCGATAACCTGTCGCTGGTCGTCGTGAAGATTGAAGCCCTGGAAGAAGAGAAAAAAATGGGACGACTGAGCCCCATTTCCTCAAAAACCGCCTGAAGCGCGCAGGGCCAGCTCGCAGGCGCGGGCGCGTGCTTCCCTTAGTCCCCGTCACCCCGCACTTCAGGGTTGAACGGGCGGCAGCCCCGACGACGCGGGCAGGGGAGCAGCCGGTTGGCGCCCTGCGGCGGCAGACTCGGCCTGCATTTTCTGCACCCGTTCGCGCCGCTCCTGCGCGGATTTCACGTTTTCAGCATGGCGGGACTGCGCCGTGGCCGCCCGCTCAGCGCTTTGCCTGGCACGCTGCGCCTGGTTTGCAGCGCTCGACTGCCGGCGGGCCCGCTGCTGCTCGGCCCGCTGCTGTGCGTCTCGTTGACGCTGCGTGCGCAAATCCTCCACGCCGACGGGAGCACCACGCCCCTCCCCTCGTGCCGAGCCTTGGGGTTGCGAACGGTCAGGAGCCACGCGTTGCTTTTCTTCGATCGAGCGCAACCGCTCGGCGGCTTTTTCCTTGCGCTCTGCGTCATTGAGTTGCAACTCGCGCCCGCGCAGTTGCAGTTCTGCCCTGCGCGCCTGGGTTCGCACGTCGCGCAGGCAGTCTTCTACCGCAAACCGGCGATAACACGCGGTCTCCTCACGCTTTCGCGTGGCCGCGATGGCCTGGCGCTCCTGGTGAATATGCTCGCGCTCGGCCTGCCGTTGTGCCTGCACGGCGCTGTAACGATTTTCAGGCGGGGCAGGATCCGCCGCTTGCACCATCGCAGGCCCGGCGATCAAACAGACCAGCCCGCCAATTGCCCATGCCTTTTTCATTACGTCAGTCCCGTCTCAACAGTGCGGCGATCCAGCGCGAGAAACTCCTTGGACTGCATCTCGTGCAGCCGGGACACCGTGCGCGGAAACTCGTGGGCCAGAGGTCCTTCGGTGTACAGCTGCTCTGGCGGCACAGCAGCCGACATGATGAGCTTGACCCGCCGGTCATACAGCACGTCCACCAGCCAGGTAAAGCGCCGCGCAGGCGACGCCATGTTGACCGGCATATAGGGCACATCCGACAGCATTACCGTGTGGAACTGCGTGGCAATCTCCAGGTAGTCGTTCTGCGACCGGGGGCCACCGCACAGCGTCCTGAAGTCAAACCACACCACGCCCCCCGCCTTGCGCCGCGCCCGGATCTCGCGCGCTTCGATGTGCAGCACGGGGTCTTCATCGTGCACCTCGGCCAACTGGTCAAAGGCAGCATTCATTTCGGCATCTGCCTCGGGACCGAGGGGCGTGTGATAAATCTTCACCTGCTCTAGCGTGCGACGCCGGTAGTCCGTGCCGTTGTCCACATTCACGACCTCCAGCTTTTCATTGAGCAGCGCAATAGCGGGCAGGATACGGTCGCGGTGCAAGCCATCGGGGTACAGATCGTCGGGCTTGAAGTTGGAGGTGGTGACAAACCCCACCCCGTTGTCAAACAGCGCCGCCAGCAAGCGGTGCAAGATCATCGCGTCAGTGATGTCGGCGACGTGAAACTCATCAAAGCAGATCAGCTTGTAGCGCTTGGCAATGCGCGCACCCAGCACATCCAGCGGGTTCACCGTGCCCTGCAGGCCAGCCAGCTCGCGGTGCACCTCGCGCATGAACTCGTGAAAATGCAGTCGCACCTTGCGCTTGAGTGGCACGGCGTTGAAAAAGCAATCCATGAGAAAGCTCTTGCCCCGCCCGACCCCGCCATACATGTATACGCCACGCGGAACTTCGGGGCGGTTGATGATCTTTTTAAGGGCGTTGGAGCGGCGCGACTTGTACGCCGCCCAGTCCTGAGCGCAGCGCTGCAGGGCGTCCACCGCGCGCAATTGCGCCGGATCGCTCTGAAAACCCTTGGCGGCAAGTTCTGCGAGATAGGTCTGTTTGACAGTCACGTTGAAGATGCCCCGATACTATGATGCTATAAAATAAATAGCTGCTAGCGCTTACTGCATAAGCGCTAGCAGCCAATTTGACTCAAAGAATCAGAAATTCAGCGTGCGTTTGTCCACGGCCAGGGCGGCCTCCTTGGTCGCTTCGCTCAAGCTGGGGTGCGCGTGGCAGATGCGGGCAATGTCTTCTGCGCTGGCCTTGAACTCCATGGCCACCACGGCTTCGGCAATCAGCTCGCTAACCTGCGGCCCCACCATGTGCACGCCCAGGATTTCATCCGTCACCGCATCGGCCAGGAACTTGACCATGCCCGTTGTGTCGCCCAGTGCCCGCGCGCGACCATTGGCCAGGAACGGGAACGTGCCAGCCTTGTACTTCACGCCATCGGCCTTCAGTTGCTGCTCGGTGCGGCCCACCCACGCGATTTCGGGGCTGGTGTAAATCACCCAGGGGATGGTGTTGAAGTTGACATGCCCGTGCTGGCCGGCCATGCGTTCAGCCACGGCCACGCCCTCTTCCTCGGCCTTGTGCGCCAGCATCGGGCCACGCACCACGTCACCCACGGCCCACACCCCAGGCAGGTTGGTCTTGCAATCGCCGTCCACCGCAATGGCACCGCGCTCGTCCAGCTGCAGGCCCACGGATTCGGCATTCAGGCCGATGGTGTTGGGCACGCGGCCAATCGAGATGATGAGCTTGTCTGCGTCCAGGGTCTGGGCTTCACCCTTGCTGTTGGTGTAGGCGATGCTGACGCCCTTCTTGCTGTTCTTGATCTCGCCGACTTTCACGCCGAGTTCGATCTTGAGCCCCTGCTTGTCAAACGCCTTTTTGGCTTCCTTGGCGATCTGTTCGTCCACGGCACCCAGGAAAGTTGGCAGGCCTTCGAGCACGGTCACTTCCGCGCCCAGGCGGCGCCAGACCGAGCCCATCTCCAGGCCGATCACGCCCGAGCCGATCAGGGCGAGCTTTTTGGGCACCGCGCCGATGCGCAGAGCGCCGTCGTTGGACAGGATGTTCACTTCATCAAATTCCGCACCGGGCAGAGCACGCGCGTTGGAGCCGGTGGCAATGATGATCTGCTTGCCCACCAGAGTTTCCTCGGTGGCGCCCGCCACCTTGATTTCATAGCCACCGTCGGCCGCCGCCTTCACGAACGAGCCACGGCCATGGAAGAAACTGACCTTGTTCTTCTTGAACAGGTACAGGATGCCGTCGTTGTTCTGCTTGACCACGCTGTCTTTGCGGGCCACCATCTTGGACACGTCCATCTTCACGCCGGTGGCGGTGATGCCGTGGTCGGCAAAGTGCTTGTTGGCATGCTCGAAATGCTCGGACGACTGCAGCAGCGCCTTCGACGGAATGCAGCCCACGTTGGTGCAGGTGCCGCCGGGGGCCGGGCCGCCCTTGTCGTTTTTCCATTCGTCGATACAGGCCACGTTCATGCCCAGCTGCGCTGCGCGAATGGCAGCGATGTAGCCACCGGGGCCGCCGCCGATCACGACGACATCAAATTGTTTGCTCATGGGGAAATCTCACTCAATCAGTTGGTGAAAGACCCACCGACGGGCTCCAGCGCAGGCCAGGCCACATGGGTGGGTCGATGCTTTCAGCGCTCAGCGCTTAGATGTCGAACAGCAGGCGCGAGGGGTCTTCCAGCGCGTCCTTCATGGCCACCAGGCCCAGCACGGCTTCGCGACCGTCGATGATGCGGTGGTCATACGACATCGCCAGATAGTTCATCGGGCGCACCACAACCTGGCCGTTCTCGACCACGGCGCGGTCCTTGGTGGCGTGCACGCCCAAAATGGCCGACTGAGGTGGGTTGATGATGGGGGTGGACATCATCGAGCCGAAGGTGCCGCCGTTGGAAATGGAGAAGGTGCCGCCGGTCATCTCTTCGATGCCCAGCTTGCCTTCTGCAGCCTTCTTGCCAAATTCAGCGATCTTCTTCTCGATTTCGGCAAAGCTCATCTGGTCGGCGTTGCGCAGGATGGGCACCACGAGACCACGGGGCGATCCCACGGCGATACCGATGTCAAAGTAGCCGTGGTAGACGATGTCGTTGCCATCGACCGAGGCATTGAGCACCGGGTACTTCTTGAGCGCATGCACGGCCGCCTTCACGAAGAAGCTCATGAAGCCGATCTTCACGCCGTGTTCCTTGGTGAACGCGTCCTGGAACTTCTTGCGCATATCCATCACAGGGGCCATGTTCACTTCGTTGAACGTGGTCAGGATGGCGTTGGTCGATTGCGACTGCAGCAGACGCTCGGCCACACGGGCGCGCAGGCGGCTCATGGGCACGCGCTGCTCGGGACGATCGCCCAGGTTCTGTGCAGCCGACGGAGCAGCCACTTGCGGCAATGCCTTGGTGGGCACACCGGTGGGAATGGCGCTGGGCGCCACGGCCTTGGCCGCACCAGCCGCCACCGCGCCGAGCACGTCGCCCTTGGTCACACGGCCATCCTTGCCCGTGCCGGCCACAGCCGAGACCGACAGGTTGTTGTCGGCCAGCAGCTTGGCCGCTGCGGGCATGGCGACATCGGCCTTTGAGCCACCCGTTGCAGCAGCGGCCACGGCCACAGCAGCTGCAGGCGCGGCAACTGCAGCAGCAGGCGCAGCGGCAGGAGCGGCGACACCGGCTGTGCCTTCGGTGTCGATCTTGGCGATCAACTGCTCGGCCACCACGGTGGCGCCATCACCCTGGACGATTTCTGCCAGCACGCCGGCAGCAGGTGCGGGCACTTCCAGCACAACCTTGTCGGTTTCGATTTCGATCAGGATTTCGTCCACGGCCACTGCCTCACCGGCCTTCTTTTTCCAGGTCAGCATGGTGGCCTCGGCCACGGATTCGGACAGTTGCGGTACTTTGACTTCTACGATAGCCATATCAATTCTTTCGGAATGGGGTTTTGTTCTGGAGGGGGATTGCCGGCCTTACTTGGTCAGGACAAAACCCTTGAGCTTGGCAAACGCGCCGTCCACCAGCGCCTTTTGCTGTTCCTGGTGCAGGTGCGAATAACCCACGGCAGGCGAAGCAGACGCCGCGCGGCCGGAGTAGCCCAGCTTCTGGCCATCGAGCATGTTTTCGTGGATGTTGTGCTGGATGAAGAACCATGCGCCCTGGTTTTGCGGCTCATCCTGGCACCAGACGATGTCCACGGCGTTGGGGTACTTCTTGATCGCGGCGGCAAATGCCTTGTGCGGGAACGGATAGACCTGCTCGACACGGATGATCGCCACGTCGTTGGCCTCGTTCTCGGTGCGCTTCTTCACCAGGTCGTAATAGACCTTGCCAGAGCAGGCAATCACGCGCTTGACCTTGTCGGCCTTCTTGTCGATGGCCTCGTTCTGCTCGGGAATCACCGTCTGGAAGTTGCCCTTGGTGAACTCGGACAGCGGCGAGGTGGCATCCTTGTTGCGCAGCAGCGACTTGGGGGTGAAGATGATCAGCGGCTTGCGCAGGTCACGCACCATCTGGCGGCGCAGCACATGGAAGATCTGGCTGGCCGTGGTGGGCTGCACGATCTGCATGTTGGCATCTGCCGCCAGCTGCATGAAGCGCTCCAGGCGGGCAGAGCTGTGCTCTGGGCCCTGGCCTTCGTAGCCGTGCGGCAGCATGAGCGTCAGGCCATTGGCACGGCCCCACTTCACCTCACCGGAGGCGATGAACTGGTCGATCACGACCTGTGCGCCGTTGGCGAAGTCGCCAAACTGGGCTTCCCAGATGACGAGCGTGTTGGGGTCGGAGCCCGCATAGCCATACTCGAAGCCCAGTACGGCTTCTTCGGAAAGGATGGAGTCAATCACGACGAACGGTGCCTGGTTTTCTGCAACGTTCTGCAGCGGCACGTAGGTTCCGGTGTCCCACTTCTCACGTTTCTGGTCATGAATCACGGCATGGCGGTGCGTAAACGTGCCACGGCCGCAGTCCTCGCCCGACAGACGCACCGGGTAGCCGCTGGCCACCAGCGACGCAAAAGCCATGTGCTCACCCATGCCCCAGTCCACGGGGGTGTCGCCACGGCCCATGGCAGCGCGGTCGTCATAGACCTTCTTGACGAGCTGGTGCGGCGTGACGGTTTCGGGAATGGTGGTGAGCTTTTCGGACAGGCGCTTCCATTCGGTCAGCGGGATCGCGGTGTCGCCAGCGTCGGTCCACTTCTTGCCCAGGAACGGGCTCCAGTCCACGGCGTACTTGCTCTTGAAGTTGGTCAGCACAGGATCAACCGTGTGCTTGCCGGCATCCATGGCGGCACGGTAGGCCTTGACCATGTCATCGCCCAGCGTTTCGCCCAGGCCTTGCGCGGCCAGCTTGTCGGCGTACAGCTTGCGCGTGCCGGGGTGGGCGGCGATCTTCTTGTACATCAGAGGCTGCGTGAGCATGGGAGTGTCCTGCTCGTTGTGGCCCAGCTTGCGGAAACAGGTGATGTCCACCACCACGTCCTGGCGGAACTCCATGCGGAATTCCAGCGCCAGTTGAGTGGCCAGCACGACGGCTTCAGGATCGTCACCGTTGACGTGCAGCACCGGGGCTTCGACCATCTTCACGATGTCGGTGCAATACACGGTGGAGCGCATGTCGCGCGGATCCGATGTGGTGAAGCCGATCTGGTTGTTGATGATGATGTGCACCGTGCCGCCCGTGGTGTAGCCACGGGTCTGGGCCAGCGCCAGGGTTTCCTGGTTGACGCCCTGGCCACCAAAGGCCGCATCGCCATGCACCAGCACCGGCAGCACCTGGCTGCCCTTGGGGTCGTCACGGCGGTCCATGCGGGCGCGCACCGAGCCTTCCACCACCGGGTTCACGATTTCAAGGTGCGAGGGATTGAAGGCCAGCGACAAATGCACGGGGCCGCCCGCAGTGGACACGTCAGAACTGAAACCCTGGTGGTACTTCACATCGCCGGCGGGCAGGTCTTCAGGCGCCGTGTGGTCGAATTCGGCAAACAGATCCTTGGGCATCTTGCCCAGCGAGTTCACCA
Source organism: Acidovorax sp. JHL-3 (assembly GCF_000526295.1). NCBI lineage: Bacteria > Pseudomonadati > Pseudomonadota > Betaproteobacteria > Burkholderiales > Comamonadaceae > Acidovorax > Acidovorax sp. JHL-3. The sequence goes on from NZ_JAFU01000001.1 coordinate 2,822,309, forward strand.
GCACGTTCAGGCGGCCGCGGTGGGCCATGCCGATGACGATTTCCTGCACGCCCTTGGCGCCGGCCGACTGGATCAACTCGTCCATCGCGGCGATGAAACTCTCACCGCCTTCCAGCGAGAAGCGCTTTTGGCCAACGTACTTGGTGTGCAGAAAGCGCTCCAGGCCTTCGGCGGCCGTCAGGCGGTCAAGGATCTGGCGTTTCTTGTCGGCATTGAACTGGGGCTTGCTGCGAATGCTTTCCAGCTTTTGCTGCCACCAGCGCTTTTGCGCCTGGTCACTGGTGTACATGAACTCGGCACCGAGGGTGCCGCAGTAGGTTTCACGCAGTGCGTTGAGCAATTCGCGCAGGGACATGGTGTCCTTGCCGAAGAAGGTGTTGCTGATGTTGAAGACCGTTTCCTGGTCTGCATCGGTGAAGTCGTAAAACGAGGGCTCCAGCTCGGGAATGGCGGGGCGCTCGGTGCGCTTGAGGGGGTCCAGATCGGCCCAGCGCTGGCCCACGTTGCGGTAGGCGGCAATCAGCTGCTGCACGGCGGTGCGCTTGCGGCCCATCTCGGCATCGTTGCTGGCAACCACCACCTTGGTGCCGCCTTGCTTTGCGCGCTCGGCAAAGGCATTGATCACGGGAAGGTGCGGAACGTCCTTGGCATTGGATCCGTCGACAGCGGGAACATGCTGCAACGCATCAAAATAATCGCGCCACGTGTCGGGCACGCTGCCAGGGTTGGCAAGATAGTTTTCATACATCTCTTCGACATAGGGCGCATTGCCGCCGAAGAGGTAGGTGTTGCCTTGGTAGGCTTGATAGACGGATGTCGTATCGCTCATATTCCGCTGACCTCCGCTTCCCTTGGGGAAGCATTAGCTGGTTGAGAAACCTTCCGCGACACGGCTGGACCGATTTGCGGATGCGACTGTGGCTGGGGAAGGGCCTTTGTACGAGCGGTATTGTGCCATCGAACCGTCAGACGCTCCAGCCGGCGCCCCCCGGGGTTACCCACCCGCAGACACCGCAGCGGGTTGGAGGCTATTCACTCGCGTACAGTCCGGGCATTCCACTGCCACTGCACCTCCATGCCACCCTCACCCTTTCAGAACCGCGTGTTCCTGATTCTCTTGACGCTGGTCACAGTCGCCTTCGGGGCCATCCTTTGGCAGTTTCATGGCGCGGTGTTCTGGGGACTGGTGCTGGCCATCCTGTTTGCGCCCCTGCACCGCAGGCTGCTGCACCGCATGCCACGCAGCCCCAACCGCGCGGCCCTTGCCACTTTGGCGCTGTGCATGCTGATCGTCATTTTGCCCATGACCCTGATCATGCTGTCCCTGGCACAGGAAGCCACAGGCATCTACGACCGCATGAAATCAGGCGAGCTGAACTTTGGCCAGTATCTGCAGCAGATCATTGCCGCCCTGCCGGCCTGGGCCGCCAGCCTGCTGGACCGCTTTCACCTCACAACCCTGGACGAGCTGCAGCAAAAGCTGTCGTCTGTGGCGGTACAGGCCAGCCAGTTTGTCGCCACCAAGGCATTGAACATCGGGCAAAACACCCTGGAGTTCGTGGTGAGCTTTGGCATCATGCTGTACCTGCTGTTCTTTTTGCTGCGCGACGGCGCGGCGCTGGCAACACGCATCGGAAACGCGATCCCCCTGGCCCAAGAACACAAGCACCAGCTGTCCAGCAAGTTCACCACCGTCATCCGCGCGACCGTCAAGGGCAACATCGTGGTGGCGGCCTCACAGGGTGCGCTGGGGGGCCTGATTTTCTGGATTCTGGGCATTCAGGGCCCCGTACTCTGGGGTGTGGCCATGGCGTTTTTGTCGCTGCTGCCCGCAGTGGGCGCCGGACTGGTGTGGGGGCCGGTGGCACTCTACTTTCTGGCCACCGGCGCCGTGTGGCAGAGCGTGGTGCTCACGCTGTATGGCGTTGGCGTGATCGGACTCGTGGACAACGTCCTGCGGCCCATACTCGTAGGCAAGGACACCAAGATGCCGGACTACGTGGTGCTGATTTCCACGCTGGGCGGCATGGCCATGTTCGGGCTGACCGGTTTTGTCATCGGCCCGGCGATTGCCGCCTTGTTCATCGCCAGCTGGGACCTCTTTGCCCCCCCGCACCCACCAGCCAACCCGCCAGGTATGAAACTCTGAGCGGCGCCTCGCGCGCCCGGCCGCGTTACGGACTTGGCCGTTTAATACGAAGCAACTGGATGCAGAGGCGTTTTGCGCGCAGCCATTGATCAGCGCTACGAATTGCTATTATTTTTATAGCTTCTACCGCTTTACCGACAAGGGCTAAAGGCCTTTTTCGCTTAATATCCTCAACTCGTTCGCACCACAGCGCCGTGCCCAGCCGTGGCACCTGCGGCCAGGCCGACCGGGGAGTCATGGGGCGGCGGCTTACTTGCGCGAATAGATCTGGTCGAAGCTCGCGTTGTCCGCAAAGTGGTCCTTGGCCGCCTTGTTCCAGCCACCAAAAGCGGCATCAATAGTGAACAGGTTCAGCTTGGGGAACTGTTTGGCGTACTTGGCCTTGGCCTTATCGGACACGGCCGGACGGTAGAAATTCTTGCCGGCGATGTCCTGGCCCTCTTCGGTGTAGAGGAACTTCAGGTACTCCTCGGCCACGGCGCGCGTGCCCTTCTTGTCCACGTTCTTGTCCACCACCGTGACGGCAGGCTCGGCGAGGATGGAAATCGAGGGCGCAATCACATCGAACTTGGTGCCAAATTCCTTTTCGAGCAGGTAGGCCTCGTTTTCCCAGGCGATCAGCACGTCGCCCTGGTTGCGCTGTGCAAAGGTAATGGTGGAGCCGCGCGCGCCGGTGTCGAGCACGGGCACGTTGCCGTACAGCTCGGCAACAAAATCCTTGGCCTGTGCATCGCTGCCGAACTTGCGCTTGGCGAATTCCCACGCCGCAAGGTAGTTCCAGCGCGCACCGCCCGAAGTCTTGGGGTTGGGGGTGATCACTTTCACATCGGCGCGCACCAGGTCATCCCAGTCCTTAATGCCCTTTGGGTTGCCCTGGCGCACCACCAGCACGATGGTGGAGGTGTAGGGCGAGCTGTTGTGCGGCAGACGCTTTTGCCAGTCTTTCGGAACCCAGCCGCCATTGTTGTGCAGTGCATCGGTGTCGCCCGCCAGCGCCAGGGTGGCCACATCGGCGTCCAGCCCGTCGATGATGGAGCGCGCCTGCTTGCCCGAGCCGCCGTGGCTTTGCTTGATGGTCACGTCCTGGCCGGTCTTGCCCTTCCAATATTTGGCAAAGGCCTGGTTGAATTCCACATACAACTCCCGGGTGGGGTCGTATGACACATTGAGCAGCGTCACAGACTGTGCAAACGACGGCAATGCTGTCAGGGCCAAACTGCCAGCCAGGGCGACGGCGAAGGGAAACTTGATAAAGTTGCGGCGAAAGTTCATTGAAAGCCTCTTTTATGAATGGGTTGCGGTGCAAAACACCGATGAAACGCATTCTGGAAGGCCATCTTCAAAACTGGAACGACTAAGATTTCAGTTCTTTATACCCAAATCATCTGAGCAACCCTTTTGCTCGCACATCACACAAGGAAATCCCATGGCACGCACCGTTCAATGCATCAAGCTCGGCAAGGAAGCCGAAGGTCTCGACTTTCCTCCCTACCCTGGCGAACTGGGTAAACGCATCTGGGAAAACGTGAGCAAGCAGGCGTGGGCGGACTGGATCAAGCACCAGACCATGCTGGTCAATGAAAACCGCCTGAACCTGGCCGACGCCCGCGCCCGCCAATACCTCGCCCGACAGATGGAAAACCACTTTTTTGGTGGCGGCGCAGACGCCGCAGCGGGATACGTCCCGCCCAGCGCGTAACGCAGTGCAGCGCTGCAAAAAGTGGGTTCGTCAAAACCATTTCTTTGGCGGTGGCGCACACGCCGCTGCAGGCTACGTGCCGCCCAGCGCGTAATGCAGTCGAGTGCTGCAATAAGCTGTTTCGTTCACAACGGTAATGGGGTAACGGTGCCGGTCAGGCCTCGGCCTGCGAGCCACAGGACACCTGCGTCTTTTTTCATCACTCCCCATGTCCGAACCCATTGACTGGCTCCCGGACGGCACCCCGTACAGCCCCCGCTTCGGCGACCGTTATCACAGTGAAAACGGTGGGCTGGATCAGGCGCACCAGGTTTTCCTGCACGGCTGCGGCCTGCCTGCAGCTTGGGCTGGGAGTGCCCAGTGGCGCATTCTCGAAACCGGGTTCGGCTTCGGGCTGAATTTTCTGGTCACCTGGGCGGCGTGGCGGGCCGATGCGCAGCGCCCCCGCCTGCTGCATTTCATCTCGACAGAGGCCTGGCCTGTAAGTGCCGCTGACCTGCTGCGCGCTGCCTCGGCCCACCCGGAACTTGCGCCCTTGGCCCAGGAACTGCACGACCAGTTCTGGGGGCTGTTGCCGGGCGTGCACCGCCTCACCTTTGATGGCGGGCGCGTGCTGTTGACACTGTGCATTGGCGACGCCCAAACGGTGCTGCGCCAGCAGGAATGGACCGTGGATTCGGTTTACCTGGACGGATTCAGCCCCCAGCACAACCCTGATCTGTGGAACCTGCACACGCTCAAGGCCGTGGCGCGCTGCTGCCGCCGGGGCACGCGCCTGGCCACCTGGACCATTGCGCGCGCAGTGCGCGATGCGCTCACGCAATGCGGCTTCCATGTAGAGAAGGTGCCGGGCGTGCCGCCCAAGCGCGACAACCTGCAAGCCACCTTCGATCCTCGGTGGGAGCCGCGCACTTCGCGCACGCCCCCTACCCGCCCCGTGCGCGCTGCACCTGCCCGCTGCCTGGTGATTGGCGCAGGTCTGGCGGGCGCCGCCACGGCAGCCAGCCTGGCGCGGCGCGGCTGGCAGGTGCAGGTGCTAGACATGGGCGATGCACCGGCGGCGGGGGCCTCCGGACTGCCGGTGGGTCTGTTCGCCCCCCATCTCTCCCCGGACGACAACGTTTTCTCGCGCGTGTCGCGCAGTGGCGTGCGCGCCATGCTGCAGCAGTCGAAGGTGCTGTTACAGCAGGGTGTGGACTGGAACCCTTGCGGCGTGCTGGAACGTCGGCCCGAGCAGAACCTGGGCCTGCCCGCAGGCTGGGAACAAAGCCCTGGTGCCGACTGGAGCCAGGCAGCCAGCGCGCCCACCCTACAAGCCGCCGGGCTGGCGCAAGACACCCCCGCCTGCTGGCATGCGAAAGCGGGCTGGGTGCAACCCGCGCGCCTGGTCCGCGCATTGCTGGCGCAGCCCGGCATCGAGTGGTGCCCCCGCAAATCGGTAGCGCGGCTGCAGCGCAGCCCGGCGACCGACAGCGCCGCCACCGGGGACAGCACCGCCACCGGAATATGGCAGGCACTGGATGACCACGGCCACACCATTGCCGAGGCTGAATGCGTGGTGCTGGCCGCAGGCCCGGCCTGCAATGCGTTGCTTGCAGCCTCATCAGCACCCACCCTGCCACTCCAGTCCGTGCGCGGTCAGTTGTCGTGGGGTCGGCAAGACACGGGGGCTGCTGCCCTGCCCCCTTTTCCGGTCAACGGAAATGGCGGCCTGGTCGCCCATGTTCAGCGAGACGCGGGCCTTGCCTGGCACATGGGTTCCACCTTTGAACGGGATGTGGACGCCTTGCCGCTCACCTCCGCCGAAGTGGCGGCTGCCCATGCCACCAACTGGCGGCGCTTGCAGGAATTGCTGCCCAACGCGGCGCCCACGCTGCAGGCGGCGTTTGCCAGCACATCGCCCTCGGATACTGCCGCAGTGCGCGCCTGGGCCAGCGTGCGCTGCACCGCAACCGACCGCCTGCCCATCGTCGGCCCTGTCGATGCCCAGGCCCTGCCCGGCCTGTGGGTCTGCACCGCCATGGGCGCGCGCGGGCTCACGCGGGCCGTGCTGTGCGGCGAACTGCTGGCCGCGCTGGTGAATGCCGAGCCGCTGCCACTGGATGCGCGTCTGGCGCGCGCCATGGGCACGGCGCGGCTGGAGAAATAACCTCCCGTGGCGTTTCGCGCCTTTCCGCCTTTCTTCGCGCTGCGCGCGGAAAGCGGGACGCCACCAGTTCAGCGGGTGGCGCTTGCACGGTAGCGGCTCGCCTGGGACGCAAAAGAACAAGGCACAAAACCCCACCAAACCCCGCGCAACCCGCGCCACAGCTCGTGCATAAGCTTATTCGCATAAGGGCAGCACTAAACAATCGTTTGTTTTCATAAGCCGGGCCTCTACATTCGCAGCCATGCATGATTTGGCGTTTGTTTTTGCGGGCTTTGCCGTCGGGCTCATCGTGGGCTTGACCGGTGTGGGCGGCGGCTCGCTCATGACGCCCGTGCTCATCTTCTTCTTTGGCGTCAAGCCCCACCTGGCCATTGGCACCGACCTGCTGTTTGCCGCTTTCACCAAGATGGGCGGCACCGTGAGCATGGCGCGCCAGCGCCTGGTGCCGTGGCGCGTGGTGGGCCTGCTGTGTGCGGGCAGCATTCCGGCGGCACTGGCTGCGCTGTGGCTGCTGCACCGCATGGGGCCAGCCACCGAACAGGCCCAGCACCTCATGACGAGCACGCTGGGCATTGCCCTGCTGCTCACGGCCGCAGCCACGGCCTACAAGGTGCTGGCGTTTTCGCCCCAGCGCCAGGCTGCCGAGGTGGCTGCCCGCCGCGCCAATGCGGCCAACGCCGCCGAGCCACGCCACTGGAGCCTGCCGGTGCTGCTGGGCGCGGTGATTGGCACGCTGGTCACCTTCACCTCGGTGGGCGCGGGGGCCATTGGCGTCACCGTGCTGCTGCTGGTGTTTCCGCACCTGCCGCTGCCGCGCATCATTGCTGCCGATATTGCCTACGCCGTGCCGCTGACGCTGGTAGCGGGCCTCGGCCATGCGTCGCTGGGCTCCGTCGATTGGCCGCTGCTGCTGCAACTGCTGGCCGGTTCGCTGCCCGGCATCTGGCTGGGCTCGCGCCTGGTTTCCCGCACCCCCGAGCGCCTGATCCGCTCGGCCCTTTCCGTGCTGCTCGCCTGGGCGGGCGCCAAACTTGTTTTGATTTAAGAGGCTCATTGCCCCATGTACCAATACACCCACTTCGACAAGCAATTCGTCCAACTGCGCGCCCAGCAGTTCCGCGACCAGCTCGAGCGCTGGCAGCGCGGCGAGCTGACCGACGAACAGCTTTTGCCGCTGCGCCTGCAAAACGGCTGGTACATCCAGCGCTACGCCCCCATGGCCCGCATTGCCGTGCCCTACGGCGAAATCAGCAGCACGCAATTGCGCATGCTGGCCCGCATCGCCCGTGACTACGACAAGCCCACACCCGAGCTGCTGGCCCATGCCCAGGCCACGCAGGACGAACTGCAGGCCGCCCAGCCCGGCCTGACACTGCACGCAGCGCCACTCCAATACGGCTACGGGCACTTCACCACGCGCACCAACGTGCAGTTCAACTGGATCCCCATCACCAAGGCCGCCGACGTGATGGACCTGCTCGCCAGCGTGGGCATGCATGGCATCCAGACCAGCGGCAACACCATCCGCAACATCACCACCGAGGCGTATGAAGGTATTGCGGAAGACGGCATCGTTGATACGCGCCCCTTCGCCGAGATCGCACGCCAGTGGAGCACGCTGCACCCCGAGTTCGCGTTCCTGCCGCGCAAGTTCAAGATCGCGTTCAACGGCTCCGCCGAAGACCGCGCCGCCACCGGCTGGTACGACATCGGCGTGCAGGCGCTCAAGAACAGTGCGGGCGAAGTGGGCTTTACCGTCAAGGTGGGCGGTGGCATGGGCCGCACGCCCATCATCGGCGCCGTGGTGCGCGAGTTTCTGCCCTGGAACCAGCTGCTCAACTACATCGAGGCCGTGATCCGCGTCTACAACGGCTACGGCCGCCGCGACAACAAGTGGAAGGCGCGCATCAAGATCCTGGTGAAGGCCGAGGGCCAGCAATTCATCGACGCAGTGGAGGCCGAGTACAAGGCTATCGTGGAGCAGGACGGCGCCCCGCACACCATCACCCAGGCCGAACTGGACCGCGTGCAAGCCAACTTTGTGGTTCCCGAGTTGAAACCCGCCAACCTGCCCAGCAGCGTCAAGACCGACGGCCAGCTCTACCAGCGCTGGCTCCAGCAAAACGTCACCGGCCACCGCCTGCCCGGCATGCGCGCCGTGACGCTGTCGTTCAAGCGCGTGGGCTTTGCACCCGGCGATGCCGACGCCGACACGATGGGCGCGCTGGCACAGCTGGCCGACCAGTTCAGCGCGGGCGAGGCGCGCCTGACGCACAAGCAGAACCTGCTGCTGCCCTGGGTGTTCGAAAGCGACCTGCCCGCCCTGTACGAAGCCGCGCGCAAACTGGACCTGGCCCAGCCCAACATCGGCCTGCTGACCGACATGATCGCCTGCCCCGGCGGCGACTTCTGCTCGCTGGCCAATGCGCGCAGCCTGCCCATTGCCGCGGCCATCACTGAGCGTTACCAGGACCTCGACGAAGTCTTCGACCTGGGACCCATCGACCTGCACATGAGTGGCTGCATCAACAGCTGCGGCCACCACCACAGCGGGCACATCGGCATCCTCGGGGTCGACAAGGACGGCAAGGAGTGGTACCAGATCACGCTGGGCGGTGCCGACGGCACGCGCCTGTCGGGCCCGGCCCTGGCGGGCAAGGTGGTCGGACCCTCGTTCACGGCCTCCGAAGTGCCCGACGTGATCGAGGCCGTGCTCACCACCTTCCGCGCGCTGCGCAAGCCTGGCGAGTTCTTCATTGATGCGCTGCGCCGCATCGGCCACGACCCGTTCAAGGACGCCGCCAACGGCGCGCGCCACCCCAAGCAGGCGCAAGAAGAAGCCATCACCGAATAAATCCAGATCACTATGAAAATAATAGCTGCCAGCACTTTACCCACAAGCGCTGAAACCGAAAAAACCTTGCAGATCGCCAACGACGCCGAACTGACGGACATCGTCGCCAGCGGCGCGCTGCAGGGCGTGGAGCGCATCGAGCTGCACTTTCCCAAGTTCACCGACGGCCGCGCGTTCAGCCAGGCCGTGCTGCTGCGCCGCCGCCATGGCTTTGCGGGCGACCTCCGCGCCACGGGCGATGTGCTGATCGACCAGCTGGTGCAGATGGCGCGCAGCGGCTTCACGAGCGCAGTGCTGGCCGAGGGCCAGAACCTGGCGGCCGCCGAGCGCCAGTTTGCGCGCTACAGCGCCTTCTACCAGGGCGATGCGCTGGAGCCGCGCCCGCTCTTCGCACGGGAGGCGGCATGAGTGCGGTGCGCGAGCTCGACCTGGCGCAGGTCAATGCCCGCTGGGGCCGCGATGCGCCGGCCCTGGTGGAGTGGGCCGTGGGCCTGGGCCAGCCCACCATCGTCACCACGAATTTTCGCCCGTTCGAGGCCGTGATCCTGCACCTGGTGACGCGCGTCAACCCCCAGGTTCCCGTGGTCTGGATGGACAACGGCTACAACACTGAAGCCACCTACCGCTTCGCCGACGAGGTGACGAAACAGCTGGGGCTGAACCTCAAGATCTACCTGCCACGCCGCTCCCGCGCGCACCGCGAGGCGGTGGAGGGCGCAACGCCTGCGCTTCATGATCCACGCCACGCCGCCTTCACCGCCGAGGTGAAGCTCGAACCCTTTGCCCGCGCCCTGCGCGAGACCGCACCGCAAGTCTGGTTCACCGCCCTGCGCGCCACCGACACCGCCGTGCGCGCACAGATGGACCCCGTCAGCATCAACCCCGATGGCCTGATCAAGGTCGCCCCGCTGCTGCACTGGTCATCCAAAGACCTGCACGAATACTGCGTGAAGCACGGCCTGCCCAACAACTTCGACTACGTGGATCCGACCAAGGGCGAAGACAACCGCGAGTGCGGCCTGCACCTGGCGCATTGAAATTACCACCCTCCTGAGTCGCTTCGCGCCTTCGCCCCGCTCTCGCATGGCTGCGCCATGCGGGCAGGGGGACGCAGCCAACGCAGCGGGGGCGGCCCTTGCGCGGCTGCCCTCGCCTGGACTGCGCCAGTTGCATACGTCCCGGACATTGAACCGAACCACTGAGCACATTCACCCATGAACGCCCGTATCGACACCTCCACGCTGAGCCACCTCAGCAACCGCCACCTCGACGCGCTGGAAGAAGAAACCATCTTCATCCTGCGCGAGGTGGCTGCCGCTTTCGAGCGCCCCGCCCTGCTGTTCTCGGGCGGCAAGGATTCGCTGGTCATGCTCAAGTGCGCCGAAAAGGCCTTTGGCACCAAAGCCAGCGGCGGCGGCATTCCGTACCCGCTGCTCATGATCGACACGGGCCACAACTTCCCCGAGGTGACGGACTTTCGCGACTTCCGCGCCAAGGAACTGGGCGCCGAACTCATCGTGCGCAGCGTCGAGGATTCGATGGCGCGCGGCACCGTGCGCCTGGCGCACCCGGGCGAGTCGCGCAACGTGCACCAGTCGGTCACGTTGCTCGAAGCGATTGAAGAATTCCGCTTTGACGCGTTGATCGGCGGCGCCCGCCGCGACGAGGAAAAGGCACGCGCCAAGGAGCGCATCTTCAGCCACCGCGACAGCTTCGGCCAATGGCAGCCCAAGGCCCAGCGCCCCGAGCTGTGGACGCTGTTCAATACCCGCCTGCAGCCCGGCGAGCACTTTCGCGTGTTCCCCATCAGCAACTGGACCGAGCTGGACGTGTGGCAATACATCGACCGCGAGCAGATTGCCCTGCCGTCGCTCTACTACACCCACCAGCGCCAGGTGGTCGAACGCAAGGGCCTGCTCGTGCCCGTGACCGAACTCACGCCACCGCGCGACGGTGAAGTGGTGGAAACGCGCCAGGTGCGCTTTCGTACCGTGGGCGACATCACCTGCACCTGCCCGGTGGAAAGCCCTGCCGCCACAGCCGCCGACATCGTGATCGAGACCCTGGCCGCCGACGTGAGCGAGCGCGGCGCCACCCGCATGGACGACAAGACCTCCGACGCCTCGATGGAAAAGCGCAAGAAAGACGGGTACTTCTGATGACTACTATGAATTCAATAGCTGCTGGCGCAATACCAGTAAGCGCAAACGGCACAAATGACCCTATTTCCGCGCTGAAGTTCATTACCTGCGGCAGCGTGGACGACGGCAAGAGCACGCTGATTGGCCGCCTGCTGGTGGACAGCAAGGCCGTGCTGCAAGACCACCTGGCCGGCGTGCAGCGCGGCGGCGAGACCGACTTGGCCCTGCTGACTGATGGCCTCTCAGCCGAGCGCGAGCAAGGCATCACCATCGACGTGGCCTACCGCTACTTCGCCACCGAAACGCGCAAGTTCATCATTGGCGACGCGCCGGGCCACGAGCAGTACACGCGCAACATGGTCACCGCCGCCAGCAGCGCCGATGCCGCCGTGGTGCTGGTCGATGCCACCAAGCTCGACTGGCAAAACCCCGACCTCGCCCTGCTGCCGCAAACCCGCCGCCACAGCCTGCTGGCCCATTTGCTGCGCGTAAACGCGCTGGTGTTCGCTGTGAACAAGCTCGACGCGGTGCAAGACCCGGTGCTGGCCTGGAAGCACATCCAGGGCGCTTTGGCCCGTTTTGCCCAAGCCGCAGGCATTGACGTGTGCGCCACTGTGCCTGTGTCTGCCCTCAAGGGCTGGAACGTGGTGGACGCCCACTCTGGCTGGTGCGGCTACGAAGGCCCCACGCTGCTGCAGGTGCTTGAAGCATTGCCCAACACGCCTGCCGACACGGCACTGCCGCTGGCTTTCCCGGTGCAGTGGGTCGAAAAATCCTCGTCCTCGTCCTCTGACACCTCTCAGGGCCGCCGCGTGTTCTGGGGCCGTGTGGCAGCAGGCAACGTAGCGCCTGGCACGCCGGTGCAAATTTTCCCCAGCGGCCAGTTGGCCACCGTGGCCCAGGTGCTCGACCATGCCCGCCGCCCCGGCGACGTGCCTGCGGGCACCAGCGCCGGCATCATCCTGGACCGCGAGGTCGATGTATCGCGCGGCGACTGGATCGTGGCTGCGCCCACCGAGGCAGCCCCGGCCGAAGACGATTTCGACACGCCCGCCGCTGTGCCCGCCTGGCCCGCCCGCCGCGAGCTGCGCACCACCGTGGCCTGGATGGACGACGAGCCCCTGGTGGCGGGCCGTGTTTACTGGGCGCTGCATGGCCACCGCTGGGTCAAGGCCAAGGTGAAAGCCGTGGTGCACCGGCTCAACATCAACACGCTGGCCGAAGAGCCCGCCACGCAACTCGATCCCAATGCCATCGGCCATGTGGATCTGCTGCTGCAAGAGGCCATTCCCGCGGCTGCATTTGGCACAGCGCGCGTGCTCGGATCACTGATACTGGTGGACACTGCCAGCCACAAAACCGCTGGGGCCGTGCTGGTCAACTGACCTGCATCAATCCCCTGAACCCACACTGACCGCAAGGCCCCTTTAATCTCGTCGGTGAAAGCTTCTAAAATCAAGGGTTTTCACCGACCCACACAATTCCTGCCATGACCCACGTCGTTTCCGAAAACTGCATCAAGTGCAAGTACACCGATTGTGTGGACGTGTGCCCCGTGGACTGCTTCCGCGAAGGCCCGAACATGCTCGTCATCGATCCCGACGAGTGCATTGACTGCGCCGTGTGCATCCCCGAGTGCCCGGCCAACGCCATCTTTGCCGAAGAAGACCTGCCGGCAGACCAGCTCGCGTTCATCAAGCTCAACGCCGACCTTTCTTTTGCTGACGGCTGGAAGAGCATTACCAAGCGCAAGCCCGCCCTGCCCGACGCCGACGAGTGGAATGGCAAGCCAGGCAAGGTCAAGGACCTGATCCGCTAATTGCGCGCGAGGCGCCCCTCCCGGGCCTGCACTGCGCAGCCCCACACCCGCGCCCCATCCCGTGAACACCGCCACTGCCCTCCTGGCCCCCACCGCCGCTGACGCCGTCGTCATCGGTGCGGGGCCTGTCGGCCTGTTCCAGGTGTTCCAGTTGGGCCTGCACGGCCTGCGCGCCCACGTCATCGACGCCCTGCCCCACCCCGGCGGCCAGTGCGCCGAGCTGTACGGCGACAAACCCATCTACGACATTCCCGCCATTGAGGCCTGCACCGGGCACGAACTGGTGCAGCGGCTGTGCGCGCAGATCAAGCCCTTTGGCCCCACGTTCCACCTGGGCCAGCAGGTGAACACCGTGCAGACCCAACCAGGCGGCGGCTTCCTCGTTGGCACCGCGCAGGGCACCCGGTTGTTGGCGCGCACTGTGTTCATCGCCGCCGGCGTAGGTGCCTTCATGCCACGCGCCCTCAAGCTGCCTGGCCTGGAGGCTTACGAAGGCACCCAGCTGCGCTACCGCCTGGACGACAGCACCAACCTCGCCGGCCAGCGCGTGGTGGTGCACGGCGGCGACGAACCCGCCGTGCAGCAGGCCATTGACTGCGCCACCGCCCCCGAGGCGCAGCGCCCCGCACACACCACCCTGCAGCACCGTCGCGACGTGTTCGACGCCCCGCCCACACTGCTGGAGCAACTGCAAGCCCTGCGCACCTCGGGCCGCATCGAGGTTGCCATCGGCGTGGCCAGCGGCATCGTCGAAGAACAGGGGCGCCTGGCCGCGCTGGAGCTGACCACGCCCGAGGGCCAGCCGCTGCGCCTTCCGCTCGACCTGCTGCTGGTGCGCCTGGGCCTGGTGCCGCGCCTGGGCCCTATCACCGAATGGGGCCTGCAGCTAGAGCGCAAGCAGCTCGTGGTCAACCCCGCCACCTTCTCCACCAGCGTGCCCGGCATCCACGCCGTGGGCGACGCCATCACCTACCCCGGCAAGCGCAAGCTCATTCTGAGCGGCTTCCACGAAGCCGCGCTCGCCGCCTTTGGCGCGGCCGAGTGGCTGGCGGGGCACAAGCTGCCGCTGGAGTACACGACCAGCAGCGAGAAGTTGCAAAAGCTGCTCAGAGTCGAGGCGAACTAACCCAGCGGATCACTCCGATGCTGCTGAAGCTGCCTCGATCTCCTGTGACCCGTTGAGAGAGCGCATTTTGCGGGACTGGCGTAGGCAATAATGCCCGCTGGAGGTGTCAGTGCTAACCCAATCTCTTGCAACAGGTCTCGACTTTGAAGACATGTTCAACCTTGCCCCTGTATCGCTGTGGATGGAAGATTACAGCGGGCTGAAACAATTGTTTGACCAGTGGCGTGCGGACGGCGTCACCGATCTGCTCGCCTTCTTGCAAGAAGATCCGCAGCGGCTGCAACGCTGCAGCCAGTCCTACAAGGTGGTGCAGGTCAATCAGTACACCCTCGACTTGTTCAAGGCTGCGGATCAGCAAACCCTGCAGAGTCGGCTGCATGAGGTTTTCCGTGGGGACATGCTCGACAGCATCGTGGCAGAGCTACTTGCGCTGTGGGAAGGCCAGCAGGGTTTCGAGACCCGGTCAGTGAACTATGCCCTGGACGGGCGACGGCTGGATGTTCAGGTCCGCGCCCGGGTGCTTCCCGGCTATGAGGACAGCTGGAGCCGGGTGTTGGTGTCACTGGAGGATGTGACAACCGAGGTTCGGGGCACGGAACAGCTGCAGCGCAGCGAGCGATATACCCGGGACCTGTTCGAACACTCGCCCGTATCGCTTTGGGTAGAAGACTTCAGCGAGGTGAAGCGACTGCTCGATGAAGTGCGCACCCGGGGCATCCGCGACTTCAGAACCTTTCTGAAAGTGCATCCGGAATTCGTCACGCGCTGCATGCAGGAAATCCGCGTGATCGACGTCAATCGCCGCACCTTGGAGATGTTTGGCGCAAGCGGCAAGCCAGAACTGCTGCAGACCCTCTCACGGGTTTTTCGGGGGGAAATGTACGAATCCTTTGCCGAGCAGTTGCAGGACTTGTGGGAAGGCAAGCTGGTGCAGCAGCGCGAAGTGGTGAACTATGCCCTCTCGGGTGACGTACTGCACATCCACCTGGAGTTCGCCGTCATGAGCAGCCATGCCGAGAACTGGGGATTGGTTCTGCTGTCCCTGGTGGACATCACCGCGCGCAAGAAAGCCGAGGCCTATCTGGAATACCTGGGCAAGCATGATGTGCTGACCCAGTTGCGCAACCGCGCTTTCTATATGGAAGAGCTGAACCGCCTGTCGCGCAAGGGGCCATGGCCCCTTTCAGTGATCGCCATCGACATGAATGGCCTCAAGACCGTCAATGACGAGCACGGCCATGCCGCAGGGGATGCCATGCTGCGCCGCGTGGGCGAGGTGCTTGCCAAGGCGGTGGATGCGCCGGCTTGCGCAGCCCGGATCGGCGGCGATGAATTCATGGTGCTGCTACCCGCAACGGATGAGCGCGGCGCCCAGGCGATGCAAGAGCGAATTTTGTCTCTTCTGGAGTTGAACAACCAGTTCTATCCCGGGCACACCATCCAGGTTTCCATGGGATCTGCGTGCGCTCAGGAAGGAGCGTTCATGGAAGCCGTGGTGCATCGCGCGGATCAGGAGATGTACGCACAAAAGAGTCGTTTTTACCAGGCAAGAGAGCAGGACCGGCGGTCGGACGCAGCCTGAGGTTTTCTGGCTCGAAGGGGTCTCTTTCGGACTCCGCACCGCCAGGCAGATGGGGCGCGACCCTGATAGCAGCGCCTTCTGCAGGCCGGATGAGTTCGCCTCGGGAACCGAGATTTCTGGATAGTCTCCCTGCACTCCAGCCTGCGCCCTGCCCCACCCCGCTAGAATCCGCCCCGCACCGCCGCAAGGCGCTGCACCGCTAGGGGTGCCCCGCAGCGCCAACGCTGCACGGGCTGAGAGAGTCCCTTTGAACCTGACTGAGATCATCCTCGCGCAGGGAAGCCCGTCCGCCATTCCACGCCCTTGACCGCGCTTGGCCCGGGTCTTCCTTGCGCTGCAACGCACCGCACTGCCAAGGAACCCGCATGAGCACCCACACCCCATCTGCCAACGAGGCGCTGACACCCGTTTCGAGCGAGCGGCGCGTCTTTGCCTGGCATGACCACGCGTCGCTGTGGTTCAGCCTGGGCGTTGGCCTGCTGGTGATGCAAGTGGGCGCGTACCTGATGCCCGCGCTGGGCACCCAAGAGGCCCTGTGGGCCATCGCGGCGGGCTCCATCCTGGGTGCCGGCCTGCTGGGCTGGGTGGCCAAGCTGGGCTGCGACAGCGGGCTGGCCAGTGCGGGCCTGATGCATGCGGTGTATGGCCGCACCTTTGCGGGGCTTCCCATCATCCTGAACATCGTGCAGCTGATGGGCTGGGGCACGTTTGAGCTGGTGGTGATGCGCGATGCCACGGTAGCCATCGGTCAGCAATCGGCCACCATGGCAGGCGCGCACTGGCCTGTGCTGGCCACGCTGCTTTGGGGCGGCGTGGTGATGCTGCTCATCAGCGGCTCGATGGTGCAGCTGGTGCGCAAGGTGATTGCGCGCGTGGCGCTGCCGCTGGTGGTGGTGTCGCTTCTGTGGCTGAGCTGGCAATTTTTGTCGCTGGCGCAGGCCCAGGGTTTTGAAGCGCTGTGGAACCGCAAAGGCGAAGGCGGCATGGGCGTACTGCCCGCGCTGGATCTGGTGATTGCCATGCCGATCTCGTGGCTGCCCCTGGTGGCCGATTACGCCCGCCACGGCAAAAACGGCGGCGCGGCCTTGCGCGGCACCTGGCTGGGCTATGCGCTGGCCAACCTGTGGTGCTATGCGCTGGGTGTGCTGGTGGCACTGACCTTGCCCAGCAAAGATCTGGTGCAGGCCTTGCTGCTGGCCCAGGGCGGGTTGATTGCGCTATCGCTGATCCTGATTGACGAGGTGGACAACGCCTATGGCGACACCTATTCGGGCGCCGTATCGGCCCACAGCCTGCTGCCACGCTGGAGCGTGCGCCGCTGGGGCCTGGCCATGACAGCGTTGTGCACCGCTCTGGCGCTGGTGCTGCCCATGCACAGCCTGGAGCCGTTTTTGCTGCTGCTGAGCTCGGTGTTTGTGCCCTTGTTCGGCGTCATCCTGGGGCGCCTGGCTTTTGGCACCAATGCGCCCGCATTGCTGGCGCAGGCACGCAAGGTCAACCCCTTGCCTGTTGCCATCTGGTTGGCAGGAGTTTCTTTCTACCACCTGCTGCCCATGGTTTCTACAGTGCTGGGCGCCGCTTTGCCCACGTTGGTGCTGTGTTTTGTGCTGGCGTTCGCAACGCGCCCTCGGCGCTGAGCGAACTCGAGCAAGGGCAGCCCATGGTCTGCCCACAAAGGGGCAGCTCTCTGCTTGCCTAAAATGGCCCATGAAATTTTTAGTTCGATCCTTTTTCAAGACCCTGCGCATTGTGTTGGGCCCTGTGATGCAGCTCAAGGAGACCTTGACGCGTCCCCAGGGCATGGTGCGTTCCACTGCCGGACAAGATTCGGTGGACCAATCGTGCCGCGCACTCGCCCTGTACCAATACAAGACCTGCCCTTTTTGCATCAAAGTGCGCCAGGAAATGCGTCGCCTGTCCCTGAAAATCACCCAGGTGGACGCTCAGCCGGAAGGACCCGCCAGAGCCGAATTGACGCAGCAAGGTGGCCACACCAAGGTACCCTGCCTGAAGATCACGGACGAAGCTGGCAACAGCCTTTGGCTCTACGACTCCGAAAAAATCATTGCCTACTTGCGCAGCAATTTCGCGCAGGTGGTTTGAGGACCTCTTTAGCGCTTCAGCTCTTAACGGGCCACGCAGGACTCGAACTCAATCTTGCAGCACCCGCTGCACTATGGGCGCATAACCATGATTTAGTGGCCCGTGGCCCTGGCCTGTATGCACATCGGCACCGGCAGCAATGGCGCCCAGGATGTAGGCCCGGGCTTTTTCCACGGCCTGCGGCAGTGGGAGACCCTGCGCCAAAAATGCGGCGATGGCCGACGACAGCGTGCAGCCCGTGCCATGGCCGTTGTGCGTGGTAATGCGGGCGCTTTCAAGGCGCTGGCGCAGGCCCGACCGCGTGGCCAGCAGGTCCACCACGCGCTCGCCTTTCAGATGCCCGCCCTTGAGCAACACAGCGGGTGCGCCCAGGGCCAGCAGGTCACGCGCCGCGTCGTCGAGGTCGTCGATGCCTTCAATCTCGCGGCCCAGCAGCAGCGCGGCTTCGTCAAGATTGGGTGTGACCACGGCGGCCAGCGGAAAGAGCTCGTTCACCAGCACCTGCACCGTTTCGCTGGCGATCAGCCGGTCGCCGCTGGTGGCCACCATCACCGGGTCGAGCACCACATGGGGAAGGCGGTGGGTGCGGATGGCCTGCGCCACCACGCGCACCACCTCGGGTGACGCCAGCATGCCGATCTTGACGGAGTCCACGCCGATGTCTTGCGCTACGGCGTCGATCTGCGCACGCAGCATGTCGGGCGGTACGCCGTGAATGCCCGTCACGCCCAGCGTGTTCTGCGCGGTGATGGCGGTGATGGCCGTCATGCCGTAGCAGCCCAGGGCACTGAAGGTTTTGAGGTCGGCCTGGATGCCCGCGCCGCCGCCGCTGTCGGAACCGGCGATGGACAGCACGCGCACATAGCGCGGTTGCGGAGAGGCGAAGCTGGTTGGAGTTGTCATGGCAAAAATTATGGCCTATGCGCCAGGTCAATCCGACGCGCAAAGGGATATGCTGTAATTCTGGCTTACGGACGAAACAGGGGTGTCCCGCCAGTGTGGCGCGCGACTGAGAAAGACCCTGGAGCCACGAAACGACAAGTTTTTACAGCACCTGCGGGTGCTGGGCTCCGCTACCCGATCCAGGTCATGCTGGCGTGGGGAGTTTCCAGTAACGGCACAGCCCCGTTTTGTCCTCCTGTTGCCCACAGTAGGACGCATGAAACTCCAACCTTCCTCCATTGTCATTCTGGGTGCCGGCCTGATGGGCCGGCTTCTGGCTGTTGAACTGGCCCGCCAGGGCCACACTGTCGAAGTTTTCGACAGCGGTGGCCCGGCCGCCGAGCATGCCGCGGCGCCCATTGCTGCCGCCATGGTGGCCCCGCTGGCCGAGTCGGCCGTGACAGAACCGGGGGTGGTGCGCATGGGCCAATACTCCCTCACGCGCTGGCCCCAGGTGCTGGCTGCGCTGGAGCAGCCGGTGTTCTTTCAGCAAGATGGCACGCTGATCGTCTGGCACCGCCAGGACGCCGCCGAAGCCCATCGGCTGCAGCGCCTGCTGGAAACCACCCAGACCACCATTCCCGATCTGCCCGCAATGCAGGTGCTCGACAGCGCCGGTGTGGCTGCTGCCGAGCCCACCCTGGCGCACCGCTTTATGCAAGGGTTGTACCTGCCCGGCGAAGGCCAGTTGGACAACCGCCAGTTGCTGGCCGCCCTGGCCCATGAGATGGATCGCCTGCAGGTGCGCTGCCACTGGCACACCCCGTGCGACCCTGGCGAGTTTTCGCCCGGCACACCCGGGCAGGCCGACTGGCTGCTCGACTGCCGCGGTCTGGGCGCGCGCGGCCAATGGCGGGACTTGCGCGGCGTGCGGGGCGAAGTGGTGCGCCTGCACGCGCCTGAGGTCACACTGCGGCGCCCCACCCGGGTGGTGCACCCGCGCTACCCCATCTACATTGCGCCCAAGGAAGACCATCTGTTTGTGATTGGCGCCACGGAAATCGAATCCGACGACCTGTCGCCCGCCAGCGTGCGGTCTACCCTGGAGCTGCTGAGCGCCGCCTACGCCGTGCACAGCGGCTTTGCCGAAGCCCGCATTGTGGAAATCGCCACCCAGTGCCGACCCACATTGCCCGACAATCTGCCCGCCGTGCGCCAATCGCAACCCCGGGTGCTAGAAGTGAACGGCCTTTACCGCCATGGCTTCATGATCGCCCCGGCCATGCTCGACGTGGTGCTGGAGATCATGGCCACGGGCCAGTCGCCGCTGGCCTCCCGCTTTGATCTTGCCCTGCCCACCGGAGACGATAGCCGCGCGTTGCCATGAACATTCTGATCAACCAGACATCCCACGAACTGCCCGACGGCGCCACGCTGGCCGATGCCATTGCCGCCGTGGCGGCGCGTCCGCCCTTCGCGGTAGCGGTCAACACCGTTTTTGTGCCCAACACCCACTACGCCGAACAACTGCTGCAGGCCGACGACCGGGTGGAAATCATCTCTCCTGTGACGGGTGGCTGATGCCACCGCATGCCATGACCTCTTCCAATTCCGACGACATGCTGGTCCTTTATGGCCAATCTTTTTCCAGCCGCCTTTTGCTGGGCACGGCACGCTATCCATCGCCCAGCGTGCTGGAAGCCGCAGTGCAGCGCGCACGCCCGGCCATGCTCACGGCATCGCTGCGCCGCCAAGGCAGCCTTGGTGCCGAGGCGGGCAACAGCTTCTGGGAGCTGCTGCGCCGCCTGAATGTGCCCATCCTGCCCAACACCGCCGGTTGCCACAGCGTGCAAGAGGCCATCACCACATCGCATATGGCGCGCGAGGTGTTCAACACCCCCTGGATCAAGCTGGAGCTGATTGGCGACGACTACACGCTGCAGCCCGACACGCTCAACCTGGTGGAAGCTGCCGCGCAACTCATCAAGGACGGCTTTCAGGTGCTGCCCTATTGCACCGAAGACCTCGTGCTGTGCCAGCGCCTGGTGGACGTAGGCTGCCAGGCCGTGATGCCCTGGGCTGCACCCATTGGTACCGGGCGCGGCCCCGTCAACCCCTATGCGCTGCAGTTGCTGCGCGAGCGCCTGGATGTGCCGCTGCTGGTGGACGCAGGCCTGGGCCTGCCCTCGCACGCCTGCCAGGTCATGGAATGGGGTTATGACGGCGTTCTGCTGAACACTGCCGTTGCACTGGCGCAAGACCCCGTCACCATGGCCGGGGCATTTGCCGACGCGGTGCAGGCGGGGCGATCTGCCCGCAAGGCCGGCGCCATGGCAGCCCAGGACACCGCCCAGGCCAGCACCCCCGTGCTTGGCACCCCCTTCTGGCACCACGCCCACGAATGACGCCCATGAGTGATGTCCACGCCATGCTGCAAGAAATCCTGCAGCACCATGCCAGCGCGTTTCCCGGCTTTGCGGCGCAGCCCACGCCAGCGCCCACATCGCCAGATCCGGTGTACCAGGCTGCGCTTCAGGCTTGCAGCGCACTCGGGTTCATTGCGCACGATGCAGAGTGCGTGGCCCACGCATGGCAGGCACGCAGCGCGCGCATGGGCCATTTTGCGCCCACGCCATGGCCTGATGAGCCGCAGGATTTTGGCCTGCAGCCAGCGCCACGGCGTAGCGCCTTTGCGTCTTGTCCGCAGCAGCTGGGCCTGTATGCCGTGCTGCCCGATGCGGTGTGGGTGGGGCGCATGGCGCGGGCCGGCGTACCCACCGTGCAGCTGCGTTTCAAATCAGACGACTGCGCCGCCGTGGCGCGCGAGGTGACAGCAGCCGTGCAGGCGGTGCAAGGCACGCAGGCGCTGCTGTTCATCAACGACCATTGGCGCCAGGCCATTGAGGCTGGGGCCTATGGCGTCCACCTCGGGCAGGAAGACCTCGACGCCCTGCAACCCAGCGAGTTGCAAGCCCTGCAGGCCTCGGGCCTGCGGCTGGGGGTGAGCACGCACGGCTACGCAGAAATGGTGCGCGCCGACGCCGTGGGCCCCAGCTATGTCGCCTTGGGGGCGGTGTTTCCCACGACGCTCAAAAAAATGGCGACGGCGCCCCAGGGCATAGGCCGCCTGGCGGCTTATGCGCGCCTGATGCAAGGCTATCCACTGGTGGCCATTGGAGGCATTGGCGCTGATCAGTTTGGCGAAGTGCTGGGCACCGGCGTGGGCTCTATCGCGGTGGTGCGGGCGCTGGTCAACGCACCCAACCCCGAAAAGGCTGCGCGCCAGCTAATGGCACGCATGGCCACAACGTAGCGCCCTGGCGCTGGGACAGCGTAAATGGGTCAGCGTCCAGGCTGCCGGGGATTTGCCGGTGGCTGCAACACCCCCACCACACCGCACAAGCGTCGGTAGCGGAGGTGGTTCTCCCGTCAGCATGACCGAGAGCGACCTGGCACCGCAGCGCCCCGGGTTCGGTTCACACCTTGGGTTCGGGTTTGCGTTGTTCGAGCTCTTCGAGTTCAAGGCGCACTTCCACCAGATCGTTGGCCATGCCAAAGCCAATCGGCTGGTCTGGACGCGGCGCCACCGTGACCGGAACGGGAGGCAGATCGCTGAGCGTGAGATGCGGAGGATCGGACAAATCCAGGTCCAGCTCATGGGACTCTGTTGGTGCGCCGGGCTTCAGGACTGCGTTGCTAGAAAGTTCGGGCGCTGCGGGCGCATGATGGCCAAAATCAAACTCCAGGCTGGCAGTCAGCGAATCCAGGGGCAGATCGACAACGGGGACCGCAGCCGAAGGCGATTTAACGTGCAACGGCTCTGACACTGCGCCGTCCAGAGCATCCAGCGGCGAAGCAAGTGGTGTTGTGCGCATGCGCGGAGGCGCTGCCCCACGAGCGCTTGCCGGCGTGGTTTGCGCAATGGCCAGCAACAGCAACAGATCGTCAAATGCCGCCAGATCAAACGGTGCAACCGATGCATCCCCCGCCCTGCGGAACAGATACTTTTCGAGCAACTGCAGCACGGAGGACGAGGTCCACTCTGCTTCGATGGCGGCCAGTGCATCAAGGTAATGCTCCAGAGGTCGGCCCTGGCGGCTGAACGCCGAGAACTCAGGCACCTGCGCATTGAAGTGGCTGCAGAACTGATCGCGCAGCTGGGCAAAATCGTCCGAGCGCCCCAGCGTGTGGTACAGCCGCAAGAGCTCAAGATAAGCCGATGGCGATGTTTGGCGGTGGGCTGCAATGTGCTTCTTGAGCACCTCAACGGCCTGATCGTGTTGCCCTACCGAAACAAAGAATTCGGCATGCTGCTGAAGGTCAAAAAGGGCTTCGGGGTTGACGATATGCGAGAAGCTATCAGCACGTGGCCCGGTTTCTGCCACCGCTAGGGGTTGCTGCGCGCGCTCAGGCGTTGCTTGCGCGGGTGCCACGACAGGCTGCAGGGGCTGCGATCCTGACTGGATATGCGTGTCTTCCGCAAACTGCGACGAATCCTCAGGTGTCCAAGTATCGTGGGGGTGCGGCACCAGATCATGGGGATCGTGATGACCGGCATCGCCGTGCCTGGCACTCAACGCGACTGAATCGCGCCAGGCCTGAATGGCCAGCCGGGATTCACGGCGCGCCCTGCTCCAGACCCAGGCCAGCAGGCCCGATACCAACGCCAGCAAAGCCAGCAGCGCATAAACAAGCCCTGCAGGAAAGCGCTGGCTCTCGATCAAGGCAAGTCGCTGCTGCAATTCAGCAAAGCTGGCTTGGTCGGAGGCGGATTTGGCACGCAAGGCGGCCATTTCGGCTTCGAGCACACGCACGCGTTCGTCATCTCGCTGCGCCGCATCGGGTGCCATGTTCATGGCCTTCCAGGCCGCTGCCGCTTCCAGCCGTTGTGAGGCCGACGCCTGAGTCGGCAAGGCCCCCATGTCAGCCGAAGGACGCAAGGCAACAGACGGGTCGGCCAAGGCATCCAGCGGTTCCATCACCAGGCGTGATCGCTCTGGCGCCGGGGCCGGGGCAGCCACCTTGGCAGCGCTCACCTCGCGTGCAGGTGCTTTGGGCGCAGCCACCCGCGGCGTGCGCGGCGGTGCGACGCGAGCTCTCGGCTTGGCGGCCTGTGGCTTGCGAGGGGCAGGAGTGGCGACGTCGGCCTGTGCGCTGGGATCGGCCGGCGCTTGCACGCTGCGGCGCACGGCGGGCGGCGAGGTGAGGCGACCTGCAGCTGCGCCAGCATCGCGGCCTGATGCGGGGGGGGCCGACGCCAGCTGGTCAATGTTCACCACGCGACCGGGCACGTAGGCAACGGGCGGATCGACCAGAAAAATGTAGGCGCGGGTGACTTTGCCCGCGCACCCAGCCGACACCGTGACAGAGATGACGGGCTCATTCACCGAACCCGCCACCTGCAAACGCACCGCAGGGGAGCGGCCCGGCAACTCGGGCAACGCAGACACCCGCACCCGGGACTCGGCAACAGGTGTGTCGCCAAACGCCACATCTGCCGTGACACAGGACGAAGCAACATCTGCCCCCTCGTCGGGTTGCACATCAAAGACGAGATCGACCGGAGCACCAAGGATGACGGCCCCCCGGCTTTGCCCCAGCGAAATGGCTGCGGCACTGCCAACGACCACCAAACACCCGGCCCCAAAAATAACGTTACGTAATTTCACAAAAATTTCTTTTTTTGGTGTGGTCATTTTTGCACACAAGTGTCACTAAACGCCAACGCCATAATGCCGCCATGAAAAATCAGTTTCCCATCGTGGGCATCGTAGGCGCGGGCGCCATGGGCCGAGGCATTGCACAGATAGCGGCCCAGGCCGGCAGTCGGGTTCTCTTGCTCGACATGCAACCGGACGCCGCAGCATCGGCGCGCGGCAGCATCCAGGCCCAATGGCAGCGCCTGCAAGACAAAGGACGCATTTCCGATGAACAGGCCCAGGGCTGGGGCAACCTGCTTGAGCCCGTCGCCACCATCGCCGACCTGGCGTCGTGCGACCTCGTCATCGAAGCCATCGTGGAGCGTCTGGATGCCAAACAGGCTCTTTTTGCCCAACTGGAGGCCGTGGTGGGGCCACACGCCGTGCTGGCCACCAATACATCCTCACTGGCGGTGACCGCCATCGGGGCCACATTGCGGCGGCCCGAACGGCTGGCGGGCTTTCACTTCTTCAACCCCGTGCCGCTGATGAAGGTGGTGGAAGTGATTGCCGGGCTCAAGACAGCCCCCACAGTGTGCGAGTCACTGTCCCACTATGCGCGTCAGATGGGGCACACACCGGTGCAGGCGCAAGACACCCCAGGATTCATCGTCAACCATGCGGGGCGTGGATTTGGCACCGAAGCGCTGCGCATCGTCGGTGAAGGCGTGGCCGATTTCGCCACCATCGACCGCATCCTGCGCGACCAGGTGGGCTTCAAGCTGGGGCCGTTCGAACTCATGGATTTAACGGCCCTGGATGTCTCCCACCCCGTGATGGAGTCGATCTACCACCAGTATTACGAAGAACCGCGCTTTCGCCCCAGCGTGATCACTGCGCAGCGTCTGGCGGGCGGAATACTCGGCAAGAAGGTGGGCGAAGGGTTTTATCGCTACGAAAACGGCGTGGCGCAGGTTCCTGCCGAACCCGCTGTTCCCGAAGTTGCCAGCATTCCACCGGTGTGGGTTTCAACACGCGCGGCGCGGCGCGCCGAGCTCTACCAACTGCTCAAGGACCTGGGCGCCACCATTGAAACGGGCGCATCACCGTCGCAGACTGCCATCTCGCTGGTGGCACCGCTGGGTTTTGACATCACCACCGTCGCGGTCGTGGAACGGCTCGATCCCGCCCGCACCATCGGCATCGACATGCTCATTGACGATGCTGCCACCCGGCGGCGCGTGCTGGCCACCAATCCGGCCACGCGCGTGGATATTCGGGACGCTGCACACGCCCTTTTTGCCCGCGACGGCAAGGCCGTTAGCGTGATCCGGGACAGCGGTGGCTTTGTCACCCAGCGCGTGGTGGCCACCATCGTGAACATTGCCAGCGACATCTGCCAGCAGCAGATCTGCAGCCCGCGTGACCTGGAAACCGCTGTCACGCTGGGGCTTGGCTACCCACTCGGACCACTGGCCATGGGCGACCGCTGGGGCCCCACCAACATCCTCGAAGTGCTGTTCAACATGCAAACGGTGTATGGCGACACACGGTACCGCCCCAGCCCCTGGTTGCGCCGGCGCGGGGCCATCGGCCTGAGCCTGGCACACGTTGAAGAGCATTGAGGAAGCACCCAACCCTACCGCCTGCAAACTCCCCATGCCCGCACAACTTCAAGCCGCCCGCGAGGGCCAGACCCTGGTTCTGACGCTCAGCAACCCGGAGCTGCGCAACGCCATCGACCCCGCCATGTATGCCGCCGGCATCGAGGCACTCAACGTGGCCGAGAGCAGCGCCGAGGTGCGCAGTGTTGTCATCACCGGGGCCGCAGGCGTGTTTTGCTCAGGAGGCAACCTGCTGCGTCTGCAAGCCAGCCGCCAGGCCGACCCGCAGGTGCAGGCGCAAAGCATCGAAGGCCTGCACAGCTGGATCGAGACCATTCGTACTTTTCCCAAGCCGGTGATTGCAGCAGTCGAAGGCGCTGCGGCAGGCGCCGGCTTTTCGCTGGCACTGGCATGCGACCTGGTGGTGGCGGCCCGCAATGCGGTGTTTGTGATGGCCTACAGCAACGTGGCCCTGTCGCCCGATGGCGGCGCCAGCTGGAGCCTGTCGCAGGCGCTGCCGCGCCAGCTGGCCACCGAGATCCTCATGTGCGGCGACCGGTTGACTGCCGAGCGCCTGCACGACCTGGGCATCGTCAACCGCGTGACCGAGCCCGGCAGTGCCCTGGCGACCGCGCTGGCGCTGGCAGAGCAGCTCAATGCGCGGGCGCCCAACGTGCTGGCCAGCATCAAGGAACTGGTGAGCGATGCGCCCCGCAACACCCTGTCCGCACACCTGGCAAGCGAACGGGACCACTTTGTCAAAAATCTGCACCACGCCAATGCCGGTGCGGGCATCGCGGCATTTCTGGACAAGCACACCCCGCAATACGAATAGCTGCCCACTTCACCGCCCACCCACGCACCCCCGGCGCCCCACAAGGTTTCGGGGGTTTTGCTTTGGGCAAAGGCAGCAGACACGCAGGTGACAACCCTGACAGTAAGTGCCCGTCCCTCACGCGACAATGGTTCTGTTTCAAGTCACACAAAAGACAGGCCATGGACGACCCGATTCTTACTATCGAAGAACGTGAAGCGATCAACTCAGGTCGCTGGTTTTCATCCCTCTCACCATCCCTTCGACACGACATCCTGCGATGTGCCTACGTCAAACGCTTCAAGGATGGCGGCCTCATAGCCGCCCGCGGCGACCCGCCCGAGGAGTGGATTGCCTGCGCGCGCGGTGCGGTGCGGGTGAGCTCCACCTCCATCTCCGGCAAGCAGATCACGCTGACCTATGTGGAGCCGGGCATCTGGTTCGGCGACGTGGCCATTTTCGACGGCGACCGGCGCACGCACGACGCCTATGCACATGGCGACACCACCATCCTGTGCGTGGCCAAGGCCGACTTCAAGAAAATTCTTGCGGCGCACACCGAGTTCTACGAAGCCATGCTGCGCCTGCACGCGCGGCGCATCCGGCAACTCTACGGCCTGGTCGAAGACCTCAACACCCTGCCCCTGCGCGCACGCCTGGCCAAGCAGCTGGTACACCTGGTGCGCAGCTACGGCATTCCCAGCCTGTCGGACGGCAGCGAAATGCGCATTGGCCTGCAGCTGGCACAGGAAGAACTGGCGCAACTGCTGGGTGCATCACGCCAACGGGTCAACCAGGAACTCAAGGCCATGGAACGCGAAGATGCCATCCGCATCGAGCCGGGCGGCCTGGTGGTGCGCGACCGCCAGGCGCTGATGCGGATCGCCGAAGCCGACGCCTGAGCACAGCGCCCCTGGGCTGCTGCAGGCCCCATTTTCTTGCGCCTGCGGTGCGGCAACCACGCCCTCTCAGTGCGACTACCTTTTGGAACTATGAGCAACTTTGATCACTTCGTTGGCACGCGCCCGGTCTCGGAGCAGCATGCATTCGACATTGACACCCTGACCGCATGGCTCACCCGCAACATGGAGGGCTTTACCGGCCCCATGACGGTCGAGATGTTCAAGGGTGGGCAATCCAACCCCACCTACAAGCTCATCACCCCCGGCGCCAGCTATGTGATGCGCGCCAAGCCCGGCCCTGTGGCCAAGCTGCTGCCATCGGCCCATGCCATCGAGCGCGAGTTTGCGGTGATGAGCGGCCTGTATGGCACCGATGTGCCAGTGCCACGCATGCATGTGCTGTGCGAAGACGAATCGGTGATTGGCCGCGCGTTTTATGTGATGGAGTGCATGCAGGGCCGTGTGCTGTGGGACCAGTCCCTGCCCGGCATGACGCCGACAGAGCGCAGTGCCATCTACAACGAAATGAACAGCGTGATTGCGGCCCTGCACTCGGTGAAGTTTGCCGACAGGGGCCTGGCAAGCTATGGCAAGCCCGGCAACTACTTTGATCGCCAGATCGGGCGCTGGAGCAAGCAGTATGTGGCCTCCATCACCCAACCCATCGAAGAGATGGACAAGCTCATGCAGTGGCTGCCCGCCAACATGCCCGCCAGCGCCCGTGACGAAAGCAAGGTCTCCATCGTGCATGGCGACTACCGGCTCGACAACCTCATGTTCCACCCGACCGAGCCGCGCGTGGTTGCTGTGCTCGACTGGGAGCTGTCCACCCTGGGCCATCCCCTGGCCGATTTCAGCTACCACTGCATGAGCTGGCACATCCCTGCCGCGATGGGCCGGGGTATCGCGGGCCAAGACCTAGCGGCGCTGGGCATTCCCGACGAGGACAGCTACATCCGCCTGTACTGCGAGCGCACGGGCATCACCACGCCCGAGGCGCTGCGCGCCGACTGGAACTTCTACATGGCCTACAACATGTTCCGCATCGCCGCCATCCTGCAGGGCATCGCCAAGCGGGTGGAGGCGGGCACAGCCTCCAGCGCGCAGGCCAAGGCCTCGGGCGATACGGCGCGCCCCATGGCCCAGCTGGCCTGGTCGTTCGCCCAGCGCAGCTAAACCCACGATCGATTTTTTTGACGGAGACCCCCCATGGACTTTGACTACTCCCCCAAGACCAAGGAACTGCAGGCCAAGCTGCTCCAGTTCATGGACGACCACATCTACCCGGCCGAGGCAGCCTACGCCGCCGAGCTGGCCGCCAACACGGCCGTGGGCAAGCGCTGGACGCCGCTGCAGACCATCGAAAACCTCAAGCTCAAGGCCCAGGCCGCCGGGCTGTGGAACCTGTTCCTGCCCGTGGACACGGCCGAGGCATCGGGCTACCACGGTGCGGGCCTGACCAACCAGGAATACGCCCCCCTGGCCGAAATCATGGGCCGCGTGCTGTGGTCGAGCGAAGTCTTCAACTGCTCGGCCCCCGACACCGGCAACATGGAGACCATCGCCCGCTACGGTGACGCGGAAAACAAGGCCCGCTGGCTCAAGCCGCTGCTCGAGGGCAAGATCCGCTCCGCCTTCGCCATGACCGAACCCGACGTGGCTTCGAGCGATGCCACCAACATCGCCACCCGCATCGAGCGCCAGGGGGACGAATACGTCATCAACGGCCGCAAATGGTGGACATCGGGTGCCATGGACCCGCGTTGCTCGGTGTTCATCACCATGGGCAAGACCAACCCGGACGCCCCACGCCACTCGCAGCAGAGCATGATCCTCGTGCCCGCCAACACACCCGGCGTGAAGATCGTGCGTGCACTTAATGTGTTCGGCTACGACGACGCACCCCACGGCCACGCCGAGGTGCTGTTCGAGAACGTGCGCGTTCCAGCCTCCAACATCCTGCTGGGCGAAGGCCGTGGCTTCGAAATCGCACAAGGGCGCCTTGGCCCCGGACGCATCCACCACTGCATGCGCCTGATCGGCCTGGCAGAGCGCGCACTGGAACTCATGTGCAAGCGCTCCATGGCGCGCGTGGCCTTTGGCAAGACGGTGGCGCAGCAAGGCGTGACGCAAGAGCGCATTGCCGAGGCGCGCTGCAAGATCGACATGGCCCGCCTGCTCACGCTCAAGGCCGCGTGGCTGATGGACACCGCCGGAAACAAGGTCGCACGCACCGAAATCGCCATGATCAAGGTGGTGGCACCCACCATGGCCTGCGACGTGATCGACTGGGCCATGCAGGCGCACGGCGGCGGCGGCGTGAGTGACGACTTCCCGCTCGCCTTTACCTACGCCCAGGCACGCACACTGCGCTTTGCCGATGGCCCGGACGAAGTGCACCGCAACTCCATCGCCAAGATGGAACTGGGCAAGTACGCACCGCCAAAGCCCTGATCGCCCGCGGCTGCTGGCTGACAACACCGCTGGGCGCTGGCGGGTGCCACGCACACCGGTATTGCCAAGGCCCGCTTGCCACCCCTCCCCGCCTTCGGGTTGCCTCGGCAGTCCTGGGCGGGTTTTCTTATTTTGATAGCTACCAGCGCTTACGGAATAAGGGCTAAAGCCTGTTTTGGCTCATTTTTTCATCTGCAAAGAAAACAATTGCAGCGAGAAAATCTTCACACGCCTCACGACTCTGCGGATCACCCTTGGCCAGGGTGCATTTTGTGCACACACCCCGCACAGATGGAATGATTTCACCGCGATGGCAGCCATCGGCGCGCACCAAGACGATACGATGGCAGGCGCTATGCCTCGTTCTTGCCCACCCCTGAATCCCCTGCCGCGGAACCGCCGCACCTTGCTGTGTGGTGCAGGTGCATGGATTGCCACAGTGATGGCCCCGGCAGGCCACGCAGCGTCGGCAAACCTGCCCGCAACGCCGCTCGCAGACGGCCACCCTGCTGCTGGCACCAGCCCTTTGGTGCGCCAGCTGGTGCGCTGGATCGAAGGAACCGGCGACAACCAAGGCCTGCCCTTTGCGGTGGTAGACAAACTGGCCGCCCGCATCCACGTTTTTTCGGCACAGGCGCGGTGGCTGGGCTCTGCCCCGGTGCTGCTGGGTGCGGCGCGCGGCGACCATTCGGTGCCCGGCATCGGCCAGCGCCCGTTGGCCCAGGTTCGCCCCGAAGAACGCACCACCCCTGCCGGCCGTTTTGTGACCGAGCCTGGCCGCAACCTGCGCGGCGAAGACATCGTGTGGATTGACTACGAATCGGCGGTTTCGCTGCACCGCGTGCGCAGCGTCAGCGCTTCCGAGCGGCGCCTGCAACGTCTGGCCAGCCGCAGCGCGCAGGACAAACGGATCAGCTATGGCTGCATCAATGCGCCCGCGGCGTTTTACAACCAGTGGATCGATCCCTTGTTTGGGCGCTCCAGCGGCGTGGCCTACGTGCTGCCCGACACCGAACCATTTGCTTCCATATTTATAGCTGCTAGCGCTTATCCATAAAGGGCTAGAGCCATTTTTTTTCATATATTCAGACGATCAAGACGTTGACCCGGCAGGGTTGCCGCGAGGGCGGTGCTGAGCGGCGTTCCCCGGTCGCTCCAGGCCCGTCCCGCCGCCATTTGCGCCCTTGGCTGGCCTGCGCTGTGTCTGGGCACCCTTTCACGTACTCGTCCTGCCTTTTTCGAGGCAAGAGACGCTATGGCGCGGGCACCAGCCGCAAATCGTGCTGCATGCGTGCAGGCTGCCGTTGCAGGTTGCGGTAACCCGCCTGCGCCCAAGTGGCACGCATGTCGCGGTAGCGTGGGGAGAACACCAGCCCGCTCTGGCCCGTCTGGTAGATGAAGCGTGAGTTTTCCAGGTCGGCCAGGTCGTACACCGCGCGCAGCGAAGCCGCATGGCGGTTCACGAAAGCGCCCCTGGCGTCACCCGCGTTGTATTGCCCCGCATTCACCGTGTAGGCATCGCCGGGCGAAGGCACGTTGACATCAAAGTAAGGTGCCAGCAGCGCCACGTTGCCGAAGGGGCGGTGGCTGCTGAGCGCAGGATGGGCATCGCCCCAGCGCCAGCGAGCCGGGTCGGGGCCATAGTCGGCCTGCAGGCGATCCAGTGCACGCACCAGCGCGGCTGCCGACTGGTCGGCACACGACAGCGGCTGGCACCACCAGACATCGTCGCGCTCCAGAATTCCTTCCAGGGCGGCGCGGTAGTCACGCTTGCCGTAGGTGGCCTTGAAGCGATCTTCCCCTATGTGGGGGGCAATCACGCCCCGTGCCAGCTCGTCCGTCCACGCGGCAAACACCAGCGGGGCGGCCCGGTGGGCATCCATGACGCCGTCAAAATCGTGCAGCAATGCCTGCACTTGTACCGCCAGCGGATGCTGTGGCGAGGCCTTGCGCACATGGGGCAGCAACCGCAGCGTGGCCAGCGACAAGACATCGGCCTGGATGGCCTGCATGCTGGCCCCATCGTGCCGGGGGGTCGCCTCGATCAGCTGGGCAATGCGGTCAAAACGGTATGGCAACGCCCAGTCTTGCGTGAGGTAATGCGGGTAGTCGGGCGCAGTGACGCGCTGGTTGGCGGTGGCCACCCAGCCCCTGCCGCCATCGCCCTGGGGCGCCTGGGCAGAGGGCAACCAGCCTTGCCAGTCGTAGCGCGCATCCCAGCCGGGCGACGGCGCCACGCCGCGAATGTCATTGTCCGCGTGGCGCAAAGGCACCTTGCCCATGGCCTTGAAGCGGATGCTGCCGTGCACATCGGCGGCCACCACGCTCTGCATGGGCGAGTGGTAGGGCTCCAGCGCCTCAAACAGCGCATCCACCGACTTTGCCTGGTTGGTCTGCAGCCCGGCAAGCACCGTCTGGTTGTCGGCATCCAGCGCACTCCAGCGCAGCGCCAGCACATATTTGCGCAGGTCCAGCACCTCGGCGTGCGGCTTTTGCACGTCGCTCAATACCGGGCCATGGCGGGTTGTGCGCAGCGGCAGCACCACATCGGGCTGGCCCTTGACGCGAATGGTCACGGTGCGCTGCGCAAAGGGCATCCAGCCCTCGGGCGTGCGGTACTGGCCGGGGTCGGCGGGGTTGATCTGCTCCAGATACAGGTCTTGCACATCCGGGCCGGTGTTGGTGAAACCCCAAACCACGCTGTCGGTGCGGCCCAGCACCACAAAGGGCAGCCCCGGCAAGGTGGCGCCGATGACATCCAGGGCACCAATGGGGGTGCCATCGGCAGCGGTGCCCGACGGCGCCTTGAGCCGCGCAAAATACCAGATGGCCGGCGCGCTCAGGCCCAGGTGGGGGTCGTTGGCAAGCAAGGGTTTGCCGCTGACCGTGCGCGAACCTGCCAGCACCCAGTTGTTGCTGCCCTTGCCTTCAGAGGTGCCGGCGTTGCGGGTGAGGTCTTGTGCCCAGGCCAGCATGCCCTGGCTGACCTGGCGCGAAAACACGCCCCCGGTCCCTTGCGGCGCGGCGCTTGTGGCCTCGGGCTTGCCGCCCAGGGTGTCGGTGGGGTTAGCTGGCGTTGCGGCATCCCGGTAGATGCCCAGTTGCCGGTACAAACTGGCCAGATCGGCCGACGCCGCAGGGGGCTCGCCCGGATAGGGCGGCATCAGCTGCCACAGGCGCCCGGTGTCCAGCGTTCTGGCCACCGACAGGCGGGCAAACTCGTTGCCCCAGTTGCCGCCCAGGTCCAGCGCCATCATCAACGCCCAGCCCACGCTGTCTTCAGGCTGCCAGACAGCACCGGTGGCGCCGCCGGGCTTTACCCCCAGCACATGAAACTCGGGGGGCAATGCCTGCGGCAGGTTTTTGTGGAAGGCATGAATGCCCTGGCTGTAGACCTGCAGCGCCTCGCGGGCGTGGGCGGGCAGCCCGGCATATTGCCGGCGTGCATGGCCCATGATGTCGAGCGCACGCATGAGCTTGTCGGTCTCCAGCGTGGCAGGGCCAAAAACTTCGGACAACTCGCCATGCATGACCCGGCGGTTGAATTCGAGCTGCCAGGTGCGCTCTTGCGCGTGCACGTAACCCATGGCAAACCACGCATCCTGCGCAGACTGCGCCTGGATGTGCGTGACATCGGCTGAATCGCGCTGCACGCTGACGCCATGGCGCAACCCTTGTACCGCCAAGCGCCCATCCAGCGCCGGAAAAGCACGCTGCACATACACGGCCATGCCGCCCCCCGCCAGCAAGGCCCCTGCTACCAGTGCGACGAATGCGCGTTGTGCCCACACCATGGTGTATGTCTCCTCAAGCTTTTGTTGGAAATGGGCGCTGCCCTGGCCGGTGCGGTGTGACCCGACCCTTTGCCAGCGCATGGCGCGGGGCGCGCGGGCAATCAACCGAGGTGCGCGCAGCCTCCGGCCACCTGGAATTTGACGACGGGAGCACTCGAATCAGCAAACGAAACCCCCAGCGCCATCTCGCCGGTGCCATGCAGGTTGCAGGCATCGCGGCGCAGTTGCACGGGGACATCGCTGCCATCAAAGCGCACCCAGGTGCCAAAGCTGCTCATGTCGGTCAGCACAAAGCCGCTGCCGCGCCAATCGATGCGCGCGTGCAGCCGTGAAACGCGGGGGTCGTTGATGCACACGCGCGCATCGGTGGCGCGGCCAATGTGCACGGGTGCCTCGGCAGAGGTGAAGGACAGGTCGACGCCGTGCCACGAAAACTGGATCTGCCCCAGGACCGAGTCCACGGGTGCGAACTGGCTGACCAGCGCGGCCTGCATGGTCAACGAGTCGGGCTCTTCGTTTTCACGCCACTCCACCTGGTAGAGCATCAGTTTTTCGGATTTGCCGCGAATTCCCATCGTGCCCAGCTTGCGGTACCACACCGAGGGTGCGGCGCCCGACAGCAGCACCGCGGCTTCCGTGGCCCAGATTTCTGCGGGCCCGGCGCGCTCACACAATCGGGAAGCGACATTCACGGCATCGCCATAGCAATCTCCGTCCACATCCACCACATCGCCGCTGGCCACGCCCACGCGGATATTCATGCGCAGCGGCAGGGGCCATCGGCTCAGTCGTTCCTGGTGTCCGCGCAGCATGGCCGCAGCGGCCGAGACAGCGCTTGCCGCGTCTCCGAAAATTCCCAGTACACCGTCGCCCAGATTCTTCACGATGCGGCCGCGATGGGCTTCGATGGTGCCGCCAATCCACTGGGTGACCTGGGTGACGGCCTCGGTGGCTCGTTCATTGCCAAGGGTTTCATACAACGACGCGCTGCCTGAAATATCCGCAAACACGACCGTCGACAGAACACTCATGAACTCACGCCCTTTATTGCCTTTATCCAGATCAGTTTAGTGCAAGCCCTGCTGCAGCGCACGCGCTAAATGACACGGTCGTTCGCAAAAATCCAACCATCGCCCGTCCAGCCTCTTGTGCCCCCCACCAAAACAGCCCCCACCCCGTGTAAAGTGGAGAAAAGTGGCCGTGGCGTGTTGTCTTTCTGCAAAAAGAGGAGCACACCCCTTGCGCGCCGCCTTGCTCCCGCGTAACTTGGCCCGTCCTGCCACTCGCAGACAGCCTGCCATTTCTTCATGCGCTGGAACAAACCCAATCTTCGCAACAGTCTGCACGGCCTGCTGGGCCGCGATGCTCCTGCGTCGACTTCATGGGTGCGCAACCATGGTCTCGAAGAAGTTCGCTGCGCGATGATCCAGTGCCTGGTGGGCCTCGGTGGCAGCGAAGTCGCCCGCATGAACATGCGCCTGCGCTACGCGAGCGATATCGAAGCGCTGTGGTACCTGCGCATGGATTTGCGCGCCATGCTGGTGCCGCTGCGGGGCGAGGCCGTCGCCAATGCCACGCTGACCCAATTGACACCGCTGTTTCAGGGGCAGCTGCCCCGCACGCTGGGCGGGGCATCCAGGCCCGCTAATCTTTAGAGCGGCTAACAAAACTCAGCGAAGCGGTTCTGGCTAGGCGCAGCGTCGCAGGCAGTACGAGTAGTACGACAAGACGCTGCAACGACGCCAGAAGAGTTTTGTTAGCCGCTCTTAATCTGCCATCAGTGCTGGTGTCCCCAGTAGAGCAGCGCATCGCGGTCTTCCACTGACAGCGACACCTTCGCCCCCACCGGCAGCAACACCTTGGTTTGCACATGCCCGAATGGCAGATTGGTAAGCACGGGCGCCTTGATCTGGGTGCGCAGCCAGTCCACCACGGATTGCAGCTTGAACCCCTTGTCGTGGGGCGCCAGCTTGTAGTTGGTGAACTGACCCAGCACCACGGCCTTCTGCTGGGCCAGGATGCCCGCGTGCAGCAGTTGCGTGAGCATGCGCTCGATGCGGTAGGGGTGCTCGCCCACGTCTTCCACGAACAGGATGCCGCCACGCACCGTGGGCAGATACGGCGTGCCCACCAGGCCCGTCAGCACAGCCAGGTTACCGCCCCAAAGGGTGGCGTTCTTCACGTACATGTCGGCCACTGCCGGCTTGCCGTCGGCTTGCGGTTTTTCACGCGCCATGCGCCAGCCAGCGCCCTCGCCGTGGCCCGTCAGCAGGTCATCAAAGCAGGCCAGCATGATGTCGTCGGGCTCGCCCTCGACACCAAAGTCGCCGATCAACCCGGGGCCCGCCCAGGTCACCGCACCGGTCTTCGCCAGCATGGCACTCTGGAACGCCGTGAAATCGCTCAGGCCCACAAACTTCATGCCGCCATCGATGGCCTTGGCCACGGCCTTGTAGCGGATGCCCGGGAGGATGCGCGTGAGGCCATAAGCCCCTCGCGTGATCAGCGCCACGTCGGCCCCGCTGGCCGCTGCGCGGTGAATGGCGGCAAGGCGCGTGGCGTCATCACCGGCAAAGCGCGTGTGCACGGCCTGGGCATCGGGGTCCACTTCCACCTCGTGGCCCATGGCCTTCAGGCGCGCAATGCCGCGCTTGAACGCGGCCTTGTCGCGGATGGCGCCAGCGGGCGAGTAGATGTAGATGTGTTGGGGGCCGTGGTCGTGTTCGCAGTGCGACGGGTCGTGGTGGTGGGGCAAAGCGTTCAGGCCAGGCAGCGGCCTGCTCCGTAAGAATGGGGGGCACAACCTGGCAGGCTGCGCAATCAGGGCCTGAAGTATTCCACAGCCTGCACGGCGAGGGCCTGGCCGTGCTCTGGCACAAAGTGCCCCGCCTGTGGCAAAACGATGGGCGGCGGGCAGCCCCGAATGTCGCGTTGCAGCGCCTGCATGGCGGGCATGCCCAGCACCGGGTCTTGCACGCCTACAGCCATCAGGCTGCGCCCCTGCCAGTCGTGTTGCCAGAAATCGCGTGCCGCCCGTGACACGGCCGCCCCCTCGGCGTCTGCCTGCCCGGGCACCAGTGCCGGAAACGCGCGCAATGCGGCGCGGTAGCCACGGTCGGGAAACGGCGCATCGTAGGCCGCGCATTCGCTGCTGGTCAGGTGCGGGTTGCCGCGCGCAAACAGGCGCGCCACGCTGTACAGCGGTTTTTTGGCACACATCTCGCGCCATTGCGCAAAGCCGGGCGGCAGCGGTGCATCGCCCGTGGCCAGCATGGTGTTCATGACCAGCAGGCCCGCAAAACGCCCGGGCATGTCCATGGGCAAGGTCAGGCCCAAAATCCCGCCCCAGTCCTGCACCACCAGCACCGTGTTGCGCAGATCCAGCCGGTCAACCAGCTCCAGCAGTACCTGGCGGTGCCATGCGAATTGGTGAAAACCATCTTTCTTGGGTTTGTCGCTTTTGCCAAAACCAATCAGGTCGGGCGCCACCACGCGGTCGCCCGCCGCCAGAAACACGGGCAGCATGTGGCGGTAGAGATAGCTCCAGCTCGGGTTGCCATGCAGGCACAGCCAGGTGCGCGGCGACTGTTGCGGCCCCTCGTCCAGGTAGTGCATGCGCAGCCCCGCCAGGCTGGGCAGGTCGCTGATGTAATGCGGCGCCCAGGGGTAACCGGCCAGATCGGCAAAGGCCGCATCGGGCGTGCGCAGGGCGTCATCGCGCAGCGGATGGCGCGCCAAGGCCTGGGCGCGTTGCTGGGTGCGCCGTTGACGAAAAAAAGTGCCTAGCAGCGCGCTGCACTCGTGCGCGAGCACCCCGCCCTGCACGTCAGTGTGGTGGTTCAGCTCGGCATGCCCAAACAGGTTGAGCACCGAGCCCGCGGCGCCCGTCTTGGGGTCTGGTGCGCCAAACACCACGCGCTGCACGCGCGCATGCAGCATGGCGCCGCTGCACATGGCGCAGGGCTCCAGCGTGACATAGAGCGTGCAGCCATCGAGCCGGTAGTTGCCCAGATGCTGCGCCGCTGCGCGCAGCGCCACGATTTCCGCGTGTGCGGTGGGGTCGTTCCCCAACACCGGTGCGTTGCGGCCCGTGGCAATCACCTGGCCATCCTTGACCACCACCGCCCCCACCGGCACTTCGCCCGCCAGCGCTGCGGCCTGTGCCTCGGCCAGCGCCTGGCGCATCCAGTGCGCGTCTTGCTCCAATTGCATTGCTATATATTTAATAGCTCTTAGCGCTTTATCCATAAGCGCTACAGGCCATTTTGTTCAATATTTACTTGGAATCATCGGGCATGGGCCGGGCTTGCTGCATCAGGCCTTCCATCTGCTGCTTGACCTGCTGCTGCACCTGCTGGCTTTGCTCGCGCACAGTGCCCGTCGGCGCCGGGGTACCAGCGCCGCTTGACGCGGCAGGCTGTTGCAACGAAGGCACCGGCGTGCGGGTGGACGCCAGTTGCTTCTTGGCCAGAACACCCACAATGGCCAACGCCACCACCAGGCCCACCAATCCAAATACTCCACGCATGTCAGACCTCCGGGTTGTTTGCAGACTCGGGCACCATGCCCAGCCGTTCCATCCATTGCGCCAGCGCCTGGGCATCGGGATCGCCTTGCCGGTACTGTGCGTACATGGCGGCATGGGATTCACGCCGGTGCTGGTTGAGCTTGAGCTTGCACTGCAGCTCCACCACCTCCAGCTCAAACGCCACGATGCCCGCAAGCATCTTGTGCGCAAACGCTTCGCCCAGGCCGCGCCACTGCGCCGCATAGGGCGGCTCGTGGTCGCCAATCAGCTGCTTGAGCAGCGCATCCTTGGCAGCGGGTTCCTCGATCAGGCGGGCCTGCACGCGGCAGTGAACGGCCAGATAGTTCCAGGTGGGTACCCGGGCGAGATCCGGATACACCGACGGCGAAAGGTAGGCCTGCGGCCCCATGAAAGTAACCAGCGCCTTGCGCCGCGCCTGCAGATAGCGCCAGTGCGGGTTGGGCCGGGCGCAATGGCCCAGCAGCACCAGCGTGTCGCCCCGCTCCTGCGCATGCAGCGGCAGGTGGGTGACGAAGGGAAACCCTTCATCGTCGGTGGACACCAGGCTGGCCAGCGGGTGCTCGCGCATCAGGGCGCGGGCATGGGCCGGGTCGTGTGAATGAAACTGGGGCGGCAGATACATGGGCCCCACTGTAGTGGCAAATCCGTGGTTTTTGCCGCAAGGGCCCCCCGTTCACCCGCACGCCCCGGGCAGGGCCCGGCCCGCGCCGCGATGCCCTGCTCTGTATCCAGCCTGTATCAGTTCAGCGGAACGCGGGTGCCATCCTTGTAGGTATAAAGCGTCACAGCAGGCGCCGCCAGCTCACCCTTGGCAATGAAGCTGATGTTGGCCGTCACACCCTTGTACTGGGTCTTGCTCAGGAAAGGGCCGAAGACCAGCGGGTCCACCGAGTTGGCGCGCTTCATGGCATCCACCAGCACCATGGCGGCATCGTAGGCATAGGGGCTGTAGATCTGGAATTGGCCGGGGAACTTGGCGTCGTAACGCTTCTTCCAATCGGCGCCGCCCTGCATCTTGTCCACCGATGCGCCACCGGTGGCACAGGTCACATTCTTGACAGCTGGCG
This sequence comes from Acidovorax sp. JHL-3, assembly GCF_000526295.1. Classification (NCBI taxonomy): domain Bacteria; kingdom Pseudomonadati; phylum Pseudomonadota; class Betaproteobacteria; order Burkholderiales; family Comamonadaceae; genus Acidovorax; species Acidovorax sp. JHL-3. Next base: position 2,861,636 of record NZ_JAFU01000001.1, read on the forward strand.
ACTTGCCGGCCAACTCGGGTAGCTTGGGCGTGCACAGTGCATCGCCGCCGAAATACTTCACGTCGCCCAGGCCCAGTTGCTCCATCTGGCGCAGCATGGGGCCCGCCTGTGCATCGAGGCCGCCGTAAAAGATGGCGTCGGGCTTCTTGTTCTTGATGGCCGTGAGAATGGCCATGAAGTCCGTGGCCTTGTCGTTGGTGAACTCCTCTGCCACCACCTTCAGGCCTTTTTGCAGCGCCGTGGCCTTGAACACCGAGGCCACGCCCTGGCCGTAGGCCGTGCGGTCGTCAATGATGGCCACGCTCTTGAGTTTGAGGGCATCTGCCGCAAACAGGGCCAGCGCCGCGCCCAGGGCGTTGTCGTTGGCGATAAGGCGGAACGACGTCTTGTAGCCGGGCTTGGTCAGGTCAGGGTTGGAAGCCGATGCCGTGATGTGTGGCAGATCACACTTGTCATAGATCGACGATGCGGGAATGGACGTGCCCGACTGCAGGTGGCCCACTACACCGGCCACCTTCTGGTCGCACAACTTTTGTGCCACGGCGGTGGCCTGGCGCGGGTCACCGGCGTCGTCCTCGGCGGCGATCACGAACTTGATCTTTTTGCCACCAATGACCAGGTTCTGCGTGTTCAGGTCGTCCACCGCCATGCGCACACCGTTTTCGGTGTCTTTGCCGATGTGGGCAATGCCACCCGATATGGGGCCAGCGTGGCCGATCTTGACGGTTTGCACGTCCTGGGCCAGCGTGGCGCCACAGGCCACGGCGAGGGCGGCAGCGGCCGTCCATTGCAGGGAAAAACGCAGGCGGTAAGCAGACATCACGGCTCCATTTCCATCAATATTGAAGAAAAACAGCACCCCACAGGGGCGCAAAACCCCGCATCGTACGCCCGTGTCTGGCCGCAGCCACAGCATGGGCAAACAAGCATGGATTTTTCTGGTGAATTAATTTCGCTTATGGATTTGTCGGTTGCAAAGGGCTCACCTGCAGCGTCTGTCGCAGTCACGGCCAGCAGTACCTCAAGCCTGTGCGTGCCGGCCGCCACGCCCGGCAACCGGCGCTGGGATAATTGCCCCATGTCTTTGCTGCCCCACCAGATCGAACTGCTCTCCCCCGCCCGCGACGCCGACATCGGCATCGAGGCCGTCAACCACGGCGCCGATGCCGTGTACATCGGTGGCCCCGCCTTTGGCGCCCGTGCCGGCGCGGGCAATGACATCCGCGATCTGGAGCGCCTGATTGCACACGCGCACCGCTTCAACACCCGCATTTTCATCACGCTCAACACCATCTTGCGCGATGACGAGCTGGAGGCAGCGCGCCGCATGGCCTGGCAGGTGTACGAGGCGGGTGCCGATGCGCTCATCATCCAGGACATGGGCCTCCTGGAGATCGACCTGCCCCCCATCCAGCTGCACGCCAGCACCCAGACCGACATTCGCACACCCGAAAAAGCGCGTTTTCTGCAGGACGCAGGCCTGTCGCAAATCGTGCTGGCGCGCGAACTCACGGTGCAGCAGATTGCCGCCGTGCACAAGGCGCTGGGCCCGGTCGATGCCCCCGGCCGCGCCAACATCGAGTTCTTCATCCACGGTGCGCTGTGTGTGGCCTACAGCGGCCAGTGCAACATCAGCCACGCGCAAACGGGCCGCAGCGCCAACCGGGGCGACTGCAGCCAGGCTTGCCGCCTGCCCTACCAGGTGACCGACGCGCAAGGCCGCTTCATCGCGCACGACAAGCATGTGCTCTCGATGAAAGACAACAACCAGAGCGACAACCTGCGCGCGCTCATCGACGCGGGCGTGCGCAGCTTCAAGATCGAGGGGCGCTACAAGGACATGGGCTATGTGAAGAACATCACCGCCCACTACCGCACGCTGCTGGACGAAATCATCGAGGAACGCGAGGCCTCGGGCCACCCGCTGTCGCGCTCGTCCAGCGGGCGCACCACCTTCACGTTCACGCCCGACCCGCTGCAAAACTTCAACCGCGAGTTCACCGACTACTTTGTGAACGGCCGCAAGGAAGACATCGGCGCCTTTGACACCCCCAAAAACCCCGGCCAGGCCATTGGCTGGGTCACCAAGGTGGGCCCCGACTTTGTGGAGCTGGAAGTGAGCAACCCCGCCACCATCCTGCACAACGGCGACGGCCTGTGCTACTACGACCTGCACAAGGAGCTGGTGGGCATGGCCATCAACCGGGCCGAGCCGGCCTCGCCGCGCAGCACCACGCAGTGGCGCGTGTTTCCCAAAGACCCGATGGAGGGCTTCAAAGACCTGCGCAAGGGCACCGAGATCAACCGCAACCGTGACATGGACTGGGTGCGCGTGCTCGACAAGAAATCGAGCGACCGGCGAATCGGCCTGTGGGTGCAGCTGACTGAGCAACCCGGCGGCCTGGCCCTCACGCTGACCGACGAAGACGGCTACACGGGCAGCGCGCGCATTCAGCACGCCCACCAAAGCGCCACCGATGCCGCCCGGGCCGAAGCCAGCCTGCGCGAACAGCTAGGCCGGTTTGGTGCCACGATTTTTGCAGTCAACGACCTTGCCCTGCAGCTCTCGCAGCCCTGGTTTGTGCCCGCCTCGGCGCTCAACGCCTTGCGCCGCGAGGCGCTCAGCGACCTGGAGGCATCGCGCAGCAAGGGCTTTGTACGCCTGCCACGCGCCGCCCCGGTGGAGCCGCCCGCGCCCTACCCCGAAGACACGCTGAGCTTTCTGGGCAACGTGTTCAACCACAAGGCACACGATTTTTACGTGCGCCATGGCGTGAAGGTGATCGCTGCGGCCTACGAGGCGCATGAGGAGGAAGGCGAGGTCAGCCTCATGATCACCAAGCACTGCGTGCGCTATTCGATGAGCCTTTGCCCCAAGCAGGCCAAGGGCGTCACGGGCGTGCAGGGCACCATTCGGGCCGAGCCCTTGCAACTGATCAATGGCAAGGAAAAGCTCACTTTGCGCTTCGATTGCAAGCCTTGCGAGATGCATGTCATGGGCAAGATCAAGCGCGCCGTGCTCCAGCAGGTGCCCGAAGCGCCGGTTGCCTTCTACAAGACCAGGCCCCACAAGGCTCCCTGACGACCGTGACCGCGCGATAGCTGAATGGGCCATGCGGGTCCGGCGGGCCAAATTTATTGGTCAAATAGGCCTCTAGTCCTTACTGGATAAGCGCAAGCAGCTATGTTTTATATAGCACATATATCCACCGGGGACGTCCCGCATCGGCTCAGTTGCAAAGCATGACATGTGTTTGGGCTAAGGTGGGACCTCCTTGTGAACACCCCCACCCGCGCGTGAGCCCCCACGGCATCGTTCATCGCCCCAACAGAAATACTGCATGACGACCGACCCCCTTACCCCTGCCAACGCCCCCCGAGCAGATGCCCACCTGCGCGACGCCCACGAGCTCGCCCAGGCCTACCAGGTCAATCCCGCTACCGGCCTGCACGATGAAGAGGCCACGCAGCGCGCACTGCAGCACGGCGCCAACGAACTGCAGGACCACGCACGGCGTGGCCCCCTGGCGCTGCTGGCCGACCAGTTCAAGGACTTCATGGTGCTGGTGCTGCTGGGCGCAGCCGTGATCTCGGGCGTGATCGGCGACCTCACCGACACGCTGGTCATCCTGGTCATCGTAGTGCTCAACGCCATCATCGGCTTCGTGCAAGCCTGGCGGGCAGACCAGGCCATGGCCGCGCTGCGCCAGCTGTCGGCGGCCCATGCCACCGTGCTGCGCGGCGGCGAAGTACAGGTGGTGCCCGCCAACGTGCTGGTACCCGGCGACATCGTGCTGCTGGAGGCGGGCAACCAGATTCCGGCCGACCTGCGCCTGATCGAGATCGCGCAACTGCAGGTGGACGAATCGGCCCTCACGGGCGAATCGGTCACCGTGGCCAAGCAGACCGACACCCTGGCCGCTCAAGACACCAGTGCCCTGGGCGACCGCGTCAACATGGCTTTCAAGGGCACCACAGCCACCCACGGCCGCGCGCGGGGCCTGGTGGTGGCCACCGGCATGCACACCGAGCTGGGCAAGGTGGCCCGCCTGCTGGGCGGCGAAGACCGCAGCACGCCGCTGCAGCTGCGCCTGGCGGCCTTCGGCAAGCGCCTGGCCCTGGGGGTCATCGCCATCTGCATCGTGATTTTTGCGGTGGGCGTGTTGCGCGGGGAATCCCCGCTGCTGATGGCCCTCACCGCCATCAGCCTGGCCGTGGCGGCCATCCCCGAAGCGCTGCCCGCCGTGGTCACGGTGCTGCTGGCGCTGGGCGCGCGCCGCATGGTGGCGGTCAAGGCACTGGTGCGCCGGCTGCCCTCGGTGGAAACACTGGGCTCGGTCACCACCATCTGCTCAGACAAGACCGGCACCCTCACCCAGAACCACATGCACGCCGAACTGCTGCTGGCACAGGGCCAGCGCTGGGCACCTGGCGACCCGTTGCCCGGCCCCGTACATGCAGAAGCCCTGCGCGCCGCTGCGCTGTGCAACGATGCCGCGCGCCACGCACGCAGCGATGACGATGGCGCCCCCATTTCCCCCAGCCCCTGCGCCAACCCGACCGACTGGCAGGGCGACCCCACAGAAACCGCCCTGGTTCTGGCCGCCCATGCAGGCGGGCTGGACAAGGCACAGCTCGATGTAACCACCCCGCGCGTACAGGAACAGCCCTTCGACTCCGACCGCAAGCGCATGACCACCTTTCACCGCTGCGGCAATGGCGGCAGTGGCTTCGTGGCCTACACCAAGGGCGCCCCCGAGTCGGTGCTGCCGCGCTGCACGGCGCAGTGGACACCCGAAGGCGGGCAGCCGCTGGACACCGCCGCCGTGCTGGCCACGGCCAACCAGCTCGCCGCACAGGGCCTGCGGGTGCTGGCCCTGGCCCGGCGCAACCACGCGCGCCTGCCCGATACCAATGCCCTGGATGATGTGGAAAGCCTGCTGGAGTTGCTGGGCCTGATCGCCCTTATCGACCCGCCGCGCCCGGAAGCCCAGGCCGCCGTGCGCGACTGCATGAGCGCGGGCATCACCCCTGTGATGATCACGGGCGACCACCCCGCCACGGCGCGCGCCATCGCGCACCGCCTTGGCATCGTGGCCCATGCCGATGCGCCCGTGCTCACCGGCGCCGACTTGGCCCAGTTGGACGACGCTGCACTGCGCGCACGCGTGGAGCAGGTGCATGTGTATGCCCGCGTGGACCCGGCGCAGAAGATCCGCATCGTCGAGGCGCTGCAGGCCCAGGGCCATTTCGTGGCCATGACGGGCGACGGCGTGAACGACGCCCCGGCCCTCAAGCGCGCCGACATTGGCGTGTCCATGGGCAAGGGCGGCACCGACGTGGCACGCGAGGCCAGCAGCCTGGTGCTGCTGGACGACAACTTCGCCACCATCGTCGCGGCGGTGAAAGAGGGTCGGCGCATCTACGACAACATCCGCAAGTTCGTGCGCTACGCCATGACGGGCAACTCGGGCGAGATTTGGACCATCTTCCTGGCCCCGCTGCTGCTGCTGCCCATTCCGCTGCTGCCCATCCACATCCTGTGGGTCAACCTGGTAACCGACGGCCTGCCCGGCCTGGCCCTGGCGGCCGAACCGGCCGAGCGCGGCATCATGCAACGCCCTCCCCGCCCGCCGAACGAGAGCCTGTTTGCCCAGGGCATGTGGCAGCACATTCTGGGCATGGGCCTGCTGATCGCTGGCCTGTGCCTGGCCGTGCAGGCCTGGGCCTTGCACACCGGCCACGCGCACTGGCAGACCATGGTGTTCACCGTGCTCACGCTTGCGCAGATGGCCCATGTGATGGCCATCCGCTCCGAAAGCGAGCCGCTGTGGCGTCTGGGGCTGGCCAGCAACCGGCCCCTGCTGGGCGCCGTGCTGCTGACGTTTGCGCTGCAAATGGCCACCATCTACGTGCCGTTTCTCAACCCCATTTTCAGAACCGAGCCGCTGAGCCTGGGCGAGCTGGGCATCTGCGTGGCAGCGGCGCTGGTGGTGTATTGCGTGGTCGAGCTGGAGAAGGCGTGGCGGCGCAAACGCCGGGCCAGCGGCAGCGCCATCGACGACCCCGCCCCATAAGCACATAGCAAACGATTCGGTGGGGCGCCACGGCCGCCGGTGCAAGAATGTGCGCTGGCGCCCCGCCATCGCGGGTCATCGACAACATTTCACAACAGAGAGACTGCCAACCATGCACATCGAAACCCTTGCCGTCCACGCCGGCTACTCCCCCGACCCCACCACCAAGTCTGCCGCCGTGCCGCTGTACCAGACGGTGGCCTACGCGTTTGACAGCGCCCAGCACGGTGCCGACCTGTTCGACCTGAAGGTGCCCGGCAACATCTACACACGCATCATGAACCCGACCAACGACGTGCTCGAAAAGCGCGTCGCGGCACTGGAGGGCGGCATTGCCGCGCTGGCCATGGCCTCGGGCATGGCGGCCATCACGGCGGCCATCCAGACCATTGCCGAGACCGGCGACAACATCGTTTCGGCCAGCACGCTCTATGGCGGCACCTACAACCTGTTTGCGCACACCTTCCCGCAGCAGGGCATCGAGGTGCGCTTTGCCGACCCGCGCGACCCGGCCAGCTTTGCTGCGCTGATCGACGCACGCACCAAGGCCGTGTTCTGCGAATCCATCGGCAACCCCCTGGGCAACGTGACCGACATCGCCGCGCTGGCCAAGGTGGCGCACGACCATGGTGTGCCACTGATCGTGGACAACACCGTGCCCAGCCCCTACCTGTGCCGCCCCATCGAGCACGGTGCCGACATCGTGGTGCACGCGCTCACCAAGTACATGAACGGCCACGGCAACAGCATCGGCGGCATCATCGTCGACAGCGGCAAGTTCCCGTGGGCCGAGCACAAGGAGCGCTTCAAGCGCCTGAACGAGCCCGACGTGAGCTACCACGGCGTGGTCTACACCGAGGCGCTGGGTGCTGCAGCCTACATTGGCCGCGCGCGCGTGGTGCCGCTGCGCAACATGGGCGCGGCGCTGTCGCCGTTCAACGCCTGGCTCACGCTGCAGGGCATCGAAACGCTGCCGCTGCGCATGGACCGCATCTGCGACAACGCATTGGCGCTGGCGAAACACCTACAAAGCCACCCCAAGGTCGAATGGGTGCGCTACGCTGGTTTGCCCGACCACGCCGACCACGCACTCGCCCAAAAGCAGATGGGCGGGCGCGCATCGGGCATCCTGTCGTTCGGCCTGAAGGCCAGCGACGCCGACCCGCGTGCCGCAGGCGCCCGTTTCCTCGATGCGCTGCAGCTGTTCACCCGCCTGGTGAACATTGGCGACGCCAAGTCGCTGGCTACCCACCCGGCCTCCACCACGCACCGCCAGCTCAATCCGGCCGAGCTGGCCAAGGCCGGTGTGAGCGAGAACATGGTGCGCCTGTCGGTGGGCATCGAGCACATCAGCGACCTGCAGGCCGACCTGGCGCAGGCGCTTGAGAAGGTGTGACCCAATGCCCGCCCTGCAGCGCTGACTGCCTGGCGGGCGCTTTTTGGATGACGGCGTCTGGCGTTTGACTGCGTCAGGCGCCCGGTATCAGGCGTCCGGCGTCAAACGTCCAACGCGAAGCACAAGTTATTTTGCGGCAGCCAATTACAGGCTGCGCGCCATGGCAATGTGGGCGATGCCAGCCTCTTCATAGGGCTCGCCCACCACAGCAAACCCTGCCCGGCGATAAAACCCCTCAGCGCTGCGCTGGGCGTGCAGCTGCACCTCGCGATCACCACGCGCACGGGCGGCATCCACCAGCGCCTGCAGCAATTGCCGCCCCCACTGCGCGCCGCGCACCGAGCGGTCCACCGCCATGCGGCCAATGCGGCCCACCCCTGGCGACTGCTGCAGCAACCGCCCCGTGGCAACCGGCATGCCCAGGCGGTTGTAAACCACAGCATGGCGCGCCGAAGCGTCGAGTGCATCGGCCTCTAGGTCGGCGGCAATGCCCTGCTCGCGCACAAACACAGCGGTGCGCAAGCGACCCGCATCGCGGCCCAGGGCATTCCAGTCGCCGGTGCGCACCTCGGCCATGTCGGCACCGGCCTCGAACCCTTCAAAAATGGCGCGCAGCGCCGGCGGCACGGGGCGCGAGGTTTGAGTAGCGGGGTCGGCAAACACGTAAACCAGTTCGCCCGACACCAGCAGCTGGTCGCCGCTGAAGATGCCCGCCTCGAACAGGCTGGACGAGTTGCCCACGCGGGCACAGCGCAAACCCACATCCAGCGTGTCATCCAGGCGCGCCGAGGCGTGGTATTCGACCGTGGCCTTCTTCACATACATCTCGCCGCCCAGGGCCAGCATGCTCGCTTCATAGGGCAAGGCCAGCGCGCGCCAATAGTCGGACATGGCGTTGTCGATGTACATGAGGTAGTGCGCGTTGAACACGATCTTTTGCATGTCCACCTCAGCCCAGCGCACGCGCAGGCGGTGGACACAGCGGAAGTCACTGCGTTGCATGATTTTTTTACTCCAGATGAAACGCCTGGCGCAGCGCGCGGGCTGCGTCGGCATGGGCCTTGCGCGCCTCGGGAATGGCGCGGCCCATCTTGATGAACTCATGGGTCACGCCGCGGTAGATCTCAAGGTCCACCGGCACACCGGCCAGGCGCAGTTTGTCGGCGTAGTCCACGCCCTCGTCTACCAGCGGGTCACATTCGGCCAGGCCGATCCAGGCGGGTGCCACACCGTCCACATCGGGTGCATGCAGCGGGGCAAAACGCCAGTCCTCGCGCTCGGCGCGGCTTTGCACATAGTTGCCAAAGAACCAGCTGATGGCGGGCTCTTCCAGCACCAGCCCGCGCGCAAAGGTGGCATGAGATGGCGTGTCCTGGTGGGCCGCGCAACCAGGGTAGATCAGCAGTTGCAGCGCCAGCGGCAGGCCCGCATCTCGCGCCAGGATGGCATTCACCGAGGCCAGCGTGCCGCCTGCACTGTCGCCGCCCACAGCCAGCCGTGCTGGGTCTGCGCGCAGGGTTTCTGCATGGGTTGCCAGCCATTGCAGGGCATCCCACGCATCGTTGCTGGCCGCGGGAAAGCGGTGCTCCGGCGCCAGCCGGTAGTCCAGCGACACCACCATGCAGCCAGCAAGGCGCGCCAGCTCGCGGCAAAGAATGTCGTGCGTGGCAATGCTGCCAATGGTGAAGCCGCCGCCATGCATGTACAGCAGCAGTGGCAACCCCGCGTCGGTGCTTGGTGCATACAGCCTGGCGGCCATCGCATGGCCATCGCGGGCAGGGATGTGCAGGTCTTCCACCCGCGCCAGGGTTGCCTTGGGCACCTCCAGCACGCCGGCACCGGCTTCGTAGGCAACGCGAGCGTCCTGGGGTGAACGCGTATGCAGCGGCGCGTGGCCAGCGCGGGCCATGCGCTCAAGCACGCTGCGCATCTGGGGGGTCAGACGGGTGTGGTGAATGTGCAGATCGGTCAACGGTCGGAGTCTCGGCGCAGAACAGGGGAAGAGGACAGTGGCGATGGTGCGCACCGCCCCAAGCGTGGATTACTTGAACGTCACGCGCACCGGTGCGGCGCCCGGCAGACCGTCGTAGGTGGCCATTACCGAGAGGCCCGCCTTGGGCGGCAGCAGTGGCGAGAAAGAGCCCAGGCTGATCAGGTCACCTGGCTGCATCGCCAAGCCCTCCTGGGCCAGCGCACCGGCCAGCCACACCACGGCGCTGAGCGGATGGCCCAGGATGTCGCTGCCCTTGCCGCCACCCAGACGGGCACCCGTGCCATCGGTCAGGGACACACTCATTTCAGCCAAGGCCTGCAGCAAGGCATAGCGTTCGCCACGGTAGGCAGGCACGGCCAGCGGGCTACCCGCTACGCCCAGCCGCGCGCCCACGTTGATGGCGCTCACGCCCGCGCCATTGAGCCTGGGTGGTGCCTGCACCATCAGGTCGGGCAACTCGATGAAGGGGATGATCTGGTCCACGGCCTCCAGCACATCCATGGGTGTCCTGGCGTGGTTGATGGCGGCACTTTTCACGCGTACCAGCATGTCGGCCTCGTACAGGGGCCTGGCGCCAAAGGCGGCATCGACCGTGGCACCGCTTTGCAAAACCATGCCCTCATAGAGCTTGCCCCACACCGGTTTGTCGGTGTTGAAGCGTTTTTGCACCGCCGGGTTGGTGAGGCCGGCCTTGTAGCCAATCACCTTGCCAACTCGCTGCGCGAGCAATTGATTGAGTTTGGCGCGCGAACAGGCACCATCCGCATCCGACAGGTTTTCGGGATTGGCCGCTGGTGTCCTGGCGACGTAGTGGGCCACCATGTCGGCGGCCTGCGCATCGGTCAGGCATTCGGCTTGTGCGGCTGTCGCCAACGCGACGGAAAACGCCAGCGCAATGAGGGTTTGCTTCGTGGCCATCGGTGTCTCCGGGTTGTAAAGTGTTTGGAGCAATCGTAAACGCAACTTCACCCATCGCCATGGCTTTCATCTACTACGTTACCCAGATCCAGTTCGAATACGGCGCCGTCCAGCTGCTCAAGCAAGAGTGCGAGCGCGTGGGCATCACGCGCCCGCTGGTCGTGACCGACCCTGGCGTGAAAGCCGCGGGCGTGCTGCAAAAAGCGCTGGACGCCCTGTCCGGCATGACCGTGGCGGTGTTCGACCAGACGCCATCGAACCCCACCGAAGCCGCCGTGCGCGCCGCCGTGCAGGTGTACCAGGCCCAGGGCTGCGACGGCCTCATCGCCGTGGGCGGTGGCTCGGCCATCGACTGCGCCAAAGGCATTGCGATTGCCGCCACGCACGAGGGGCCGCTCACCCATTACGCCACCATCGAGGGCGGCTCGCCGCGCATCACCGACCGCGCAGCACCCCTGATTGCCGTGCCCACCACCAGCGGCACCGGCAGCGAGGTGGCGCGCGGCGCGATCATCATCGTGGATGACCACCGCAAGCTTGGCTTTCACTCGTGGAACCTCGTGCCCAAGGCGGCCATCTGCGACCCCGAGCTCACGCTGGGCCTGCCGCCCCTGTTGACGGCCGCCACCGGCATGGACGCCATCGCGCACTGCATGGAAACCTTCATGTCGGCCGCGTTCAACCCGCCGGCCGATGGCATTGCGCTCGACGGGCTGGAACGCGGCTGGGCTGCCATCGAAAAGGCCACGCGTGATGGATCCGACCGCGAGGCGCGCCTGAACATGATGAGCGCCAGCATGCAAGGCGCCATGGCATTCCAGAAAGGCCTGGGTGCCGTGCATTCGCTAAGCCACAGCCTGGGCGGCGTGAACCCGCGCCTGCACCACGGCACCCTCAACGCCATGTTCCTGCCCGCCGTGGTGCACTTCAACGCACAGGCGCCATCGGTGCAAAAAGACCGGCGACTGGAGCGCATGGCCCACGCCATGGGACTGGCCAGCGCAGGCGAAATCCCCGAAGCCATCCGCGACATGAACGCCCGCCTGGGCCTGCCCACCGGCCTGGCCGCCATGGGCGTGACCGAGGCGATGTTCGATGACATCATCAAGGGAGCCATGGCCGACCACTGCCACAAGACCAACCCGCGCGTGGCCACGGCCGACGAATACCGCGAGATGCTGACCCAGGCGCTTTGAGATCGGTGAGCCCTGTGCGTGGGCTCGATATCTTCACACTACAAAGGCTGCACCGCCCCCAAGTCGGGCCTGTGCAGCCACTCCCCCCACTCATCGGCCAGCTGCTGGCTGGCGCGGGTGGCGGCCAGCCAGGCGCGGGCGCGTGCCGTGGTGTCAGTGCCGTAATGCGTGAAATCATTGCGATCCGGCAGCTTGGCGTTGGGCAGGGTTTTGACCCACTCGGGGTTGGGTGACAGCAACACCATGGAATCAAGCGCAGGCGTGGTCTTGTGCCGCCAGGGAAGGCGTTTGTCGAGCCAGCCCGGCACCACCCGGTGCTGGAAATGCGGATACAGCACCAGCCCGGCGCCAGTGGCACGATGCCCAGGCAAGTTTTTATGGTGCTTTTGACCTGTAGCGCCCGATAAATAAGCGCAGTCAGCTATGCTATTTATAGCAATATTATCTTCAACTCCGTAGCGCAGGTGCATGTGGTAGTCGGTAATACCGCCATCCCAATACGCACCGCGCGGGGCACCCGCAATGTCATGCACCGCCTGCAGCACAAACGGAATCGAGCAACTGGCCTGCAGCGCCGACATGAAGTTGGCGGCGTTCAACGGCACCTGGCGGGTTCGGTAGTCACCGACCCCGAAGGGCAATGCGGCGCAGGCACCATCCGCATCCGGCGACGAGAACACCACGCGCTCCAGCCAGGCCCCCATCGCCTTGCGGTGCAACGCGTTGGTCAAAAAAGCCGCCAGATAACCCACGGGCGTGGCCACGGGGTGTTCACGCCCCAGCAGGCGGCGCCCGCGTGAAGTGACGATGTGCAGGCGGTAGCGCGGATGCTGCAACACCTCGTGCACCCGCCCCTCATAAAAAGACGCCAGGGTCTGCGCGAAGCGCTGGCTCACATGGGCCGCTGCAGGCCGCTTGCGGCCGGCAGGCAGGTCGTAGCTTTGGTGAACATAGTCATGCTCCAGCCGCTCCAGGGCCGCCACCGGCGCATCAAGGCACGCCGCAGCCATGCGCCAGGCGCCAATCGAGGCGCCCACCAGATGCACCGGGTGCTCTGACTTCGCCAGCCACTCACCAAAAATGAAACGATCCAGCGGCCCCAGGACCAAGCCCTTGGGGCCGCCCGCCGCAGCGGGAATCACGTGCACATCGGCCGACTGCAGGCCATGTTGTTCAAGGTGCTGGCGGGCCCGTGGGCCGGCGTGAATGTGCAGGGCTTTCATGGAGGCCATTGTCGCAAAGCAATGTGCCCAAACCGCCCCGCAATCCGCGCACGCGCGGCGTGACGGCCATGGAACCTGTTGGCCGCCACATGCTGGCTGCATTTTTCATCCCACCTTTGCCGACTCACCGCGCCAACTGGCCGTGTGGTCGCCAACCGGCACTCAGTTTCTCAGACCACGTAATCAGAGGCCTCGGGCCGTGCGGTCCAGTCGATCGGGTCTTGCTGAAGCACCATGTCGATGTCCAGGCCCAGCATCAGCCCCACCTCGCCCGGGAAGGAAACGGCCATTTCCTTTTCACCCAGATCGGCCTCGCGGGCACGGGCGCGCCACGACGCCAGGTGGATCACGCCCGCCAGCGGCTCATAGACGTTGTTGTCCAGCGGCGCACTCTGGTGCTGCAGGGCTTCCACCACCACATCGGGAAACTGCCAGCGCTGCGCCAGCCCGGCGCTGACGTTGCCATAGCAGTAGCCCAGAATGCGCTGCTCGATCTTGGCGCGCCGCAGATCCAGCGGCGAGACCAGGGTGTTGATCGACAAAACGGTTTCAGGATCGGCCAGGTGCAGCAGCAGCTCGCCCACCGCGTGCAGCAACCCCGCCGTATAGGCTGCGATCTGGTTGTGGTGCACAAGGCCCGCCAGTGACCGGGCGAGTTTGGCGGTGTTCAGGCTGTAGCGCCAGAACTGCTGGAGGTTGACGCCCGGCACCGATCGCGAAGTAGTGCCCAGTGGCGCAGAACTGACCAGAGACCGCAACTGCACCACGCCCAGCAACGCCAACGCCTCGGGGATGCCGGCAATCTGGCGCTGCATCTGAAAAGCAGGCGTGTTGGCAAGCTCCAGCAGGCGGGCGGCCAGTGCCGGATCCGTGCCGATGAGCTGGGCCACCCGACGCAGGCTGGGCTCGTCGTGGGCCAGCTCAGTCATCAGCAACGCAACGGCGCGCGGCAGACTGGGCAGCGCCACGGGGTGGGCCAGCAGGGCATTCAGCTCCATGGGTACAGCGCCTCCAGTTGAGATGCGGACGATTATGTACCCGGCTGTTACCGATTCTTGGGCTGCTGCAGCTTGGCAAAGGCCGAAGCCATGGCCGACTGTGCAGGCTCGGGCGCACGGCGCTGGGGCTGCTGGTAGCCGCGCCCTGCCCCTTCAAAGCGGTTATCACGCGGCGCGCCCCGGTCGCCGCCCTGGCGTGGTGGCGCATCGCCCAGCTTCATCGACAGGCCGATGCGCTTGCGCTCCACGTCCACCTCCATGACCTTGACCTTGACGATGTCGCCGGTCTTGACCACTTCGCGCGCGTCGTTCACAAACTTGTGCGCAAGCTGGCTCACATGCACCAGACCGTCCTGGTGCACGCCAAGGTCGATGAAGGCGCCAAACTGGGCCACGTTGCTCACCGTGCCCTCCAGGATCATGCCTTCCTTGAGGTCCTTGATGTCTTCCACGCCATCGTTGAAGCGCGCCACCTTGAAGTCGGGGCGCGGGTCGCGGCCGGGTTTTTCCAGCTCGGCCAGAATGTCCTTGACGGTGATGACACCAAATTTTTCGTTGGCAAACAGATCGGGCTTGAGGGTCTTGAGCATGTCGGCGCGGCCCATGAGCTCGACCACGGGCTTGCCCGTTCTCTCCATGATCTGTTCGACCACCGGATAGGTCTCGGGGTGCACGCCGGTCATGTCGAGCGGGTTGTCGCCGCCGCGAATGCGCAGGAAGCCCGCGCTCTGCTCGAACGTCTTGGCACCCAGGCCCGCCACATCCATCAGTTGCTTGCGGCTCTTGAAGGCGCCATTGGCCTCGCGCCAGCGCACCACGGCCTTGGCCACGCTGCCCGACAGGCCCGACACGCGCGAAAGCAGCGGCACACTGGCCGTGTTCAGGTCCACGCCCACGGAGTTCACGCAGTCTTCGACCACCGTGCCCAGCGTGCGCGCCAGCTCGCTCTGGTTCACGTCGTGCTGGTACTGGCCTACGCCAATGCTCTTGGGGTCGATCTTGACCAGCTCGGCCAGCGGGTCCTGCAGGCGGCGCGCAATGCTGGCAGCGCCGCGCAGGCTCACGTCCACGTCGGGCATCTCTTGCGAGGCGTATTCGCTGGCGGAGTAGACCGAAGCGCCGGCTTCGCTCACCACCACTTTTTCGATCACGCGGTCCACCTTGGCTGCGAGCTTGATGAGGTCGGCGGCGAGCTTGTCGGTTTCGCGGCTGGCGGTGCCGTTGCCAATGGCAATCAGGTTCACGCCATGCTTTTCGGCCAGCTTGGCCAGCGTGTGCAGCGCGCCTTCCCAGTCGCGGCGTGGCTCGTGCGGGTACACGGTGGCGGTCTCCACCAGTTTGCCCGTGGCATCCACCACGGCCACCTTCACGCCGGTGCGGATGCCGGGGTCCAGCCCCATCACCACGCGCGGGCCGGCGGGCGCTGCCAGCAGCAGGTCGCGCAGGTTGTCGGCAAACACCTTGATCGCCACTTTTTCGGCATCGTCGCGCAGGCGGGCAAACAGGTCGCGTTCGGTCGAGAGGCTGAGTTTGACGCGCCAGGTCCAGGCCACGCACTTGCGGATCAGGTCGTCTGCCTTGCGGCCCTGGTGGCTCCAGCCCAGGTGCAGGGCGATCTTGCCCTCGGCGATGCTGGGCTGGCGCGGGTCGGGCTGGGACGTGGAATTCGCCTGCGGCTCAGGCAGCACCAGCTTGGCCTCCAAAATCTCCAGACCTCGGCCCCGGAACACCGCCAGCGCACGGTGCGAGGGCACGCGGCCGATGGGCTCGTCGTATTCAAAGTAGTCGCGAAACTTGGAGACCTCGGGGTCGTTCTCATTCTTGCCGTCCACCTTCTTGCTGCGCAGCAGGCCCTCGGCCCACAGCCACTCGCGCAAGGATTGCACCAGCACCGCGTCCTCGGCCCAGCGCTCGGAGAGGATGTCGCGCACGCCATCGAGCACCGCAGGCACGGTAGAAAAATCGGCGCCTGTCTTGCCGTCGTCTAGCACCTCAGGCGGCTTGGTGAAGGCTGCTGCCTCCACCGCAGGGTCCAGCGTGGGGTCGGCAAAGAGTTTGTCAGCTAGCGGCTCGATGCCGAATTCGCGCGCCATCTGGCCCTTGGTGCGGCGCTTTTGCTTGAAGGGCAAATACAGGTCTTCGAGCTCCTGCTTCGTGGGTGCTGCAGCAATGGCTACCCGCAGCGCATCGGTCAGTTTGCCCTGCTCGTCAATGCTCTTGAGCACGGCGGCGCGGCGGTCTTCCAGCTCGCGCAGGTAGGACAGGCGCGCTTCCAGTTCGCGCAACTGGATATCGTCCAGACCGTTGGTCACTTCCTTGCGGTAGCGCGCGATAAAAGGCACCGTGGCGCCGCCATCCAGCAACTCGATGGCGGCCTTGACCTGTTGCTCTGTGATCCGGATTTCTTCGGCAATCTGCCGGACGATCTTTTGCATTGCGTTCTATCCTGCTGGCACGTAGACGGGAAAAGCGGGCGAGTGTGCCACACGCGAGAACCCGCGCCGGGCTGATGTGGCTGGGTGACTCGGCTTAAAATGCTATTTTTTTAATAGCTATTAGCGCTTTCTACAAAAGGGATTGATGCCATTTTGGCATGTATTTTCATCAACACCCCACCAGCAGGGGGCCGCCACCCTCTTCACCCGCCATCCAGCAGGGACGACGAGCTGTGTTGCTCTGGGTGCATGGGGTGGGGGCCGCTGCTGTCAGGGAGCACCACGCGGATGCAGGTGCCCCCCTCGTCGGGCCGCATCAATTCCAGCACCGCGCCGATCTGCCGCGCACGGGCGTGCATTCCCTCCAGGCCAAACCCCGACGATGGGGCGCGTGCGGCCATCGATGCTTGCGACACGCCGCGCCCGTTGTCGCAGATATCCAGTTGCCACCTGCCCTGCTCGCCATCCTGGCTATGGCTGAGGCGCACCGTCACCTGCGTGGCCTGCGCATGTTGCAGCACATTGCTCAGGGCCTCCTGCACGATGGCGACCATGTGCTGGGCACGCACGGCATCCAGGATATCCGCGTCGCTTGCGGGTTGAACATGCCACGCCATGTTGATACCGCGCCGGTCCAGCACCGGCTGCATACGGTGGCGCAGCCGCGCCAGGCGATCAATCAACGAGTCGGTGCCACTGTCCATCGAATCCACGACAAGGCGCAGATCCAGCATGCACTGTTCCAGCGCCCGCAGCGCCTGCGACTGGGCGGGCACTTGAGGGTCCAGCAAAACCATGGTGTTGATCAACTGGGAGCCGATGTTGTCGTGAAGCTCCCGCGCAATGCGCTGGCGCTCGGCCTGCAGTTCTGCGCTGGGACGTGGATTGCGGCGTGGCCGCCACTGCAGGGCGCGGGGCAGCTGTATCAAGATCAACAGCCCCAGCAAGACTCCGGTGACGATCTGCATGGCCAGGACCCACTGCATGGAGGATGAGCTCAGGGTCCACCAATGCCAGGCCAGCAGCAGGCTCAACACCAGCTGCACCACCCACAATGCCAGGCAGGCCAAAGCGAAACGCGGTGGGCTGGTACGAAACATGTCTGCACAATGAGCGGCGGCCCTGGCAACCGATGCGCCTAAAAAAGCCCCCGCAGCGAAGCAAACCGCACGGCCTGGGCGCGTGTGCGCACCTGCAGCTTGCGATAGATGTTACGAATGTGGGTGTTAACCGTCATACCGCTGATCAGCAGATTCGTGGCAATTTCCGCACTGGTGTAACCGCTGGCCACCATGCGCAGAACTTCCTTCTCGCGATCTGACAAGCGGTCAACCTCTACGGACTCGTGGCGCGCGGGCTGGTCCACATGGGTCTTGTCAAACCGCTGTAGCAGGCGCCGCGCCAGGTTGGGCGTGATGGATGCCCCGCCATTCACCACCTGCAGCACGGCCTGCGGGTAGTTGCCAAACCACGAATTTTTACCAAGATACCCTGTTGCGCCCCGCTCAAATGCGCGCAATACCTCATCGTCGTTTTCCATGACCGAAATCACCACGGCCTCTGCCGACGGGCGCACGGTTTTCATGTAATCCAGCAATTCGAAGCCCTCGCCATCACCCAGGTGCAAATCCACCAGCAATACGTCGAACTCGTGCTGCTTGATTGCCTTGCGCCCCTCGCGCAGACTGGACGCCTGTGCCACCACCAGAGTGCGCGGGTCCGACATGAGCTCTTGCGCAATCACCAGGCGAATGTGCGCATCGTCGTCCACCAGCAACACCCGCACCGGGCAATCCGCTTGTCCTTTCAGGAAATCGGGCCATACAGAAGGCGCGCCGCCATGTCCTCCAAAGCGCCCCTCACTGGCACCAACATCCTGCAGCTTGGAAGTAACCCCAGCCATGCGGGGCTCGGGGGGAAAGATGGCCATAAAACCTCCAGGGGAGCGCAGAAACCGCAAAAAGAGGTACTGCTGCGCACAGCATTTTTCCGTTAGGGACGACGTGCATGACCCTCGCGAGTCGGTGGTAGTGCGGATCAGGATGGGCCACAAGGCGTTCTTTTGCGGCCAATAGCTCGGCTGTTGGCAAGAAAAGCAACGCAGTGGACCGCCAGAGACCGCGCCATCACAGACCGCAGGGGGTTATGCAGGTCATCCTTAAATGCTGACACTAAAAGAAACAGCAGCAAACATCCACACCTAAATATGCAAATTTGTATACGTTTCAAAAATTACAAATAAAAACTACCGCATTGCAAGGGCTGTTTGGCTGGGCCCAGTCACCACCCCAAAGGACTCTCTCCCCTTGGCAATAGCTCGTCAGTGGCTTGTGCGCAACCGCAGTGCGCTGGACACGGCCGCCAGCGCGGCAAAGGCGGCGGCACAGACCAGCGCAACCATCTCGGCCTGCCCATCGTGTGAGGACCAGAGCGAGAAAATGCCCGCCAGCATCACTGCGCCCAGCGTCTGTCCGGTCAACCGGGCCGTGCCCAGCATGCCGCTGGCTGCGCCACTGCGGTGCAGCGGGGCCGAAGTGACGATGGTGTGGTTGTTGGGCGACTGGAACAGCGCAAACCCGGCGCCGCACAAGGCCATGCGCCAGACCATGTCGATAGGGGACGGGTTGGCCGGCAAAGCGGCCAACAGCAACAGGCCGCAGGCAAAAACCGCCATGCCGATGGCTCCCAGCAAGCCATCGGCGTAGCGGCCAATCAGGCGGCCAGCCAGCGGCGCCGTCACCACAATGGCCACGGGCCAGGCCGTGATCAACAGCCCCGCCTCCAGGGGGCTGCGACCCAACCCATCCAGCAGCAAGAACGGCAGGGCCAGATAGGCCAGGGTCTGGGCGCAAAACGCCCCCACCGAAGCCCCCATCGACAAGGCAAACACGGGTATGCGCAGCAAATCTACCGGAAACAGGGGCGCGGCCAGGTGCCATTGGCGACGCAGATACACACCGCCCACAGCCACCCCGGCCGCCAGCACGCCCCACGCCTCGAGCGAGGTCACGCCCCGCCCGGCACTGCCGCTGGCAACCAGCCGCTCACCGCCCACAAAAATCAGCGTGAACATCAGCACGTTCAGCGCCACATCCAGGGCAGCGGGGCGCGGTGGCGCCACCGCGCTGGGTGGATTGAAGGGCAAAGCACGCCAGCCCAGCCACAGCGTGAAGGCCCCCAGCGGCAGGTTGAGCGCAAACAGCCACTGCCATGGCGCCAACGACAAAATACCCGCCGCCACAGAGGGGCCGGCCACCGCCGCCAGGGCAACCACCATGGAATTGATGGCCAGGCCGCGGCCCAGTTGCGCACGCGGATAGGTCAGGCGCACCAGCGCGGCATTGATGCTCATGATGCCGGCCGCACCCAGCCCCTGCACCGCCCGCGCAAAAATCAGCGTGCCCAGCGAATCGGCCAGCATGGCCCCCACCGAAGACACCGTGAACAGCGCCATGCCCACCAGATAGACACGGCGGTACCCCAGGCGCTCGCCCAGCGATGCCAGCGGCAACAACATGACGAGCGTGGCGATCTGGTATGCGTTGACCACCCAGATGGCCTGGGCGGCGCTGGCATTGAGCTCGCGCGCAATGCCCGGCAGGGCCAGGTTGACGATGCTGCCATCGAGCACCGCCATCGTGATGCCCAGAATGATGACCAGCATGGCCCGGTTGCGCGCCGGCTGGGGCAGCCCATCGGCTGGCCCGGTGGTGGCTTGGGTAACGACATGGGCAGCGGGGTTTACGCGGTCCATCAGGTCAGGCTCCGCTGCACCGCGCCCATCCCGGTGCCAGGGCGGGCACCATGAAAAGACTTTGAACAGACTCTAACGACTGCAAGCGCTGACGAACGCCTCGCACCGGCGACGAAACTGATGGCCACGGCCAGGTCCGGGAATAGTGCAATTGTCAAAAAACGGTAAAAAAACATGTTGAGCGATTCTCGCCCCGCCACAGCCATCGTGCTGTCTCCGGGGCGGCGCCGTGGCACGGGCTTGCGCGGCCCACCGCCCAGGGCTCTGGACAACGCCGCACTGCCACCCCCAGATCAGACCGCCCGAGGCCGCGCCATCACGGGCCGTAGGGCGTCATGCAGGCCATCCCCCGCAATCAAACAGCGAGGGCGTACCACCCGGGCAAGCGCCTTCGATGCGCAACATGCGCAGCTTGGTCAGCGCGCCGCCACCGGCCGAAAAACCGCCGGGCCGGTCGCCCGCCGCCAGCACCCGGTGGCACGGCACCACGGGAGCGAACGGGTTCAGGCCCAGCGCCTGCCCCACCGAACGCGCCAGGCCCTTGCTGCCGATCTGCTGCGCCACCTCGCCATAGGTGCGTGTGCTGCCCGGCGGGATGGCGCGGGCAATGGCATACACCTGCTGGTGAAACGGCGAGATGCCGGTCATATCGAGCGGCACCTCGCGCAGGTCGCGCGGCTGCCCTGAAAGCAGCGCCTGAATGCCTGCGATGGCGCTGCGCACCGCGGCGGGTGGCTCGGCCGATTCGGTGCAGTGCAAAAGACCAGGGCTGCGCAACATGCGCTCCCGCGTGGCCCGCGCATCCACTTCGGGCAGCTGCACCGCCACAATGCCGCCAGGGCCCCAGGCAATGCCGCAGGTGCCGATGGCCGTGTCGAACAATGCGTGGCCATGGCCCAAAGGGGTGTCTGGCTCGGGCCAAGTGGATTCTGGACAGGCTGGCATTTGCTATTTATTTAATAGCTGTTAGCGCTTACCCCATAAGCGCTAAAGGCCATTTTTACTTAAATTTTTATCACCGGGCTGCCTGCCCACGCCATCAATCCGCCCGGAGCGCTGCCCGCAGCTGCGCGCCCAGCTCGGGCTTGCCCGCAAACGGGTCGGTGGGGTTGCGGCCCAGCATGATGTCTTCCATGCGCGTCTGCACCGAGGCGATGGCCTTGGGGTGGCTGTAGATGTAAAACTGGCCCGCAGCAGCGGCATCAAACACCTTTTGCGCCACCTCGGCAGCCGTGACCTTGCCACTACCCACCGCCTTGTCGCTCATGGCCTGGCCGATGAGCTGGCTCTTGGTGGGCTTGTCGGCAGGCAGGTCGCCGGGGCGGTTGCGGTGGCTCTGGCTGATGCCCGTGGGCACAAAGAAAGGGCACAGCACGCTGGCGCTGATCTGGTCGGTGACCAGCGACAGGTCCTGGTACAGCGTTTCCGACAGGCTGACCACCGCATGCTTGCTCACGTTGTAGATGCCCATGTTGGGCGCTGCCAGCAAGCCCGCCATGCTGGCGGTGTTGACGATGTGACCGCGCCACGCGGGGTCTTTTTTGGCGGCGGCCAGCATCATGGGGGTGAACACGCGCACGCCGTGCACCACGCCCATGAGGTTCACGCCCAGCACCCATTCCCAGTCCTTCACCGAGTTTTCCCACACCAGGCCGCCCGCGCCCACACCGGCGTTGTTGAACACCAGGTGGGGTGCGCCAAAGCGCTCGAGCACGGCGGCGCCCAAAGCCTCCATCTGGGCGGCGTTCGACACGTCCACGCGCTGGGCCAGCACCTGGGCCCCGGCGGCGCGCATCTCGGCGGCGGCGGCGTCCAGCGCATCCTGCTGCACGTCCACCAGTACCAGGTTCATGCCCAGGCGGGCGCCAATGCGTGCGCATTCGAGGCCAAAGCCCGAGCCCGCACCGGTGAGTACGGCGGTCTTGCCAGCAAAGTTATCGATCATGTGTGTGTCTCCTTTGGTGTGTAGATGATTCGGGGCCTTGCACTTCAAAACGGTGTGCGCTCAACCGGCGGACACCGTGCAAAGGCGGCCACGGCGCGCAGGTGCCGTCCGGATTTTTGCGCAGTGCGCGAGAGGCGGTAGAG
Organism: Acidovorax sp. JHL-3; assembly: GCF_000526295.1. Taxonomy (NCBI): domain Bacteria; kingdom Pseudomonadati; phylum Pseudomonadota; class Betaproteobacteria; order Burkholderiales; family Comamonadaceae; genus Acidovorax; species Acidovorax sp. JHL-3. The sequence continues at coordinate 2,883,714 of NZ_JAFU01000001.1, forward strand.
GCGCTGCTCAATCAAGAGGCAACCTCTTTGAGCACATAGCCGATGCGGGGAAAGTGCACATGCACCGTGCCGGCACGCGGATCGGTGCGGCGCACGGTGTAGCGCGTGCGCGTGGCGGCAATCAGCTCGCCCTCGGTGGGCTCGGTACCGAAGCTCTCGGCGGCAATGGTTACCCGGCTGCCCAGCGCGATGCCATGCTCGTCCTGAAAAATATCGTCCACCACCGGTATGGGTTCGGCCCCTGCGGCCACGGTGATGGCATCTGCCGCACTGAATTTCTCCATGCGGCCATGCCCCAGTGCCGCCACCCGGTCCATCCACTCCAGCACGGCTGGCGTGGCCTGAAAGATGTCGGCCATCACCGGTACACACTGGCGTGTGAACCACAGGGGGTGGTAGGCGGCAAAGTCGGCCACGCAGGGCTCGGTGCCAAACGTGAAATCGTGCTCTTCCACCATGTGCGCCAGGCGCCGCAGATACGAGCGGTAGGCCGCCGTGGCATCGGGCGGGCGCAGGCGCTGCATGCCGGTGCTCATCTGGCGGCGGTCTTCCCCAAAGGCCTGGGCCGCCTCGGGCGCCACATTGGCAAAAAGTGCCTGCGCGCCGCGCGGCTGCAGGTTGTAGGCCATGGCGGCCCAGAACAGCGTGGTGTCGGCCCACTGCGCAAACACCCGCGCCACACCCTTGAGATGCGGCGGATACAGCACCGGCTCGGGGTGCTCGTGTTCGAGCACCTGGCAGATCAGGGCCGAGTCGCAATAGATGTCGGCACCGATCTGCAAAAAGGGCGTCTTGCGATAACCACCGGTGAGGGCCAGCACGTCGGGCTTGGGCGCGATGCTGGGGATGATCACCGACTTCCAGGGCAACTGCTTGAAACCCAGCACCAGCCGGATTTTTTCGGAAAACGGCGATGAGGAATAGTGGTGCAGGATCAACGCAGACATGGGTTGTCTCCAGTGCAGTGGTTGAAACAGGCGGGGCCGTGCGGGGCATCAGCGCTTTGCGCTGCTCAGGGCGGGCTCCACAGCATCTCGATATGGGGAATGTCGTCTTCGAGGTACACATCGGACACCGCCACAAACCCCAGGCTGCCATAAAAGCGCTGCAGATGCGCCTGCGCGCTGATGCGCACCGCCCTGCCCGGCCACACCTGGTTGCAGCGGGCCAGCCCCTGCGCCATCAGGGCCCGGCCCGTGCCGCCACCGCGGGCCTCGGGGGCCGTGACCACACGGCCGATGGAGGGCTCGGGGTAGTTCACCCCCGGGTCTACCACGCGCAGGCAGGCCTTCAGTGCGCCCGCGCTGTCGTAGCCCAGCAGATGCCACGCGTGCTTGTCGGCGCCATCGGGGTCCTGGTAAGGGCCCTGCTCCAGGATGAACACCTTGCAGCGCAAGGCCAGCGCATCGTGCAACGCGTGCACACCCAGGTCGTCGAAACGGGCCCAGGTCCAGTGCAACGCAGGGGGCAGGTCGGGCATTTTGCGCTCAGCCTCTCAGGTCAAAAATATCAACGTGGATCAGATGAGTTTGACGAGTTGCTTGCCAAAGTTCTTGCCCTTGAGCAGGCCCAAAAAGGCCTCGGGCGCGGCGGCAATGCCCTGGGCAATGGTTTCACGCGGGCGCAGCTTGCCCGTGCCCACCAGGGTGCCCAGCTCTTTCAGGGCATCGGGCCACACTTCCATGTGCTCGCTGACGATGAAGCCTTCGATCTTCATGCGGTTGATGAGGATCAGCGCCGGGTTGGCCATGGGCAAGGGCGCGCCATCGTAGCCAGCGATCATGCCGCACAGGGCCACGCGGCTGAAGGCGTTCATGCGCAGCATCACGGCGTCCATGATCCAGCCGCCCACGTTCTCGAAATAGCCGTCGATGCCGTTGGGGCAGGCTTCCTTCAGGGCCTTGGACATGGCCCGCACGTCGCTGTGTTCCTTGTAGTCAATGCACACGTCAAAGCCCAGCTCTTCAACCGCGTACTTGCACTTTTCGGCACCACCGGCAATGCCCACGGCGCGGCAGCCGCGCGCCTTGGCCAGGGCCGCAAACGCGCTGCCCACAGCGCCGGTGGCGGCGCTCACCACCACGGTGTCACCTTCCTTAGGCGCAATGATTTTCACCAGGCCATACCAGGCCGTCACGCCGGGCATACCCACGGCGCCCAGGTAGTGCGACAGCGGCACATGCGTGGTGTCCACCTTGCGCAGCGCGCCCACAGCATTGCCATCGACCACGCTGTATTCCTGCCAGCCACCCATGCCCACCACCTTGTCGCCCACGGCATATTTGGGGTGCTTGCTCTCCAACACTTCGCCCACGGTGCCGCCAATCATCACTTCGCCCAGGCCCTGCGACGCGGCGTAGCTCTTGCTCTCATTCATGCGGCCGCGCATGTAGGGGTCCAGGCTGAGGAAATGGTGGCGCACCAGCACCTCACCCTCCTTGAGCGCGGGGGTGTCGGTGGCAACCAGCTTGAAGTTGCTGGCCACGGCTTCACCCTGGGGGCGGTTGTCGAGAACGATTTGTTGATTGCTTGGCATGAGAGTCTCCTTTTTACTACCATTTTGATAGCTACCAGCGCTTTACCATAAAGCGCTAGAGCCCGTTTTGATTCAAAAAACTGGTGTCGGCACAGCGCTGCGCCCCGGCACGCTTCAATCGGTTGAAATGGCCCGCGGCCCCGCTGCGGCGTCGGCAGGCTGGCGCCGCACATACTTGAACGTGCCCGTGGCGTGGCTGCAAATGCGGCCTTCGGCGTCATACACCGTGCCTTCGGCAAAAGCCATGCTGGCGGTGCGGTGGATCAACCGCCCCTTGGCCACCAGCGGCCCACGCGCGGGCTGCATGAAACTGGTCTTCATCTCGATGGTGACCACGCCGAATTCGGGTGTGTCACTGCGCGCTGCCGTGGCCAGGGTCACATCCAGCAAGGTCATTGATGCACCGCCGTGGGTTACGTCAAACGAATTCAGGTGCTCTGGGCGTGCCTCGTAATGCAGCTCCGACTCGCCCCCCGCCATGCGGTGCAGCGTGAAACCAAGATGGCTGACAAAGGGGATTTCGGCACCAAAATTCAACACAGGCAACTCCAGGGTTTACAAAAAGGCAGCAAGCATAGTCTTGCAAGGCTGATGTGGCCATATTGGGGGCGACAGGGGCGGTTGGCCAGCACGGCGGCAACCTGCAGGACGGCAGCGTCCGGGCCATTCGGGCAGCCCGGCACACAACGGGCCGCCCCAAAAGCGGCGCCCTGCACGCTCATCCGCCCGTGACCACGCTCACGCCACCATCCACCGCAAGCCACTGGCCCGTGATGTGCTTGCCCGCATCCGAGGCATACAGGGCGCACAGACCCTTGAGGTCTTCGTCGTCGCCCAGCCGGCCCAGCGGGGCGTGGGCAGCCAGTGCCTCTTCGCCCATGGCCTTGAGGGTGCCCAGCGTCATCTTGCTGGGAAAGAACCCCGGGCAGATGGCATTGACGCGGATGTTGTACTTGCCCCATTCGGCGGCCAGCGCCCGCGTGAAATTGATGACTGCGCCCTTGGAGGTGTTGTAGGCAATGGTGTTCATGCCAATCGGGTTGCCGCCCAGGCCCGCGATGGACGCCACATTGATGATGCTGCCGCTGCGCCGCGCGATCATGGTGTGTTTGGCAATGTGCTGGCTCAGGATGAAGTAGCCACGCACATTGAGGTTCATCACCTTGTCCCAGGCCTCTAGGGGGTGGTCTTCGGCGGGCGCTCCCCAGGTGGCGCCGGCATTGTTGACCAGAATATCCACATGGCCCATGCGCTCCAGCGTTTCATCGGCCAGGCGCCGGATGTCGGCTTCTTGCGAGCAATCGGCGGCAATCCAGCGCGCATCAATGCCGGCAGCCTGCAGGTCGGCCGTGGCTTCTTCCAGATCAGACGCCTTGCGCGAGCTCAGCATGATCCGGGCACCGGCCTCGCCCAGCGCATGCGCCAGCTGCAGGCCCAGCCCGCGCGAGCCACCGGTGACAAGGGCCGTTTTGCCGGTGAGGTCAAACAATTGCTGGATGGTGCGGGTCATGTCGTTGTCTCCTGAATTGAATGGGGTCGCTGCCAGCAACCGGTCTGGCACTGCGTCGCGATGCATTGTGCGTTGACGTAGCGGCGTGGTCTGTCGCCTGCGCGATTGGAGGACACGGATGAGATGCTCGGCGTAATCACCCGATTGACCTGTCGAATTTATTTACAGCTGAGACGTTACTGGCGGCTGAAAAGATAGCAAACCATTGATTCATAAAGACTTTTTTTATTGGCACAAAGCGTGCTTTGTAACAGTGGCTTCAGAAAACCATCCAGGAGAACCCACCATGTCGATGACAAAAAAATTCGCTATCGCAGGCATCCTGTCGGGTGCCTGCCTTGCTGTGCACGCTGCGCCCGTGACGTATCTGGCTGCAGACAACAACGTGACCACGCTCGCGCAAATGGTGAACTCGACCGCAGCCGCGGCATCGTTCCTTTCGGTGGCTGGGGCCCTGAACACCGTGGATTTCGAATCCCCCCTGCCCGCCAACCTCACCATCACCGGCGGCACGACCAACACCGGAACCCCCGGATGTGGCGCCGTGTGCGGATTCAATACCACTGCGGGTGGCGCACTGTTTCGGACCGTAAGTGGCGGCTCGGTCACTTTTTCCTTCGTCAACGCAGTGGATGCTTTCGGCTTTTTCGTGAACGGCCTGCAGACCAATCTGGTTCCGCAGCAAACCATCACGTACGTGGATGGTTCCTCGGTCACACAGACCATCAACATGCCCTCGGCGATCAACGGTGGCGGCGCTTTCATTGGTTTCATTGACTACGGTCAGCTGATCTCCAGCGTGACTTTCAATGCGACAAACGACATTCTTGGGTTTGACGACCTGCGCTTCGGCCGCTCGGCCAACAACCCTGAAGATCCCAACAATGTGCCCGAGCCCGGCTCGCTTGCACTGCTCGGAGTTGCGCTCGCAGGGCTTGCATCGATTCGCCGCCGCCAACAGCGCTGATCGATTGCCTGAGCGCCCGGCGCGCGAGACATCGTCGGGCGCGCGCACCCGTGGCAGGCCGTCAACAATTCTCGGCAGCCATCAGGGCAAAAATAGCGTGCAACCCCCATCCAGCAAGCGTTGACAGCTATATTTTTCAAAGCATCCGAGTCGAGTGCGGCCAGAGCAAGGCCCACTGCAGGGTGTTGTATGGTGTGATCCCGGATTCAGTGACCCGAGGCGCCCATGAAATCTGTCGATGATCGCTCGCGAGGCCTCCCGGTCGCGCTGGCGCTGGTTGTATTGCTCGTTGCGTATGGCTCGCTGTTTCCCTTCCAGTGGAACTTCACTGCGCCACAGGCGTTCATCTGGAGCGGCCGCATCGGTCTGGTGGACCTGATCGAAAACATCGCATTGTTTGTGCCCCTGGGTGGGCTACTGGGCTGGGCTGGGCAGGGGCGTCCGCGCAAGTGGGTGTTTTTTGCCGCGTGGCTGGTGGCGGCGATAGTGTTGGCCAGCGCGCTGCAATGGCTGCAAAAATTCCTGCCCCGCACCCCTGCACTTTCAGATGTCATCTTCAACATGGCGGGCTATGCGCTGGGCTGGGGCGCCGGGTTTGCCGCACGGTGGCGTGTGGGTCACTTGCTGAACCGGCACCAGGGTTGGGCCGATGCCGACCAGTTCACGCTGGTGCTGATCGCGCTGTGGTGGGTGGCAGAGCTGTATCCGCTGATTCCCACGCTGGACGTTTCCTCGGTGGCGCAGAACGTCAAGTCGCTGTGGCAGCAAGACCTGTGGCAGCCGCGGCGCATGCTGCTGCATGTGGGCATAGCGGTGATTGGCTTGTCTGCCATTGCGCACCTGGCCCGCACCGCCCATCTGGCGCACCGCACACACACGTTGGCCCTGCTGGCCACACTGGCGGTGCTGGCAGGCAAATTCGTGGTCGTGGGTCAGTCGCCGGGCATGGCGGTGGTGCTGGGCATTGGGGGCGGCTGGTTGCTGTGGCGCTGGCTGGATACGTGGGCGCCGGGGGCACGCTGGGCGGCCACGGCATGGGTGGCCTTGGCCACCTACCTGCTCGACGCGATCTGGCCCTGGGCGTGGCGCACGCCGCCGGCCGACATGGAATGGATGCCGTTTGCTTCCACGCTCTCGACCTGGGTGCAGTCTGCAATCACCGCGCGGGCGTTTGAATGCCTGTGCTTTGGCGCCATCCTCTGGAGCACGGTGCGCAACGGCGCCTTGCTGGTGGGCATGACCATCTGCACGGCGGTGCTTGCACTGGCGTGCGAATGGACGCAGCGCTATCTGCCCACCCGCACCGCTGAAATCACCTCGGTGCTGCTGGCCATCGGCATGGGCTGGCTGCTGTCGGTATGCACCACAGCGCGCAGACCACGCAACGTTGGTATGTGAGCTGTCAGCAGCCTAAAACGCCGCTTCGCTGAGCGCGGCGCAGGTGGTATCGCGGCTGTTCACCACATTCAGCCAGGCGCCAATTTTTGGCAGCTCATAATGATAGAAATAGCGTGCAGCGCCCATTCGACCAGCGCTAGCAGCTATTGAAAGCGTAGCATCTGCACGCAGCGTGGCCAGCGCCACATCCAGCCACACCCAGGCCAGCACGGTGTGGCCAAAGGCCTGCATGTAGGGCACGGCATTGGCCAGTGCCTCAGCCGGGTTGCCGGTGGCCCAGGCGGCCTGCGTGGCAGCGCCCACCTGCTGCAAGGCATCGCCCAGCTGCGCCGCATAGGCTGCCAATTCAGGCACGGCGACAGCCTGCGCCATGGTGGCCTGCATGCGCGCGGACAGCAGCTGCATGCCCCGGCCGTTCTCCATCAGCACCTTGCGGCCCAGCAGGTCGGCCGCCTGGATGCCGTGCGTGCCCTCGTGGATCATGTTCAGGCGGTTGTCGCGCCAATACTGCTCCACCGGAAAATCGCGCGTGTAGCCGTAGCCACCGTGGATCTGGATGGCCAGCGAATTGGCCTCCAGGCAGAACTCGCTCGGCCAGCTTTTGGCGATGGGGGTGAGCACTTCCAGCAGCAGGCGCGCCTCGTCGGCGGCCTCGGGCGCGCCCGTGTGCTGCTCGTCCACCAGACGGGCGCAGAACAGGTTGAGCGCCAGCGCGCCTTCGCCATAGCTCTTTTGCGCCAGCAGCATGCGCTTGACGTCGGCGTGCTCGATGATGCGCACCTGGGGCTGCGCGGCATCCTTGCCGCCCTGCCCCACGGGCCGGCCCTGGGGGCGGTTTTTGGCGTAGTCGAGACTGGCGTAGTAGCCCGCCAGGCCCAACATGGTGGCCGCCATGCCAATGCCGATGCGTGCCTCGTTCATCATGTGGAACATGCACGCCAGGCCCTTGCCCGGCTGGCCCACCATGTAGCCCACGGCCCCCGCCCTGCCCTCCACCGGGTATTTGCCTTCGCCAAAGTTGAGCAGCGTGTTGGTGGTGCCGCGCCAGCCCAGCTTGTGGTTCAGGCCCGCCAGCGCCACGTCGTTGCGCACGCCGGTGAGGTTGCCTTCGGTATCCACCAGCTTCTTGGGCACGATGAACAGCGAAATACCGCGCGTGCCCGGCACCAGCTTGCCATCCGGCCCCGGAATCTTGGCCAGCACGAGGTGGACGATGTTCTCCGACAGGTCATGCTCGCCCGACGAAATCCACATCTTGTTGCCCGTGAGGCGGTAGCGCGGACCCAGTGGCTCTTGATCCCAAGGCACCGAGCCGTCCGCGGCTACCGAAGGGGCCTCGTCAGGAACTGCGCGCGTGGCCACGTCGCTCAAGCTGGAACCCGCCTGCGGCTCAGAAAGGCACATGGTGCCCGAGAAGCGCCCCGAAAACTCGTTGAGCGCAAACACCTTCTTCTGCAGATCGGTGCCATGCACCATGAGCAGGTTGGCGTTGCCCACACTCAGCAGGCTGGAGCTGATGCTGATCGACGCCACGGCAAAAAAAGCATTGGCCGCCGCATCCACCGTGTAGGGCAACTGCATGCCACCAATGTCGTAATCCTGCGCGGCGCTGAGCATGCCCGAGGCAGCGTAGGCGTCGTACGCATCCTTGGTGGCCTGCGGCAGCGTGACGCGCTCGCCGTCGAAATGCGGCTCCTGCGTGTCCACCGTGCGGTTGAACGGCGCGTACTTCTCGCGCGCAATGCGCTCGCAGGTGTCGAGCACCGCATCAAACGTCTCGCGCGAATGGTCGGCAAAGCGCTCGCGCGCGCTGAGCGATTCGGCCTGGAGCCAGTTGTAAAGCAGGAAATCGAGGGTGGAGCGCAGGGAGGTCGTCATGCCCAAATTATGGATGGGGCACCCGGTCGTGCATGTCAGCTGCGCGACGCGGCCGGGGGTGTTGTCACCTCCGGGCCGTCCACTGGCAACCCGTCTCGCCGGGCGTCCGCACGACCCGAATCATTCTGAGACCATGGCTCAAGCTGCTGAATCTCCTGTCCGTGCTCCTGTTGGCTGCTGCGGCCAGCCTATCGATGTCTCAGCGCAGGCCGAAAAAGGACAAGACGAAAAGCACGACAACGACCAGGCCGACGATGTAAATGATGCTGTTCATGGGATTTTCCTTCGCGTGAATGGGATGAATGGCGGTGCATCGCCAGGGAGGCGCTGACCCGCAGCCCTACCTTAGCGGCTGCGCTGCAGTTGCTCTGTACGCTAACGCTCATAGAGCCAGACGGCGGTTGTCATTCATGCCTTGGCATCCGAGATCGGTTTTGCAGAGTTCGCCCCACTCTGGTGCTTTCGGATAGACCAATTCAGCCAAAAATACAGTGTTTTAGGCCTCTGACGCCCGTCCAACAAGCGCGACAAGCTATCAGCTCAATAGCAAACGCCCCGCGCAGACCTTGCGGCCTGCGCGGGGCGTTCTGTTTTCAGCGTTGCCGTCGTCAGCGCTTACAGCACTTCAAACACGCCGGCAGCACCCATGCCCCCACCAATGCACATGGTCACGCAGACTTTTTTGGCACCACGGCGCTTGCCTTCGATGAGGGCGTGGCCCGTCAGGCGCTGGCCGCTCATGCCGAAGGGGTGGCCCACGGCGATGGCGCCGCCGTTGACGTTGAGCTTGTCGGCAGGAATGCCCAGCTTGTCGCGGCAGTAGAGCACCTGCACGGCGAAGGCTTCGTTCAGCTCCCACAGGTCGATGTCGTTCATCGTGAGGCCCAGGCGCTTGAGCACCTTGGGGATGGCGAACACGGGGCCGATGCCCATTTCGTCGGGCTCGCAACCGGCCACGGCAAAGCCCAGGAAGCGGCCCAGGGGCTTGAGGCCCTTCTTGGCGGCCAGGTCTTCGTGCATGACGACCACGGCACCGGCGCCGTCCGACAACTGGCTGGCGTTGCCCGCCGAGATCAGGCCACCGGGCAAGGCGGAGCGCAGGCCCTTGATGCCGTCGTAGGTGGTACCGGCGCGGATGCCTTCATCGTCGCTCACGGTGACCTGCTTGGTGGTCAGGCCCATGACCTTGTCGGCCACGCCCATGGTCACGGTGATGGGAGCGATTTCGTCCTTGAACAGACCGGCTTCGAGCGCTGCGCTGGCCTTTTGCTGGCTGGAGGCGCCGTATTCGTCCATGGCTTCGCGGCTGATGTTGTAGCGCTTGGCGACCTGCTCGGCCGTTTGCAGCATCGACCAGTACACCTCGGGCTTGTTCTTCATCAGCCAGGTTTCCTGCAGCATGTGCATGTTCATTTCCTGCGCGGTGCAGGAGATGGTTTCCAGGCCACCGGCCACGTACACATCGCCTTCGTTGGCGATGATGCGCTGCGCCGCCAGGGCAATGGTCTGCAGGCCGGACGAACAGAAGCGGTTCACCGTCATGCCCGACACGGTGATGGGGCAGCCGGCGCGCAGGGCGGCCTGGCGGGCGATGTTGGCGCCGCTGGCACCCTCGGGGGTGCCGCAGCCCATGATGACGTCGTCCACTTCGGCTGCGTCAATGCCGGCGCGCTGGATGGCGTGCTCGATGACGTGGCCGCCCAGTGTGGCGCCGTGGGTCATGTTGAAGGCGCCCTTCCAGCTCTTCGTCAGGGGGGTGCGTGCGGTCGATACGATTACTGCGGATGTCATGTTGGATCCTTGTTCGGTGGTGTGGCTGGTCGCTTAGTTGAAGGTTTTGCCTTCAGCGGCCAGCTTGGCCAGCAGCGGGGCGGGTTTCCAGAACGCAGCGTCGTCCAGCGGGTTCTTGGCAAAGCGGTTCATGGCCTGCACCACGTTGAACAGACCGACTTCGTTGGCGTAGTTCAGCGGGCCGCCACGGTACACCGGGAAGCCGTAGCCAAAGATGTAGACCACGTCGATGTCGCTGGCCTTGTTGGCAATGCCTTCTTCAAGGATGTAGGCGGCTTCGTTGACCAGGGCGAACACCAGGCGCTGCACGATTTCTTCGTCGGAAATCTTGCGGGGCGTGATGCCGAGCGAAGCGCGGTGGTCCTCGATCATCTTGACCACTTCGGCGTTCGGGATGGCGTCGCGCTTGCCGGGCACGTAGTCGTACCAGCCCGCACCGGTCTTCTGGCCGAAACGGCCCTTCTCGCACAGCAGGTCAGCGGTCTTGCTGTACTTCATGTCGGGCTTTTCGGTGTAGCGGCGCTTGCGGATGGCCCAGCCGATGTCGTTGCCGGCCAGGTCGCCCATGCGGAACGGGCCCATGGCCATGCCGAATTTTTCCATCGCCTTGTCCACCTGCTCGGGCGTGCAGCCTTCGTCGAGCAAAAAGCCACCCTGGCGGCCGTATTGCTCGATCATGCGGTTGCCGATGAAGCCGTCGCACACGCCGGACACCACGGCGGTTTTCTTGATCTTCTTGGCAATAGCCATCACGGTGGCGAGCACGTCCTTGGCGGTGGCATCGCCGCGCACCACTTCGAGCAACTTCATCACGTTGGCGGGGCTGAAGAAGTGCAGGCCCACCACGTCCTGCGGACGCTTGGTGAAATGGGCAATCTTGTTCACGTCCAGCGTGGAGGTGTTGGAGGCCAGGATGGCGCCGGGCTTCATCACGCGGTCGAGCTCCTTGAACACGGCTTCCTTGACGCCGATTTCTTCAAACACGGCCTCGATCACGAGGTCGGCGTCCTTGAGGTCGTCGTAGCTCAGCGTGGTGCTCAGCAGGGCCATGCGCTGCTCGTATTTATCCTGCTTGAGCTTGCCCTTCTTGACCTGGGTTTCGTAGTTCTTTTGGATGGTGGCGATGCCACGGTCCAGCGCCTCCTGCTTCATCTCCAGCATCTTCACGGGGATGCCGGCGTTCAGGAAGTTCATGGCAATGCCGCCGCCCATGGTGCCGGCGCCGATCACGGCCACGGCCTTGATATCGCGCTTGGGGGTATCCGAAGGCACATCAGGGATCTTGCTCGCAGCGCGCTCGGCCAGGAACAGGTGCCGCAGCGAGCGCGACTCGGGCGTCCACATCAGGTTGATGAACAGCTCACGCTCGAACAGCAGGCCATCGGCAAATTTGCGCTTGGTGGCAGCCTCGACGGCGTCCACGCACTTGGCGGGTGCAGGGAAGTTCTTGCTCATGCCCTTGACCATGTTGCGCGCGAACTGGAAGTACGCGTCGCCCTGGGGGTGCTTGCAAGGGAGGTTGCGTACCAGCGGCAGCGGGCGCACATCGGCCACGCTTTGTGCAAAGGCCAAGGCCTCGGCGGCCAGCTCTTCGGGCGAGGCCACCAGCTTGTCGAACAGCTTCTGGCCCGGCAGCATGCCGATCATTTCGCTCTTGATGGCTTCGCCGCTGACGATCATGTTCAAAGCCGCTTCCACGCCCAGCACGCGGGGCAGGCGCTGCGTGCCGCCAGCGCCAGGCAGGATGCCCAGCTTGACTTCGGGCAGTGCCACGCTGCAACCGGGAGCAGCCACGCGGTAGTGGCAGCCCAGGGCCAGCTCAAGCCCACCGCCCATGCAGACCGAGTGAATTGCGGCCACCACGGGCTTGGGCGAATTCTCTACCGCAGCAATCACGGAGTGCAGGTTGGGCTCTTGCAGGGATTTGTCGGTACCAAACTCCTTGATGTCGGCGCCACCAGAAAACGCACCACCCGCGCCGGTGATGACGATGGACGTCACCGCAGCATCGTCATTGGCACGGTTCAGACCGTCCACAATGCCCTGACGGGTGGACAGGCCGAGGCCATTGACGGGAGGATTGGCCAGGGTGATCACGGCAACGGGGCCGTGGACTTTGTATTCAGCGGTCATGCTGTTGTTCCTTGGAAATTAGAAAAAGAACGGTCGTGCGATTTTGATTGTAGAGAGTTCTGCCGGCATTGGCTGTGCTCTTTTGTCCCGGGCGGGACAAAAGAGCACAAGCCCTCCACGCCAAGGCAAAACCAGCCACCGGAACAGGGCGCAGTGCACATCAACGGCAACCTCGTGCAAGCCACCCTGCTGCCCTGCCGATACGAGCGTCAGACCTCAAGCCACTCTTTGCGGACGTAGTTGTCAGCCCGCAAGGTTTCTGGTGTGCCCTGAAAAACGATGCTCCCGTGTCCCATGACGAGCGTGCGGTCAGAAATGGTCATGGCGATGGTGAGTTTTTGCTCGATCAACAGCACCGAGATACCGCGTGCCTTGATGGTCTGCAGGTATTGCCCCACCAACTCGACGATCTTGGGAGCCAGACCCTCGGTGGGTTCATCGATGATGATGAGATCGGGGTCACCCATGAGCGTGCGGCACAGCGTCAGCATCTGTTGCTCGCCGCCCGACATCACGCCGGCTTCAGTGTGCTGGCGCTCCTTGAGGCGAGGAAACATGCCGTACATGTCGTCAAAAGACCACCGGCTGCCCTTGCCCTTGCCTTTTTGCCCGAGCAGCAGATTCTGGTGAACCGTGAGGTTGGGGAATATGTCTCGGCTTTCGGGCACATAACCAATGCCCAGGTGGGCGATCTCGTAGGCTTTCTTGCCGGTGAGCGACTGCCCCTTCCATTGCACCGAGCCTTCCCAGTCCACCAGCCCCATGATGGCCTTGGCTGTGGTGGAACGCCCCGAACCGTTGCGCCCCAGCAGGGCCACGATTTCACCGGGCTGGACATCAAAGGAGACACCATGCAGCACATGGCTTTTGCCGTAGTAGGCGTGGAGGTTTTCAATGGTGAGCATGTCAGTGTCCTCCCGCCTGCGCATCGGCAACGGCGGAGCCCAGGTAGGCCTCCTGCACGCGCGCATTGGCGCGCACCTTGTCGGGGGTGTCAAAGGCGATGACCTCGCCGTACACCACCACGGCGATCTTGTCGGCCAGGCCGAACACCACACCCATGTCGTGTTCCACCGTGAGCAAGGTGCGGCCTTCGGTCACTTCCTTGATGAGGTGAATGAAGCGCGTGGTTTCGCTGCGGCTCATGCCGGCCGTGGGCTCGTCCAGCAAGACCACGTTGGCCCCACCGGCAATGGTGACGCCGATCTCCAGCGCGCGTTGCTCGGCATAAGTGAGGTTGACGGCCAGGGTGTCGCGCTTCTTGTCGAGCTTGATCATTTCCATGAGCTGCTTGGCGCGCTCGTTGGCGTCGTCAAGGTTCGAAAGAAACCGCAAAAAGGTGTACTTGTAGCCCATGCTCCAGAGCACTCCGCAGCGCAGGTTTTCAAACACGCTCAGCTTGGGGAAGATGTTGGTGATCTGGAAGCTGCGCGACAACCCCATGCGGTTGATCTCGTAAGGCGCCTTGCCATCAATGCGCTGGCCATTGAGCAGCACTTCGCCGCTGGTAGGGCCAAAGCGCCCGCTGATCAGATTGAACAGTGTGGACTTGCCCGCGCCGTTGGGGCCGATGATGGCGACCCGTTCGCCAGGCTGCACGGCCAGGTTCACGCCACGGATGATTTCTGTCTTGCCAAAACTCTTGCGCAGATCACGCAGTTCGAGCGCACAAGGTGCGTTTGTCGCCATGTTCACAGCGCCTCCCCCCGCTTGATTTCGTGTTCGATCTCTTCCTGGATCGCCCCCCATTGCTGCACAAACTGGCGCCGACACAATTCGAACAACCCAAGCCCTGTGAGCAACACAAACCCTGCGCCAAACCAGCTGCCCACCGAGTTGGCCTGCAAGGTGGCCCCGAGGAAATTGAGATCAGGCCCCAAGGCGGCATTGAGCTGGAGGTGGTAGGTCATCTCCACCATGGCGGCCGCACCCAGCACGGCCACCAGTGCGGTGCCGCCCAGCGCAAGATAAGAGGGCCACAGGCCGCGCAACTTACCGAACTTCGCCAGGCGCAGATTCATCATGATCAGGCTGGCAATGCCGCCGGGCGCATACATCACCATGAACAGGAAGACGAGCCCCAGGTACAGCAGCCAGGCCTTGGAAAGCTCAGAAAGCAGCACCGACGCAAACACCAGCAAGACTGCGCCGATGATGGGCCCGAAAAAGAACGTGGCACCGCCCAGAAAGGTGAACAGCAGGTAGCCACCCGAGCGAAGCACGTTTACGCTGTCGGCCCCCGTGACGATCTCGAAATTGATCGCCGCCAGCCCGCCCCCGATGCCGGCAAAGAAGCCCGCAATGATGAACGCGAAATAGCGCACGCGCTGGGTGTTGTAGCCAATGAATTCCACGCGCTCGGGGTTGTCGCGCACGGCATTCAGAATGCGCCCCAGCGGCGTGCCCGTGAAGGCGAACATGGCAGCGGTGCAGACAAAGCAATACACGGCGATGAGGTAATACACCTCAATGGCGGGGCCGAACGTGATGCCAAAGAACGGTTTGCCATACACCCGGTCGGTGGTGATGCCACCTTCGCCGCCAAAAAACTCGGGGAACATCAACGCCATCGAAGCCACCAGCTCACCGATGCCCAGCGTGATCATGGCAAAGGTGGTTCCCGATTTCTTGGTGGTCACGAACCCCAGCAGGATGGCAAAGAACATGCCCGCCAGGCCGCCCACCAGAGGAATCAGCACCAGAGGCACAGGCAGCGCACCCTCGCCGGCCAGGTTCATCGCGTGAATGGCAAGAAACGACCCCAGGCCGGTATACACCGCATGACCGAAGCTCAGCATGCCCCCCTGGCCGAGCAGCATGTTGTAAGACAGGCAGATGATGATGAGATAACCGATCTGCGAGAGCATGGTCAACGCCAGGCCGCTGCGAAACAGCATGGGCGCAACGATGAGCATGACCGCAAACAGGCTCCAGATGACCAAGCGGCCCACGTTCCACGGCTTGAACCGGTGGTATTGCGTGGCCGGAGAAATAGATGATGTGGTGGTCTTCATAGCCTCAGTCTTCCCGTGTTCCCAGCAGACCCTTGGGGCGGAAAATCAAAATCAGAACCAGGAACAGATACGGCAGGATGGGCGCCACTTGCGAAACCGTGAGCTTGAGCAAAGGCCAGCCAAAGGTGCTTTCAGACACCGCCACGCCCATGCCTTGCAGTGCAGATGCCACCGAGTAATCAATAGCCACGGCAAACGTCTGCACCAGGCCAATCAGCAGCGACGCCAAAAACGCACCCGCCAGCGATCCCATGCCACCCACCACCACCACTACGAAGATGATGGAACCCACGGAGCCTGCCATGGCCGGCTCGGTGACATAGGTGTTGCCGCCAATCACCCCGGCCAGCCCCGCCAGGGCCGCACCGCCGCCAAACACCAGCATGAACACACGGGGCACGTTGTGGCCCAGCGCCTCCACCATTTCGGGGTGCTTGAGCGCGGCCTGAATCACCAGACCAATGCGGGTGCGCGTCAGCAGTAGCCACACCGACACCAGCATCAGCAGGGCCACCAGCATGACGAACGATCGCGACTTGGGAAACTGCGTGCCATACAGCGTGAACAAGGGCCCCTGCAACTGCGTGGGCAACCCGTAAGGGACCGTGGACCGCCCCCACACCAGTTGCACCAGCTCCAGAATCAGGTAAGACAACCCGAACGTCACCAGCAGCTCGGGCACATGGCCGAACTTGTGCACACGGCGCAGGCTGTAGCGTTCAAAAATGGCCCCCAGGGCGCCTACTGCGAGGGGAGCAAGCAGCAGCGCGGGCCAGAACCCCACCACGCTGGAAATGGTGTAGGCGAAATAGGCGCCCAGCATGTAAAAACTGGTGTGCGCAAAGTTGAGCACACCCATCATGCTGAAGATCAGCGTGAGGCCTGAGCTCAGCATGAACAGCAGCAGCCCGTAGCTGACGCCGTTCAGCAAAGAGATCACGAAAAACTCAAGATTCATTGAAATTCTTCATTTCTGGGTCAAAAAAAGAGGCCCGAGGGACGTCGGGCCTCCTGCGTTCAAAAAGTGGTCTCAGGAAGGACGCTTCATCTGGCACGAAGTGGGCGTACTGGCCACATAGGGCTCGTAGTACTTCACAGGAACAAACGTGTGGCCCGTGTTTTCAGAGTCGATCGTGTACTTGCCACCCGTCTTCTCCCACTTCGAGACGAAGAGGCCTTGCTGCAGCTGGTGATCGGTCTTGCGCATCTCCACCTCGCCGTTGAAGCTCTTGAACTTCATGCCTTCCAGGGTGGCCGCCACCTTCACCGGGTCGGTGGACTTGGTCTTGGCAAAGGCTTCCGTCAGCATGGAGAAGGCGTGGTACACGGCGCCGGTGTACATGTCGTCATTGAACTTCTTCTTGTAGTCCACCACGATCTGGTTCAGGGGCCCTGGCAGGTTCATGTGGGCATAAGCCACCATGTACACGCGGCCAGCAGCGGCAGCGCCCATGGCAGTCGGGCTGCCGGATACGGATCCGTAGTAGGTGTAGAAGTTGACGTTGTTCAGGCCCGCGTCGTTGGCGGCCTTGATCAGCAGCGCCAGGTCGGAGCCCCAGTTGCCGGTGATCACGCTGTCGGCGCCCGAGGCCTTGATCTTGGCGATGTAGGGCGAGAAATCGCGCACCTGTGCCAACGGGTGCAGGTCGTCGCCGACAAACTGCACGTCGGGGCGCTTGCGCTTCATGATTTCCTTGGCGAACTTGGAAACCTGGTGGCCGTGCGAGTAGTTCTGGTTGATCAGGTAGACCTTCTTGACTTCAGGAAGGTCTTTCATGTAGGTGGTCAGCGCTTCCATCTTCATGGAGGTGTCGGCATCCAGGCGGAAGTGCCAGTAGCTGCACTTGCTGTTGGTCAGGTCCGGGTCCACCGCGGCATAGTTGAGGAACAGCACTTCCTTGCCAGGGTTGCGGGCGTTGTGCTTTTCCAGCGCGTCAATGATGGCCAAAGCCGGGCCAGAGCCATTGCCCTGCACCACATAGCGGGCACCTTGGTCCATTGCGGAACGCAGGGCGCTGGTGGTTTCCTGCGGGCTCAGCTTGTTGTCGATGCCGATGATTTCAAACTTGACGCCGGCTGCATTCTTTTTGTTGAACTCTTCCGCCAGAAACTGAAAGCTCTTGAGCTGGTTCGTACCCACCGCAGCCATCAGGCCCGAGAGCGGGTCTAGCCAGGCGATTTTGACGGTTTCGCCTTTTTGGGCGAAAGCGCCACCAGCGCTTGCCAGAATAACGGATGCAGCTACTGCTTTGATAGCAAATTTCATTGTCTTGTCTCCTGTTGAATCAACCGAACGCAGCGTACCGCGTTGCCACCAACCACCGCTCAGGGATTGCCCCTAGCAGCTATCACCCATGCGACTGGCATGCCGCGGATGCAGCGCTCCCCCGAGCGCCACACCCGCCCGAAATCAAAGGCCGGGAAGCTTGTAACCCTTGAGCTGCTCGCGCAGCTTGGCCTTGAGCATCTTGCCCGTGGCCCCGATGGGAATGGCATCGACAAACACCACGTCATCAGGAATCTGCCACTTGGCGGTTTTGCCTTCGTAAAAGGCCAGCAGTTCCTCGCGGCTCACTTCGGCGCCGGGCTTGAGGGCCACCGCGACGATCGGACGCTCATCCCACTTGGGATGCGGCATGCCGACACAGGCCGCCATGGCAATGGCGGGGTGCGCCATGGCGATGTTTTCGATGTCGATGGAGCTGATCCACTCGCCGCCAGACTTGATGACGTCCTTGCTGCGGTCGGTGATCTGCATGAAGCCATCTGCGTCGATGGTTGCCACGTCACCGGTGGGAAACCAGCCACGCCCCTGCGCATCCGCGATCAGGGGGCTGCCGCCTTCGCTCTTGTAGTAATCGGCCACGATCCATGGCCCCTTCACCAGCAGGTCACCGTAGGTCTTGCCATCCCAGGGCAGCTCGGCACCGGAGCTGTCCACAATCTTCATGTCCACGCCATAAATGGCGCGCCCCTGCTTTTGCAGGACCTTCATCTGTTCATCCCGCGGCAATGCCTGATGCTTGTTTTTGAGCGTGCACAGCGTACCCAACGGGCTCATCTCCGTCATGCCCCAGGCGTGCAGGACCGACACGCCAAATTCATCCTGGAATGCATGGATCATGGCGGGTGGGCATGCCGAACCACCAATCACCGTGCGGTTGAGGGTGCTGAACCTGAAACCACCTGCCTTGACGTGGTTCAGCAACATCTGCCAGACCGTGGGCACACCTGCGGCAAAGGTCACCCCTTCCGATTCGATCAACTCATACACCGACTTGCCATCCAGGGCCGGCCCCGGAAACACCAGCTTGCAGCCGGTGAGCGGTGCCGAATAGGGAATGCCCCAGGCATTGACGTGAAACATGGGCACCACGGGCAGCACGGCATCGCGCGCGGACAGGTTCATCACATCGGGCAACGCTGCGGCATAGGCGTGCAGCGTGGTCGAGCGGTGGCTGTAGAGCGCCGCCTTGGGGTTGCCGGTGGTCCCGCTGGTGTAGCACATGCTGGATGCCGAGTTTTCGTCAAAAACGGGCCAGGCGTAGTCGGTGGATGCGCCGCCAATCCATGTCTCGTAGCTCACCAGACCCGGGATTCCCGAGTCGGCTGGCAGCTTGTCGGCATCGCACAGCGCCACCCATTTTTTCACCGTGGGGCAGCGTGCGTGCACCGCCTGCACCAGCGGCAGGAAGGTGATGTCAAAGCACATCACCTGGTCTTCGGCATGGTTGACGATCCAGGCGATCTGATCAGGATGCAGTCGCGGGTTGACGGTGTGCAGCACACGGCCTGATCCGCTCACACCAAAGTACATCTCCATGTGGCGGTAGCCATTCCACGCCAGCGTGGCCACGCGGTCGCTGAACTGCAGCTCCATGCCGTCCAGCACATTCGCCAGCTGCCTGGCACGGCGTGCAAGGTCACGGTAGGTGTAGCGATGAATATCCCCTTCCACCCTGCGTGAGACGATTTCTGCATCGCCGTGGTGCCGTTCGGCAAACTCGATCAGCGAAGAAATCAGCAGTGGTTGACTTTGCATCAGGCCCAGCATGTGTGCTCCTTGAATATCATGTTGATTGGAATCCTTATCCTACCGTGGCCAGTGTGCGCAAACCGGCTCAGTGCGCGGCCCTGCAACCGATCGCCCGCCGCCTAGGTGCCCGCTGCCGATTGAGATGGATGCAAGGCCTCGCGCGCCCCACGGCCTGGGCCACAGTGTGCAGCGTTGCCTTCTTCGCGCCAACACCTGTCGCGCGCCAGACAGTTGGCGGGCGGGGCCAGCGCCTCAGGCTGCTTGCCCATTTTTCAGATCGTGCTGCCTGAGTCGCTGTGTCAGACGCCAAGTCACACAATACGCAGATGAAGCCTCCCCCAAGTCACAAGGCCCATTGAAGGGCTGCGCCACCCAACGCCAAATCCGCTGCGCGGGCATGGCCCTGCAAGGGCCGGGGCATCGTGGCTGCGAGACAATGCACCGATGAACCCGCTTGCCACCAGCACTGCCACCTCGCCTCTGGAATGGACCAGCCAGGGTGCGTTCGCCAGCCTGGGGCCCACGTTTTTCACCGCATTGGAGCCCACCCCCCTGCCCCAACCGCACTGGATAGGCACCAGCACCGGCGTGGCGCAACTGCTGGCGCTTGATGCAGACTGGATGGCGTCGGACGAAGCGCTGCATGCGTTCACGGGCAATGCCCGCCTGCCCGGCAGCAGCCCCCTGGCCAGCGTTTACAGCGGCCACCAGTTTGGCGTGTGGGCCGGGCAGCTGGGCGACGGGCGGGCCATCCTGCTGGGCGAAACCATGGGCGGGCTGGAGGTGCAGCTCAAAGGCAGCGGCCGAACCCCCTACTCGCGCATGGGCGATGGGCGCGCCGTGCTGCGTTCGAGCATCCGCGAATTCCTGTGCAGCGAAGCCATGCACGCGCTCGGCATCCCCACCTCGCGGGCCTTGTGCTTAACAGGGTCACCGGCGCCCGTGCGCCGCGAAGAAATTGAAACCGCTGCCGTGGTGACCCGGGTGGCGCAGAGTTTTATCCGTTTCGGCCATTTCGAGCATTTCGCCGCCCGTGGCAAGGTGGACGAGCTGCGCGCGCTGGCCGACTATGTGATCGACCGGTATTACCCGGCCCGCCGCACCACCGGGCAGCCTGGTGGCAACGCCTATGCAGCGTTGCTGCAGGCCGTGAGCGAGCGCACGGCAACCCTGATGGCGCACTGGCAGGCCGTGGGGTTTTGTCATGGTGTGATGAACACCGACAACATGAGCATTCTGGGTTTGACCATCGACTACGGCCCCTTTCAGTTTCTGGATGCCTTTGCGCCCGGCCACGTCTGCAACCACAGCGACACCCAGGGCCGATATGCCTTCAACCGCCAGCCCAACGTGGCCTACTGGAATCTGCATTGCCTGGCCCAGGCCTTGATGCCGCTGATCGGCGACGAAGAGTTGGCCCGGGAGGCCCTTGCGTCGTACAAAACCGTTTTTTCCACCGACTTCATGGCCCGCATGCGCGCCAAGCTGGGCCTTGCCGGCGAGCGTGCCGACGATGCCGAATTGATCGACGGGATCTTGCTGCTGCTGGCAGAAAACGGAGTGGACTACACCATCTTTTGGCGCCGCCTGTCGCACGCCGTCGCGCAAAACCATTTTGAACTGGTGCGCGACCTGTTTGCCGACCGTGCGGGCTGGGACCAGTGGTTGCTATCATATAGTGAGCTAACTGCACTTACAAATAAAGGGATAGCGGCCGATTTGATGCTAAACAACAATCCCAAGTTCGTGCTGCGCAACCACCTGGGCGAGCAGGCCATCCGGGCTGCGAAACTTGGTGATTTCTCCGAATTCCAAACCCTGCAGCGCCTGCTGGAGCGTCCGTTTGACGAGCATCCCGGCCACGACGCCTGGGCAGACTTCCCGCCCGACTGGGCCTCATCCATCGAGATCAGCTGTTCATCATGAGCTACCCCATCCAGAAAACCGACGCCGAATGGCAAACGCTGCTCCAGGAAAAGGGTGCCGAGCCCGGCGCGCTGCAGGTTACACGCCATGCGGCCACCGAGCGCCCCTTCACCGGCAAATACGAAGCACACTGGGCAGACGGCACCTACCACTGCATCTGCTGCGGCGCCAAGTTGTTTGATGCGGGCACCAAGTTTGATGCCGGCTGCGGCTGGCCGAGCTTTTCGCAGGCAGTGCCCGGAGCCATTGCAGACATCGTCGATCGCAGCCACGGCATGGTGCGCACCGAAACCGTGTGTGCACAATGCGGGGCGCATCTGGGCCATGTCTTCGAAGACGGCCCGGCACCAACAGGCCTGCGCTACTGCATGAACTCCGCCTCACTCGACTTCACACAGAAGACCCCTTGAACCGGCCCAGGCCGTCACCCCAACCTCTGGCGACATGAAACTACTGATCGACTTCTTTCCCATCTTCCTGTTCTTCGCGGCATTCAAGATCTGGGGTATCTACATCGCCACAGCCGTGGCCATTGCCGCCACGGTGGTGCAGATCGGCTACCTGCATTTCAAGCACGGCAAGGTCGAACCCATGCAATGGCTCAGCCTCGGGGTGATCGTGCTCTTCGGAGGCGCCACGCTGCTGTCGCAAAGCGACACCTTCATCAAGTGGAAGCCCACCGTGCTCTATTGGTTGATGGGTGGCGCACTGCTGGGCGGCCAGCTGTTTTTCCGCAAAAACCTGCTCAAGTCCCTGATGGGCGCTCAGATGGACTTGCCGGAATCAGCATGGCGCACCATGAACTGGAGCTGGACGGGCTTCTTTGCCGTCATGGGCGTGCTCAACCTCTGGG
Organism: Acidovorax sp. JHL-3; assembly: GCF_000526295.1. NCBI lineage: Bacteria > Pseudomonadati > Pseudomonadota > Betaproteobacteria > Burkholderiales > Comamonadaceae > Acidovorax > Acidovorax sp. JHL-3. The sequence continues at coordinate 2,905,756 of NZ_JAFU01000001.1, forward strand.
TGGCTTACAACTTTGATACCGACACCTGGGTCACCTTCAAGCTTTTCGGTGGCATGGGGCTGATGTTTGTTTTTGTGCTGGCGCAAGCGCTGTATCTCAGCCGCTACATGAAGGACACCGAAGACACCAAGGGGCCACAAGCATGACCACGATCCCGCTTCCCGCCCTGGCCCAGGTCATGCAGCAGCGCCTGGCTGAAAAGCTCAACCCCACCGTGGTGGAGGTAGTAGATGAAAGTGCCGCCCACACAGGCCATGCGGGCGCCAACGGCACGGGTTTCGGCACCCATTTCAGGGTGCGCATTGCGTCACCTTTGTTTACCGGAAGAAGCCGCGTTGCGCAGCATCGCCTTGTGTATGATGCGCTGCAAGAATTTATTGACCAGGGCGTTCACGCCATCGTCATTGAAGTTCTCTGACCCGGCCCCCATCTTTACTGTTGCCGGCCTTCGGCCTGTAATCACTTTCTCACTTTTTGGATTCCGCATGAAGAAACAGCTCCTGTCCGGCCTCGTGGCCGCTGCCGTGCTGGGCACGATGGCCCTGCCCGTATCCGCCCAGAACCTTGCCATCGTGAATGGCAAGGCCGTGCCCAAAGAGCGCGCCGAAGTTCTGCGCCAGCAGGTAGAGCGGTCCGGCCGCCCCGTCACCCCTGAAGTGGAAGGTCAGATCAAGGAAGAAGTGATCGCCCGCGAAATCTTCCTGCAGGAAGCCCAAAAGCGCGGCCTCGAAGGATCTGCCGACTACAAAACGCAAATGGAGCTGGCCCGCCAAACCATCCTGATCCGCGAACTGTTCGCCGACTACCAGAAGAACAACCCCGTGACCGACGCTGAAATCCAGGCCGAGTACGACAAGTTCGTGGCCAACAACAGCGGCAAGGAATACAAGGCCAGCCACATCCTGGTGGACAAGGAAGCGGATGCCAAAGCCATCATTGCATCCATCAAAAAGGGTGCCAAGTTTGAAGATATCGCCAAGAAGCAGTCCAAAGACCCAGGCTCTGGCGCCAAGGGCGGCGATCTGGACTGGGCCAACCCCGCCAGCTATGTGAGCGAATTCACGGAAGCCCTGATCAAGCTCAGCAAGGGCAAGATGACCGAGACCCCTGTGAAGAGCCAGTTTGGCTGGCACGTGATCCGCCTGGACGACATGCGCCAAGCCCAGTTGCCCAAGCTGGACGAGGTCAAGCCGCAAGTTGCGCAGCAACTGCAGCAGCAAAAGCTGGCCAAGTTCCAGGAAGAACTGCGCGCCAAGGCCAAGGTCGAATAAAAAGTGCCTGAATGCGTTCGCACTGAACGCAGGCTCCACAATAGAAAAACGCGGTCCAGGCCGCGTTTTTTTATGGTGAAAGCGCCTTTCGCGCTTCCCTTGGAAATCAGCGCGCCTCGCAGGGCCTTATCTCTTGAGCACCCAGCCCAGCACCATCAGGCCACCGATCATGACTGGCTGATGCACCATGTAGTAGCTCAGACTCCACCGCCCGAGAGATGCCAGTGGCCGCAAGAACAACGGCACACCCAGCGGCACCAACGATACCGGTCGGGACAGCATCCACTGCCCAGCAGCCAGACCCCACCAGATGATTCCCAGCCAGGGCAGCACCGGCACGTAGTCCTCTGTAAACGGCTTGCGGGACACCAGGCCAAGCCAGTTCAAAGCGCGCCCATTCAACAGCGGCGCCCACTCAGCATCCACACCCGACAGGAGCAGCTTTGCACACCACGGCAGCGCCAGTGCAATGGCTCCCGCCAGCCAAAGCCAGCGCCCCCAGCCCGCGGTGCACCGGGCCACCACCAGCATGACCGCCATGCCATGCAGCACACCGAAATAGATAAAGCTTTGCGGAAACATCACCCACGAACTGACCGTCACCAGCACGGCGCAGCCAGCAATCTGGAGCCAGCGCCGACCAAACCGCACCCACCCCTGCCCTTGCTGTAAGGCGATGGCCTGACCGAGACCAGCACAGAAAAGAAAGAGGCTCACGATGGCGGTGCGCTGCAGAGTCCAAAAAGGATCAGCACGAAAACTCTGTGGCCAATAGCCAAAATGGCTCAGATCGAAACAAAAGTGGAAAACAGTCATCCACAGCATGGCAAAGCCCCGAAGGGCATCCACGCTGTCATAGCGAGCGTGGGGACTGGTGGCGGTGGAGAGCGGGTGATGAACGGTCATGGGTGTCGCGGCATTGCACTCGGCAGCATAGCTGCGCCGAATCGCAACATAGCGCTCAGTCTGCCAAGTTGGGTATCTGACAGGCAACAAAAAAGGACTTGCAGCGTTTGCTGCAAGTCCTTTGAACAATGGTCGGAGCGGCGGGATTCGAACTCGCGACCCTCTGCTCCCAAAGCAGATGCGCTACCAGGCTGCGCTACGCTCCGACAGCTCGTATTCTATCCCGGAATTCAGAGCTGTTTGGAGTCTGATGCATTTCTTTTTTTACATCTCTCCAGCCACTGAGGTCACCGGCAAAGAATCAACGACTCGAAGGACCAGGGCCACGACCGGCCAGATGGCGGAAAGTGATGCGGCCCTTGGTCAAATCGTAAGGCGACAGTTCCAGCGAGACCTTGTCACCCGCCAGAATGCGGATATGGTGCTTGCGCATCTTTCCACCGGTGTAGGCAATCAACTGATGGCCGTTTTCCAGGGTTACGCGAAAACGCGAGTCGGGCAAAACTTCCGTCACGGAGCCTTGCATTTCAATCAGTTCTTCTTTGGCCATGTGTATCTCTTAAAAACAAATATTCTGTGGTTGATGCGCCGGCACATCGTGCATCCACAACCGCCGTCACCGTGCCTTCTGGGGGCTCGGAGCACGGTGCTTTGCGGGCGGGGGAGTCGCTGCACCCGGGGTGCAGATCAGAAAAGAGGCCGGTGAGACGGCTTCAATGGACAGGCGAGGCGCTGTGCATGAGCCTGACAATTGTAGCGCGATGTCCCCGTCCTGCCTATGTCGCCAAGACAGACCGCCCGGCAAAGGTCAAATCCCTCTCTTGCTGCATCCGCCACAGTCGGTGGGTGCGCAGCACAACATGCCACGGCATGCGACCGATAGAATCAGCCGCTTTCGTCCTTGAGGGTTCGTCCGTGTCTGATCGCTTGGCAGTTTTGCCGCAATACATCATGCCCAAGCGGGCCCTCACCACCCTGGCTGGCAAATTTGCCTCTGCACATTTAGGAAGTTTGACCACGGCAGTGATACGCCGCTTTGTGGCACGTTACGACGTGAACATGGCGGAGGCTGCCAACCCCGACGTCGCCAGCTATGCGTCGTTCAACGACTTCTTCACACGCTCTTTGAAACCTGGCGTACGTCCGCTGGCATCGGCCGATCTGATCTGCCCGGTGGACGGAACCATCAGCCAATTCGGTAGCATCGATAAAGACCAGGTTTTCCAGGCCAAAGGCCACCGCTATTCCACAACAGCGCTGATCGGTGGTGATGCGCTGCTTGCAGCGCGCTTTGACCACGGCCACTTCGCCACCTTGTACCTGAGCCCACGCGATTACCACCGTATTCACATGCCCTGCGCGGGTCAGCTCACGCGCATGGTGCATGTGCCGGGTGACCTATTTTCTGTGAACCCCACCACTGCGCGTGGCGTGCCTGGCCTGTTCGCACGCAATGAGCGCGTCGTGTGCGTTTTTGAATCGGCACATGGGCCATTTGTGCTGGTGCTGGTGGGCGCCACCATCGTGGGCAGCATGGCCACCGTGTGGCATGGCCAAGTAAATCCTCCGCGCACTGGTCAGCTGCGTCAATGGGGCTACACGCCAGGTCAGGTGGCCCTGCGGCAAGGCGAAGAGATGGGTCGTTTTCTACTGGGATCTACCGTGGTGATGCTATTTCCGAAGGGGCCGCTGCAGTTCAACGCCCATTGGGCCGCGGCACGACCTATTCAACTAGGTGAATCTATGGCCCAGCGCCAATAAACCGCAGGTGCACTTCGAGCAATATTGACGCCACTCCAACAGTGAAAGCACTCCTTCAGAAGCTATCCAGGACACGCGTGAGCGAAAACGCGGTGGGCTCCAGGGTCAACATGTCGGGATGCACGGGAGTCTCGTGGCCCACCAGATAGACGCGCATGGCATTGCGCCGGATCACAACATGGCTTACCGTCTCCCGGCTCTGCCCAAACTGAACGGACACACCCTGCTTGAAAAGGGGCATGTAGTAGTAAACCGCATCGCTCATCGTATGCGGCTCCCCCCGCTGTCTGCATGATTGGCACCGCCCTCCCAAATGGAGGGAGCTTTTAATCCTAGCACCCCCGAGAGCACTGCGCAGAACGGAAGCCCCAAAAGTAACGGTTACAGAAAAAATTTCTCAAGAAGGCAACGGAGAACTCAGCGAGAAAAACGGCAGATTACATGCCCGGAACGACGGCTTCCTGAGGGCGATGCCCAAGAGACCAAAGCGCGAAACCGCGCCACCACAAAGGGCACGCGCAAAAAAGTCCCAACCGATAAGGGTTGGGATTTCAAATTATGGTGGCGGACGGTTGACCACCTGCTGACTGGCCTCCCGAGCTTATGAGCACTGGTGCGGGTTGCTGCGGGTTTGAGAGGAAATTTGCAGCCGTCATTCAGTCACAGCCATGTCACGACCCAATCGGTATCCCATCGCCTTGTAACCGGCCTGCCGCTTGTCCCACATCCTCAGAAGCGCCGGGTGACCGGTGTCCACGAAGTCAATAATCCGCACGTCGGCCTTGGAGGCGTGCTCACGGTGCAGGCGCCCGGCGTACTGCTGGAGGGTGCTGTTGACGCCGACCGAAAACTGAGCCACTTTTTGGTGTGATGCCGACCTAAAACTGAGCCAGGTGTTTTACCTACCCTGCTGTTTTGTGCAGCAAGGGAATGAAGAGGGTGATCACCATGGACATGATTGGCAAGATACGGCGGATGCACCGCCGGGACAAGAAGACGAAGCGGGAGATATCGAGGACCACGGGCCTGTCTCGCAACACGGTGGCCAAGTGGCTGGACGAGGCGCAGCCGGTCGAGCCCAAGTACCGCCGGGAGGCGGCGAAGGCGACCAAGCTGTCGGCGCACGAGGCGGAGCTCAAGCAAGCCTTGAAGGCCGATGCCAAGCGGCCCAAGAAGGAGCGGCGCACGGCCAAGGCCTTGTTCACGCAGATCAAGGCAGCGGGCTACGAAGGTGGCTACACGCGGGTGACGGACTTCATCCGCAAGTGGCGCCAAGGTGAAGGCCAACAGGCGGCCTGCAAGGCCTTCGTGCCATTGACCTTCGAGCTTGGCGAGGCCTTCCAGTTCGACTGGAGCGAAGACGGCTTGCTGGTGGGCGGGGTGTACTACCGCATGCAGGTCTCGCACATGAAGCTGTGTGCCAGTGGGGCCTTCTGGCTGGTGGCCTACCCCAGCCAAGGCCACGAGATGCTGTTCGATGCGCACACCCGCAGCTTTGCAGCGCTGGGTGGCGTGGCACGCCGTGGCATCTACGACAACATGAAGACGGCGGTCGACAAAGTCAAGAAGGGCAAAGGCCGCGTGGTCAATGCGCGCTTTGCAGCCATGTGCGCGCACTATCTGTTCGACCCTGATTTTTGCAACCGTGCCAGCGGCTGGGAGAAGGGGCGCGTGGAGAAGGATGTGCAAGACAGCCGCCGTCGCATCTGGGTGGAGGCGGGGCAACGGCGCTTTGGCAGCTTTACCGAGCTCAATGCGTGGCTGGGCGAGCGCTGCCGGGCTCTGTGGCGAGAGCTGCGCCACCCGCAGCACAAAGCGTTCAGCATCGCCGAGATGCTGGAGCTGGAGCAAAGCCACCTGATGCCGATGCCGGTGGCCTTTGATGGCTATGTTGAGAACCCGGCCAAGGTGAGCAGCACCTGCCTGGTGACGGTGGCGCGCAACCGCTACTCGGTGCCCTGCGAATGGGCGGGGCAAATGGTCAGCACACACCTGTACCCGGCGCAGATCGTGGTGGTGGCCGGCGATGCTATGGTGGCCACGCACGAGCGCCTGAGCGATCGCAACCAGACCCGCTACGACTGGCAGCATTACGTGCCGCTGATCGAGCGCAAGCCGGGCGCGCTGCGCAACGGCGCGCCCTTTGCAGACCTGCCCGAGCCATTGCAGCGCATGCGCAAAGGCTTGCTGCACCAGGAGGGGGGCGACAGGGTGATGGCGCAGGTACTGGCCGAGGTGCCCAAGCAAGGGCTGGACGCCGTGCTGGTGGCGGTGGAGTTGGCCCTGGAGAGTGCGCCGCCATCGGGGCGGGTGAGCACCGAGCACGTCATCAACGTGCTCGGCCGCCTGCAAGCGCAGCCCCTGCCCGAGACGGTTGCGACCAACCTGCAAGTGAGCCAGACACCCCTGGCCGACACGGCGCGCTATGACCGCCTGCGCGCTGGCAGCGACATGCAGGAGGCCGATCATGCGTGAGCTGGACAAGGAGTTCAAAGAGCTGCGCCTGTACGGCATGGCCGGGGCCTGGGAGGACCTGGTCAAGCAACGCGGCCACGCCACGCTGGAGAGCTCGCGCTGGCTGCTGGAGCACCTGCTGCAAGCGGAAGTCACGGACAGGGCCATGCGCTCAGTGAGCTACCAGATGCACACGGCGAAGTTCCCCGTGCACCGCGACCTGGCGGGCTTCGACTTCGAATGCTCGCCCGTGGACAAAAAGCTCATCGAGCAGTTGGCCAGCATGGCGTTCACCGAGCAGGCGCACAACGTGGTGCTAGTGGGTGGCCCCGGCACGGGCAAGACGCATCTGGCCACGGCCATCGGCGTGGCGGGCATCACGCGCCATGGCTCACGCGTGCGGTTTTACTCCACGGTGGATCTGGTCAACGCACTGGAGCAGGAGAAGGCCCAAGGCAAGGCAGGCCGCATCGCAGCGAGCTTGCAGCGCATGGACCTGGTCATCCTTGATGAGCTGGGCTACCTGCCCTTCAGCCAGGCAGGCGGCGCCTTGCTGTTCCACCTGCTGAGCAAGCTCTACGAGCAGACCAGCGTGATGATCACCACCAACCTGGACTTCAAGGAATGGTCCAGCGTGTTCGGCGACGCCAAGATGACCACGGCACTGCTGGATCGACTCACGCACCACTGCCACATCGTCGAGACGGGCAACGAGTCCCACAGGTTCATGCACAGCACAGCCGTGGCCAAGAAACGCATCAAGGCACGCGAACAGGCCAAGAAGGCTGAGCCGTTCTGAGCGGTTCAAGGGCAAGCCGCTACGGGCTTCGCCCTGCGCGGCTTGCCCTCAACGGACGACCACCGAGCTCGATCACCAAGGAGACCAAAACCGACCCAAGGCACTACACTTATCCACAGCCGACCTTCACAGGTTGGCCATTAGCCCTGGCTCAAAATTCAATCGGCACGGTGGCTCAATTTTGAATCGGCGCCAACAGTACCTGTCCGCAATCTTGAGTTCTGGCGCTCTGAGAATGTCCTTGCAACGTTGCGGTCGACCTTGGGCTTTTTGTCCGACGACAACTACCAGTTCGACTTCGTCCAGATGGATCAGGATCACACGATCCAGGAATACCTTGAATTCAACGACACCCAGCAGCTATTCGGGCGTCCCGAGCAGGTGGTGATGTTCTCCGGTGGCCTGGACTCCCTGGGTGGCGCGATTGAGGAAATCCTGACGCAGAAGCGCCGTGTGGTGCTGGTGACGCACAAGTCGACACCGAAGCTGAACAACCGCCACCGAAATATGGAAACGCTGCTGGCGGCGAAGGCCGGGGACAACGCGCCACACCACATCAGCGTCCGTGTTCACAAGACCAAAGGGCTGAACCACGAGTACACCCAGCGCAGCCGATCTTTCCTGTACATGTCGATTGGCGCAACCATCGCCAAGATGCTCGGCCTCAAGAGCGTTCGCTTCTACGAAAACGGGGTCATCAGCCTGAATCTGCCGGTGTGCGCCCAAGTCGCCGGTGGCCGCGCCACGCGAACGACGCACCCCAAGGTCATGAAGGGCTTCCAAGAGATCATCTCCCTGGTGGCGGGCGAGCCCTTCACCATCGAGAACCCGTTCATCTGGAAGACCAAGGCAGATGTCGTCGAGGTCATCACCAAGGCTGGATGCGCCGATCTGATCGCGCACTCGATGACCTGCACCCACACCTGGGAGATGACGAACCAGCACACCCATTGCGGCGGCTGCTCGCAGTGCATCGACCGCCGGTTTGCCGTGGTCGCGGCAAAGGCCGACCAGTACGACCCTGCTGACCACTACAAGGTCGACGTTTTTACTCAGAGTCGCAACAAGGGCGACGACAAGATCATGGCGGCGGCCTACCTCGAACGGGCCAATCAGGTGAAGTCGCTGACCGATGTGACCCAGTTCATCAGCAGCTACGCCGAGGTGAGTCGGGTTTTTCGGTACCTCGACGGCAGCACAGCTCAGGCGGCGCAACGCGTGTTCGACCTGTACAAGCGGCACGCCACCGAGGTGACCGGGGCCCTTGATGAGTTGGTTTCCCGGAACATCACCGCGATTCGGGAACGCACGCTCCCGGGTGACTGTCTGCTTCGGACGGTCTACGAGTCAGGTTCTGTGATCTCGGTACCCGCCGTCGCGTCGGCAGAAAAGATGCCGGACAACATCTTCCGAAAGCGCGGCAACGTCTGGGAGGCACGTTTCCAAGGGCGTGGGCGACACCCCATCCTGATCCAGGGCGTGGACAAAGGGGCCGAGTACATCAACCTGTTGCTTGCACATCCCGCCCGAGAGACCTCGGTTTTTGAGGTCGTTTGCGGGAGCGAAATCGGGATCATTGAGTCCGCTGCGAACACCGGACTGGATCACGACGACATCGAAGAGGGGTATCAAGTCTCTGTCGGGGTGCCGCTGGGTGATGCAGGCGTGGTGGCCGACAGAAAGGCGATCCAGCAGTACCGTGGCAGATTCAACGAACTGGTCAGCGAAAAGGCAGATGCCGAGGCAGACGGCGACCATGAGCGCCTCGAGGAAATCCAGATCGAAATGGCCCAACTCGTGGCGGCAGTGACGGGAGCCCAAGGTAAGGGAGGCAAGCTGCGCAAGGTCGCCGACAGGAGAAAAAACGTCCGCGACGCGTTCCGCAACGCCGTCGACCGGGCCATCAAGCAGATCGACAAGTACGACAAGCCGCTGGCCCAACACCTGAAGGACTCCATCAAGCACGGCAACGAGGCGGTCTACCGACCGGAGATCGCTGTAACCTGGGAGGTTCGTCCCATCGTGAACGGGTAGCGCGGTCTGGGGTCGAGTCGCCAGCGTGAAGGCGGTTTTCGTGACGAACAAGGAGCCAGAAACCCGCGTCAATGCTTGCTCGGGCGCGGCGACGTCCTTCGCAGAAACAGAGAATGGGCGGGAACTGAGAACGAAAAACCGCCCGAAACGGGGCTGTCCGGGGCGGCAGCGTCCGTCGCAGCAAGGCCCAAACCCGCGCCAACACTGGGGGGAACGGGCGAAAAAAAACCAACCGAGAACGGTTGGTTTTTCAAATAGTGGTGGAGCTGGCGGGAATTGAACCCGCGTCCGCAAGCCTTCATCGGGCAGATCTACATGTTTAGCGGTCTGATTTAAGTCTCGCCACCTTTGTCGCGCAGTCGCACGCTACACCGGCCGCCAGCACCCTATTTTCTCACCCCAACCCAAGGTACCCGGATCAGAGCCAGCCCATGTAATTATCCTTGCAGCCGGGAGGCGCTGATTGCTCAGAACCCCCTTGCCCAGCCCATCGGCCAACTGTTGCAAGGCTCACTGGCAATTAAGCAGCGAGTGCGAAACGTTCGTCGTTTGCAGTTAGTTTTTTAAATCGAGATTTACGAGCGTGACTCAAGCTCGACATGCACCACACCGATTCCGAACCCACGTCGAAACCAGGACAGCCCCTACAAAGCGTATTTTAGGCCTTCTCAAGCAATTGCAAGAGGTCAAGCGGTGAATTAATTACCGCGTGGGCGCCCCATTGCAGGGGATCAGCCCTATCCCCCAGATATCCATACGTCGCCGCTACGGTTCCCATTCCGGCAGCAAGCCCCGCGACGATATCTCGGTGATCGTCGCCCACATAAATACAGCGGTCAGGATTCAATCCCAGACGCGATGCAGCTTCCAGGAGCGGAGCAGGATGCGGCTTGGCGTGAGGTGTTGAATCTCCACTCACAACCGCCCCAGCAGTAGCAAACAGCGGCATGGCAAACGTGAGCGGCTCCGTAAAACGGGCCGATTTGTTGGTGACCACGCCCCACATCAGTTGCCGCTGAAGCAACTGCACAATCAGATGACCGACGCCATCAAAAACAGTGGTCAGATGGGTCATTCGAGTTTCGTAATTGACGAAAAACTCTTCACGCAATGCTTCGTAGTCTGGGTGCTCGGGCGTCATGCCAAAAGCCTCGCCCAGCATGCCCCTCGCCCCAGCACCAGCCATTGGGCGATAACGCTCTGCTGGCAACGAGGGCATCCCCCGGTCGGTGCGCATTTTGTCTGCGGCAGCACCGAGGTCAGGTGCGCTGTCGATCAAGGTGCCATCCAAGTCAAACAACACGGCACGAACGTCAGAAAACATACAGCGCTTCAAACACCACGGCGTGTGGCAAACATGTAGTTGACACTAGTGTCATTACCCAGCCAATAGCGACGCGTGAGCGGATTGTGCTCCAGGCCGCAGGTGTGCGTGACGTCCAAACCAGCTGCGCGGCAACTGGCAGCAAGTTCACTTGGACGAATCAGTTTGGCGTATTCATGCGTACCGCGTGGCAGCATGTTAAAAATGTACTCAGCCCCCACGATGGCCAGCGCAAATGCCTTCGGGTTACGGTTGATGGTAGAAAAAAAGACCCATCCCCCCGGTTTAACCAGCTGCGCGCAAGCCTTAACGACGGACGCGGGGTCTGGCACATGCTCAAGCATTTCCATGCATGTCACAACATCGAAACTGGCCGGCTGTTCTGCTGCCAAGGCTTCAACACTCACTTCCCGGAACTGGAGGTTGGAAGTTTGCGCCTCCAAAGCATGCAGCCGGGCTACGCGCAGTGCTTTTGTGGAGAGATCAATGCCGGTGACATTGGCCCCCTTGCGTGCCATGGAATCTGACAGAATGCCTCCGCCACAACCCACATCGAGCACCACCTTGGAAGACAGGCCTGCCAAGCCATCAATCCAGCCGAGTCGAAGCGGATTGATCTGGTGCAGCGGACGAAATTCGCTGTCAGTGTCCCACCATCGATGGGCTAGTTCAGAAAATTTAGCCAATTCGGCGGGATCAGCATTCACAGTTTCACTCATGATCGCCATTTTCCATCAAGCCACGGAGAACGAACGGACAGACGTAAAAAAAGGCCCCGATCTCGGGGCCTTTTTCTGAGCAATCCGAAGATTACTTGGTAGCGCGGGTACCAACCACTTCGATTTCGACGCGGCGGTTCTTGGCGCGACCTTCCTTGGTCTTGTTGTCAGCCACAGGCTGCTTTTCACCCTTGCCTTCGGTGTACACGCGGTTCTTTTCGATGCCCTTGGAGACCAGATAGGCCTTCACTGCTTCGGAACGACGCACGGACAGCTTCTGGTTGTAGGCGTCAGAACCGACGGAGTCGGTGTGACCCACGGCTATGATGACTTCCAAGTTGATGTCCTTGACCTTGGAGGCCAGGTCATCCAGCTTGGCCTTACCTTCGGGCTTCAGCACGGACTTGTCGAAGTCAAAGAATGCGTCAGCAGCGTAGGTCACCTTGGTGGCCACGGCGGGTGCTGGAGCAGGCTTGGCAGCAGGTGCAGCAGCTGCGGGTGCAGCAGCGACAGGAGCAGCAGCAGGAGCAGCAACCAACGCACCGTCGCATCCTGGAGCAGCCGTTGCGGGCGTCCAGAAGGCATCGCGCCAGCAGTACTCATTGGTGCCGTTTTTCCAGACCAGCTCGCCGGAGCCATTCTTCCAGTTGTCAACGGTTTGTGCGCCAGCGGCGGTTGCGAGCGCTGCGGAGGCAAACAACATCGCCACTTTGTTCAGTTTCTTCATGGTTCTCCTCTTGGGGAAAAAGCCGCAGCCGCGCTGCGAATCAGGACGTCATCGGTGACCATCACCAAAAACGTTCAATCGATTGTGCCATACGTAACAGGGCAAGTGCGGGGGCTGTGCATTAGGTTCCGTAGGACAAAAGCCCAATTGCCACGATATGTTGCTAAGGCGCTACACGCTCTTGCCCCTAAAATGGCTTTCCTTTGCCGTCACCGCCGCCTCCCAATGACCCAGTTTGCCAAAGAAACCCTGCCGATCAGCCTCGAAGAGGAAATGCGGCGCAGTTATCTCGACTACGCAATGAGCGTTATCGTGGGGCGAGCTTTGCCCGATGCACGGGATGGCCTCAAACCCGTACACCGGCGCGTGCTCTTTGCCATGCACGAGCTCAACAACGACTGGAATCGACCCTACAAAAAGTCGGCCCGTATCGTGGGCGACGTGATTGGTAAATACCACCCGCACGGCGACTCTGCGGTGTATGACACCATCGTTCGCATGGCCCAGGATTTCTCGCTGCGCCACATGCTGGTAGATGGCCAAGGCAACTTCGGATCGGTGGATGGTGACAGCGCTGCAGCCATGCGATATACCGAAATTCGCCTGGCGAAAATCGCGCACGAAATGCTGGGCGATATCGACAAGGAAACCGTCGATTTCGGCCCCAACTACGACGGCAGCGAGAAAGAGCCGCTGGTACTGCCCAGCAAACTGCCCAATCTGCTGGTCAATGGCTCGGCAGGTATTGCCGTCGGCATGGCCACCAATATTCCGCCGCACAACATCAACGAGGTGGTGGATGGTTGCCTTCACATGCTGCGCAACCCCGAAACCACCATCGACGAGTTGATGGAGATCATTCCCGCGCCAGACTTCCCCACTGCGGGCATCATCTACGGCATCAATGGCGTAAAGGACGGTTATCGCACCGGTCGCGGCAAGGTGGTGATGCGTGCGCGCTGCCACTTTGAGGACATCGACCGCGGCCAGCGCCAGTCCATCATCGTTGACGAACTGCCCTACCAGGTCAACAAAAAGACGCTACAAGAGCGCATGGCCGAGCTGGTGCATGAGAAAAAGATCGAAGGCATCAGCCACATCCAGGACGAGTCGGACAAATCAGGCATGCGCCTGGTGATCGAACTCAAGCGCGGCGAAGTGCCCGAGGTGGTACTCAACAACCTGTACAAGCAGACGCAGCTGCAGGACACCTTCGGCATGAACATGGTGGCGCTGATCGACGGCCAGCCGCGTCTGTGCAATCTCAAGGATTTGATCAGTGTCTTTCTGCAGCACCGCCGCGAAGTGGTCACGCGCCGCACCGTGTTCGAACTGCGCAAGGCGCGCGATCGTGGCCATGTGCTTGAAGGCTTGGCCATTGCGCTGGGGAACATTGACGACTTCATCCGCATCATCCGCGAATCGCCCACGCCGCCCGTTGCCAAGGCGGAGTTGATGACACGCTCGTGGGACAGCAAGCTGGTGCGCGAAATGCTCACGCGCACCCGCGCCGATGGGGGGATGATCAACGCCGATGACTACCGCCCCGAGGGCCTGGAAAAGGAATTCGGCATGGGCCAGGACGGCCTGTACCGCCTGTCGGACACGCAGGCCCAGGAAATTTTGCAAATGCGCCTGCAGCGCCTGACCGGTCTGGAGCAGGACAAGATCGTGGCCGAGTACAAGGAAGTCATGGCGGTCATCGAAGACCTGCTCGACATCCTGGCCAAACCCGAGCGCGTATCGGTCATCATTGGCGACGAACTCACCGCCATCAAGCAGGAATTCGGCCAGCACAAGCTGGGCGCCCGCCGCAGCGTGGTGGAATACAGCGCGCAGGACCTCTCCACCGAAGACCTGATCACCCCCACCGACATGGTGGTCACGCTCAGCCACACCGGCTACATCAAGAGCCAGCCCTTGAGCGAATACCGCGCGCAAAAGCGCGGCGGGCGCGGCAAGCAGGCCACAGCCACGAAGGAAGACGACTGGATCGACCAGCTCTTCATCGCGAACACGCACGACTACATCCTGTGCTTCTCCAACCGGGGCCGCCTGTATTGGCTCAAGGTGTGGGAAGTGCCCGCCGGCTCGCGCGGATCGCGTGGCCGCCCCATCGTCAACATGTTCCCGCTGCAAGACGGTGAAAAAATCAACGTGGTGCTGCCGCTCACTGGCGACATGCGCACCTTCCCGGCCGACCGCTACGTGTTCATGGCCACCAGCATGGGCACCGTGAAGAAGACCGCGCTGGACGAATTCAGCAACCCGCGCAAGGGCGGCATCATTGCCGTCAACCTGGATGACGGCGACTACCTGATCGGCGCTGCGCTCACCGATGGCCAGCACGACGTGATGCTGTTTTCCGACGGTGGCAAGGCCGTACGTTTCGACGAAAACGACGTGCGCCCGCTGGGCCGCCAGGCGCGTGGCGTGCGCGGCATGATGCTCGAAGACGGCCAGAGCGTGATCGCCATGCTGGTGGCCGAAGACGAAACCCAAAGTGTGCTCACGGCCACCATCAACGGCTACGGCAAGCGCACCAGCATCACCGAATACACCCGCCACGGCCGTGGCACCAAGGGGATGATTGCCATCCAGCAAAGCGAGCGCAACGGCAAGGTCGTGGCCGCCACGCTGGTGCATGCCGACGACGAGATCATGCTGATCACCGACAAGGGCGTGCTGGTGCGCACCCGCGTGTCCGAAATCCGTGAACTCGGCCGTGCCACGCAGGGCGTGACGCTGATTGCGCTGGACGAGGGCTCCCAGCTCAGCGGCCTGCAGCGCATTGTCGAAAACGACGCGAACATGGCCGATGCCGAAACTGATGGAGACGCTGGCGCGGACGGTGGCGCCACCGCTGCGCCCGAAGCTCCAGATTCGCCAGACGCTTGATTTCAGCAGCGCACGATTCGTCGCGCATTGAATGCTACAAAAACAATAGCTGTTAGCGCTTAACTGGTAAGCACTAGCAGCCATTTTGACCTATATTTAATGACACGCCCGTACAACTTCTCGGCAGGCCCTGCCGCCATTCCCAACGAAGTCCTCGAACAAGCTGCAGCCGAAATGCTGGACTGGAACGGTAGCGGCATGGGCGTGATGGAGATGAGCCATCGCGGCAAGGAGTTTTTGTCCATCTACGAACAGGCCGAAGCCGACCTGCGCGAACTGCTGGCGGTGCCTGCCAATTTCAAGATTTTGTTCATGCAAGGCGGCGGCCTGGCTGAAAACGCCATCGTGCCAATGAATCTGTCGCGCGCTGGGGCCGTCGATTTTGTGGTGACCGGCAGCTGGAGCCATAAGTCGCAAAAGGAAGCGCGCAAATACGCGTCTGAAGTGAACGTGATCGCATCGGGGGAAGATGCTGGTTTCACGACCCTGCCCGATCCGGCTGCATGGAAAATCAGCCGCGGAGCGAGCTATTTGCACATCTGCAGCAATGAAACCATCAATGGCATCGAATTCCACCAGTTGCCCGATCTGAAGGCGCTGGGCAGCGATGCCCCACTGGTGATCGATTTTTCGTCCCATGTGGCCTCGCGCCCCGTGGACTGGTCGCGCGTGGGCCTGGCCTTCGGCGGGGCCCAGAAGAACCTGGGACCCGCAGGCCTCACGCTGGTGGTCGTGCGCGAAGACCTGCTGGGCCACGCACTGCCCTCGTGCCCCAGCGCGTTCGACTACAAAACCGTGGCCGACAACCAGTCGATGTACAACACGCCCCCGACCTGGGGCATCTACGTGGCGGGGTTGACCTTCCAGTGGCTCAAGCGCCAGCGCGAAGGCAGCCACAGCGGTGTGGCGGCAATGGAGCAGCGCAACATCGCCAAGGCTCGCCTGCTCTACGACACCATTGACCAGTCGCAGTTCTACGTGAACAAGGTGGCGGCCAACTGCCGCTCGCGCATGAACGTGCCCTTCTTCCTGCGGGACGAAAGCCGCAACGATGCCTTCCTGGCAGGCGCCAAGGAGCGCGGATTGCTGCAGCTCAAGGGGCACAAGTCGGTCGGCGGCATGCGCGCCAGCATCTACAACGCGATGCCGCTGGCAGGCGTGCAGGCGCTGGTGGACTACATGCGAGAATTTGAACAAAAAAACGCCTGAACACCCGTTCAGACGCACGCCCCGCGAACGCCTCAGTCATTCATGAACAATCCGCAAGCCTCACCCGAACTCGCCAGCCTGCGCGTGCAGATCGACAACATCGACCAGCAACTGCTCACGCTGCTGAACCAGCGCGCACTGGTGGCAGAGCGGGTGGGTGAAATCAAAAAACGCGAAGGCACGCCCTTCTTCCGCCCTGACCGCGTGGCGCAGGTGATCGAGAAGATCCAGACCGCCAACCCCGGGCCGCTCAAGGGCGCCCACGTGGCCGCCATCTGGCGCGAAATCATGTCCGCCTGCCTGGCGCTTGAATCGCCGCAACGCGTGGCCGTGCTGGGCCCGGAAGGCACGTTCTGCGAACAGGCGGCCATCGAGTTCTTTGGCGGCGCCGCAGACCTGATGTATTGCGCCAACTTCGATGAAGTTTTTCATGCCACTGCCGCCGGCAGCGCCCAATATGGCGTGGTGGGTGTCGAAAACTCCACCGAAGGCGTGGTCACGCGCTCGCTCGACATGTTCCTGCACACGCCCACCCATGTGGTCGGCGAGGTGAGCTTGCTGGTGCGCCACAACCTGCTGCGCACGAGCAATTCGCTCGACGGGATCGACGTGGTGCTGGCCCATCCGCAAGCGCTGGCACAGTGCCAGGCCTGGCTGTCCAAGCACCTGCCGCATGCCGAGCGACGCCCGGTTTCCAGCAATGCCGAGGGCGCGCGCCTGGCCACCACCAACCCCGCGTGGGCCGCCTTGTCCAGCGAGCGCGCGGCCCAGCAGTTTGGCCTGCACATCGTCGCCCACGCCATACAGGACGACGCCTACAACCGCACGCGCTTCGCCATCATCTGCCTGCCCGACACGCTGCAGACTCCGCCGCCTTCCGGCAAGGACTGCACCAGCCTGATCGTGTCGGTTCCCAACCGGCCCGGCGCCGTGCATGACTTGCTCGTGCCGCTCAAGACCCATGGTGTCTCCATGACACGCTTTGAGTCGCGCCCCGCGCGCACCGGCCAGTGGGAGTATTACTTCTACATCGACCTCGACGGGCATCCCGCACACCCCCATGTGGCGCGGGCTCTGGAAGAGCTGCGCAGTCTGTGCGCGTTCTACAAGGTTCTGGGAACCTACCCCGTTTCAGCATGAGAGGCCGCCATGTTTGAACAACTCGGACTGATCGGCTGCGGCCTCATGGGAGGCTCTTTCGCTCTGGCAATGAAAAAGGCAGGCCTCGTCAAACGGGTGGTGGGCTACAGCAAATCGCCCTCCACCACCGACCGCGCCCGCCAGCTGGGCGTGATTGACGTCGAGGCGCCATCGGCCTTGCTGGCAGTGGCAGGGGCCGACATTGTGCTGCTGGCCGTGCCAGTCGCCGCCACGGAGGCCACGCTCAAGGCCATCAAGCACCTTGTCACTCCGCAAATGCTGATCATGGACGTGGGTTCCACCAAGGCCGACGTGGTGCAGGCGGCCCGGCGCTCGCTGCGCGACCAGCTGGGATCGTTTGTGCCGGCCCACCCTATTACAGGGCGCGAGGTTTCCGGTGTGGAACACGCCGACGCCGAGCTTTACAGTGGCCGTCAGGTCATCCTCACCCCTATAGAGCGAACCCTCACAGCGCAGTTGCAGAAAGCCGAAGAAGTCTGGACCGCGCTGGGTTGCCGGGTGACCAGCATGTCCCCCGAGTCCCACGATGCGGCCTTTGCGGCCATCAGTCACCTGCCGCATCTGTTGGCGTTTGCCATGATGAACAGCATCACCGGGCAATCAAACGGCGATGATTTTTTGTCGCTGGCAGGTCCGGGGTTTCGCGACTTCACCCGCATCGCTGCGGGCGACCCCAAGATGTGGCGCGACATTTTGCTGTCCAACCGTGAAGAGTTGCTGGCCCAGTCGCGCCTGTTCCAGCAGGCCCTGCACACCTTTGAGCAGGCCATGGAAAAAGGCGATGCACAGCGACTGGAAGACATGCTCACCCTGGCCAGCGAAACCCGCGCCCACTGGCGCATGGGCGCACAGCGCACGTCCAGAAACCGATAGATGTTCAGCACCGCCTTTCTCGATCTGCCCCCGCTCGACACTGCCGGGGGCTGCGTGCACCTTCCCGGCTCCAAAAGCATCTCCAACCGCGTGCTGCTGCTGGCTGCGCTAAGCCGTGGCACCACCACCGTGCACGACCTGCTGGCCTCCGACGACACGCGCGTGATGCTTGATGCGCTGCGTCAGATCGGTTGCACGGTCGAAGATGCAGGCAGCACCGTGCGCATCACGGGTCTGGGTGACCGATCGCCCCAATCGCCCGCTCAGCTTTTCATGGGCAATGCCGGCACGGCCATGCGCCCTCTCACGGCAGCGCTGGCGCTGCTGGGCGGCGAGTTCGAGCTGTCCGGGGTGCCGCGCATGCACGAGCGCCCGATTGGCGATCTTGTCGATGCGCTGCGTCAGCTGGGCTGCCATATTGACTACCTGGGCAACGATGGCTATCCGCCACTGCGCATCGCCCATGCGGACGGCGTGCCTGCGTTGGCGCTTGCCTCGCCCATCCGCGTGCGCGGCGACGTATCGAGCCAGTTCCTTACCGCCCTGCTCATGGCGCTGCCGCTGGCGGCTGGCACGCACAGCATCGCGATCGACGTGGTGGGGGAGCTGATATCCAAGCCCTACATCGCCATCACCCTGCAGTTGCTGGCGCGCTTTGGCATCGTGGTCGAACACCAGAACTGGCAGCGGTTCACGATTGCTGCAGGCAGCCGCTACCAGTCTCCCGACGACATCCATGTAGAAGCGGACGCATCATCCGCTAGCTATTTCATAGCGCTTGGCGCAATTGTATCAAGCACTGAAGGCCAAAATGGCATCAAAATTCAGGGGGTTGGCCTGGATTCGATCCAGGGCGACATACGCTTTGTCGATGCAGCTCGGGCCATGGGAGCCGTGGTCACGGGCGGCCCCAACTGGCTGCAGATCGAACGCGGTGCATGGCCCCTCAAGGCCATTGATCTGGACTGCAACCATATCCCGGATGCCGCAATGACACTCGCCGTCATGGCGCTCTATGCTGAAGGCACCACCACGCTGCGCAACATCGCCAGCTGGCGTGTGAAAGAAACCGACCGCATCGCCGCCATGGCCACCGAGCTGCGCAAGCTCGGTGCCACGGTGGAAGAAGGTGCGGACTTCATCCGGGTTACGCCGCCGACAACGGGCACGGGCACCGCCGGGCCGCCCCGATGTGCTAGCGCTTCTTCGGGGGGAAGCGAACCATCCTCAGCAGGGAGCGCGGGGGCGCCATCCGGCTGGAAAGCCGCCAGCATCCACACCTACGACGACCACCGCGTGGCCATGTGCTTCTCACTGGCAGCCTTCAACCCGGCCGACCTGCCGGTGCGCATCGAAGATCCCAAATGCGTGGCCAAAACGTTTCCGGACTACTTCGAGGCTTTGTTCTCGGTGGTCCACGCCCTGCCCCGCCATGTTCCCGTGATCACCATCGATGGCCCAACGGCCTCCGGCAAGGGCACGGTGGCCGAGGCCGTGGCCAAGCGCCTGGGCTACGAATTCCTGGACTCCGGTGCCATGTATCGCATCACCGCGCTGGCTGCGCTGCGGGCGGGACTGGGCATTGATGCCGCCCACGAAGCGCCCATTGCCACGCTTGCACGCAGCCTCCCCGTGCGGTTTGAGGCAGGCCGCATACTGCTGGGGGCCGACGACGTGACCGACGCTATACGCACCGAAGAAGCCGGAATGAACGCCTCGCGCGTGTCCGCCTTGCCTGCCGTGCGCGCCGCACTGGTCGACCTGCAGCACGGCTTCCAGCGCCTGCCGGGGCTGGTGGCCGATGGCCGGGACATGGGCACCGTGATCTTCCCGGACGCTCCTTTGAAGGTGTTTTTGACGGCCAGTGCTTCCTGCCGCGCAGAACGCCGCCATAAACAGTTGATTTCAAAGGGTTTTTCGGCTAGTATTGACGACCTTCGCGCAGATCTGGAGGCGCGTGATGCCCGGGATAGCTCCCGCAGCGTTGCACCCCTCAAGCCTGCGCAAGATGCTCTGGTCCTGGACAACTCCACCTTGACGATTGATGAAGCCGTCAACCAGGTGTTGTCATGGTGGCAAGAGCGCCAGCCTTTCGCAGTGACTGCGCAACGCTGAAACGTGTGGGGCCTTCCTAAAAAAGGGGCCCCGCAGGCAAGACTGCAAGGCCTTGCAACAGGCCCATGCAACCCCTCTCGCGCGCCAGCGCACAGGTTGCCTGGATCGATAACCTAACCCGCGGTTTTACCGCAAAAAACCACCGCAAGCAGCTATAAAAACAGTAGCAATGGTGCTACTGGAATCCTGTTTGTGGCAAGGAAACACATGTCCGAATCTTTTGCCGCCCTTTTTGAAGAATCCTTGCAGCGCACGGAAATGCGCCCAGGCGAAGTCATCACCGCTGAAGTTGTGCGCGTCGAGCACAACTTCGTCGTGGTCAACGCCGGCCTCAAGTCCGAAGCATACGTGCCGCTGGAAGAGTTCAAGAACGACAAGGGCGAAGTCGAAGTCCAAGTGGGTGACTTCGTGTCGGTGGCCATTGGCTCCATCGAAAACGGCTACGGCGACACCATCCTGTCGCGCGACACCGCAAAGCGTCTGGCTTCGTGGATGAGCCTGGAAAAGGCCCTCGAATCCGGCGAATTCGTCACTGGCACGACCAGCGGCAAGGTCAAGGGCGGCCTCACGGTCCTGGTCAACGGCATCCGCGCATTCCTGCCCGGTTCGCTGATCGATACGCGTCCGATCAAGGATCTGACGCCGTACGAAAACAAGACCATGGAATTCAAGGTCATCAAGCTCGACCGCAAGCGCAACAACGTGGTGCTGAGCCGCCGCGCTGTGGTGGAAGCCTCCATGGGCGAAGAGCGCGCCAAGCTGATGGAAACCCTCAAGGAAGGCTCCATCGTTCAGGGCGTGGTCAAGAACATCACCGAATACGGTGCGTTCGTGGACCTGGGCGGCATTGACGGCCTGCTGCACATCACCGACATGGCATGGCGCCGCGTGCGTCACCCATCCGAAGTGGTGACTGCTGGCCAGGAAATCACTGCCAAGATCCTGAAGTTCGACACCGAAAAGAACCGTGTCTCGCTGGGTCTGAAGCAGATGGGCGACGACCCATGGATGGGCGTGAACCGCCGCTACCCACAATCGACCCGTCTGTTCGGCAAGATCACGAACATTGCCGACTACGGCGCGTTCGTCGAACTCGAACCCGGCATCGAAGGCCTGGTGCACGTGTCTGAAATGGACTGGACCAACAAGAACATCGCTCCCGCCAAGCTGGTTTCGCTGGGCGACGAAGTCGAAGTCATGGTTCTGGAAATCGACGAAGACAAGCGCCGCATCAGCCTGGGCATGAAGCAGTGCAAGGCCAACCCATGGCAAGAATTCGCACAGGACACGAAGCGCGGCGACCGCGTCAAGGGTCCTATCAAGTCGATCACCGACTTCGGCGTGTTCGTGGGTCTGGCTGCCGGCATCGACGGCCTGGTGCACCTGTCCGACCTGTCGTGGAACGAAACCGGCGAAGCCGCTGTTCGCAACTACAAGAAGGGCCAAGAAGTCGAAGCCATCGTGCTGGCCGTGGACGTGGACCGCGAGCGCATCTCCCTGGGCATCAAGCAGTTGGATGGCGACCCGTTCACCACGTTTGTGACCGTGAACGACAAGGGCCAGACGGTGACCGGCAAGGTCAAGACCGTGGACGCCCGTGGCGCTGAAATCGACCTCGGCGAAGACATCGTGGGCTACCTGCGCGCTTCGGAAATCTCCCGCGACCGCGTGGAAGATGCCCGCAACGTGCTCAAGGAAGGCGACGAAGTCACCGCTGTGGTGGTCAATGTGGATCGCAAGACCCGCAACATCCAGCTGTCGATCAAGCAAAAGGACATGGCCGACGAACAAGGCGCCATGGCCAACCTGAGCCAGCAGTCGAGCCGCGAAAGCGCCGGCACGACCAGCCTGGGCGCCCTGCTGCGCGCCAAGCTGGACAACTCGGAAAAGTAAAGCACTGACCCGGGAGCATCTGCTCGAATCGAGCGGCAAGTGTGCGCTGCGGATCGCGGTGGCCTGCTAGGCGCAAAGCGCAGCAATAGCCTGGCTATTGCGAGCATTTGCGACAACGCAGACCGCCCGAGTCCGCAGATGCACACGACGCGATGACTCGTGCAGAGGCTCCCTAGACGGTCAGACAGCGGGCGCCTTGTGCGCCCGCTTCTCTTTCAGCCTTTGATTCTCCTGCCATGCCCCAAGACTCCATGACCCGCTCCGACCTCGTCGAAGAACTGGCCGCCCGCTTTGGTCAGCTCACGCACCGCGATGCCGAATTCGCCGTCAAGACCATACTGGACGCGGTGGGCGATGCCCTGGTGCATGGGCACCGCATCGAGATCCGGGGCTTTGGCAGTTTCTCGGTCAACCATCGTCCGCCACGCATGGGCCGCAACCCGCGCAGCGGCGAAGCCGTGGCCATTCCGGAAAAGCGCGTGCCGCATTTCAAACCGGGCAAGGCACTTCGCGAGGCGGTAGACCAGCGAACCGCCGAGCTGGAAACAAGTCTTTGAATACCGGTTGCTATTAGTTCAATAGCTATTAGCGCTTTATACATAAGGGCTGACGGCATAAATCATGCAAATCAATGAATGAACCACGCACAGCGCTGCTACGGCTGGGCCGTACTGCCAAGCTCTTAGAATCTCCCCACCACCGGGGAGCTCCATGAAATACCTCCTGTGGCTGCTCAAGGCAGCCATTTTTTTTACGCTGTTTGCGTTCGCACTAAACAACCAGCAAGACGCCACCGTGCATTTTTTCTTTGGCACGCAGTGGCGGGCGCCTTTGGTGCTGGTGGTGTTGACCGCGTTTTCTGCCGGCCTGGTGGTGGGCGTACTGGGCATGGTGCCCCGCTGGTGGAAGCACCGCCGGGCAGCGCGCCGCGCCGATAGTTCAACCAAGCTGTCGCCCGCGCCCACCGCGCCCGCTCCAGCGGCTGCCTCATCGTCTGCCGAATTGCTGCCACCCCATGGAATTTGATATCAGCTGGATTTTGCTGGGCCTGCCCCTGGCCTTTGTGCTGGGCTGGCTCGCCTCCCGCTTTGACCTGCGCCAGCTGCGTGCGGAAAACCGCCGTGCTCCCAAGGCCTATTTCAAGGGGCTGAACTTTCTGCTCAACGAGCAGCAGGACCAGGCCATCGATGCCTTTATTGAAGCGGTACAGAACGATCCCGATACATCCGAACTGCACTTTGCGCTGGGCAACCTGTTTCGTCGGCGGGGCGAATACGACCGTGCGGTGCGGGTGCATGAGCACCTTTTGTCCCGCGGCGACCTGTCCCGTGCGGACCAGGAGCGTGCCCAATATGCCCTGGCGCTCGATTTTCTGAAAGCGGGGCTGCTGGACCGGGCCGAAGCAGCCCTGAGCCAGCTGGAAGGCACACCGTTTGAGGGCCAGGCCCGCCTTGCCTTGCTGGCCATTTACGAGCGCTCGCGCGACTGGCCCCATGCCGCAGGCATTGCCCGCAAGATGCACGATGCACATCAAGGTGATTTCAGCACCCGGCAGGCGCACTACCTGTGCGAGCAGGCGCAAGCCTGCATCGCCAACAACGACCGCCCCGGCGCGCTGGCCTTGCTGAACCAGGCGGTGGCCACCGCGCCCGAGGCGGCGCGCGCCCGCATCGACCTTGCCCGGCTGCAGCACATGATGGGCGACAGTGGTGCCGCCCTGGGCACACTCCAGGCGCTCAGCCGGCAGGCCCCTGCCGCAGTGCCCCTGGCCACTCCCCTGATGCTGGAAACCGCCATCGCAGCGGGCCAGGCGCCGGAGATGCAGGCATTGCTGCAAGCGCATTACGCCCAGGCGCCATCGCTGGATGTGCTGGAGGGCATCGTGGCCTTACAGGCACTGAACCCCACCGATGCGGCCACGGCACGGCAATGGTATGTCCGGCATCTGGACAAAGAGCAATCCCTGGTGGCAGCAGCCAAGTGGCTGGCAGAAGAAAAACTCGAGCACGAAGAGTTCCATCCGCAGATCCAGCGGGCGCTGGACCACGCCGTCAAGCCGCTCACGCGCTACCGCTGCGCCGCCTGCGGCTTCGAGGCACGCCAGCATTTCTGGCAATGCCCGGGCTGCCAGACTTGGGACAGCTACCCCGCCCGCCGGGTGGAAGAACTCTGAGAACGCAAAGGGTTCACTATCTGACCCGCAGGTGCCGGCAGGCCGCACGTAAAGCCGCAGTTGCCTCGCTATGATGCCTGGGCGATTTCATCGCGTCGCATCAACTACCAGGAGTTCATCCGTGCTGAAAAAAATACTGACCACCCTTGTCATGCTGTATGCCGCCGCCTCGTTTGCAGCGGTCGATGTGAACAAGGCCACGGCCGCAGAACTGGACGGCATCAAAGGCATCGGGCCCGGCCTCTCCGGAAAAATCATCGAAGAGCGCAAACACGGTGCGTTCAAGGACTGGGACGATTTCATCCAACGGGTGCGCGGCGTGGGCGAAACCAGTGCTGGCAAATTTTCTGCCGAGGGCATGAGGGTGAATGGCCGCACTTTCAAGGCGCCCGCCCCCACCCCCACCCCCACCCCCACCCCCACCCCCACCCCTGCACCTGCCGCAGCGGCTGCGAGCGCTCCCAAAAAATAAGCACCCCACGCATACGCCAAGCCCGCTGCGGCGGGTTTTCTTTTTGGGACCGGCACCCCGGACAAACGCCCGGGCAGGCATGGTCTTTTCAACGACCGGCGCAGACCGCCCCGTAAAATTGCCGGCGCATGCCCCTGATCACCCTCATTCTTCTCCCCTTCATCGGCAGCTTCCTTGCGGCGGTTCTGCCTGCGAACGCCCGCAACACCGAATCGACCGTGGCAGGGCTGATTGCGCTGTTCTGTACTGTGCAGACCGCGCTCTACTTTCCCCAGATCGCCGACGGCGGCGTGCTGCGCCAGGAAATTGAATGGCTGCCCGCTCTGGGCCTGAACCTGGTCATCCGCATGGATGGCTTTGCGTGGATGTTCTGCATGCTGGTGCTGGGCATCGGCACGCTGGTGGTGCTGTATGCACGCTACTACATGTCGCCCGCCGATCCGGTGCCGCGCTTCTTCTCGTTTTTTCTGGCCTTCATGGGTGCGATGGCGGGCGTGGTGCTGGCGGGCAATATCATTCAGCTGGCGTTCTTCTGGGAACTGACCAGCCTGTTTTCGTTCTTGCTGATCGGCTACTGGCACCACCGGCGCGATGCGCGGCGCGGCGCGCGCATGGCGCTCACCGTCACCGGCACGGGCGGCCTGTGCCTGCTGGGGGGCATGCTGGTCATCGGCCACATTGTGGGCAGCTACGACCTCGATCATGTGCTTGCTGCCGGCCAGCAGGTGCGCGATCACCCGCTGTACCTCACGGCCCTTGTATTGCTGCTGCTGGGCGCTTTCACCAAGAGCGCGCAGTTTCCGTTCCATTTCTGGTTGCCACATGCCATGGCCGCGCCCACGCCTGTGTCGGCGTATCTGCATTCGGCCACCATGGTCAAGGCCGGTGTTTTTTTGCTGGCCCGCATGTGGCCCGTGATGGGTGGCACGGAGCCGTGGTTCTGGCTGGTGGGCGGAACCGGCCTGGCCACGCTGCTGGTGGGTGGCTATGCGGCAATGTTCCACAACGACCTGAAGGGGCTGCTCGCCTACTCGACCATTTCGCACCTGGGCCTCATCACCCTGCTGCTGGGCCTGAACAGCCCGCTGGCCGCCGTGGCGGCGGTCTTTCACATCATGAACCACGCCACCTTCAAGGCGTCGCTGTTCATGGCCGCCGGCATTGTGGACCATGAAAGCGGCACGCGTGACATCCGCCGCCTGTCGGGCCTGCGATCCATGATGCCGGTCACCGCCACGCTGGCCATGGTGGCCAGTGCCGCGATGGCGGGGGTGCCGCTGCTCAATGGCTTCCTGTCCAAGGAGATGTTCTTCACCGAGACGGTGTTCCTGGATGCCACACCGCTGGTGGCCTTCATGCTGCCAATTGCCGCCACCCTGGCGGGCATGTTCAGCGTGGCGTATTCGCTGCGCTTCACGGTCGATGTGTTCTTTGGCCCACCAGCCACCGACCTGCCGCGCACACCGCACGAACCGCCGCACTGGATGCGCGTGCCGGTGGAGTTGCTGGTGCTGGTGTGCCTGGTGGTGGGCATGCTGCCTGCCTGGTCGGTGGGCCGATTCTTGGATGCCGCCGCAAGGCCTGTGGTGGGCGGAGAGCTTCCAGCCTTCAGCTTGGCCGTGTGGCATGGCTTCAACACCCCCTTCGTGATGAGCCTGCTGGCCCTGGGCGGCGGGATCGCAATGTATACGGCGTTGCGGGCGCTGCGCGCTGCCGGCCGGGTGGATGCGCCACCCCTCATGCGCCACATCCGGGGGCGGCGCCTGTTTGATGGTTCGCTGGCTTTCATTACGCAGATGGGGCGCCATGGGCGGCGCATGCTGTCTACCCAGCGCCTGCAATGGCAGATGCTGTGGCTGGTTGGCGCAGCGCTGGTTGCTGGCGCCCTGCCCCTGTGGAGCCAGGGCATGCAACTGGGCCAACGAAGCATGTTGCCGCTATCGCCCGCGTTCGTGCTGCTCTGGGGCGTGGGCATGGTATGCGCCGTGGCAGCCGCCTGGCAGGCCAAATACCACCGCCTGGCAGCGCTCACACTGGCGGGCGGAGCAGGGCTTTGCACCAGCATCACGTTTTTGTGGTTTTCGGCACCCGACCTGGCGCTGACTCAGCTGGTGGTCGAGATCGTGACCACGGTGCTCATTTTGCTGGGCCTGCGTTGGCTGCCCAAACGCGATGAAACCCTGCGCGTTGCCACCTCCGCCGAGCAGGCCACCACCCGGTGGCGCCGCCAGCGCGACATGGCGCTGGCGCTGGCGGCAGGGGGCGGCATGGCTTGGCTGGCCTTTGCCATGATGAGCCGCCCTTTTCCCGACAGCACATCCACGTTCTTCCTGGAAAACGCACTCAGCCAGGGCGGTGGCACCAACGTGGTCAATGTGATGCTGGTGGATTTCCGTGGTTTTGACACCTTTGGCGAAATCGTGGTGCTGGGCGTGGTGGCCCTCACGGTGTATGCACTGCTGCGGCGCTTTCGCCCCGCGCGCGAAACCATGGACCTGCCCGAACAGCAGCGCTTCATGCCCGCCGATCTGCAGACCGACCTGCTCAACCCACGCCACGCCACCGACACCGCCGTGGGCTATCTGATGGTGCCCGCGGTGCTGGTGCGGCTTTTGCTGCCCTTTGCAGCCGTGGTGTCGTTTTACCTGTTCATGCGCGGGCACAACCAGCCCGGTGGGGGGTTTGTGGCGGGCCTGGTGCTTTCGGTGGCGCTGCTGCTGCAATACATCATTTCGGGCACGCACTGGGTAGAGGCCCACATGCCGTTACTCCCGCGGCGCTGGATCGGCACCGGGCTGCTGTTCGCCCTGTCCACAGGGCTCGGGGCGATCGTGGTGGGCTACCCGTTTCTCACGAGCCACACCTTTCACCTGAGCCTGCCGCTGCTGGGCGACATCCACATCGCCAGTGCCATGTTTTTTGACATCGGCGTGTTCACGCTGGTGGTGGGGTCCACCTTGCTGATCCTGACGGCCATTGCCCACCAATCGGTGCGCGGCCACCGCTACCACGCCCGCCTGGCAGAAGAGGCGGAGCAAGATGATGGCGCCCACCCACCCCCACCGGAGGTCAACCGCTGATGGAAATCGTTCTGGTCATTGCCATTGGCGTACTCACGGGCTCGGGCGTGTGGCTGCTGCTGCGCCCGCGCACCTTCCAGGTCATCATGGGCTTGTCGCTACTGTCGTATGCCGTCAATCTGTTCATCTTCAGCATGGGGCGCCTGGGCCTGGCGATCGACAAGGAGCCGGTGCTCCAGCCCGGCCTGCCGCACGATCTGGCGCACTATGCCGACCCCATGCCGCAGGCGCTCGTGCTCACCGCCATCGTGATCGGCTTTGCCATGACAGCCCTGTTCCTGGTGGTGCTGCTGGCCTCGCGCGGCATGTCGGGCACCGACCATGTGGACGGCCACAGCGCGCGTGATGTGCAGGAAATGCCATGAGCACCATCCTGCCCCACCTTTCGCGCTGCCCGCCCGCGCCGCGCCATGCCCTGGCGGCAGCCCTGTGCACCGGGGCCGTCCGATGAGCCAGGGCCTGATCACACTGGTGGAGCAAGGCGCCTCGGCGCTGATGCCGCACCTGATGCTCGCCCCCATTGCCCTGCCACTGCTCACCGGTGCGCTCATGCTGCTGATGCGCGAGGAACAGCGGCTCCTTAAGCTCGTCGTCAATGTGCTTTCCACGGCGCTCGGGCTGCTGGTTTCGCTGGCGCTGCTGCTGTGGGCCAACCAGCCCGGCGCCACCAGCAGCATGGGTGTGTACCTGGCGGCCAACTGGCAGGCGCCGTTCGGCATCGTGCTGGCCCTGGACCGCCTGTCGGCCATGATGCTGGTGCTGACCAGCGTGGTTGCGCTGGCCTCCATCGTGTTTGCGGGGGCCCGCTGGCACCGTGCTGGTGTGCACTACCACCCGCTGTTCCAGTTCCAGCTCATGGGCCTGGCGGGCGCTTTTCTCACGGCCGACCTGTTCAATCTGTTCGTGTTCTTCGAGATCATGCTGGCGGCCTCCTATGGCCTGCTGCTGCATGGATCGGGTCGGCAGCGCGTGCAGGCGGGGTTGCACTACATCGCCATCAATCTGGCGGCGTCCTCGCTGTTTCTGGTGGGCGTGTCGATGCTGTACGGCATCACCGGAACGCTGAACATGGCCGATCTGGCGCAGGTCATTCCACTGGTGGCCACCGCCGACCGTGGCCTGCTGCACGCCGCCGCCGCCATCCTGGCGACGGCCTTTCTCATCAAGGCGGCGGTGTGGCCGCTCAACTTCTGGCTCGTGCCAGCCTACAGTGCCGCCACGGCGCCCGTGGGCGCGCTGTTTGCGCTGATGACCAAGGTGGGTGTCTACACGATTTTGCGGCTGTGGACCCTGCTGTTCAGCAGCGAAGCCGGCGCCTCCGCACTGTTTGGCAGCCTGTGGCTGATTGGTGGCGGCATGGTCACCATGGCGTTTGGCGCCGTGGGGATGCTGGGCTCGCAGCGCCTCACGCATCTGGCCGGGTTTGCCGCCATCCTTTCTTCAGGCACCCTGCTGGCCGCGGCGGGATTTGGCCAGAACCTGCTCACGGCCGGGCTGCTGTATTACCTGCCCAGTTCCACGCTGGCCGTCAGCGCCCTTTTCCTGACGGCTGACCTGATCGACCGCTGGCGCAATGACGGTGCCAGCTACGCCCCGTTCGAGCGAAGCGACAACGCGCCCTTTCTCAACGCCGAGCTCGTTCCCACCGAGGGACTGAACCTCGACGAAGACGAAGAGGTGCTGATTGGCCGTGTCATCCCCGCCGCTGCCGCCCTGCTGGGCTTGGCCTTTATCGTCTGCACGCTGGTCATTACCGGTCTGCCACCGCTGTCGGGGTTTGTGGGCAAGTTCGCCATGCTCAGCGCCCTGCTCAACCCGCTGGGCCTGACCGCTTCGGCCGGCACCCAGCCGGGCGCGCCGGGCTGGACGCTGTTTGTGCTGATGATTGCCACCGGTCTGCTGGCACTGATTGCCCTCACGCGGGTCGGCATTCGCCATTTCTGGTCCACCCACGTTCGCGTGGCACCCCAGCTGCGTGTGCTGGAGGGGCTGCCCATCGCCGTGCTGCTGGCCCTGTGCGTCGCGCTGACCGTGATGGCGGGCCCCCTGATGCAGTTCACGCAGGCCACGGCCGATGCGCTGCATTCGCCAGGAACCTACATCCGCGCCGTGATGCAGGCACAACCCATCCCCGGCCCGACCACGCCGGGCAATGCCCATCCGCCCAAGGAGGCCCCATGAAACGCCTGCTGCCCGCGCCATTGCTGTCGGCCGCGCTGTTCGTGCTGTGGCTGTTGCTGAACCAGTCGCTCAGCCCCGGCAATTTGCTGCTGGCACTGGTGGTGGCGTGGCTGGTGCCCCTGCTCACGCGCGGGCTGCGGCCCCTGCCGGTGCGCATTCGCCGCCCCGGCACGGTGCTGCGGCTGGGTCTGACGGTGGTGGCCGACACCGTGGCGTCCAACCTGGCCGTGGCGCGCCTGCTGCTGGCTCCCAGGCGGCCACGCCATGCTGCGGCCTTTGTGCACATCCCCCTGGAACTGCGCGACCCCAATGCGCTGGCCGTGCTGGCCATGATCGTCTGCATCACACCCGGCACCGCCTGGGCCGAGCTGTCGCTGGACCGCTCCATGCTCATGCTGCACGCGCTGGAGGTGGACGATCCGCAAACCCTGATCGACCACGTCAAGCAGCGTTACGAGCGCCCGCTGATGGAGATTTTTGAATGACCTACCCCATCCTTTCCTGGGCCCTGCCCATTGCCCTGAGCATGCTGGTGCTGGCGATGGTGCTTGCGCTGGTGCGGCTGCTCAAGGGCCCCTCGGCGCAAGACCGTGTGCTGGCGCTGGACTGCATGTACCTCAATGGCATGCTGCTGGCGCTGGTGCTGGGCATTCACTACGGCAGCAACGCGTATTTCGAGGGGGCGCTGCTGATTGCGTTGTTCAGTTTTGTCGGTACGACGGCCATGGCCAAATTTTTGCTGCGCGGCGAGGTGATCGAATGACCGGGGCTGCCCTGCCGCTGTGGGCAGAAATCACCATTGCGGCGCTGGTGCTGACGGGCGCAACCATTGCGCTGCTGGGCTCGTGGGGGTTGCTGCGCCTTAAAACTTATTTCGAGCGCGTGCACGCGCCGTCCATCATTGCCACCATGGGCTGCTGGTGCATCATGCACGGCACCATCGTTTACTTCTCGCTGCAGGGGCAAGGCCTGGCGCTACACGCCCTGCTGATCGCACTGTTCGTAGCCATCACGGTGCCCGTGACCAACATTTTCCTCATGCGCGCGGCCTTGTTCCGCGCACGGCGGGCGGGCAACGATGTGCCCCCGAGCCTGAGCCGCACCACCGATTCGATCGAGCGCGATTCGTGACAGGCGGCCGCGGCCAGGCGGCACCACAATGCTCCTGAATTTATAGCTGCTAGCGCTTTACCATCAAGGGCTATCGGCATATTTCATCAAAATTTGCTTGCGGCAGCGCCAAAACCTCCGCCACCAGGTGTGTGGATCTCGAACACATCGCCCGGCTGCATTTCGGCCTGGCCGATGTGGTCGAGCAACTCCACGCGGCCATTGGCACGCACCACCTTGTTGACGCCCGGCACTCCGGCCTTGCCGCCGTCCATGCCAAACGCGCCATGGTGGCGGCCGTTGGAGAGGATGCTGGCCGTCATTGGCGCAAGAAAGCGGATGCGGCGCACCCCGCCGTTGCCCCCCGCCCAGCGGCCGCCACCGCCCGAGTTGGCACGGATGGCAAAGCTGTCCAGCCGCACCGGAAAACGGAACTCCAGGATCTCCGGGTCGGTCAGGCGCGAATTGGTCATGTGGGTCTGCACCACGCTGGTGCCGCCAAAGCCGCCCACCAGGGCCCCCGCATCGTCGAACACGCCGCCCGCACCACTGCCGCCCGAAATGGTTTCGTAATACTGGTGGCTGGCGTTGCCGAACGTGAAGTTGTTCATGGTGCACTGGCTGGCCGCCATCACGCCCAGCGCTCCCAGCAAGGCATTGGTGATGCAGGTGGAGGTTTCCACATTGCCCGCCACCACCGCGGCCGGTGGAAGCGGGTTGAGCATGGAGCCGGGCGGGATGATCACATTCAGCGGCTTCAGGCACCCGGCGTTCAGCGGGATGTCATCCTGAACCAGCGTGCGAAACACATACAGCACCGCCGCCATGCACACCGCCGTGGGCGCATTGAAGTTGTTGCTCTGCTGCGCGCTGGTGCCGGTGAAGTCGATGGTGGCGCTGCGGCTGGCCGCATCCACCTTCACGGCCACGCTGATCTGCGCGCCGTTGTCCAGGGGCAGCGTGAACGCGCCGTCCTTGAGGCGCGTGATGGCGCGGCGCACCGATTCCTCCGCGTTGTCCTGCACATGGCCCATGTAGGCCTGCACCACGGGCAGGCTGAACTGCTGCACCATCTTGCCAAGCTCTTGCACGCCCTTTTCGTTGGCGGCAATCTGCGCTTTCAGGTCGGCCAGGTTCTGCTGCGGGTTGCGTGAGGCGTATTCACCGCTTTGGAGCAGGGCCAGCATTTCGGCCTCGCGCAGCACCCCGCGCTCGACCAGCTTGAAGTTGCGGATCTGCACGCCCTCTTCCTCGATGCGCGTGGAAAACGGCGGCATCGAGCCCGGCGTGATGCCGCCCACGTCGGCGTGGTGGCCCCGGCTGCCCACGTAAAAGCTGGGCTGCGCGCCGTCGGCAAGGTACACCGGCGTGATCACCGTGATGTCGGGCAGGTGCGTGCCGCCGTGGTAGGGGTCGTTGAGCACATACACATCGCCGGGCTGCATCGTGGCGCGGTTCTCGCGGATCACGGTTTTGATGCTCTCGCCCATCGAGCCCAGGTGCACGGGCATGTGCGGCGCATTGGCGATGAGGTGGCCAGCTGCGTCAAACAGTGCGCAGCTGAAGTCCAGCCGCTCCTTGATGTTGACCGAGTAGGCCGTGTTTTGCAGCTGCAGCCCCATCTGCTCGGCGATGTTCATGAAGAGGTTGTTGAAGAGCTCCAGCAGCACGGGGTCGGCCGTAGTGCCCACCGCGCAATGCACGGCGCGCGCCGCACAGCGGTTGAGCAGCAGGTGGTCAAGGTCGGTCAGCTGCGCCTGCCAGCCGGGTTCGACCACCGTGGTGGCATTCTTCTCGGCAATGATGGCCGGGCCGGGGATCACGTCGCCAGGGCGCAGATCTTCGCGCACCACCAGTGCGGCATCGTGCCAGGCGGGGGCACCGCTGGTGCCCACGGTGTACATGCGCACGGTGCTGCGGCGCGGCACCTCGCGCGGCGGGTGCACTGCGTGGCGCGGCTCCATGGGGGCATCGCCGGGCAACACGGCCTCGACCGACACGGCCTCCACCACCAGGCTCTTGCCCTGCATGAGAAACGAAAAACGCTGGCGGTAGGCGTTCTCGAATGCGACGGTGATCTCGGCCTGGGTGCCAAACGGCACGACCAGGGCCGAATCGGTGCCCTCGTAGCGCACATGCACGCGGCGATGCACCACCGCCGCGCCAGCGCCCGCCTGCTGGCGCTGCAGCTCGGCGCGCGCCGTGCTGGCCAGCGCATCCAGCGTGGCTTCGATGCCCGCCAGTGCCTCGGGCGCCAGCGTGCATTCCACGGTCTGCTCGCGGATCACGTTCTGATCGGCCAGGCCCATGCCATAGGCGCTCAGCACGCCCGCCAGCGGGTGCACAAAAACCTGCGCCATGCCCAGTGCGTCGGCCACCAGGCAGGCGTGCTGGCCGCCCGCGCCGCCAAAGCACTGCAGGGTGTAGCGCGTCACGTCGTAGCCGCGGGCCACGCTGATCTTCTTGATGGCATTGGCCATCTGCTGCACGGCGATCTGGATGAAACCGTGGGCCACTTCCTCAGGCGCTCGCCCGGTCTGCACGGCGAGCGCACCAAACTGTGCGCGCACCACGTCAGCATCCAGCGATTCGTTGGCCGCCTGGCCAAACACCTGCGGAAAATGCGCCGGCTGGATCTTGCCCACCATCACATTCGCATCGGTCACGGCCAGCGGGCCGCCCCGGCGGTAGCTGGCGGGGCCGGGATGGGCGCCCGCACTCTCGGGGCCGACACGAAAGCGGGCGCCGTCAAAGCCCAGCACCGAGCCGCCACCGGCCGCCACCGTGTGGATGCCCATCATGGGCGCGCGCATGCGCACGCCAGCCACCTGTGTCTCAAACTCGCGCTCGAACGCGCCCGCATAGTGGCTCACATCGGTGCTGGTGCCGCCCATGTCGAAGCCGATCACGCGATCGTGCCCCGCCAACTGCGCAGTCCGGGCCATGCCCACAATGCCGCCCGCCGGGCCCGAGAGGATGGCGTCCTTGCCCTGAAAGTGGTGCGCGTCCGTCAGCCCGCCCGAGGACTGCATGAAGAACAGCGGCACGCCAGGCATCTCGCCCGCGACCTGCGCCACATAGCGGCGCAGGATGGGCGACAGATAAGCATCCACCACCGTGGTGTCGCCCCGGCTCACGAACTTCATCATGGGGCTGGTGGCGTGCGACGTGCTGATCTGCGTGAACCCCGCCTGCTCGGCCAGGCGGGCGGCCGCCTGCTCGTGGGCGGTGTAACGCCAGCCATGCATGAACACGATGGCCACGCTGCGCAGGCCCGCATCGTAGGCGGCCCACAGGCGCTCTTTGAGGTGCTCCTCATCCAGCGGCTCGATCACCTCGCCGTGCGCGCCCACGCGCTCCTGCGCCTCGATCACGCGGCTGTAAAGCAGCTCGGGCAGCACGATGTGCCGGTCAAACAGGCGCGGGCGGTTCTGATAGGCAATGCGCAGTGCGTCGCGAAAGCCTTTGGTGGTGATGAGCAGCGTGGGCTCGCCCTTGCGCTCCAGCAGCGCATTGGTGGCCACGGTGGTGCCCATCTTCACGCACTCCACCTGCGCGGGCGCCACGGCTTCGCCGGGCTTCAGACCCAGCAGGTGGCGAATGCCGGCCACCGCGGCATCGCGGTACTGCCCAGGGTTTTCAGACAGCAATTTGTGCGTGACCAGCCCGCCATCGGGCCGGCGCCCCACGATGTCAGTGAAGGTGCCGCCCCGATCAACCCAGAACTGCCAGCGGGGTGAGAAAGAAGGTTCAATCGTCATGATTTGCTACCGTATTAATAGCTATGAGCGCTTGCCATATATGCGCAAAAGCCACTTTTTATATCAATTAGAGCGCGCAGCGCAGCCAGAGAAAAAAGATCGGTCCATCAGAGCACAGGATGCATTGGCGTGAGGCCCTCCATCGCAAGAAAACCGCGCTGAATGGCACACGATGGACACGAAAGGAACGATACCAAACCCGCGCCTTCGTCTTCCATGGGCCCATGTCACCAAAGCAAGAACCCTGGGCGCGCGCCCCGGATGTGGACAATGGCGCCATGCTGCATGTTCTGTCCATCTGTATCGGCGCCAGCCTCGGCGCCCTGGCCCGCTGGCGCCTGGGCGTGTGGCTCAGCGGGCCCGGCGCGCTGCTGCCCTGGGGCACCCTGGCGGCCAATCTGCTCGGCGGCTACCTCATCGGCGTGTGCGTGGCGGCTTTCCAGGCCCTGCCGCAGATCGACCCCGCCTGGCGCCTGGCGCTGGTCACGGGGTTTCTGGGGGCGCTGACCACGTTTTCCAGCTTTTCGGCCGAGGTGGTGACCATGCTGCAGCAGCAGCGCTACCTGCTGGCAGCCGGCACCACCGGGCTGCACTTGGGGGGCTCGCTGCTCATGACACTCTTGGGCCTGCAGACGGTGGCACTGGCGCTGGCCAGCCGCCCCTGACCGTTGGGCCAGCCCACAGCGCGGCGCGCACCCGGCCTCCCGGTCATTTTGACCTGCAGCGCAATAAGTTACTATCTTTTTAATAGCTTATGACGCACGTCTGTAAAGCGCAACAGCACTGTTGGCCCTAAAATCCTGCAAGGCCCGCCGCTCCAATGGCTGGCCCCTGTCACAACCCTACTCTCTCAGTCCGGCCCCCGCCGCGACGTCTGGAATCCCCATGGAAGCCAACACCCAACTCAACGAACGCCGCCTGGCCGATGCCTGGGCCGAGCTGCACGCGCACGCCAACAACGACAACCCCCTGCACGCCGATGCCTACCGCCTCGCGTTTGCCGACCCCGAGTTCTTGTTCCGCCGTGAAACGCGCGGCATCCGGTTCCAGCTGGAAATGCTCAAGCCCGACCTGGGCCAGGCCGAGCAAGGCATCGAGAACACCGTGGTGGTGTATGGCAGCGCCCGCTTTGTGGCACCCGACGAGGCGGCCGCCCTACTCAGCGAAGCCGAGGCCAGCGGCGACGAAGAACAGATGCAGCGCGCGCGCCGTGCCGTGCGCAACGCGCGCTACTACGACCTTGCCCGCCAGTTTGCCGGCTTGGTGGCCGACCACAGCGAACGCCAGCGACCGGCGGACCGCATCTACATCTGCACGGGCGGCGGCCCCGGCATCATGGAGGCCGCCAACCGGGGCGCCCACGAGGCGGGCGCGCTGAACGTGGGCCTGAACATCGGCCTGCCGCACGAGCAAAGCGGCAACCGCTTCATCTCGCCCTCGCTGAGCTTCAAGTTTCACTACTTTGCCCTGCGCAAGATGCACTTCATGATGCGCGCCAAGGCCCTGGTGGCTTTCCCCGGCGGGTTTGGCACCCTTGATGAACTGTTCGAGGTGCTCACGCTGGTGCAAACCCGCAAGGCCAAGCCGGTGCCCATCGTGCTGTTTGGCGTGGACTACTGGAAGCGCCTCATCAACTTTGACGCCATGGTGGAAGAAGGCACCATCTCGGCCAAAGACCTGCAACTGTTTCACTACACCGACGACCCGCAGGAAGCCTGGGGTCTGATCAAGGCTTTCTACAAGCTCTGATCTTCGGTCGCCACCCCGCGTGCCGGGGTTGGCTCAGGGCAGATCGTCCTCAGGGTCCAGCGCGGGCAATGCCGCCGTGCTGGCGCCCGCCAGCGGTACGGTGGTGTCGGGCGCGGGCAGGTCCTGCACATCGCGCAACTTGCGCTGGATGGCGCGGGTGCGCACGCCCACCTCGTCAAACTTCTTGGCGGCGGCGTCGATCGATTTCTTGGTGGCCTCGACCACATCGCCAAACTTGGCGAACTCGGTCTTGACCATGCCCAGCAGGCTCCACACCTCGGACGAGCGCTTTTCAATCGCCAGCGTCTTGAAGCCCATCTGCAGGCTGTTGAGCATGGCGGCCAGGTTGGCCGGGCCGGTGATCATCACGCGGCAGTCGTTCTGCACGGCCTCCACCAGGCCGGGGCGGCGCATCACTTCGGCAAACAGGCCTTCGGTGGGCAAATACAGCACGGCAAAGTCGGTGGTGTGCGGGGGCGACACATATTTGGCAAAGATCTTCTTGGCTTCGAGCTTGATCGACGTCTCGAACGCGTTGCCCGCCGACACAATGGCAAGCTTGTCGGCGGCGTCCTGCGCATCCATGAGGCGCTGGTATTGCTCCACGGGGTACTTGGAGTCAATAGGCAGCCACACCGGATGCTCGTCGTTTTTGCCCGGCAGGCGGATGGCAAATTCGACCAGTTCGTCGCTGCCCGGCACGGTCTTGACGTTGCGCGCGAACTGGTCGGGCGTGAGCACGTTGTCGATGATGGCCCCGAGCTGCATCTCGCCCCAGGTGCCGCGCGACTTCACGTTGGTCATCACGCGCTTCAAATCGCCCACGCTGCCCGCCAGGGTCTGCATCTCGCCCAGGCCCTTGTGCACCTGCTCCAGCCGGTCGCTCACCAGCTTGAACGATTCGCCCAGGCGCTGCTCCAGCGTGGCGTGCAGCTTTTCGTCCACGGTGCGGCGCATTTCTTCGAGCTTGGTCGCGTTGTCAGCCTGGATGGCGCCAAGCCGCTCGTTGAGCGCGGTGCGCAGCTGTTCGGCGTTGTGCTGGCTGCCCTGCACCAGGCCGGTGAGCTGCTGCGACACAGCGTCTTGCAGCACCGAGAACTGGTTTTTGATCTGGTAGCTGTTGCCTTCGAGCTGGTCCTTGAGCGCATTCGACATGGTGCCCAGCTGGGCCTGGATGTCGGTCTTGAGCGAGTCGAGCGTGAGGCGCGTGGACGCCGTCAGTGCCTCGAAACGCTCTTGAATGCGCTTTTCAAACAGCGCCGCGCCCTCGCCCATGGCCTCGCGCGACTTGACGCTTTCGGCAGCCAGCGCCGCCGTGGTGGTAGTGAGTTCGGTGCGAAAGCCCACCAGCGTGGCCGACAGCTCGGTGCGCGCCGTTGCAGCATCGGTCTGGCCTTGCGCCAGGTGGGCCAGCAGCGCCTTGCTGCTTTCTTCCAGGCGCCCCGCTACGGCATGCTGCAGGCCATCGAAGCGCTGGGCCAGCGAGGCATCGAGCGCTGTCTGCCGCTGGCTCAGGGCCGCGTCGAACGCCGACAGGCGCTGTTCCAGCCGCCCTTCAAACACCCCGAAGGCCGCGAGCAGTTCGGCGCGGCTGTTGCGCGATTCGGTCACGGCCTGGGCCAGGCGCTCGTCCACGGCGTGGCGCAGGGTTTCCAGCGTGGTTTGCGTGGTTTGCGTGAAACCGCTGATCTGGTGGGCCAGCGCATCCATGGCGCCATCGTTCTTGGCCACTGCCAGCTGGGTGGCCTGGCCAGTCTGCTCCAGGGCCTGCAGCCGTGCCAGCCACTCGGGCGGCAGGTCCACACGGGGGCGGCGCACCAGCAGCAGCACCAAAAGCAGCAGCACCAGGGCCAGCGCGGCCAACAAAACAAGCGTGTCAGCAGTCAAGGCATTCACTATTATATTTATAGCATCTTGCGCTTATCCCATAAGCGCTAGAGGCCAATTTGATTCAAATTTCAGGCAGATCGCATCGCAGCCGGCTGGTTCACCGGCGTGAGCGGGCCGCGCCCGGCGAAGAAGGCGATCAGGTTGTCGGCCGCCAAGTTGGCCATGGCCAGGCGCGTGGGCACGGTGGCGCTGGCGATGTGCGGCGTGAGCACCACATTGGGCACCGTCAGCAGATCGGGGTGCACGCTGGGCTCGCCCTCGAACACATCCAGGCCCGCCGCCGCAATGCGCCGTTCACGCAGCGCCACGGCCAGGGCCGCGTCGTCCACGATACCGCCGCGCGCAATGTTGATGAGCGTGGCCGTGGGCTTCATCAGCGCGAGCTCGGCCGCGCCAATCGTGTGGTGCGATGCGGGGGTGTAGGGCAGTACCAGCACCACATGGTCGGCCGTGCGCAGCAGCTCGTCTTTTTCGACATAGCGGGCCTTGCATTCGGCTTCCAGCGCGGGCGCGAGGCGCGAGCGGTTGTGATAGACCACGTTCATGCCAAAGCCGTGCGCCCCGCGCTTGGCAATGCCCTGCCCGATGCGGCCCATGCCAATGATGCCCAGCGTGCTGCCGTGGATGTCGCTGCCCGCAAACATGTCGTAGCGCCAGGTGGTCCACTTGCCGGCGCGCAGGAAATGTTCGCTCTCGGTCAGGCGGCGGGCCGTGGCCATGAGCAACGCAAAGCCGAAGTCGGCCGTGGTTTCGGTCAGCACGTCGGGGGTGTTGGTGCCCTGCACGCCGGCGGCGGTCATGGCATCTACATCAAAGTTGTTGTAGCCCACAGCCATGTTCGCCACGATTTTCAGGCGCGGCGCGGCAGCGATCAGGGCGGCGTCGATGCGCTGGCTGCCGGTGGTGAAGGCGCCGTCCTTGTCGGCCAGCCGCGCGGCCAGCTCGTGGGGAGACCAGATCACATCATCGGGGTTGGATTCGACCTCGAAATGCTGCGCCAGGCGCTCCACCACCTCAGGAAAAATCGCGCGGGCAACCAGGATGCGGGGCTTGCTCATTTTTCTTCTCCAATGTGTTGTGCGTCAATCACAGCTGATGAAACTGGCGCGATCCAGGCCGGGGCCGCCGAGCAAGGGCCGCCCTGCAGCGAGGGCGGCGTCCCCCTTCCCGCAGCGCGTA
This sequence comes from Acidovorax sp. JHL-3, assembly GCF_000526295.1. Taxonomy (NCBI): domain Bacteria; kingdom Pseudomonadati; phylum Pseudomonadota; class Betaproteobacteria; order Burkholderiales; family Comamonadaceae; genus Acidovorax; species Acidovorax sp. JHL-3. The sequence goes on from NZ_JAFU01000001.1 coordinate 2,945,495, forward strand.
GCGATGCGAGAGAAGGGGGAAGCGGCAAAGTCGCTCAGGGGGATGTACTTCACTTGAACCAGATGAAGGTCATGACAATGAACAAGGGCACGAGGATGCCACCGGACCACAGCATGTAGCCAAAGAAGCTGGGCATCTTCACGCCGCGGTCTTCGGCAATGGCTTTGACCATCAGGTTGGGCGCGTTGCCGATGTAGGTGTTGGCGCCCATGAACACGGCGCCTGCCGAAATAGCGGCCAACGTGGGGGCCAGCGTGGTCATGAGCACGGCCGGATCGCCCCCGGCGGTATTGAAGAACACCAGGTAAGTGGGGGCGTTGTCCAGAAACGAAGACAGCGCACCGGTGGCCCAGAAATACATCGCCGGATCGGGCGATCCGTCAGGCCGCGTGACGGCGGCCACGATGGCGCCAAACGGCCCGTTGAGGCCCGCCTTGAGCATGGCGATCACGGGAATGATGGTCAGGAAGATGCCCGCAAACAGCTTGGCCACCTCCTGCATGGGGCCCCAGCCGAACTGGTTGTCGGCATGGACTTTTTTCGGCGTGAGCCAGAGCGAGGCCAGCGTGACGATGACCAGGCCCACATCGCGCACGATGCCGGGCAATCCCACCTCGGTACCCGCGATGTTGAACACCACGGACGACTTCCAGAATCCGCTGAGCAGCACCAGCGCCACAACCCCACCCAGCAAGGCAAAGTTGACCTTGCCATCAAAACCAATATCGCGGGTGTCGGGCGTCGGGTCTTGCGGTGTCACCTCTTTGTGGCGGCGGTAGTACCAGCTGTCAAGCGCATAAAACAGCACCAGCAAAACGCCTACCAGAAACAGCGTCTCCTGGTAGATGTGCCCTACCGTCCAGAAGAAATCCACGCCTTTCAAAAAGCCCAGAAACAGCGGCGGATCACCCAGCGGCGTGAGCGAGCCACCCGCATTCGACACGATGAAGATGAAGAACACCACCACATGGGCCACATGCTTGCGGTTGTCGTTGGCGCGGATCAGGGGGCGAATCAGCAGCATCGATGCCCCCGTAGTCCCCATGAAACTGGCCAGCACGGCGCCAATGGCCAGGATGGCCGTGTTGAGCCCCGGGCTGCCATGCAGGTTGCCGCGGATGTAGATGCCACCCGACACCGCAAACAGCGCGGTGAGCAAAATGACGAAGGGAATGTATTCGGCCAGCAGCGCATGCACGAAGCTGGCGCCAGCCACCCCGGGGCCAAACACCACGGCAAACGGCACCAGAAACGCCAGCCCCCAGGCCGCCGCCACCTTGCCAAAATGGTGGTGCCAGAAAATGGGGGCGAACAGGGGCACCAGCGCAATCGACAGCAACAGGCCGGCAAACGGCACGCCCCACAACATCGAAATGCTGCCGCCATCAAGGTCGGCGGCAAAGGCCAGGCCAGGCAACGCGAACAGGGCGATCGAGGTCAACCAGCGTGAAATCTTCATGGATTTGTCTCCTTCTTTCGTTCTTGTTGAGCGTGGGCTTTGGCCACGCACGGAGTGGGCAGCGTGTTTTACGTCATCAGGGCACCGAGGGAATCTCGAATACCTGGCGCAGGTAGGCCAGGTATTTTTCGTCATCGCACATGCCCTTGCCGGGCGCGTCAGACACCTTGGCCACCGGCTGGTCGTTGCAGCGCGTCATCTTGATGACCACCTGCAGCGGCTCGTAACCGAGGTCGTTGGTGAGGTTGGTGCCAATGCCAAACGCCAGCTGGCAGCGCCCCCGGAACTGCTGGTACAGCTCGATGGTGCGCGGCACCGTGAGGGCGTCACTGAAGATCAGTGTTTTGGTCAGCGGGTCCACGCGGTTCTTGCGGTAGTGGTCGAGCAGGCGCTCGCCCCAGGCAAACGGGTCGCCGCTGTCATGCCGGGCGCCGTCAAAGAGCTTGCAGAAATACAGGTCGAAGTCGCGCAGAAAGGCGCTCATGCCATACACGTCGGACAGCGCAATGCCCAGGTCGCCCCGGTATTCCTTGGCCCACATTTCAAAGCCGAACACCTGGCTGTCGCGCAGGCGCGGGCCGAGCGCCTGGCAGGCCTGCAGGTATTCGTGCGCCATGGTTCCCAGCGGCGTCACGCCCAGCTTCATGGCATAGAGCACATTGCTGGTGCCCGCAAACTGGCCCGGACCAGGCGGTGCCCCCGGGCGGCGGTCGCCCGTGCCCAGGCGGGCCACCAGCACGCGCAGCAGCTCCTCGTGCCATGCGCGGCTGAAGCGCCGGCGCGTGCCGTAGTCGGCAATCTTGAGGTCGGCCAGGCCCTCGGCTTGCAGCTGCGCAATCTTGGTGTCAAGGCGCCGGCGGCCCTCGGGGAAATCAGGCACCTTTTGCGTATTGCGAAAGTACACCTCGTTCACGATGGCCAGCACCGGAATCTCGAACAGGATGGTGTGCAGCCAGGGCCCGCGGATGGTGATGTCGATCTCACCCGAGGGCTGCGGCGTGACGGTGATGTATTTCTCGTTCAGCCGGAACAGGCCGAGAAAATCCACAAAATCGCTCTTGATGAAACGCAGCGAGCGCAAGTAAGCGAGCTCGTCATCCTGAAACTGCAGACTGCACAGCGACCGGATCTCTGCCCGAATCTCGGCCACAAAAGGCGCCAGCTGCACGCCGGGGTTGCGGCACTTGAATTTGTATTCAACCTGCGCCCCCGGAAACTGGTGCAGCACCACCTGCATCATGGTGAACTTGTACAGATCGGTGTCGAGCAGGCTGGTAATGATCATGGTGGAACGGGGCCACGGCGGGGCGGCCCGGGGGTGCAGAAACCATCGCTGGTGAGACCAGGGAGCCCAAAGTGTAGGCCATCAGGCGCGTACAGCCACCCTTCAGAGACACTGAACGCCCCCGGTTGCCAGATATGTGTCAAAGATGCCTCTAGCGCTTGCACATAAAGCGCAAGCAGCTATGCTTTATATAGCAATTTTTTCAAACGGCAACCACCAGCGCCTGCAGCACGGCACGCAGCGGGTCGGGCACCGGCACAGGACGGCGCGTGGCGCGGTCCACATAAACATGGATGAAATGCCCGGCGGCGGCGCACAACGGCTCGCCCTGGGCAAACAACCCCACCTCATAACGCACGCTGGAGCCCCCCAGCCGCGCCACACGGATGCCCGCCTCCACCGTCTGCGGAAACGCCAGTGGGGCAAAATAATTGCATTGGGTTTCGATCACCAGGCCAATGGTTTCACCGGCGTGGATGTCCAGCACGCCCTGCTCTATCAAGTGGGCGTTAACGGCCGTGTCGAACCAGCTGTAATACACGACATTGTTCACATGGCCGTAGACATCGTTGTCCATCCAGCGGGTGCTGATGGGGCGGAAGGCCCGATAGGCGCTGCGCGGTTGCGGCGCAGGGCGCGCTGGCTGGGCAGGCTGAGCAGCCAGGGAAGTGGTGGCAGTGGTCATGGCCGCCCATTCTGCCAGCGCGCGTGGTATTGCAGGGCCACCCTCCAGGTGGCCAGCTGCGCCTGCAGGGTGTCGGCCATGTCACGGCCATAGCCCCCGGCCATCGTGAAGGCCAGTGGCACGCGGCGCTGCCACGCCCAGTCGAACACCCGGCGGTCACGGGCCTCCAGCCCGTCGTGGCTCAGGGCAAGGCGGCCAAGCCGGTCACCCACATGGGGATCAGCACCCGCCAGATACAGCACCAGCCCGGGTGCAAAGTGCTGGTCCAGCAAATCCAGCGACTGCTCCAGCGCCTGCAGGTATTCATCGTCCGCACAGCCATCGGGCAATTCCACATCCAGGTCGCCCGCCTCCTTGCGAAACGGAAAGTTGCGCGCCCCGTGCAGCGACAGCGTGAACACGCTGGCATCGCCGCGAAAGATATGCGCCGTGCCGTTGCCCTGGTGCACGTCCAGGTCGATGACCGCTACGCGCAGCGGCTGCGCCGTGCCAGCGCCGCACGCACGCTGCCATTCGGACTGCATGAGGCGTGCGGCCACCGCAACGTCGTTGAACACGCAAAATCCGCTGCCTTTGTCGGCATAGGCGTGGTGCGTGCCGCCGGCCAGATTGCCCGCCAACCCTTCTCGCAGGGCCACGCGGCACGCCGCAATGGTGGCGCCCACCGAGCGCCGGGCACGCTCGGCCATCTCCTCGGACCACGGAAAACCGATCTCTCGCTGTGCCGCTGCAGGCAGGGTGCCGGCAGCGATCGCCTGGATGTAGCCTGGCGTGTGGGCCAGGGCCAGCTCGGCATCTGATGCGGGGGGAGCCACCTGGAGCAGCGCCTGAGGCAATTGCTGCTCCAGCCGGTCACGCAGCAGGCGGTATTTCGCCATGGGAAAGCGGTGCCCATCAGGCAGGGGCAACACAAAATGGTCTGCGTAATAGGCATGCATGACACGATTGTGGCAATCCCGCCCGCGCTGGGGAGTAGCCCCTAATATGCTGCATTGCAACAAAAAATGCTTGCAATTGAACGGTGAGCCCCTAAAATTCAACCCATGCTGCACTGCAACATGGCTTTACCGAGTCAAGGTCAGCGCAGATGTCTGTAAGCCACCCTGACCCATCCGGGTTCCATTTTTTAGGAGATATGACATGTCGCTGACCGCAGAACAAATCCTGGCATCCCACAAAGCCAACATCGAAACCCTGTTCGGCCTGACCACCAAGGCGTTCGAAGGCGTGGAAAAGCTGGTTGAACTGAACGTGACCGCTTCGCGCGCTGCCCTGTCGGAAGCCGCCCAGCACACCCAGGCTGTCTTGGGCGTGAAAGACGCACAAGAACTGCTGGCACTGCAAGCTGGCCTGTTCCAGCCTCTGGCTGAAAAGACCGCCGCCTATAGCCGTCACCTGTATGACATCGCTTCTGGCACCGGCGCCGAGTTCGGCAAGGCCCTCGAATCGCAAACCACCGATGCCCAAAAGGCATTTACCACCCTGGTGGACAGCGCTGCAAAGAACGCCCCCGCCGGCTCTGAAACTGCCGTCGCTGTGATGAAGAGCGCCGTGGCCGCTGCCAACAACGCTTTCGAGTCGGTGCAAAAGGCCGTCAAGCAAGCTTCTGACGTTGCCGAAGCCAACTTCAATGCCGTCGCCAGCACCGCTGCCGATGCTGCCAAGTCGGCCACTCCCCGCAAGCGTTAAGCAAAACATCGCTGCGCTGCAGAGTGCGAACTCTGGCCAGCCATCAGGGATTTCCCTGATAATACGGACATCGCCCTGGCAACGGGGCATCCAGTTGTCTCCTTGGATCCTCTCGAAACCCCCGTTTCAGCGATCCTTTTAAAGCCCGATCCCAGGATCGGGCTTTTTTTTGCCTGCGCGACTGGTGTTTAGCGCGTGCATATGGGCGCTTCATGACTCCTTCGTCGCAGACACTGCAACCCAACAGATGGCAGCGCACGTCGCTCAGGGAGAGGCAACACGCGACTTCGGATGAGGTGCGTTAGATGCAAAGAAGTGGGTAAAACGTATGGCACCAAGGTGATGAAGTCGGACGTAAATGTTTCCGCGCTTATCCCGTTGGTCAATTGCTAGTGCGCTTGTTTTCATGGTCTGTCTGACCGTGTGTGACAGGCGGTGAAACAACCAGACTGATGCCCCCAGCAAAAAGGGTTTGATTTCTGATGAAATCAAACCCTTGGAGCGCCTCTATCGAATTTTGGGGTGGCTGATGGGGCTCGAACCCACGACAACAGGAATCACAATCCTGGACTCTACCAACTGAGCTACAGCCACCGTAGCTTTGTATTATAGCCCGAGAAAACGGGCTTCACTCAAAAATAGTCAAATTTCCAATCAACCCGACGTGACCTGTGGGCGTGGCACCTTGATCTGAACCTTGAAACGGTCTTTCAACAGTTCGTAATAGGCCAGCCCTTCTGCATTGCTCCACCACTGCAGGTATTGCTGACGCTCTTGTAGAGCGATTTGCTCGTTGGGTGTCTCACGTGGAACCAGTCGATTGACCTTGGCCACGGCGTATCCCTGGGCTCCCAGATCCACACCCACCCAGGCTGGCAGGGTGGCTGTATTGGCGCCCAATACCGCATCCACTAAAGGCCTTGGCTGATTTTGGGGTTGGTCACGCGAGACAACGATGGCAGGCAGCAAACCTGCGGCATTGTCGGGCGCGGATTTCCATGCCGCCAGCTTGGCTTCGCCTTCCTTGCGGGCCAGCTCGGCCGATTTTTCGGCGATGTACAGACTGCGCACGCGCGGGCGCACCTCATCCAGAGGGAGGGTGCGAGCAGCGGTGTAGGTGCTGACGCGGGCGGCTGCCATCTGGCTGGGGCCGATTTCCACGGCTTCGGTGTTGCGTTTGTTCTCGATGGAATCCGACGAGAAAAGCGCCTCCAGCAACTTGCCGTTTGCCAAGGGGCCCGTGGTTCCTGGTGCCGGCGTGCGGGTGACACCCGAGGCCGTCATGACCTTGAGTTGAAGCTTTTCGGCCACGGGATTGAGACTGTCGGATTGCTCATAGACGCCATTCGCAAACGATTCGGCCACCTCGGCAAATTTGCGCTGGGCTTGCTGTTGCTTGAGCTCTGCTTCCATCGAGGGGCGCAGCTCTTCGAAGCTCGGTTGGCGGGGGGTCTTGATGTCTGTCAGCAAAATGATGTGGTACCCGAAATCGGTTTCCACCACTTCACTGATATCCCCTTTTTTCATCGCAAACGCTGCGTCTTCAAAGGGCTTGACCATGGCGCCCAGCCCAAAGAAATTCAGGTCGCCGCCCGTCGCAGCAGACCCGGTGTCTTCGGAGGATTTTTTGGCAACTTCCGCAAAAGTGGCGGGGGCCTTGCGTACCTGCTCGAGCAACTGGGTTGCACGGGCCTTGGCTTTTTCTCGGTCTGCCGCAGGGGCATCCTTGAGCGCATTGATCAGAATATGGCTGGCGCGACGCTCTTCCTTGCCTGCAAGACGGGCTACGTTTTCCTTGTAATAGGTGCGCAGGTCGTCTTCGTTCAGCGTGATGCCCGCCCGCACACTGTCGATGTCCAGCACCACGTATTCCACCGCCGCCTGCTCAGCCTGCTGGAAATCAGCGGTATGGGTCTGGTAGTAGCTCTCCAGATCGGCATCGGTTGGGGTCACCTTGCCAGAAAAATCCGCCGGGTTGAAGCGCGCAATCTGCACTTCGCGGCGCTGGTACAAGGCATCCAGCGACAGCTTGACCTGCGCATCGGTGCTGAAGGTGGACCCCATCACCCCACCCACGACCTGGTTTACCGAAATATCCCGACGCACATTGGCTTCGAAGCCTTCAGGCGTCAGCCCCTGGGCACCGACCAGTGCACGGTACGCCTCGGCATCCAGGGAACCGTCGGGGCGGCGGAGCTCGGCAATGGCAGGAATCTCTTGCAGACTGCGCGCCAGGCGGCTGTCGCTGGTGACGAGGTGCATTTTCTGGGCGGCGGCCTGAAAAACCCGGTCTCGCACCATGCGCTCCAACGTGGCATAGCGCGCCTCAGGCGAGTCAAGCAGCTTTGCATCCACGCCAGGCGACTGGGCGCGGATTCTGTCTGTCTCCATCTTGTGGGCGTTGTCCCAATCGGTCTGCTTGATGTCTTGACCATCAACACGAGCAACAACAACGCCGGTTTCGGAGAAGTAATTGCTGTCGATGCCCACAAGCACAAACGATGGAATGATCAACAAGAACAGCAAGAGCATCACGATCTTGGAGTGCTTGCGGATGGATTCAAACATGGTCGATCTTTCAGTGACAAAAAAACAAAAGGCGAACTTTCGTTCGCCTTTGTTCGGTGGTGGTGGGTCCTGACGGTCTCGAACCGCCGACCTACTCCGTGTAAAGGAGCCGCTCTACCAACTGAGCTAAGGACCCCGACCTAACTGGACATCAATTCAAGGCGTCTTTCAATGCCTTGCCTGGACGAAACTTTGGAACTTTAGCAGCTTTGATTTTAATCGCAGCGCCGGTGCGGGGATTGCGACCAGTGCGAGCTGCACGCTTGCCAACTGCGAAGGTGCCGAAACCGACGAGCGAGACAGTGCCGCCCTTCTTCAGGGTCTTCTTGACGGCCTCAATCGTGGATTCCAAGGCACGCGCTGCAGCGGCCTTGGAGATGTCGGCGTTGGTAGCGATGTGCTCAATCAGTTCGGTTTTGTTCACAAGAAGCCTCTCGGAAAAGAGTTGGTGGAATGTCTCGCGGATATCTGGTCTTCACACGTCCGAAAGCACAACCCTCGGGGCTGGCGGGCATCAGACGGGGGAATGACTGGCATGTGCAGCAGGCGCTGCTGCATCAGATTAAAGCCATCGAGTTTCCGGGTGTCAATACAACACGCTGGTTTGTAGCAGCGTAGTAAACAATTCTAGTCGCATTTCACGGTGCGACGGGGCTTGCAGGGCGCTTTTGTATCAAAGCCGCTGCATGGGCAACATTCCCGATTGACACCATGCCAGTGTTGACGGTTACAGCGCTGACGCGATGGCGCGCCCCAGATCCCGGGTGCAGGCTTTTCCACCGAGATCCGGGGTACGGGGGCCGCCACTTTTCGGATCGAGCACGGCCTCGATGGCCCCCACCACAGCGTCGTGCGCGGCGCGGTAGCCAAGAAAGTCGAGCATCATCGCGCCGCACCAAATTTGCCCGATGGGGTTGGCAATGCCCTGCCCCGCGATGTCGGGGGCCGAGCCGTGAACGGGCTCAAACAGCGAAGGCATGGTGCGTGAAGGGTTCAGGTTGGCGCTGGGCGCAATACCAATGGTGCCGGTACAGGCCGGGCCCAGGTCCGAGAGGATGTCGCCAAACAGGTTGCTGGCCACCACCACATCAAAGAAGTCGGGACGCTGCACAAAGTGTGCGGTGAGGATGTCGATATGGAACTTGTCCACCTTCACATCGGGATACGCCTTGGCCATCTCGGCCACACGCTCGTCCCAGTAGGGCATGGTGATGGCGATGCCGTTGGACTTGGTGGCGCTGGTCAGGTGCTTTTTGGGGCGCGACTGCGCCAACTCAAAGGCGAACTTCAGCACGCGGTCCACGCCGTAACGTGACATCACTGTCTCTTGCATCACGATCTCGCGCGGGGTGCCTTCGTACATGCGGCCACCAATGCTGGAATACTCGCCCTCCGTGTTTTCGCGCACGATCAGCATGTCGATTTCACCCGGCAGGCGGGGCGAGCCATCGCGCCGCACCACAGGGGCAATCACGCCGGGCATCAGGCGCGCGGGGCGCAGGTTGATGTACTGGTCGAACTCGCGGCGAAAAAGCAGCAGCGAGCCCCACAGGGAAACATGGTCGGCAATTTTCTCGGGCCAGCCCACCGCACCAAAGTAAATTGCCTCATGGCCGCCGATCTGGTCCTTCCAGTTGTCGGGCAGCATCTTGCCGTGCTTCTCGTAGTAGTCCCAGCTCGAAAAATCGAAGTGGTCGAACTGCAGGTCAATGCCAAACTTGCGGGCCGCGGCGTCCATCACGTGCAGGCCTTCGGGCATGACCTCTTTGCCAATGCCGTCACCAGCCACGACAGCAATGCGATGTTTCGCCATTCAAACGCTCCTGAAAATATAGCTACTAGCGCTTATCTATCAAGCGCCAGAGGCACAAAAGACTTAAATATTATTTGACGCGTGCCCGAATCTCGGGGAGCGCCTTTTGCAGGTAATACACCATCGACCACACTGTGAGCACGGCCGATGCCCAGATGAGCCAGGTGCCCCACACCCCCGTGTCGATCACGCCAAACAGGTGCCCGTCGTACAGCAGGAACGGGATGGCCGTCATCTGCACTGCGGTCTTGAGCTTGCCGATCATGTGCACCGCCACGCTCTTGCTGGCGCCGATCTGCGCCATCCATTCGCGCAGGGCCGATATGGCGATTTCGCGGCCGATGATGATGAGCGCCACGAACACATCGGCGCGCTGCAGATGCACCAGCACCAAAAGCGATGCGCACACCAGAAACTTGTCGGCCACGGGATCGAGAAAGGCGCCAAACGAAGAGGTCTGGTTGAGCTTGCGGGCCAGAAAGCCATCGAGCCAGTCGGTGGCGGCAAACACCACGAACATCACGGTGGCGATGAGATTGCGTGTGGCCGGGTCGAGCGGCGCGTAAAACACCCCCACGATCAAAGGTATCGCGACGATGCGCGTCCAGGTCATGATGGTGGGAATGGTGAAAAACATGGTGTGATTGTGTCACGCTGGCATGGAGACATCAGCGCAGTGCGCGATAGATCTCTTCAGCGAGTTCCCGCGAAATGCCGTCCACCGTCACCAGGTCTTCCACGCTGGCCATCGCCACGCCCCGCACGCCCCCAAAGCGCTGCAGCAGGCGGGCGCGCTTCTTGGGGCCCACACCAGCAATTTCTTCGAGCTGGCCGCCACCCACACGCACCTTGGCGCGCGCGGCACGCATACCGGTGATGGCAAAACGATGGGCCTCGTCGCGAATCTGCGCCACCAGCATCAGCGCGGCCGAGTCCTTGCCCAGGTAAATCTTCTCGCGGCCATCGGCAAACACCAGCTCTTCCAGGCCCACCTTACGGCCCTCGCCTTTTTCCACGCCCACGATGCGGGTGAGGTCGAGCCCCAGTGCGGTAAACACCTCGCGCGCCACGCCAACCTGGCCCTTGCCACCGTCGATCAGCACCAGATCGGGCAGGCGCGCCACGCCTTTGGGCCTGGCGGCCTCTTGCCCGCCTGGCGCGGGATGGGCCGCAAAGTCGATGCCACCGGCTTCGCGCGCGGCTTCGGCCACCTTGCTGTAGCGGCGCGTGAGCACCTGGCGCATGGCGGCGTAGTCATCGCCGCCGGTGATGCCTTCGATCTTGTAACGGCGGTATTCACTGCTCTGCATCTTGTGGTGGTGAAACACCACGCACGATGCCTGCGTGGATTCGCCCGCCGTGTGCGAGATGTCGAAGCACTCGATGGTGAGTTGGTCCAGGTCTTCGGGCGGCAAGTCCAGCGCCTCGGCCAGGGCACGGGTGCGCGCCTGCTGCGAGCCCTCTTCGGCCAGCAGACGGGCCAGCTGCAGGTCGGCGTTTTTTTGCGCCATGTCGAGCCATGCGCGGCGCTGTTCGCGTGGCTGGTGGATGGCGCTCACGCGCAGGCCGCTTTGCTCGGTCAGCGCTGCCAACAGGGCCTTGTCCACCGGCACGCTGGTGACCAGCAGCGGCGGCACGGGCACGCCGATGTAGTGCTGGCCGATAAAGGCCTCCAGCACCAGCGCTTCCACGGGCCGCAGTGGCTGGGCGTCTGGCGGGGTCTCCTCGTCGCTCTCTTGCGCAAAAACCCCGGCGGCATCTTCCACATGCACCGGAAAATAAGGCCGGTCGCCCAGGTGCCGCCCGCCGCGCACCATGGCCAGGTTCACGCAAGCACGGCCGCCCTGCACGCGCACGGCCAAAATATCCACGTCCTTGTCGTCAGCGGTTTCGATGGCTTGCTGGTGCAGCACGCGTGACAGCGCCTGCATCTGGTTGCGCAGCTCCGCAGCCTGCTCAAACTCCAGCTTGTCCGAATGCGCCATCATGCGCGCCTCCAGCGCCTGCAGCAGCTCCTGGGTTTCGCCGCGCAGCAGTGCCTCGGCGTGCATCACGTCGGCCGCATAGGCCTCGGGCGAGATGAGCTGAACGCAGGGCCCCGTGCAGCGCTTGATCTGGTACAGCAGGCAGGGCCGCGTGCGGTTGGCAAAAACCGTGTCCTCGCAAGTGCGCAACCGGAACACCTTTTGCAGCAGCTGGATGGTCTCCTTCACCGCCCAGGCGCTGGGGTAGGGGCCGAAGTAGCGGTGCTTTTTGTCCACCGCGCCGCGGTAATAGGCCATGCGCGGAAACACCTGGCCCGGCGCATCGCCCGTGGCGTTGGCGGTGCCCGTAATCTTGAGGTAGGGGTAGCTCTTGTCGTCCCGAAAAAGGATGTTGAACTTGGGGTTCAGCGTCTTGATGAGGTTGTTTTCGAGCAGCAGCGCCTCGGCCTCCGAGCGCACCACCGTGGTCTCCATGCGCACGATCTTGCCGACCATGTGGCCGATGCGCGTGCCGCCATGGTTCTTTTGAAAATAGCTCGATACCCTGCGCTTGAGGTTGAGCGCCTTGCCCACATACAGCAGCGCATCCTGCGCGTCAAAATAGCGGTAAACACCGGGCAGCGCGGGCAGCGCAGCGACCTGCGCCAGCAGTTCTTCGGAATGCAGATCAGACATGGTGCCTATTGTGGCCGCGCACCAGGTACTACCCGGGAATCAAAAAACAGAATGCTATTATTTTAATAGCTACCAGCGCTTACCCATTAAGCGCCAGCAGCCATTTTTACCATTACTCGGCTTCGATTTTCGAGCTTTTCACCACGCCAGCCCAGTTGGCCAGATCGGCCTTCACGCGCTCGCCCAGCTGCTGCGGGCCCAGGTAGTCGGCCGTGGCGCCCTGCTCCTGCGCCTTCTGCTTGAATGCCGCACTTTGCACCACGGTGCGCAGGTCGGCGGCCAGCTTGTCGATGACGGGCTTTGGCACGGCAGCAGGCGCGAACAGCGCAAACCACGATGTGGCATTCACGCCGGGGTAGCCCGCCTCGGCCGTGGTGGGTGCATCGGGCAGGCTGGGCAGGCGCTCCTTGCCGGTGACGGCCAGCACACGCAGCTTGCCCGACTGGATATGGGGCATGTAGGGCGGCGCGGTGCCAAAGGTCAGGTCTACCTGGCCACCCAGCAGGTCTTGCAGGGCCGGGCCTGTGCCCTTGTAGGGCACGTGCACCATCTTGATGCCGCCCTGCTGCTCCAGCATGGCGCCCGTCACGTGCTGCAACGAGCCGTTGCCCGACGATGCGTAGTTCAGCTTGCCCGGGTTGGCCTTGGCGTAGGCAATCAACTCGGGCAGCGTCTTCACCGGCAGGTCGGCACGCACCACAATGATCTGCGGCGCCGAGATCACGTTGGCAATGGGCTGAAAGTCGCTCTGCGCCCACTGCGCCACCTTGGTCAGGTGGGGCGAGATCACGTGGTAGCCCGAGTACTGCATGAGCAGGGTGTAGCCATCGGTCTCGGCCCGCTTGACGATGCTGGCCGCAATGTTGCCGTTGCCACCGCCCTTGTTGTCCACCACCACCGACTGGCCCAGCACGGGCGCCAGTGCCTGCGCCACCATGCGCGCCGACAGGTCGGTGGTGCCCCCTGCGGCCGTGGGCACCACCATGGTCACGGTCTTGGTGGGATAGGCGCCCTGCGCCCAGGCGGCACTGCCCAGGCCCATGGCCAGCGCGGCGATGGCCAGGGTGGTGAATTGCTTGCGATTGGTTTTCATGCGATGTCTCCGTTTTCACTGTTGTTGAATACTGTCGGTTGGGCGATGGCTCTGAAGCCCGCGCCCACTCGCTTAATCTACCGTGGCACCGGTGTCCTTGACCACGCGGCTCCACTTGGGCAGGTCAGCCTGCACCAGCGCCCCCAGCTGGGCGGCTGTGCCCTTGAAAGGCTCGCAACCCACGGCGGCCAGTTTCTCGACCACGTCCTTGTGCTCCAGCGCGCGGGCCACCTCGGCCTGCAGCTGCGCCACGATGGGCGTGGGCGTGCCGGCCGGGGCAAACAACGCATACCAGGGGGCCTGGCCAAAGCCCTTGATGGTTTCGCCAATCGTTGGCGCATCAGGCAGAGCCGCCACGCGCTTTTCGTTGACCACGCCCACCACCTTGAGCTTGCCTGCCTTGATGAAGGCAATGGCCGACGGCAGGCTCTGCACCGACAGCGGCACCTGCCCGCCCACCACATCGGTGGCGGCAGCGGCCGAGCCCTTGTAGGGAATGTGCTGTAACTGGATGCCCGCGGCCTTTTGCAGCATCTCGCCAATCAGGTGGTTCAGCGTGCCGTTGCCCGCCGAGGCAATCGAATACTTGCCGGGGCTGGCCTTGGCCAGCGTGACCAGCTCGGCCACCGTGTTGCCTGGGAATGAGGGGTGCGCCACCAGCACATAACCGGCCGTGGCAATGGGCGCGACGGGCGCAAAGTCTTTCACCGGGTCAAAGCCCGGGTTCTTGTAGATCGCGGGGCCAATCACATGCGCACTGTCGGATGTGAGCAGCAGCGTATAGCCGTCGTTGCGCGCGCGGGCCGTGGTGCCCGTGGCCAGGGTGCCACCTGCACCAGGGCGGTTCTCCACCACCACGCTCTGGCCCAGCTGCTCGCCGAGTTTTTGCGCCACCACGCGGGCAATCGCATCGTTGGCACCGCCTGCGGCCTGCGGCACCACCACCGTGATGGGTTTGGACGGAAACTTGTCTTGCGCGCTCGCCGTGAAAGCGGCCGAGCACAGCACGGCAGCAGCAAAAATGCGGCGGGACATCGTGGGGTGGGTCATGGTTTTTGTCTCCTGGTGTTATGGATAAAACAAGGCAAGCACGGCGAACCGTTCGCACATCGGCGCTCAGCGCGCCAGCGCCCGTTCGCGAATGGCTTCAAAGTCCGCAGGCACCGGGTGCAGCGTCAGGCGCTGGCCCGCCTTGACGATCTGGCTGGGAATATCGTGGCCAATCAGGGCCGGCAGGCGCTGCGCTGCGGCAACCAGCCGGGTCAGGTCCACCCCCGTGTCGTAGCCCATGAGCTGCAGCGCGTGCACGATTTCCTCGCTGCACACATTGCCCGACGCGCCCGGCGCGTAGGGGCAGCCGCCCAGCCCGCCCAGCGAGGCATCAAACCGGTCGGCTCCCGCATCAATGGCCGCCAGCACATTGGCCAGCCCCATGCCTCGCGTGTTGTGAAAGTGCAGCGTGAAATCCATGCCCGGCCAGCGCGCGCGCGCCGCAGTGGTGAGCTGGTGCACCTGGGTCGGATACGCCATGCCCGTCGTGTCGCACAGCGTGATGCCGCGCACGCCCAGGTCGGCAAAACGCTGCACCCAATCGAACACGGCGGACGCGTGCACATTGCCCTCCATGGGGCACCCAAACACGCACGACAGCGACACATTCACCGCCACCTGTGCGGCCTGCGCCGTGGCAACCACCTGCGCCAGGCTGGCAAAAGACTGCTCGCGCGTCATGCGCAGGTTGGAAATGTTGTGCGTATCGCTGGCCGACATGACGAGGTTCAACTCGTCGGTGCGCGCCTCGATGGCACGCTCGGCACCGCGCAAATTGGGCACCAGGGCGGTGTACACGGTGCCTGGCAGGCGCGTGATCTCGCGCATGACGATCTCGGCATCCCTGAGCGCCGGGATGGCGGTGGGCGAGGTGAACGAGGTCACCTCGATCTTGGAAAGCCCCGCATTCGACAGCGCATTGACCAGTGCAATTTTTTCCTCGGTGGGCACAAAGGCCTGCTCCATCTGCAAGCCGTCGCGCGTGCCCACTTCCTGCATGTGGATGCGGCGCCCCGCACCTTGCCACACCGTGCTGGATGGACTCATTGAATCACCCCTTTGCTGCGCAGCAGCGCAATCTGTTCATCCGACAAACCCGCTTCGGCCAACACGGCGTCGGTGTCGTCACCCAGGTGCGGCGCGCTGCTGCGGATGGTGCCGGGCGTGGCCGAGAGCTTGGGCACGATGCCGGGCACCTGCACCGTGAAGCCGTCGCGCGTGGTTTGCGATAGCAGCATGTCACGGGCGCGGTAGTGCGGGTCTTCGGCAATGTCTTTGGCGGTGTAGACCTTGCCTGCGGGCACGCGGGCATTGCCCAGGGCATCGAGCACCTGCTGCACCGTGCGCTGCGCGCTCCAGGCGCCAATGGCGGCATCGAGCTCTTGCACCCGGGCCACGCGGCCCGCGTTGTCGGCCAGGTCGGGCGCAGCGCCCAAGTCAGGGCGTCCGATGGTGTCCATCAGCCGCTTGAAGATGCTGTCGCCATTGCCCGCAACCAGCACCCAGCCGTCCTGGCACGGGTAGGCGTTGGACGGCGCAATGCCTGGCAGTGCGCTGCCTGCGGCCTCGCGCACCACGCCAAAGGCGCTGTATTCGGGGATCAGGCTTTCCATCACGTTGAACACCGCCTCGTGCAGCGCCACGTCGATCACCTGGCCCTGGCCGCCGTTGACCTTGCGGTGGTACAGCGCCGTGAGCACGCCGATGGTGCCGTGCAGCGCCGCCAGCGTGTCGCCAATCGACACGCCCACGCGCACCGGCACGCGGCCGGGCTCGCCCGTCAGATGGCGCAGGCCACCCATCGCCTCACCAATGGCGCCAAAGCCCGGCAGGTCGCGGTAGGGGCCGGTCTGGCCGTAGCCCGAGATGCGCAGCATCACCAGGCCGGGGTTGAGCTGGTGCAGCTCTTGCGGCGACATGCCCCAGCCTTCCAGCGTGCCCGGGCGAAAGTTCTCGACCAGCACATCGGCCTCGGCTATCAGCTGGCGGGCGATGGCCTGCCCTTCCTTTTGGCGCAGGTCCAGCGCCACCGAGCGCTTGTTGCGCGACTGCACCTGCCACCACACCGAGGTGCCTTCCTTGATCAGGCGCCAGTTGCGCAGCGGGTCTCCGGTCTCGGGTGCCTCGATCTTGATGACATCGGCGCCAAACTCGCCCAGCGTCTTGCCGCAAAACGGGCCGGCGATGAGCTGGCCCATTTCCACTACGCGCACACCGGCAAGGGCGGCGGGTGAAATGCCATGGGGTGGGGCCGAAAAAGATTGCGACGATTCCATGCAGTGGGGTCTCCGTGGGCGCGCTGCCCGTGTGGGTTTGGCCCGCATCATGCGCACACCCGCCCCGCCCGTAAAACGCTGATGCACGAAGCTGCCATCGCAATCCAGCATGGCTGGCGGGCCGGGTGGTTACCATCAGCACCCCATGAAACTCGATCCCGTCTCCCTGCGCCTGTTTGTTGCCGTGATGGAAGAAAACACCATCGCCGCCGCCGCCGCGCGCGAACACCTGGCCGCGTCGGCCGTCAGCCGCCGCCTGGCCGACCTGGAGGCCGCGCTGCAGGTAGAGCTGTTCACCCGCAGCAACCGGGGCACAGAGCCAACGGCTGCGGCGTTTGCCCTGCTGCACATGGCGCGCGGCGTGCTCAATGACCTCGATGGCATTGCCAGCCAGATGCGCGAATACGGCACTGGCGTGCGCGGCCATGTGCGCGTGGTGGCCAACATATCGGCCATCACACAGTTTCTGCCCGGCGAGCTGCAAAGCTTTCTGGCGCTGCACCCGCAGGTGGACGTGCGCCTGCAGGAGCAGATCAGCACATCCATAGCCCAGTCGGTGGCCGAAAACGCCGCCGATGTGGGCATCCTGAACGATGGCAACTACGGCGACCGCATCACGCTGCTGCCTTACCGCACCGACGAACTGGTGCTGGTGGTGCCCACGGGCCACGCGCTGGCGCGGCGCAAGGCGGTTGCCATGACCGAGGCACTGGCTTTTGACTTTGTCGGGGTGCACCCGGGCAGCGCCATCAACAACCAGCTCACG
The DNA here is from genome assembly GCF_000526295.1 of Acidovorax sp. JHL-3. Classification (NCBI taxonomy): domain Bacteria; kingdom Pseudomonadati; phylum Pseudomonadota; class Betaproteobacteria; order Burkholderiales; family Comamonadaceae; genus Acidovorax; species Acidovorax sp. JHL-3. The sequence goes on from NZ_JAFU01000001.1 coordinate 2,962,839, forward strand.
CGCGCAGCCGCCGAGGCGGGCTTGCCGCTCAGGTTGCGCATCCAGGTCACCAGCTACGACGCGCTGTGCCTGATGGTGGCCGCCGGCCTGGGCATTGGCGTCATGCCGCGCGGCAGTGCCGCGCTGTACAAGGGCACGCTGGCAATCCGGGCTGTCACGCTGAACGAGCCCTGGGCCCAGCGCAGACTGGTGCTGGGCGTGCGCACCGAAGAATCCCTGTCCAGCGTTGCGCGCCTGCTGGTGGACCACTTGCGCAACCCACAACGCCCCACCACCCTGCCATGAACCAGCCCCTCGCCCCCCTGCAGTGGGACATTTTTTGCCGCGTGATCGACAACTTTGGCGACATCGGCGTCTGCTGGCGCCTGGCCACACAACTGGCCGGGCAAGGCCAGCAGGTACGCCTGTGGGTGGACGACGCTTCGGCCCTGCAGTGGATGGCGCCCGAAGGCTGCCCGGGGGTAGAGGTGCGTGCCTGGGGCTCGCCCGTGCCGGCCGCGCACGAGACGCCACCCGATGTGATGCTGGAGGCCTTCGGTTGCGAAATTGCTCCTGAATTCATAGCTTTTAGCGCTTACCAGGCAAGCACAAGGGGCCAAAAACCCGTCTGGATCAATCTTGAATACCTGTCCGCAGAAGGCTATGTGGAGCGCAACCACCGCCTGCCCTCGCCCATCCTCTCAGGCCCGGCCGCGGGATGGACACGCTGGTTTTTCTACCCCGGATTCACCGCTGGCACGGGCGGCCTGCTGCGCGAACCGGACCTGTTGGAGCGCCGCAACGCGATGGACGCCACCGCCTGGCGTGCCGCGCAGGCTGCCAGTGCTATCAGTGACCCTTGTGACGCCAGTGACGTCAGTACGCTCGATCCGCAACGCTGGATCTCGCTTTTTTGCTATGAGCCCCCGGCCCTGCCCGACTTGCTGGCGCAATGCACCAAAACCCCCACGCACCTTCTCGTCACGCCCGGCCGTGCCACGCAGGCCGTGTACAACGCCGTGGGCCATTTATTTAACGAAAACGGCTGCCAGCCCTTGATGGAAAAGCGCGATCTGCTATCCATTTCGTATCTTCCCCACTGCACCCAACCTGCGTTTGACGACATGCTGTGGGCCTGCGACCTGAACCTGGTGCGCGGCGAGGACTCCCTGGTGCGGGCGCTGTGGGCCGGGCAGGCGCTGGTGTGGCAGATTTACCCGCAGCACGACAACGCCCACCACGACAAACTCATGGCTTTTCTCGACTGGCTGAAAGCCCCGCCCTCGCTGCGGCGGTTTCACGCTGCTTGGAACGGGCTGGACAACACACCGCTGGTGATGCCCGACGCTGTCACCCTGGCCGAATGGACGGCCTGCGTGCAGGCGGCCCGCGCACAACTGCTGATGCAGGACAACCTGGTGGCGCAACTTTGGCGCTTTGTGCGCGAAAAACGGTAAAATCCAAGGCTTTGCGCAAACAAGGCGCGGCACACCGGTGCCCCGCCTTTGCGCATTTTCGCCGCGGAACATGCATCGGCACGGCGCGCCTTCTTCCCTGAAGGCCACCAGCGAGCGCGTTGAGCGGCCCCAACCCAAGCAACCTGCTATGAAAATCGCTCAAGAAATCCGCGCCGGCAACGTCATCATGCACGGCAAGGACCCCATGGTCGTCCTCAAGACCGAATACGCACGCGGCGGTCGCGGCGCTGCCACCGTGCGCATGAAGCTCAAAAGCCTGATCGGCAACTTCGGCACTGAAAACGTGTTCAAGGCCGACGACAAGATCGACAACGTGATCCTGGACAAGAAGGAGTGCACCTACTCCTACTTTGCCGACCCCATGTATGTCTGCATGGACACCGAGTTCAACCAGTACGAAGTCGAAGCCGAAAACATGGGCGACGCACTGAACTACCTGGAAGACGGCATGACGCTGGAAGTGGTGTTCTACGACGGCAAGGCCATCTCGGTCGAACTGCCCACCAGCGTCGAGCGCGAAATCACCTGGACCGAACCCGCCGTCAAGGGCGACACGTCCGGCAAGGTGCTCAAGCCCGCCAAGATTGCCACCGGCTTCGAAGTGCCCGTGCCGCTGTTCGTATCGCAAGGCGACAAGATTGAAATCGACACCCGCACCGGCGAATACCGCAAGCGCGTGTAAGCATGTCTCATGCAGCAAAAAGGCTTCCCTCGGGAGGCCTTTTTTCTTGGTGTGCCTGCTGGCGTGGCGCTGGTTGGTGCCATGGCAGTACTTCACCAGTGCTATTGAAAAATGAGCTGGTAGCGCTTTCCAATCAACGGTTTCAATGTAAAAACAGCATGAAATCCAATGGAGAAAACCGCTAGCTGCTCACTTTTTAGATGGGCTGCGCCACCAGGTCGTGGCCCTGCACACCCACAATGCGTGCGCGGGTGAACTCGCCCACCTTCATCTGCTTGCTGATTTTTTCGGGCGGCAGCAACTGCACGGTGCCGTCAATCTCGGGCGCATCAGCGTAGCTGCGGCCCACGCCGCCCTTGCGCCCCATGGCGGGGGCGTGGTCCACCAGTACCTGCATGGTTGCGCCCACGCGGCGCTGCAGCTTGGCCACCGAAACCTCTTCGGCCACTGCCATGAAGCGCGCGCGGCGCGCCTCGCGCTCCTCCAGGGGCAGCATGCCTGGCAGGTTGTTGGCCTCGGCGCCATTCACGTCGCTGTAGGCAAAGCAGCCCGCGCGGTCGATCTGCGCCTCGCGCATGAAGTCGAGCAGGTGCTGAAACTCCTCTTCGGTCTCGCCGGGGAAGCCCGCAATAAAGGTGCTGCGGATCACCAGCTCGGGGCAGGCCTCGCGCCAGCGCTGGATGCGATCGAGGTTCTTCTCGCCGCTGGCCGGGCGCTTCATGCGCTTGAGCACGTCGGGGTGACTGTGCTGGAAAGGCACGTCCAGGTAGGGCAGCACCAAACCTTGCGCCATCAGCGGAATGATCTCGTCCACGCTCGGGTACGGGTACACGTAGTGCAGGCGAACCCAGGCACCGTAGGGCGCGGCCATTTCACCCAGGGACTGCACCAGCTCCAGCAGGCGCGTCTTGACGGGCTTGCCATCCCAGAAGCCGGTGCGGTATTTCACGTCCACGCCGTAGGCCGAGGTGTCCTGGCTGATGATGAGCAGCTCTTTGACGCCGCCTTCAAACAGCGCCCGGGCCTCTTTCAGCACATCGCCAATGGGGCGCGACACCAGGTCGCCGCGCATGGACGGGATGATGCAGAAGGTGCAGCGGTGGTTGCAGCCCTCGCTGATCTTCAGGTAGGCGTAGTGGCGCGGCGTGAGCTTGATGCCCGCCTCGCCAAAGGCGCCGGGTACCAGGTCGAGAAAGGGGTCGTGCGGTTTGGGCAGGTTGCGGTGCACGGCGTCCATCACCTCCTGCGTGGCCTGCGGGCCGGTCACGGCCAGCACGCTGGGGTGCATTTGCTGCACCAGGTTGCCACCGCCCTCGCCCGAGCGCGCGCCGAGGCAGCCGGTGACGATCACCTTGCCGTTCTCGGCCAGGGCGTCGCCAATGGTGTCCAGGCTCTCTTTGACGGCATCGTCGATGAAGCCGCAGGTGTTGACGATGACCAGGTCCGCGCCTTCAAAGGTCTTGGCGGTCTGGTAACCCTCGGCGCTGAGTTGCGTGAGGATGAGTTCGGAGTCGGTCAGATTCTTGGGGCAGCCGAGGCTGACAAACCCGACCTTGGGGGCTTTTGTGGGGGAGAGTGCTTCGCTCATATTCCCGTATTGTCCCAGTTCCGGCGACCCGGCAGTCCGGACATTGGGATTGAGGCGCAAATCAGCGCTTGAGACCAAAGGCACCCAGCATCTGCTCGGTCTGCTTTTGCATCTGCTCCTGCATCTGGTTGAGCATCGATTGCGATTGCTCCACGTAGTTGCCCATCATGCCCTTGAGCATGGGCGACTGCAGGCTCATGAACTGCGCCCACATTTCGGGTGTGACGTTTTGCGACTGTTCGGCCAGCTTGGCCTGCACATCAGTGAAAGCCTGCACGTTCTTTTCCAGGTAGGCCCCCATGAAGCCCTGCATCGCATGGCCATAGAAACGGATGATGTTGGCCAGCACCGCCTCGGTAAACATGGGTGCGCCACCAGCCTCTTCTTCGAGGATGATCTGCAGCAGAATGCTGCGCGTGAGGTCTTCGCCCGTCTTGGCATCGCGCACCACCACATTCTGGTGGGCCATGACGAGCTGACGCACTTCGGCCAGGGTGATGTAGGTAGAGGTATCGGTGTCGTAGAGGCGGCGGTTCGGGTATTTCTTGATCACGCGCTGCGCTGTCTTGGCGGCGGGGGCGCTTTTCTTGTCGGGCACTACGGACTCCTCGGGCGCAAGGCCCATTTATTGCAGTGCAGCAGATTCTAGAGAGTGATAGCCCCCTCTCCGGCAAAGGAATACCCTGATGAGTCCGAGCGGGCTATTCCCACCGACCTTGCACCATGGCGGCAGCAATCGCGCGAGTGGGAGTGTGCTTTGGTGCGCTGCCACCGCATGCGTCACTAAATCCGGGCTGGCTCACCACGCAATTCAGCGAGGCAGGCTGCGGTCTTTGGTGGCGTCGGTAACTGTGGGCGCAACGTCTGCATCGACCGTGCCTTCCGGATTCGTCAGCTCGCCGGCGGCACCGCCACTGATCGCGCCAGCCACTGCGCCAAGCGTGCCACCGACCAAGACACCAACCGGACCTGCAACCACGGCACCAACGGCCGCACCCGCAGCCGAACCCGCCACAACACCGCCACCGATCAAGGCAGACTTCGATTCCCGCTCGGTCTCTTCGGGAGTGAGCCCAACCTGGGCTGCGGGAGTCGGATCCTGGGACGGCACACCATGCCCGGGAACAGCCTGCTCGGCAAGGTCTGGGTCAACCGGTTGTGCGCTCGTCGGCTGAGAAGTCAATGAGTTCATGTGTGCTCCTGGGGAAGTGGACGGGGACGCGAGCGAAAACGCTCGCTTACCACCGTTGTAAATTCCACACCGCGCTCTTTGCGTGGTCCAAGAGGCTGTGGCACCGTCAGACAGCATCCCGCGGCACCGCCACCGGTGGCGCACGCCATTAGGTGCCCACAACGAGGTTTGCCAGTAGCCTTTCCACCGGCGCCCGCGAAAGAACCATTGGGGCAACGTTCGCTCGTGCAAACGACAGCACATGGCATGTACGTACTGCCCCCGTGGCAGATCACCCATCGAGCGCATTGCCGCCCCGATAAAACCCGATTGATCTGCGGCACCAATAAAAAAGCCTTCCAAATCGTTGATTTGGAAGGCTTTGACCAATGGTTAGTTGGTAGGCGCGATTGGACTCGAACCAACGACCCCCACCATGTCAAGGTGGTGCTCTAACCAGCTGAGCTACGCGCCTGTCGTTGTTTAGATTTCAATTATAGCCATAAAAATCAGGCTGTTTGGCTGACGCTTCAACAAATCTTGGTGAAGAGCCCTCTTCAACTTTCGCGGATACGGCGCACGCAGCTCAGCGCCGCCGTGCAGAGCGCACTCCGGCAACGCCGCCCACAATGCCCAGCACCTTGTTAAGGCGACCTGAATCGGCAACCTCCACGGTGAAAGTCATCCAGGCGGTGCCCTTGACCGACTGGGTCTGCACACCAATGACATTGGTCTTCTCGCGGGCAAAAACTTCCGAGATATCGCGCAACAAGCCCTGGCGATCGGCCGCCTCCACCGCAACGTCCACCGGGTACACCGCAGCACCCGCCGACGGTTTGTGAGCGCCCCATTCGACTTCGATCACCCGTTCGGCATTGCGCGTTGCCATCTCGCGGAAATTGCTGCAGTCTGCGCGGTGCACGCTCACGCCCTTGCCCCGGGTGACAAAGCCACGGATATCGTCGGGTGGCGCAGGCTTGCAACACTTGGCCAGTTGCGTCATGAGCGAGTCGATGCCCACCACCAGCACGCCGCCTTTGGGCGCTGAGTCGTTGGTGCGGGTCTTCTTCAGCAGCAGGTAATCGTCGTGCTGCAGCACGGGCTCTGGCGGTCGAAAAAGGGTTTCAATGCTGCGCAGTGAAAACTCGTCCTTGCCCACCACCTCGAACAGTGCATCGGCCGACTTGAACCCCAGCTGCACCGCCAGATCGTCCAGTTTCATGGCCGTCTTGCCTTCGCGCTGCAGCAGTTTTTCAACCGCCTCGCGCCCGCGCGCCACCGTTTCATTGGTGGCCTGGGCATTGAACCAGGCACGCACCTTGGCCTTGGCCCGGTTGCTGGTGAGGTAGCCCAGTTCGGCATTGAGCCAGTCGCGCGAGGGGCGGCCTTCCTTGACGGTGGAGATTTCCACGGTCTGGCCGTTTTGCAGCGGGGTATTAAGGGGCACCATGGCGCCATCCACCCGGGCACCCCGGCAGCGATGGCCCAAGCTGGTGTGCACCGCGTAGGCAAAATCGACCGGTGTGGCGCCCTGGGGCAACTCCACCACGGCCGCATCGGGGGTCAGCACGTAGATACGATCGTCAAAAAGACCCCGGTTTTGCGCTGTGCCGACCAGGTCGCGCTCCCACGCCAGCAACTGGCGCAACACCGCGATCTTGGCGTCGTAATCGCCGGTGGCCGACACGCCCGCATATCCTTTGCTGCCCGCCTCTTTATAGGCCCAGTGCGCGGCCACGCCATGCTCGGCATGGTCGTGCATGGCCTGGGTGCGGATCTGGATTTCGATGGGCTTGCCAGCAGCGTCGCGCACGATGGTGTGCAGCGACTGATAACCATTGGGCTTGGGGCGTGCGATGTAGTCATCGAACTCTTCCACGACGGGTGTGAACTGCTCGTGTACCCAGCTCAGGGCCGCATAGCAGTCCTTGACCGATGGCACCACCACGCGCAAGGCCCGGATGTCGAGCACCTGGTCAAAATTGAGCGACTTGCCGCGCATTTTTTTGACGATGCTATAGATATGCTTGGGCCGCCCCTGCACGCTGGCGCTGATGCTGCGCGCGCGCAGGTCGGACTCCAGCCGGGCGCGCAGCTGCTCCATGTAGACCTCGCGCTCGCCGCGCTTTTCGTCGAGCAGGTGCGCAACCTCTTTGTAGGTCTCGGGCTCCAGGAAGCGAAACGACAGATCCTCCAGCTCCCATTTCACCTGCCAGATGCCCAGCCGGTTGGCCAATGGTGCAAACACCTGCAGCGATTCGCGCGCCAGGCTGGGCGACACCGGGGTTTTGCTGGCGGCATGAAAGCGCAGCGTTTGCAGGCGCGAGGCCAGGCGCAGCATGACCACGCGCAGGTCGCGCGAGAACGCCAGCAGCATCTTGCGCACGTTTTCGGTCTGCACCGCCGGGTCGTCCACCTGCTGCGCACCACGCGCCTGCCGCTGCACACGCATCAGATTGGTGGTTTCCACCGCCAGGGCCGCAAAGTTGTCGCCAAAGGCCTTGGCGATCACCTCACGGGGTTTGTTCAGGTGTCCGCAGGCATACACCAGGTAGCCAGCCGCCTGCATGGCGTCCGATCCGCCAATGGCTTTGAGGATGGCGGCCACGGCGTCGGCATGGGCCAGCGTGTTTTCACCGGAATCGAGCATCTCGCCCGCCATAAGGGGCTCGGCAAAGGCGCGAGCGCGCGCCAGGGCATTGACCTGCTCTGGCAGTGTGTGGGCCGTTGCGGCGAGGAGTTGCGGCAGGGTGTCAGCCGCAGGTGCCTGCGCAGCGGCGGCCGGCGGGTACGTTTTCATGCGGCCACCGTTGCTTCGGGGGCCAGCAAAAACTCTGAAACAACCTGCACCTGGTCTTGCGCCATCAAGGTAGGGGCATGCCCCACACCTTCAAACTCGACCAGCTTTGCCATCGGCCCACGGTGCACCATGGCCTGGGCGGTCTCTGGCGAAAGCAGGTCAGACTGCGCGCCCCGCAGCAGCAGTGTGCGCGCGTGGATGCGGTCGTACAGCTGCCACAGCTGCATTGCACTTGCGGCAGAAACCTCGGGCGTCATGGCCTTGAAGGCCTGCGCGATGGCCGGGTCGTAGTGCATGGCCAGGCCACCATCCGGCAAGGTACGCACCATGTGCCGCGACAGCTCCAGCCACTGCTGGGCGGTGTGCGGACCAAAGCTGGACGACATGATCCACATGGCATCGGCGGCCTGCTGCAGCGAATCAAACCGAACCGGCGCTCCCAGATACTGGCCGATACGTTGCAAGGCGAGCCATTCGATGGCGGGGCCGACGTCGTTGAGCACCAGCCGGCGCACCGGCACGCCCAGCGGCCACAGGCTTCCCACGGCCTTGGCAGAACCGCCGGCCGATTCAGCGGGCTCATCGGCCACGCCCAGCCCGGGCTGGCCACACAGGGCCATGCCGATCAGCCCGCCCATGCTGGTGCCCACCCAGTCCAGCTTCTGCACAGGGGCCTGCTGCTGCAACTGACCCAGCAAAGCCAGCATGTCGGCCGCGTATTGGGGTACCTGGTAGCCAGCGGGGTCGGCCAGCCAGTCGCTTTGACCCCGACCAACCACGTCCGGGCAGATGACCCGGGCATGGCGGCTGAGCGCACGCGCCAGGGTATCGAAATCCCGCCCCTGCCGCGTTAGACCATGCACACACAGCACCACGTGCGGATGGTCCGGGTTGCCCGTGCCGTTCCACTCCCAGTACGCCATGCGATGCTGCGCGGGAGGGCTGGCCAGCGCGCCGGAAAAGGGGCCCGCCGCAGAGGCAGCGCCCGGGCACAGTACGTAGTTCAGCGTAGGTTCAATCATGGGTGCAGGATCCGGCAACAGCGTTCGATAATTGCTGCGTTGCATCGTAATTCATTCGGAGAGACTCCCATGCTCAAAGGCAAAACCGCACTCGTTACCGGCTCCACCAGTGGCATTGGTCTGGGCATCGCCAAGGCCCTCGCCCGCCAGGGCGCCAACATCGTGCTCAATGGTTTTGGCGATGTGGACGGCCCACGCGCCGAGGTGCTGGCCGCCGGTCAGTCGGCAGGTGTCCAGGTGGCCTACCACGGCGCCGACATGAGCCGCGCAGCCGATATCGAGGACATGATGAAGTCCGCTGCATCGCAGTTCGGTCGTGTGGACATCCTCGTGAACAACGCCGGCATCCAGCACGTGGCGAGCATCGAAGATTTTCCGGTGGAGCGCTGGGACGCGATCATCGCCATCAACCTTACAAGCGCCTTCCACACCTCGCGGCTGGCCCTGCCCGCCATGCAGGCGGCCAACTGGGGGCGCATCATCAACGTGGCCTCGGTGCACGGGCTGGTGGGCTCGGCGCAAAAATCGGCCTACGTGGCGGCCAAGCACGGCATCGTGGGCCTGACCAAGGTGACGGCGCTCGAAAATGCGGCCTCTGGCGTCACTTGCAACGCCATTTGCCCCGGCTGGGTGCTGACGCCGCTGGTGCAAAAACAGGTGGATGCCAAGGCGGCAGAGCGCGGCATCACCAACGAAGAAGCCAAGCGCCTGCTGCTGGGCGAAAAAGAGCCTTCCATGCAATTCACCACGCCCGAAGAGCTGGGTGAGCTGGCGGTGTTCTTTTGCTCTCCGGCCGCCAACAACGTGCGTGGCGTGGCGTGGAACATGGACGGCGGCTGGACAGCCCAGTAAGCGGGCCACCAGATCAAAGGGGCAGCGGCGGGCAGAAGTCGGCGGCGCAGCATTAACAGGCAGCCACAGCCTGCCGCCATGCCCGCCACAGACGCTATCATTTCAATAGCTTTTAGCGCTTACCCCATAAGGGCTAGAGGCCATTTTAACGTTAAATACACCCCTGGCCCATCTTTCGGCCAGCGTCAGCGCATCTGCACCGAGCCCGAGACGTTGACAACCACCTGCGCCTTGCCCGCTTCCACCGGCACCGGCGCGTCCGAATACGCTGCCGATTTGGCCTCCATGGCCATTGCGCGCGGGCGGGGGCCGGGAGACATCTCGTTGCTGTTCACAGACACCTCGCGCAGGCTGTAGTTGGCAAAGCCAAACCCGCGACTCAAATCGGCGGCGCGCGCCTTGAACTGTTCGATGGCCAGGGTCTGGGCCTCGCCCTCCACCTTGGCGCGGGCCTCGCGTGACAAGGCAAACCCCACCTGGCTGATGGCCATTGTCTGGATTTTTCCTGCCGTGGCTGTGATGCGGGCAAAGTCTCGGCCCTCCAGCACCAGCTCGGCCCGGCCCTGCCAGCCATTGATCTTGCCGTCCTTGCCGTAGCGCGGGTACAGCCCGAAGGGGCCCGTACGCACGTCCATTTGCCCAGGCTGCGCATTGCGCTTGGCCTCCGCCAGTGCAGCATCCAGCGCCTGCTTGAGCTGTGCCTGCGTGGAAGCCGCGTCTGCGCCCTCTTTGCTCGTGGACAGCGCCAGCACCAGCAAATCCTGCTGCACCTCTACCGTTCCAGAGGCTGAGAGTTGCATCACATTGCGTGGTTCAGCGGTTTGGGAATTTTGAGAAAAAGCAGCCCCAGCGCACACCATAAAAGCGCTGGCAGCTATCAAACGAATAGCATTTTTCATGTCAAAAAGTCCTTGCGATCAACGCACTGCACCACACCGGTGCTGCACAGGCTTCGACAGTAACCGCTGCAGATGCCGGCCTTCATGAACCGTGCGTGAGCGGCCTGCACACCGGGGCAAAACTTGTAACAGTTGGTCAAACACCGGGCAGAAACCCGAACTTCCGGGCTGAAGCTGGTCAGAATTGGCTCTGTTACAAATTGGACCTGCAATCACCATGGCTACAACAACCAACCGTACCGACAAGATTCTGGTGGTGGATGACGATGCACGCATCCGCGATCTGCTGCGCCGCTACCTGACCCAGGAAGGCTTTGAAGTCATGGTCGCCGAAGACGGCAAGGCGCTCAACCGCCTGCTGCTGCGCGAAACGGTGGACCTCATCGTGCTTGACCTGATGATGCCCGGCGAAGACGGTCTGTCCATTTGCCGCCGCCTGCGTGCCGCCAACGACCGCACGCCCATCATCATGCTCACCGCCAAGGGCGAAGACGTGGACCGCATCGTGGGCCTGGAAGTGGGCGCCGATGACTATCTGGGCAAGCCCTTCAACCCCCGCGAACTGCTGGCGCGCGTGCATGCCGTGCTGCGCCGCCGCCCTGCGCAAGAGGCGCCCGGCGCCCCCTCGGGCGACAACGAAGTGGTCACCTTCGGCCCCTTCACGTTTGACCTGGGCACGCGCGCGCTGCAGCGCAATGGCGAAGAGCTGCCGCTGACCACGGGCGAATTCGCCATGCTCAAGGCCCTGGTGCGACACCCGCGCCAACCCCTGTCGCGCGAAAAGCTCGCCCTGCTGGCGCGCGGCCGCGAGTTCGAGCCCTTCGACCGAAGCCTGGATGTGCAGGTGTCGCGCCTGCGCAAGCTGGTAGAAGTGGACGCCGCCGCACCACGCTACATCCAGACGGTGTGGGGCGTAGGCTATGTTTTCGTACCGGACGGAACGAACTGACCATTTCATGCGCAAATCCGAAGGCCGGCCGGCACCCCGACAGCCGGTGACCGCACCGTCCGACGCCACCAGTCCCGCCCCCCTGGAGTCCCTGCGCCGCGCGCGCGAGCAGCGTGCGCGCGTGGGGCTGAACCTGTTCTGGCGCACCTTTTTCCTGCTGGCGCTGCTGCTGGTGGGCAGCATCCTTGCCTGGCTGCAGACGCTGCGCGCCCTGGAGTTTGAGCCGCGCACGTTGCACACGGCCCAGCAGATTGCGTCGCTGGTCAACCTCAGCCGTGCAGCGCTGGTGCACGCGGATGCCATCGCGCGCGTGTCGCTCATCAAAACCATGGCCGACCAGGAAGGGGTGCGCATCCTGCCGCGCGAGCCGGGCGACAAATTCACGTTGCTCGACAGCACTGCACTGGGTAACCGCCTGACCCACGAGCTCACCCAGCGCCTGGGCCCTGACACCATCGTGGCCCAGAACGTGAACGGAGAAAATGGCCTGTGGGTTGGTTTCAACATCAATGGCGACCCCAACTGGTTGCTGATGGACCGCTCGCGCTTCAGCCCCGCCGGCGGCCGCACCTGGCTGATCTGGCTCATCACGGCAGGCGCCCTTTCGCTGGCCGGCGCTGCTGCCATTGCCCGGCTGATCAACCGGCCTCTCAAGCAGCTTTCGTATGCCGCCAACCGCGTGCGCGATGGTGATTTCGCCGCCAGCCGCCTCGACGAAGAAGCGGTGACCAGTGAAATCCGCGAAGTGAACATCGGCTTCAACCGCATGGCACAAAAGCTTGCCAAGCTGGAGCAGGACCGCGCCGTCATGCTGGCCGGCATTTCGCACGACCTGCGCACGCCGCTGGCGCGCCTGCGGCTCGAAACCGAAATGAGCGTGGTGGATGAAATCGCACGCGAGCACATGGTGGCCGACATCGTGCAGCTTGACGCCACCATCGACAAGTTTCTTGATTACGCACGCCCCGACCACGTCACGCTCACCCCCGTCAACCTGCACGGCGTAGTGTCGTCCTGCGTTTACGCGGTGCAGGACCACCGCGAGCTGCAGATCACCATGGAGATCCCGGAAGACCTCAACGTGTTGGCGGACGAGGTGGAACTGGCGCGCGTGATTTCCAACCTGCTGGAGAACGCACGCCGCTATGGCAAGACGGTGGACACCGCCGTCACCCACGTGGACATTGCCGCCAAGGGCCGCGAAAACTGGGTATTGATCAAGGTGCGCGACCATGGCACCGGCGTGCCACCCGAGCAGTTATCCAACCTGACCAAGCCCTTCTTTCGCGGCGACTCGGCGCGCACCGCAGCCGCTGGCGCCGGGCTGGGCCTGTCGATCGTGGACAAGACGGTGCAACGCATGGGTGGCATTTTTGCGCTGGCCAATTCCACCAGCGGCGGGCTGGTGGCGCATATCCAGCTGCAGCGGGCCCCCAACCTACCCGAGGGGGAAGACCCCAAGCAACGCCTGCAGCGCCCTGCCATCAAGCGGCAACTCCCGCGCCGCCGGGCTGAGGACCACGCGGACTGACTGCTCTGCAACGCCAGCCAGCGGCACGGGGCCTTCATCGCCTGTGCCGACAAGCCATGATTGCAAGGACAGGGCAATGCAATGGCGCACATTGCCTGGCCCGCAGCCCATGCCGACAGGGTCAGGCCTTGAACAGCAACACCACGGCGCGCGCTTCCATGGCCAGCCCCTGACCTACCGGGCCCAGGCGCTCGGCGGTCTTGGCCTTGACGTTCACTTGCGCTTGCCCCACCCCCGCGGCGGCCGCAATGCACACGCGCATGGCAGGAATATGGGCGGCAAGGCGCGGCGCTTGCGCAACCACGGTGCTGTCGATGTTGCCGATGTCGTAGCCCGCCGCGCGCACCCGGCGCGCCGCCTCTGCCAGCAGCACACCCGAGTCCGCTCCGCGAAATGCCACGTCGGTATCCGGAAAATGGCTACCGATGTCGCCCAGCGCAGCAGCCCCCAGCAAGGCGTCGGTGATCGCATGCAACAACACGTCTGCATCCGAATGGCCCAGCAGGCCCATGGAATGGGCAATCTCCACCCCGCCAATCACCAGCCGGCGCCCGGGCACCAGCGCGTGCACATCCCAGCCTTCGCCAATCCTGAAATTCATCGAGTCACCTTCACCCACGCGGGGTTCAAAAAATGGTCTTTTTGCCAACCGCTGGGGCCACCTGCCCGCGCGCGCCACCAAAACGATCGAGCGTGGCGCCATGCGCGCGCTGCGCCAACACGGCGGCCGCCAGGGCAAAGTCGTCCGGATAGGTCACCTTGAAGTTTTGTGCCCCACCGGGCACCAGCCGCGGGTGCAGGCCCATCGCCTCCATGGCGCTGGCTTCGTCGGTGGCACCCGAACCCACATGCTCGATGGCCGCTTTGAGCGGGCCCATGCGGAACATCTGGGGGGTCTGGGCCAGCCATTTATCGCTGCGGTCCACAGTGGACGCCACGCGCACGCCGCCGGGCCCGTCAATCGATGTTTTGAGCGTGTCGGCCAGCTTGTGGGCCAGCAAACCGCCCACACCATCGTGCTGGCAGGTATCCATCAGCGTATCGATCTGTGCGGACGTCACCAGACAGCGCGCTGCGTCGTGCACCAGTACCCAGTCGTCGGGCTGTGCCCCGCGCTCCTCAAGGGCCCGCAAGCCACCCAGCACGGTATCTGCGCGCGTGGGGCCACCGCATTCCACCGTGAAAAAGGCAGGGTGGGCGTAGGCGTCCAGAAAATGATCGCCCGGCGCCACCGCCACCAGCGTGCCCAGCAAGCGGCTCACCCCGGCAAACGCTGCCAGGGTGTGCATCACCATGGGGTGCCCTGCCACCAGATGGTATTGCTTGGGCAGGGCCGTGTCGGCAGATGCCGCGGCTGGCGTGGCAGCAGGAGGCACGGCACGCAAGCCCATGCCCGCACACGGCACCAGCGCCCAAAAACGCCCCTGGGTGGACAAGGGAGCGAGCGGTGGGTGCAGGAGCGGAGCAGTCATGTGTCGCTCATTCTAAAATCTCCCGCTGCCCACCCATCCAGCCCGTGCGCGTTTTGCGCCCCAGGGGATGCGGCGGGCCCAGACGACACCGTCCGCATGGAACTGCCCAAACTCTCCCCCGGAAAACGTTTCACCCTGCCCCGCCCCCTGGGCAGCGCAGATTCGCTGCTGCTGGCCCGCCTGGCCGAGCGCGACAAGGCCGGTGGCCGCACCACCGCCATCGTCACGGCCGACGCCACCGATGCGCAGCGCCTCATCGACGAGATGGCTTTTTTTGCGCCCGCCCTGCGCTGCGCGCTGTTTCCCGACTGGGAAACCCTGCCCTACGACACCTTCTCGCCGCACCAGGATTTGATCAGCGAGCGGCTGGCCACGCTGTGGCGCATCAGCCAGGGCGAAGCCGACGTGGTGCTGGTGCCCGCCACCACGGCGCTGTACCTGCTGGCTCCACCGTCCTTCCTGGCGGGCTACACCTTCCACTTCAAGGTCAAGCAAAAGCTCGACGAGGCGAAGTTCAAGGCCCAGCTCACGCTGGCGGGCTATAGCCATGTATCGCAGGTGGTGAGCCCGGGCGAGTACGCCGTGCGCGGCGGGCTGATTGATTTGTTCCCCATGGGCTCGCTGGTGCCCTTCCGCGTGGACCTGTTCGACGACGAAATCGACTCCATCCGCACCTTCGACCCCGACAGCCAACGCAGCCTGTACCCCGTGCCCGAGGTGCGCCTCTTGCCAGGCCGCGAGTTCCCCATGGACGACGAGGCGCGCGCCAAGTTCCGCAGCCGCTGGCGCGAAATGCTGGAGGGCGACCCGACCAAGAGCCGCATCTACAAGGACATGGGCGCGGGCGTGGCCACGGCCGGTATCGAGTACTACCTGCCACTGTTCTTTGACGACACGGCCACGGTGTTCGACTACCTGGGAGGCGAAGCCACGGTGGTACTGCATGGCGACCTGGAACCGGCCTTCCAGCGCTTCTGGCAGGACACGAAAGACCGTTTTCGCCTGATCCAGGGCGACCCTGAGCGCCCCGCGCTGCCGCCCGAGTCGCTGTTCCTGTCCGTGGACCAGTTCTACACGCGCGCCAACCTGCACGCGCAACTGTCGCTGCGCCCAGGTGTGCAGGATGTGGATGACAACCCGCACTTTCAGAAGCTGGGTGACCTGTCTGTGGTGCGCGGAGCCGAGGACCCGCTGGCCCGCCTGCACGCACACATCCGCAACACGCAACACCGCGTGCTACTGCTGGCTGAAAGCGATGGCCGGCGAGAGAGTTTGCTCGACTTCTTGCGCGCCAGCGGGGTAAACCCTCCTGCGTTCGATTCGCTGGCCGAGTTCCAGGGCGACGCCACCGAAAAGGTGGGTATCGCCACGGCAGCCCTGAACGCGGGCTTCAGCTGGATCGAGGACGGCATCGACTTCGTGACCGAGACCGAGCTGTTCGCCGCAGGCCCCACCACGCGCCGGCGCAAGAAGCAGGAACAGGTGAGCGACGTCGAGGCGCTGATCAAAGATCTGGCCGAGTTGAACGTGGGCGACCCCGTGGTGCACAGCGCCCACGGCATCGGTCGCTACCGCGGCCTCGTCAACATGGACGTGGGCAACAAGAACCCCGACGGCACGCCCGCCATGCAGGAGTTTTTGCACCTGGAATACGCCGACAAGGCCGTGCTGTATGTGCCCGTGAGCCAGCTGCAGCTAATCAGCCGCTACACCGGCGTGAGCGCCGACGAAGCCCCGCTGCACAAGCTGGGCAGCGGCCAGTGGGAAAAAGCCAAACGCAAGGCCGCCGAGCAGGTGCGCGACAGCGCGGCCGAGTTGCTCAACATCTATGCCCGCCGCGCTGCGCGCGAGGGCCACGCCTTCCGCTACAGCGCGCAGGATTACGAGACTTTTGCCAACGACTTCGGCTTTGAAGAAACCGCTGACCAGAACGCAGCCATCCACGCAGTGATCCAGGACATGATCAGCCCCCGCCCCATGGACCGCCTGGTCTGCGGAGACGTGGGCTTTGGCAAGACCGAGGTCGCCCTGCGTGCCGCCTTTGTGGCCGTCACGGGCGGCAAGCAGGTGGCGTTTCTGGCGCCCACCACGCTGCTGGCCGAGCAGCACTACCAGACGCTGGTAGACCGCTTCAGCAAATGGCCGGTGAAGGTGGCCGAGGTCTCGCGCTTTCGCTCGGGCAAGGAGATCACCGCCGCCATCAAGGGCATTGGCGATGGCACGGTAGACATCGTGGTGGGCACGCACAAGCTGCTCAGCGAATCGACCAAGTTCCACAACCTGGGCCTCTTGATCATCGACGAGGAGCACCGATTCGGTGTGCGCCACAAGGAGGCGATGAAGCAGTTTCGCGCCGAAGTGGACGTGCTTACCCTCACGGCCACGCCCATCCCGCGCACGCTGGGCATGGCGCTCGAAGGCCTGCGCGACCTGTCGGTCATCGCCACCGCGCCGCAGCGGCGCCTGGCCATCAAGACCTTTGTGCGCAGCGAAGGCACGGGCGTGATCCGCGAAGCCGTGCTGCGCGAATTGAAGCGCGGCGGCCAGTGCTACTTTCTGCACAACGAGGTCGAGACGATTGAGAACCGCCGCCAGAAGCTCGAAGAGATATTGCCCGAGGCGCGCATCGCCGTGGCCCACGGACAAATGCCCGAGCGCGAACTCGAACGCGTGATGCGCGACTTTGTGGCCCAGCGCTACAACATCCTGCTGTGCTCGACCATTATCGAGACCGGCATCGACGTGCCTACGGCCAACACCATCATCATGAGCCGCGCCGACAAGTTTGGCCTGGCGCAGCTGCACCAGCTGCGCGGCCGTGTGGGACGCAGCCACCACCAGGCGTATGCGTACCTGATGGTGCCCGACGTCGAAGGCCTGACCAAGCAGGCACAGCAGCGGCTTGATGCGATCCAGGCCATGGAGGAACTGGGCAGCGGCTTTTATCTGGCCATGCACGATTTGGAGATCCGTGGCGCGGGCGAAGTGCTGGGCGAGAACCAGAGCGGCAACATGCTGGAGGTGGGCTTTCAGCTCTACAACGAGATGCTCTCCCAGGCCGTGCGCTGCCTCAAGGCGGGCAAGGAGCCCGACCTGCTCTCGCCCCTGTCCGTCACCACCGACATCAATCTGCACGCCCCGGCCCTTTTGCCCGACGACTACTGCGGCGACGTGCACCTGCGCCT
This sequence comes from Acidovorax sp. JHL-3, assembly GCF_000526295.1. NCBI lineage: Bacteria > Pseudomonadati > Pseudomonadota > Betaproteobacteria > Burkholderiales > Comamonadaceae > Acidovorax > Acidovorax sp. JHL-3. The sequence goes on from NZ_JAFU01000001.1 coordinate 2,980,447, forward strand.
GTCGTTCTACAAAAAGCTCGCCACCGCCAAGACACCCGACCAGATCGACGGTCTGCTCGAAGAAATCGTGGATCGCTTTGGCAAGTTGCCGCCGCAGGCACAAACGCTCATCGATGTGCACCGCCTGCGCGTGCTGAGCCAGCCCTATGGCGTGGTGAAGGTGGATGCTGCGCCCGGCGTCATCACCATCACCTTCAAGCCCCAGCCGCCCGTCGACCCCATGCGCATCATTGAGTTGATCCAGAAGAACAAGCACATCAAGCTGGCCGGCAACGAAAAGCTGCGCATTGAGCGCGAGCTGAAAGACCCCAAAGACCGCGCGCAGATGGTGCGCGACATCTTGCGCAGCCTGGGGCAGCCGCTGGCACAGCCTGTCGCCGCCTGAGCCATGGTGCTGGAAGCTGCGCTGACAGTCATCGCCCTGCTGGTGGCGCTTGGGTTGCGCCCCTGGCGCCTGCTTGGCAGTCGCAAGGCGGCCAACGGGCCCGACCAGGAGCTGTCACCCCTGCTCACACCCTTGCTGGCTACGCTGGTGGTGTTGCCATGGATGTGGGCGCTGCCCACGCTGCATGCCATGCCGCTGCAACTGCAGTGGTCGGGTGCGTGCATGGTGGTGCTGATGCTGGGCTGGCCCCTGGCCATTCCCGTGCTGGTGGTGGTGGGGGTGATCGCCTGCCTGATCTCTCCGGCCATGGGCTGGCCCGAATCGCTGGGAGCTATCGCCTGGCAAGGCGTAATCCCCGCGACCCTGGCGCTGATGGTGGGGGCGCTGGTGCGGCATTTCATCGGCACGAAGCTCTTCGTCTATGTGCTGGGCCGCGCCTTTCTGGGCACGGTGCTGTGCCTCTTTGCCTCAGGCGCCCTGTCGCAATGGAATGGTCATCTGTTGCCTGGCGTGGGCGACGAGCTCTCACTCGTGGCGCGCTGGCTGATGGCCTGGGGTGATGCGTTTGTCACGGGCATGCTCACGGCCGTCTTTGTGGCCTTCAAACCGCAATGGCTGGCCACCTGGTCCGATCCGCTCTATCTTGGGCATTCGAGGTAGGCGGCGGGCAACCGTTGCACCAGCAATTGACGTAAATCAACGCGCTGGACAGCCTGCGGCGCAATAGTAGTAAACCCATTCAAACAGGAGGGTTTCATGAAATTGCTGACCGATCTTTTTTCCACCGATTACGGCCTGATGAGCATCATCGGCATTTTTTTCATGCTGGGCATGATGGTTTTCTTCATTCGCCTGTTTCTGGGCAAGATGGATGAAAGCGCAAGCAACAGCACATCGGGACAAGCCCCTCGGCCACCAGGCTCCCGCTGACGAACGGTGGCCCCTCAGGCGTGGAGCCCAGGCAGGCGGGCTAACATTGCGGCTTTCGTATCCGCAACGCTCCGCAGTTTTCCATGACCCACGCCACCGAATTCGCCCCCGGCCTCGTCGTCCAGGGCATTGAGCCTCCGCTGTCCCTGTCGAGCTACCAACTCATTGCCTTTGACATGGACTCCACCCTCATCAACATTGAGTGTGTAGACGAAATTGCCGATGCCGCCGGCCGCAAGGCCGAAGTGGCAGCCATCACCGAGGCCGCCATGCAGGGCCTCATCACCGACTACAAGGAAAGCCTGCGCCAGCGCGTGGCCCTGCTCAAAGGGGTCACCGTGGGTCACATGGAACAGGTGTTCGCTGAACGCCTGCGCTTCAACCCCGGTGCCAAGGAACTCATCACCGCCGCCAAGGCCGCTGGCCTGACCACCTTGCTGGTTTCGGGTGGCTTCACATTTTTTGCTGACCGTGTGAAGGCCAGCCTGGGTATTGATTTTGCGCGCTCGAACCGGCTGGAAGTTGAAGACGGCCTGCTGACCGGCCGCATGGTGGACCAGCCCTGGGGTGACATCTGCGACGGCGCGGAAAAGCGCCGTACCTTGCTGGAGATGGCTTCGCTGATGGGCATCGATCCCTCGCGGGCGATTGCCGTGGGCGATGGCGCCAACGACCTGCCCATGATGGGTGCAGCCGGCCTGTCAGTGGCCTACCACGCCAAGCCCGCCGTGCGGGCGCAGGCCAACATTGCGATCAACCAAGGCGGGCTGGACCGACTTCTGGAAGTGCTGCGGCCCTGAAGCGCTTGCCCGACGCTTCTTTTGAGGCGTTACGCCACCTTGTCCGGTAGCCCCGGCACAAGGGGCTTAGCGGCCAGGCGGCGCGATGTGGGCATCGCCACCACGCTCTGGGGATCGGCGAGCAGATCGGCCAGCGTCACCTTGTCCAGTACGGCAAAGAAGGCCCGCATGGCCTGACCAAGCACCCCCTTGAGATAGCAATGGCTGCTCAGTCGGCATTGGTTGTGCTCGGGGTCAAAGCACTCGACCAGGTTGAAATCGGTTTCGGTGGCACGCACCACGGCACCGATGTTGATGTCGTTTGCAGGCTTCATCAGGCGCATGCCGCCCCCCCGTCCGCGCGTGGTTTCGAGCAGACCCTGGGCTGACAGCTCCTGCACGATCTTGGTCAGGTGGCTGCGCGAAATGTCATAGCTTTCTGCCACCTCGCTGATGGTGACGGGCTGCAAACGCCCTTCAGTGGCCGCGCAATACATCAGCACGCGCAGCGTGTAGTCGGTCCATTGGGTCAGACGCATTGGATTGCCGCAGGTCAATTAAAAGGAATAGTTGGCATGAATTTTATGTCATAAAATATTCATATCAAATGTATCTTTATAGGAACACCCCATGAACGCCCGCCTGGAAACCGCCGCCGCCGCCCTGAGTGCCGATCAGCAAATCGGCCAGATTGCAGTCCAATTGCCCGGCGCTACCGCCGTCTTCCGCCGTCTGAAACTGGATTTTTGCTGCGGCGGCCAGGTCCCTCTGGCAACCGCCGCTGCTGAGAAAGGCCTGGACGTGAATGCCGTGCTGTCCGAGCTGGCTGCCCTGCAGCGCCCCAGCGCCCTTCCTGGTGTGAGCGAGCCCGGCGCACTGGTGGACCACATCCTCGCGCGCTACCACGACGTGCATCGCGTGCAGTTGCCCGAATTGATTCGCATGGCACACCGCGTAGAAGCCGTGCACCGCGCCAACCCTGATGTGCCTGCCGGTCTGGGTAACCTGCTGGAAGAAATTCAGCAAGAACTGCTGTCGCACATGCAAAAGGAAGAAGCCATTTTGTTCCCCATGCTCAAGTCGGGCGGCAACCCGTTCGTGAACCAGCCCATCGGCATGATGCGGGCCGAACACGTGGACCATGGCGCAGCGCTTGAGCAGCTGAACGCCCTGACCCATGACGCCACGCCACCTGCCGGCGCCTGCAACACCTGGCGCGCCCTGTACGCGGGCATTGCCCAGTTTGGCGACGACCTGATCAACCACATCCACCTCGAAAACAACGTGCTGTTCCCACAGTTCGAAGCCGCCCAGCAGGCCGCACCTGCGGCACGCGGTGGCTGCGGTGGCACATCGGGCTGCGGATGCAGCTGAGCCCCTCTGCGCCCAGCCCGTCGCCCGGTAGTGGCAATGGCGGCGAGTGGCGCACGCCCAGCGTGGAAAGCCTGACCGAGCTCGTGCACGGCTTTTATGCTGCGGTTCGGGCCGACGCCCTGCTGGGCCCCGTGTTCGAGAATGCCCTGCGTGACCGGTGGGAGCCCCATCTGGCGCGCATGGTTGATTTCTGGAGCACGGTGGCACTGGGCAGCAAGCGTTTTCGTGGCAACGTATTTGGCAAGCACATGGCGCTGCAGGGTGTGACGCCAGCGCACTTTGCCGTGTGGGTGCGCCTGTGGGGCGAGCAGACCGAACGGCTTTTCGCGCCCGAGGTGGCGCGCGACCTGCAGATCACCGCCCACGGCATCGCCCGCAACCTGTTTCTCGGATACTTCGGCACGCAGCCTGTGTTTGGCAATGGTGCCGACGTCGAAGGCGCCTCGTCAGCGGCCGGTCACTAGACTCCTGATTTAATAGCGCAATGCGCTTTATCTACATGGGCTAGAAGCGCATTTCATTCAAATTTAACGCTGGATTGTCGGCCCAGGCTGCACGGCCCTCCCCCCGCGCACTGCAGCGCCCTGACCGCGCATCCAGCGGCCTCGGCCATAGGGTTACCGCTCGGCCCCGACAGGTTCTGGCGCCGGAACATGGGGCCGCACCAGCCGCACCAACAGCCGGGTCCCCTTGCCCACGTCGCCGCGGCTCTCTGCGGTTTCCAGGTTTACCGCCCAGCCTTGGCGAAAGGCCATGTCGCCGCCACCGGAGCGGCTGTTCATGACGTTGCCGTAGTTGTACTGGTTGCCCGACCCCGTGCTGACATTGGCAGTGCCCGACCAATGCCAGTCGTGCGGCGCGGCGGGAAACAGCGCCGGGTCAAGCCCCGCCGGGCTGATCGTCTTGTCCACCAGTCGCTTCAGCTCTGGCACGCGCGGCAGCCGCCAGCGCATGCCGTCGGCCTTCCAGCGGGCATTGGCCAAGGCCACGGCTTGCGCATGGTCCAGCCGCTGCGGGGTGCCGGTGCAGGTCTTGCCGTTCCACTGCATGCCCTCCACACAGCGCGGCCACACCAGCCGGGCGCGCAAATCAATGATAGAGGCACCATCCTCTGACGGCACCAGCATGGGCGAGGCGGGCGAGCCGGCCGGGTCTGCCGCCTGGGCGCCTGCAGCAAGCCACATGCCGCCCAGCAACAACCAGGAGGGGCGAACAAATAAAGGCTGTTTCATGGTGCGAGGCTCCCTGGCAAAAAATGGCGGCGGCCCGCCTGATGCCCCCCTTGCAGGAACAAGCCCCCGGGAGGCGGTGCGCCTGAAGTATCCCCGACAAACGCGTCCTTCACCCCCGGCCAACGGGGCTGACCCGCATTGCGGGCACAGCACCCGTCTGCCGCCGTGGCCTGCGTCAGCCCGCAACCCCTTGCCACACCCACCACGCCAGCGCCAGCATCATGCAGCCGGTCACAGCGTCCAGCACCCGCCAGGCGCGGGGATTGGCAAACAGCCCCTGCATCCGCCGCCCGGCCAGCGCCAGCGCGGCAAACCACACCAGGCTGGCCGAAGCCGCCCCCATCACAAACACCCACTTGAGACCACCGTCCTGGCGTGCACCAATCGAGCCCACCAGCACCACGGTGTCCAGATAAACATGGGGATTGAGCAGCGTGATCACCGCCAGGGTGCCAATCACGCTGAGCAAACCACGCGGGGCCGCAACGGGCGTGGTGCCAACGCTGGCATCGGGCGCTGTGAAGGCGCGCCACCAGGCAAAAAGGCCATAGGCCAGCAGAAAAACCGCGCCGCCCACACTCAGGTAATAGGCCAGCGTGGGCGAGTGCCCCAGCAACTGCGCCATGCCGGCCACGCCAACGCCAATCAGCAGCGCATCGCTGGCCACACACCACGCGACGCAGGCGCGCACATGCTGGCCACTCACGGCCTGGCGCAGCACATACAGGTTCTGGGCCCCGATCGATACGATGAGCGACAGGCACACGGTAAACCCGGCAAGCCACGAAGAAGAAACATTGGCAGTCCACATGCCACCGATTCTGGACAGCGGCCGTGATTAAGTAAAATTAATTCACCTGAACCAAAGTTAGCAATTTTTCATGCTGGATTACACCGGACTCCAGGCCCTGGCCGCCGTGGTGCGGGAAGGCAGCTTCGAGCGGGCGGCCCGCAGACTGCACATCACACCCTCGGCAGTGTCGCAGCGCATCAAGCAGCTGGAAGAGCGCACGGGCCAGGTGCTGGTGCTGCGCGGCACCCCCTGCACCGGCACCGACGCCGGGCGGCGGCTGTGCCTGCATGTGGAGCAGGTGGCGCTGCTCGAAAACGAACTGCGCCGCACCAACCCGGGCCTGATGCCCGACGGCCATGCCACGCCCCCCACGCTGAAGCTGGCGGTGAATGCCGATTCGCTGTCCACCTGGTTCATGGACGCCATGGCCGCTTTCACCGCCGGGGGCAACGAACTGCTGGACATCCGTATCGACGACCAGGACCACACGGCCCAGCGCATCAAGGAAGGCGACGTGCTGGCCGCCGTCACGGCCAGCGCGGGCAGCATTGCGGGCTGCAATACCTGGCCGCTGGGGTCGGTGCGCTACGTGGCCGCGTCCAGCCCCGCGTTTGTGGCGCGGCATTTTGCGGACGGGGTCAGCGCCGAAGCCATTGGCCGCGCCCCCATGATGACCTTCGACCGCAAGGACCGCCTGCAGGAGCAATGGATGCAGCAGCAGGGGCTGGCCTCGCGCCACAACCCGCCCAAGCATTTTTTGCCGTCCAACAACGGCTTTGTGCGCGGCTGCGAGGTGGGCATGGGCTGGGGCATGCACCCCACGTCGCTGATCCAGCACCAGCTCGACGCCGGCACCTTGGTGGAGTTGCTGCCCGGCACCGGCATGGACATGCCGCTGTATTGGGTGCACGCCCGCTCGGCCCAGGCAGGCCTGGAGCGGCTGACCCAGTGCGTGATGGTGGCCGCACGCCAGTGGCTGGTGCCGACCAAGCCCACTTGAGCGCATTGAGCCATCAAAAATAATAGCTGCTTGCGCTTACCAGTATTGGGCTGCAGTCCATTTTTACTCAAAATTGCGCCGCCAGAGCCCGCTGACCGGTGTTTTGAGCACGATCCGCCTCGAAGGCTCCTTCGGGGCGTGCCTCAGTCGTCCTGCGCGCGTGGGGGCAGCCCGGCGGCAGAGCGCAGGGGTTCGAGCAGCTGCGAAAGGCCGTTGTGGTCGATCTCGTGCATGAGCGCCAGCAAACGCCCCAGGTCGCTGCGCGGAAAGCCCTCGCGGGCAAACCAGTTGAGGTAGTTGCCGGGCAGATCGGCCAGCACACGGCCCTTGTATTTGCCAAAAGGCATGGACACGGTGACGAGGCGTTGCAGCTGGCTGGGGTCCATCATCAGCCCCCGGCGCGCTTGACCTGGTGGCCGAGCTTTTTCAGCGCCTCCATCACGCGCTCCACATGGTCGCCCTGCACCTCGATCATGCCGTCCTTGACCGTGCCACCGCTGCCGCAGGCGGCCTTGAGCTGCTTGCCCAGCCCAGCCAATGCATCGGCATCCAGCACCACGCCCTTCACCACTGTCACGGCCTTGCCGCCGCGCCCCTTGGTTTCGCGTGAGACGCGCACGATGCCGTCGCCTGTCGGCACGGGCGCCCGCTTGCAAACGCACTGCGCCTGGGGCTGGCGGCAGTCGGGGCACATGCGGCCATGGTCGGTGGAATACACAAGGCCGCCCAGGCCCGCCAGATCACGCAAGGATTTCATGGTGTCGGCCTCACGACTGCTTTGGGGCGGGCGCTGGCGCCAGCACCGGCGTGCGCAGCATGTGGAAATTGAGCAGGCGCGTGGCCATGACGGTCTCCACAAAAAAGAGCACCAGGGCCAGCAGGAACGAGAGCACACCACTCAAAAAGCTTCCCAGTGCCAAGGTGTGGCCGCGAAAGTCGGTGGTCTCTCCCAGAAACAGCAGGATGATGGTCACCCCAATCAGAAACCCGCACAGCGTGAGCAGGCCAATGCAGCCATTGGCCATGCGCCCACGGGTGCGCAGGTAACCCAGCTCCAGCACGGCGCGCTGCAGAAAATCGGCCTCATCAGTGTGGCGGGCCCGGTCTTCTACCACACGGGCGCGGTCGATGATGCGCGCCAGGCGCCCGGCCACCGCGCCAATCATGCCGGCCACGGCGGTCAGCAGGAACACCGGGGCCACGGCCAGCTGGATGCTGTGGGTGATGGTGGATGAATCAAGAGCGAGGTTCATGGTGTCGAAAAGGCAGTGCCGCACGCGGCGCGCACGGGCAGCGATTATCGCCACCCCCGTGGGTGGCGCACAATGCACGCCCACAGGCGGCGCGGCGCCAGGCACTGCGCCGAGTGGTCGGCCGGCCCCTTCAAAGCACCGGCAAGTCGGCATTTTTTGGGGTTGCACCGCGTGGAGGCCCTTCTAGCGGCTGCCAGGCGGTGAACAATGTTGCGCTACAGCCGCTGTGCCTGCGGCCCCTGAATGTGTCGCGCAGTTCTTCTTGCTGGCCATGATCTTTTTGCGCGTTGGCGCCGGGTGCATGGCCTGAATTTTTTGTCTTACACCATGCCATTTTCTGCCCTCGGTCTTTCTCCCGCACTCACCCAGGCCGCCACGGCCATGGGTTTTGTCGCCCCCACACCCATCCAGGAGGCGGCCATTCCGGCCATTTTGCGCGGCGCCGATGTCGTGGGATCGGCCCAGACGGGTTCGGGCAAAACGGCAGCTTTTGCCCTGCCCCTGCTGCAACAGTTGCAAGCCGGTGCGACCCACACACCGCGGCGGGTGCGCGCGCTGATTCTGGTGCCCACACGCGAGCTCGCCGCCCAGGTGGGCGAGGTGGTGCGCAGCCTGGCCCAGCACCTGCCCCAGCCCGTGAAGGTGGCCGTGGTGTTTGGCGGCGTCTCCATCAACCCCCAGATGATGGGCTTGCGCGGTGGTGCCGATGTGGTGGTCGCCACGCCGGGCCGCCTGCTCGATCTGGTGGACCACAACGCGCTGCAGCTTGCCAGCGTGAACCTGCTGGTGCTGGACGAAGCCGACCGGCTGCTGGACCTGGGGTTTGCCGAGGAACTGCAGCGCACCCTGGCGCTGCTGCCAGCGCGGCGCCAGAACCTGTTCTTTTCGGCCACCTTTCCGGCAGACGTGCAAACGCTGGCCGAGTCGTTGCTGAAAGACCCCGTGCGCGTGGCCGTGGCCGACACCCCTGCGAACGAACCGTGCATCGTGCAGCGCGCCATTGCGGTAGACGCCAGCCGCCGCACGCAGTTGCTGCGCCACCTGGTGAAGGAGAACGAATGGAGCCGCGTGCTGGTGTTCGTGGCCACGCAATATGCGGCCGAACATGTCGCCGAAAAGCTCTACAAGGCCGGCATCTTTGCCACACCGTTCCACGGCGGTCTGAGCCAGGGCGCGCGCAAACAGGTGCTGCAAGAGTTCAAGGACGACCGCTGGCAAGTGGTGGTGACCACCGACCTGGCAGCGCGTGGCATCGACATTGCCCAGCTGCCTGCGGTGGTGAACTACGATTTGCCCCGCTCTGCGGTGGACTACGTGCACCGCATCGGCCGCACGGGCCGCGCGGGCGAAAGCGGCATGGCCGTGAGCTTTGTCAGTGCCGACACCGAAGCGCATTGGCGCCTGATCGAGAACCGCCAGCACCTCACCCTGCCGCGCGAGCAGATCCCCGGTTTCGAGCCCACCGAGGTGGCCCCCGAGGGCACGGCAGCGGGCACGGGCGGCATCAAGGGCAAGCGGCCCAGCAAGAAGGACAAGCTGCGCGCTGCCGCTGCAGCAGCGCAAGCGGCAACAGGTGAGAAAGAAGCGTGATCAGTCGGCGTCTTTGACGTTGTTGGCGTCGATGGTGTCGCCGCCCTCGCCTTCTTCGGCCACTTGGGCAGGACGGGCCTGGCGATGCCCGCCCTTGGCCAGAATTTCGACATAAAACTGCGCACCGCCTTCGCGGGACACGCCGTCAATCAGGCCGATCAGGGCAGCAAGGTGGGCCACTTCGGCGGTTGCTTCAGTGCTGCCGAACTTGCAGTCGAAATCCCAAAAATCCGCCCCGGCGGGCACGGGGCGGCCGCGCTCGCGCTTGATGTACTTGCGGATTTCATGCTTGATGGCTTCGAGGACGCGGTCGCGGTTCTTGCCTTCAATGTGGAGCTGGAAAGTTTTTTTCATGGGTGATCGTACCGCCTGCGGCAGTGGCATCAACAAATCCAAGAACTAAAGGCCGCGCTGCACACAGCTTTCAGTGCCTGCGGGCCCCCCTGCGGCAGCCTGCCCGGCCAGTCCATCAGTAGTGGGGCGGCAGCTCGTCGCGCAGGTTGCGCGGGGCCGCGCCGCCGCCCTCGGGCACCTGCTGGCGCAAGCGCAGCAGTTCACGGGCCAGGTCGTCAATCTGCTGCTGCTGGCGATAAACGGTGAGATTGAGCTGATCGAGCAGGTCTTCGGTGTAGCTGGCCTTGATCTCCAGATCGTTCAGTCGCTGTTCGAGGGGGGAGGAATCTTGCATGGCGCTATTGGAACGCAATCCGGGAAAAGCAATCCGGGTTCGGAATGGAGGAAAGCCATTTGCAGCGCAACCCACGGGCCCGTGGGAGCGCTGCGGCCTACCGCCCATCCAGCGGGTAGGCTGGATCGTTGTATCCCGGCGTGGACGGATGGCCCGGCGCCACCAGCGAGTTCACCAGCACTTCGTCTTCTTCGGTCAGGGCATAGCCAAGCGCGGGGGCATAGTCTTGCCACTGTGCCAGGGTTCGGGGCCCGGCGATCACCGAGCTCACGGCCGGGTGGGCCAGCACCCAGGCCGTGGCAAATTGGGCCAGCGTCACTCCCCGCTCATGCACATGCTGCTGCAGTGTCTGGGCGATCTGCAACGACTCTTCGCGCCACTCGGTCTGAGCGATGCGCTTGTCACCCCGTGCGGCCCGCGAGCCGGCCACCGGTGGCTGACCGGGCAGGTATTTGCCCGTGAGCACGCCGCGCGCCACCGGGCTGTAAGGGGTGACGCCCACGCCATGGTGGGCGCAGGCCGGCAATATCTCGACCTCGGGCATGCGATTGAGCAGGTTGTAGTAGGGCTGGCACACCACCGGCCCCGGCATGCCCATCTGCCGGGCCAGGTGCACCAGCTCCGTGATGCGCCAGCCCCGAAAATTGGAAACGCCCCAGTAGCGGATCTTGCCCGCGCGCAGCATGGCATCGAGCGCCCGCAGGGGCTCCTCGAGGTTCATGCCGTTGTAGTCGCGGTGCAGATAGAGAATATCCACATGGTCGGTCTGCAGCCGCCCGAGGCTCGCCTCGACCTCACGCAGCATCCAGCTGCGCGAATAGTGCGCCTCGTTCACGCGGTCCGACATCGGGTTGCCGAGCTTCGTGGCCAGCACCCAGTGGTGGCGCTGGCCGCGCAGCAGTTCGCCCAGCATGGTTTCAGAAGCGCCCTTGGTGTACACATCGGCCGTGTCGATGTAGTTCACCCCTTGGGCATGGGCATCGGCCACGATGGCGGCTGCCTCTTCGCGCGGGGTCTGGTCACCAAACATCATGGTGCCCAGGCAAAGACGGGAGACCTGGAGATTGCTTTTGCCAAGGTTGCGGTATTGCATGGAATGGGCCTGGAGTGTGGGTAAGAGCGGAAAGCACCGGCCCGGCACCCTCTGCCCAGACCGGCACAGCATGCTACTGCGGCCAAAGCCTCGACCTAGCGGGCCCTTGGAACCTGTTCAAGATCTTTTCATGGGGTCCGCATGGCTTCAAAACCGCGACGCTCTAGGCGCACGCCGCAGCCCATACCCATGTATGGGCAAGGTGGGCAACGACGAGCGCGGCGGTTTTGGAGCCATGCCCTTCGGGTTGCCCCGCAAAGGCTGCGTCCGCGGCGTTGCAAATCCTCGCCGGGCCACCAGCCCGGCTGTGGTTTGCGCCTTGCGGCCACAGCCTTTGCGGGGCAACGTACCCCATGAAAAGATCTTGAACAGGTTCTTACAGCCGTGCCGCCAGCCGCGCCGCCTGGTCGATGGCGCGCTTGGCATCGAGCTCGCCCGCCTCCAGCGCGCCCCCAATCAGGTGCGGCTTGATGCCCTGGCCCTCCAGCGCCTGCGCCAGAGCGCGCAGCGGCACCTGCCCGGCGCACAGCACCACGGTGTCGCAGGCGATCCAGGTGGGGTTCTCGCGCTTGTCGCCGTACGAGACGAGCAAACCCTCGTCGGCAATGCGCTCGTAGTTCACGCCGCCCACCATCTCCACCGCTTTCATCTTGAGCGTGGTGCGATGAATCCAGCCCGTGGTCTTGCCCAGCCCGGCGCCCTGCTTGCCCTTTTTGCGCTGCAGCAGTGTCACATGGCGCGCTGGTGGCGTGACATGCGGGCCCGCGGTGGCAAGACCTCCGCGCGCCTCGGCCGGGTCGGTGATGCCCCACTCGGCCTTCCAGGCCGGCAGGTCGAGCGTGGTGGAAGGGTGGTTGCCGTGCACCAGAAACTCGGCCACATCAAAGCCGATGCCGCCCGCGCCGATCACGGCCACGCGCTGGCCCACGGGCTTGCCGTGGCGCAGCACGTCGATGTAGCTCAGCACCTTGGGGTGGTCCTGGCCGGGGATTTGGGGGTCGCGCGGCTCCACGCCGGTCGCGATCACCACCTCGTCGTAATCCATCAGGTCAGCGGCCTGCACGCGCTGGTTCAGGTGCAGGTGCACACCGGTGTCATGCACCCGCGTGGCCAGGTAGCGCAGCATTTCGTGGAATTCTTCCTTGCCCGGCACCACCTTGGCCATGTTGAGCTGACCACCGATGGCCGCTGCGGCATCGAACAAGTGCACCTCATGCCCGCGCTCGGCCGCCACGGTGGCGGCGGTAAGGCCTGCCGGCCCGGCGCCCACCACGGCAATGCGTTTGCGGTCCGAAGGCGCGGTGACCGGCCGATAGACCAGCTCGGTCTCGTGGCAGGCGCGCGGGTTCACCAGGCAACTGCTGGTCTTGTTCTGAAACACATGGTCCAGACAGGCCTGGTTGCAGGCAATGCAGGTGTTGATGCGGTCGGCCCGGCCCTGCGCGGCCTTCTTCACAAACGCCGCATCGGCCAGCAGCGGCCGCGCCATCGAGACCATGTCGGCGCAGCCATCGGCCAGCACCTGCTCGGCCACCTCAGGTGTGTTGATGCGGTTGGAGGTGACCAGCGGCGTGGTGATGCCCGCCGCCGCAAACTCGGCCTTCATCTTTTGCGTGACCCAGGCAAACGCCGCACGCGGCACGCTGGTGGCAATGGTGGGCACACGCGCCTCGTGCCAGCCGATGCCGGTGTTGACGATGTTGGCGCCCCCCGTGGCCACGGCCTTGCCCAGGGTGACGATCTCGTCCCAGGCGCTGCCGCCGGGCACCAGGTCAATCATCGACAGGCGGTAGATGATGATGAAGTCCGGCCCCACGGCCTCGCGCATGCGGGCCAGAATCTCCACCGGAAGGCGCATGCGGTGGCTGTAATCGCCGCCCCAGGCGTCGGTGCGCAGGTTGGTGGTTTGCGACAGGAACTGGTTGATGAAGTAGCCCTCGGAACCCATCACCTCCACGCCGTCGTAGCCCGCCTCGCGCGCCTTCATGGCGCAGTTCACAAACGCGCGGATCTGTCGCTCCACCCCGCGCGCAGACAGCGCGAACGGCGTGAAGGGTGAAATCGGCGACTGCAAGCGCGACGGGGCCACCGCCAGCGGGTGGTAGGCATAGCGGCCCGTGTGCAAAATTTGCAGCGCGATCTTGCCGCCCGCGCCGTGCACCGCGTCGGTCACCACCCGGTGGCGCCTGGCGGCGCCCGAGGTGGCCAGCGTGCCCGCAAACGGCTTGGCCCAGCCTGCGATGTTGGGTGCAAAGCCGCCGGTCACGATCAGCCCCACATCGCCCTCGGCCCGCTCGCGAAAATACGCCGCCATGCGCGTAAGGTCGCGCCCGTCTTCCAGCCCCGTGTGCATGGAGCCCATGAGCACGCGGTTCTTGATGGTGGTGAAGCCCAGATCCAGCGGGGCGAGCAGGTGCGGATACAGGGCGGCACTAGGCGTGGGTGGCGTGGGGGCGGAAGTTGCGGGCGCGGTGGTGGTGGCGGAATACATGGCGTCTCGTGAGGAGTAGAAGGTTTTTCTAGAACTTTATTCTAGAATCCTGTTCCATGGCAAGCCGTATCACCCCTACCCTGTCCGCCCCGACCTCCGAAGCAACCACCGACCGCCGCCAGGACATCCTGAACGCCGCGCTGGCCTGCGCGGTGGATGGCGGGGTGGATGCCGTTTCCATCGACGGCGTGCGCGCCCGCTGCGGGGCCAGCGTGGGCAGCATCTACCACCACTTCGGCAACAAGGACGGCATCGTGGCGGCGCTGTTCTTCGACATCTTTCACGACCAGTCGCGCAGCGTGCAGGCGCAGCTTGATGCCGCGCGTGGTGTCGAAGCAGGCGTGCGCGCCCTGGTCACGGGCTATCTGGACTGGGTAGTGGCGCAACCCGAGCGGGCGCGCTTTTTATTCCAGGCGCGCAGCGCCGTGGCGGCAGGCCCGCGCACGCCCGATCTGGCCCAGGCCGCCAGCCGCCGCAACCAGGCCCTGGTGGCATGGTTCGAACCCCACCGCCAGGCGGGCGCGGTGCGCAACCTGCCTTGCGAGCTAATGCCTTCGCTGGTGATGGGCCCGGTGCAAAGCTATTGTCGCGCCTGGCTATCTGGCCAGGAGGGCCCGAGCGCCCTGACCTCGCCCGCCATCTACCGGGAAGAACTGGCCGCCGCTGCATGGCGGGCGGTGCGGGCGTAAAAAGCTGTTTACAACGCCTGCGCCAGGCGGGCCACGCCTTCGCGGATCTTGTCGGCATCGGCCGTGGCGAACGACAGGCGGAATGTGGCGTGGTCGGGGTTGGCACAAAAGAACGGCGTGCCAGGCACAAAGGCCACGCCCTTTTCAATGGCGCGCTTGGCCAGCACATTGCCATCCTGCACCTTGCCGCCCGCGCCCGTAAGGCGCGCCCACACAAACAGGCCGCCCTGCGGCTGCACGAACTCGATGGCATCGCCCAGGTCGTTGCGCAGCGCATCGCCCATGGCCTGGGCGCGTTCGGCGTACACCTTGCGCACGTTCGCCAGCGTGGCAGGCATGCGGCCCGCCTTGAGGTACTGCGCCGCCGTGGCCTGGGCAAAGGTGCTGGTGTGCGCATCAGAGAACTGCTTGCACATGGTGGCTTTGGCCAGCAGTTCGGCCGGGCCAATCATCCAGCCCACGCGCAGGCCGGGCGAGAGCACCTTGCTCAATGATCCGCAGTGCACCAGCAGCTCGCGGCTGCCGGGCACGCTGGCCGACAGGTTGAGCAGGCTGGGGGGCGGCGCGTCGCCAAAGTACAGGTCGCCGTAGGGATCGTCCTCGACGATCAGCGTGTTGTGCTTCACAGCCATCTCCAGCACGGCCTTGCGGCGTTCCAGGCTCAGCATGGCGCCACTGGGGTTGCCGAAGGTGGGGATCAGGTAGACGAACTTGGGTTGGTGCTCGGCGATGAGTTTTTCCAGCTCGTCGGTCTTTACGCCATTGCCATCAATGGGCGCGCTGATGAGTTCAGCGCCATACAGGCGAAAGCACTGGATGGTGGCCAGAAAGGTGGGGCCTTCCACAATGACCTTGTCGCCGGGGCTGATGAGCGTCTTGCCCAGCAAATCCAGCGCCTGCTGGCTGCCGGTGGTGACGATGAGGTTGTCAGCCGCCACCTCTTTGGCGCCCTTGCTGGTCATGAAGGCCGCCAGCTGTTCGCGCAGCGGGTTGTAGCCTTCGGTCGCGCCGTATTGCAGCGCAGCGCCAGGTTCTTCGGAGAGGGCGGCGTTGCTCGCAGCACGGATGCCTTCCACGTCGAACATGGCGCTGTCGGGAAAGCCGCCCGCAAAGCTGATGATGCCGGGCTTGCCCAGCAGCTTGAAGAGTTCGCGGATGGCGGAGGTTTCTACGTTGTTCAGGCGGTCGGCAAATTGCATGGACGGTGCTTTCAGTGGACGGGCAATAGCGCATTGTCGCCAATCGGCAGCCGCCAATTGCGGCTTTGCCGACGGCGACCCGCAAACATGCCGTGCCTGCGCCCTACACTGCCCGCCATGAAAACCGCGCAGATCGAACCCTTTTTTGCCACCTTGAAGGCGGCCAACCCGCTGCCCAACACCGAGCTGGAATACACCACCGTGTTCGAGTTGCTGGCCGCCGTGCTGCTGTCGGCCCAGGCCACCGACGTGGGCGTGAACAAGGCCACACGCAAGCTGTTCCCGGTGGCAGGCACGCCGCAGGCCATCTTGGCGCTGGGGCAGGACGGCCTGGAGGGCTACATCAAGACCATCGGCCTCTACAAAAGCAAGGCGCGCCACCTGCTGCAGACCTGCCGCATCCTGGTGGAGCAACACGGCGGCCAGGTGCCGCGCACGCGCGAGGCGCTCGAAGCCCTGCCCGGTGTGGGCCGCAAGACGGCCAACGTGGTGCTCAACGTGGCGTTCGGCGAGCCCACCATGGCGGTGGACACGCACATTTTTCGCGTGAGCAACCGCACCGGTCTGGCCCCGGGCAGAAACCCGCTGGCGGTGGAGATGCAGCTGATGAAGCGCGTGCCACCCGCCTACGCCGTGGATTCGCACCACTGGCTCATCCTGCTGGGCCGCTATGTGTGCCAGGCACGCAAGCCGCGCTGCTGGGAATGCCTGGTGGCGCCGTACTGCGACTTTCAGCCCAAGACGCCGGCACCATGACACCCCTGAAGCGCCAGGGCATCGCCGCGCAGCCGACGGACCAACAGCGCACTTTTGCAGGCACCGTTGCAGCGGCAATTTCGCTACAAATAACATAGCTATTAGCGCTTTATACATAAGCGCCAGAGGCATATTTAACCCCTATTATTGAGCGACACCGTGCGAGCGCCAGCGTGAGCATGGCACGCGCCTGCGCCCCACCTCAGCGCACAGGCCCGCCGGGCAGCCGATGCTCTGGCCGAAGCAAGGCCGCAAACTCGACAGCAGCCCGGCTGCGGGATGTGCCACGGCGCCACAGAATGCCGGCGTGGCGCACCATTTGCGGCGAATGCAGCTGAATGGCATGCATGTCTGGCGCCTGGCGCGCTGCGCGCTCGGGCACGATGCATGCCAGATCCCCCCAGCGGCACACGTCGATCAGGCCCTCCACAGACTCCATCTCCACCCGCACCCAGGGCTGCACGCCAGCCTCGCGCAGGCTGTCGTCAACCAGGCGACGCGTGGTGAAAGCGCGTGGCAGCATGGCCAGCGGCACCTGGGCCAGGCCCTTGAGGGCCAGGCTGCGCCGGCGCACCAGCGGGTGGGCGCGGTTCACCACCAGTTGCATGCGCTCCTCGAACAGGGGCTCGGTCTCGACCTCCTCGCGCTGCGTGGGGTGAAAGGCAATGCCCACATCCAGCAGGCCCTCAACCAGTTGCTCCTCGATGGGCCCGGCGCGCAGGTCGCGCACCACGATGTTCACCCTGGGATACGCCATGCTGAAGGCCGCCACCGTGGCCGGCACCAGGGTGTGCAAAAAGGTGGGAATGACGCCCACGGTGAGCGTGCCCGACTGCAACCCCGTCATGTCAGCCAGCGCCATGCGTCCGGCCTCGATCTCCTGCAAGGCGCGGGCGGCATGCACGCGAAACGCCGCCCCCGCCTGCGACAGCCGCAGACCCCGTCCGAGCCGGTCAAAGAGCTGAATCTCCAGTTCCTGCTCCAGCTGGCGCAGACCATGCGACAAGGTGGACTGGGTGACAAACAGGTTCTGCGCAGACTGGGTGAGGTGCTCGGTCTGGGCGATGTCCAGGAAGTAGCGAAGCTGCCGTATCTCCATCAAAGACACCCCTTATTCGTTCGACAAAATCGAATGATAAGTCGCAAATAAATCATTGGAACGTCACACGGATTAAATCTAATCTTGCCTTTTTTCTGACTCCCTGATGGGCCAGCGAGTTGCCCCGGCCCAACCAACAAGGTACACATCGATGCATAGCCGCTTCACCATCGAACGCATGCAGGCGCGGATTCTGGACATTCCCACGATCCGCCCGCACAAGCTCTCGTTTGGCTCCATCAGCCGCCAAAGTCCAGTCATCGTTCAGGTGTGGCTCAAGGACGGCGCCACCGGCTTTGGCGAGGCGGCCACCATCGGCGGCCCCTCCTGGAACGAAGAATCGCCCGAGAGCATCCTGCACGCCATTCAAAACTACCTCGCGCCCGCCCTCGTCGGCCAGAACGCGGGCGGCTTTGAGGCCGCCCTGGCGCGCATGGACAAGGCCTGCAAGGGCAACGCCTTTGCCAAGAGCGCCGTCGAGATGGCGCTGATCGACGCCGTGGCCCGCACTCTCGCACTGCCCGCCTGGCAACTGCTGGGCGGCAAGGTGCACCAGAGCCTGCCCCTGGCCTGGACGCTGGCCAGCGGCGATGTCGAGCGCGACCTGCAGGAAGCCCACCTGCGCCTGGAACAAAAACGCCACCACATCTTCAAGATGAAAATCGGCGCGCGCGCGCCGCAGGACGACGTGGCCCATGTGTCGCAGATCGCGCGCGGCCTGCAGGGCAAGGCCAAGCTCACCGTGGACGTGAACCAGGCCTGGGACGGCAACACCGCACGCCGCTACCTGCCCCAGCTGGTCGAAGCCGGTGTGACGCTGATCGAGCAGCCCGTGGCGCAGTGGAACGTGGAGGCGCTCAAGCACCTCACCGCCACGCTCGATGGCGCGCTCATCATGGCCGACGAAACCGTTTGCACCCCGCAGGACGCCATGATGCTGGCGCGCGAAAAAGCCAGCCATGTGTTCTCGCTCAAGGTGGCCAAGCACGGCGGCCTGGTGCGCACGCGCAAGGTGGCCGCCATTGCCGAGGCCGCCGACATCGGCTGGTACGGCGGCACCATGCTGGAGACCTCGCTGGGCAGCGCTGCATCGGCGCATGTGTTTGCCACGCTGGGCAGCGCGCACCATGGCTGCGAGCTGTTCGGCCCGCAACTGCTGGTGGACGACATCGTCGAATCCCAGATGCCCATCGTCGACTTCGAGCTGCAACTGCCCGACGGCCCCGGCTTTGGCGTCGAAATCTCGCTGGCCCAGCTCGAACGCTTTGACCGCGCCCGCCAGGGCCTCACCGCCGTGCATGTGGACATGGCCGCACACACCCCCACCCCCGTTTAAGGAGAACACCGATGCTGTTTCTGGTACGTATGGATGTGAACATTCCGCGCGACTTGCCCACAGAGCAAGCCAACGAGATCAAGGCCCGCGAGAAAGCCTATTCGCAGGACCTGCAGCGCGACGGCCGCTGGAAGAGCATCTGGCGCGTGGTGGGCGAATACGCCAACTACAGCATCTTTGATGTGGCTTCCAACGATGAACTGCACCAACTGCTGCAAGGCCTGCCGCTGTTCCCATTCATGAAGATCTCCGTCACCCCGCTGGCGCAGCATCCCTCGGCCATCTGAGCCACCTCTCACCACAAAACCCACGAGACAAACACCATGCACTCCAAACGCAATCTGCTGGCCTTGCTGGCCCTTGCCGGCCTCGGTATCACTGCCCACGCACAAGCTGCGGCTGCCGACTGGCCCAACAAGCCCATCCGCTGGGTGGTGCCCTTCCCGCCCGGCGGCGCCATGGACGCCATCGCGCGCACGCTGGGCGAAAAGGCCGCCAAGTCGCTGGGCCAGCCCTTCGTGATTGAAAACAAGCCGGGCGCTGGCGGCAACATTGGTGCAGACTTCGTGGCCAAACAACCGGGCGACGGCTACACGATGATGATCACGTCGATCGGCATGGCCACCAACAAGCCCCTGTACGGCAAGCTCAACTACGACCCGGTGAAGGACTTTGCGCCCGTGAGCGTGCTGGCCGTGGTGCCCAATGTGCTGGTCACCAACGCCACCCAGCCCGATGTGAAGACCGCACGGGATGTGATCGCCGCTGCCCGCAAGGCCCCCGGCCAGCTCACCTATGCGTCGGCCGGCAACGGCACCTCCATTCACCTGGCGGGCGAAGTGTTCACGTCACTGGCCAAGCTGGACATGCTGCACGTTCCCTACAAGGGCAGCGGCCCGGCCGTGTCCGACCTGCTGGGCGGACAGGTCAACTACATGTTTGACAGCATCACCTCGGCACGCCCGCACATCGAGTCGGGCAAGCTGCGCGCCCTGGGCGTGACCACGGCCAAGCGCTCCAGCACCTTGCCCAACGTGCCCACGCTGGCCGAGGCAGGTGTGCCCGGCTATGAAGTGTCACCCTGGTTTGCCGTGTTCATGCCAGCAGCCACGCCCAAGGCCATCGTCAGCAAGCTCAACAAAGCTTTGCTGGACGCCATGAAAGACCCCGAAGTGGCCAAACGCTTTGAAACCATCGGCGCCGAGCCCGTGGGCTCCACCCCCGACGAGCTGGCCCAACACCTGGCGCGCGAGTCCGAGCGCTGGACCCAGCTGATCACCGAGCGCGGCATCAAGCTCGACTGAACCCACGCTCATTCATTCCATCCCACAGAGGAGACATCCATGTCCGAACTCACCCAGGCCCAACTGCTGGAGCTGGTCAACACCAAGAAAATGGCCCCCGGCAACGCGCGCGTGCGCCAGCTGACCGAGCGCATCGTCACCGATCTGTTCAAGACCATTGACGAACTCGATGTGACGCCGGACGAGTTCTGGGCTGCCACCGGCTGGCTGACACGCCTGGGCGCCGCGGGCCAGACAGGCCTGATCACCGCAGGCCTGGGCTTTGACCGCCTGCTCGACATCCGCGCCGACGAGGCCGACGCGAAGGCGGGCCGCACCGGCGGCACGCCGCGCGCCATCGAAGGTCCGCTGTTTGTGGCGGGCGCGCCCATGTCCCAGGTCGAAGTGCGCCTTGACGAAGGCGAACCCAAGGGCGAAGTGTTTGTGATGGAAGGCCAGGTGCTGGACCTGAACGGCCAACCCGTACCCCACGCCACCGTGGATGTATGGCATGCCAATGAGCAGGGCGGCTATTCGCACTTTTTCCCCGGCATGAAGCCCTATGAGCTGCGCCGCCGCATCGAGACCGATGCCAAGGGCCAGTACCGCTTTCGCTCGTTCCTGCCACCGGGCTACGCCATTCCACCCAACAGCCCCACGTCCGAGCTGTTCGAGGCCCTGGGCCGCCATGGCAACCGCCCCGCGCACATCCACTTTCTGGTGGTGGCGCCGGGCATGCGCACGCTGACCACACAGGTCAACATTCCGGGCGACACCTACATTGACGACGACTTTGCCTTCGCCACGCGCGATGGCCTGATCGTGGGGCTGGAGAAGAACGTGGCGCCCGCAGGCTACGAATCGCTGTGCATCCATGCGCCCTTCACGCGCTCAAAGTTCAACTTTGTGATGCAAACGGCCACCAATGCCGATGAAGCCCTGCCGCTCACCCGCATGGAGCGTGTGACCACCCCCACCTGAGCGGCACGGCGCTCACAAACCCCAAGCCGCCCACCAGTGGGCGGCTTTTCTTATGCCGGTTGCACTGCGTTGACCAAGCCAAGCACAGCATCCGCACCGCTTGCGGCCTGCCACTGCACAAATTCGTTCGCCCAAAATGGGCGGGCTGACTATACTGAACGAAACACTTCCTTACATAGCCCGCCCCCTCACCCAACGCCGGAAAATGCAACTCGATCCGCGTTCCCTCATAGCCATGGGTGGCTTCATGTCCGCCATGATGGCGGTGGTGCTTTTGTTCATGCGGCGCAACTACCCGCCCAATATCCGCGGTCTGGACTATTGGGCGGCCGCACCGGTGCTGTGGCTGGCCTCCACCGTGCTCTTCAGCGCACGGGACGAGCTGCCCGATTTGCTGACCATGGTGCTTGCCAACCAGGCGCTGGTGCTGGGCGCAACGGTTCACTATATCGGGAGCCGTCGATTCCTGGGGCATGGTGGGGGGTGGGTCGTGTGGGGCAGCGTGATGGCAGCGTCCACAGTGGTATTCATGTGGCTGACCTACGTTGCGCCCAGCTATTCGCTGCGCATCGCCATCTTCACGCTGATGATGGCCACGCTGTACGGCGCGCACCTGCGCTTTCTCTGGCGTCACGGTGGGAAGGGCTTTCCCATGCGCCTGGTCCAGGTGGTTCTGGCCACGCACATCCTGGTGCTGTGCACGCGGTTCATCTCGGTGCTAATGGGCCGGGCGGGCAACGACATCATGGAGTCCTCGCTTTACCAGACGGTGTATATCGGCGCCTATGTGCTGACGGTGCTGATGCTGTCCATCGGCGCCATCCTGCTGGCCACCGACCGGTTGCGCACCGAGCTGGAGCACCTGGCCACGCACGACTCGCTCACCCAGGCCTTGAACCGCCGCGCCGTCATGCTGGCGTGCCAGGAAGAACTGGACCGCGCCCGCCGCTATGGCCACGGGCCGTCGATCATGATGCTCGACCTGGACAACTTCAAGATGGTGAACGACACGCACGGCCATCAGCACGGCGATGCGGTGCTGGTGCATTTCGCGGCCTGTACGGCAGCGGCCTTGCGCAGCGAGGACCGGCTGGGTCGCTATGGGGGCGAAGAGTTTCTGGTCTTGTTGCCCGACACCGATGCCCTTGCCGCCAGCCGTGTGGCGCAACGCATCCATGCCCTGCTGCAGGCCGGCCACCCGCTCGATTGCCAGCTCAGCATCGGGGTGACCAGCTGGCACGGCCCGGCGGACACCCTGGACGCCATGCTATCGCGCGCCGACGCCGCCCTTTACCAAGCCAAGGAACAGGGGCGCAACCAGACCTGCGTTGGTTGATCAGCTGCCATTTGGGAGCACCGCCTGGCGCGCCACGCACACGCGC
Organism: Acidovorax sp. JHL-3; assembly: GCF_000526295.1. Classification (NCBI taxonomy): domain Bacteria; kingdom Pseudomonadati; phylum Pseudomonadota; class Betaproteobacteria; order Burkholderiales; family Comamonadaceae; genus Acidovorax; species Acidovorax sp. JHL-3. The sequence goes on from NZ_JAFU01000001.1 coordinate 3,002,780, forward strand.
ACACCATGGCAGCCACCCCGCTAGCTATTCTATTGATAGCTACTAGCGCTTACCATATAAGCGCCAGAGGCCTAAATAGCTTAAATTTTCAAATCAACTCATGCCCGCGCCGCAGTGTGCGCGCGCAGCCACGCGGCAAACTCTTCTTCTGGCATGTCGCCTGCGGCGACAGCGAGCATCGTCAGCACGCACGACGCATCGTCGGCGTGCAGCGCCAGTCCATTGAGGCGCAAAAACAGCTCAGCCGCCACAAAGCCGGTGCGCTCGTTGCCGTCGATAAATGGATGGTTGCGAGAGATCCCGTAGCCATACGAGGCGGCCAGCGCAGCCGCGTCAGGGGGCGGCTCGCCGTAGGCCTGCAGGTGCAGGGGCTTGCCCAGCGCCGAGTCGAGCAAGCCGGCATCGCGCACACCCGCGCCGCCGCCGTGTTCAGCCAGTTGCATATCGTGGATGGCAAGGATGACGGCGCGGTCCAGCCAGACCCATTCGCGCGTCATTTGGCCAGCTCGTGCAAAACGGCGCGGCGCTCTTTCATGATCTCGCGCGCCACGCGCATCTGCGCTTCAAATTCAGGGTTGTGCGTGGTGATGCGCAGGCCGTCGGGGGTTTCGGTGACGTACAGCTCGTCACCTTTTTCGAGCTGCAGGCGCGCCAGCAACTCTTTGGGAAAGATGGCGCCGACCGAGTTGCCGATCTGGGTAAGTTTGAGGGTGTGCATGGTCGCTTTCGTAATAACGTCTGTAATACTAACGCGAGTGCGGCACAGCGTCAAAACCGTGCGCGCCTCATGCCTCACACCGCTCACACCGACTGCGTTGCCACCCCCGCCGCCTCAAAGCTGGCCATCTCGCGCAACACGGCACAAGCCGATTGCAACAGCGGCCAGGCCAGGGCCGCGCCCGAGCCTTCACCCAGGCGCAGGCCCAGGTCGAGCAGCGGTTGGGCCTGTTGGCCAGGCAGCAGGTGCGCCAGCATGTGCGCATGGCCCGGCTCGGCCGAGCCGTGGGCGAACACGCAGCGCTGCAGCACGTGGGGCTGCAGGCGGGCAGCCACCAGCACGGCGGCGCTGGTGATGAAGCCATCGACCACGATCACACGGCGCTCTGACGCAGCCTGCAGCACGGCGCCCACCAGCGTGGCCACCTCGAAGCCGCCCAGCGCGGCCAGTGCGTCGAGCGGGTTGACCGCGCCTTCATTGGCCGCCAGCGCCTGCGCCAGCACGGCACGCTTGCGTGCCACCCCGCCCGCATCCAGGCCGGTGCCGGCGCCGGTGCAGTCCTCCAGCGACACGCCACACAGCCGCGCCAGCAACAGCGACGCCACCGAGGTGTTGCCAATGCCCATTTCGCCCAGCAGCAGCGCGTTGCCGGGCAAACCACGCACCACATCCATGCCGTTGTGCAGCGCCTGGGCACATTGCGCAGGCGTCATGGCGGGCCCGATGGACGCGTCTTGCGTGCCGGCAGCCACCTTGCGCACCAGCAGCTGGGGCTGGCCGGGTACGGCAGCGCGCGGCGCAATGTCGCGCGCAACGCCGCAATCCACCACGGTAAGCGCCAGGCCATGCTGGCGCGCCAGCACGCTGACGGCAGCGCCACCGGCCAAAAAGTTCTCGACCATCTGCCAGGTCACGTCGCTGGGGAAGGCCGACACGCCGCGCGCGGCCAAGCCGTGGTCGCCCGCGAAGACGACCATTTGCGGCTGCTCCAGCCGGGGCGATTCGGTGCCCAGAATCTGGCCGATGCGCAGCGCGAGCTGCTCCAGACGGCCCAGAGAACCCAGGGGTTTGGTCTTGTGGTCCAGCTTGTGCTGCAGGGCCTGGGTGAGCTGCGGGTCGGCGATGTCGGCAATCAGCGGCAAGTGGGTATTCATGGCTTGTTCAACTTTCAATCAGGTGGAGCGCGGTCCGCACACGCAGGCCCGCGCGATCAAAGGCGGTGCGCGCCGGGTCGGCGCGCGTGGTGGCAAGGTCAGGCGAGGGCTTCGCGCCCGCGCTGGGCGGCGGCCTGGTCGCGCTGCAAATGCGCGATGAGCGGCTGCTGGTCGTCGCGCCGGCCCCATTGCTCGAAGTACACGAGGTCTTTCATGGGCAGGCGCGGCAGCCAGCCAGCGGTTTCCAGCTCGGGCTTGGCGTGGAAGTGGCTCACGTAGCCCACGCACAGGTAGGCGATGGGCGTGATGCCCTTGGGGATGCCCAGCGCCTCTTGCAGGTCGGCCTGATGGAAGATGCTGACCCAGCCCACGCCCAGCCCTTCGGCGCGCGCGGCCAGCCACAGGTTTTGCACGGCGCAGACGCTGCTGTACAGGTCCATGGTTTTCATGTGGGTGCGCCCCACCACCACCGGGCCGGTGCGCTCGCGGTCGCAGGTGATGCAGATGCCGATGGGCGACTCCACGATGCCTTCGAGCTTGAGCTTTTGGTAGGTGGCCCGCCTGTCGCCCTCGAACATATCGGCGGCTTCGGCATGCGCCTTGGCAAAGGCGTCGTGCACGCGGCGCTTGGTCTCCTGCGACTGCACCACCAGGAAGTTCCAGGGCTGCATGAAGCCCACCGAGGGCGCGTAGTGCGCGGCGGTGAGGATGCGGCTGAGCACCTCGTCGGGCACGGGCGTGGGCAAAAACTGCCCGCGCACGTCGCGGCGTGAAAAGATGGCGTGGTAGATGGCGTCACGGGCTTCTTGCGTGAAGGCGTGCGCGCTGGGCGTGGCTTGCGCCGGTGCGGTATTCATTGCAGTCCCCTGTGCGTGAATAGGTAGCGCGCTGCCTGGCCTTGCAGCGCGTTGAATATTCAGGCCGGTCTTCTGGCTTGGAGTCATCTGGCCCCCGCGCCTTCCCGGCCTTGGCGGCCAGTGGCATTGAGCGGGGGTCATCGTCCTTACAGCGTTGGGCACGCGGCGGATTTGCACCGCCTTCCCGATTCTCCCTTTGCTTCATCGCATTGGGCACCTGAGGGGCGCGATGATAGCAGCCGCAAGCCGCGCATTTCTTACGCGATCAGCGCGTCCAGCACGCCCGGGTCGAAGTGCCGGGCCACGCCATCGGCCAGGCCGTCGAACACGGTCTCCAGCGTGGGCGCCTGGGCGCCGAACAGGGCGTGCAGCACGGCGGCATCCTCGAACAAACCATGCAGGTACAAACCCAGCACATTGCCCGCCGGGTTCTGCCAGGCGATGCCGGGCATGACTTCGCGCACCACGTCGCCCTTGGCGGCCATGGCGGGGTGCTGGGCGGTCTGGCCGTGGTGGATTTCGTAGCCCTCTGCACGCACGCCCGAGAGCGGTGCCCAGGCGCCCGTGAGCTGCCCGAAGGCTGCGCTGGTGCGCCGCACGGTCTTGGCGGGCTCGAACACGGTGACCAGCGGCAACAGGCCCAGGCCGGGGCCGTTGCCGTCGATGCCCTCGGGGTCGATCAGCGCCTCGCCCAGCATCTGCAGGCCACCGCACACGCCCAGCACGGTGCCGCCCCGGCCCGCGTGCGCGGCGATGGATTGGTCCAGCCCCTGCGTGCGCAGCCAGGCCAGATCGGCGGCTGTGGCCTTGGAGCCCGGCAGCACAATCCAGTCGTTGCGCCGCAGCCCCGCCACGTCGGCCGGGCTGCGCACCCACTGCAGGCGCAGGCCGGGCACGTTCTTGAGCGGCTGGAATTCGTCGAGGTTGCTGATGCGCGGGTAGGCAACTACGGCCACCGTGGTGTGCACGGCACCGGCGGTCAGCGTGCGGTCGTCAAAGACGCCGTCTTCTTCGGGCAGGCCGTGCTGCCACCACATCGGTATGGTGGCCACGGTAGGCACGCCGGTCAGCGCTTGCAGCATTTGCGGCGCGGGCGCCAGTAAGGCAGCATCGCCCCGAAACTTGTTGAGCACAAAGCCTGCAATCAGCGCACGCTCGTCTTCGGGCAGCAGCGCCCAGGTGCCGTAGAGGTGGGCGAAGGCACCACCCCGGTCGATGTCGGTCACCAGCAGGCAACGCGCCTGCGCATGGCGCGCCACGCGCATGTTGACGATGTCGCTGGCGTGCAGATTGATCTCGGCAGGCGAACCCGCGCCTTCGATCACCACCACGTCGTTTTCGGCGCGCAGCGCATCGAGCGCTGTCGCGATCTGCGGCCAAACCTTTTCACTGCGGCCGCGCCAGGGCATGGCTGTCAGCTCTGCGCTTACCTGGCCCATCAACACCACCTGGCTGTGCGTGTCGGCCTCGGGCTTGAGCAGCAGCGGGTTCATGCGCACATCAGGCACAGCGCGCGCGGCCAGGGCCTGGAAGTACTGCGCCGAGCCGATCTCGCCCCAGGCGCCGTCTATGCCCTCGACCACACGCGCGTTGTTGCTCATGTTCTGCGCCTTGAAGGGCGCCACCTTGAGGCCCTGACGGGCGTAGTGACGGCACAGCGCGGTGGTGAGCCAGCTTTTGCCAGCGCCGCTGGTGGTGCCCAGCACCATGACGCAGCGGGCCAGGGGGCGCCCCAGAAAAGTCGTTGTCATGCCATGTCTTTCTGATGGGGGAGGGTCACCTGAATCCCGCGCCACGCGGCAGCCAGGGCGTCCTGCGAAGCAGGTGGCAGCACACCCAGGCGCACCACGCCAGGCAAGCCGAACGAGGTGCAATCGCGCAGCTTGATGCCAGCGCTGCGCAAGCCGGGGAGTATTTGCAAAAAGGCTTTTGACTGGGCGAAGCCATCGGGTCGTGCGCAAAAGTAGTTGGCCAGGCTGCCCGGCTGCACCTGCCAACCCATGTCGGCACACAGCCCATGCTGGCGGGTTTTCCAGTCGCGCAGTCGACCAAGGCTGTGCAAAAGCCACTGCTGCACCGCGGGCTGCATCCACGCATGCAGCAAAGCCACCCCATGTGCCCCCACGGGCCACGAGGGAGCCATGGCGTTCAAAACATCGACCCGCTCATCGGCATCTGCTGGCGCCACCGCATAGGCCGCACGCACGCCCGTCAGCCCCATGGCCTTGTTAGGCGTCCACAGCTGCCAGCAGGCCGATGGCAGGTGCGGCGATGGCGATCCAGCCCAGGCACCCTCCTCGTCCAGCCGCAGCGGCGCATAAGCGCAGTCGAGCACGCGCAGCGCAGCGACGGTGCTGCCGTCCTGCCATGTGCGCACCGCAGGATCTGCCCGACCCAGCGGACTGGATGGCTCGCACGCCCATTGCAAACCCGCCGCAGCACCACCTCCCCGCACAACATCGAGCCCGCGCACTTGCGCAGCCTGGGCATAGTCGCCATAGCTGTGCGGCGGCACTGCCACCTGCACCGCGCCTTGCTGTGCGGCCAGGGCGGTCATGCGGTGAATGAACTCGCTGGCACTGGCCGCCAGCACAATGCGCGCCGGGGTCACGCCATGAAAAGCACCCAAACCCTCGCGCAGCGCCGTGTAGGCCGGGTCGGGGTAGCGCGTGGCATCGGCCGACTGCACGGCGTGCAGTGCCTCGGGGCACGGGCCACAAGCGTTGCTGTTGGTCGAAAAATCGTGCAGCGGCACGCCTGCGGCATCGGGGCCACCATGCATGGGGAACGCCACCACGTGGGTCATGCGCCGGTCGCCAGGGCGACCAGGAAGTGAGCCACTGCCGCCAGCGGCACCAGCACCATCACCACCAGGGAGACCAGCTTTTGCGCGCGCCGCGTATCGAGCGGCCCGGCATCGCGGCCCTTGCCGTTGAGCACATACACCCCCGGCTTGGCCAGCCGCACCCCCAGTGCCATGGACATCGCCGCCATCGGCCAGCCACTGTTGGGCGAGGGGGTCTTACGTGCCTGGCGCGCCAGCGTGCGCAGCGGCAGGCCACGCACGGTCAGCGCCAGCAATAAAGCCGTGATGCGCGCGGGCAGCCACGAAAGCACATCGTCTGCGCGCGCTGCCCATTTACCCGCCCATTGCCAGTAACGCCCGCCGCGCATTCCGGGGTAGCCCCACATCGCGTCGGCCGTGTTGGCAAAGCGGTACAGCGCGGCGCCGGGCAGGCCCAGTAGTGCAAACCAGAACAGCGGCGCCACCACCGAGTCGTTGAGGTTTTCTGCCAGCGACTCAATGGCCGATTCGCGCACCTGCAGTGCACTGAGTTGCGACACGTCCCGGCTCACCAGGCGCGCCAGGCGCTCGCGCCCTTCTGGGAGCGAGCGGGCCAGGGCGTCTTCCACGGCCAGCACTTCGTCGCACAGCATGCGCCAGGCGAACAGCGGTTTGAGCAGCAGCGCCATCGCTGCTGGCGCCAGCACCCAGTGCAGTTGCATTGCGGCGCGTTGCAGGCCCCAGAAAATCACAAAAACCATAGCTGCCAGCGCACACCAGACAAGCGCTGCAGCCCAAAAACACTTCCAATCTGCCGCCCTGGGCGACAGCGGCGCAAGCCGCTCGCCCCACCAGCGCAGCACCTTCCCCATCCACACGACGGGGTGCACGCGCTCGGGCGGCTCGCCCACCAGGCGGTCCAGCCACACCGCCATTAACAAGGCCATCGCACCCCACAACGCGGTCCCCAGGGATTGGGGCAACCCTAAAACTTCGAGATCCATGGTGTCCATTCTCAGGGAAACAGGATGCTGGCCTGGCTCCAGGCACCGACAGACGCCAGCGCATCCAGCGGCTGGCGCCGGGCCCAACCGGAGGGGACCAGCAGGGGCTCGTCATCAATCGCCTGCACCGGCCCCGGGCACTGCAAGCCGATCAGCTCCGCGTCCTCGGGTCGCTGCGTCAGGGCTGCATGAAGCCCACGCAGTGCGCATGGCCGCCGGCGAACGGGCGCGTGCCGCCTCGTTCAAAAATTGCCCGGTACACGCCCATGCCTCACCTGGCGCAAAGGCTTGGAGGTAAGGATGCACGCTGTCTGCGCCATCCGCTGCCGTCACCATCAGTCCTCAATGCCCCGCTGCGCGGGCACGCCCGCCTTGAACGCGTGCTTGACCAGCCGCATCTCGGTCACGGTGTCGGCCAGTTGGATGATCTCTTCGGGACAACGACGGCCAGTGAGCACCACATGCACATCACGGGGGCGCTCACGCAGGGTGTGCAGCACGCCTTCAAGCGGCAGCCAGCCGTAGATCAACGGATAGGTGATTTCATCCAGCACCACCATGAAGTATTCACCCGACAGGATGGCGGCACGCGCCTTCTCCCAGCCGTCACGCGCCAGCTGCGCCGAATGCTCCAGGTCCTGACTCTTCCAGCTGAAGCCGTCGCCCAGCCCTTCGATGGGGATGCCGATCTGCTCGAACATGCGGTGCTCGCCAAACCGCGCCGTGGGCACTTTCATGAACTGGTAAATCTTCACGGCCTTGCCCCGGCCATGCGCACGCAGCGCCAGGCCAAAGGCTGCGGTGCTCTTGCCCTTGCCATCGCCAGTGTTGACGATGACGAGGCCACGGCGCTCGCCCTCGGGTTTTTCGTAGCGTTTTTCAGTGGGGGCGGCTTCAATCTGCATCGAATGGGTCTTTCAAGAGGAAAAGGGATAAGCATCAGGGGGCCTGCAAGCGGGGCAGCGCCATCCACATGCCTTCCAGTTGCCGCACATGTATGCGGTGGTCAAACACCTGCTCCAGCGCGGCGTGCGTTGCGGGCGCATTGCAGGCGCCGTGGTGCAGCACGCGGCCTGCCGCCAGCACCACCATGTCGCAGGCCTGCAGCGCAAACGACACCTCGTGCAGCACGCTGACCACGGTTTTGCCCTGCGCCACCAGGGCGCGCACCAGCAAGAGCCAGTCGGACTGGTGCGGCGGGTCGAGGTTGGCCAGGGGCTCGTCCATCAGCAGCACCTGCGCCTGCACAGCCAGCAGCCGGGCCAGCAGCACGCGCTGGCGCTCGCCGCCCGAGAGCTGGCCCAGCGCGCGGTGGCGCCAGTCCCACGCCTGGGTGGCGCCCAAGGCCTGCTCGACCGCAGCATGGTCGGCCGCGCTGGGCGGCGACAGCCAGGGCTGGTGCGGCAGGCGGCCCAGCATGGCAACGTCATACACCGTGAGGTCATCGGCAGCCACCTCGTTCTGGCCCAGCCACGACAGGGCCCGAGCCCGATCACCGCGCGGCCATTCGGCCAGCGGACGGCCCAGCAGATGCACGCTGCCGCTGCACGGCATCAGCCCCGCCAGCGCACGCAGCAAGGTGGACTTGCCCGCGCCGTTGGGGCCCACAATGCTCGTCCAGCGGCCGGCCGCGAGCTGCAGCGTAATGCCGTGCAATACAGAAGCTTTTCCGATGCTGGCGCCTACACCATAAGCCCCTACAGCTATATTTTTGGTAGCAAATTCCATTTATAGCAGCCCCCCGGGGCCGGTGCGCCGGTGCATCAGCCACAGCAGGTAGCCACCGCCCAGCACGGCGGTGAGCACGCCCACCGGCAGCTCTTGCGGGGCGATGAGCCCGCGCGCCAGCAAATCGGCCGCCGCCAGCAGCACGGCGCCCATCAGGCTGGCCAGCCCCATGAGGCGGCCATGCGGCACCTTGACCACCGCGCGCACCAGATGCGGCGCCGCCAGGCCCACGAAGGCGATCAACCCCGTCTGGGCCACGGCTGTGCCCGTGGCCAGCGCCAGCACCGCCACCAAGGCGGCACGCAGCGGCGCCAGCGGCAGACCCAGGCTGTGCGCGGTGGACTCGCCCAGCGCCAGGCCATCGAGCACGCGCGACAGCGCCCAGGCCGCCACCAGGCACAGCAGCCACACCCCGGCCATCAACAGGCACGATGTCCAGCCCACAAAACCGGTGGAGCCCAGCAAAAAGGCCTGCATGGCCTGCAACGAATCGGGCGACATCAGCAAGATGAGCGAGGTGAAGGCCCCCAGCACCACACCCACAATCACGCCCGCCAGCAGCAGGCGCAGCGTGTGCTGCACCCCGCGCGCCAGTGCCAGCGTAAGCATCACCGCCAGCACGGCCCCGGCAAATGCGGCCCCGGTGAGCCCCAGCCGCACCAGCCAGTGGCTTGAAAACACCGACACGGCCGCTGCAGCCGATGCGCCCCCCAACATGCCCGCACCGCCGCCCATCAGCGCCAGCGCCAAGGCCACACCCAGCGACGCGCCCGAGGCGCTGCCCAACAGATACGGGTCGGCCAGCGGGTTGCGAAACAGCCCCTGCGCCACCGCGCCCGCCAGGCCCAGCAGGGCCCCGGCGCACCAGGCGCCCAGTGTGCGCGGCAGGCGAATGTCCCACACGATCTGCCAGGCCGTGGCGCGGGTTGCGGGCTCGGTGCCGTCGCCAAACAATGCGGGCCACAGGTTTTCCAGCCCCACGCTGCCGACACTGGTGCCCAGCGGCATCAGCAGCAGGCTGGCCAACACCAGCGCCAGCCCCAGCCAGCGCCCGCGCCGTGCAACCGACAAGCTCATGAACGCCCCGCCGCAGCGCCCGTGGCGGCAGGCACTGCCTTGCTGGCCAGGCAACCGGCCATGAGGCGCGCGCCTTCGGCCATGCGCGGACCGGGCCGCACCAGCACGTCGGATTCTTCGGGCGAGAACACGCACAGCCGCTGCTCGCGCAGCGCGCGCAGACTGCCCCAGCCGGGGCGCTCGGCCAGGCCCTCCACGCTGCGCGCACCCACCATGATCAGGTCCGGGTCGGCCCGCACCACGTATTCGGGGTTGAGCTTGGGAAAAGGCCCCAGCGCTGTGGGCAGGATGTTGCGGGCGCCCAGGCGCGTAAGCGTTTCGCCAATGAACGACGAGGTGCCCGCGCCATAGGGCCCCCGGTTCACCTCGAAATACACACGCGCGCCACGGGCGGCGGGCGGCACCGACTGCGCTGCCGCCTCTACCGCGGCGTCGATGCGGCGCCACACGCGCTGCGCGTCGGGCACGGCCAGCACCTGGCCGATCTTGCCCAACACGCGCTGCACGTCGGCGTGGGTTTTGGGCTCCAGCGCCACCACCGCCACGCCCAGCGATTCAAGCCGGGCCGACGCGCGCGACGACGTTGCCATCAACACCACATCAGGCCGCAGCGCCACAATGGCCTCAATGTTCGGGTCCAGCCCGCCACCCACCTGCGGCAGCCGGGTAATGGCTTCGGGCCAGTTGGAATAGCGGTCTACCCCCACCATGCGATGGCACTGGTCCAGCGCGCAGACGGCTTCGGTGAGCGAGGGCAGCAGGCTCACGATGCGCTGGGGCGGCCGTGGCAGCGTGACGGTGCGGCCACGGTCGTCGGTGACCTGGATGGCCGGGGCAGATATCAGCGTCTGCGTCTGCGTCTGCGCCTGCGCCTGCGCCAGGCCGGCCATGAGCAGGCCCAGCGCGACCAGGATGGCGATCACCCACAGGATGCGGCGCACGGGGGTTGGTTTCATGGGCGGGGTTCTTTCAAAATCAAAGGCAGCCCGGCCGCCATGAGGGTGACGCGCGGGCACAACTGCGCCACTTGCTGGTTGAGCGTGCCCAGGGCATCGACAAAGGCACGCACCTCGCGTCCCATCGGGATGACGCCCAGACCGATTTCGTTGCCCACCAGAACCACGGGCCCGGGGGACTGCCTGATCGCTTCAAAAAACATAGCTGCTTGCGATTGCCAGATATGGTCTAGAGCCTGTTTTTGCTCAATATCCATGGTTTCCACACCGAAAGGCATTGTCCAGTGGGTGAGCCACAGCGTGAGGCAATCCACCACCACCAGCGTGTGGGCAGCGCTGTGCCGCGCTACGGCTGCGGCCACGTCGTGCGGCTCTTCCACAGTCTGCAGGCCCGGCACGCGTGCGGCGCGGTCGCGCTGGTGGCGCGCGATGCGCTCGCGCATTTCGTCGTCCCAGGCCTCTGCCGTGGCAATCAGCACCGCGCGGTGGTCGCCCGCCTGCGCCAGCCAGTCGCGCGCCAGCAGCTCGGCGCGGCGCGACTTGCCGCTTTTCTGGCCGCCCAGGATAAGTTCGGTGGTGATGGCTGCGTGCGGCATGGTCATAGGGGCACTCCGCCCATCAGGTGGGCCACAGCCTCGGGGCTGGAAGGAAACCACGCGTGAAAGTAGCTGGCGTGGATGCTGCCCTGCTGGTACAGCGCCTCGCCAGCATCCGGCGCGGGCACTTCACCCGGCCGGGCCGTGCGGGCCACCACGGTGGCGCTGCTGTCGCAGGTCGAATAATGAAACGTGTGGCCACGCAGGGTATGCCCCGCCACGGCCAGTTGCTGCGGCCCCAGCGCTGCCAGGCGCTTTTGCATGGTCACCTGGCCGGGCAGCAGCCCCCACAGTGGGGCGGTGCTGCCATCGGCCAGAGCGATGGATTCCATCAGCGCCATCATGCCGCCGCACTCGGCCCAGAGCGGCTTGCCTGCGCCCACATGTGCACGCAGGCTGGCCTGCATGCCGGTGTTGGCGGCAATCTGCGCGGCGTGCAGCTCGGGGTAGCCACCGGGCAGCCACACGGCGTCGCACTGGGGCAGCGCCGCGTCGTGCAGGGGCGAAAAAAATACCACGCGCGCGCCCATATGCGTGAGGCACTGCACGTTGGCGGCGTAGATGAAGCAGAACGCGGCATCGCGCGCCACGGCCACCGTGCGGCCCGCCAGCAAGGCGGGCACGGCAGCCGTGTGCGCGGGCGCGGGGAAATCCACCGCCCAGCGTTGCAGGTCCTGGGCCGTCATCTGCCCCAGCGGCGTGGCCGCCAGCGCGTCGGCAGCGGCATCCAGGCGCTGCTGGCTGTCCAGCAGCTCGTGCGCCGCCACCAGGCCCAGGTGCCGCTCGGGCAGCAAGGCCCCGGCAGCACGGGCAGCGCCCACATCAGCTTTCAAGGTCACCCGCATCACGGCACCCAGCCAATCCTGGGGCTCGCGCAAGCCAGCCTGCAGCATGTCGGCATGGCGTGCGCTGCCCACGCGGTTGGCCAGCACGCCCGCCCAAGGCAAACCCGGGCGGTAGTGCTGCAAGCCAAACGCCAGTGCACCAAACGTGCCAGCCATGGCCGACGCGTCCACCACCGCCAGCACCGGCACATCGAAGCGCTGGGCCAGATCGGCCGCACTCGGATCGCCATCGAACAGGCCCATGACGCCTTCGATGAGGATGAGGTCGGCCTCTTGCGCCGCCGCATGCAGGCGCCGGGCGCAGTCGGCTTCGCCCGTCATCCACAGGTCGAGCTGGTGCACCGGGGCCCCGCTGGCAAGCTGGTGCCAGTGCGGGTCCAGAAAGTCGGGCCCGCACTTGAACACCCGCACCTGAAGTCCCCTGCGCGCATGCAGCCGCGCAAGGGCCGCCGTAACGGTGGTCTTGCCCTGGCCGGACGCGGGTGCGGCGACCAGCAGCGCCGGGCAGCGGGCCGATGAAGGTGGAGTCATGCTGAGCGCGTACCGACCAGAGACTGAGCCGCCGCGCCGGGCCGCCCCAAGCAAGGCTGCGCCCCCTCGGGGGGCAGCGACCACACGAAGTGAGAGAGCTTGGGGGCTATGTTCACTGCGGCGCCCACTTCACGCCGACATAGAGCGTACGGCCAGGTGTGGCGTAGGTGCGGGCCAACTGGTAGTCCTTGTCGGCCAGGTTATCGATGCGGGCCAGCAGCGTGTAATCACGGGCAATGCGGGTGCTTGCATACAGGTTGAACAGCGCATAGCCCCCCAGCACATTGGTGTTGGCCGCATTGTCAAACCGGCGACCCGAGGCCTGCACCTCGGCGCCCAGGGTCCAGTCGGCAATGCGCGTGTCGGCACCCAGAGTGGCATGGCGCTTGGCCCGGCGCGCCAGCTGCTTGCCCGTGTCCAGGTCGCGTGGGTTTTGCAGGTCGAGCGAGCCGTGAAGCTGCACACCCGACAGGTGGTAAGACCCGGCAAACGTTACACCCTCGTACTGCGCGCGGGCCGTGTTGGCATAGCAACCGAAGGCAGATGCACAGGTGCCTGCACCCGCGAACGAGATCAGGTTCGAGACCCGGTTGCGGTAAGCCACCACCGAGAAGCTGCTGCGGTCTTGTGCATACCGCAAGCCCAGTTCGGCGTTGCGGCTGGTCTCGGGCTGCAGCGTGGCCACGCCGTATTCGCTGAACCGGTGGTACAGGGTAGGTGCCCGAAAAGCAGTGCCCACCGAGGCCGTGGCGCGCCAGCGCGGGGCAAAGGCGTAGCCATACGACGCGCTGCCCGTGTCCTTGCCACCAAACTCGCTGTCGGAGTCGTGGCGCACATTGAGCTGCAGCGTGTGGCGCCCCGCGTTGAAGCCATAGCCCAGAGCCAGCGCGTCCTGCGAGCGGCCATTCTGGATGGGGGCGTTTTGCAGGTCGTCTTCGCGGCGTTCCAGGGCGGCACTGAAACGATGTGCGCCCCAGCGGAAATCGTTTTGCCAGAGGTAGCCGCGCAGCTGGGTCTCGGTGAGGTAAAGCGATGGCGTGGTCTCGTAGCGGTTGACCGAATCGGTAATCGACACGCGCGTGCTGTACACATCCGACCATTGCGCCGCCCAGGTGAGGCCTGCCGTGCGCAGTCGGTTCATGTTGCGGTCATCTGTGGGCTTGGCTGGGCTGTAGGAGAAATCGTCATACCCTGATTTCATGCGGCTGGCCAGCAGCGTCGCATCCAGACGGTGCCGGGCATTGATGCGCAAGCCCAGCCGTGCGTTGCCCGAGGTGCTTTGGTAGCTATCGCGGTCGGGGTTGTGGGAGCCGCTCACCTTGGCGTCAAAACCATCGCTGATTTCACGCGCAATGCCCAGCGAATAATCAAACACCCCATCCTGCCCGGCAGCGCCGCTGATGCCGGCCTCGATCTTGCGGGTGCCCTGATTGCCAATGCCCACGCCCACAGAGGGCCTGGCGGGGCCTTCGCCCCGGCGGGTGAAAAGCTGGATCACGCCGCCAATGGCGTCCGATCCATAGACCGCAGCGGCCGGGCCGCGCAGCACCTCGATGCGGTCGATCTGCGACAGGGGAATCTGCTCCCACTGCGCGCCGCCGGTGGACTGCGAGTCAATGCGCACGCCATCGATATAGACCGCCGTGAAGCGCGATTCAGCGCCCCGCAGAAAAACGCTGCTGGCGTTGCCCACGCCACCGTTGCGTGAAATCTCGATACCCGGCAGGCGTGCCAGCACATCGGCCAGGCCCGTGGCACCGCTGCCTTCGATGGTTTCGCGGTCCACGATGGACACGTCGGCCACCAGATCGGCCAGGGGCTGCTCGGTGCGCGTGGCGGTCACCATGGTGTCTTGCAGCGAAGGCATGCGTGCGTTTTGCGCCAGCAGTACGGGCGCAGCCCATGGCTGCGCTTGCGCCACCACCTGGGCAGACACCAGCGACAGGACAGCCAGCACGCAGGGGCGCAGGCACAGCGGCGCCATACGGCGCGCACGAGGGGTACGGATTTTCATAGGAATCATCATCAACAAACAACCCGAGCCGGCTTCCCCGCCAGCATGTGGGTGACAAGGCTTCGTTTGCCCTGAAAGGCGCACGAAACCACCGTGTTGGCCGGTATCCGGGCTGGCGGAGCACCCTCCAATGCCTTCCCAGGCGCTTGTTCAAGGCACCCAGTGGCGTGTGAATGAAGAGGGAATCGGATGATTCGTCCGCTGACCGTTGCGGGGGCAGCGCAGGCTGGGCCCACCATGTTTGGCGGAACCTCCCTGCTTCCCGTTGAACTGCGGTATGTGAACCACACCGCGAGCACCAACGGCGCGATTTTAAGGGCATTCCAGGTGCACCCCTCTACAATCGTTGGCAGTATGGACGCTCCTTCCACCACCGACCAGATCGCCGAACGCGTTGAGCGGCTGCTCTTGCGCCACGCGGAACTCCAGCGCACCAACGCCCTGCTGGCAAGCCAGGTGGCTAGCCTCACGCAAGAGCGCGACTCCCTCAGATCACGCTTGAGCGCCGCCCGCGCCCGGGTGGATGCCCTGCTGGAACGCCTGCCCACCGCCCCCTCCCCCAAGGACGCCGAATGAAACAAATCGAGGTGCAGATCCTGCAGCAAAGCTACCTGCTGTCCTGCCCCGAAGGGCACGAGTCAAGGTTGCTGGAAGCGGTGGAGCGTGTAGACACCGCCATGACGCGCATCCGCGATGCCGGCAAGGTGCGGTCGCGCGAACGCATTGCCGTGCTGGCGGCGCTGAATCTGGCGTTTGACATTGCCGACCGCGAAGCCGCTGACCTGGCGGCCGAGCGTGCACAACCAGCCGGTCACGCCCACACCATCGGGTCAACAAGCCAGCCTTTCGACGCGAGCACCGATGATCAGCAGCTGCAGGCGCTTGTGCGTCGCCTGGATGACGCCTTGGGGGAAGACGGGCGACTGCTCTGAGCAAATCGCACCTGCAGCCACTGTTTACAACGGCAGCGCCTGCAGGGCATGCATCCAGCGCCTACAATGGAGGTGTCTGCGGTGCTGCCGGGCTTTATATTTCCTTGAACCAATGCTCATTGAGCACGGGCTTGGTACATCGCCCGGTGAGCGTGATCATCTCGCGTCAGATGAACCCAACGCCTGGCTGCCCTCGCCCACCTGAACCCCCGGTTCAGGATGCCGGTCCGGTGGCACTTGCAGACACCCTCTTTTTGCCCCCGTCAGTGCAGCAACGCTCTGCGCAGACGTCGCGCCTTCAGTACCCCCGGAATCCTTTGCATGATGCTCGACCCCCTTCTGATTGTTGAACTCGGAATCCTCGGTCTGGGCACAGGTTTTCTGGCGGGCCTGCTCGGCATTGGTGGTGGCATGCTGCTGGTGCCCTTCCTGACCTACATCCTGGGCCACCAGCAAGTAGCCCCCGATCTCGCCGTCAAGATGGCCATTGCCACCTCCATGGCCACCATCATGTTCACCTCGATTTCCAGCGTGCGCGCACACCATAAGCGGGGTGCGGTGCGCTGGGACAGCGTGAAGCGGCTGGCGCCGGGCATCGTTATCGGCGGACTGGTGGCGAGCCTGGGCGTTTTTTCGCTGCTCAAGGGTGCATTTCTGGCGATCTTCTTCGGGCTTTTTGTGAGCTTCTCCGCATTTCAGATGTTTCTGGACAAAAAACCGGCGCCGTCCCGACAGATGCCGGGACCCGGCGGTCAATTGGCGGCCGGGGGGCTGATTGGTTTCCTGTCCGGCCTGGTGGGTGCCGGTGGTGGTTTTGTCAGCGTGCCCTTCATGACCTGGTGCAACGTGGCCATTCACAATGCCGTCGCCACCAGTGCCGCACTGGGCTTTCCGATTGCCTTGGCGAATGTGGTGGGTTATGCGGTGGGCGGTCAATCCGTGGACGGCCTGCCCGCAGCCTCGCTCGGCTATATCTGGCTGCCGGCTCTGGCAGTCATCGCCACCTGCAGCGTCATGACAGCGCCCTTGGGCGCCCGCGCCGCGCACCAACTGCCCGTGAAACAGCTCAAACGTGTGTTTGCCAGTTTGCTGTTCGTGCTGGCGGCCTACATGCTCTGGAAGGGCGTGTCCGCGTTCTGAGGGAAACCCCCTGCGATACGGTAAGGCCACATGCTGAGCGCCCTCCCCGTGCTCTTGCGCTGCGGGAGCGAGCTATTCGCCCAGTCTAGGTGGCAGGCCTCTCTGGCGCAAACTGCGCCAGCCCGAGGGTGGACTTGCCCAGCAGTTGCCGGAACTCGGCCGAAGGCAGGCTAGGCGAACACAGGTATCCCTGAAAATGGCCACACTGCATCTGTTGCAGCACGGCGCGTTGGGCAGATGTTTCCACACCCTCTGCCACCACTTCGATATGCAGCGCGCGCCCCATGCTGATGATAGCACTGACAATGGCACGGTCCCCATCGTCTTCGGGCAGGCCCCGCACGAACGACTGGTCGATCTTGAGCTTGTGGATGGGCAGCTTCTTCAGATAAGCAAGGCTGGAGTAGCCCGTCCCAAAGTCGTCGATGGCGAGGCTCACACCAAGCTCTGACAGGGCTCCCAAGCGCAGCTCCATTTCGTGCGCATCCTGCAGCAAGATGGTTTCGGTCAGCTCCAGTTCGAGCAAGGTCGGTGGCAACTGGTGCACTGCCAGCAGACGCGTCAGACGTTCCACGAAATCGGCCTGGCGAAACTCCAGCGCAGAAACGTTGACGGACACCACAATGGGCATGCCATCCCGCATCCATTGCGCAGCTTCGCGCACAGCCTGCTCCATCACCCATGCCCCCAGCGTCACGATATAGCCGGACTCCTCAGCCAACGGCACAAACTGTGCGGGTGATACGGCACCAAACTCAGGGTCCATCCATCGGATCAGCGCCTCTGCCCCGATGATCCTGCCGGTAATGAGGTTCACCTGCGGCTGATAATGCACAGACAGGCGCTGCTCACCCAGCGCCTGGCGCATGGCGTGCTCGAGCTTCATGCGCGAGAGCAGGTTGGCGTTCATCTGTGGCTGGTAAAAGCCATAGCTGCCACGCCCCCGCTCCTTGACGCGGTACATAGCCGTGTCGGCCTGCTTGATGAGATCGTCCAGCGTGACCCCGTCTTGCGGATACAGCGCCATGCCAATGCTGCACTGGATGGAGAACCCCATGCCATCCAGCAAGAACGGCCTGAGCATGTCGTCCAGTATCCGGCCTGCCACGCTTTCCGCCACCACGGCGTCGGCGCCATGCAAATAAATCACGAACTCGTCGCCACCGAGGCGGCACAACATGTCGGTCTGTCGCAGGCAAGCCTGCAGGCGCTCGGCGACCAACTGCAATACCCGATCACCAAAGGGATGGCCCAGAGAGTCGTTGATGATCTTGAACCGGTCCAGATCCAGGAAAAGGATGGCAAAGCCGGTGTCGCTGGCCCGCCCGCCCTGAATCGCGGTGTGCACCCTCTGCGATAGCAGCAACCGGTTGGGCAAACCGGTCAGCACATCGCTGTAGGCAAGTTCTTCAATGCGTTTCTGGGCCGCGTGCTGCAACGTGAGGTCGCGCATGAAGCCAATGCTTTGTACAACCCGGCCTTCATCATCGCGCAGCGCAACCCATGAAAGATGCACGGCGCAGTAGGCACCGTTGTCGCGTGGCAACCAGAGCTCGCCCTCCCAGAAGCCTTCACGATCCCATCCGGCCAGCACCTGTTCCATGAAGGATGCGTCCGAACCACTACCAAACAAGGACGCCGCCAGGCATCCCTCAAACGCTGCAGAGCAAGGCCCAACCAAACGCTCGCAGCCCGGATTCATGCGCATGAGCTGGTGCTGGCTATCTGCAATGAAGATGGCGTCCAGGCTGGAATCAAAAACCCGTGCCGCCAGACGCAGGCTAGCCTGCACCTCGGTCTGGCGGGTGATGTCCCGAAAGGAATACACACGTCCCACGGGTCGTCCCTTGTGAAGCTGGGGCACAACGCGGCGCTCCACCGTCATGCCGCCGTGCAACTCCAGGATGTCGGTGCGCTCCAGCAGCGGCTCACATTCAATGGCGGCAAGGCGCGCCTGATAGTCCTCTACATCCACCACCATGGATGAGAGATGCTCGTGCACCGCAGCGTCATTGCGCTGCAGCAATAGCGCCCGCGGAATATTCCAGATTTGCGCCAGCCGCTGGTTAAAGGCACGCACGCGCCCGTCAAGCCCGCACACCAGCATGCCGTCGGCAGCGGAGTCGAGGGTGGCGCGCAATTCGGAGAGCAAGGTTTCCAGCTCCTGCTCGGTAGCGTTCTGGGCACTGCGGTCCAGCATGGTGAGCATGAGAACAGCGTGCCCATCGCCCGGGTTCACCCATGTGACGCGTCGATCCACAGGCACCAGCACACCATCTGCTCGCAACATGCTGGTGTGAGAGTGAATGCCAGCTGCAAGGGTGGCCTTGGGCTCGGCCCAGAAGGCATGGTCCTGGGGCGTCGCTGCCAGGCTTGTCACGGGCTTGCCTACCATGTCGCTGCCTGGCAGTCCAGCCAACCGCTCCGCCGCCTTGTTCACCTGCAAGATGCACAGGCTCTTTTCGTCCACGAGCCAAACGGCCTCCAGCAAGCCATCCAGCCAGGCGTGCGTCGGAAAAAGACTCACGCTTGCGCCTTATCGGAACCGGGGTCTACGGCGCGCTCAAAAAAATAACAGATCCGCTTGCGAGGCGACAGGTAATCGAGTGCATCGCGAGGCAACTGGGCAGGCTTCAGACTGCGTCGTATACCCAGTTCGGGCATCTCCTCCAGGTCCAGCACCGGCGCCTCGTCCTTGGGAACGCGGATGTCGTGAACAATCACCTTGGGGCGCAGCGGCCTGGAAGAGTTGACCGAAACCACAATCGCGTAACGGTCATTCACCAGCTGAACTACGGATCCTGGCGGATAAACCCCCATCATTCGGATGAAGGCTCCCAGTACCACCGGATCAAAGCGCGACTTGAGCTGGGCAAAAATCGCCGAAAGGGCTTCGTGGGGAGTCAGGACCTCCACACTTCCCACCGGGTTGCACATGCGGTCGTAGTGATTGACCAAGGCCAGAATCTGGCCCGCGCGCCCCATATCTTCGCCCACGAGACGCAGGGGGAATCCGCTACCGTCTGCCATTTCATGGTGCTGGGCTATTGCGGTCAGAACAGCATCTGACAGTCCCATTTGCTGGGCAAAAGCGACTGAATGCCCCACATGCGCCTCATAACGCTCTCGCGCGGCCGGAGTGAGCCCGGCGTCAGCTGGTGCGTTGAGCTT
Source organism: Acidovorax sp. JHL-3 (assembly GCF_000526295.1). Classification (NCBI taxonomy): domain Bacteria; kingdom Pseudomonadati; phylum Pseudomonadota; class Betaproteobacteria; order Burkholderiales; family Comamonadaceae; genus Acidovorax; species Acidovorax sp. JHL-3. The sequence continues at coordinate 3,022,288 of NZ_JAFU01000001.1, forward strand.
GCCCAGATCGTGCAGCAACGCAGCCATCCCGAGCTGGTGCATTTCCGGGGTTTTCATGCCCAAAGCCTTGCCCAGCAAGAGGCTGACCACCATGACATTGACGGGGTGCAGCGCGCTGCTCTCGCCCACGCCTTCTGACAGGAGACGGATCACTACGTCCCCGTTCTGCAGCAATTCCTTCAGGCAGTCCGCCACCAGCGCTTCGCTGTGATGGCGAGCCAGGTCTCGCTGCGCGCCAACTGCACGCTCTACGGCCTGATACTGCCGTGTCGCGTCCTCGAAACGCTGGTTGCATGCGGCCAATAGCTGGTTCTGACGCTGCAAGTGGGCGCGATTCTGGGCGGCGATGGAATCTGCAATTACAGCCGGGACAACCGGGTCTGCTGCCAATTCCGGGTCGTCCACATCAGGCACCTTGGCCACGACCGCGTCCAGTGCGGGATCACTTTTATGGGGATAGTAACGAACTTCGGAAAGACCAAGCTCCCTGAGCGTGGCAATCTGGCTCGCCGAAACGATGCGAAAGCGGCTCACTGGGAAAGGATGGTGCAACCAGCCCACGTCCAACTGAACGTACATGCCGATGCGAAGCTGACTGATGTCAATGAGGAGGGAAGAATTCACAGCACATAAAAAGATACATGGTGAGATGAATTCCACCAAGAGTTACTGCAATTATCGCCCGATCACCGACTCCAACACGGTTGCCTTGCAACTAACGGCACCACAAGGAGGGTTTGTAGATCAGATCCATCCACAGGGCCCAACCAGCAACCCCCACCAGTAGCGCCCCCGCCAGCCGGGTTCCCCAGCTGGCGCGCACCGCATTGATGCGTGTACGCAAGCGGCCCCACAACCAAGGGCCACCCACAAGCCAAAGACCGCTGCCCACTCCGAAAAGCAGCATGGTGACGGCGCCCTGCAGTGCACCACCGCTGAGCGCGGCAACCAGCAGCGCCGAATAAAGCAATCCGCAAGGCATGAGGGCCCAAAGCAGCCCCGCCACCATCAGCCCTCCAGGTGCACGGACAAGAGGTTGCACGCGGCGCCAAGCCGTGCGCCCGGCCCGCTCCACCCACACCGGCTGACGCGCCTGCACCATCATCATCAAGCCCCAGGCCATGACTGCAACGTGCATCAAGGTCCATACCGGACTCAGGGCCATGGTTTGCTGCGTCAGCCAGGCCAGGCTCTCCATGGCCAGCGCTGCCAGCGCGCCCGCCCCGGCATAGCCAAACAGGCGCCCAAGGTGAAACGCCAGCAACCGGCGCGGCATGCCGCCTTGCGGAACCCACTGCACTGCCTGAACCGCAACGTTGCCGGTTTCGTCCGCAGTGGAACGCGCCCCGCCCTGCCCCACCAGCGCACCGCAAGGTGCAGCGCACATGGCCAAGCAATGGGGCCCGCCTGCGAGACCCATGAACAAGGCAGTTACGGCGAGAGGCGCAAGCATTTATTAGGGTGCACAGTCCATTCAGTCAACGCTAGATGATGCGTGAGAACCTGGCCCGATTGCGGTCCGCCTGCAAATAGCGGTCAAACACCATTGCGATGCCGCGCACAAAAAACCATCCCATGGCCGTCACCTTGATGCTCTCTGAATTCAGCACAACAAGACCTTGTTCGGCCATGGTCTCCAGCTGCTCCAGCTCGGGCGCAAAATACTTCCGAGAATCAATAAGCCACGCTTGGTCAATGGGTTCAAACTGCAATTCACCTTGGCACATGAGCGCCATGATGACAGCCCTTCGGACCAGATCGTCACGGTTCAGCGCCAATCCACGCACCACAGGCAAACGTCCCTGGTCCAGATGGTCGTAATATTCCTCGAGCGACTTGGCGTTCTGACTGTAGGTGGCACCCACCCTGCCGATCGCCGACACCCCCAAGCCAATGAGGTCGCAATCGGGTTGGGTGCTGTAACCTTGAAAATTGCGGTGCAGTCGCCCTTGCCGCTTGGCAACGGCCAAAGCATCGGTGGGCAAAGCAAAATGGTCCATGCCCACATAGACATACCCGGCTTCCATGAAAGTGTCCAGCGAGCGCGAGAGCATGGTCACCTTGGCTGACGCCGCGGGCAGTTCTGTCGAGAGAATGCGCCGCTGAGGCTTGAAGCGATCTGGCAAGTGCGCATAGGCATACAGAGCAATCCGGTCTGGGCGCAACTGGACCACCTGAGCCAAAGTGCGGTCGAATGACTCGGGTGTCTGGCGTGGCAGCCCGTAGATCAAATCGACATTGACCGACTCAAAGCCCAGCGCGCGCGACGCCTCCACGAGCGCGAAGACCTGCTCTGCGGGCTGGATGCGGTGCACGGCCTTCTGAACCTCGGCATCGAAATCCTGAACGCCGAAGCTCAGACGATTGAAGCCCAACTCGGCCAGCACCGCCAGCCGATCTGCCGTGACAGTGCGTGGGTCCACTTCGATGGAGTACTCTCCGCCCGGGGCGAAAGTGAAGCTGCGCCGCAGCGTGGCCATGAGCTGCCGCAATCCATCGTCCGAGAGGAACGTAGGTGTTCCCCCCCCCAAATGCAGCTGACTGACAACCTGCCCGGTGCCGCAATGGGCCGTGTGCAGATCAATCTCGCGGCTCAAGTAGCGCAAGTACACATCCGCACGGTCGTGGTGCTTGGTGATGATTTTGTTGCAAGCGCAGTAGTAACACAGCGATTCGCAAAAGGGGATATGGACGTACAGGGACAATGGCAACGCCATCGCCGTGGTGCCAAGCCGACGCTGCGAAAGCGCGAGGGCATAATCCTCCTGCCCAAAAGCTTCGACAAACCTGTCGGCCGTTGGGTATGAGGTGTAACGGGGCCCTGGCACGTCAAAACGGCGCAGAAGTTCTGGTGAAACAGCGGTCATTGGAAAATATCCTTGCGTGCAGCAGTACTGTGCCGTACCCTTCGCCCAACGTCCTTGACTTTAATCAAGAGGATGGTCGGACGTAGCGGCGACAATTTGATTCATGTCAGCAGCCGAGCGCACAAATCGCGTCCCGCCAGCCACACACCAATTATCCCTGCCCAACTAGACTCCAGTGTCCATGAATCCGCAAACCATCAAAGTCGCCTGCTCCAACTGCAACCTGCGAGAACTCTGCATGCCCGTTGGTCTGAACGAGCAGCAGCTGCAACGGATTGATGAAGTCGTGGCTGTACGACGAAAAATCAAACGGGGAAGTACGCTGTTTCGCAATGGCGAGTCGTTCACTTCGCTCTATGCCATCCGTACCGGGTTTTTCAAGACCTGCGTCGCCACGGAAGACGGACGCGATCAGGTCACGGGCTTTCAGATGGCCGGTGAAATCATCGGACTGGATGGCATCGTCAACGATCACCACACCTGCGATGCCGTCGCGCTCGAAGACGCCGAAGTGTGTGTCATGCCTTTCGATCGCATCGAAGAGCTGTCGCGCGAAGTCTCTGCACTGCAACACCACGTTCACAAGATCATGAGCCGTGAAATCGTGCGCGAGCACGGCGTGATGCTTTTGCTTGGCAGTATGCGCGCAGAGGAGCGCCTCGCAGCCTTTCTTCTCAATCTGGTGCAACGCCTTCATGCCCGCGGGTTCTCTCAATCAGAGCTGGTGCTGCGAATGACACGAGAGGAAATCGGCAGCTACCTGGGTCTCAAGCTGGAAACGGTGAGCCGAACGTTCTCCAAATTTGTGGAAGACGGCATCGTGGAAGTCAAGCAGCGCCACGTTCGCATTCTGGACACCGAAGCCCTCAGGCGAATCGTCAACAACCAACAGGCCTGCCACTGAGCAGCCACCTGAAATCGCGCCCCCCACTGAGTCGCCTCACTGCAACGGCATGGCGGCTACGGGCAGGGCGTCACTTTGTGACAATCGTCGGGCCGAGCATGCGCAGGCACAGGACAACGATTGAGCTCAAAAGGTGACATGGACAGCAGGGTTGTCATAGCACTGGCAACCATGGTGATGATCCAGAACACGAAAAAAGCGAGGGTGTAGACACCCTCGCGAGACAGCGTCAAGGGCTGGCCAAACCAATGCAGATCCTGCGGATCCACCATGGCAAAAACCAGCATTTCGAGAATGCCCGCCACCATGAAGGCAGGCCATGCAATCCACATCAGGCGTTGTGTCCACATCGTCTTGTTTCCTTTAATCTTGGCAAAAGATTGCGCATGCGGAGTGCCAACTCAGCGGGGCTGATCTCCGGCAGGAGTCGCCGCGTGGTTCCGGGCTTTCAGTGCAGGAGCCAAGCTTTTTTCTGGTTGCGCCAGCGTCTGGTTGATTTCAAGCCCCTTGCGGTAATAGTCTTCGGCCACAACGGGGTCTGGGCGGCTGATGGCCAGCCACAAGGTGACAAAACCAGCGATCACCACAATGACCGGCCCGGCAATCACCAGCCAGACATGACCGAATCTCCACCAAGGTTGCGGTTCACGATTGATAACGGGGTTGGACGACATGGAATCTCCTTGAAACATCAGCAATACAGCGCACAAACCACCATGTAGGGCACAGTGACTTTCACTCAGCGTGGAACCAGGAAAATGGATTTTTCAGCCACTTTGCCGCCGCTTTCCAGCGCTGAAATGTCGAAATGAATCGCGTGAGAACCTGGAGGTGCCGATCCATAGGGGATTTGCAACCGCACTGCGACCCAACGAGACTCCGCAGCGCCTATGTCTACCTCTTGCTCCGAGGCCACCTCAAGGCCATCCAGGCCCGATGCTGAAATGCGATAGCGCTGCGTAGCCTCTGTAGCGTTCATGATTTGCAGCCGATAAACATTTTCAAGCTTGCCCCCCGCCACAATGCGGGACAAGGCGGCGCGATCCCGCACAATATCCACTTTGAGCGGTGTCCGTGTTGTGAGGCTGACTAACATACCCACGCACAATGCGACCAGAACGGCGGTGTAGATGAGCACACGAGGGCGCAAGACATGTCGCAAAATTTGCGACTGATTCCAGCGATTGAGAACACCATTCTGGGTTGAATACCGTATCAAGCCCTTGGGGTAGTGCATCTTGTCCATCACGGTATTGCAGGCATCCACGCAAAGGCCGCAGCCAATGCATTCGTATTGCAGACCCTTGCGGATATCAATACCCACCGGGCACACTTGAACACACAAGGTGCAGTCAATGCAGTCGCCCAGCCCCTTGGCCTTGTAGTCCACCGTCTTGACTCGGGGGCCACGCGGCTCGCCTCGGGCTTCGTCGTAGGTGACGATGAGCGTATCTCGATCGAACATTGCGCTCTGGAAACGGGCATAGGGGCACATGTATTTGCACACCTGCTCCCGCATAAAACCGGCATTGCCGTAGGTGGCCAATCCGTAGAAAAGCACCCAGAAAATCTGCCAGCCGCCAGCAAAAGCCAACAGCTCAGGACCCAGCTCCCGAATCGGCACAAAATAACCCACAAAGGTGAAACCGGTCCAAAGGGACACGGCCACCCATACGGCCTGCTTCAGGAACTTCTTGCGGATTTTTTCAAATGTCCAGGGGCCCGCATCCAGCCGCAGACGCGCACTGCGATCTCCCTCGATCTTGTGCTCGATCCACATGAATATCTCGGTGTAGACCGTTTGTGGGCAAGCAAATCCGCACCATAACCGGCCCGCAACCGCAGTAAACAGAAACAGCGAAAGCGCCGAAATGATCAGCAGCCCCGTCAGATAGATGAAATCCTGTGGGTACAGAACCAAGCCGAAAATATAGAAACGGCGAGCACCCAGATCAAACAGCACCATCTGGCGCTGGCCCCACTCAAGCCAAGGCAACCCATAAAAAACGATTTGGGTCAGAAACACCATGGCCCACCGCCAACGCGCAAAGTACCCACTGATGGATCGCGGGTAAATCTTCTTTTGCGCCTCGTAGAGGGAAACAAATTCGCCCTCTGCCGATGGATCGGGTGTGGCCGCCGCAATGGGAATGACCTTGCGCGGTGGCCTGTCAGATGATTTCATGGTGCTGGCGGTGGAGGCAGAAAAACAAACACTTCAGGACGACGACCCCAGCCAGAGGTGGCGGGGTCGCCCCGATTTCAGCGGGCTGCGGCGGGCTTGTTGGACAAGCCCCATACATAGGAAGCCAGCACGCCGATCTGCGCTTCTGACAGCTTGTCTGCTTGCGCAGGCATCTCGTTGACCTTGCCGCTATTGATCATAGTGGTGATGGCCGCTTCGCCCCAGCCGTGCAACCAGATGTCGTCCGTCAGGTTGGGGGCTCCCAGAGCCTGGTTGCCCTTGCCGTCCATACCATGGCAGGCCGCGCATGAGACAAACTTGGACTTACCCAAGGATGCCCGCACGGAATCATGGGGGCTGCCCGAAAGACTCAAGACATAGTGCGACAGATTGCGGACATCTTCCGGAGATCCGACGGCAGCAGCCATGGGAGGCATATTGCCGATGCGCCCCTTTTCAAGGGTTTCGCGGATCTTTTCGGGGTTGCCGCCATGCAGCCAGTCGTTGTCCGCAAGGTTGGGAAAACCCTTGCTGCCACGAGCATCCGAACCGTGGCACTGGGCACAGTTGTTCATGAACAGGCGCTCGCCAATGGCATGTGCCTGCGGATCCACGGCCACGTCTTCAGGCTTCATGGACGCAAAGCGTGCATACAGAGGCTCGATTTCCGCCTTGGCTTTGGCCATTTCGGCCTCGTACTCGCCCTTTTGCGTCCAGTTCAGCTTGCCTGTGAAGGTGCCAAGACCGGGATAGGCTGCCAGATAGCCCAGACCAAAGACGATGGTGATAACGAACAGCCACACCCACCAACGCGGCAGGGGGTTGTTCATTTCGACCAGATCCTCGTCCCAGACGTGGCCGGTGGTGTTGTCGGCCGTGGCCGAGACTTTCTTGCGGCCCGCCATCCAAAGCAGAATGCCGCAGGCGATGATGCCGACAAGGGTCAGCGTGGTCACAAAGACCGACCAGAAATTGCTGGTGAAGTCACTCATGGGATGTTCTCGTTCTGGTGAAGGTCAATCTTGCTTGAAGGGCAGCTGGGCTGCCTCATCAAACCTGGACTTGTTGCGGCCCCTGTAGGCCCAGACCCAGATGCCAATAAAGCAAGCCATCGATGCCAGTGTGGCGACGATGCGCATGGTCGTGATGTCCATGGCAAATTTCCTTTACTTGAGCGCACGGCCCATGACTTGCAGGTAAGCCACCAAGGCATCCATCTCGGTCTTGCCCTTCACATCAGCGGCAGACGCAGCGATCTGCTCATCGGTATAAGGCACGCCCACGGTTCGCAGCGCATTCATGCGCGGGGCTACATCGGCTGGATCAAGGGTGTTTTTCTCAAGCCATGGATACGCGGGCATATTGGACTCGGGCACCACGTCGCGCGGATTGTTCAGGTGAATGCGATGCCATTCGTCGCTGTACTTTCCTCCCACACGATGCAGATCAGGGCCGGTGCGTTTGCTGCCCCACTGGAACGGATGGTCGTACACGTATTCGCCAGCAACCGAGTAGTGGCCATAGCGCAAGGTTTCTGCGCGGAAGGGCCGGATCATCTGTGAATGGCAGTTGTAGCAACCTTCACGAATGTAGACATCGCGCCCCATCAGCTGAAGCGACGAGTACGGCTGCACGCCGGTTACCGCCTCGGTTGTGGACTTCTGAAAGAACAGAGGCACGATTTCCACCAGGCCGCCGATGGCGATCACCAGCAGGATCAGCACGATCATCAGAAAATTGTTGGTTTCCACCTTTTCATGGGTGAAGCCGGCAGAAGCATTTTGGTTTTTATCAGACATGAATGGGCTCCTTCGGGCTCAGGCGTGGGCAGCGTTCACGGCGGGAATGGCTACCTTGACCGAACGACCAGAAATAGCGGTTGCCCACACGTTCCAGGCCATGATGATCATGCCGCCTAGATACAGCAGCCCACCGGCCACGCGGATCACGTAGAACGGATAGGTTGCCTTCACGCTTTCAACGAAGGTATAGGTCAACGTGCCGTCCGCATTGATGGCGCGCCACATCAGGCCCTGCATCACACCGGCAATCCACATGGCGGCGATGTACAGCACGATACCGATGGTGGCCATCCAGAAGTGCAGCTCAATCGCCTTGATGGAGTGCATCTTTTCGCGCCCGAACAGGCGGGGAACCATGTAATACAGCGAACCCATGGTGATCAGACCCACCCAACCCAAGGCACCCGAGTGCACGTGACCCACGGTCCAGTCGGTGTAGTGGCTCAGGGCATTGACGGTCTTGATGGACATCATCGGACCCTCGAACGTGGACATGCCGTAGAACGACAGCGACACGATCAAAAAGCGCAGGATGGGGTCGTCACGCAGCTTGTGCCAGGCGCCCGACAGGGTCATGATTCCGTTGATCATGCCGCCCCAGCTCGGGGCCAGCAGAATCAGGGAGAACACCATGCCCACCGATTGCGTCCAGTCAGGCAGCGCGGTGTAGTGCAGGTGGTGTGGGCCCGCCCACATGTAGGTGAAGATCAGTGCCCAGAAGTGCACGATGGACAGGCGATAGCTGTACACCGGACGGCCCGCCTGCTTGGGGATGAAGTAATACATCATCCCCAGGAAGCCGGTGGTGAGGAAAAAGCCCACAGCATTGTGGCCGTACCACCATTGCACCATGGCATCCTGAACACCCGCATAGGCCGAATAGCTCTTCATGAACCCTGCGGGAATGGCAGCACTATTGACAATGTGCAGCAAGGCTACCGCCAGGATGAAGGCCCCAAAGAACCAGTTGGCCACATAGATATGCTTGACCTTGCGCGTGCCGATCGTGCCAAAAAACACGATGGCATAGGACACCCAGGTCACGGCAATCAGGATGTCGATAGGCCATTCCAGTTCGGCATATTCCTTGCCCTGGGTGTAACCCAGGGGCAAGCTGATCGCCGCAGCCACAATGACCAGCTGCCAGGCCCAGAAGGTGAACGCAGCCAGCGACGGTGCGAACAAGCGCGTCTGGCACGTACGCTGCACCACGTAATAGCTGGTGGCAAACAGGCCGCAACCACCGAACGCAAAAATCACCGCGTTGGTGTGCAGTGGTCGCAAGCGCCCATAACTAAGCCAGGAAATACCGAAATTGAGTTCTGGCCAAGCAAGCTGGGCGGCGATGAACACGCCCACCAGCATGCCAACCACCCCCCAGACCACGGCCATGATAGAAAACTGACGCACAACCGTGTCGTTGTAGTGCGCAGTCATTGTTTTTGGAGAATCCATCGGGCACCTCGTTTTATTACTGGAATAGTTTTATTTAAGTAGGGTTATTTGACATTGATGCATGTCAATCGTCCCGAATAATACGCTCGCCCTCTTGCTCCACGCTCTCGAACTGGCCGTGATAGATCGCCCACCACAGACCTGCCAGGACCATCAAGACCAAAATAACAGACAAGGGGATCAGCAAATACAGGATGTCCATCAGACCGGGTCCAGGGAAGATTGGGAAGCAGTGGTCATGGGGGCTGGGCCTTTCACCTGTTCTGGCATGTACGGGCCAGATGCCTGCGCACCCGGCAAGGCACGGGACAAACGGGCAGCGTTCAGCACCACCAGCAGCGAACTGAGCGCCATGCCCAGCCCCGCTAGCCAGGCCGGCATCCAGCCGACCAGCGCCAAGGGCACGCACAGCGCGTTATAGCCTGCAGCCCACCATAGATTCTGCCTGACCACGCGCAAGGTCTGACGCGCCAGCAGCACGGCCTGCGCAACCAGCGACAGGCTACCCCCCAGCACCACGAAATCAGCACGTGATTGTGCCAGCGGCACCGAACGCCCAAAGGCGAACGATACATTGGCCCCGGCGAGAACTGGGCCATCGTTGAGGCCATCGCCCACCATGGCCACATGGCGCCCCTGCGCCTGCAGCCCCTGCAAGGCAACCAGCTTGTCCTGGGGGGTGCATTCGCCCTGCGCCTGGGATATGCCTGCCTGCGTGGCCACCCGCTGCACCGCGCCCAGACGGTCTCCCGACAATATCTGCACCGACACTCCCGCCTGTTGCAGCGCACGCACCACCTCTGCTGCCTCGGGCCGTACATCTTCAATCACATCAAACCGCGCCAGTTCAGTGAACTGGCCGTCGCTCCCCTGCCCCGAAAGCACCACTTGCAGCGCCTCGCCACCATCTTGCGCGGGCACCCCCGCGTGGCGAGCCGAACCCAAGCGCAGCCAGCGCGGGGCAGCGCTGCCCGATGCGTCGTGCACTTCGGCGGTCAACCCCTGGCCCGCCTCTTCACGCAGGCTCAACGCGCTCCAGCGAGTGCTGTCCGCCGGTGCCGCCGCCACAATGGCGCGGGACGCGGGGTGCATGGACTGCCGCGCCAGCGTGGCGGCCAGAGCCAGGGCCTCGTCCCGGTCCAGCCCTGGTGCGCACCGCACCGAATGCACAGCCATGCCGTCCCGGGTGAGCGTGCCTGTCTTGTCAAACACCAGTGCATCCACGCTGGCCAGGGCCTCCAGCCCCTGCAGGTTGCGCACCAGCACGCCATGGCGGGCCAGCGTGCCCGCCGCCGTCAACATGGCCACCGGCGTAGCCAAAGACAAGGCGCATGGGCAGGTGACGATAAGCACCGCCACGGCCACCATCAGCGCGTGGCCCGGGTCAGAAGGCCACCACCAGACAACCGCCAGCCCGGCCGCCAGCAACACAGCCAAGAGGAAGGGCCGCGCAATACGGTCCGCCAGTTGGGCGAGGCGGGGCTTTTGCAATGAAGCGCTTTCCATCAAGGCCAGAATCTGGGCGAAACGGGTCTGACCACCAATCCCCTCCACCCTCACCTCGACCGGCGCCTGAAGGTTGTAGCTGCCCGCCGTTACCTGACTGCCTTCGGGGCGCTCAACCGGGGTGGATTCACCCGTGAGCAGGGCTTCATCGGCCTGGGTGTTGCCTCGCGTAATGCAGCCATCGGCAGGAAAAGCCTCGCCCGGCAGCACACGAATGGTGTCCCCCACAGCCAGCCGACGGGCGGCCACGCGTGCAAAGACACCATCGGCCCCCAGCCGCTCCACGCTGTCGGGCAGGCGGTTCATGACGGCCTCCAGCGCACCGGCCGTGCGGTCTCTTAAACGCAGCTCCAGCCACCGACCGGTCAGGAGAAAAAAGACAAACATGGTCAGCGAATCGTAAAAAACCTCGCGGCCAAAGATTCCCGAAGGGTCGAACGTCCCTGCCGTGCTCACCACAAAGGTGATGCCCATGCCCAGAGCCACCGGCAAGTCCATGCTGATGCGGCGCTGGCGGATATCCCGCAGCGCGCTGGTGAAAAACGGTCCGCAGGCAAAGAACACCACCGGCAGCGTCAGCACCCACGAGGCCCAGCGCAGTAATTGCTCCATTTCGCCGGTCAGATCGCCCGGCTGCGCCACGTAGGCGGGCCACGCGTACATCATGACCTGCATCATGCAAAAGCCCGCCACCAGCCAGCGCCACAGCGCAAGCCGGCTCTCGCGCTGGCGCTGTTCGCGGGCGTGGGAGTCCATGGCAGGCAAGGCACGATAGCCCGCCTTCTGAACCGCTGCCATCCACTGCGATGGCAGCACCTGGTTGGGGCGCCAAACTACACGCGCCCGGTGCGTTGCGCCACTCACATCCACCTGCTCCACGCCCGGAACCGCCCGCAGGGCGTCTTCAATGGTCAAGGCGCAGGCGGTGCAGTGCATGCCCTCCAGCACGACGTTGGACTCCCACACCGGGTCGGACACCACATCTTCTGGCGCCTCAGGCGCGGTCGGCGCAGCCGCCGCATCTCGGGTATTGCTGCCCGAAGACCGGCGCATGCGCCCAAAGGCCGCCCATTCCTGGGGGTCGTCCAGCAGCACATGGGCCGCCATATCTGGCAAAGTGGAGGAGTTCGTGGACATGGTTCTAGCCTACCGAAGGTAGCATGACACGCACATTGACCTGGATCAAGCGGCGAATCGTGGTCCTCTCTAAGCTCTCATCATCCCTATTTCGAGGAGTCAAGCATGTACAAACGCATTCTGGTTGCCACCGACGGTTCTGCACTGTCCAACAAGGCGGTTGAAACTGGCCTGTCCCTGGCGGCCCTGTCGGGCGCCACGGTGGTGGCACTCAAGGTGGTTCCGCGCTACCCGCGCAGCTATTTTGAGGGCGGCATGCCGGTTGACATGGTTGACGTGAAACGCATCGAGCAGCAATGGAGCGACGCCGCCCAGGAACTCGTTGACAAAGTGAAAGCCCAGGGCAGCGCCGAGGGCGTGACGGTCAAGGCCGTGATCGCCAAGTCCGACCTGGTGGCAGAAGCCGTGATCTCGGCTGCCAAAAAGCACAAGTGCGACCTGATCGTGATGGCATCCCACGGCCGCAAAGGCATCAAGCGCCTGCTGCTGGGCAGCGAAACCCAGCATGTGCTGACCCACTCGCACATTCCTGTGCTGGTGCTGCGTTAAGCATTAAATAAGCCTCTAGCCCTTTACCCATAAGCGCTAGCAGCTATTAAAAGTAAAGCAAAACGGGGCCACAATGGCCCCGTTTTTTCATGGTCGGCAAGCCGGGCGTTCAGGCAAACAAACCCTTGTGCTGCTCGCGCAGCAGGTTCTTTTGCACCTTGCCCATGGTGTTGCGCGGTAACTCTGTGGCCACAAAGCAGCGCTTGGGAATCTTGAAATTGGCCAGCTGCGACTTGAGTTGCGCCAGGATGGCGTCGCCGTCGAGCTTTGCGCCCGGCTTGGCAATGACCACGGCCACGCCCACCTCGCCAAAATCGGGGTGCGGCACCCCCACCACCGCGCTCTCGGCCACGCCCGGCATGTCGTTGATGGCGCTCTCGATCTCGGCGGGATACACGTTGTAGCCGCCGCTGATGATGAGGTCCTTGCTGCGGCCCACAATGCTCACGTAGCCGCGCTCGTCCACCTTGCCCACATCGCCGGTTTTGAACCAGCCGTCGGCGCTGAACTCTTCTTTCGTCTTCTCGGGCATGCGCCAGTAGCCCTTGAACACATTGGGCCCTTGCACCTGGATGTTGCCGATCTCGCCCACCGGCAAGGCCTTGCCCGCGTCATCGACCACGCGCAAGCCCACCCCCGGTAGTGGAAAACCCACGGTGCTGCCGCGCCGCTCGCTCTGGCCACCATGGCGCGCGTCGCCGCCATAGGGGTTGGAGGTGAGCATGATGGTCTCGCTCATGCCGTAGCGCTCCAGAATGGTGTGGCCGGTGCGCTCGCGCCACGCATTGAAGGTCTCAATCAGCAACGGCGCCGAGCCTGCGATGAACAGGCGCATGTTCTTCGTGGCGTCCTTGTTCAACCCCGCCTCGGCCAGCAGCCGCACATACAGCGTGGGCACGCCCATGAACACGGTGGCGCGCGGCATGGCCGCCAGCACGGCCTTGGGGTCGAACTTCGCCATCCAGATCATCTTGCTGCCGTTGAGCAGCGCGGCGTGGATGGCCACGAACAGTCCGTGCACATGAAAGATCGGCAGCGCGTGGATGAGTACATCGCCGGGTTGGAAGCCCCAGTAGTCCTTGAGCGTGACGGCATTGCTCAGCAGGTTGCCGTGCGTCAGCATGGCCCCCTTGCTGCGGCCCGTGGTGCCGCTGGTGTACAGAATGGCGGCGAGGTCATCCACCCCCTTGTCAACAGGCTGGTGAACGTCGGCATGGGGCGCGGCACGATCGAGCAGGCTGCCCGTGCGGTCGTCGCCCAGTGTGAAGACATGCTGCGTGCCCGCCTTGAAGGCGATCTTGGACACCCAGCCAAAGTTGCCCGGCGTGCACACCACCACAGCGGGCTCGGCGTTGCCCACAAAGTATTCAATCTCGCCGCTTTGGTAGGCGGTATTGAGCGGCAAAAACACATAGCCCGCGCGCAGCGTGGCCAGATACAGCAGCATCGCCTCGACCGACTTTTCGACTTGCACCGCCACGCGGCTGCCCGAAGGCAACTTCAGTGACGCCAGCAGATTGGCGATGCGCGCGCTGGCGTGGTCCAGGTCGCGCCAGGTGTAGAGCAGCGGCTCGCCCTGGGGCGAGGTGGTTTCGACGGCGATCTGGTCCAGGTCGCCAGGAAAAGCGGCGCGCAGGGCGCAAAACAGGTTGGAGTTGCTGTTCGGTTGGGTCATGGCAAATCAAAAAACAGGAGAACGTTTGGCCAAAAAGGCGGCGATGCCTTCGCGGTGCTCGGCGCTGTCGGCGTAGGCATAGGGGTCGGGTGTGCCATTTACTATATTTTCAATAGCTGCCAGCGCTTTACCATCGGGCGCTTGCGGCACTTTTAATGCCCGAAAAGTCTGCTTGTTCATGCGTGCAGCACCAGGCGCCAGCGCTGCCACGCGGCAGGCCGTGCCCAGCGCATCGGCGGCCAGCAGTGCGGGCTCGGTCACGCGGCTCAAAAACCCGCGTGCCAGCATCTCTGCTGCAGAAAAGGTGGCTGCCTCCAGCAGCATCTGGCGTGCGGTGACATCGCCCACCGCGCCCGCCACCAGCTGCGCTTCACGCGGCGCCATGGGAAAACCCAGCCGGGCGATGGGCGCGCCAAAGCGTGCGCTGCTGCCGGCAATGCGGATATCGCAACAGCTGGCAATCTCCACGCCAGCGCCCATGCAGGCCCCGGTGATGTGCGCCACGATGGGCACGTCGCAATCGAGCATGGCCTGCAGCCCACCCCAGACGTCGTTTTCGTGGAAGTCGCGCAGCGCGGCGGCGTCGAAACGGAACGCCGGATATTCCGAAATATCGCCGCCAGCGCAGAAAGTACCATCTGCCCCCTCTATTTGCACGCAGCGCACATCTGTATTGCGCTGAATGCTCTCAAAAACAGAGCGTAGCTGGCGCCACATGGCGCGTGACATCGCGTTGAGCCGGCCGGTGTGGCGCAGCGTGACCTGCACCACACCCGCTTCGCCGGCCGCTCCTGCGGCCCGCGCCGCGACAACTTCCCCAGGCATACGATCCCTTTCTGCGTGCTTCAGTCCAGCTTGGCGCCAGCGGCCTTGACCACCTGCGCCCAACGGCCCACCTCGGCGCTGACAAAGCTCGCAAACTGCGCCTGCGTCATGCCTCCGTAGTCGGCACCGTTGCTGGCCCAGATGGCCTTGATTTCGTCGGCAGTGCCGATGCGGCGAATGTCTTCGACGATGCGCGCCTGCACATCGGCCGGCGTGCCCTTGGGCGCCCACAGGCCGTACCAGGTGGTCACGGTGTAGTCGGGCAGGCCCACCTCGGCGGCACACGGCACATCGGGGAAGGCAGGGTTGCGCTGATTGCCCGACACCATCAGCGCTTTGATGCGCCCGCTCTTGATGTGCGTGGCCGACGAGCCCAGGCCGTCAAACATCATGTCCACATTGCCAGCAATCAGGTCTTGCAGCGCCGGGCCGGCGCCGCGGTAAGGAATGTGCGTGATGAAGGTGCCCGTTTGCTGCTTGAACAGCTCGCCAGCCAGATGGTGCGAGGTGCCGGCGCCGGCCGAACCGTAGTTGAGCTTGGCGGGGTTGCGCTTGACGTGCTCTAAAAACTGCTTGAAATTGCTGACCGGCACGGCCTTGGGGTTGATGACCAGCACCTGGGGCACATTGGCCAGCAGCGCCAGCGGGACGAAATCCTTCTCGATGTTGTAATCGAGCCGGGGGTACATCGACGGCGCAATGGCGTGGTGCACAGCGCCCATGAACAGGGTGTAGCCATCGGGGGCGCCCTTGGCCGCGTAGCTGGCGCCCACGGTGCCGCCCGCCCCACCCCGGTTGTCGATCACCAGCGTCTTGCCCGTGACCTTGGAAAACTGTGCGGCCAGGGGGCGGGCAAAGGCATCGGTGCCGCCCCCGGCGGGAAACGGCACCACCAGGTTCACAGGCTTGTTGGGCCAGGCCGACTGCGCCCAGCTGCCGCCTGTGGCCATTGCCAGCCCGGCTGCGGTGGCGCCAGCCAAAAGCGTGCGGCGTTGCATGCGGTGTTCTTTCATTTTGTCTCCTGTCGTCGTTGTAAAAATGGAAAGAGAAAGCCCCCCCAAAGCCCTGGCGTGCTGCCTATCCGCCGCGGCACAGGCTATCGATGTCCCCCGACACCGGCACCTTGCCTTGGGCCAGCAGGTTGCGGTGCTTGTCGATGCGCTTGAGGTCGTACAAATAATTCACCATCAGCCCAAACGATTGTTTCATTCCCTTGGCCGACGGATCGCCTGCCCAGTTGATGCGCTCCACACGGGCGCCGTTGCCCAGGTGAAACCGCGCCACTGCGTCCACGGGTTTGCCATCTTGCAGCTCGCGCCCCAGATAGTAAGCGGCACATTCCATCAACATCTGGCGCACGGGCGAGCGCGCGTCCAGCTCCAGCGCCTTGTCTGCGGCAGCAAGCAGATGGGCAGACTGCGGCGGCTCGGCCCCCACTGCCCGGCCCAGCTCGGTGCGCCGTTTTTCGTCAAGGCGCTCCAGCATGGCGCCTGCATTCTTGCCCAGCCAGCCCCGAAAGCCCGGAATGGGCGACAGCGTGGCAAAAGTGCGCAGGCGCGGAAACTCGGCTGTGAGCGTTTCCACCACATGCTTGATGAGCGAATCGCCAAAGCTCACGCCGCGCAGCCCCGGCTGCGTGTTGCTGATCGAATAGAAGATGGCGGTCGTGGCCTTTTTCAGATCGGCAGGTGCCGCCGCCTCGTCCAGCAGCGGCGTGATGCTGCTGGATATGCGGTCCACCAGCGCCACCTCCACAAAAATCAGCGGCTCGTTGGGCAGGCGCGGGTGAAAGAAGCCGTAGCAGCGGCGGTCGCTGTCGAGCCGATTTTTCAGGTCTGCCCAGCTGCGGATGTCGTGCACGGCCTCGTATTTGATGAGCTTTTCGATCAGCGAGGCCGGCGAATCCCACGACAGGCGCCTGAGCTCCAGAAAGGCCACGTCGAACCAGGTGGTGAACAGGTGCTCCAGATCGGCATCGAGCGCCACCAGCCGTTTGTCGGACTTGAGCTGGGGCAGCAGCTCGGCGCGCAAGTCCACCAGAAAGCGCATGCCCTCAGGAAAAACGGCAAAACGCTGCATCAGCCGCGTGCGCGGCGACACCAGGGCCCGGCGCAGGCTGATTTCGGCCTGCCCTTCGTCGGCTGTGCCGGCGGCGGCTTCGTAGCGCTGGCGCGCCGATTGAAAGCGCGTGGCATCGGGCGCAAACTGCTCGCACAGCAGCAACCACATGTCGCGGCGCTCTTCGGGCTCGGCCTGGCCGTACCAGCCGGCGACCACCTGGGCACGGCGACCACCTTCCAGCTCGCTGACCTGTGGCGCCACTACGTCTTGCAGATCGGCCAGCAGGCGGCGCAGGGCGCGGGGCGACAGCGACTCATTGCCGCGCCGCAGCGTGGCCTGCAGGCGCTCGTGCGTGGAGCGCGGCGCTGGCACCTTGGTGGCTGCGCCATCGGCCACCTGCTTGTCGGCCGCGGGTTTGGACGCCTTGGGTGCCTTGTCGGTGGACGACGCCCCGGAACGCAGCCGCGACACGCTGCGGGTGATCCATTCGGTGGTGTTGGTCATGGGTTCAACCTGGATTGTTGATTGCGGGCCACATCACGCAGCGCCTCGCGCTGGTGCAGCAGATGGGTGCGCATGGCGGCCTCCGCCGCTTCGCTGTCGCGGCGCTTGAGGGCGTCAAACACCGCCAGATGCTCGGCCAGGCTTTGCTGCAGGCGGCCCGGTGCATGCAGTTGCTGCAAACGGGCCAGGCGCAATATCTTGCGCAAATCGCCGATCGCCTGGGCCAGCCAGCGGTTGTCGGCCAGCGTGATGAAGGCTTCGTGAATGGCGTGATTGGCCGCGTAGTAGTCGGTAATGCGCCCCTCGGCGGCACACTGCTGCAGGCGCTGGTGCAGCACTTGCAGCGCTGCCACATCGGCATCGCCTGCCCGGCAGGTGGCCCCATGCGCCGCCCGGCCCTCCAGCAAGGCAATCACGGGGAAAATTTCGTCCAGATCTCGCTCGGTGACCTCGGCCACAAAGCAGCCACGGCGCGGCTCGTGGCGCAGCAAGCCTTCGGCCACCAGCACCTTGAGCGCCTCGCGCAGGGGAGTGCGCGATATGGCCAGTCGCTCGCACAGCGCGGCCTCGTCCAGAAAACTGCCCGGCGGCAACGACCCCGCAAAGATCTGCTCGCGCAGCCGCGATGCGGCTTCGTCGTGCAGAGAGTTGGGAACGGGGCGCATGGCGGCAAATGGCTCCTGGGTTGACCGGGCCCGGCATGGGGTGCTGCCACCCCGACACAGGCCCAAGACGCATCATCCAGCAATCGCATCGAACACGACGCCAAGGCAGCACATTCAATGTAATTTTTCATAATTATGGAAAATGATGCGAACTAAATCCATCAGGGCTTTCCAGCACGAGGCGTTATAGGCCAAGGCCCCAACGGCCCGCGGTGGCTGGACACCTTGTCCAGTGCCGCCCCCACCCTCTTTCGGTAGCGCACTGCCAAGGCCCCCGGCTGACGGCCAGCACCGGCCTGCACCGCACCCCGTGCACCTACAATGCCGCCCCTGCCCTGCCCACCCATACCGCCATGAACATCGTCATCAACCAAGACCTCAAAGCCTATATCGACCCGCTGACCCCCGAGGAGCACGAAGCTCTGGAGCGCAGCCTGCTGGCCGAGGGCTGCCGCGACGCCCTGGTGCTGTGGGGCGATGTGCTGGTGGACGGCCACAACCGCTATGGCATCTGCCAAAAGCATGGACTGCCGTTCCAGACGGTACAGAACACGCGCTTTCAGTCGATGCAGGACGTGCACCTGTGGATGATCGACCAGCACCTGGGGCGGCGCAGCGTTTCGGATTTTCAGCGTGGCGTGCTGGCACTGCGCAAACGCGAGATCGTGGCCGAGCGGCGCGCCGCAGCACTGGCGGCATCCAGCCCTTCGCAAACGCCCGCCGGGCACGCCGCGCACAACGAACACGACGCGACCAGCAACGCAGAGCCCTCGGCCCCTGTCACCCAGCCGCCGCCCACCGACCCCCTGAGCAGCCGTGAAGCCATTGCCAGGGCCGCACGGCTGAGCAGCAGCCAGGTGGTGATGATCGAAAAGATCCGCAAGCAGGCGGCCCCCGAAGTGGTGGCGGCGGTCAAGTCCGGCACGATCTCGATCAACGCGGCCGCCGCGGTGGCCAGCCTGCCCGCCGAAGAACAGGTGGCAGCCGCCATGGCCGGCAAGGATGAGCTGAAGCAGGCAGCCAAGCGCGTGCGCGAAGCCCAGCGCAAGCCACGCGCAGAACCGGTGGTGTCGGCAGGCGAACCCGCACCCGACACCGTGGCCGCCCTGCAGCAGCGCATTGCCGAGCTGACGGCCGAAAACGCTGCCCTGCGCCAGCAGGTGGCCGAACTCAGCGCCCGGCAGTAACTATGCTTTTAATAGCTGCTAGCGCTTACCCATCAAGCGCTAGAGCCTTATTTCACCCAAATTTCCGAGCAACCACTGGCTGGCGTTGCGCCCACAGCCACAGGCCCACACCGCCCGCGATCATGGGCAGGCACAGCCACTGGCCCATGCTCATGCCCAGCGAAAGCAGACCCAGGTAGGCATCGGGTTCCCGGAAATACTCGGCGATGAAACGGAACGTGCCGTAACCCACCAGAAACGCTGCCGCCACCTGGCCTGGGCGGCGCTCGCGGCGCGCATACAGCCACAGCAGCACAAACAGCAGCAGGCCTTCCAGCAGAAACTGGTACACCTGCGACGGATGGCGCGGCTGCATCGACCCGCTGTGCGCAAAGACCATGCCCCAAGGCAAGTCGGGGCTGGCAAAGCGGCCCCACAGCTCACCATTGATGAAGTTGCCCACCCGCCCGGCCGCCAGCCCCGTGGGCACACAGGGCGCCACAAAATCGGCCACCTGCAGCCAGGACCGCTTGCGCGAATGGGCAAACCACAGCATGGCCACAATCACGCCCAGCAGCCCTCCATGAAAGCTCATCCCGCCTTGCCACACGGCAAAGATCTCCAGGGGATGGGTGAGGTAATAGCCGGGTTTGTAAAACAGGCAATAGCCCAGTCGGCCCCCGGCCACCACCCCTACCACGCCCAGAAAAAGGATGTCTTCGACATCCTTGCGCGACCAGGCGCCCGGCCCGGTGATGGAGGTAAAGGGCTCATGGCGCAGGCGGCGAATTCCCAGCAGCATGAACAGGCCAAAGGCCGCAAGATACGTCAGGCCGTACCAGTGGATGGCCAACGGGCCAATCTGCAGGGCGACAGGGTCGATGTGGGGATAGGTCAGCATGGTGGCCGGTATTGTGCCCGGCGCTGCGGGCCGGGGTGAAAACCACAGCAGCAATCCCCGGGTTTTTGAGCAAAATTAGGCTCTAGCGCTTATGCAGCAAGCGCAAGCAGCTATGGTTTTTGATTAATCCGACGATGCCTTGCCTGCCGAGGCATCGCGTGGCGCCGCGCCGCCCTGGTGCACTTTGGCAAAAGTCAGGATGACTTCGCGGATCAGTTTGCGCTGCGGGGCGGGCAACTGCAGGAAGGCGTCGAAGGTTTCGCGCTCCAGGTAGCCCACGCCTTCGTCCCAGCGCTTCTGCTCACTGCGCAAATGTCGAAGCGCATGTTCACCAAACCGCAAGTGGTGCGGCTCCACCTTGAGCCAGCGGGCGAGCTCCTGCAGCTTGTCTTGTGTGGGTATCGCCTCGCCATTGAGCCATTTCCATGCTGCCTGCCTGCGAATGGGGTTGCCCGACCACCGCAGATTGAACTCGCGTTCCAGAACGGCCGCGCTGGGCGCCAAGCGCAGTGCCTGCATGGCTGCCCGTAGTCGCTCACTGAACTCCTGCTTTTCACTCATAGGAGCGCAAGTTGGCAACGGAACCGCCAGCAAAAATCCCTTACAGTTGACGCAAAACGTCCCCTTTTGGGTATGTTCTGTAAGACCTTTGCCTCTCCATGCCTAAATCCCTGCTCGAACAACTCCCCGAAATCGTCGCCAACGGGCGCAAACAAGCCGAACGCATCCTGGAGAGCCTGGAAAGCCGCCAGCGCGTGCGCCTGCAAACGCGCGAGGTGGTGTTGCCCGCCAAGGACAGCGCTGCGCAAGACTGGGTGACGCAGCAACAGCGCAGCGCGCAGCAAAACGTGTTCGCACCGGGGCAAGGTAGCCTGTTGGCCAGCCCGCAAGCCACGCTGGGCACCGCACCCGAGACTCAGACCCCGGCGCCTTGGGCCAACCGCCTGATCTACGGCGACAACCTGCTGGCCATGGCCGCACTGCTGGCGGGCGATGAAGACACGCCCAGCCTGCGCGGCAAAGTCGATTTGATTTACATCGACCCGCCATTCGACAGCAAGGCCGACTACCGCACCAAGGTCACGCTACCGGGCGTGGAGCTGGAGCAAAAGCCCACGGTCATTGAGCAGTTTGCGTACTCGGACACCTGGAGCGACGGCACCGCGTCCTACTTGGCCATGATCACGCCGCGCCTGATCTTGATGCGGGAATTGCTGGCGGACACCGGCTCGATTTATGTGCATCTGGATTGGCATGTGGGGCATTACGTCAAGCTGGTGATGGATGAGGTGTTTGGGAAAGGCAACTTCAAAAACGAGATCGTTTGGGACTACTCGTTTCGCATGATGGACTTACCGGGATTCTTCAATCGCAAACACGACGTTTTGTTCTTCTACGGGAAAGGCACCGAAACGCATTTTGTTATGCCGAAGACGGAGTGGACTAAAGACGACCTCATGAAGAGCAGGAAGCAAGCAATTCATGTAGATGCAAATAATGTCGAATGGATTTGGATGCCCGGGGGCAAAGGCAATTCAAAAAACAAGCTGCGGCGCGTTGATGAAATACTGGCTGAGGGCAAAGCCGTTTCTGACGTGTGGGATATCCCCATCATTTCATCCTCATCCAAAGAGCGGGTCGACTACGCAACCCAAAAGCCAGAGCAGCTTCTTGAGCGAATATTCCATGCGTCGTGCCCAAGGAACGGGATCGTTCTTGACGTTTTTGGAGGTTCCGGCACCACCGCCGCCGTCGCCGAAAAACTGAGCCGCCGCTGGATCACCACCGAACTGGGCAAACCCGCCTGCATGATCATGCGCAAGCGCCTGATCGACCTCGAAGCGAAACCTTTCCTCTACCAGGCCATCGGTGATTACCAGGTAGAAGCCGCCAAGGCCACGCTGGGGCGAGACTTCCGCATTGGCGATCTGTCGCAGATCGTGCTGTCGCTGTACGGCGCCCTGCCCCTGCCGTCCGAGGTCAACCCGCAGCGCAACCTGGGCCAGATTGCGGGCGTCGAACTGAATGGCCGGCGTGGCAGCAAAACGCTGGTGCTGGCCGATTCGCCCAACAAGCTCACCGGCACCGCCACCCTGAAGAAAGCCATTGCCCAGCGCGACAACCTGCTGGGCGGCTGGGACCGCGTGGTGGTGCTGGGCTGGAACTTTGAGCCCAGCATTGGCGAAACCATCACCGCGCTGAACGATGACCGGCTCGAAGTCCTGGTGATTCCGCCCGACCTGATGGACCGCCTGAAAAAGAAGGGCGGCATCGACAAGCTGCGCGGGCAGGTGCGCTTTTCCAGCTTGCAGTATTTGACAATTCACCCGGTACAGCGGCGCGTGCAGGGCAGCGAAGAAACCCTGAGCGTGCGCCTGAAAAACTACGTGCTGCTCTCGCCCGAGGCCATCAACCTCGACGACACCAACCGCGCCAAGCTGCAGGCCGTGGCCAATGCCGAGCCGCTGGCGCTGATCGAATACTGGGCGGTGGACCCGGACTACGACGGCAAAGTATTTCGCTCGGTGTGGCAAGACTACCGGGGCAACACAGCCAACGATGCCGACGCACTGCGCGTCGTGACGCAGGCCACTTTGAGCGTGCCCGCCCACAGCGGCCCGCGCCGGGTGTGCGTGCGGGTAGTGGATGTATTTGGCTTTGAGGCCGAGGTGGTGACCACGGTGGAGGCCGCATGACGAGCGCGCTGCAAACCCCGCACGACCCCATGGCCCTGTCCACCGGGCTGACGGCCAGAACCCGGCAACTGAGCCTGGGCCTTGAATCCGGGGCTGCCGACATACTGGATCTCGTCACCCCCACCACGGCGGACCTGCTGCGATGGTGGTTTGGCGAAGACATGGTGGCTGCGCGCGGCGGGCTGAACTTTCATGCCGGGCAAAAGCAGGCCATCCTGAATGCCATCGTGGCGCACGAGGTGCTGGGCGCGGCATCGTTGCAGGATTTGTACCAGCAGGTGGCGCCCGATGCGCTGCTGGCGGGCACCCGGCTGACCGAGGTGTCTGCCGCGAAGCACGCGCACCCCAAATACTGCTTCAAGATGGCCACGGGCACGGGCAAGACCTGGGTGCTGCAGGCGCTGCTGATCTGGCAACTGCTGAACAAAAACGCAGCGCTGGCCGAGGGGCAGGACGATGCGCGCTTTACCCGTCAGTTCATGGTGGTGGCGCCGGGGCTGATTGTGTACGAGCGTCTGCTGGATGCATTTTGCGGAAAATTGATAGCAGGCAGCGCAAGCGGGGCAAGAGATTTCGCCACTTCAGACATGGCGCAGTTTGCCGACCTGTTCATCCCCGAGGCGCACCGCGACGCAGTGTTTGCCTTTGTGCGCGGCAATGTGTGCAGCAAGGGCGAGGTCGGCCTGAAGGCCACGGGCAACGGCATGATCGCCATCACCAACTGGCATTTGCTGGCCGAGGGCGAGGTGGTGGACGACGTGGAAGCAGTGGAAGCGCCTGGCGCGCCACTGGAGCCGCAGCAGGTGGTGAACGCCGTGCTGCCCCTGACGCCCGGCCGCGCCACGGGCAACAGCCTGGACGTGCTCGACCGCCGCTATGCGCGCGGCGACGTGCTGGAGTTTCTGGCCGCTCTGCCTGAGCTGATGGTGTTCAACGACGAGGCGCACCACATCCACGAGTTCAAGCGCGAGGGCGAGGTGACCGAGGTGGAGTGGCAAAAGAGCCTGAGCCGCATTGCCGAAACCAAGGGCCGGCGCTTTGTGCAGGTGGACTTTTCTGCCACACCGTACAACGACGTGGGCAGCGGCAAGAACAAAAAGAAGCTGTACTTTGCGCACATCGTCACCGACTTTGACCTGAAGGCCGCCATGCGCGCCGGGCTGGTCAAGTCTTTGGTGCTGGACCGGCGCAAGGAGATAGGCGCATTGCCGCTGGAGTTCAAAGCCGAGCGGGACGAGGCGGGCAACCCGGCCCTGAGCGAAGGCCAGCGCGTGATGCTGAGGGCTGGCCTCAAAAAACTGCGCAAGCTGGAGGCGGACTTTGCCCGCATCGACCCCGCGCGCCACCCCAAGATGCTGGTGGTGTGCGAAGACACCACAGTGTCGCCCCTGGTCGCGCAGTTTCTGCAAGAGCAGGAAGGCTTGCAGCCGGACGAGGTGATGACCATCGACTCGGGTAAAAAGGCCGAGCTGGGCGAGAAGGATTGGGCACCGGTGCGCGAGCGCCTGTTCAGCGTGGACAAGCACGCCACGCCGCGCGTGATCGTCAGCGTGCTGATGCTGCGCGAGGGTTTTGACGTGAACAACATCTGCGTCATCGTTCCACTGCGCAGTTCACAAGCGCAAATTCTGCTGGAGCAAACCATTGGCCGGGGCCTGCGGCTGATGTGGCGCGACGCTGAATACACGGACCTGAAACGCGAGAACCGCGAGCGCATCAACGCCGGGCAGGAACCGGCCAACCTGATCGATGTGCTGAGCATCGTCGAGCACCCGGCCTTCCAGTCGTTTTACGACGAGCTGCTGAAGGAAGGCGTGGCGGGCACCACGGGCGACAGCATGGACGACACCTCCAGCACCGGCGACGTGATCGCCGCCGAGCTGCGCGAGGGCTTCGAGAAATTTGACTTCGGCATTCCATTCATCCTGCGCGAGGCGGACGAACTGCGCGACCATGCCGCCGTGGATGTGCAGGCGCTGCCCGCCTTCACGGCGATGTCGGCAGACGCCTTGCGCGGCTTGCTGGGCAAGGGCGACACCTTCATCTCGCAAGACCTGCAAAGCGCCACACTGTTTGGCGACTACCGCGTCGATGGTGCGGTGATGAACGTGGGCGGCTACAACGACTATTTGGCGCGCCTGACGCGGCGCATCAGCCAGGCGCTGAGCGAACCATTGCCGAAGGGCAACAAAATTGCCACGCACCTGGCCAAGCCCTATTTGCAGGTCAATACCGCCGATTTGACTGGCTGGCTGGACGACTACATCTGGACGCGGCTGTTTGGCGCCGCCTTCAACCCGCTGGAAGATGAAAACTGGCGACTTTTGCTGCTGCAGCCGGTGGTGGAGCACATTACCAAGGTGTTTGCCGTGGCGCTGCTCGAATCCGAAGAGCAGCACCCCAGCGGCCACACCGAGGTGCACGCGCGCTACCTGAGCGAAGTGCCGCGCCTAATGCTGCGGGAGGCCCATTCGGTGGAGGTGAGCAAGTGCATCTACACCCGCCTGGGTTGGCCCGCGCGCAATGGAGGGCTGGAGCGCGCTTTCATCCACTGGGCGCAGGCCGATGCGCAGGTTCTGGCGTTTTGCAAGATCAGCGAAAACCGCCACACTTTTGCCCGCCTGCGCTATGTGAAGGACGATGGGCTGCCCGCGTTCTATTCGCCGGACTTTCTGGTGCGCACGGCCAGCGGTATTTTTCTGGTGGAAACCAAGGCGCAGCAGCAGGCGATTCACCCCAACGTGCAACGCAAACTGAAAGCGGCCATCGCGTGGTGCGAGCGCATCAATGCCTTGGCACCAAAACACCGGCAGGGCCTGCCTTGGCATTACGTGCTGCTGGCCGAGAACGTGGTGCACGAATGGCAGGCCAAAGGGGCACACTTGGCAGAGTTGCTGGACTACGCAAGGCTGCGGCCACTGGCCAGCGCATCGCTACAAGCCAGTTTGCTTTGATTGACAGGCAAAACAGCCTCTGGCGCTGATGGAATAAACGTCACCAGCTATCAAAAACAAAGCACCATAAAAAAACCCGCCGTGCGAGCCACCGGCGGGTTTTTGTGCGCAGCGCCTGCGCGCCGGGCGGTGTCAGTCGAGCAGCGACAGGTCGCGCACGGCACCTTTGTCGGCCGACATCACCAGCTTGGCATACGCCTTGAGGGCGGCGGACACCTTGCGCGGACGTGGCTGCGCGGGTTTCCAGCCCAGCTTGTCTTGCTCGGCGCGGCGCTTGGCCAGCTCTTCGTCCGACACCAGCACGTTGATGGAACGGTTGGGAATGTCGATGCGGATACGGTCACCATTGCGCACCAGGCCAATCGCGCCACCGGCTGCGGCCTCGGGCGAGGCATGGCCGATGGACAGGCCCGAGGTGCCACCCGAAAAGCGGCCATCGGTCAGCAGCGCGCAGGCTTTGCCCAGGCCCTTGGACTTGATGTAGCTGGTGGGATAGAGCATTTCCTGCATGCCGGGGCCGCCCTTGGGGCCTTCGTAGCGCACGATCACCACGTCACCTGCCTTGACCTTGTCGGCCAGGATGTTGGCCACCGCTTCGTCTTGCGACTCGACCACGTGGGCTGGGCCTTCGAACACCATCAGTGCGTCATCAACCCCGGCCGTTTTCACCACGCAGCCGTTGAGCGCGATATTGCCCACCAGCACCGCCAGGCCACCTTCTTGCGAGAAAGCATGGTCCGCAGAGCGGATGCAGCCCTTGGCGCGGTCGATGTCCAGGCTGGGCCAGCGGGTGCTCTGGCTGAACGCCACCTGGGTGGGGATGCCGGCGGGGCCGGCCTTGTAGAAGGTTTGAACCGCTTGCGACGGGTTGCGGGCGATGTCCCACTGGTCCAGTGCGTCCTTCATCGTCTTGGCGTGCACGGTGGGGGTGTCAGTGTGCAACTTGCCCGCACGGTCCAGCTCACCCAGAATGGCCATGATGCCGCCCGCGCGGTGCACGTCTTCGATGTGGTATTTGTCGGTATTGGGTGCCACTTTGCACAGCTGGGGCACGACGCGCGAGAGGCGGTCAATGTCGGCCAGGGTAAAGTCGATCTCGGCCTCTTGGGCAATGGCCAAGATGTGCAGGATGGTGTTGGTGGAGCCGCCCATGGCGATGTCCAGCGTGATGGCGTTTTCGAAGGCCTTGAAGCCCATCGAGCGCGGCAGCACCGTGGCATCGTCCTGTTCGTAGTAGCGCTTGCACAGTTCCACTGCAAGGTGGCCGGCGCGCTTGAACAAGGCTTCGCGGTCAGCGTGCGTGGCCACCACGGTGCCGTTGCCGGGCAACGACAGGCCCAGCGCTTCGGTCAGGCAGTTCATCGAGTTGGCGGTGAACATGCCCGAGCAGGACCCGCAGGTGGGGCACGCAGAGCGCTCCACCTCGGCCAGGTCGGCGTCTGAAACATTGTCGTCAGCCGCCATCACCATGGCGTCGATCAGGTCGAGCTTCTTGAATTCGAGCTTGTGCGTGCCGGGGTTGGCCAGCTTGACCTTGCCCGCTTCCATCGGGCCACCCGAGACAAACACCACGGGGATGTTCAGGCGCATGGCAGCCATAAGCATGCCGGGCGTGATCTTGTCGCAGTTGGAGATGCATACCATGGCGTCGGCGCAATGCGCATTGACCATGTATTCCACCGAGTCGGCAATGATGTCGCGGCTGGGCAGCGAATACAGCATGCCGTCGTGGCCCATGGCAATGCCGTCGTCTACGGCGATGGTGTTGAATTCCTTGGCCACGCCGCCAGCCGCTTCGATCTCGCGCGCCACCAGCTGGCCCATGTCCTTGAGGTGCACATGCCCCGGCACGAACTGCGTGAACGAATTGACGACCGCAATGATGGGTTTTTGAAAGTCGTCGTCCTTCATGCCGGTGGCACGCCAGAGCGAGCGCGCACCTGCCATGTTGCGACCGGCGGTAGAGGTTTTGGAGCGGTAAACGGGCATCGTGATGTGGGGTAAAGGGTTACGCGGGAATCAGGGGCAATGTGTACGCAATTATCGCGACAGCTGGCGGTCGGGCATCGCCACCATGCCTAGCGCGGCTTGCGCGGCTGGATCCCCAGCGCTTCTTTGTGCTTGTTGATGCGGTCTTGCTTGCGCTGGTCCATTTTCTCCATGGCCTTGCGCTTGGTGTAGCCCGTGGAGTCGGCCCATGCCCACCATAAGGTGGTGATGGCAAACGGCGACAGCACCCACCACCAGGACCATGCAGCGACGGGTCCGATTTCAAGATATTTGAGCAGCGCCAGAACGAGACCGAGACCTAACAGATACATGGTTATCTCCAAAAAACACAATTCTGATGAATGAATTGACAAAAGGCGTGGCAATGTCAACCCAAGTCACTACAATTTCGTTGAAAGCACTGTAACTCAACCTCAGGAAACCCACCATGAAACGTACGCTGATTACTCTTGCCATGACACTGTCGGTCGCAGCTCCTGCAATGGCTGACTTGGCCTTGGCCACTTCGAAGAATTGCATGGCTTGCCACGCTGTCGACAAGAAAATGGTTGGTCCGTCCTACAAGGATGTGGCAGCCAAGTACGCCGGCCAAAAAGACGCTGTCGACAAGCTTGCCACCAAGATCATCAAGGGCGGCTCTGGCGTGTGGGGTCCCGTTCCCATGCCCGCCAACGCTCAAGTTGCTGAAGCAGATGCCAAGAAGCTGGCTGCCTGGGTGATGACGCAGAAGTAATTCGGCCCATGCCCGCTGCGGAGCGCAACGCTCCGCATCCTCTGGCCGCGCTTTCCCTCCGGGAAACGCGGCCATTGTTTTGGGCGCTTCACACCGCGCACTCCTCACTTTGGCCGAGCACAACCGGCAAGGCGTTGCTTCACACCACGCTGGAGCCAGGGCGTCCCAGCAACTGTTGCTCGAGCTGCCCCACATAGGCGGCAGTGGTGTTGTCAGACTCTTCTGCCCTGGCCGCGAGGTGCGACTCCAGGATGTCCAGGCGCGCCAGCAAATCGGTATGGGATTTCAAGTGCTGGGCCTCAAGGAAGCTGCGCAGTTCCGTGAAACGCGACGCTTCAGCCTTGTCCGCCAGTTCGCGCTGGGCTTGCAGCTCCTTGGTGTGGCGACGTGTCTCCATGAGCACCGAGCCCTGCAAGGACAGCACATAGGCCACAAAGAACACGCCGAGTAGCGTGGTCAAGCCCAACATCAGCAACCCCAGGGGTGCCTCAAAGGTCATCAACCCCACGGAAACCAGCGATGAAGCGGCCAGTATTTCCCAGTTGAGCGCGGCCAGTGCGGCGATGGCCAGCACGATGAACAGCAAGATGGTTGATCGCATGTGCATGAAAGTACTCCGGTAGGCAAGCATCACCCCGGCCGACATGGCCAGGATGCAGATGCTGTGTTGTACCTCATGACCACGTCACCCGGCCTGGAACTTTGGAAGGTGCCGGTGCCGTCCTACAGTGGCAAGTGCAGGTGGCACTCTGTGCAAGCGCTGCGCGCGGGCGCCTGCGGCGCCCTTCTGGATCAGTTGGTCTGCGACAACTGATCCAGAATTGCGGGATTTTCCAGCGTGCTGGTGTCCTGGGTGATGGCTTCGCCCTTGGCGATGGAGCGCAGCAGGCGGCGCATGATTTTGCCGCTGCGGGTCTTGGGCAGGTTGTCGCCAAATCGGATGTCCTTGGGCTTGGCAATCGGCCCGATTTCCTTGGCCACCCAGTCGCGCAGCTCTTTGGCAATCGCCTTTGCCTCGTCGCCGGTGGGGCGCGAACGCTTGAGCACCACAAAAGCGCAAATTGCCTCGCCGGTCACATCGTCGGGGCGGCCCACCACGGCGGCTTCGGCCACCAAGTCGGTCTTGGCGACCAGTGCCGATTCGATTTCCATCGTGCCCATGCGGTGGCCCGAGACGTTGAGCACGTCGTCAATGCGGCCGGTGATGCGGAAGTAACCACGGTCGGCACTGCGCACGGCGCCGTCGCCGGCCAGGTAGTAGCCCTTGAGTTCTTCAGGGAAATAGCTCTTCTTGAAGCGCTCGGGGTCGTTCCAGATGGTGCGGATCATGCTGGGCCATGGGCGCTTGATGACCAGGATGCCGCCCGCGCCATTGGCCACGTCGTTGCCTGTTTCGTCCACGATGGCAGCAGTGATGCCGGGCAGTGGCAGCGTGCAGCTGCCGGGCACCAGCGGCGTTGCACCGGGCAGCGGCGTGATGACATGGCCGCCGGTTTCGGTTTGCCAGAAGGTGTCCACAATGGGGCAACGCTCGCCGCCCACATGCTTGTAGTACCACATCCAGGCTTCGGGGTTGATAGGCTCGCCCACGCTGCCCAGAATGCGCAGGCTCGAAAGATCGGAGCGCGCGGGGTGCACTGCCGCATCGCCCTCGGCTGCCTTGATGAGCGAGCGGATGGCCGTGGGAGCGGTGTAGAAAATGGAGCACTTGTGGCGCTCGATCATCTGCCAGAAGCGCCCGGCATTCGGGAACGTGGGGATGCCTTCAAAGATGATCTGCGTGGCGCCTGCGGCCAGCGGGCCATAAGTCACATAGGTGTGGCCCGTGATCCAGCCAATGTCGGCCGTGCACCAGAAGATGTCGTCGGGACGCAGGTCAAACGTCCATTCCATCGTGAGCTTGGCCCACAAAAGGTAACCGCCCGTGCTGTGCTGCACGCCCTTGGGCTTGCCGGTAGAGCCCGAGGTGTAGAGGATGAACAGCGGGTGCTCGGCACCCACCGCCACGGGCGGGCAGTCGGTGCTCTGGCCGGCCAGTGCCTGGGCAAAGGTCTTGTCGCGCCCCTCGACCATGTTGCACGCCGTGGGCGTGCGCTCGTACACAAACACGTTGCGCAGGGTGTCGCAGCCGCCAGTGGCCAATGCTTCGTCGATGATGGCCTTGAGCGGCAACTCTTTGCCGCCGCGCATCTGGTAGTTGGCCGTGACGATGGCCACGGCACCCGCGTCGATGACGCGCTCGTGCACCGCCTTGGCGCTGAAGCCGCCAAACACCACGCTGTGCGTGGCGCCAATGCGTGCGCAGGCCTGCATGGCGACAACGCCTTCGATCGTCATGGGCATGTAGATCAACACCCGGTCGCCCTTCTCCACCCCGTGGGCCTTGAGGGCGTTGGCAAACTGGCTCACGCGGGCCAGCAGCTCTTTGTAGGTGATGCGGGTTACCGCGCCGTCGTCGGCCTCGAAGATGATGGCCGTCTTGTTTTCGGTGGGGGTGCCGATGTGGCGGTCCAGGCAATTGGCCGATGCATTGAGTTCGCCATCGGCAAACCACTGATAGAACGGCGCATTGGATTCATCCAGGGTGCGGGTGAAAGGCTTGGTCCATTGCAGGTTTTCGCGTGCCAGGCGGGCCCAGAAACCTTCGAAATCCTTGTCGGCCTCAGCACACAGCGCTTCGTAACCCGCCATGCCCGAAATGCGGGCTGCCTTGGCAATCGCGTCCGAGGGCGGAAACACGCGGTTTTCGACGAGCACGGACTCGATAGAGGAATTGGGCGAACTCATGGTGTTGTCTCCTGGGTCTGATGGAACTGTGCGGTACTGTCTGCCACCCCACTTACAAGCCACTGACGGGCCTCAGCTTAAAGCTTGTCAGCCCGCGCGCAACCTAAAATCCGGCGTCATTCCATTTCCTGCTCAGGCCTTCATGTCCACCCCAACGCCCAAACCCCCGTCTCCCCTGCGTCCCCTGCCTGCGCTGATTTTTGCCAGCCGATGGCTGCAGCTGCCGCTTTACCTCGGGTTGATTGCGGCGCAGGCCGTGTATGTGTGGCATTTCCTGCTCGAACTCTGGCACCTGGTCGAAGCAGTGTTTGGCAGCCAGACGGCGCTACAGGCCCTGGTGACCAGCATCGGCTACAAGCCCGAGGTGCAGATCACCGCGCTGAACGAAACCGTGATCATGCTTGTGGTGCTGGCGCTGATCGACGTGGTGATGATCTCCAACCTGCTCATCATGGTGATCGTGGGCGGCTATGAAACCTTTGTGAGCCGGCTGGGCCTGGACGACCACCCCGACCAGCCCGAATGGCTGGGACACGTGAATGCCTCGGTGCTGAAGGTGAAACTGGGCCTGTCAATCATCGGCATCAGCTCCATCCACCTGCTCAAGACCTTCATCAACGCCGCCAATTACGACGTGAAGGTGCTGATGTGGCAGACCATCATCCATGTGGTCTTCCTTACCAGTGCACTGGCCATTGCCTACACCGACAAGCTGCTCAACAGCAGCCATGTAAAGCATTGAGCCATAATTTTTAGTCAAATTAACCTCAAGCGCTTATAGATAAAGCGCATGAAGCTATTAATTTTATAGCAAGCACACCTCTATAAAAGAAGGATGCCCCCGCCGACGGGACCCGGTCGGGGCGCATCGCGACCGGAACAACGCGCGTGTATACCCGGTTTTGAAAAACCCCTGTTTTGACCCAAAAACACTGAATCCGTATACTTCGGTTCTCATTCACCACCTGCAACGCAGGTAATTCAGCCCCAACGGGGTTGCAATGTGTTCCTGGTGTGGCCTTCGCGGTCGCTCCAGCCCGTCAAAGTTTGTCCCTGATGCCCCGCCGCCGTGCCTTTGCCCGGTGGCAGCCGTGGTCCCAGCGTCCTCCCCCGGGTCCGCTGCCGGAACACACCTCTGGCCCTTGCGCACCACCTTGCGTGCCATTCGGGCCAAGCTGGCACGGCCAGTGCCTATCCATTTCGTGCCCTCCCGTGTGCTGATCTCAGCCAGGGTTGGCCGCCGCATCAGGGCCTCACAAGGGCTTCGAACCTGTCCGCCAATGGCGGGCGGGCTGTGTTCCACCCATTCAACGAGGGAGATCCACCAGCGTGGCAAAAAAAATCACCATCGACCATGTGTTCAAAATCTTCGGCGATGCGCCGCAGCAGGCACTGGAGCTTGTCCGCCAGGGTTGCAGCAAGCACGAGATTCTGGAGCGTACCGGCAACTCGATCGGCGTATTCGACGCCACTTTCACCATTGAGGCGGGTGAAATCTTTGTGGTCATGGGCTTGTCCGGTTCTGGCAAATCCACGCTGGTACGCCTGCTCAACCTGTTGATCGAGCCCTCGGCCGGCCGCATTCTGGTGGACGGCACCGACATCAGCAGCCTGACCAGTGGGCAATTGCGCGCACTGCGGCGCAAGGACATCAGCATGGTGTTCCAGTCTTTCGCGCTGATGCCGCACATGAATGTGCTCGACAACACCGCCCTGGGGCTGGAGTTGGCGGGCGTGGGCCGGGCCGAGCGCCAGGCGCAGGCAGCGCAGGCACTGGAGCAGGTGGGCCTGGCCAGCTGGGGCGCGAGCTATCCCGACGAGCTGTCGGGCGGCATGCAGCAGCGCGTGGGCCTGGCGCGCGCGCTGGCGTCCGATCCGTCCATCCTGCTCATGGACGAGGCCTTCTCGGCACTCGACCCCATCATCCGCACCGAAATGCAAAGCGAGTTGCTGCGCCTGCAGCAGGTCCGGCGGCGCACCATCGTCTTCATCTCGCACGACCTGGACGAGGCCATGCGCATCGGTGACCGCATCGCCATCATGAAGGACGGCCAGGTGGTGCAGGTGGGTACGCCCGACGATATTTTGCGCAACCCCGCCAACGACTACGTGCGCAACTTCGTGCGGGGCGTGGATGCTGCTGCCGTGTTCAAGGCGGGCGATATTGCGCGCAAGCGCTTCACCGTGGTATCCGAGCACAGCGACCGGGGCTCGCGCGCCGCACTCAAGCAGCTCGAAGAGCAGGACGGTGACTTTGCCTACGTGATTAGTCCCACGCAGCGCTACCTGGGCACCGTGTCGGCCGATTCGCTGCGCACCGCACTCGAGGGCCATGTGGGGCCAAGGGGTTTGCAACACGCCTTTTTGCCCAATGTGGAGCCCATCGCCGCCGACATGGCGGTGGCCGACCTGTTTGGCCAGGTGGCGCAGGCGCCCTGCGCACTGCCGGTGCTGGGGCCGCAAGGCGAATTTCAGGGCGCCATCAGCAAAACCACGTTGCTAAAGTTTCTGGACCGCGACACCCCGCCGGTTCCGCCCTCGGCACCGCCTGAGGAAACCATCGCCCAAGAAAGGAGCTTCGCATGACCGATGCACTGCACACGCCCGCGGCAACCGCGCTGCCACCGCCCGCCGATACCGCCCCCTGGGCCACAGCGGGAGATTCCGGCGCAGCCGTCACGCCCTGGGATCTGCCTGCCGCAGCGTCGGATGCGCCCTCTACGGCAGCAACCACCGACAACGCCGACCCATGGGGCGCAGCCCCGGCCGGCAGTGACGCCACCGACAGCAACGGCAGCTGGCTGGATGCCCCGGAACAGGCCGCAACCACGTCTTTGGACAGCACCGATGCCGCGTCCCGTGGCTGGCACATCCAGCAACTGTGGGATGGCTCTTTGCCCATCGAATCGTGGATCAACGAGGGACTGGGCTGGGTGGTGGAGAACTTTCGCCCCTTCTTCCAGACGGTGCGCGCGCCGATTGACGGCACGCTGACCTGGGTGGAAGGCCTGCTCACCGGCGTACCCACGCTGGCCATGGTGGCGCTGCTGGGTCTGCTGGCGTGGCAGTTTGCCGGCCGCGCCGTGGCCTTGGTCGCCGTGGCCTCGCTGCTGGTGGTGGCCATGCTGGGCATCTGGTCCGAGGCCATGGTGACGCTGTCGCTGGTGCTGACCTCGCTGGCATTTTGTATCGTGATCGGTCTGCCGCTGGGCATTGTGCTTGCAGCCAGCGACCGCGCCCAGCGCTGGATGCGCCCGTTTCTGGATGCGATGCAGACCACACCCGCCTTTGTTTACCTTGTGCCGGTGGTCATGCTGTTTGGCATTGGCAACGTGCCGGGGGTGATTGTCACCATCGTGTTTGCGCTGCCGCCGCTGGTGCGCCTGACCAACCTGGGGTTGCGCCAGGTGCGCCCCGACCTGATCGAAGCCGCGCGTGCTTATGGCGCTTCACCCTGGCAGTTGCTGGTCAAGGTGCAGCTTCCGCTGGCAATGCCTTCCATCATGGCGGGCATCAACCAGGCGCTGATGCTGTCGCTGTCGATGGTGGTGATCGCTTCGATGATTGCCGTGGGCGGCCTGGGCCAGATGGTGTTGCGTGGCATTGGCCGCCTGGACATGGGCCTGGCCACCGTGGGCGGTCTGGGCATTGTGCTGCTGGCCGTCACGCTGGACCGCATCACCCAGGCCATGGGCCGGCCGCGCCGGGGCGTGCGCCATTGGTGGCAGACCGGACCGGCCGGTCTGGCGTGGCGCCTGGTGCGCCGCACCGCCACCGCCACCACCACACCCGCAGCGTCGGCGGCACCTGAAGCCCCCGCCGATCTGGCACCGGCCCGCCGCTAGGGCTTGGGCCGCATACCACCATTGATCGAATTTCCCGCACCCTCATTCAAGGAGACCGCAGCCATGTCCAATCAGCCACTTTTCACCCACGGCGCCAAGACCGCCATCGCTGCCAGCTTGCTGGCCCTCGGCCTGGCAGGAGCCGCCCATGCGCAAAACCTGCCCGGCAAGGGCGTGAGCGTGCAGCCCCTCAAGAGCTCGCTTGCCGAAGAGGCCTTCCAGACCCTGCTGGTTGCGCGCGCCCTGGAAAAACTGGGCTACGACGTGCAGCCCATGAAAGACCTGGAGCCCGCTACAGAGCACCTGGCCATTGCCAACGGCGACGCCACCTTCATGGCAACGCACTGGAATCTGCTGCACGCCGATTTCTACAAAAACAGCGGTGGCGACGCCAAGCTCTACCGCAAGGGCGTGTACTCCGACAACGCCGCCCAGGGCTACCTGATCGACAAGAAGACCGCCGAGCGTTACCAGATCACCAACCTCGCCCAGCTCAAAGACCCCCAACTGGCCAAGCTGTTTGATACCGACGGCGACGGCAAGGCCGACCTGACCGGCTGCAACCCTGGCTGGGGCTGCGAGCTGGCCATCGAACGCCACCTCAAAAACTACCAGCTCGGCGGCTCCATCACCCACAAGCAGGGCAGTTATGCCGCGCTGATCGCCGACACCATTGCCCGCTTCAAACAAGGGCAGCCCATCCTTTATTACACCTGGACGCCCTACTGGGTGAGCGCCGTGCTGCGCCCCGGCACCGATGTGGTCTGGCTGGAGGTGCCCGATTCCCCCACGGCCGCAGCGCAGGACGACACCCGTTTGTCCAACGGCAAAAACTACGGGTTCAAGGTGAACCAGCAACACATCATGGCCAACAAGGCCTTTGCCGACCAGAACCCGGCGGCCGCCCGGCTGTTTGAGGTGATGCAGCTGCCCGTGGCCGACATCAACGCCCAGAACCTGCGCATGAGCCGGGGCGAAAACAAGGCCAGCGACATCGCACGCCACACCGACGGCTGGATCAAGGCGCACCAAAAGACGTTTGACAGCTGGATTGCCCAGGCCATTGCCGCGGCAAAATAGCACGCAAATTAATGAAAAAAACAGGCTCTAGCGCAATACCATAAAGCGCTAGCAGCTATGTTTTTTATAGCATTTCAAGTCCCTGCATGACTGCTGGCGTGCAGCACCACGGGCGCTGGCGGGTGTCGGCTATCGGCCCACCATGTCTTGCGGCACCACCCAGGCGTCAAACTGCTGGGCCGAGACATGGCCCGAGGCAATGGCCGCATCGCGCAGGCTGCTGCCTTCGGTGTGGGCCTTTTTGGCAATCTGCGCGGCCTTGTCGTAGCCGATGTGCGGGTTCAGCGCCGTCACCAGCATCAGTGAGCGCTCCACCAGCTCGGCCATGCGGGCGCGGTGCGGCTCGATCCCCTGGGCGCAATGGTGGTTGAAACTGGCCATGCCGTCGGCCAGCAGGCGCACGCTTTGCAAAAAATTGTGGATCACCAGGGGGCGGAACACATTCAGCTCGAAGTTGCCCGAAGCACCGCCGATGTTGATGGCCACATCGTTGCCCATCACCTGCGCGCACAGCATGGTCAGTGCCTCGCAC
This sequence comes from Acidovorax sp. JHL-3, assembly GCF_000526295.1. Classification (NCBI taxonomy): domain Bacteria; kingdom Pseudomonadati; phylum Pseudomonadota; class Betaproteobacteria; order Burkholderiales; family Comamonadaceae; genus Acidovorax; species Acidovorax sp. JHL-3. The sequence continues at coordinate 3,059,127 of NZ_JAFU01000001.1, forward strand.
TGCGTGGGGTTCACCTTGCCCGGCATGATGGACGAGCCCGGCTCGTTCTCGGGAATCGTGATTTCGCCCAGCCCGCTGCGCGGCCCGCTGGCCAGCCAGCGCACGTCGTTGGCGATCTTCATCAGGCTGGCCGCCAGGGTTTTGAGCGCACCGTGGCCATGCACCAGCGCATCACAGCTGGCCAGGGCCTCGAACTTGTTGGGCGCGGTGATCAAGGGCAGCCCCGTCAGGTCGGCCAGTTCGCGCGCCACCGCCGCGGCATAACCGGCGGGCGCATTGAGCCCCGTTCCCACGGCAGTGCCGCCCAGCGCCAGCTCGCACAGGTGCGGCAGTGCCGCACGCACATGCTGCTCGCCATGCTTGAGCTGCGCCACCCAGCCCGATATTTCCTGCCCCAGTGTGAGCGGTGTGGCGTCTTGCAGATGGGTGCGGCCAATCTTGACGATGTCTTCAAAGGCTGTGGCCTTGTCCGCCAACGTGGTGCGCAGTTGCTGCAAGGCAGGCAGCAGCCGGTGCGTCAGCGCCTCCACCGCGGCCAGGTGCATAGCGGTGGGAAAGACATCGTTGCTCGACTGGCTCTTGTTCACATCGTCGTTGGGGTGCACCAGGCGCCCCTCGCCGCGCGGTCCGCCCAGCAGCTCGCTGGCGCGGTTGGCCAGCACCTCGTTCATGTTCATGTTGGTCTGGGTGCCCGAGCCGGTCTGCCATACCACCAGCGGAAACTCCTGCAAATGGCCGCCTTCAATCACCTCGTCGGCCGCCGCCACAATGGCCGTGGTCGTGGCGGCATTCAGCAGTTCCAGCGCATTGTTCACATAGGCGCTGGCGCGCTTGACCTGGGCCAGGGCACGAATCAGCTCCGGCGCCATGCGCTCGCCCGAAATATCAAAATGCTGCAGCGAACGCTGGGTCTGCGCGCCCCACAGGCGCTGGGCGGGCACATCGATGGGACCAAAGCTGTCTTTCTCGGTGCGGACTGCGGTCGGGTCGGGTCGGGATGTCATCACAGTTCTGCCTTGCTGCTCTGCGAGCCAATGGAATGAAGGGATAGAAACACCAGGGCGCAGCATACCCATGCAACGCTGTGCTGCGCTACCCATTGGGGTCGCCGCCGCCGCCTCTTGCGCCAGCCACCGCCCCACCATCGTGCCTGACAGCACCGCGCAAGCCCGCAGGGGGATAATTCAGGGTTCGCGATTTACCCCACTGACCCCACCTGCCATGACCACGACCTCCATTCGCCAAGCAGACCTGATCGAGTCCATCGCCGCCGCGTTGCAGTACATCAGCTACTACCACCCCGCCGACTACATCGCCCACCTGGCCCGCGCCTACGAGCGTGAGCAGAGCCCCGCTGCCAAGGACGCCATTGCGCAGATCCTGACCAACAGCAAGATGAGCGCCACGGGCCAGCGCCCCATCTGCCAGGACACCGGCATCGTCAACGTCTTCCTGAAGGTGGGCATGGACGTGCGCTGGGAAGGCTTTACCGGCAGCCTGGACGACGCCATCAACGAGGGCGTGCGCCGTGGCTACAACCACCCCGACAACACCCTGCGCGCCAGCGTGGTGGCCGACCCCCAGTTCGACCGCAAGAACACCAAGGACAACACGCCTGCCGTGATCTTCACCGAGATCGTCCCTGGTAACACCGTGGACATCACCGTGGCGGCCAAGGGCGGCGGCTCGGAGAACAAATCCAAGATGTACATGCTCAACCCCAGCGACAGCGTGGTGGACTGGGTGCTCAAAACCGTGCCCACCATGGGTGCCGGATGGTGCCCGCCCGGCATGCTGGGCATCGGCATTGGCGGCACGGCGGAAAAAGCCGTGCTCATGGCCAAGGAAAGCCTGATGGACGACCTGGACATGTACGAGCTGCAGGCCAAGGCCGAAGCCGCCAAGACCGGCGGCCCCGCGCTCGATAAGGTCGAAGCCCTGCGCCTCGAACTGTTTGAAAAGGTCAACGCCCTGGGCATTGGCGCCCAAGGCCTGGGCGGCCTGACCACGGTGCTCGACGTCAAGATCAAGATGTACCCCACGCACGCGGCCAGCAAGCCCATTGCCATGATCCCCAACTGCGCCGCCACGCGCCACGCGCACTTTGTGATGGACGGCTCGGGCCCCGTGTACCTCACGCCCCCTAGCCTGGACCTGTGGCCCAACGTGAACTGGACGCCCGACTACAACAAGAGCAAGAAGGTCAACCTCGACACCCTCACCAAGGAAGAAGTGGCCAGCTGGAAGCCCGGCGACACGCTGCTGCTCAACGGCAAGATGCTCACCGGCCGCGATGCCGCACACAAGCGCATTCAGGACATGCTGGCCAAGGGCGAGAAGCTGCCCGTGGACTTTACCAACCGCGTGATCTATTACGTGGGCCCGGTCGACCCCGTGCGTGACGAGGCCGTGGGCCCCGCCGGCCCGACCACCGCCACGCGCATGGACAAGTTCACCGACATGATGCTGGAGCAGACCGGCCTGATTGCCATGATCGGCAAGGCCGAGCGCGGCCCGGTCGCCATCGAGTCCATCAAGAACCACAAGAGCGCTTACCTGATGGCCGTGGGCGGTGCCGCCTACCTGGTCAGCAAGGCCATCAAGACCGCCAAGGTGGTGGGCTTTGAAGACCTGGGCATGGAAGCCATCTACGAATTCGACGTGGTAGACATGCCCGTCACCGTGGCCGTGGACGCGGGCGGCACCAGCGCCCACATCACCGGCCCCGCCGAGTGGCAAAAGCGCATCGCCACAGGCGAATTCAAGGGCATCGAAGTCGCAGCAGCCTGACGCCAACGGGCATGGCGGCGCGCCGATGGCGCGGGGTTGCCTCTGCACACAGCGGGTGAAACCATCCGCCCTGCCCCTGTTTCCTTTACCTGCCTGACACCATGAACCGTGCTGCGCAACCCATCGGCGTTTTCGACAGTGGCATCGGGGGCCTGAGCGTGCTGCAGGCGCTGCGCGCCGAATTGCCCCACGAGCGCTTTGTCTATCTGGCCGACAGCGGCAATGCACCCTATGGCGATGCGCGGGGCGACGCTTTTGTCAGCGCCCGTACGCACGCCATTACCTGTTACCTGCGTGAACAGCACCACATCAAGGCGCTGGTGGTGGCCTGCAACACGGCCACGGCTGCCGCCATCCATGAGGTGCGCAGCAGCCAGCCCGATCTGCCGCTGGTGGGGCTGGAGCCCGCCCTAAAGCCCGCTGCAGCGTTGAGCAAAACCGGGCGCATTGGCGTCATCGGTACGCGCGGCACGCTGACCAGCGAGAAATTTTCCAGGCTGCTGGCGTCGCTGGCCGGACAGGCTGAATTCATTGTCCAGCCCTGCGATGGCCTGGCACGCGCCATCGAGGACAGCACGGCGCGGCCCTTGCCTACCGACCCTTTTGCTACCGAACCCAGAGCACTGTGTGCACGCTACATCGGCGCGATGGGCACATTTGGTACCGAAACGGGCCACATCGACACGCTGGTGCTGGGCTGCACGCACTATGTGTTTGTGGCGGACGAGCTGCGCTCACTCGTTGGCCCGCAGGTGCGGCTGATTGAAACCGGCGAGCCGGTGGCACGGCAAACGCGGCGCCTGCTGCACAAGGATGCGCTGCTCACCCCCGAAGATTCAATAGCCGAGGCGCCCGCCTCCATCCGCTTGCTCACCACCGGCGCACTCGCACCATTGCAGGCGGCCGCAGAACGCTGGCTGCAGCTGCCACCCGACTGCTGCGCCACTGTCTCCATCCCGTAAATACAGATCAAATCAGGCTGTAGCGCTTGCTGGTATAGCGCGAGCAGCTATTTAATTGATAGCTATTCCGGCGCCCACAGACGCTCGCCAGCGTGCTCGAGGTGCGTAAGGTAAAGGCGCACGTCAAACTCGTACTGGTGGTATTGCGGCTCCATGTGCTCGCACAGCTTGTAGAAGGCCTTGTCGTGGTCTTTCTCGCGCAAATGGGCCAGTTCGTGCACCACGATCATGCGCAAAAACTCGTCCGGAACCTGTTTGAACAAGGCCGCAACGCGAATCTCATGCTTGGCCGCCAGGCGGTTGCCCTGCACGCGCGACAACGAGGTATGCAACCCCAGCGCATGGCGCACGACATGGATCTTGCTGTCAAAAACCACCTTGTTCACCGTGCCTGCGTTGCGCAGGTGTCGGGCCTTCAGTTCTGCAGCGTAGTCATACAACGCCTTGTCGCTGCGCACCGCGTGCGGCTGGGGGTATTTGCGCAGCAACACAGGGCCCAGCTGCCCCTCGCCCAGCAGTTGCCGGGCCTGGTCTTGCAGCGACTCGGGGTAGGTGCGCAGGTAAGGCAGATCGGTTTTCATCCAGTCACCGTCAATCGCGCAGCGCAGCAAGCCGGGCCAGGCCGGTGGCGCAGCAACTCAAAAACTCGCGTTTTCAGTGAAGGTGGCGCGGGCGACGTCCGCCACCGTGTCCGCCACCCGAGCCGCCAGGCCCACCCGATCCACGCGGGGGCTTGCCAATTTCCAGCGAATTGACCAGGGCGTCGAAACGCTGGGTGAACAACTTGTCGATCTCGGCCACCACGCCACCGAGCTCGGCGCCATCAAAGTGGCGCTCCATCATGTTCACCACATCCTGCACCAGCAAATCGCGCTGCACCTGCATGATGGCCGCAGGCGTAGGGCCCACGAACAGCATCACAAAATCGTCGCGCGACTCGGTGCCGTCGTCTTCCTCGTCCTCATCGAAATCGGCGTCGTAAAACGTCACCTCGATGGCGGCGCCCAACTCGGCCAGCTCGTTGAGGCTCATGCACATTTCATCGAGCGACTGGCGAAAATCGTCGTCGCCACGCACCGTCCAGCACATCTGCAGCATGTGCTCCTGAGCATCGAACTTGATTCCAGGCTCTTCTTCGTAGGCACTGGCCGCGCCATCGGCCAGCGAGCGGGCACCGGCGTATTTCCACAGGGGTTTGAGCGCCTCCTGGAGCTGTTCAAAGCTGGTATCGGCGCGCAACTGGACCTGTCCGTGGACATGGATTTCAAAGGGAGCGTTGTAACTTGACATGATTGAATCGTAGTGGTGCCCCGAGCCGGGGTCGAACCGGCACGCCCCTTTTCAGGAAAGCGGCGGATTTTAAGCCGAAGAATCGGTACTGCACCGAGGCACTCCGGGCTTGGATCAAGCCCCCCGAGGCAGGTTTTCATAGGGGCATCTTGTCTTGATGATACCCGGGTGCTTGATGCAAATCGACCCGGCTCCCTTTCGCTTGGCTCCTGCCTGGCTCCTGGAAATCGGGCAATTCCAAGGAGCAATCATGGCGAAGATCAAACTGACGAAAACGACGGTCGATACGGCGCAGCCTCAATCCACTGACGTGGAACTGCGCGACACGCTGGTTCCGGGCTTCCTGTGCAAGGTGACCCCCACAGGCCGGAAGGTGTTCATGGTGCAGTATCGCACCAACGCTGGCGAGCGCCGCAAGCCGTCGCTTGGGCTGTTCGGTGAACTGACCGTCGAGCAAGCCCGCACGCTCGCGCAAAACTGGCTGGCCGAAGTTCGCCGTGGCGGCGACCCCGGCGGCCAGAAGGCGGAGGCGCGCAAGGCGCCGACCGTTGCCGAACTGTGTACCCGGTTCATGGAGGACTACTCCAAGACCCGCAACAAGCCGAGCACCCAACGTTCGTACCAGCATCAGATCGACCGCTCGATCATTCCGGCCTTCGGCAACATGAAAGTGGCGGACGTCACCCGCCTGGATGTAACCGCGCTGATGAAGCGCAAGGAGAAGTCGCCCATCCAGGCCAATCGGGTGCTCGGCTGCATTCGCAAGATGTTCAACCTCGCCGAACTGTGGGGCTACCGGCCCGATGGCTCCAATCCCTGCCGGCACGTTCCGAAGTACCCCGAGAAAGGTAAGACGCGCCTGATCACTGACGCGCAGATGGCGCTGTTGTTCGCCTATCTCGAAAAGGCCGACGCCGAAGGACTGGAGCACCCGACGCTGACACTGGCGATCCGGCTGCAGTTCGAGTTCGCTGCCCGCATGTCGGAGATCCTGTTGCTGGAGTGGGACTGGATCGACCTGCCCAACAAGCGCGTGGTCTGGCCGGACAGCAAGACTGGGGACATGTCCAAGCCCATGAGCGAGGAAGCGCACCGGCTCTTGTCAACCGCGGCGCGCTACGAGAATTCTCCCTATGTCTGCCCGTCGATCTTCAATCACAAGAAATCGCTGACCGCGAATTCCTACTATCAGGCATGGCGGCGCGTCCTCAATCGCGCCGGCGTTCCCCATGTCGGAACGCACGGCATCCGCCATCGCGCGGCGACGGACATCGCCAACTCAGGCGTCCCCGTGAAAGTCGGCATGGCACTGACCGCGCACAAGACGGTCACGATGTTCATGCGGTACGTGCACACCGAGGATGATCCCGTTCGCGCAGCTGCCGAGCTGGTGGCGAGCCGGCGCAAAGTCGTGATCGAAACCCGGCCGTCGCCAGCCATCGACGTTCCGCCTCCAGCTCCGATCGCACAGGAGCCCAAGAGCCCGGTCGCGGTCTACAAGCCATTTCGGCATCGCAAGGACGGCACGCGCGCAGTCCCGCCCGGCAGCAAGCGCGCGACCGATGCGTCGGCCGAGCTTGCATCATGAAGGTGGCCACCTTGATGTTTGTGATTTATAAGTTACAATGGAGGCCGCGCCATGATTAAAGTCCGGCGATACCAACGTGTAGATGGTGCGGTGCCGCTGACCGATTGGTTGGCCGATCTGCGGGACGCACGGGCTCGGGCCAAGCTGGAAATCCGTTTCCGGCGGGTGTCCCTGGGCATCTTTGGCGACATCAAGCCGGTCGGCGAAGGTGTCCTGGAACTGCGCGAGGACATCGGCCCCGGCTACCGCGTGTACATCGGCCGGCACGGTGCGGCGCTGGTCATCCTGCTGTGTGGCGGCGACAAGCGCTCGCAGGATGCGGACATTCAACGGGCCAAGGAATACTGGCTGGACTGGAAACGGAGAAATACATGAGCAATCGCAAACATGCCGCCTCGGTCTCCCATAGCGAGGCCACCATTGCCGAGCTGCGTGCCGATCGAGGTTTTGCGGTCGAATACCTGAAATCTGCACTGGAAGAGCTGGACAACCCGGAGCATCGTGCGGTCGGCCTGCTCGCGCTGCGCGACGTGGCCGAGGCCTACGGCGGACTGGCGACGGTTGCTCAGGAAGCAGGCATCACCCGTGAAGCGCTCTACCGGGCGCTGTCGCCGACAGGCAACCCGACGCTCAAGACCTTGCTGGCCGTGCTGCATGCGGTCGGTATGCGCTTGTCCGTTGCACCGGCCGAGCCCATCGTGTCGCACGCCTGAACCACCGGCCTGCCGGCTCATTAGAAATAATGGCCGCAGGTCGTTCAAACGCGCCGCATCGTGCCAAGCCAGCGCTCCATTACGAAAATCACAATGGTGTGCGATGCATGAACCGCCAAGCGCGCTTCTGACACCACGATTTTAGGCGGCTCAATGCCGCGCCCATGTGCCGACCCAATGTGGGTCCGGTAAGCGCCAATGCCATCGACGATGGACGCAAGGCAAGCCAGCTATCACAGCCCATCGACGATCCGCGACGTTTCATCGCTGTTCCCCGTACCTCGTCCTCCAAGCCCCGAGTACCTATTGAAGTGTTTCCAATAATAGTAACAAAAAGATTCTTCGATCCGACGCGCGTCAACACAGTACAGACGGATAAGCCAAGGGAGCCGAACTGTGCGTCCGGCACAGTGCGCCGCCGGGCTCGCGGGCGTTGCCCCGCACCTCGCTCCGAGTTGCGGCCATCCGGCTTTGATCCCTGACGCCTGCGGCCCTGGCGGGCCTGCGCGCTGCGCTTGCCTACCCATACCTTTGTTGGAGGTGGGTAGGCGGTCTTGCTGTTCCCTTCACCGTATCACGGCGTTCTCGCCGTCAAGGGCTGCGCGCTTCGCTTGCCTCCAGGGGAAAGCCCTGCGGGCTATCCCCGCCGCGCGATGCTTGGCGCCCCTCGATGCCGCCGAACCGGCTGCGCCGGCTCGGCCAGGAATCCGCAGCCGCAAAGGCCGTGGAGCCAGCTTCCCAATGCCTGGAACATGGTGTCTATCCTGGGCGTGGTGTCCATCGAGCCTTGAAGTCTGGGCGTCCCCGGCCAAGAAACATGGCCGATCGCGCTGTCGTGCTTCGCATCGAGCCACCTTCGGCGTCTCGCCCCTGTCGGGCTTCCATCGTTCCCTCGCGCTGCTCGGCTGACGCCTGCGGCCCGGCTTCCAGCTTCGGGCCTGCGCGCTTCGCTTGCCGAGCGGTCGGCGGTGGAACGGGCCGTTGCCTGTCCAGCCATCTTTCCTGACTCCATCACCTTGCTCGCGACTGTAGCCCGCGGTCGTGTGCCGTCAAGGCGCGCAGGGCCGTGTCCTCGGCTGCGCCTGCGGGCCGCACCAACCCTGCGCTTGCCTCCTTGACGGCACACGACCGCGGGCTCCCTTTCGTCGCGGGCGATGAACTCAGGAAAGACGGTGGCAACGAGGCCAACCGGGTTCTTCGTGCCGACCGCACCAAACAGCCGAAAGGCTGGGCTCCGAATCTAGGAATCCGGTGTGCGGCTTCTTCAACAACCAACTTTGTCAGGAGAAAGATCATGCTTGCAACCCGTTTCGCTTCCCATTCCCCCGCGCTGCGCAGCGACTACCCGCTGTCGGATGACCAGATTCGCAGCGTGGCCCCGTCCATCTTCGCGGACGCCCCGCACCAAAGCCGCTCCGAGCGGTACAGCTACATCCCCACGGCCGCCGTGCTGACCGAGCTTCGCAAGGAAGGCTTCCAGCCCTTCATGGTGACGCAAACCCGCGTGCGCGATGAAGGCAAGCGCGAGCACACCAAACACATGCTGCGTCTGCGCCACGCCAGCCAGATCAACGGTGCGGAGGCTAACGAAATCGTGCTGCTGAACTCGCACGATGGCACCAGCAGCTATCAGATGCTGGCCGGAATGTTCCGTTTCGTGTGCAGCAATGGGCTGGTGTGCGGTGACACCGTGGCCGATGTGCGCGTGCCCCACAAAGGCAACGTGGCCGGGCACGTCATAGCAGGCGCTTACGAGGTGTTGAGCGGCTTCGAGCGGGTGAAGGAATCCCGCAATCTCATGCGCGGCATCACCTTGGACGATGGCGAATCCGAAGTGTTCGCCCGTGCTGCGCTGGCTTTGAAGTACAACGACCCGAACAAGCCTGCGCCTATCACCGAATCTCAGATTCTGATGCCGCGCCGCTTCGAGGATCGCCGCCCCGATTTGTGGTCCGTCTTTAACCGCACCCAAGAAAACCTCGCGAAGGGCGGATTGTCTGGCCGCGCCGCCAATGGCCGCAGGCAGCAGACCCGGCCCGTGCAGGGCATCGATTCCGACATTCGCCTGAACCGCGCCCTGTGGCTGCTGGCCGATGGCATGCGCGCCCTCAAAGCCTGACCCGTTCCCCCGCCGGAGGGGCGGTTTCCCCTCCATTCCCTGTCTGTTTCATTTGATTGGAGTCCATCATGAACGCCGTTACCCATGCCGAAACCAGCGCCGTCAATACCGCATCCACTACCGCCGTCAACATGCTGCAAGCCGCCGACCCGAGCAAGAACATGATTCTGGTTCCGCTGTCGCAGCTGGTGCTGCGCCCCACGGGCCGCAACGTGCGCAAGACCCCGCGCATGTCCATTCCCGAACTGGCCGCGAGCATCCAGCGCGTGGGCCTGCTGCAAAACCTCATCGTGATTCCCGCTGCCGATGGCGAGCATTACGAAGTGGTGGCCGGTGGCCGCAGGCTGGCCGCGTTGAAGCTGCTGGCGAAGAAGCACCGCCTCGCCAAGGATTGGGAGGTGCCTTGCCTGCTGGTGGCCGATGGTACGGCCCGCACGGCCAGCCTCACCGAGAACGTGCAGCGCGAAGCCATGCACCCGGCAGACCAGTTTGAAGCCTTCGCGGCGCTGGTGGCCGAAGGCCGGCCCATCGAAGACATTGCAGCGGATTTTTCCGTCACGCCGCTGGTGGTGCAGCGGCGCTTGAAGCTGGCGAATGTTTCGCCACGCTTGATGGCCGACTACCGGGCCGATGCCGTCACGCTCGACCAACTCATGGCGCTTTCCATCACTGACGATCATGCTTCGCAAGACGCCGCGTTCTACGATGCGCCGCAGTGGCAGCGCAGTCCGTCTGCGCTGCGCGAACGCCTCACCGAACGCGAGACTGATGCTTACAGGCATCCGCTGGTGCGATTCGTCGGGCTGGATACCTACGAAGCCGCAGGCGGCGGGATTCGCTGCGACCTGTTCGCGGAAGGCGATGCGGGGGTGTACCTCAACGATGCGGCCTTGCTGGAACGGCTAGCGCGAGACAAGCTGGCGTGCATCGCCGCCGAGGTGACGGCCGAAGGATGGGCATGGGTGGATGCAGCACCCGCCGCCACGTATGCCGACCTCCAAGCCTTCCAGCGTGCCCCGAGGGAGCGCCGCGAACCGGGCAAGCGCGATGCCCTGCGCATCGAGAAGCTGCAAGCCAAGATGCGGGAGGTAGCCGAAGCCCTCGATACCGCGATGGAAGCCGAGGACGAGGACAAGGCCGAAGCCTTGCAGGAGGAAGGCGAAGTCCTGGGCGAGCAATTGCAGGCGCTGGAAGATGGCTTGCAGGGGTACGCCCCGAGCGTGAAGGCCGCAGCCGGGGCCATCGTCACCATTGACCGCAACGGCGAAGCCGTGATTCATCGCGGGCTGCTGCGCGAGGCCGAGGCCAAGGCACTGCGCACGCTGGAAAGGCTGCGCCAAGGGTTCAGCGGCGAGGATGCCGAGAGCGACGACGAAGGCGACACGGCAGACGAAGCGCAAGCCCCCGCCATGTCCGACCGGTTGGCGCAGCGCTTGAGCGCGCACCGCACCGCCGCGCTGCAAATCGAAGTCGCCCGGCATCCCCAAGCCGCGCTGGCCGCTGTGGTGCATGGCATGGTGCAAACCGTCCTGCAGGGCAGCCACTACGGGCACGACCTGCCGCTGGGCGTGCGCCTCACGGTGCAAGATCGGCTGGAAGGCATGGCCCCGGACTGGCCGGAATCGCCTGCCGCCGTGGCGCTGCGCGAATTGCAGCAGGCATGGGGCGGCAAGCTGCCCGAGGGCAGCGCCGAACTGTTCGCCGCGCTGCTGGTGATGGAGCAAGGCGAACTGGTGAAGCTGCTGGCCGTGTGCGTGGCTTCCACGGTGGACGTGGTGACGCCGCGTGCCACGCCGCACCAGCCCGGTGCGAAACTGGCGCAGGCCGTGGGCCTCGACATGGCCGCATGGTGGCAGCCGAGCGCAGAAGGCTACTTCAAGCATGTTTCCAAGTCCGTGATTCTGGATGCCGTGGGCGCGTTTGCACCGGATTCCGTCAACCGGCTGGCGAAGCTGAAGAAGGCCGATATTGCCAGCGAAGCCGAACGGCTGGCCAATGGCACGGGCTGGATGCCCGCCATCTTCAAGGCCGAAGACACGCAGGAGGATGCACCCGAGGAAGGCCCACAGGATGCACAGCAGGACGACGCGAAAGAAACCGCCACCGTGGCGGATGAACCCGTCGAGGCATTGGCCGCTTGATCTGCGCCGAAGGCAAGCGCCCCGGCTTCGACCGGGGCGCTTGCCTTTCAAGGAGAACCGCTCATGATCCGCACCACAACAACCCGCCCGCGCTTGGCGGCGATCTATGCAACTGGCACGGTGCGCGGCCGCCGCTGGCATGGCGATGGCGACGTGCGCGGCTACCGCCCGCCTTCGGGCTGGACGGCCCACGCCGACCTCACGGACATTCATCCCATCACGGGCCGCACTTTGCCGCGTGCCGTGTGGTGGCTCATCGAGACGAAGGAATAGCCGCGATCAGCACCGGCCCCAGTTCATTCGACCTGGGGCCGGCGGGGTCAAAAAACCGGGCGCGGCAGTGGCCGCGCCCGGTGTTGAAGGCAATCAGCCCCCATCAGAACGCCGCCGTCTTCGCTGTGCTCAGGCGACGGCGTTAACGGCATCGCTGTGGTACGCGATGCCTTCGGGCGCTGGCCGGTTCCAGCACCGGGAACATGCCGCCCCGGGCGGAACGCCATGCGGCATCACACGATGCCGTGTTGCCTCAAAAGCGCCTGCTCGACGGCATTCGACGCGCAGGCGCTTGAGTTCAGGTAGTGGTTTTGGTGAGTTCAAGATAATATAGTCCCCTAAGCTATATTGATTGCTTGCCGCCATGCCCCACACCTCCCGCCAGAAAGACAAACTGATCGCCCGTGTCCGCCGTATCAAGGGGCAGTTGGGGTGATTTCGGTTTCGGTGCAAATCCTAGCGGTTTGAGGCGCGGGAAAACCCTGCCCGCGTTTCAACATCAGAAAGGCGATGTAAAGGGCCCACTGACCGGCCTACTCCGCGCACCGAGATGTTGGAGCAGGAGTTGCGGAGAAAAGTCCGCATGATGCCCGCATCGACTGTTTGGGCTGGATGCCAAGCCCCGACGACCCCTGGCGGCACGGCCGACCGAAGAAGCGCACCGGGACCAACCCGCCACTCCATCGCGTTACTTCTGTGAGGTGACATTGGCAGCAGCCGCGCGCTTGAGCGGATGCAGCAGCTGGCTCCAGTAGTCCCGCGGGTAGTCCTTTTCTCGCAGGCCCACCGCCGCATCGCCCAACTGGTCCCTGCTGTCGAAGTAGGTCCCCAGCGCCCTGTCCCAGATCATGAAGAACTCGCCGAAGTTCACCTGCGCGTCTTCGAAGTCCCGCTTGTGGTGCCAACGATGCGTCTCGGCAACCCCAATCACATGTCGCATGGGTCCCACCCTGTAGTCCAGGTTGGAGTGCTGGAAAGTCAGGTGAACGACCAGAATCGCCAGCCAGGCCGCGACAAGCTCCGAGGGAGTGCCCATCGCGAACAGGACGGTCAATCCGGGCGCCGCCATTAGTGCGGCATGCAAGGGATGCCGCCGCTCGCCGTTGAGCCAGTACAGCCGCTCGGCACTGTGGTGCGGCGCATGCAGGCGCCAAAGCCAGGGCACGGCATGACTGACGCGGTGCACGGCATAGAGACCGATGTCGAACACGGCCGCCACGAGCAGCAGCTGGCTCCACAAGGGCCACTGCACGGGAAACAGGCGCCACTCTGGCGGCACGAAGTCGCCCAGCCTGGCGATCCACATGGCGGTCAGCTGGATGACCGCGAGGTTGACAACGGTGTGGGCGATGTCGGTGTTGGTATCGCCGTGGTCCGCGAGCCAGGCCGCGCGGAAGGGCCGGAATCGCTCCAGGACCGCAACGGCCAGCACGCCGGCAAGCGAGATTGCGGGCACCATGGGCCAATACGCCATGCCGGCATAGGCCGTGTAGACGATGGCCAGGGTCGATCCGCCAAATACCAGCGGATAGCTACCCCAGCGGAGGATTGATTGTGCGAGCTGCTTCATGTCGGTACCTTGGTTCTGGTATGTGCCGACGATAGAGGCGCGCCGGGCTTGCGGCTTGAACGAATCAGTCGATCGCGCCGGAAAGCGCGACTTGTTTCAGCAGGTTTGCCGGGCTGCTCCCCAACATGGCCCGGAACGTCCGGCTCAGATGGGCTGAGTCGGAGAACCCGCCCAGATGGGCTGCCTCGGTGAGACTGCCTCCCGCCGCGAGCTGTCGCAGTGACTCGATCAGGCGCACCCACTTCAGGTAGCTGCGAAGGGGCAGGCCGGTCTGCTCCACGAACCAGTGTGAAAAGCGCTCCGGCGAAACATGAACCATCGCCGCCAGGCTGCGCCTGTCGGTCTCTCCCCTGCAGGCACGAAGTTCCCGCACGACCGCTTCGAGCCGCGTGTCGGCAACACGCGGCGGGTCCGACCGGAAGATGACTTGAACGGTCGTCAGATCGTCTGCGCTCGAGAAGTCCAGCAGCCGCCGCGCCAAGTCGGGATCGAGCGCCAGAGCGGCCTGTTGAGGCCGCAATCGCAGCGCCGTCGCCTCAGGCGCGAGGGCATCCAGGTAAATCGAGAGCACCGCGCCTCCGCTCAGCCTGTGGCGCATCCCGGCCGGAATCACCAGTGCCCGACCTCGCAGGCGACCGGCCGGGGTCTCCACCTCGACGGCCCCTTCCAGGCCCACCGTGATCTGGTGGGCAAGGTGCTGGTGCCAGTCGTGTGCGCCGACGCTTCCACGGAACACGCCTATCCCGGGGGCGATCCAAGCGCGCCCAGCCCAAGCGAGGCCGGCCGGATCGAACGGCTTCAATGCGCTGGCTTTGGGCTACGCGGTCCCTGCGGGGGCCGCCGGTGCCCGACCGAGTGCACCCCTTGGCCCGTGGACTTTCGGACGGTGACTTGCTTCAGGCCATCCAGGATGCCGCACTCGGCCGCCACTCCATCGCATTGCTCTCGAAGCGACTTGAGCTCTTTCTGCAATTCCCTCAGGTCGCGGATGCGCTGTGCCACGTGCTCGATGTGCTCGTCCAGGACCTCGTTGACGGCATGACAGTCCTCCCGGGGCGCGTCCTGGAAGAGCAGCAGAGCGCGGATCTCATCGAGCGTCATGTCGAGGGAGCGGCAGTGCCGGATGAAGGCGAGCCGCTCCAGGTGCTCCCTCCCGTAGAGGCGGTAGTTTCCGTCGCTGCGAGGAGGCTCCTTCAACAGGCCCTCGCGCTCGTAGAAGCGGATGGTTTCCGCCTGCGTCTGAGTTGCTTTCGCGAGTTCGCCGATCTTCATGGGTTGGCCCTTCCAAGCCCGAAGTGTAGCGCCGAACCTTGAAGTCCCTGTAGAGTTTGGCGTCGCCAGTGGCAGCGCCGATAAACCCGGCTTGTTCATCGCAAGACGCGTGCAATCACCGAGCCTGCCGCCACGACGAAGGCCACCACGCTCGGAAGGGCAGTCAGGGCCATGCCGAACGCGCGCGTACCCGCGCCGCCCGGGTATCCCCGCAGGAACGCCACGCGGCCCACGGCGAAGAGAATCACGGATGCGCCAACAAACGGCATTGCTTCGCCTCTCAGCAGCAGAAGGACAGCCAACAGCAAGAGGATGGTGACAGTGGCCTGCTCCAGCGTGTTCTGCAGGAAGGCGGCATACACCGCGATTCGCGGGCTTGGTGGACCATAGGCGGATCCGCGAATGTCCTGCGCGGAAAGCCGCCTGCCACGCGAGACCAAGCCGATGCCGACCATGACCCAAAGGACAATGAAAAGGATGGCACCGGCCCAGAATGTCAATGCGGAATCAAGGTCGTCCGGGAAGTGCAGCACGCGCGGCAGAAACAGGTAGGCAAGCCCGTACATCACTGCACAAACGACTGCCGCGGCGCCACTGCACCGATGTACCATGCGCTGCTCCTGTCGGAGTTCGTCTTCTGTCAATTTGTACGGTGTCATTCCAGCTCCCGCAGTTGAATCCGTCAGCCGATGCGCCCGATCTACAGAAAGACCCGCAGCAGCCCGGGCGGCAATCGCTGAGTTGGCCGCTTACCATTGCGGCGCCATTCGGACCATCACTTGGCCTGCGCGCCCAGCAGCGCCTGCAGAGCCTTGACGATCTGCGGGCTGTCCCATTCCGCCGTTCCGCTCATGCGACCCAGTTCGCGGCCTTGCCGGTCCAGCAATAAGGTTGTGGGCACGCCGCCGGCCTTGAGCGTGAAGATCGCGGCCGCATCCGCGTCCAGGTAGACGGCCAGATGCTTGATTCCCTCCGACGCATAGAAGGATTTGACCCGATCCAATGCCTTGGCGCCTGCGTCCACCGAGAGCGCGACGACCTGAAAGTCGCCACCGCCAAGTTGCGCCTGCAGCCGATCCAACGAAGGCATCTCCTGACGGCACGGAGGGCACCACGTGGCCCAGATATTCAGCAGAACCATCTTGCCCTTGAAGCTTGCGAGATCGACCGGTCGGCCCGTGCCATCCAGTACCCTGAGGTTCGGAAGAGGGACAGGCTGCGCGCGCATGACGAGCGGCAGAGCGCTCGTGCTTGCTCCCCCGGGCGGCCTGTTGGAGTGGAAGTATGCGAACACGCCCAGCCCCGCAGCAGCCGACAGGCCCACCGCAAGGAGCCAGCGCCGGCCGCGTGGGCGTATGGATTCATCAAGCGGCGCGTGCATCACGCGCCATTCAAAAGCAACTTGGCATCGTGGGCCAATGCCTCGGCTCCAGCGCCATACCGCGCATACAAACGCAGTCGGCCCCGCGGGTCATAGACGAAGCTGGCCGCCGTATGGTCCATCGTGTACGAGGTAGGCGACTGCCCCGGATTCTTGCGGATGTGGAGCTTGAATTCTTTTGCCAACTGTTGAAGCTGGCCCGGGTCTGGCCGCAACGCCACGAAGGCGGGATCGAAATTGGCCATGTAGGTCTTTAGCACCGGGAAGGTATCGCGCTCCGGGTCAACGGTCACGAAGATTGCCTTCAGCTTGGCCCCGTCCGAGCCCATCAGCTTCCTGGCCTGCACAACTTCGGTCAATGTGGTCGGGCAGACGTCCGGGCACTGCGTGAAGCCGAAGAACACGACGGCAACTTCGCCGTTGAAGTCCTTGAGGCTGCGTGTCACGCCATTGTGATCGGGCAAAAGGAAGTCGCCCGCATAACCAGCGCCGGTGATGTCGATCAGCTTGAATGGGCTGGCAGTGGGATAGGACCTGGACTGCACAAGAAATACGGTCGGCGCGGCAAGCAGCATGAAGATCCCGAACACCAGCGCGAGGCGCCGGCGCTCCACCTTGGCGTCCTGCGGCCCGCTCGACATCCGGCGAAGTTTGCGAGCACTGGATTTGCTCATGCCTTCTCTCGAGTTTGCGGTTGCCTCGCCCCGGCAAAGGACGCCAGCACCAAGCAAGCCGCGCCCACGGTGATGGCGATGTCTGCCACATTGAACGCCGGCCAGTGCCAGCCGGCGAAGTGAAAATCCAGGTAGTCGATGACATGGCCGCGCAGGGCACGATCGAAGGCGTTTCCCAGCGCGCCTCCCAGGATCAGACTGAAGGCCAGCGATTCGCTGCGTGGCCGAGGTTGCCGCAACATCCAGATCAACCAGACGGAAGCCACGACCGCGATGGCCAGAAAGAACCAGCGCTGCCACCCGCCGGCGCCGGCAAGGAAACTGAAGGCAGCGCCCGGGTTCAGCACATGGACCAGGTTGAAAAAGGACGTGACCGGATGGGACCAGCCCAGGGGCGTGATGGCGTCGATGGTGCTTTTGGCGGCCTGGTCGGCGGCGAAGACGGCGAAGGCGAGCGAGAACCAGGGAGCTTGTCGATGTGGATGCATGTTCATTTAGTGGGAATGGGGTCCGTGGGCGTTTCGGGCTCCGGTTCGGGCGGCGCTTTCAACGCGTCCTCGACTTGTTTGTCGGTCAGCGTGGCCGCCGGTGGTGGCGTGCTGGCAATCCCAGGGAACGCCACCAGGATGCCCACCATTGCCATCTGCAGCACCAGGAAAGGGATGGCGCCGAGGTAAATTTCGGACGTGCGAACCGACGGGGGTGCCACGCTGCGCAGGTTGTACAGCGCGATGCCGAAGGGCGGGTGCATGAAAGAGGTTTGCAGCACCACCGCCACGATGACGGTGAACCAGACCATGTCGATGCCGAGCTTGCGGGCCACCGGCGCGATCAGGGGCACGACGATGAAAGCGATCTCGAAGAAGTCGAGGAAGAATCCGAGCAGGAAGATGCCGATGCACACGAACAGCAAGAATGGCAGCTGTCCCTGCGGCAGGTGGCCGAAGAGTTGTTCGATCCAGGCCTGCCCGTTGAAACCGCGAAACACGAGCATGAAGAAGGAGGCACCCAGCAGCAGGAAAATCACGCTGGAGCACAGAACACCTGCGTTGGTGAGCGCTTCGGCCAGCCGCTGGCGGCTCAGGCGGCGCTTTGCCAGCCCGATCAGCAACGCGGCGCAGACGCCCACCGCACCGCCTTCGGTCGGGGTGGCGACGCCGAAAAAGATCGACGCCAGGACGGCCAGGATGAGCGCCAACGGCACGCCAGCCGCCACAGCGGCCTCCTTCCATGCGCTCACGGATGCGCTGGCGGCTTCCATCAAGGGCGGCGCCAGACCGGGGCGCCATCGGGTTGCCGCGACGACGTACACCAGGTACAGCCCGACCAGCATCGCGCTGGGCAGCAGGGCTGCGTGGAATATCTCCACCAGCGGTACCTCCATCTGCTCGGCCAGCACGATGAGCACCAGGCTGGGCGGCAGCATCTGCGCCAGCGTGCCGGCGGCCGCGATCGAGCCGGTGGCAAGCTTGGGGTCATAACCCGCCTTGAGCATCGTCGGCAGCGCGATCAGGCCCATGGCGATGACCGAGGCCGACACGAACCCAGTGATGGCGGACAGCATCGAGCCCACGATCAGGGTGGCCACCAGCAAGCCGCCGGGCTGCTTGCGGAACAGGCGGCCGAGGGCCAGGAGGGTGCACGTCGTACATGCTCGAAGATGCGACGCCCAACAGCTTGCGGCTGAACGCATTGCCGGCGATGAGGACGGCATTGGCCAGCAGGCCCCAGCGCACCACGAACGCCATTTGGCGATTGACGGAGTCGATGCGGCCAGCAAGGCGCAGGGCTGCGGCGAACGTCATCGCGTGGCCCGCCACTCGTCAGCGGCGCGCTTCAACGACACGGCCCATCCATAGGTCGCTACAACGCAAGCGCCGCCAAGCAGGAAGCCGGCAACAACATCCGCCGGGAAATGCGCCCCCAGTGCCACGCGGGACCAGCCGACGGCTGCCGCGAGTGCGAGCAGAAGCAGTCGGAACGGCCAGGAACCGAGCGGCCAGAGGCAGGCGACGACGGCTGCCGTGTAAACAGCATGGCCGCTCGGAAACGCATAAAGGCTGTCCGGTTCGCCAAGCACCCAAGCCATATCGTTCGCGTAGAGGTCCGACGGGCGCGAAAGCGCAAGCCCAACTTTTGCCGTCCAGGCCAGGAGCATGGCGACCAGGACGCCGATCCCAAAGCGGAACGGTGCCAGCGCAGCAGGTTCGGAACGCTTCACGGCCTGCCAGGCCAGCAGAAGCAGGCCCATGACTGGCGCCCCCCAATAGCTGCCGATCGCGGACAGAGCACGAGCCAAGCCGATCCAGTCCGTCGACATGGATCGGTTGATCCACAGCATCAGTTGGGTGTTGAGGCCGCCCCAGTCGTACACCCAGTGCCGCAGTAGTCCCATGTCGCCAGCGCCCATATGGGTCACGCGTCGCGCGTTTTCAGCAGCCGCAGGCCGTTGAACACCACCAGCAGGCTCGCTCCCATGTCCGCGAACACTGCCATCCAAAGGGTCGCCGTGCCCGTCAATGCCAGCACCAGGAAGACGGCCTTGATGCCCAGCGCCAGCACGATGTTCTGCTTCAGGATGGCTCCCGTCTTGCGGCTAAGCCGGATGAACTGCGGGATTTTGCGCAGGTCGTCGTCCATCAGCGCCACATCGGCCGTCTCGATCGCGGTGTCGGTGCCCGCCGCTCCCATCGCGAAGCCGATGCTGGACTTGGCCAACGCCGGCGCGTCGTTGATGCCATCGCCGACCATGCCCACAGTGCCATGCGCTGCAAGCTCGGCGTCGATGGCCGTGAGCTTGTCTTGCGGCAGCAGTCCGCCGCGCGCGTCGTCGATGCCCACGTCGCGGGCGATCACGCTGGCCGTCTGCTGGTTATCGCCGGTCAGCATGACCGTGCGCACGCCCAGGGCGTGCAGTTCGCGGATCGCCTCCCGGCTGGAGTCGCGGACGGTGTCCGCCACCCCGATGACCGCCAAAGCCTCGTTTTGGCTGGCTATGGCGATGGCGGTCTTGCCCTCCCCCTCGAGCTTCTTCAGCGCGGCTTCGGCGGGCGCGCTGCCGATCCCCAGTTCCTGCAGCAGCCTGTGGCTGCCGAGGTAGTACCACTGCCCGCCTACGCGGCCCTTGACCCCCCGTCCGGTGAGCGACTCGAAATCGTCTGCTTCACCGAGCGCCTGACCATGCTTTTCGCGCCAGTAGGTGGCGACAGCGCCCGAGACAGGATGGTCGGAGCGCGCGGCCAGGCTGGCCGCTAGGCGCAATGCATGGTTCTCACCGGACCCGAGGGTCACGACGTCGGTGACGACCGGCTTGCCCTGCGTGATCGTTCCCGTCTTGTCCAGCGCGAGCGACTTGAGCAGGCGGCCCTGTTCCAGGTACGCGCCCCCCTTGATCAGGATTCCTCGCCGCGCCGCCGCGGCCAGGCCGCTCACCACCGTCACCGGCGTGGAGATGACCAAGGCGCAGGGACAGGCGATGACCAGGAGCACCAGCGCCTTATAGATCCAGTCCATCCAGGCGCCACCGAGGAAAAGGGGCGGCACCAGCATGACGGCCAAGGCCACCGCAAAGACCGCCGGCGTGTACACCTTGGAGAACTGGTCGATGAAGCGCTGGGTGGGCGCGCGGCTTCCCTGGGCCTCTTCGACCGCCTTGATGATGCGCGCGAGCGTGGAGTGCGTGGCCTCGGCCGTCACGCGATAGACGAAGGAGCCGGTCTCGTTGATCGTTCCGGCGAATACCGTATCGCCAGCGGCTTTGGCCACCGGGATACTCTCGCCCGTGATGGGCGCCTGGTTGACCGCCGACTGGCCGCTTTCCAGGATGCCGTCCAGCGGGATGCGCTCTCCCGGCCGGATGCGAACGAGCTGCCCCACGGCCACTGTTTTGGCGGGCACCTCCAGCCAGCTGCCATCGGGTTGCTGCACGGTGGCCTGCTCCGGCGCCATCGCCAGCAGACCCCGGATCGCATTGCGGGCCCGGTCCAGCGACAGCACCTCGATCACCTCGGCCAGTGCGAACAGGAACATCACCATCGCCGCTTCGGGCCACTGGCCGATGAGGATCGCACCGGTCACCGCAATGGACATCAGCGCGTTGATGTTGAGGATGCCGCTCCTGAGCGCGAGCCAGCCCTTCTTGTAGGTGGGCCAGCCGCCGGTGGCGATGGACACCAGCGCGAGGCCGATCACCGGCCAGGCGGAATCATTCCCCGTGCTGAACGCGACGGCTTCGGCCACGCCGGCGCTCACCCCGGCCACGGCCATCAAGCCCCACTGCCGCTTGCTCACGGAGGGTCTGGCGGATTCCTCGATGTTGGCGTCGCCTGCATCCGGCACGGCCTTCATGCCGATCGAATGCAAGGCGGACTCCAGGTCGGCGGCCAGAACCGTGTGCGACACCGTCAGCTTGCGCTGCATCAGGTTGAAGTCCAGGGACTGGACCCCCGGCATGTGCTGCAGCTTGTCGCGGATCAGGCCTTCTTCCGTCGGGCAGTCCATGTTCTCGATCCGGTAGACGCTGCGCTGCGCACCGCCGGGGACGGATGCTACTGCCTCCGCCGGCGGCAAGCCGATGTCCTTCAGTGCAGTAACGATCGTCTCGGTCGACGGCAAGGTGTGCTGCACGGTCAGCTTTCGCTGCATCAAATTGAAATCGAGGCCGTCGATCCCGTCGAGCGAACCCAGCCGCTTGCGGATCAGGCCCTCTTCCGTGGGGCAGTCCATCTTTTCGATGCGGAACGTGTCGGTGCGCAAAGTCGCAGCTGCGGTCCCACCGGGCGTTGCCGCCGGTAGCTGCGCGTCCGCCGGCGGCATGCCAATCTCCGTCAGGGCCCGGACAACTGCGGCCGTGTCCGGCAGCCGGTGGACGACGGTCAGTCGGCGCTGCGGCAGGTCGAATTCCAGTTCCTCGATGCCGGCCATGCCTTGCAAGCGCTCGCGCACCTGCCGCTCCTCATTGCGGCAATCCATCTTCGGCACATGGAAGGTGGATCGGATCGGCAGTTCAACTGCCTGGCGCGGCGTCGCGGGCATGCCCAGGGCTGCGAGCGCATCGATGACCGCAACCGAATCGGGCAAGCGGTGCTCGACCGTTAGGACACGCTGCGCGAGGTCGAAGTGCAAGTCCTCGACGCCGGCGATCTGTCCGAGGCGCGCGCGGATCTGCGCGACTTCGTTCTTGCAGTCCATGCGCGGAACGTGGAAAGCTTCGGTGCGCGTTTCTTCTTGCCGCCCGGGCAGTCCGAGCTCGACGAGCGCCGCGGTCACGGGTGACATGTCGTCGAGCCGGTGCGTCACGGTCAGTCGATGCTGCTGCAGGTCGAACCCGAGTGCCTCGACCCCCGCAATCTGGCCCACGCGCTGCCGGATCTGGCGCTCTTCGCTCGGGCAATCCATCTTCTCGATGTAGAAGACGGTGTCGGTCGCTGGCCGTCCCGCGCCCACCAGGGGCTCGTTGGCCAGTGATTCACATGCGGCGGTACCGCACGATTTTGTGCTGCTGGAATCCATCGCTTGACTCTCCACTTTTCTAGATGAGGGCACGATACACCTTATAGTCGCTTCAGGGTCAAGCGGGCTCCGTGGGTCAGTCGCCTCGGACGCAACCGCACAGGTTCAGCCGCGTTTCGCCGCAGCTCCGGCCTCGGCGCGTCACCCCAGGATCACAGCGTCCCGTAGCTATGGAGCCCGGACAGGAACATGTTCACGCCCAGAAATGCGAAGGTGGTCACCGCAAGGCCCACCAGGGCCCACCACGCCGAAACGTTGCCGCGCAGCCCCTTGATCAGGCGCATGTGCAGCCACGCCGCATAGTTCAGCCAGACGATCAGCGCCCATGTCTCCTTCGGGTCCCAGCTCCAGTAGCCACCCCAGGCTTCAGCGGCCCACAAGGCACCCAATACCGTGGCCACCGTGAAGAAGGCAAACCCGACGGCAATGGCCTTGTACATGACGTCATCGAGCACCTCGAGGGCGGGAAGCCGCGAGGCGATGCGTTGCCGCGCCAGCAGGATGCAGGCGATGATCAGGGAAGACACGCCGAAGTAGACCGTCCAGAAGGCCCCGCCGGTCTCCGCACCGCGCCGGAAGACGAGCGGCTCCAGGCAGAGCGCGGTGCCCAGCAGCCAGAGAGGGGCGAGCTTGTACCAGCGAGTCTCGCCGGCCTGCTGCTTGATCAGGTAGGCGAACGCCACCATCGCTGCCAGGGCGAAAGTGCCGTATCCGACAAAATTGGCCGGCACATGAACCTTCATCCACCAGCTTTGCAGCGCCGGCACCAAGGGCTGGATCTCGTGCTGCTCGCGCACGAGCGTGTACCACAGCAGGAATCCCACCGCCGCACTGACAATCAGCATCGCAAAACCGCCGAGCGCGCGGGTTTCGTACCGGTCCTCAAAATACAGGTAGAACGCCGCTGTCATCCAGCTGAACAGAACGAACACTTCGTAGAGGTTGCTCACCGGGATGTGGCCGATGTCCGGTCCCATCAGGTGGCTCTCGTACCAGCGCACCATCGTCCCGATGAGGGCCATGGTCACGGCTGCCCAGGCGAGACCCGTCCCGAGCCGATCGAATCCGACGGCGCGCGCGGAGAGCATGCCGCCCCAGTAGAAAGCCGTGCTCATGAAGAAAAGCAGGCTCATCCACAGGATTGCTGATTGGCTCGAAAAGAAGTACTTGAGCCAGAAGACCGACTCGGCGCGCTGCAAGTCGCCCTGGTAGGCCACGGCTGCCAGCACCGAAATGATTGCGACGCCGGCGATGAGTGCGCGCAGCGGCCGCCAGAACCAGCCCAGCCAGATCAAAGCCGGCGCCGACAGCAAGAGGATCGCCTTTTCGTAAACGTCCATGTGGGCCGCATACACGGCAAGCGCATAGGCTCCTCCAGCGGCGACGAAGGCGGCGAACAGCCAATCGAGGGCGTTGCGACGCGCGAAGAAGCCCTCATTAAGGGTGAGGGTGTAGGTCTGGGTCGTACTGTTCATTCGGTGCTGCGCGTGTTTTGTTCAGAGGAGGGAGCAGTTGGCTTGCGTGAAGCCTTGCGGGCGTGCTCGAGGATTTCCCTGCCGCCGTTGGCCGCAAACAGGGCCGAAACGATGCCCAGGATGAGGTCCGGCACGTTCGATCCCAACCACAGAACGAGAATTCCGCTGGCAAGGATCGCCATGTTCACGATCGAGTCGTTGCTCGTGAAGATGGCGGACGCCTTGAAGTTGACGTCTTCGCCCTTGTGGCGCTTGAGCAAGCGCAGGCAGTACACGTTGATCGCCGCGTTCACCCCTGCCATCACCATCATGGCCGGCCCGATCGGTGCTTCCGAACCCATGAACCTGCGCATCACCTCGCCGACCAACAGGATCGACAGGCCGATCAGCAGCCACCCGGACAACCGGGCCGCCGCCACCTTGGCGCGCACGCTGCGGCCGACCGCGTAGATGCCCACCGCATAGACCGACGCATCCGCCAGGTTGTCCAGCGCCGCGCCAATCAGCGCGGTCGAGGACGCCCACACACCCACGCCCATTCCGAGCGCGCTTTGCGCCAGGTTGATCAGCAGCACGTACCACAGGATCCTGCGGTCCTGCGCGTTGCTGGACGCGAGGTCCATCGCGGCAAATTCGTCATCGTCGTCGTTCACTATCCGCCCTTGCGCGCCAGTTCCAGCAGGTACTCAGCCACGGAGAGAGACTTGGAATTCGATCCGGCCAGCGAGCCGGATGTGAGCCAGCGGCCATTCACACCGATCGACGGCGTGCCTTCGATGGCGTAGCCGGTCGCCAGCGCGGTAGCCTGCTTGACCTTCGCCACGATGCCGAAGGAGTCCAGCAATTGCAGGAACCGCACACGGTCCACGCCATTGGCCGCAACGAAGGCCCCGATTTGATCGGGCGTATCCAGCTTCTTGCGTTCCGCATGGATGGCCGCGAAGACTTTGGGGTGCAACTGCTCTACGAGGCCCATCGCCTCGATCGCAAAATACAGCTTCTGGTGGATCACGAGGTCCTCCCGAAAGGCCACCGGGATGCGGCGGAACAGAACGTCGCGCGGCAGCTTTTTCTGCCACGCGTCGATCATGGGTTCGAAGGCGTTGCAGTGCCCGCAGCTGTAGGCGAAGAATTCCAGCACCTCCACCTTGCCCGCATCGCGCGTGGGTTGCCGAGACTGCAGGACCAGATAGCTACGGCCTTCCACGGGACGATCCTGCGCAAACGCAGGCATCTTCCATGCGACCAAGGGACCAAAAAGAGATGCGGTTAAAAGTCTTCGTTTCATGAGGATCTGGAGGATGCTGAAGGCATAGGGCCATCGATTAGAAACCATGTAGTCGGTACAAGGTCAAGCGATGCGACTCGCTCGCTGCTCGACAATGGGGAGATTGGGTCGGCTGGAGCGGGCGCTGCCTAGAATGCCCCTCCAGAAGAACTTCCACAACGGCGTTATCCGCAGATGGCCCAACAACAATCTCTCGACGTACTCGTCATCGGCGCCGGCTCCGGCGGCTACATCGCATCGATCCGGGCCGGCCAGCTCGGCCTGAAGGTCGCATGCGTGGAGGCCAATCCCTACGCGGATCCGAAAGGAGAACCGCGCCCGGGCGGAACCTGCCTGAACGTCGGCTGCATCCCCTCGAAGGCGCTGCTGTCGTCGAGCGAAGAATTCGAGAAGATCCAGAAGCACGCCAACGCGCACGGCATGCGCGTCGCGGGCGCCACGATGGACGTGCCGGCAATGATCGCGCGCAAGGACGCGATCGTCACCAAGATGGCGCAAGGCATCGAATACCTGTTCCGAAAGAACAAGGTTGCCTATCTGAAGGGCCGGGCGACGATCCTCGGGCGGGCAGAGGGCGGCTTCAGGGTGTCCATCTCCCGATCCGGCTCGATTGAAGAGGTGACCGCTCGCAACCTGGTGATCGCAACCGGGTCCCTCCCGCGCCAGTTGCCCGGCATAGAAGTGGACAACGTGGACGTTTGCGACAACGCGGGCGCGCTGGACCTGCGCTCGGTTCCGAGCCGCATGGCGATCATCGGGGCCGGCGTGATCGGGCTTGAATTGGGATCGGTCTGGCGCAGGCTGGGTGCGCAGGTCACTGTGGTCGAGGCGCTGCCGCAGTTGTTGCCCATGTGCGATGCGGACGTGGCGCGCGAGATGCTCAAGTTGCTCATGGCGCAGGGCATGGATTTTCACTTTGGCGCGCGGGTGACGGGCCTCGAGCGGGCGAGCGACGGATCGCTGAGCCTCGCCTATGTGGAAGCACAAGGCACAGCCCATTCCGTGGCTTGTGACAAGCTGGTGGTCGCAGTGGGCCGAGTCCCAACGACCTCAGGTCTCGGATTGGAGACTCTTGGCGTGAAGACAACCCAACGCGGCTTCGTGGACGTGGACGCGCAGTGCCGCACGTCGGTCGACGGCGTTTATGCGATTGGCGACGTCGTGCGGGGGCCCATGCTGGCTCACAAGGCTGAAGACGAGGGTGTGATGGTGATGGAGTGCATCGCGGGGCAGGCGGGGCACGTCAACTACGACGCCATCCCGTCGATCATCTACACCAGTCCCGAGGTGGCCTGGGTCGGTCGCACCGAGCAGGAATTGAAGGATGCCGGCATTGCTTACCGGACGGGCAAATTTCCGTTCACCGCCAACGGCCGCGCACTCGGAAACGGCGACACCTCCGGATTCGTGAAGGTCCTGGCCGACCAGAAGACGGATGCCGTGCTGGGCGTTCACATCATCAGCACGCATGCCTCAGAGATGATCGGGGAGGCGACGATGGCCATCGAGTTCAAGGCCTCGGCCGAGGACATCGGCCGAATATCGCACGCCCATCCGACGCTCTACGAGGCCATGCGCGAAGCTTCGCTGGCCATCGGCACCGGAGCGCTCAACCTGTGAAGTTCTCGGCCATGCGCAGCGCTCAAAGGCACCGCCGTCCTGGATCCCAGAGGCGACTATTCCGGTTGCACAGGCAGCCCGCGCTTGTGGCGGCTGGCGAGGTAGAGCCGTTCAATGATGGACACCGTGCTTTCGGACACGGGCCGGCCTTCCAGGAATGCGTCAATCTCGGCGTAGCTGACGCCGAACGCCGACTCGTCGGGAAGCTGGGGACGCAGAGTCTCCAGATCGGCGGTTGGAACTTTGCTGACGAGCTCGGCCGGTGCACCTAGGTGCGACGCGAGCTCGCGAACGCGCCCTTTCGTCAATCCCGAGAGTGGCGCCAGGTCACACGCGCCGTCCCCGAACTTGGTGAAGAAACCCATGAGGGCTTCGGCCGCATGGTCGGTGCCGACGACCAGGCCGCGCCGTGCCCCCGCGACCGCGTACTGCGCGATCATCCGTTGTCGCGCCTTGATGTTGCCGAGGACGAAATCTTCCTGCGAAGCATGCTCGAACGCGTGTCCCGACGCCTTCAGGCTCGCCAGCATGGCATCGGTCGCCGGCTGGATGTTCACGGCAAGGACCTCGTCAGGCTCGATGAACGCCAAGGCCCGCTGCGCATCCTGCTCGTCGGCTTGCAATCCATAGGGCAGGCGCATCGCGACGAACCTGGCGGATGCTCCTTGGGAGCGAGCTTTTGCGACGGCGAGCTGGCATAGGCGGCCCG
The DNA here is from genome assembly GCF_000526295.1 of Acidovorax sp. JHL-3. NCBI lineage: Bacteria > Pseudomonadati > Pseudomonadota > Betaproteobacteria > Burkholderiales > Comamonadaceae > Acidovorax > Acidovorax sp. JHL-3. The sequence continues at coordinate 3,086,503 of NZ_JAFU01000001.1, forward strand.
CCACCGTCGAATCGACTCCTCCGCTGATGCCGAGGACGAAGCAAGCCAGCTGGGACCGGATGAGGTACGTGAGAAGAAAGTCGATGCGGCGCTCGGCCTCCGCTTTGACGTCGAAATGGGATCTCACGCCAAGTTCGCGTGCAATGGCGGTCCGGTCGAGTTGCATGGGTACTCCTGAGTGAAATTTGATGAAGAATCGCACTGGCGCTTCAACCGGGGCCAAAGCGGCTTAGCTTTCTGTTTTGGATTGATTGGGACTGTTGTCGTCGCGGCATTGGGGCCCAAAGTGACCCCCACGATAGCCGCCATCTTCATGGAAATGCCGAGCCTGAGTTGAGCAGCGCTTGACATTGGAGTCGCTGCAGGGTTTCTAATCTGTGATCGTACCCCGCACGAAAGAGGCAGAAGCATGCATCAACAAGCAATCGTTCCTGACGACAGCGAAACGTACGCATACCTCATCCGCCAGTTCGGGCGCAGCACAGACCAAAGTCCCGAGCAGCGCTGGCCATGGCTGATGGCAGCACACATCATGGGACAGCAGCGCCTGGGCCTGCATCTGCACAGTCACCTGATGATGCTTCGACTCGCTGCGGCTGAACGTGACTGGCCGGAGGCTGCCGGCCAAGTGTTGCGGCTCCTGCTGGTGCCCCTGGGAAATGGGACGGGCAGGCTCCCATTGGGCAACGTCGGAAGGGCCACGGTCAGTGCCTTTGAGCCCATGCCAGTGGCTATGCCATTGCGCCGGCTCATTGAAGAAGCCCGCGAAGCGGTCGGGGTGCCATCGTCGCCCCCAAGACCGGCAGACTGAGTTCAAAAATGAAAATGAAAATATTCATCGCCACGATGGCCGCCTCTGCGGTACTGCTTGGCACCGCGCTGCTTTACAGCACAAGCTCCAGCAAGGCACCGGAAGCGACGTTCGTTCTTCTCGATGGATCCTTGAGAACGGCCAATGACTTTCGCGGGAAGGTCACGTTGGTCAACTTCTGGGCCACGAGCTGCGCCACCTGCGTGGCAGAGATGCCGATGATTGTGCGGGCTCATGAGAAGTACCGTTCACGCGGCTACGAGACCCTTGCTGTCGCCATGAGCTACGACCCGCCGAGCTATGTCGTCAATTTCGCCAGCACCCGCAAGCTGCCGTTCGCTGTTGCCCTGGACAACACCGGTGCTGCGGCAAAGGCCTGGGGGGACGTGAAGGTTACACCGACGACCTTCGTTGTGAACAAGCGCGGCAATATCGTCAAGCGGTACGTTGGCAAGCCGAACTTTGACGAACTTGACAAGCTGATCGAAGAATTGCTTGCCGAGACCTGAGCGCGGTCCGACCCCATGATTCGCACCGAGGGCGGTGCAAAGTCGTTCATCCTGATCCTATGACGCACGTGGTCACTGAAAACTGCATCCGATGCAAATACACGGACTGCGTGGACGTGTGTCCTGTAGATTGCTTCCGCGAAGGCCCCAACATGCTGGTCATCGCGCCGGACGAATGTATCGACTGCGGCGTCTGCATTCCGGAGTGTCCGGCAGATGCGATCTTCGGTGAGGACGATGTGCCGCCGGGGCAGCATGATTTCATAAAACTGAACGCCGAACTCGCTCAAGCGCCCGGTTGGCGCCCCATCGTTCGCACGGTCCTTCCATTGCCGGATGCCGATATTTGGAATGGCAAAGCCAACAAGAGGGAAATGCTGGAGCGAAAGTGGCCTGCCGGCGGCTGACGGTGCTGCTGACATACGACGGCGGTACATCGCTTATCGCCACTGCCAGCCTCTCCAAACCGCAATGCCTACAATGGCGAGCTTCAAAAAGAGGAATTGCTCCGAGCCAGTCTTCGTTCTGGCATTCAAGAATACTTAAGGGCATCAATGCAAACAACTGTGCCTACGGGTCAACGAGTCAAGGCGCTCGCAGCCCAAGCTACGGAGTTCAAGCAACATAGCGATAACTGCTCGGGACAGAGCGAAACCTGGAGCGAGCTAAATCTGGACAAGTTTGCTCAGATGGTTGTTGAAGAATGCGTCAGCGCAATTGAGCAGCACTGCTTAGGAGTTGATCAGAATTCGATCAACGTCAATTCGTTAAAGATCGCCTTACGTGCTCATTTTGGAGCTCAATAGCCATAGTCTGTGGCGACGAAGTTGGCGACCTGCGAACGTGACACCCGAAGAAGGTGACCTTTCGCCGGCGCAAAAGTCCCATGGCTCGTCTTCTTTGCTTTGAGTGCTGGCAAGCATGCTTCACAAAACTCTGCATGCCACTTGCATCCGCCAAAGGCCCATGTCGATATTGGCCGCGTTCGCGAGCGGGATGTCAGAGCGACGCGACGGCTGAGCGCACCTCATCCACGCTCAAAATCTCGGACAGCACTACCGGCGGCCTGCCGTTTTGATAAAGCACATACAGCGGCACGCCATTCCGGCCCAACTGGCCAAGGGCGGCGGTGATGGCCGGGTCGCGCCGTGTCCAATCGGCCCGCACCAACGCGACGTTCTTGGCTGACAGGTCAGCCATCACCGCTGGGTTGGCCAACGTGGTCTTCTTGTTGTACTGGCAAGTGACGCACCAGGCCGCGGTGAAGTCGACAAACACAGGGCGACCGGTTGCCAGGATTTGCTCAACGCGTCCCGGCTCCCAGGCTTGCCAGGAACCTTCGCTGGCAGCAGCCGTGGCCGGCCGGGCATCGACTGCTGTGATGTTCTGACCCGCGTGCCACATCAGCAGCGCGAGCACGACGAATGAAATGCCACCCACGATGCGCCGCGAACGCCCGATCAGCGTGAGGGACCAGATCACCATGCTCATGGCGACCAGCAGCACCAACAGCGAAGCTGCCCCATCGATTCCGCTTTGTTGGCCCAGTACCCACAGCAGCCAGGTCACTGTTGCGAACATCGGAAAGGCCATGAACTGGCGCAGTGTCGCCATCCATGGGCCTGGCCTAGGCAGTAACTTGGCCACGGCGGGAATCCAGCCGGCGGCAAGGTAGGGCAAGGCCATGCCGAAGCCGAGGGCGGCGAACACGAGCAAGGCCTGCGGCGTCGGCAGCGTGACAGCTAGGCCGAGAGAAGCACCCATGAATGGCGCGGTACACGGCGATGCGATCGCCACGGCCAGCACTCCCGACAAGAATGAGTTGACCACTGGATGCCTGCTCTCCAGGGTTGCCAGCTTGTTCGGCAGGAAGGCGCCGAACTCGAATACTCCGGCGAGATTAAGTCCGATCACCGTGAATAGCGCCGCCAGCGTGGCGACCACGAGCGGGGTCTGCAGCTGAAAGCCCCACCCAAGCTGCTGGCCCGCCGCGCGCAGGCCGACCAGGAGGGCGCCGAGCAACACGAACGACACGACCACGCCAGCCGAAAACGCCAGCCCGCTGACGCGATGGCCGCGCCTATCGTCGGCATGGCGCGCGAAGCTCATCACCTTGATCGCCAGCACGGGGAAAACACAGGGCATGAGGTTGAGAATCAGGCCGCCCAGCAGAGCACCCAGGAGCGCTGCCGCGAAGGTAAGAGACATAGCAGATGCTGGCTGGCTCAGGCTGTTGCGCCGCAACGCCTCCTCCAGCGCGGGGGACACGCCGGGTGCGGCGGCCACCTGCGGCCATTGGCCTATGACTTGGGCCTCCGTGCGCCAACCCTTGTCTCCCAGGGTCAGCACCAAAGGCATCAGCGCCGGGCTCTCGCTGCGCTGGGCTGACAAGGGCACAACGGCGTTCCAGACCTTGCCGTCCCAGGATTGCGTGACCGGCGCCGCAGTCTCGATCACCTCCTTCGTCTCCGGGAAGAATCCAAGCACCTTGCCCTGCGCCTCAGCCGGCAAACCGGGCACGCTGACCTTGAGCATTTTGCCGTCGATCCGAACCGTCCCGGCGCCGGGGAGCGGGCGGGGTTGTGCCTGGAAGCTGGCATTGAAGACATTCGCGTACAGGGCTGTGGCACTGCGCGCGGGAATCTTGAGTGCGAATTCGCCCTCTTCGGGGACGCACTCCTGCCGGCATATCAGCCACTGCGCCTTCAGCTTGATTTCCAAGTCACCGCCCAGGAGCGAAGGCTTGAACTGCGGCGTGACGGTGAGTGGCACGGGCAAAAGTACCGTGCCGCTGTAGCCGTAGTTAGCCAGATTTCCGATCGGGTACTTCTTCGGTATCGGCCAGGCAATCTCGCCAGCCTCCACGCCCGGCGGTAGCGTCCACGTCAACTGGGTGGGGAGGCCGGAGTCGCCGGAGTTCTTCCAGTATGTGTGCCACTCGGGCTGGTGGGCCAGTTGCAGTCCGACCCACAACGCCTTGCCGGGCTCGACGCCTTCGGGCGCATGGGCCAGCAACTCGGCCCGCGCGCGCTCGGTCGTGACCACGCTTTTGAGCGGTTGCGCTTCAACCCGCAGAGCGAATGCACTGCCGAAGATCAGGAGGACGGCACAGGCCAGTCGCGCGACGGCCAAGGGCGCACTTTGGGCAACGGATTCAATGTTTGCGATCATGGATTTCTCTCGGGAGCCGGTCGGCAGCGTCAAAGTTTCCCATCTCACTCACTGCGGGTAGGCCGCTTTGAGCTCCCGATTGACCAGGGCTTTGAGCTGTTCATCGCCAAAATCCTTCAACGGCTTTCCGTTGACGAAAAATCCTGGCGTGCGGGTGACATTCAGGATCTTGGCATCGGCCATGTCCTGTTCGATGTTGGCAAGGACCTCAGCCGAGCCGGCGTCCTCGCGGGCTTTCCTGAGGTTCAGTCCGGTGCCGTCCACGATGGACCAAATCAGATCGGGCCGGGGGTCGTGGTCAGCGCCCCAGGTCCGTTGTGCGTTCAGCAAGGCGCGGTTCACCGGCCAGAAAAGACCTTGAAGCCGGGCCGCCTCGAGCACTTTGACAGCCGTGTCGGCGCCGGCATGGAACGGCGTGTACCGCACGACCAGTTGAACCTTGCCGGGGTTGCTGTCCACGATATCTTTCACCAGAGGATAGAAAGCCCTGCAAGTCTCGCAGGCCGGATCAAAGAACTCGACGATCCGGACCTTGGCCTGTGCCGAGCCATACGTCGGTGAATGCGGGCGATTGAACACCGAGTCACTTTGGCGGGCGAGTTCGCCAAGCCGTTCGTCCTCCATCCGGTCGTACAGGTACACGCCCAAGCCGAACAGCAGGATCACGGCCATGGCCGAAATCAGAAGAATTCGCTGCCGGTTCATTGGGACCCACCTTTCCTGGTCGCCAGTAGCAACAAAATAATGATGATGCTGAAGGAAGCCAGCGAGAGCATTGGGATGGTGACCAGGCCGCCCAATTCCAGGCTGACCTCGGCGCAGGACGGGCCCTTACCGCACGGCTGCAGGCCTTTTGGGATGTAGCCCGAGTACAGCAGCCAGTGGTAGAACGCCGCAAGCCATCCCGCGCCCGCCAGCGGCATGGCGTATTTGATGCCTCCTGAATCTTGCGAGTAGAGCCCGATGGCGAGGATTGGCACCAGAGGGAACATTGCGATGCGCTGATACCAGCACAGCACGCACGGCTCCAGCTTCATGATTTCGCTGAAGAACAGGCTGCCGAGGGTCGCGACGAACGCAACCAAGAAAGCCATCAGCAAGAGGGACCACTGCGGCGATGGAATGTTGGTGCGGCGAGGAGGGGGGTCTGAAAGACTAATTGGCATGGGGGGATTGCATAGGCTTGATTCAAGCCGTGGAGGGAAAGGCCTTGCCAGCAAATACGCTATGGCTCCGAGCGTCACAGCGCCCAACAACAGAACGGAGATCAGGCTGATAAAAATGGCTGTTTCGTTGTGAGCGCCCATTTGACACATTAAAGTCGGTTCAGGGTCAAGCGCCGCCCGCATCAATTGTGCTCTACAGCGATGCGTTAGAGCGCTCGCAGGCGTCGCCCAAAGTAAGTGGCGAGTTGGCGCGCTTTAGCCTGGCACCCCAGCAGGAACGTGGAGCGCTGCGATCAGCGGACAACGAACCTTGCCTTTCGCTTTTTCGCACTGGCCGATCAAGTTGTTCAACACGCGCTCGATCCGTTGCAGATCGATCAGCTTCGCGCGGACGTCTACCAGCTTCTCCTGCGCTTTCATCCGGGCCTTGGCGCAACTCGAACCATCCTCGAGTGCGAGGAGCTCGGCGATCTCGTCAAGGCTGAAGCCCAGCCGTTGCGCGGACTTGATGAAGGCGACGCGAGCCAGATCACTTCCGGCATACCGTCTGATGCCGCCCACGGGGCGATCGGGCTCGGGCACCAAACCCTTGCGCTGGTAGAAGCGGATGGTTTCAACGTTGACCGAGGCGGCATTGGCCAAGGCGCCAATGGTGAGGAAATCGGCCGGGCTGGACATGACTTGACTCCGTACTTTGGTACGGAGGTAAGCTTAGTCCATGAACAAGGAGCTTGTCACTCGCATGCCCCGGTCCGGGGGCCGGGCACTCATTGCCGGCGGGCTCGCCGCTTTGTTGGCTTCGGCGTGCTGTCTGGGTCCTCTGGTGCTGGTGCTAGTAGGGATCTCGGGCGCGTGGATCAGCAACCTTGCAGGACTCGCGCCCTATCAGCCGATCTTCGTGGCCGCTTCAGTGGCGGCACTGTTCTATGCCTGGCGGCAGATCTGGCGCCCTGTCGCGTGCGCGCCGGACCAGGTCTGCGCCGTCCCGCGCGTCAATCTGGCCTACAAGCTCCTCTTTGCCCTTGCTGATCTGGTTGACCGTCAAGGGGGCAGCTCACGAAACGGAAAAAATCGTACGCTAAGCCTTGTCGTGCCAATCTAGCACGATGATTGACATGCCGAGGAGGTGTTCATTGAACACCTCCTTTTCTTCACCCGGCGCAGCACGAAAGCTGCTTCACGTCCTTGCTGAAGGTTTGCGCCGCGAGCTTCAGTCCTTCGACCATCGTCAGGTAGGGGAATAACTGGTCAGCCAGTTCCTGCACCGTCATGCGGTTGCGGATGGCGAGCACCGCCGTCTGGATCAGCTCGCCCGCTTCCGGGGCCACCGCCTGTACGCCGATGAGCCGTCCGCTACCTTCCTCGATGACCAGCTTGATAAAGCCGCGTGTGTCGAAGTTGGCAAGCGCACGCGGCACGTTGTCCAAGGTCAAGGTGCGGCTGTCGGTCTCGATCCCGTCGTGATGCGCTTCTGCCTCGCTGTAGCCCACGGTGGCGACCTGCGGGTCGGTGAACACCACCGTCGGCATCGCGGTCAGATTGATGGCAGCATCCCCGCCTGTCATATTGATCGCCGCACGGGTACCGGCGGCCGCTGCCACATAGACGAATTGCGGCTGGTCAGTGCAGTCGCCAGCGGCATAAATGTGTGGCGTACTGGTGTGCATGCCTTTGTCGATGACGATGGCCCCTTGCGCATTGACGGCTACCCCCGCCGCTTCCAATGCCAGGCTGCGCGTGTTTGGCGTCCGGCCGGTAGCGACCAGCAGCTTGTCGGCACGCAGTTCACCGTGTCCCGTGGTCAGTACGAATTCGCCGTCCACATGGGTGATTTGGCTGGCTTGCGTGTGTTCCAGTACCTTGATTCCTTCGGCACGGAAGGCGGCCGTAATGGCCTCGCCGATGGCAGGGTCCTCGCGGAAGAACAGCGTGCTGCGCGCCAGGATCGTGACCTGGCTGCCCAGCCGGGCGAAGGCTTGCGCCAGTTCCAGCGCCACTACCGACGATCCGATCACGGCCAGGCGTTCGGGAATAGCGTCGCTGACCAGGGCCTCGGTCGAAGTCCAGTAGGGCGACTCTTTCAAGCCTGGAATCGGCGGCACGGCCGGGCTGGCACCCGTGGCGAGCAGGCACTGGTCGAACGCCACCACGTGTTCGCCGCCATCGTTCAAACGGACGACAAGGCTCTGGTTGTCCTTGAAACGCGCTTCACCGTGCAGCACAGTGATGGCCGGGTTGCCGTCCAGGATGCCTTCGTACTTGGCGTGGCGCAGTTCATCGACGCGGGCCTGCTGTTGGGCCACTAGCTTCCTGCGATCAATCGCAGGCACAGTTGCTGCGACCCCGCCGTCGAACGGGCTTTCACGGCGTAAATGGGCGATGTGGGCGGCGCGGATCATGATCTTGGACGGTACGCAGCCGACATTGACGCAAGTGCCGCCGATGGTGCCGCGCTCGATCAGCGTGACCTTTGCGCCTTGCTCGACGGCCTTCAGCGCCGCCGCCATTGCAGCGCCGCCGCTGCCGATGACGGCGATATGCAACTGGCGCTCGCCGTCGCTGCCCTTATCGGCGGTTCCCATCCAGCCGCGTACCTTGTCGTGCAGTCCGGTGCGGTTGTCCGTCGATGAGGTATCAGCGAGCGTCGCCCTGTAGCCGAGTCCGGCCACGACGGCAGTCAGTGCGTCTGATGCGGTACCGGGGTCAAGGTCGAGCTGGGCCGCGCCCTTGGCGTAGGACACAACGGCAGACTGCACGCCAGGCACCTTCTCCAAGGCTTCCTTGACGTGCACTGCGCACGAGTCGCAGGTCATGCCGGTGATTTTTAGATGGGTCATGCAATAGATCCTTTACCGTTTGTGGCACCAGACAATGGCGTCAGATGTACTGCGGTGCCGTTTGCAGTCGCTCACTGCTTGATGCTGGACGGATAGCCCGCGTCCTCGGTTGCCTTAGTCAGCTTCTGCACGCTGGTCTTGGCATTATCGAAGGTGACGACCGCTTCGCGTTTCTCGAAGGTCACGTCAACTTTACTGACGCCTTCGACCTTGGAAATCGCCCTCTCGACGGTGATCGGGCAGGTGGAGCAGGTCATGCCCGGTACGGATAGCGCGACGGTCTGGGTAGCGGCCCACACGGGTGCAACAGCGGCAACGAGGGCGAGGGAGGCAAACAGTTTTTTCATGGCGAACTCCTGTGATCAATAGAAAAATGGCATGACGTAGGGAAATCCGAGCGCGACCAGCACCAGCGCAGCCACGACCCAGAAAATGAGCTTGTAAGTCGCTCGCACCTGGGGAATCGCGCACACATCCCCTGGTTTGCAGGCTTGCGCCGGGCGGTAGATGCGCCGCCAAGCGAAGAAAAGCGCCACCAGCGCCACGCCGATGAAGATGGGGCGATAGGGTTCTAGGATCGTCAGGTTGCCGATCCATGCTCCGCTGAACCCCAAGGCGATCAGAACCAGCGGCCCCAGGCAGCAAGCCGAGGCAAGAATGGCGGCTAACCCGCCGGTGACGAGCGCCCCGCGCCCGTACTGTGGTTCCGACATGCGTTTGTCCTTTTGAGTTTGGAATGGATAGCGTAACCTTACTTCCGTAGTCATGTACGGAGTCAAGCGATATGCAAACTATTTTTGAGAATCTGACCATTGGCGTTTTCGCCAAGGCAGCCGGGGTCAACGTGGAGACCATCCGGTTCTATCAGCGCAAGGGCCTGCTACCGGAGCCGGACAAGCCTTACGGCAGCATTCGTCGCTATGGCGAGGCGGATGTGATGCGGGTGCGGTTTGTGAAATCGGCCCAGCGGTTGGGCTTTAGCCTGGATGAAATCGCCGAATTACTCAGATTGGACGACGGCGCCCACTGTGAGCAAGCCAGTAGACTGGCGGAACACAAGCTTAAGGACGTACGCGAGAAGATGGCCGACTTGGCACGTATGGAGTCGGTGCTGTCCGAACTTGTGCGCGCCTGCCATCTGCGGCAGGGAAATGTTTCCTGCCCGTTGATTGCGTCGCTACAGGGGGGTGCAAGCCCGGCTATGCCTTAGCGTACGATTTTTCCGTTTCGTGAGCAGACCCCGTCAAGTTGCTACCGTCCGAAGTGCTGGTGCCATGCCGTCTTCTGGCCGATGAATGGATGCGGGCGGAAGGTGCCAAACCGCGAAGCCGATTCGGGGCCGTGCTGATCGTGCCTCTGTGGCTGGCCATGGGAGCGGCAATGTGGTTCTGGCTCAAGTCGCATCTGTAGGTTGTCTTTGATGGCGCATTGAACGGCCTGGGCGTGTCGGCGCAATGCGCCGCCGGGCTTTCCGGGCTACGCCCCGTGCCGCCTTTGTCGTCACGGCCATTCGGCTCCAGTCCCTCACGCACCTACGCGCCTGCGGCGCTGCGCGCTTTGCTTGCCTCCAGGGGAAAGCCCTGCGGGCTATCCCCGCCGCGCGATGCTTGGCGCCCCTTCAAGAGAGCCGAACCGGCATCGCCGGATCGGCCCGGCCAGCGCCGCGCCCCGCCGCGATGGGCGGGGCGCGGCAAACACGCCATAGCTTGCTGCGGCAGGTTGTGCGAATGCGTGCCGTCCTCGACGCTGACGGTTCTTGCCCTTCGCGTCACGAAGGATGGTTCACGGACACACCGCCCGGCATTGCTATGCAGCTTCCACGCCACGGCTCAAGACCAGCACCGCAGAGTGCGGCAGGGGCGTTCTCGCCTGTCGTTGGGCGGTTGACCTGGCCTGCATCAGGGCACGAACCGGAGAAGCCTTCGTGCGGGGATGCCGAGCCGGCCATGTCTCCTTTCGGATGTGGTTCGGCCCAAGGCGTCCTTGTCTCGTTGTGAATCCTGGCGGGGGCGCGGCTGCGCCTCGGGCTTCGTGGCTGCAACCGTCCGGCGAAAACAATTTCCCCTCTGCTGCGCAGATTCCTCGCGGGACAAATTCTTTTCGCCTTCCGGTTCTCCACTGCGTTGCGACCGCAAGCGGTGCAGCCAGCCCGTCCCCCGCCGGTCGGATCACAACAAGGACGCGATGGGCGCGAACCTTGTTCAACCGTAAGGAGATTCATCATGGCCAATATCGGCACCTTCACCGCAGACAAAGACGGCTTCACCGGCACGCTGCGTACCCTGACGCTCAACGTCAAGGCCAAGCTGGTTCCCAACGACAAGGGGGACAACGAACACGCCCCCGACTACCGCGTGCAGGCGGCGGGCTTCGACATCGGCGCGGCGTGGAAGAAAGTCAGCAAGGCCGAGCGGCCCTACGTGTCCGTGACCCTCGACGATCCTTCGTTCCCGGCAACGGTCTATGCCCGCCTGATCGAGGAAGAGGACGGCACGCACACGCTGATCTGGTCGCGCAACAAGCCCCTGGCGGCCTGACGGCCGCCAGCGCCCCGCCCACTGCGGCGGGGCGTTGTGCTGCTGTGCCATTTCGACAGCCAGGAAGGTGTGACCTTCAAATAGCTGTTTCGGGATGATTCGACCTCTCGGCAAGACCATAGCTTGAGTTCGCAGAGGCAAATGCAGGGCGGGTCGGCGCCATGCGCCACCGGGCTTTTCGGGCTGCGCCCCGTGCCGTCTTCGCCGTCACGGCCATTCGGCTGCAATCCCTCCCGCGGCTTCGCGCCTGCGGCGCTGCGCGCTTCGCTTGCCTCCGGGGGATCGGCGCCAGACCCATCCCCGCCGCGCTGTGCTTGGCGCCCCTGCAAGACCGCCGAACCGGCCTGTGCCGGATCGGCCAGGCGCGCTACGATACGTCGCTTGTCTTCAACATCGCCTCCAACTCCTGCCGCACCTGAGTCAGAAGCTGCTCGGCCCGCTGCGGGCTCTTGCCCGCGTAGGCCAGCGCCAGCAGCGTGACGGGATGCACCTGCATGACCTCGCACAGCTCGGCCAGCTTGTTCAGGGTCGGGCTTTTGAGGTCGCGCTCCAGCGAACTCATGTACGTGCGGCTGGAGACGTCGGAAAATGCTTCCTGGCTCAGACCGCGCGCCTTGCGGACTGTTTTCAATGCTGTTGCTAATGAGTGCTTTGCCTCCACCTCAGGTTTCTCCCTAAACCTAAGATGACATTCGATTGCGTCCTATAGGACTACAATCTATAGGGCTCGTTTTGTGCTTTTACGGAAATCAGTAAATCCGCATCTGTGTCTTCCGGCAGAACCGCAGAACCACATTCGTGTCTTTCCTGACTTCCACCGATGCGGTTTGGCGCCTTCACGCTTTGGCGGATCCGTGCACCGACGAAGGGATCACCACCATGAATCAACTCATCACCGAGGACGAGCGCAGGCAGTTGCTGGCCCACGGCCAAGCCCGCGCTGAAGGTCAGGATGTTGACCCGCTGCCCGTGGTGCGGCTGTTCACGCCCGATGCGCACGCCACCTGGCTGCTGGTCGCGCTTGATCCCGCTGATGGGGACACGGCCTACGGCCTGATCGACCTGGGAATCAGCATGCCCGAGCTGGGCCAGGTGAAGCTGTCCGATCTGGCCTCCATCGTCGGGCCGCGCCAGCAGCCCGTGATGCGGGATCGGTATTTCCAGGCGGTGCGCTCGCTGTCGGAATATTTGCGGCTGGCCCAGGAGAACGGTTCCATCGTCGATTGAACCGTTCGCGCCCCGGCCAAGCCGGGCGCATTGAGACTATTTCAGTCTGGCATCAGACCTGGCCGGTCTGAATCCGCACTCTTGCATCAAACCTGTGCATCTGTGACTAAAACAGTCACGATCTTTCATGCGGGTTGCGGCACGGTGTTCTGTGCCGCGTGACGCTTTGGGATTGCGCGGTCGTCGTATTCGGACGAATTTCGCAATGCACCGGAGCCAATCGGTCTTGACACTCAATGTTACAGCTCGCCCCGATTCTGATGGCAATTGGTCGTCTGCGATAGCCCTGTGTTGAACGCCCGTGACGACGTTCCTGATCTTCGACAGGAGCTTGCGTCATGGTCGATCCTCATCATCTCGCGCACTGGTATCCCACCGCCGCTTACCTTTATGTCCTGGGTCTGGATGCCCTCGCACTGGCCTGGGAGTACCTGCGCAGGCATCCCGATTACCGGCTCGACTGGCTGCGCCGTGCGCGCCGCCCCGATGCCGCGCATCGCTGGGGCTTGCGCCTGCTGGAAGACCCGGCCCTGGATGCGCGGGACGCACAACCGGCCTGGCTGCCCGGCCATGCGGCCGTGGCGCAGCTTTACCCGGATGCAGACCCGCCGCCCGATGCCGTGGCTTTCGCGTTCTGGCACATCCCTGGCCACAAGCAACTGATCCACGACGGCAAGGGGCTGGCGCTGATCGCGCGCAGCCCAGGCCATTGCCTGCGCTTCGTGCTGGCCCCTGGCCTGGAAGACGGCATGGCCGTGGTCTATGCCCATCGCGACGGTGCTGCTGCGCCTGCGCGCAGCCATGCGCCCGATGCGGCTCTGGCCGATGCCAAGCCCAGACCAACGCCGGCCGCGCTGCTGGAACTGCACACCTTGCAGGCGCTCGACGCGACCCTCACGGGCGCGTCCTTGCGCGAGGTGGGCGAAGGGCTGTTCGGTGAGGATGCCGTGGCCGATTGGTATAGCGACGGCGGCCTGCGCTCCAAGGTGCGCCGCCTGGTGCATCGCGGCGAGGCGTTGATGCGTGGCGGCTACCGCCGCCTAGCACAACTGCCGCCGCTTGAGAAGGGTCGTTTTGCAGGGGACGCAAAACGACCCTGAGCAAGAGAGCTTCGTTTTCTGAGACTGCCTCCATCCGGTTGCGCTGTGTGGCCGGAGCTTTGACACCGATGGAGGTTTTCACCATGCGTCCTGCTCCCCTGCGGCCTGCCGCCGCACCCTCGACCGCTGCTGCGCAGCCCCAACGCTACCTGACCAACGACGAAGCCGCCGACTACCTCCGCTTGTCGCCGCGCACGCTGGAAAAACAGCGCGTGATCGGCGGCGGCCCGCGCTTTCGCAAGTTCGGCCGGCGCGTCATGTACGCCGTGGCAGACCTCGATGCCTGGGCCGCAGAACGCAGCTTCGAGAGCACGTCCGATCCCGAGTACGCCGAGCAGCACTCGGCGGACAGCCGTGCGCGCTGATCGCCGGCGCGCGGGTGGCCTTCGCCATGTCCAGCCCCTCGCTGCCAGCGCGGCAGCGACCATCGCAGGAGCGCGAACAGCTCGACCTGTTCCGCGCCTTGCCGGGCGACATGGCGCCGCGCGACAGCCAGGACTTGATGGCCTTTCCGTTCTTCTCGCTGGCGAAGTCGCGGCGCACAGCGCCGATCGACTTCAGGGCAGCGAACGTCACGATTCGCGTGGAGGGCACGCAAGAGCATGGCATCGCCACGATTTGGGATGCCGACATCCTGATCTGGGCCGCCAGCCAGATCGTAGAAGCGCGCGATGCGGGCTTGCGCCCGTCGCGGCTGATGCAGGCCACGCCTTACGAGATCCTGCGCTTCATCGGGCGCGGCACCTCGCTGCGCGACTATCAGCGCCTCAAGGCCGCGCTGGATCGGCTGCAATCGACCACAGTGGCAACGTCCATCCGCGAGACCACGGGAAGGCGCCTGCACCGTTTCTCGTGGATCAACGAGTGGAAGGAACTGGCCGATGCTCGCGGTACACCGCTGGGCCTCGAACTGATCCTGCCGGACTGGTTCTTTGCTGGCGTCATGGATGCCGCCTTGGTGCTGACCATCGACCCGGCGTATTTCCGGCTGACGGGGGGCATCGAGCGATGGCTGTACCGGCTGGTGAGGAAGCACGGGGGCAAGCAGCCGGGCGGCTGGCAATTCGATTTCCAGCACCTGTACCGCAAATCCGGCAGCGTGGCGCGGTACTACGACTTCGCTGCCGACCTGCGCGCGCTGGTGGCGCGGCAAGCCTTGCCGGGTTACCAGTTGGGCATCGAGCATGTCTCGGGCATTTCCTCGCCACTGCTGACGTTCCGGCCCGTGCTGCAGACGGCACGGGGATAACTGCGGCAAAGCCTGTGGACGGACTCGTGCTATCAGGCAACAGAGGTATCGTGCTATCAGGCAACAAATCCTCGTGCTATCAGGCAACAAAATCGGCTGCAAAGCCAATAACGGCGCCGGTTTCGGTCTCTCTTAACTTTCCTAACTTAGATTCTCTAACTTTTAGTAGGAAAGCGCCGCTGCGGTGGACAACCACCACGCGGCCACAAACGCAGCAGCAAACGCCCAGCTTTCCAGCTTGGAGGGCCGCGCCATGATCGTCGCTTTGCTCAACCAGAAAGGTGGCGTGGGCAAGACCACACTCGCCACCCACATCGCCGGAGAGCTGGCGATGCGCGGGCAATCGGTCATCCTGCTGGATGCCGATCCGCAAGGCTCCGCGCTGGACTGGACGCAGCGCCGAAGCCAGCAAGGCTTGCCAAGGTTGTTCAGCGCCGTGGGCCTGGCACGCGAAACCCTGCATCAGGAAGCCTCAGAATTCGCCAGACGGGCCGATCACGTCGTCATTGATGGGCCGCCCAGGATCGCCGCTTTGGCGCGCTCCGCGTTGCTGGCGGCCGAGCGCGTGCTTATCCCCGTACAGCCCAGTCCCTACGACCTCTGGGCTAGCGCCGAGATGGTGGCGCTGATTCGGGAGGCGCAGGTGTTCCGGCCGCAGCTAGCAGCAGCCTTCGTCATCAACCGGCGCGTCAGCACCACGGTGATCGGACGCGAAGCACGCGGTGCGCTGGCCGAGCAGCCGCTTCCTGCACTGCGCTCGGAAGTGCGCCAGCGCATCGTGTTCGCCGACAGCGTGGCCGCCGGCCGGGTCGCACGCGAGACGGCGCCGGACAGCGCCGCCGCGCGCGAGATCGCCGCGCTGGTGGATGAGCTGCTGCGGTGGCCGTCATGACAGCGAAGCCCGCATCCAACAGCAAACGCTCTGGCAAGCGCGTTGGCATCGGCGCGCGTCCGCCTGCGAATCCGCACGTCGAGGCGTGGATTCGCCAAGGCAGCGCCGAAGACCTCCAGAAAGGCGATCTCTACACCGCCCGCCTGACCCTGGACATCACGCCCGCCATGCGCTCGCGCATCAAGGTATCGGCTTTCACGCAGGGCGTGACGGTGGCCGACCTGTTGCGCGCACTGCTGGAGCGGGAATTCCCGGAGAACATGCCATGAACGCATCTGCTTTGCCTTTTGCTACCGCAGCCACGGCAGCACCGTCGCCGTCACTCATTGCGCTCACGGGCCGGCCTGCCTCAACGCCGCTGACGCGCGTTTCGCTGGCCTTCCTTGAGCACCGCTTCAAGCTCTATCTGCGCTTTGGCGAGCCGGCGCGCACTCTGCGGTACGACCGCTGGCGGAGCGTCGCCGTATTCGTGCCCGACGCCATGTTCTGCCGCATCCGCTGGCAGGCCAACGACTACGGCACGATTCGCTGGCAGCTCATGGTGATGCAGGCTTGCACGCCCTTGGATGCGGCGCAGCGCATTCCCGGTGTGCAGCCCGGCGCACGCCTGTTGCTGCACGCCGAGGGCGACAGCGCGGTGCGCGCCGTGCTGGAGCGCATCGACGCCATCGAGGCGCTGGGCATCGCGCCTGCTGCCGCATCACCCGCGTACTGGCGCACGCTGGGCAACCGGCTCGCGGCACGCTTGCCGCTGCCCGATTACAGCGCCGAGCGGCACGCTGCCTGGCTGGCCGGGAGGGCGCTGCCATGACGGCTCATTCCACCGCCGTACATTCCGCAGAAGCCGCGCCGCATCCTCGCTCGCGCCTGCGCGTTCGCATCGTGCTGGCTGCGCTGTCCGCCTGTGGCCTCGCCGCGCTGGCCTGGGCGTCCTTCGTGTCGCCGCTGCCGCGCCTGATCTACAACCCGTCCGACAGCGTGGCGGTCGGCTGGTATCGCGTCGATCCGCTCGACCATCACGCCGCCTCGCTGCCACGTCCGTTGTCCGTGGGCAGCATCGTCTTGGCCCGGCTGCCGCCCGATGCCGCCGCGCTTGCTGCACAGCGCGGCTACCTGCCGACGCGCGTTCCGCTGCTCAAGCGCGTGGGCGCGGTCGCGCCGCAACACGTTTGCATCGTCGATGCGCTAATCTGGATCGACGGCGTGCCGGTGGCCGCCGTTCTGGCTGCCGACCGGCTGGGCCGCACGCTGCCATCCTGGCCGCAGTGCCTGCGGCTTCGGCCTGGCGAGTTGTTCCTGCTCAGCGCGACCAACCCGGCGTCGTTCGACAGCCGGTATTTCGGGCCGGTCAGCGCATCCGCCGTGATCGGCATTGCACGTCCGGTCTGGCTGGAGTCCCGCCCATGATGGCTGCCGATTCGCTGCACGCAGGCGTGCATTGCATCGTGCCATCGGGCATGTCATTTCAGTGGCTTCTGCCGTGTCGCCGCGCGTGCAGTGCAAATGCGTTCGCATTGCACTTCGCGCTGCATCCGGCGCAGCCGTCCACCGTGCAGGCGTCTTGCCTTGAACGCGCCGGGCTGCGGCCCTGGCCGCGTTCACCGGCGGGCTGGCTGCAAGCAGCGCAGCGCCACCGGGCCGCCGCTGCCGGGAGCGAAAGCGGGAGGCAAAGGCGGAAGGCAAGACAAAAGGGGGCGGCACTTCGTCGCCCGCAAAGCCAGCCTGCACGTGGGGGTTGGACGGCACGGCGCGGCTTCGCCGCCGTGCCGCCTGGGGCGCGAGGCCCGCGCCGATACGGGCATGTCCGCGTGCTTTGCACTACCGGACACGCCCCAGCTATCCAAGGAACAGCCATGAGCAACCGCCGCGATGACGATTTCCGCATCCGCCCCAGTGCTCCGAAGAACCGGGGCCAGGGCTTTGTTTCCAAGGTGCTCAAGCAGGTCGGCAAGACCAGTGGCGGCAAGTCCTCAATGCGTCGCCCGGCATCGACCGGCGGCACTGGAAAGCACGTCGGCCAGCGTCCCGGCTCGCGCCTGGGGCGCGGCCATACTGCGGCGCGCTTCGCCGGGGCGAAGCTGACGCCAATGTCGCGGCGCGTGAACATCAAAACCTTGCTGGTCAACCAGCGTCAGGCCAGTCCCCGATCACTCACCAAGCACCTGCGCTACATCGAGCGCGATGGCGCGGGCCGCGATGGCGAGCGAGGCCAAGCCTACGGGCCGCAGGTCGATGAAGCTGATCTGGAGGCATTCAAGGAACGCTGCGCCGATGACCGGCACCATTTCCGGTTCATCGTGTCGCCCGAGGATGGCGCCGAACTGGATGATCTTCGGACGTACACGCGCCACCTGATGAACCGCATGGAAGCCGACCTGGGCACGCGGCTGGATTGGGTGGCTGTCGATCACTGGAACACCAACAACCCGCACACCCACCTGATCGTGCGCGGGCGCGACGACACTGGCAAAGACCTCATCATCGCGGGCGACTACATCGCCGATGGTTTCCGCCATCGTGCCGCCGAGTTGGCGACCGAATGGCTGGGGCCACGTACCGAGCTGGAGATCCAGCAGACCTTGCAGCGCGAGGTGGAGCAAGAGCGGTGGACGAGCCTGGATCGCACGCTGAAACGCGAGACTGGCGACGATGGCCGTGTGCGGGTCGGACGCTTCAACGAACCGAAGCTGCAACGTCAGCGCCTGCTGCTGATCGGCCGCCTGCAACGCTTGCAGCGCCTGGGCCTGGCCGACGAGGTACAGCCCGGCACCTGGGCCATCCATGCCGATGCCGAGAAAACCTTGCGCGCCCTGGGTGAGCGCGACGACATTATCCGAACGATGCAGCGGGCGATGAGCGGCCAGCCGCGAGAACTGGCGGTGTTTGAGCCGGGCGACGACGGCCGCACCATCATTGGCCGCGTGGCCGCCAAGGGGCTGGCCGACGAGCTGCGAGACCGGAGCTATCTGGTCATCGACGGCGTGGACGGCAAGGCGCACTATGTCGGGCTCAATGCCCGCGACGAACCCGGCAACTACCCGACCGGCGCGGTGGTGGAACTACGCGGTTCCGCCAAGGTGCGGACGGCGGATCACAACATCGCTGCGCTGGCAAGCGATGGCCTGTACCGCACCGACCATCATCTGGCGATTGCACAGGGCCAGACCCAAGCTGGGCGCGACCCGCAGGAGGTAGTCGCGGCCCATGTCCGAAGGCTGGAAGCCCTGCGCCGCGCCGGCATCGTGGAGCGCGTGGCCGAGGGGCTATGGAAGGTGCCCGACGATCTGCCCGAGCGTGGACGGCAGTACGACGCACAGCGCCTGGGCGGCGTGGCGGTGGAACTGAAGTCGCACCTGCCCATCGAGCGGCAGGCCCGCGTGATCGGCGCCACCTGGCTGGACCAGCAGTTGATCGGTGGGGGCAAGGGATTGGGCGATTTGGGATTTGGCAGCGAGGTCAAGGAGGCGCTACAGAAACGTGCCGACTTCCTGGCCGAACAAGGACTGGCCGAGAAGCGCGGCCAGCGTGTGATTCTGGTGCGCAATCTGCTGACGACGCTGCGTAATCGGGAAGTGGTGCAGGCCGCGCAGGACATAGCGGCTGATACCGGCCTGGAGCATCGCCCCGTGGCCGATGGCCACCGAGTGGCCGGCATCTATCGGCGCAACGTCATGCTCGCCAGTGGGCGCTACGCCATGCTCGATGACGGCATGGGATTCAGCCTGGTGCCGTGGAAGCCAGTGATCGAGCAGCGGCTGGGACAGCAGCTCGCCGCGACGGTGCGCGGCGGCGGGGTGTCATGGGAAATTGGACGGCGGCCTGGGCTGTCCCGAGGTTAGTCAGGCCAACGTCAACAATCCCACAGAATGGATTCCAAGCAATTTTCCGCACCCCAAACGTGGGCAATCAACCCGGGTAGTAGAGACGCAGACGCGCGTCGCGTTCGGCAGGTGACTCGTTCCGCAACTCGTTGACTACTTGCTCACGCGTCTTGCCTGGACCTGCCGCATCAGGTGTGCGGATAGGGTAGTTGCTTTCGCCGTAAGAAAGGAGGCCTTGCCGCATGGCAGCCTCGGCTTCTGTTTTGACTTGAGCACGGGTTTTATCGCTCTTGAAGTGTTCCGGGTGAACGATTACGCCCTTTTCGTTGTTGGCGGGATGCTCGTACGCTGCCGAAGCAATCCCTGGAAGGCTCAGGGTAACCACTGCGGCCGCGGCGGCAATCATGGAAGAAAGGGAGAGGCGTTTTTGGATCATGGTTGAAGCTCCTAGCGATAGTGAATAAAACTTGCATCTCTCATGCCTTGCTTGGGCGTTGAGGAGATGTGTTCATCGTAGGGAGCGCACCCCAACAGAATCTAGACAGTCCGATGACATTTTTATCATGGAGCGGCGCGAACTGGAGCGCGATTTGGTGGACCTGCGCGGGGGGGCCAATGCGGAGGATGTAGGACCGACCACACGAGTAGACAGAAGTCACCAGCGGATCGGCGCGAACCTGCCGAAAGTGCCTTCTGGTTTGTCATCGTTGCGATGCTGATATCTGGTGCCGTTTTGTTCTTCTGGTGGGAGGAGCAGCATCCGAGGCTCAACCCCGCCATCTAACG
This sequence comes from Acidovorax sp. JHL-3, assembly GCF_000526295.1. Classification (NCBI taxonomy): domain Bacteria; kingdom Pseudomonadati; phylum Pseudomonadota; class Betaproteobacteria; order Burkholderiales; family Comamonadaceae; genus Acidovorax; species Acidovorax sp. JHL-3. The sequence continues at coordinate 3,106,609 of NZ_JAFU01000001.1, forward strand.
CTCTCGCCATATGACAGACTTCTTGACGTCCTGATCCATTGCATCACGAGATGCCACTCTATAACCGACATTACTGGGCGCGGATCTCCACTCCCACACTTGTCACCCCGCACTCTGACCATGCGACTGGCTTGCCATGGTGCATGCGGGCGATCGCACCGACGATGGCCAAGCCTAGGCCATGGTTGCTTTGCCCATGGCTGCGAGCGGGATCGGCGCGAAAGAATCGATCGAAAAAATGGGGAAGTATTTCCGGATCAATGGTGTCGCCGCAATTGGTGACGGTGATGAGCACGCGGTCCTCACCAATGGTCTTGAAACCAACCTGAACGATCGAACCCTCTCTCGCGTACTGCGTGGCGTTTCCCAGCAAGTTTGACAACGCACGACGCAGCAGTGGTGAGTCGAAGGCACCTTGCGCGTCACCAACCACTTCGGCCGTGAGTCTTGCCTCGGCCAGAGACGCCTCGTGGTAGTCCAACACATCTGCAGCTACAGACGCAAGGCTTGGTACTGGTGCGCGGCGTGCACCCACGCCTCGATCCGCCTGGGACAGAAACAACATGTCCTTGACGATGCCGGTCAGGCGATGCAGTTCCTCTAGATTAGATGCAATGACCTCCTGCATGTCAGCTTGGTGGAGGTGCCTGAGTGCCAGTTCATTGTTGGCAATCAGCGTGGCCAACGGCGTGCACAACTCGTGCGCCACATCTGCGTTGAAGCCCTCCATCTGCGAATATGCCTTCTCTATGCGTGCCAGAAGCGCATTGAACTGGTCGATCAGTGGCACGAGTTCAAGGGGTTGCTCCCCGCCATCGAGCCGCTGATGCAGGCTGCCCGCAGACAGTGCGCGTGTTTGACTGGCCAGCCTTCGCACCGGCGCCAGCCCGAGGTTGACCAGAGAAACCCCCCCAAGCGAAACCACGATCGCGCCTCCGATCGCAGCTACGAGCAAAGTGACTGCGAGCCGATGCAGCAATTGGTTGTCAGTTTGTATGTCCAGCGACAGTTGCACGCGCAATACCCTTGACGCCAAGCCATCGACTCGCTCTACCTCGAATTGCCGATGGCGCAGCACCGTATGCGCGTTCTGATTCCGAGTGTGTATGAAAAGCACGACTCCGTCGGACTGCAATACTTCGAGTGAAAGATCTCCGTGCCCTACCAGAAAGTCGTCGAGTTTGTGAGTAAGGTCCTCCGCATCTCGGTGCTCCTTGCCACCCGCCAGAAGATGCCGGATGACGTTCTCCTTTTGCGCCAGCGTTTCCTCTTGGCGGTCGCGAAAGTTGAACTCCGTCACTAGGTAGACGGCCAGACAGACCAACCCCAATCCGGCAAAACTCTGCAGCGCCAGCCACCAGGATAGCCGCTGACGCAACGAGCGATGTTGGTCCAATACCTTCATCCGTTGCGTTCTTCCATGATGTAGCCCATACCCCGGATAGTGTGAAGCAGCGCAGTGTTAAAGGGCTTATCTATTTTGCCTCGCAAGCGACGAATTGCGACCTCCACTACGTTGGTTTCGCTGTCGAAGTGCATGTCCCACACCTGCTCAGCAATCTCGGTGCGAGACAACACTTCGCTTTTCCTTCGCAGAAAGAGCGTGAGTAGCAGAAACTCCTTGGCAGTCAGATCCAGCCGCTGACCGCCGCGGGATGCCTTGCGCCGCACTAGGTCGAGTTCGAGATCGGAAAGGCGCAGTTGTGTAGGCTCTACCGCATCGTGCGCTCCATGGGTACGCCTGAGCAGCACCTGAATACGTGCGTTCAGTTCCGAAAACGCGAAGGGTTTTACCAGGTAATCGTCCGCACCTGTTTGTAGTCCCAGCACCCGGTCCTCAACGCTGATCCGGGCCGTCAGCATCAAGACGGGTGTCTGTCTGGATTTCCGAAAAGCGGAGAGGAGGCTGAAGCCATCGATCCCCGGGAGCATCGCGTCCAGCACCAGCAGGTCGTGCGCGCCTTCGAGCGCCATGTGCAAACCATCCACGCCGTTGTGGGCTACGTCCACCACGTAGCCAACCTCGCCGAGGCCCTTGCGAAGGTACTCGGCGAGTTTGACCTCGTCTTCAATGAGAAGAATTTTCATGGATCCATTTTCGAAGAATGAGGGGAACTCGTAGATTACGAATTTGTCATTTGGCTGTTGGCGCCTTGTCGCGATGAAACTTTTAAAGTTCGCCGCATGTCGTAAGGCATCGCCTACGCAAGTCGCCGATGGCTCACCTCAATCAAGGGCCAATACCATGATCATCCGCAAACCTCTCGTTTCCCTGATCGCCTTTGCCATCGCGGCTCCGGGCCTCGCATCCGCATCTTCCTTCTACCATCCCGCAAATGGCGAAGTGAGATTTACCACCTATACCGACCATTTCCAGAGTTCGATGTCTCGGGACGATGTGTTTCAGTCAGCAGCCGTCGCCCGCAAGGATGGCACGCTGGCAATCCTCCAGCGAGGCGGTGCTCTGCCCGTCGAGGCAACTGGCCCAGCCAAAACCCGTAACCAAGTCCAGCAAGAGTACTTGAGCATGTCCGCTGCCGAAAGGCAGCGCTTGCAGGAAATGTACGGCGCAGGCGGCTGAACATTGAAATGCAGTGATCGCCGACAGGTACACTTGCCCTGATGCGCCGCGCCTTCCTCATTTGCCTGATGGTGCTGCTGCCCTTCCAGTTTTCCTGGAGCGCGGTGGCAGCTACCTGCATGCATGAACCTTTGGAAGGCTCGTCTCATTGGGGCCACCACGAGGCGGAACACGTGGAAGTGGCACCCGCCGAGCCAGAGACCAATCACGCCTCCCTTGATGCAGAAAACCGCAGTGGCACAGTGAACGTGGATCACCACCATCTGCCGGGCGTCTACCCATTCCCCTCACTCTTCTTGCAGCCGTTCATCGTAGGCACGGCATCCGCATCCCCACCTGAGTTGAGCGTAGATTTCGCCACAGCAACCGCGCTAGGACTCGAACGCCCCCCTAAGGTTCTCGCCGAATTTCTTCGGCGGGAAGGACTTGGGCACGTTTAAACGCTTCTTGACCTAGCAAGGGGGCGAGCGCCGCCCGCCATCTCGCCGAATTCCTCCTGTTTCAGTGATCAGCGGAGAATTCGATGCGATACCTTTTGTTGCCGTTCATGGGCGCGGCCTTTCTTGTGCCCGTGGCATTTGCCCAGGGCACACCCCCTTTATCTGCACCTCCAGCAGCCCAAGCACCTGAGCGGTCGAGCTTGGGCGTAGGGCAACTCTCTTTGCGGAAGGCTGTAGAGCAGGCGCTGGCGCACCATCCCGAACTGGCCGTTGCCAATGCAGAAGTGGATGCGCTTGGCGGTGCGAGCCTGCAGGCCCGTGCGCGCCCCAATCCCGAACTGGCGTTCACGCAGGAGGGCACCAAAAGCCCATCGCGTACGACCACGGTGCAGATCAATCAGCCGATTGAACTGGGCGGGAAGCGGCAGGCGCGCATGACGGCGGTCGAGAGTGCCGCCGAGCTAGCCCGGGCAGACCTGTCTGCGCGCCGCCATGCCATTGCCGCAGCGGTGGTGACGGCATTCTTTGACGTGCTCATCATCCAGGAGCGCTTGCGTCTGTCCGAGACGGCGCTGGAGCTGTCCCAGAGGTCAAGCCTGGCGACATCGCAGCGCGTGAAGGCGGGCAAATTGTCTCCCGTCGAAGAAACCAAGGCCAACGTTTCCGAGGCCAATGTGCGCATCGAGCTGGCGCAAGTACGCTCGGAATCCAGTGCCGCCCGTGCGCGTCTTGCCAGCGCGATGGGCAGTCCCCTGGGGCCCCTTGTGCTGGAGGGGCGGCTCGACGATTTGCCTCCGATCCAGAACTATGAGGGGTTTCAGGCACAGCTTGATCGATCCCCCGCGCTGCAGCGCGCAGAAATGGAGGTTCGACGCCGCAAGGCACTTACCGCCGTGGAGAACGCGCGGCGCATCTCGGACATCACGGTCAGCCTGGGCGCCAAACGCGATCAGGAGCAAGGCCGTACCCAGGCGGTCATCGGGCTGTCGATCCCCCTGCCCTTGTTCGATCGCAACGAAGGCAACATCCTGGAAGCCCTCAAGCGCGAAGACAAAGCGCGCTTGGAACTCGCATCCACGCGCGTGCAGCTGGAAAGTGAGGCGATCCAGGCGCGAGAACGCCTGTCCAGTGCCCGCGCGGAAGCACAGTCGCTCGCGGCGGATGTTGTTCCAGGCGCCCAGTCTGCCTATGACGCGGCCACCAAGGGGTTCGAGCTGGGCAAGTTCAGTTTCTTGGAAGCCCTGGACGCCCAGCGCACATTGCTCCAGGCGCGCAGTCAGTACTTGAAAGCCCTTGCCGAGGCCCATCGCGCAAACGCTGAACTCAACCGAATTTTGGGAACTGACGCGCTGACCCGTGCGCGTTGAACTCTGGAGCACATTCATGAACACCAAACCCAAGAAGCAATGGCTGGCCATCGCGGCCGTCCTGATCGTTACCCTCGTTCTCGGGGTCTTCATCGTCAGCGGAAAGAAGAGTTCCAGTGGTGGTGACGAGCACGGCCACCAGGAAGCAGAAACTGGCGAGGCACACAAGGATGACGACAAGCACGCCGAAGCCGAAAAGCCCGCGAAGGGCCCCCACGGAGGAAAGCTCCTGAAATCCGGTGCCTACGCCGTAGAAGTCACCATCTTCGAGACTGGGGTCGAGCCTCAGTTTCGGCTGTACACCTACCTGGGCGGCAAACCCATCGATCCCGCCCAAAGCCAGATCCAGCTGAACTTGCTGCGGCTTGGGCAGTCCCCGCAGGCCTTCACGTTCCGCAAAGAGAAGGACTACCTGCTTGGAGACGCAGTGGTGGAAGAACCCCACTCGTTCGAGATCAAGGTTGCTGCCACCTATGCAGGAAAAACCCACGAGCTGGGCTACGGGCAGGTGGAGGCTCGGATTGCTATGTCGGACGATCAGCTCAAATCAGCAGGCGTGGAACTGGGAGTGGCAGGCCCAGCCAAGATCGGTACCACCCTGCGCCTCCTGGGCGAGGTCAAATACAACAGCGACCGGACCGTGCAGATCGTCCCGCGCCTGGCCGGGCTCGTTGAGCAGGTACTGGTCAGTGCGGGAGATACGGTGCTCAAAGGCCAGGTGATGGCCGTTCTCAGCAGCCAGGTGCTGGCAGACCAGCGCGCCGAGTTGCTGGCCGCACAGCAGCGCCTGTCCCTCGCACGGATTACCTACGAACGCGAGAAGAAGCTCTGGGAAGAAAAAATCACCGCTGAGCAGGACATGCTCAGCGCCCGGTCCGCGATGCAGGAAGCGGCAATTGCCGTGCAGAGCGCACAGAGCAAGTCAGCGTCCCTGGGCGGCGCAGCGGCAAGCGGTAGTCTCGCGCGGTACGAGTTGCGCTCACCCATTGACGGCGTCGTGACAGAGAAGCGCATCTCGCTGGGCGAAGCCGTCAAGGAGGACAGTGCTGTCTTCACGGTATCGGACTTGGCTTCTGTCTGGGTGGAGGCTCCGGTGTCTGTCCAGGACCTCGGAGGGGTGGCCGTGGGCCAGCCAACACACGTGCGGGCCAATGCATTCGAAGCCACGGCTACGAGCAGGGTGAACTACATCAGCGCCCTCGTCGGCGAGCAAACGCGCAGCGCGATGGTACGCACCACGCTGCCCAATCCCAAGGGGCTGTGGAGGCCCGGCCTGCCCGTCACGGTGGAAGTGCTGCTGGAAGAGAAGGAAGTGCCGGTTGCGGTTTCCGTGCAGGCGGTGCAGGACCTGCGCGACTGGAAGGTGGTGTTCGGCCGCTATGGCGAGAGCCTGGAGGCGCGGCCCCTGGAGCTGGGACGCAGCGACGGTCGCATGGTGGAAGTGAAAGGTGGCCTCAAGGCCGGAGACCGCTACGCAGCCACCAATAGTTTCGTTGTCAAAGCTGAGCTGGGCAAAGCCGGCGCCAGCCACGACCACTGATGAAGGAGATGCACATGAAACAGATCACCGCCATCATCCGGCCGCACCGCCTTGACGCCGTGGAAGCGGCACTGCACGCGCTACCCCATCTCCCGGGGTTCACAGTATTTTCGGCGCAGGGTCATGCGCGAGGCCACGGTCAAAACCACCGTTTCGACAACGATGAGTGGAATCCCGATAGCCACCAAGAGCTGGTGCTAATCGTCTTTTGCAAGGACGCAGACGCCCCAGGAATTGTGGACGCCATTGCCAATGCGGCACGTACGGGCCAGAGCGGCGACGGCGTGATTGGCGTGGTCGAACTCATCGATGTCGTGCGCACTCGCACGGGTGAACGCGCCGATGCCGCGCTCTAAGGGACACCACGATGTTTGAACGCATCATCCGCTTTGCCATCGATCAGCGATGGCTTGTGCTCCTGGCGGTTCTGGGAATGGCCGCGCTCGGCGTTTTCAGCTACCAGAAGCTCCCCATCGACGCTGTACCAGACATTACCAATGTGCAGGTACAGATTAATACCGAGGCCCCCGGCTATTCACCGCTGGAATCGGAGCAGCGCGTCACCTTTCCCATCGAGACCGCCATGGCGGGCCTGCCCAAGCTGGAGCAGACACGCTCCATCTCACGTTACGGCTTGTCGCAGGTGACCGTCGTCTTCAAGGAGGGGACCGATCTGTATTTCGCGCGCCAGTTGGTGAGCGAGCGCATTCAGGAAGCGCGTGGCCGACTCCCTGCAGGGCTGACGCCTTCGCTGGGACCCATTTCCACCGGCCTGGGCGAAATCTACATGTGGACGGTTGAAGCCGAGCCGGGTGCGCGCAAGCCCAATGGCGGCGAATACACCCCCATGGATCTGAGGGAGATCCAGGACTGGATCATCAAACCGCAACTGCGCACCGTTCCGGGTGTCACCGAAATCAACACCATCGGCGGGTATGCCAAGGAGTTCCAGGTGGCACCGTGGCCAGACAAGCTGGTGGCTCACGGACTGACGATCGCAGACCTGGTCACTGCATTGGAGCGCAACAACGCCAACGTGGGCGCAGGCTATATCGAGCGCAGTGGCGAGCAATACCTGATACGTGCGCCGGGCCAGGTGAGTTCAATAGGAGACATCCAGAACGTGGTGATCGCAACCACCAAGGGTGTGCCTGTCCGTATCCGTGATGTCGCGGATGTCATCCTGGGCAAGGAGCTGCGCACTGGAGCGGCCACCGAGAACGGCCAGGAGGTTGTTCTCGGTACCGTCTTCATGCTGATCGGTGAAAACAGCCGCGACGTGTCCACAGCGGTGGACCAGCGTCTCAAGGCGATCAACAAGAGCCTGCCCAAGGGGGTCATTGCCAAGACGGTGTACGACCGTACCGTGTTGGTGGACAAAGCCATTGCGACCGTCAAGAAGAACCTGCTGGAAGGTGCGTTGCTGGTGATCGCGATCCTGTTCCTTTTCTTGGGGAACATCCGAGCAGCCATCATCACCGCGCTGGTGATCCCCCTGGCGATGTTGTTCACGTTCACCGGGATGGTGAGCAACAAGGTCAGCGCCAACCTGATGAGTTTAGGGGCGCTGGATTTTGGCATCATCATCGACGGTGCAGTGGTAATCGTCGAGAACTGCATACGGCGGCTCTCGCACGCGCAGGCCGCCGCAGGCAGGCCTCTGACACGCAACGAGCGATTCCACGAAGTGTTTTCCGCTGCCAAGGAATCTCGGCGGGCGTTGATGTTCGGTCAGCTCATCATCATGGTGGTCTACCTCCCCATCTTTGCGCTCACCGGGGTGGAAGGCAAGATGTTCCACCCCATGGCCTTCACGGTGGTCATTGCACTGCTGGGCGCCATGATCCTGTCGGTCACGTTCATTCCTGCTGCGGTCGCGCTTTTCATCGGCTCCAAGGTGAGCGAAACCGAAAGTCGGTTGATGCTCTGGGCCAAGCGCGGATATGCACCCACCTTCGACTGGGTGATGGACAGAAAGCCACTGGTGCTCACGGCAGCAGCGGCCTGCGTCCTACTGTCCGGGCTGCTGGTGACACGCATGGGCAGCGAGTTCGTCCCCAATCTGGATGAAGGTGATGTTGCGTTGCACGCACTTCGCATCCCGGGGACCAGCCTGACGCAGGCCATTGGCATGCAGATTCAGCTGGAAAAGACGATCAAGGAGTTTCCCGAGGTGGATGCGGTGTTTGCGAAGCTCGGAACCGCCGAGATTGCAACGGACCCCATGCCGCCCAACGTGGCCGACAACTTCGTCATGCTCAAGCCGCGCGACCAGTGGCCGGATCCGAAGCGGACCAAGGCAGACCTCGTCGCAGCAATGCAGGCAGCGGTCGCCAAAGTGCCGGGCAACAACTACGAGTTCACACAGCCGATCCAGATGCGCTTCAATGAACTCATCTCCGGCGTGCGCAGCGATGTGGCGGTCAAGGTGTTTGGCGATGATATGGACCAGATGAACGAAAGCGCCGAACGGATCTCCCAGGTGCTTGAAGGCATCGCAGGTGCTGCGGACGTCAAGGTGGAGCAGACCACCGGGCTGCCGATGCTGACCATCAAGATCGACCGGGAAGGTACCGCTCGCCTCGGCCTGAACGTGGCCGATGTACAGGACAGCGTGTCCGCCGCTCTGGGTGGGCAGGAGGCTGGGCGCGTCTTTGAAGGCGATCGCCAATTCGACATTCTGGTGCGCCTGCCTGACATTCTTCGCAGCGACATCGAAGCCATTGAGCGTCTCCCGGTCCGCCTGCCGGTCGCTGAAGGCTCCAGTACACGCGGCTTTGTCCGCCTGTCGGACGTGGCTGCCATCATCTCTGCGCCTGGTCCCAACCAGATCAGCCGCGAAGATGGCAAACGGCGTGTAGTGGTGACTGCAAACGTGCGCGGACGGGACATCGGCAGCTTCGTGGCCGAGGCCCAGACCAAGCTGGCACAGCAGGTGGAAATACCGAGCGGCTACTGGACGCAATGGGGCGGCACGTTCGAGCAACTCCAGTCTGCCTCCAAGCGGCTGCAGATTGTCGTACCTGTCGCATTGCTGCTGGTGTTCACCTTGCTGTTTGTGATGTTCGGCAATGCCAAGGATGGCTTGCTGGTGTTCACCGGCATACCGTTCGCCCTTACCGGTGGCGTTGTAGCGCTGTGGTTGCGTGACATCCCTCTGTCAATCTCTGCAGGGGTGGGCTTCATCGCCTTGTCCGGTGTCGCCGTGCTTAACGGACTTGTGATGATTTCCTACATCCGAAGCCTGCGAGAGGACGGAATGACACTGGATTCGGCCATCCGCGAGGGGTCGTTGACGCGACTGCGACCTGTACTCATGACCGCGCTGGTGGCGTCCCTGGGTTTCGTACCCATGGCCATTGCTGTCGGAACGGGTGCAGAAGTGCAGCGGCCGCTGGCTACGGTGGTGATCGGGGGCATTTTGTCCTCCACCGCATTGACGCTGCTGGTACTTCCCATGCTCTATGGCATGGCGCATCGCCGTCGCGAAAAGGCCAACCGTAAAGCGCCGGGAGCCATTGCGGCGGCCTGACCCACGGTAGAGTGAATCGCCAACATGATCAGGGCTGCAGCAGCTGCCATCCCGGCGCGCAAACGATCTGGACACAGGGATTTGCCCATACCCCACACTGCCTGCGCGACGACAGCAACTGCGGCCACCTTCAGGCCATGGACTGCGCCCGAATTAGCGAACTCGGACCATCAGGCCATCCCAAAAGCAAGCAGGATGAGCACGATGGCCGGCGGCAAGGTGGAGTCTATCCATGCCACCAACGCCACCCAGCCTGCCAGCGTGCCCCAGGCCCAGTGCGCGATCCCGATCTGGCTGCTCGCGGGCCCTGGCAGGAACTGGCACTGAGCCACTAGGTCGGAATAGCTCTTCTCATCAAGCCATTGCCTGCGCTCGACGAACTCGGCGCGGAAATAGCCAAGGTGTGCTACTGGCCAGCCGAAGGAGGTCAACCCCAGTTTCCGGAAGGCCCGAAAGACTTCCAGGCATCTGCCACGAGTCGCTGCCTGTACGGAAAGGCTGGTATCCGGGGCAATATCGAGTGACATAAGGACGATCAAACGGTACGCGCGATGCGTGGCGATCTCAGGGCCTGATGGCGCCTACTGCGCGTGGTGGCGGCAGAAGCAGTAGACAAACTGCTGCGGTGCGCCCCAAGGGGTGGTGTGGATCTCGGTATGGCTTTCGATCAGCTCGAAGGGTACTCCGAACTTGCCGTGCAGTTCCTGGGGCGCATAGCGTGAAACGGCCAGGCCGCTGCACTTCTCAGGCCCCTGTGGCCCGAAGGTGCCAACAATGGCAAACCCACCGGGCCTCAGGGCATGCACCACCTGCGCCACGTAGCGCTCACGCTGCTCGTCAGTGGTCAGAAAGTGGAACACCGCGCGGTCGTGCCACACATCCACCGAAGCCGCAGGCAACTCCACCTCCAGAATGTCCGCCGCCAGCCAAGCTACATCGGCGGCCTTGGGCCCCAGGCGTTGTTGCGTGACCTCCAGCGCCGTGTGGGACAGATCCAGAACCGTGATGTTCCCGTAGCCATCGGTCAGGAGGTCATCGACCAGCGTGGACTCGCCCCCGCCCACGTCGATGATGGACGCCTGCTTAGAACCAGCAGCCGTGCGGACATACTGCAGGGACTGCAGGAGATGCGGTGCATACCAACTCACCGTTTCCGGTGATTTGGTTCCGTAGACCAATTCCCAATGGGTTTGAGTGCTCATGATGGGCTGCTCTCCGAGAAGGTAGTGAAACTACGACTGGCATTGATTGCTATGGGTCAGGAGGTGAAGCTTACCTCGCGAAGCAAGAAATGCTTGCATGCCTTGGGATGCCGCTACTGTTCTCTCGCAGGCGTGCGAGCAATCTGTGAAGTCCGTCACAGGGTTTTTCTATAAGGCGTAGTCAAACTTCGCACGAGATCACTTGGCAATGAAGAGTTTCCCCTCCAGCGGGCAAGCCAGGATACGACCAGTTTTAATTTATAAGCTTTTTCTTATTAAGAATAAGTTTTATATTTCAAAATGACGCTAATCGCCAAGACCTGCGTAGCGTCATCAACCGTCAATGGCTGGGCGCTATTCATTGACCTTCTGGCGCCTCGTTGGCCCGCTTTCGGCGAGCGGACTTCTGCGGTGGCCTGAACTGTGCGACCAACGTGCGCAGAGTTTCCGCTTCAGCCTTGTGCTGCGCCACCGCCTGAAGGACTTGCTGCAGCTCAGCACCTTGCGCCTGGTTGACCCTGGCGCTTTCGGCCATAGCGGCCCATGCACCGTCCAGTTCCGCCGCCAACCGGGTCTGGGCAGCATTGGCCTCCAAGAGCTCTCCGCGTGGTGATCCCTTTCGGTTTCAGCAAGCCTGGTCCTTGTGCTCGTCGGAGCCGTGCGCCAGCACGCCCACGGAGGCGGCGGCGACACAGAGGCCGATCAGGGTATGGCGAATGTGAAACATGATGCCTCCTCCTTGTGGTGGAGGGGCTGACTAGGGCTGCCGCGCCCGACGAGATGGCGCGATTGTGAATTTTCTCAGCGCACGAGCTGGATGTCGGTGACGATCATCTTCCCGCCTTCCTGGACGACCATGAATTGCACCTTGACGCCGGGCTTGAGGTTGGCGAGTTGGCCCTTGTCGCGGACGGTAAAGACCATGGTCATTCCGGGCATGTCCAGGTTCTTGATGTCCCCGTGCTTGAGGGTGATCTTGCCATTGTCCAAATCGACCTTCTTGACCTCGCCATCGGTCATGGATGCGGGTGCGGGGGCCGAAGTCTGGCCTGAATTGGGACTGACCTGGGCATGGCCCGCCAGCGGCAGGGCAGCGCTCATGGCGAGGGCGGAGATGGTGAGCAGACGTTGGATGGTGTTCATGGTGACCTCTGGGCAAATGGATGTATCTATGGTCTGGCCCGGCCATGGCTGGGCCAGCTGTGGTGGGCGCTTCAGACCATCACTTGCGGCCCACCTGGATAGCGCCCTTCATGCCGGCCTCATAGTGGCCAGGCATCAGGCAGGCGAAGTTCACGGCGCCCGCCTTGGTGAACTGCCAGACGATTTCACCCTGCTTGCCCGGTGCGAGCGTGACCTTGCCGGGTTCGTCGTGCTCCATGTCCGGGAACTTCTTCATCTGCTCCAAATGCTCCAGCAGTTCCTTCTCGGTGCCCAGGCTGAGTTCGTGCTTGACCTGGCCGACGTTCTTGACAACGAAGCGCACGGTTTCGCCCTGTTTGACCTGAATGTTCGACGGCGTGTAACGCATGTTGTCGCTCATTTCGATGGTAATGATGCGACCGGCCTTGGCGGCAACGCCGGGTTTGCCAATGGCTGTTTCACCCCCGTCACCGTGGCCACCTGCATGAGTGCCGCTGGCGAAGGCTACCCCGGACGTGGCCAGTGCAGCCATAGCGAAGAATTGAGAAATAGTGGATCGCGTGAATTTCATGGATGGACTCTCGTTGATAACTGAAGGGAAACCTCAATGCTCGCCATGCGAAGTGGGCTTGCGCACCTTGACTTCGGTCGGCGTTGCTGGCTTGCGCACACGCGGCATGGACTGGCCGCCCTCGGCGCTGAAGCGTGCGGGCTCGGCCATGGGGCCGGTGTACTCATGCGCCACCGTGCCTGCGGGATGCTTGTACCAGCCCGGATCCTTGTAGTCGCCCGGCTTCTGGTCGCGGCGCACCTTGAGCACGCTGAACATGCCACCCATCTCCACCGAGCCGAACGGCCCCTGGCCGGTCATCATCGGGATGGTGTTGTCGGGAATCGGCATTTCCATCTCCGTCATGTCGGCCATGCCGCGCTCGCCCATGACCATGTAGTCCGGGATCAGCTTGTTGACTTTCTTGGCAAGGCCGCTGTGATCCACGCCAATCATGGTGGGAATGTCGTGCCCCATTGCGTTCATGGTGTGGTGGCTCTTGTGGCAGTGGAAGGCCCAGTCGCCCTCCTCGTCGGCGACGAATTCGATCTGGCGCATTTGCCCCACGGCCACGTCGGTGGTTACTTCATGCCAGCGCGTGCTTTTGGGCGTCGGGCCGCCATCGGTGCCAGTGACCACGAATTCGTGGCCATGCACGTGCATCGGGTGATTGGTCATGGTGAGGTTGCCCATGCGGATGCGCACCTTGTCGTTGAGACGCACGTTCAGAGAGTCGATACCAGGAAAGACACGGCTGTTCCAGGTCCACAGGTTGAAGTTCGTCATCTCCGCGACCTTGGGTGTAGCGGCCCCGGGCTCAATGTCATATGCACTGAGCAGGAAGCAAAAGTCCCGTTGCACCTCGTCGATCAGCGGGTGCCTAGCTTTCGGGTGCGTGACCCAGAAGCCCATCATGCCCATGGCCATTTGCACCATCTCGTCGCCGTGCGGGTGATACATGAAGGTGCCCGGGCGGCGCGCCACGAACTCGTAGACAAAGGTCTTGCCGGACGGAATCGCCGGCTGCGTCAGACCGGTCACGCCATCCATCCCGCTGGGCAGGCGCTGGCCGTGCCAGTGAACACTTGTGTGCTCGGGCAGCCTATTGGTCACGAAGATGCGCACACGGTCGCCCTCGACGACCTCGATGGTCGGGCCGGGGCTCTGTCCGTTGTAGCCCCACAGGTGGGCCTTCATCCCTGGTGCCACTTCGCGAACCACCGGTTCGGCGACCAGGTGGAACTCCTTGATGCCCTGATTCATGCGCCAGGGCAGCGTCCAGCCGTTGAGCGTCACCACTGGGTTGTACGGCCGCCCCGAATTGGGCATCAGCGGGGCCATGGTGTTCGGGCTGGTCTGAATGACGGGCTCGGGCAAGGCCGCCATGGCGACACGGCTGACCGCGCCGGCCGCAACGGCGCCGCCAGCAATACCGGCGAACTTGAAAAAATCTCTTCTGGATGTCATGGCAATCGTCTCTGCATCAGTGACCGGCACCCGCGTCGCTGGGGGCGCTGGTGGTGACCGACAAGGTGGTGTTGGTGGGGCGTCCGATTACGGATGCCTGCAATGCGGCATCGGCCAGCCAGAACTGCTGCTGTGAGTCCAAGGCCGCCGTGACGGCACCGACCTGATCGCGCGCATCGGCCAGCAGTTCGAACGCGCTGATCAGCATGCCGTTGTAGCGAAGCTGGTTCTCCTCCGCGATCACCTTGCGCACCGGAACCACTTCGTCGCGGTAGTGCCGCGCCACGTCGTAGGCCGTTCGATAGGCCGAATAGCTTTCGCGCAGGCTGGAGCCCGCGGAACGCACCGTGCCTTCAAGCTGGTTGGCGGCCGCCAGCGTTCGAGCGTTCATCGCATCGCGCTGCATTCCTCCCCAGTCAAAGAGGGGTAGGCGCACATCGATTTCCCAGCCGCGTGCGGTGGAGCGGGTGCCCTCGGCATTGTCAAATGTCGTGTTGCGACGCCCAGTGAGCTCGATATCGGTGAAGCTGGTCACCATGTTCAGGCCTTGGGCCTTGGCCGCGCCATCCAGCGCGGTCTGCGCCAGGCGGATGTCCAGGCGTGCCTTGGTAGCGAGCGAGCCAACCGCCTGCGGATCCAGTGCTTGCATGGGGAGATCAGGTAGACGTTCCGGAAGCTTGAGCGCCTGCGCCTGGCTTTCATCCAGCCCCAGCAAACGTACCAGTTCTTCCCGGCTGGCCGTGACCTGGTGCTGGGCCGTGCTCAGGCGGGTGGCGGCATCGGCATAAAAAGCCTGCTCGCGTGCGCGGGTGATGCGGTTGAAGTTACCCACGCTCTGCATGCGTTTGGCCAGTTCGGCTCCGGCCTCTGCACTGTCATAGACCTGCTTGGCATACTTGAGCGATTGCTGCGCCGCTACGGCGCGCACCCAGGCCTGGCGCACGCGCGTGACCTGGTCCACCACGTCGCTGGTCAAACGCAGCTGAGACTGCTCGATTCTCCTGGTGGCGACGCCATAGCGGGACGGCAAGGTCAGCAGATCCAACAGGCCAAAGGAGAGCGCACGCCCCAAGTCCAGCTCGGCGCCGGCCGTCATGCGCTCAAAACTGAAGATGGGATTGGCAATCCGGCCTACCTGCGCGGCGTCCGCTGACTCCCCCCAACCCTGCGCCAGCAGGGTCTGCAGGGATGGGCTGTTCACCAAGGCCAACTGGACGGCATCTTTCTGATTTAGGGTCTCCGCCAGCAAGGTTTGAGCGGCCTGCGCTCGCTGGTCGCGCTCCTCCTGGGTACGAGCCAGGGCGAGTTTCCCATCGGTGAAGTTACCAGCCTCGTCGTTAACGCGGCCGATGTTCTGCTCCAGGCTGACGCTGGCACAGCCGGTCAGCACCGCCAGTCCGAGTGCAGATAGAGCGAGTTTGGCGTGAGTGGCACGCAAACGCATCATGGTTTTTCTCCCCCATGATGGCCAGAATGCGGGTCGGTGACGGGAGCAGCGTCCTTGGCGGACCCGGGCTGGCCGGACTTGATTTCTTTCGCATAGGCGCGCCAGCCGCCGATTTCACCCACCTTGTCGTTCGCCGCCTTCCAGGGCTGGACGGACTGCTCCTTGTAGGCCTCGTAACCCGAGAGGGCTGATCGGTACGAGAGCAGGTAGCCCACCTTCGCGGTTTCGACCTCTGGCATCTGTGCAAATGCCAGGGATGGCACCATTAGTGCGGCGCCCAGCCAGAGGCTTGAGGTAGGTCGTGAAAGCCAGAGATTGTTCATGGATTTGTGATGCATTTTTGACTTATGTCATTGTGCAAACGACTAGCTGTCAAAGGCATAACGGCTTCATTACATCTTTGTCATGATCGAGCGGGGTGAGGGGTAACCCCTCACCCCTCTTACACCACCGTACGTGCGGTTCCGCCTACGGCGGTTCAAGTGAAACGCTGGAGGTGTTGGTGGATGGTCAACTACCGATACAAGCCCCACGCCTGTGAAGTATTTGGGCGGCAGTGCGGCGACCATGTGCCTGGCCCCGAGGTTCCACCAGGGGCCGCGCCAGTTGACGCTGGAGCGCCATGCGCGCAGGGCATCAAGCCCGTAGCGTCGCATCTGCGCTTCTCGCGTCCGTGGCCGCTTCCACTGCGCTCCCGGTTGTCAGAGCTGCCGATCCGTTATCTGCCCGACAGCCAACTGGAGCAGAACCACGCGTCCATGAGCCGCTATGGCTCCAGCACCAAACTGGTGTTCGAGATTTCGCAACTGCCGTAGATCACGCTCCCTTTGCGTGGTTCCTGCCAACCTTCATGCTTTGCGGTGCACACCACTGCGCGTACCGGCAACTCACGGCAATGTCGGCAAGATGACGTTTCTGTTATCCATAGCCGTGCAATTGAACGGCTTACGCACCAGTTGCAGGGCTTCTTGATCGGCTGGCGAAACTTACTATTTCGTATCGATCGCTGGTCTATTTCTCCCGCAAAAAAGGGCCCCTCATAACCTCCGTCAGTTCGACAATGGACACACCATGAACGTCATCACAAACCCGCTTGGCGCACTACTGCCAGTCATTCCGGTGGGCAAGTTGGTGTCCAAAGCACCCATAGTTCAGGACGGTGGATTTTTGGACGCGATGAAGCAAGCGTTAGCGACCACGAGCCAATTGCAAAGTGAATCTGGGCGCCTGAGCCGCGAGGTCACGTTCGGCAACCCTACTGTCAGTCTTGAAGAAACGATGCTTGCAGGAGTCAAGTCGAACATTGCATTTCAGGCCACGCTGCAGAGCCGAAACCGAATTGTTCAGGCTTACACCGATGTAATGAACATGCAGGTCTGATGCGCCGAAGGCGAAGCAGTAAAAATGCAGGTAATGAGCGCACTCGTTGCTGAAATCGCCGGCTCACTTGGCGAACAAGCTGGAGTTGGAGCCTTTTTGACAAAGGCCCCTCCAGCTTTAACTGCTGACCGCCTGAAGAGCCGTTTTAGTACCGGGGTGTTGGAGCACCGAGCCCATGAACTGGGCTGGTGGCTCCATGCGCTGCTCGCACTGTGTGTTGTCCTGTTGTACTGGCTGGCTCATACTGCCGAGGCCGGAAGTCGCGACGTCGATGTGCACTGACGGCGACCAAGACATGCACATCCTAGCCATCAACGCCGGCAGTGCGACCCTCAAGTTCGGGGTTTTCGACCCGGCATCGGCCATGCCCGTGATCGAGTCGACGATCGACCATCCCGCAGTTGATGCCGCGGCGTTTGACGAGATCAAGCAGCAAGTACGAAGTTCCGGCGTGACGTCGCTCAATGCCATCGGCCACCGTGTCGCACACGGTGGCCCCTTCTTGCGCGAGGCGGCTTTCGTGGACGCGAAAGTCGAGCACGAGATCGACCAGGCTGCTGCGCTGGCGCCGCAGCACAACCCCGTTGCACTGGCCGGCATCCGCACCGCGCGCGAGCGTTGGCCAGGCGTGCGCCACGTGGCGGTCTTCGACACCGCTTTTCATGCCGGCATGCCAGAACACGCCTCATGCTATGCCGTTCCGCAGTCATGGCGCGCAGTTGGGGTGCGGCGATTCGGGTTTCATGGCCTGTCGCACCAGAGCGTACTGGCGGCTGTCAGTTCCGCGTTGATGCGGCCTCCATCCGAACTGCGCATCGTGAGCTGCCACATCGGCAATGGGGCAAGTGTCTGCGCGATCGACCGTGGCCGCTCTGTCGACACCTCGATGGGGATGACGGCCCTGGAAGGTCTGGTGATGGGCACACGCAGCGGGGACCTCGACCCCGGCGTGCCAGGCTATGTCGCGCGTACCCTGGGCTTGTCACTGGTGCAAATCGAAGCGGCGCTTTACAGCGACAGTGGACTGAAGGCGTTGTCGGGTGTGGGCTCGGACCTGCGCGAGATCGAGAGTCGCGCGCGGGATGGTCATGCTGCTGCCCAAATGGCGTTGCAGGTCCATGCCTACCGCGTGCGCAAGTACATCGGTGCCTACGCCGCGGCGATGGGCGGCTGCGATGCGGTGGCTTTCACGGGCGGAGCAGGGGAAAACTCCCCGACGCTGCGTTGCCGCATTCTGGACGGCCTGGAATTCCTTGGCCTGCATCTGGACGAGGAGCGCAATCGCGCCTTCAGTCCGGCATCCGAAGTCTCCCAGCTTCAGGCGTCACGGTCCTCGGTCGCGGTGCTGGCCGTGCGTGCGCGCGAACAGTGGGTGATCGCGCACGAGACTGCCAGGTTGTTGAATGGTTCGGTAAGTGCCGAACACGAAATCGATGGATAGGGAGAGCACCGTGGTCAACAACAGCCCCGTTCTCGGCGTCGCCCACAAGCCGGTCCATCCCTGTCACCGCGTTCTGCCGGTTGTACTTCCGAAAGCGCATGGACAATGGGATCACAGTCGCTCAAACACCCAGGCTCTTGACCTATGTGCGGCACCTGGGTTCAGACTCTCGCCATGCATTGCGACGCGAGACTACTCCGCTGGAGAACGGTGATGCAACTAATTGAATGCGCCCGGGAGGCAGGTGTGACCCCAGACACGCTGCGCCATTACCTGCGGGTTGGCCTCGTAATCCCGGATGGTCGCGGCGCGAACGGCTATCGCGCGTTTTCCGAGCGCAGCGTGGCTCGGGTGCGCTTCATCCGCAACGCATTGGCGCTCGGCTTCACGCTCAAGGACGCCGAGGAGTTCGTTGAGATGAGTCAACGCGGAACATCTCCTTGTCCGCGCGCTCGGGCGCTGCTGAGCGAGCGGCTTGACGAACAGGCTCGACGACTGAAGGAAGCGACGGAGCTGCATCTGCGCATGCAGCAGGCAGACCGCGACTGGACGCGACTCCCTGACGGGATACCGGATGGACATTCCGTCTGCAGTTTGATCGAAGGAGCGGCAGCGGACGTTAAGCGCAAATCTGTGCGAGCGAAGTCTAGTCGTGTACGCGCATGACCGACTTTGATCGGTTTTGATATTCCCAGACATCATGAGGCTCTACGGACATGCAAAAAAGTGGCGTTGGTCATGTCGATCGTGCCGGCGCGAAAAAGAGTCGTCTGCTACATCGCAGCTTGCGCTGCACGCGAGCAACTGAGGTGCCCCAGATGAACCATTCCAAGACACTTGCGCAATCCCCGTCACCAGACATGAATGCCGCCGCGCTGCGCATCCTGCGCCGGTTGCTGGCCGGCATCGAGCGCCAGCCGGCGTTGCGCCTGGGCGATGTGCTCCTGCACGAGTTCGAGGCGCATCCAGAGTACACCCTGATCATCCGCGACCCGGGTCTGCTTCGACGCCTTGTCCTGCGGCCGGATCCTCTGCTGCTGGCGGAGGCCTACTTCCGCGGCACCATCGACATCGAAGGGGACCTGTACACCGCGCTTGGGCTCAAGGCGCACTTCGAGAAGTTCTCGCTCTCCTGGCGCGACAGCTGGCCCTGTTGCGCGACGCTCTGATACTGCGCGTGTCTGACCAGGATGGTTTGAAACCATCGCGTAGTCTGGCCTCGCGCGTTGCGCGCCGCTTCTCCCATCGACATTCGCGCCAAACCGACCGAGCAGCAATTTCATTCCACTACGACGTTTCAAACGTGTTCTATGGTCTCTGGCTCGATGCCGAGAGAGTCTATTCCTGCGCCTACTTCGAGACGCCGGACGACACGCTGGACCAGGCGCAGCGCAACAAGCTGGAGCACATCTGCCGCAAGCTGCGGCTGCAGCCGGGCGAACGTCTGCTCGACATCGGCTGCGGCTGGGGCGCACTCGTGTGCTGGGCGGCACGAGAACATGGCGTGCGCGCGTACGGCATCACTCTCAGCCAGCAGCAGCTCGAATACGCGCGCGAGCGCATCCGATCAGAAGGCTTGCAGGACCTCGTCACGGTTGAGCTGCGCGACTACCGCGACCTCGATGACACTACCGTATTCGACAAGGTGTCCAGCATCGGCATGTTCGAGCATGTGGGCCTCGCTCATCTGCCGGCCTACTACGCCGTGGTGCAGCGTGTTTTGCGGCCGGGCGGGCTCTTCCTCAACCATGGAATCACCCATGACGAAGAGGGCTGGAACCGAACTGTCGCGACCGATTTCATCAACCGCTATGTCTTCCCTGACGGCGAATTGGACTGCGTCAGCAACATCCAGCTCGGGATGGAGCGGTCCGGCTTCGAAATCCATGATGTCGAAGGTCTTCGATCACACTACGCGCTGACGTTGCGTCATTGGGTTCAGCGACTCGAAGCGCGCCGAGAGGAGGCCCTGCAGGAAGTCGATGAGGTGACCTTCCGCGTCTGGCGCCTGTACATGGCGGCATGCGCGCTGGAATTCGAGGCGGGCGGCACAGGGATCTACCAGATCGTAGCGTCCAAACGAGACGACGGAAGATGGCCCGTTCCTTTGACGCGCCGCGATCTTTACTCGGGTACTACCCCATCAAAGCCAATGACGGTGCGCGAAAAATGAGCAGGCCCGCTGACCGGGTTGCGCGAGTTGTATTCTTCTGTCCGATGCAGGTCAATGTGAGGGCGTGGAGGTGGACGGTCAGCAGACCCGCGTTCGCCCTATCCGCAGTTCGGCTTCGCGTGGTCGCAGTGACGCGGTCGCCGCAGCGATGGTACGCCGTGAGCCGCCGACAAGCACGCCGAGACGCCCGCCGACACAGCGCGGTGGCACCTCTGCGCACGCAGGCGCTGCGCACCTCCATGTCGCTGTTCATGGCCTGCGGCGTCTGGCTCGTCAGGCTGGGCGCCTACTTCGTGTTCCTGCGGCCGGCGCTGCTGCCCGAGGATCCGCGCTTCATCAGCGTGCCGCTGGATCGGCTTCGTGGATTGGCACCCGGTCTGGAGGCATGGCGGCGAATCGTGTTCACGGTGATGGGCGGCTTCATGACGGGCGCGTGCGTACTGATCGTCCACCTGGCGCGCATGGCCATGCGCGAGCGGCAAGGCGGTACCGGCTGGGCCGTCGCGTTCTCCGGGCTTGTGACGGTCGGGCTGATGAGTGCGATGGACTTCGTCCTCCACTCGGACTTCCGCTGGGTGCTATTGCTGCCTGCCTTGCTGTGGGCCGTGGCCGTGGTGCTATATGCGAGGCAGGTCTGACGTGCCGAGCGCCATGCCATTCGTTTCTGCGCCGGCGATCCGAGACGCCGGCGTTCCCAACCCCGCCGACGCTCGTCATTGCGGGTCGGTTCCAAGGACCTTCAAAATGAATCACAACCTCCCCTGGGTCGCCGAGCGGGTGCGACTGTTCCGCGAATTCGATCCCGAGTTCGCGCGCTGGGCGCGCGGGCATGGCCCCATCGCCCACAACGACCTCACGCAGCTGCGAATCCACGACCTCGCACAGGTGCTGGTCGCCGAAGGCAAGGCGAGCGACACATCCGCGATCTACCGCACGCTGTGGGCCGCAGACCGATTGGCCGTGGCCGGGATGTGGCTAACGGTTCACATGACCTATGCCGATCGGGTCTATACCGACGGCCGGGAAATGGCGGCAGGACTACAAGGAGACGCCTGAAGGCCACACCGGCGGATCACTGAACATCGTGCCGGCCTATGTCGGCTACCTTGCCGCGAACGCGCTCAGCGGCCTGACACGCGGCTGGCTGATGGGTCAAGGCCATTGCGTGGCGGGCATCGACGCCTGCAACCTGCTTGTTGGCAACATGACGCCGCGCCACGCCGAGCGGTACGACCGAAGCGAGAACGGCCTTACGCGCTTCGCTCGGGACTTCTACAGCTACGCGATCGACGCGCAGGGGCGCCCGGCCTCGCCGCTGGGCAGCCACGTCGGCCCGAACACGGCAGGCGGCCTGTCCGAGGGGGGCTATCTCGGCTTTGCCGAACTGCAGTACGTGCACATGCCCCTGCCCGGCGAACGGCTGGTGGTGTTCCTCAGCGACGGTGCATTCGAGGAGCAGCGCGGCAGCGACTGGGCGCCGCGCTGGTGGCGCGCCGAGGACAGTGGATTCGTGGCTCCGTTCATGATCCTCAACGGCCGTCGCATTGAGCAGCGCAGCACCATGCAGCAGCAGGGCGGCCTCGAATGGTTCCAGCAGCATCTGCGCCTGAACGGCTTCGACCCTATGGAGATCGACGGCACCGACCCCGCCGCATTCGCCTGGGCCATCCACGCGATGGAGGAACGGCTGGCGGCCTGCGCTACGGGGGTTTCGCGTGGAACCGTTCAGTACCCGGTGCCACTTCACTACACCATCGCCGAAGCGCCCAAAGGATTCGGTTTTCCCGGTGCCGGAACCAACGCCGCGCACAACCTGCCGCTGGCGGGCAATCCCCGTCTCGACCCGTCAGCACGGCAGCAGTTCAACGAGGGCGCGCGCGCGTTGTTTGTACCGCCGGGTGAAATCGACCAAGCGGTGGCCCTGCTCTGCAGGCATGAGGTGCAGCGCCGTCCCCTTGAGCGGGAGCATGCCCTAGCGCATCGCCAGGTCGCAGCGCCGAGGCTTCCGGAGCCGCAGTGGCACGACAACGATGTCTCGCCGATGGGCGCGCTCGACGGGGCCTTCGCCGCAATCATCAAGGCCAATACTCAACTGCGCCCGCGCGTCGGCAATCCCGACGAGCTGCGCAGCAACCGCATGGGCCAGACCTTGGACCTGCTCAAACACCGCGTCTTCACGCCCGAACCGGGCTTGGCTGAAGCCGTGGATGGTGCCGTGATCACGGCCCTCAACGAAGAGGCTGTGGTCAGTGCGGCGCTGGGTAACAAGGGCGGCATCAACCTCGTTGTTTCTTACGAGGCCTTTGCCGTGAAGATGCTGGGTGCACTGCGGCAGGAAATCCTGTTCGCGCGCCACCAGGCGGAGGCCGGCATGCCTCCGGGCTGGCTGTCGGTAGTGACGGTGGCGACATCCCACACCTGGGAGAACGGCAAAAACGAGCAGTCCCATCAGGACCCGACACTGGCCGAAGCGCTGCTGGGCGAGATGTCCGACACCGCACGTGTGTTGTTCCCGGTGGATGCCAACAGTGCCGTCGCGGCGCTGCGAGCCGCCTACACCTCGCATGGCCAGTTCTGGACACTGGTCGTTCCAAAGCGGGCCATGGCCAGCCAACTGAGCGGCGAACAGGCCCAGCGTCTGGCCGATGAGGGTGCCTGCGTGGTGAAGCCCTGCGACGCACCCGATGTCTTGCTGGTCGCCATCGGTGCGTACCAGCTACAGCAGGCGCTGCTCGCGGCGCGGCGGCTGGACGACGCCGGGCATCGGACGGCAGTCACCTGCGTCTTCGAGCCGGGCCGCTTCCGGCTGCCACGCGACGAGCGCGAGCGGGCTTTCGTGGCGGGCGACGCGGCATTGCGCTCGCTGTTCCCGGACACCGCTGCGGTGCGCGTCATCGTCTCGCACATGCGGCCGGAGCCGACGCTGGGCCTGTTGCGCCGCATCGATACCGGGCCTCGGCAGACCCGTGCACTGGGCTACCAGGCGCGCGGTGGGACGCTCGACGTTGCCGGCATGCTGTTCGCGAACCGCTGCACGTGGGCGCACGTCGCGACCGAGGCAGCGCAGGCGCTCGGCGTCGATCCCGCGAGCATATTGACCGCCGAGGAGTTGGCCGCGGTGGGAGGCCACGGCGACCCGCGGGCGGTGATGGTCTCGGCATGATTCCCCTGTTCTCCCCATAGGGACAAGAATAACGTCGTTTCCGGCGCCGATCGGTACGAGGCCGTGGTCCAATTGGAACCCTGTGCCCGCCCATTTATCGAGACCATGTCCCACGCGCTTGAAACTCTCATCGGTCACTGGAAAGCCGATCCGCTGAGCACCTACAACACCTGGTTCCTTTGGGAAGAACGGCTGAAGAACTTCCGCTCGATTCGCCGCGGCCTGGCGCAGGTGGTCAAGGACATCGATGCGGGCACCTTCGGTAGCGCATTCCGCGGTTCCTCGCTCGAAACGGTGGTCGGCTCGGTGGCCGAGCAGCGCCAGATCTTCAAGGGGGCAGACCATGCATTCCTGTGGAAGCCCAAGCTGCGCATTCCCGACATCTACGAGAACGCGACCAACCAACAGGCCTTTGCCCGGTTGTTGCACACCTGCGACTGCTGCAACAGCGCAGAGGAAGTGATCGAAGCAATACGGCGGATCGACGCTCGTCAGATCAAGGGTCTGGGCCCCGCCGTGGCGAATCTCCTGTACTTCGTTCACCCCACGATCGTGATGCCGTTCAACACCGCGATCGTGAAGGGCTACAACGCGGTCACGGGCAGCAGCGTCAAGCTCGGCAAGTGGGAGCACTACCTCTCGATGCGCGAAGGCGGCCTTCGCCTCAATGCCCAGCACCGCAACGCGTTGTCGAACGACATGGGGGCACTGGCTGGGCTGCTGTTCGACATCGGCTCGGGCCGGTACGCGGCGCCACCGCGCGATGACGATGCGGCCGCCCTCCAGGGCTGGGAGGCCGATCTCGAAAAGGTGCGCGAGGAATCGGCCGCGGCCCACAAACGCTGGGCCGCGGAGCGCGAGAGCGACGCGACCCACACCGACATTCAGGGATGGCTGCGCGACCTGGGCAAGTCGCTCGGCTACGGTGTCTGGATTGCGTCCAACGATCAGGGGCGCAGTTATCAGGGAGGTCGCCTTGGAGACGGCTGTCTGACGCAGCTCCCCGCGCAGGCCCGGGCCGGTCTGGACTCTGTTCGCCTGATCGACGTCATTTGGGTGGAGGCCGACGGCTCGAAGGTCGCCGCTGCCTTCGAGGTCGAGCACTCGACCTCGATCTATTCCGGCATCGTGCGCATGCTCGACCTGGCCTTGGGAACGGAACTGGGAGCGGGCGTATCGATGTTCCTGGTGGCGCCGGACGCTCGCCGCGAGGATGTCCGCAGCCAGTTGCGTCGGCCGGCATTCACGCGGGTGGCGGAGCTGGGAATTCGCTACCTCCCCTACAGCGAGCTTGGCGCGCATCGCGATGCGATCGGCAGATTCGGCTCAGGCCTAAAGCCGTTGAACGAGATATCGCACCTGCTGTGATGCACGGTCGTCGAGGCACCAGCGGCACCAGCGGCACCAGCGGCAGAATGTACCGCCCAAGCGTGAATCGACGCCTAGTCGCGGTCGTGGATGAAGTCGTGCCGCAAGCCGAGTGCGGCATCCGTCCGAGCGATTGACGCTGACGGATCGGACTCGATGCCGCTCAGCGCGCGGATCGCATCGATGGTTTCGGGAATCACGATCGCCTGGTTGAAGACCTGGTAGGTGTAGTACGCTTGGTCGCCATCTACCGCGAGGACGTCCTCCCACAGGGCGACCTCCCACATGTCGCCGCGCGGGCGGCCAAGATCGGACATCAGCTCCACCGTACTGTTGAGTGCCACGAGGCCATCCGAGGAACGCACGAACGCGATCCGTGGTGCCGCACGGAAGGCCGCCAGCACCTCGTCGCGCGTTGCCGGCCTCGTCAGTTCGACCCACCAGGTGTGCAGGTGACTGCTGTTGTGGGACGCCTTGACCGCGATCGTTACCACATCCAGGTCCGGGATCACGGTCCTCGCGTCCGGTCCCTGGTGGCTGGGGATCGCCTTCTCCGGCACGAGGGTGTTAATGATGCCCTCAGCATGCGCTTCCCAGGGGTCGGATGCGCGGCGGATGAGCGTGCCGCGTGCACGCTTGAGCAGGCCGGCCGTCCGCAGCGCCCCCAGCGTTCGCACGATGGACGTGGTGTTGCAGGAGACCACGCGAGTGGACTCGCGGCCGATGGCCGACGCATAGTTCGCTTGCGCGACGAATGAGTGCCCCGTCAGCGCATGAGACTCACCACCGTGGAAGATCGACTTCACGCCGGCCGCGGCGTACACCTCTTTGTTGACCGCAGCGACTTTCTTGGGCGTGCAGTCGACCACGACATCGGCCTTCGCGAGCAGTTCTGCCAGATTGCCCGCCAAAGCAAGACCTGCGGCGCGCATCGCTCCTTCAGCTTCAAAGGTTGCCGCGTGGATGGCGAAGCCGCGCTGCGCGGCGACCTGTAGTCGATAGTCGTGCACCACGTCTGCGACGCCGGCAAGTGCCATGTCCTCCTGGAGCGCGACCGCGTCTGCCACCCGCTTGCCGATCACACCGTACCCGTTCACCGCCACTCTGACCTTGTTCATTCCTTGCTCCTGACTTGATGAGACGCGTCAGCCACGGCTGCGCGCAATGAAAAACGTGAACCGGATCGCCAGCGCATAGCCCAGCAGCGCGAGCACCGGCATGTCGCCCCAGCGAGGGCCTACGGCGTGCTGCATCAGCAAGCTTGACGCGATGTACAGGCCCAGCGTCACGAGCGCGAGGGCGATGCGGCGGCCGAGGCGGTCGATACCGCTCAGCATCCGGGCGTCGGGCTTGATCGACAGTTGCAGCAACTCACGCTGCCGCAGTACGCTGTGCAGGCGCCGCGCCAGCAGCGTGGGCAGCGCGTTGGCTGCGTTTCCCAGCTCGTAGGGCAGACGTTGCGACGCCGCGAATTTGCGCTCATCGAATATGCCGGTTGCCGTGTGGCGCGAGATGGCCTCGATGATGGAGAAGTCCGGCGCGAGCAGGCGTACCGTCCCTTCGAGCAGCAGCAGTGTGCGGGTGAGTACCAGCAGGTCTCTAGGAAGCCGGACATCCTGGGTCCGGCCGGCCGCCACGAGCTGCGCGAGCGCATCGGAAAGCGACCAGTCTTTCAGCGGGTGCTCTGCGCAGTCCGCGACCAGCGCGCGCACCACGGGCACGAAGACGGCCCGATCCGTGCCCTCGCCGACCAGTCCCAGGTCCAGCCAGGCGTCGACCACCCAGTCGGCATCCTGCTCGACGAAGGCCAGCGCGAACGCCACCAAAGCGCGCCGCATGCTGCGGTCGACCCGTCCCACGATGCCGAAATCGTGCAGGCAAATGCGGCCATCGTCCATCACGAAGACGTTGCCGGGGTGTGGATCGCCATGGAAGAAGCCATCGCGGAAGATCTGCACGATGTAGCTGTCCACGAGCTTGCCCGCAGCGGCCGCGCCCATGGCAGGCGGCAGACCGTGCAGGTGGGCCCCGCGGCTGAACTGCTGGACCATCACCGTCGATGTGCACAGCTCGTCCACCACGTCGGGCAGCACGATGTCCGGAGAGTCTCGCCAGGCGTCGGCGAAACGTCGCACGGAACTCGCCTCCCGGGACAGTTCCATTTCGTAGCGGAAGTTCGCCGCAACCTCGTCCACGATGGCCGCCAGACCCCAGCGGCGCAGCGAGGGGACGAACCACTGAATGGCCAGGACCAGCCGGCGCAGGATGCGCATGTCGGTCTCGGCTTGCTCGGCCGCACCAGGGCGGCGGATCTTCACCACGACCTCCGTCCCGTCGGGCAGCGCCGCACGATGGATCTGCGCGATCGAGGCCGCGGCCAGCGCCTGCATGTCGAAGCGTGCGAAGACCTCTTGCCAAGGGCGGCCCAGGGCCGCCTCGACCTCCTGGACAGCCTGTTCCGAAGAAAACGGCGCCACATGCGCCTGAAGGCTGGCCAGGGGCCGTTGCGCATCGGGAGGCAGGACGTCCGCGCGCAGGCTGAGGTGCTGGCCCAGCTTCACGAAGGTCGTTCCCAATCGCTGCAGCACTTGGGCAAAGCGCTCGGCCGCCCGGTGCGTGTCGCAGCGCATGAGTCCCCGGTGCCAGGCCACCCAGAGCAGGAACCCGGTCAGCGCCATTGCGATCTGCGTCGCCCGGCGCAGCGCCGAGCGTTGCGGTGGACGGTCCGGAAGGCGCGCGGCAGAAACGGAGCGGTCAGGGCGCATCACGGCTCATCCACCCTGTTGCGCAGCCGGCCCGCATGCCAGGCTGCGATGTTCGAGATGGTCTCGTCGAAGATGCGCGCGATCGCCTCTGTCGTGTTGAAACCGACGTGGGGAGTCACGAGCACGCGCGGATGGGTCAGCAGCGGGCTGGACGCCATCCAGCCGGTATCGCAACCGAGCCCCCCGCAGCCCGTGGGCACCTCGGGAGACAGCGCGCCTTCTTGCTCCAGCACGTCCAGGCCGGCGGCTGCGACACTGCCGTCGTCCAGCGCGCGCAGCAAGGCGGCCTCGTCGATCAGCGCTCCACGTGCCGTATTGATCACTACCACGCCAGGCTTCATGCGCGCGAAGGCCCGGGCGTCGATGAGGTGGCGCGTGGCCTCGGTGGCCGGAACATGCAGGCTCAGGATGTCGCTGCCTTGCAGGACCTGCTCCCATGTCACGAGGGACACGCCAGCTGGGCGCGCAGCCGAAGCAGCGAAGGCGGGGTCGTAGGCGAGAACGTCCATGCCGAACCCCACGGCGATACGCGCCACGTGGCGTCCGATGCGGCCCAGGCCGACGATGCCCAGCGTCCTGCCTTCCAGCTCGAAGCCGGTGAGTCCGCGGTAGGCGAACGAGCCCTGGCGCGCCCGCTCGTGGGCCTGCGTCAGATGGCGTGTCACGCCCAGCAACAGTGCAAAGGCATGCTCTGCGACGCTGGCCGACCCGTAGTCCGGCACATGGCAGACGGCAATGCCGCGTTTTCGACACGCCTCCAGGTCAATGTGGTCGAAGCCCGCGGAGCGGGTGGCGACGAGCCGCAAGCGCGGCAGCATGCGAAGCACCGATTCGTCCACCCGCGTGCGCACGAACACGCAAAGGACCTCGATCGCCCCATCTTCGGTGTCGGACGCCACCAGGTGCTCGCGCTGGACGAAGTGCGCGTGCCAGTGGGCCGGAAGCCATTGCTGCATCGCCGCTTGGTCCGTTGGTGCGAAGTCGGTGAACAGAACACTAAGACGATGGTCCTCGGTCATGGCGCAACCTTGATGGCGCTGTACAGGGACAGGATGTGGAAGATGGCAACGAATTGCCGTGTCTCGGCAACCTGCGCAAACCCTGCTTGCGCGAGCACCGACGGCAAGTGACCGGCGACCGCGTCGCGCGTGGTCTCGAAGCCATCGAGCAGTTGAACGGCGAAGAACGCCGTACGGCTGATCGGTCGGCGCGAGCGCTCCCGGTCCGCGAAGTGCAGTTGAACGCCAACGCGCAGAACGCGATGCATCTGGCGGGCCGCTTTCAGTTTGTCCGCGTGCGCCAGGTGACGGAAGAAGACGCTCGATACGACCCGATCGAACGAGCCATCGCCGTAAGGCAGGTATGTCGACAGGCCTTCGTCGAATCGGATCGGCGCCGCCACGCTCGCCGCCTTCCGGCGGGCCAGCGACAGGATGGCGGGGTCGGCATCCACCCCGGTGACACGGGCCTGCGGGCACGCGGTGGCCGCAAGGAGGGCGAGCGTCCCCGTTCCGCATCCGGCGTCCGATACGTCGTGGCCATGCTGGATCGACGCCTGCGCCACGAGGGCCGGCTTGAACGCTTGCTCGCGCGTGGTCAGCACCACCACCCGGTCGTACAGGGGCGTGAGCACGTGGTGGGCAAGTGCGGGCCTGAAGCCGGCCGGACGATCCGTCATTGCACGGCGAGCCTCGCTCGGGGTTCACGGAACTGCCACAGCACGATGATGCTGAGGACGCCGGCGAAGAAGCACCACACCGAGATGAACCAGGTCGCATAAAAAAAATAGGCGGCGACCGCGGACACGAAGGCCGCATTTCCGAAAGCCGCTACGCGCCGGTGGCTGGAGACCATCAGACCTGCGCAGGTGCCGATCAGGTACAAGGCCATCGTGGTCAGGACGTAGAAGTGCGGGGAGTCGTAGAAGATGTGCTGGCCGACCACGCGCGCGGTGATGGGCAGTCGCACCAGCATCACCAAAAGGTACACCCCGACGAGCGCGCCTGCGAGCGCGATGCCCGCGAGAACCCGACGGCGCCACGGAACGGTCTCCAGCGCCAGGGCGGCCAGCGGCACGTAGATCGGCCACAGGACGTGCGAGAAGAACGAATAAAGATGCGTCAGCACCACCTTCAGCAAGGGCGCGCGGTCGGGGAATGTCAGCCACAACATGCCTTCGAGTAGCTGCTGAATCCCAAAGAGCAACGGGATGGCCGCGTAAGGCACTTCGCGCCACGCGCGGACCCGGCGCACGGTGACGATCCCCGTCCCCAGAAGTACCGCGGCTGCCGTGAAACTGGCTGGTGCAGAAAAACACATCGCTGTCATTTCCTCTTGAATGTGGGTGTCATGGCGTTCATGGCTGTGGCCGATCTGTCGGTCCTGGCGGAGATGTTCCCGGTGCGGCTCGATGCTGCGAACCCGGATCGAGCGCCTGGGCGCGGCTCAGCGCGGCGTGCAGGGTCGCCGTCCGGTCCTGGACCCTGCGGATCCAGGGCGATGGGAAAGCAGATGCAAGCCACGCATAGAGCGTGTACTTCACCAGCTTGCCCAACCAGAGCGCCAGAAGAACCTCGGCCACCGGCAGCCGGGAGATTGCCGCGAACATGAGGGCAGGCGTCAGCGGTACCGGGAGCGCTGCAATGACCAGCAGCGCGGGCACGCCGTACCCGCCGAGCGAGGACGTGGCGTCACGCCAGGCCGTCGATCGCACCACGTCGGGGTAGGCGACGAAGAAACGGTTCCAGCCCAAGTGATGAAACACGAGATAGAGGACCAGTGCGCCAATGGCCGCGCCGATGCTGGAGGTCGCGGCGATGCTCCGCCAGCGCCGCGGGGCGAGTAGCACGGCAGCGACGGGCAACGTTCCGAACGGAATCGTCATCGACAGCGTGGTGGCCATGGCCACGGCCGCCACGATGAGGGGAAAGGCACGCGTCTCCGCCCCGCGGGTCAGCGCGCGCAGCAGGCCGGTCTCGACGGTTTCGTGCAGCATCGTCATCGGCGCTCAGGGCTTGCGGACCGCGGGCCGCTGCCCGAGTTCGACTTGTACGGTCACCGTCTCGCGGCCGCGCAGGATCTTGAATTGGGCGTTGCTGCCCGGTGCGACCGCGGCTGTTTCGCCGATCAGGCCGGCGGTGTCCGGGATCTCCTTGCCGTTGATCGCAAGCACCGTGTCACCGGGCCTCAGCCCGGCGCGATCGGCAGGCCCGCCGCGCTGCACCGCCACCAGTGCGGCGCCCCCGGTGGCACCGGTGGCCTCGTGGATCACGTCGCGGGCGCTCACCCCCAGCCAGCCCCGGCGCACGCGGCCGGTGGCAATGATCTGCTCCATCACCTGCCGTGCCAAGCTGACCGGGATCGCGAAGCCGATCCCCTGGGAGCCGCCGCTGCGCGAGTAGATGGCGGTGTTGATGCCGACGAGATGGCCGTTTCCATCGACGAGCGCGCCGCCCGAATTGCCGGGGTTGATCGCGGCGTCGGTCTGGATGAAGTTCTCGAAGGTGTTGATGCCCAGGCGGTTGCGCCCCGTGGCACTCACAATGCCTTGCGTGACGGTCTGGCCGACCCCGAACGGATCGCCGACGGCCAACACGATGTCGCCGACCTGCACCGATGCTGGATCAGCGAAGGTGATGGGCTGCAGCCCCGTGGCCTCGACGCGCAGCACGGCAAGGTCCGACTCCGGATCGATACCGACGACGCGCGCCGTGGCAACCTTCTCGCCTGGCAGCATCACGGCGATCTCGTCGGCGCCCTCCACGACATGGTTGTTCGTGAGGATATAGCCCTGGGCCGCGACGATGACGCCTGACCCAAGACTCGACGCGCCTTGGGCGGCGTCCTCATCGCCGCCATCGGGCCGCAACCAGTTCTGCATCCTGCGCGGAGGTGTCTTGCGGGTGTAGATGTTCACAACCGAAGCGGACGCCTTGGCGGCGGCGGCGCGAAACCCCGCCTCCAGGCGGGCTGTGATCGCGCTCGGTGTGGCAGGCGCCGAGCCGGTAGTGGCGCCCGCATGCGGCGCCTCCTGTACCGCCACGACGTCGGGCGTCACAGGGACAGGCGCCGGCCCGAAGGCCCGCCAAGCAATGATGACACCCGCGCCAATCGCGATTGCCTGGGCCAGCAGGAGCCAGAGCCGCCGCAGCGCGGAGGGGCGGCGTACAAGGTCGTCGCTCATGTGGCGCTGGCCTCGATCAGGTCCTGAACCGCGGCCGCCAGCGGTTCCACCACGCTGATGCCATTGGAGGCATGCGGCACGGTGTCGCAGGTCAGCACCCGCTGGGGGCCCGCCGCGAGGAGCGCGTCATAGGCATCGGCGGCAAAGAGCGCATGCACACCGATGCACACCGGCGGCGGCAATCCGACGCGGCGCACGCTCGCGATGGCCTGGATCATCGTGCGCGCGCTGGACACGATGTCGTCGATGAGCACGGGCTGGCGGCCTGCCAAGGCCGAGGTGTCGGGCAGGCTGACCTCCACGTCCTTGTCGCCCCGGCGAATCTTCTGCAGCACGGTAAACGGTGCATCGGCCCCCCGCGCGACTTCCTGGACCCATTGCTCGCTTTCGGCGTCGGGGCCGATCAGCACTGGGCGCTCCACGTTCGCCGCGACCCAGGCCGCGATGACGGGCGCGGACTGCACGGCGCGCGTGGGCACACGGTAAATCTCGCCGAGCGAGTGGTAGCGGTGCAGATGGGGGTCGACGGTGACGACGCCATCGAACACCGTCGATACCAGCGCAGCGAACGTTCGGGACGTGATCGCTTCGCCCGTGTTGAAGCGCCGGTCCTGGCGCAGGTACGCCAGGTAGGGCGCTGCCAGCAGTACGCGTGTGGCACCGAGGTCGCGTGCAGCGTCTGCCGCGAACAGCAGGGGCAGCGCCTTGGCGTCGGGCTGTGCCAGGCTGGCCATGAGCACGACGGTGCGGCCCGTCACGTCGGCGTCCAGCCGCACCAGCGACTCGCCGTCCGGAAACCGGTGCAATTGCAGGGTGGCCCGCTCCGCACGCAACGCGCGGGCGAGGCCTTCGGCGAAGGCCTCGTCGCCTGGCAGGTGAAAAATGAGTGGTTTCATGCGTTCTCTGAAATCTGGAAGATCGGTGGGCGCGCGCGGACGAACTCCAGGGCATAGGCCAGTTCGCCTGGTGCCTGGGCATGCAGCGTGAACAGCGGCTGTCCGGCTTCGACGCGATCGCCAAGGCGCGCGTGCACATCGATGCCGGCGGCCGGGGCGGTCGGCGCACCGGCGAGCTTGGCCGCCCGCGCGAGCAGGCGGTTGTCGATGCGGGTGACACGGCCCGTGGCCGGCGATTCGACGGTGTGCAGATGCGCCGCCATCGGGAGGCTTCGAAGGCCGCCCTGCTCAGAGCAGATTGCCTGGAACTTGGCCCAGGCCCGGCCATCGGCCAGCACCTCGGTGGCGAGCTTCAGGCCGCCGCCGGCCGGCGCCGCGCCGCCCATTTCGAGAATGTCCGCCGCCAGCCGCAGCGCCCGCTCCCGCAGGTCGGCCGGGGCCTCGGGTTTACCCTGCAGGACGGCCAGCACGTCGCGTGCTTCCAGTGCGGGGCCGATCCCGCGGCCGACCGGCTGTTCGCCGTCGGTGACGCGCAAGAACACCTGCAGGCCTATGGCGCCACCCACCTCCTGCAGGCGCCGGCCGAGCGACGCCGCGGCGTGTGCGCTGCGCACTTTCGCGGTGGCGCCCACGGGCAGATCGATCAGCACATGGGTCGAACCCGCAGCGGCCTTCTTGGACAGGACCGAGGCCACGAGCTGCCCTTCGCTGTCGAGATCGAGTGGCCGCTCGACACGGATAAGGATGTCGTCGGCGGGGCTGAGCCGGACCGAGCCGCCCCACACGATGCAGCCGCCCGTGCGCTCGACCACGCGTCGCATGCTCGGCACATCCAGATTGACCGGTGCCAGCACCTCCATCGTGTCGGCCGTCCCGGCCGGTGAGGTGATGGCGCGCGAGGAGGTCTTGGGCATCGTGAGGCCGCAGGCGGCCACGATGGGCACCACGAGCAGGGTCGTGCGATTCCCAGGCAGGCCGCCGACGCAGTGCTTGTCCACTACCAGCGGACGGCCCCAATCGATGCGCTCGCCGACGGCGATCATGGCTTTCGTGAGCGAGACCGTCTCCGCCAGGTCGAGGCGATCGCCCGCGCAGGCAGTGATGAAGGTGGCGAGGTGCAGGTCCGAGTAACGGCCCGCCGCGACGTCGGAGATGATCGCGCCGAACTGGGCGTCGCCAACGGAGTTGCCGTAGACCTTGGCCCGGACATGGCTGAGCGAATCCAGCGGTGGCGCATGGGTGACCGCGACCGGCTCACCCGGCTGCGCACCCAGCGATGCCCACGCGGACTCGGACAGACCGGCGACGTTCTCGGCCAGCCAATCACCGTCGACGACACTGAGCGTCGCCACGATGCTTCGGCCGCCGGCCGTCAATTGCACGCGCGCCTGGGTCGTGAAACCCTCCGATCGACAGACCGGGCAATCGCGCCGCATGTAGACCACCGGCTCCTGATAGGTGTCGATGCCCGTGCGCCACGCCTGCAGCCTGTTCCCGGCCTCCTTGGTGCGGCCGGCTTCATGCATTTGCGCTGTCATGCAAGCTCCACGGTCTGCAGGTAGTCGGGCACCGAGACCGCCCAGCCGAGTTCATGGTCGATCCGCGAGCGCAGCGCATCGGCCGCTTCGGGCTCGCCGTGCGTCACGAACGTGCGGCGCGGCGTTTGCGTGAAGCCGCGCAGCCACGCGATGATCTCGTCGGCATCGGCATGGGCGGAGAGGTTGTCGAGCGAGGCCACCTCGGCGCGAATCGGCACGTCTTCGCCATGGATGCGAACGGTGGACGCACCATGCAGGATCGCCGCGCCGCGGGTTCCACCCGCCTGGTAGCCGGCGAACAGGATCGTGTTGCGCCGATCGGGTGCGAAGGACTTCAGGTGGTGAACCACCCGGCCACCCGTGGCCATGCCGCTGGCGGAGATGATCACCATCGGGCCGCGGCTGGCACTGAGCGCCTTGGACTCCTCGACCTTGTTGACGATCTTCGCGGCGTGGCACATGCCCTCGCACTCCTCGGGCGAGAGCCGATGCTCGTCACGGTGGGCGTGATACAGCTGCGTCGCATCGATGGCCATCGGGCTGTCGAGGTACACCGGCAGGTGGTGGATGCGGCCCTGCTTCTTGAGCTGGTAGATGCCATACATCAGGCTTTGGGCGCGGCCGACCGCGAACGCGGGGATGACCACGACACCGCCGCGGGCGGCGGTCTGATTGATCACGGTCTCCAGTTTTTCCAGCGCGTCAGTCTCTTCATGCTTGCGGTTGCCGTAGGTAGACTCCACCAGCAGGTAGTCTGCGCCCGGAACCTGCACCGGCGGGCGCAGCACCGGGTCGTTCGGGCGGCCGATGTCGCCGGAGAAGAGCACCGACCGCTGCCCATCGCTGAGGTGCACGAAGGCGGAGCCGAGCATGTGCCCCGAGGGCTCCAGCCGGGCTGTGAGTCCGGGCAGAGCTTCGAAGGCCTCGGCGAACGGACGCGGTGAGAAAAGCTTCAGGCAGCGCTCGGCATCCTCCCGCGTGTACAGCGGCAGCGCGGGCTTGTGCTTGGAGAAGCCGTAGCGGTTGGCGAACTTCGCCTCTTCTTCCTGCAAATGACCACTGTCGGTGAGCAGTATCTTGCATAGCTCATGCGTCGCGGACGTGCAATAGACCCGCCCGCGAAAACCCTGCCGCGCCAGCAGCGGCAGGTAGCCGCTGTGATCGATGTGGGCGTGGGTGAGCACGACAGCATCGATCGTCTTGGGCGCGACCGGCAGCGGCTCCCAATTGCGCAGCCGCAGCTGCTTAAAGCCCTGGAACAGGCCGCTGTCCACCAGGATTGTCGAGTCGCCATGGCGCAGGAGGTATTTCGAACCGGTCACGGTGCCCGTGGCACCCAGAAACTGAAGTTGCATGGAAAGTCTCCAAGGATGTTGTCGTTCAAAAAAGAACTGGCCGATCGGGCAACTCGTTTCCGTCGCCCGCGTCGCGCGGAAAGTGCTGCATCAACAGATGGCTGACGGCGGTGATGCCTTCCATGGAACCGGCCTCGAAGCGCCCCTGCGCGAACTGGGCTTCCATGCGCTGGCACACACCTGACCACATGTCGGCACCGCAACAGGCGTGGATGCCGCGATCGGCCACGATCTCCACCGCCCGATCGGCCAGCAGCACGTAGATGAGCACGCCGCTGTTATGCGCCGTGTCCCATACGCCCATACGGGCGAACAGGTCCAGCGCTCGCTCGCGCGGCGACTGGTCTCGCCACAGCGGCGATCCATCCAGCGCGCCCTCGACCACGAAGCGCAACTGGCCGCCATGCTGGGACTCTCCCGCACGGATGGCTTGCTCGATGGCGTCCAGAGTGCGCGGCGGGAAGGCGCGGCGTACCGCGCGGCCGGTGGTGGCAAGGTGGCGAAGAAGTCGTTGAATGTTCATCTCACCACCGTCCTGAGGCGCCACCGCCACCAAAGCCACCGCCACCGCCGCGGAATCCTCCTCCGCCGCCGCCGAATCCGCCACCAGGCCACCCACCACCCCGATGGTGCCCATGCATGCCGCCGTGGCCGCCCATGCCGATGCCTAGCAGCGTGACGAAGAACCCCGCCAATCCGGCCATCGCGGCTACCGCGAGCGTGCCCACCACCAGCCACGCCGCAGCACCCAATACCCCGGCTGTGACCACGGCGCCAGGGACCCGGCCGAGCGCGTTGCGCAGCAATCCGCCCAGCATCAAAGCCACGATGAACAGGAAGGGCCAGGCCTGGCCGATGTCGTTGGTCCGGCCTTGCCACCGTGGATCCGCCGCAGGCAGGGCTTCGCCGTCGACGACGCGCATGATCTGTTCGGCGCCTGCCGCGATGCCACCGTCGAAATCGCCCTGGCGAAAGCGCGGCGTGATTACTTCGTCGATGATGCGCCGCACCACCAAGTCGCTCAGCGCGCCCTCGATGCCGTAGCCAACCTCGATGCGCACGGCACGATCTTCCTTGGCAACCAGCAGCAGTGCGCCATCGTCCACCTTGCGGCGGCCGAGCTTCCACTGTTCGACCACCCGCATGGCGTACTGCTCGACCGGTTCTGGCCGCGTAGAGCCGACCATCAGCACCGCGATCTGCACGCCCTTGCGTTCCTCGAAGGCACGAAGCTGCGCATCCAGCGAGGCGATCCGATCGGCGGCGAACGTCCCCGTGAGGTCGGTGACACGCGCCTGCAGCGGCGGAATAGCTACCAGTTCCTGCGCGGACGCGACCACCAGGAACAGGCTCAGCAACAGCCAGGCCAACATGCGGGCCAGGCGCAGGTGGGCGGCCGGGTACGGCACCGCTGTTCTCAGCGTGCTCATGTCAGGGGCGCGCCGCCGGTGCCGAGGCGCCGAAGTCGACCTGGGGCGGCGTGGCCATCGCCTTCTCGTCGGCGACGGAGAAGTTCGGCTTGACGTCGTAGCTGAACACCTTGGCCGTGATGTTGGTCGGGAAGCTGCGCGTGAGGACGTTGTAGTCCTGCACCACCTTCACATAGCGCCCGCGGGCCACGGTGATGCGGTTCTCGGTGCCTTCAAGCTGCGCGCGCAGTTCCTGGAAGGCCTGGTTGGCTTTGAGCTGCGGGTAGTTCTCGCTCACGACCAGCAGCCTGCTCAGCGCGCCGGACAGCTCGCCCTGCACCGCCTGGAACTTCTGGAACGCCTCGGGGTTGTTGACGAGTTCCGGAGTAGCCTGAATCGAGGTGGCCTTGGCGCGCGCTTCGACGACCCGGGTCAGCGTCTCTTGTTCGAAGTTGGTCTCTCCTTTCACCGTCGCGACGATGTTCGGTATCAGATCTGCGCGCCGCTGGTACTGGTTCAGCACCTCGGACCAGGCAGACTTGGTCTGTTCGTCCAACCGCTGGAAGTCGTTGTAGCCGCATCCGCTCAGCGACAGGGCAAGCGCTGCGAGCAGGGTCGTCAGGATAAGTCTCATGGTTCGGTCTCCGTGGAGGTGGGTGAAGTGGAGGAAGGTGAAGCTGTCAGCAGGGCCGGGTTCGCTGGCCACCACTGCCGGGGAATCAGCAAGAATGCGAGGGTGGCCACGAGCGGGATGGAGAGCCATGCGAAGCTGCTCTGCATGACGGTGCCGAACAGCCAGCCGGCGACTGCCGATCCAAGCGTCTGCCCGAAGCCGGCTGCTGCCGCTAGGCCGCCCATCGCGGTTCCGAGCCGCCGACGTGCGGAGCCTGCGGCGAGGTAGGCAACGGTCGGCAGCACGATACCGGTGCCCGCCGCTGTGAAACTGACGCCAACGTACATCCAGGTCTCGCTGCCATGGCGAGCCAGCACCGCGAGTCCCGCGATACCCAGGACCATGCCGGCAGCCAACATGCGACGGGGATCAGCGCGCTCAAGCAAGCCGGTGAAAAACAGGACCGCGTTGACGCCCAACATCACCAGGCTGCATGCGGCGAACATCCACGACACCTCGCGCGACGTGAGTTCGGGATGACGCTGGCCCTGCAGCACGATGCCGAGTTCAAAGCCGGCGAGCACGAACATGACCACGCCATTGAGCAGCCAGAGCGTGAAGGACCGGCTCTCGGGCGGGCCG
The DNA here is from genome assembly GCF_000526295.1 of Acidovorax sp. JHL-3. Taxonomy (NCBI): domain Bacteria; kingdom Pseudomonadati; phylum Pseudomonadota; class Betaproteobacteria; order Burkholderiales; family Comamonadaceae; genus Acidovorax; species Acidovorax sp. JHL-3. Next base: position 3,144,804 of record NZ_JAFU01000001.1, read on the forward strand.
TCGTCATCGCTCGGGCCCGCATCCAGAGTGCTGGACGGCGCGGGAAGCGTGGCGGCCAGGCCCAGCATCATCAACGCACCCAGCGCGGCCGAGAGTCCGATCACGAGCTTGGTCGATGACCCCTGCACGAGGGCGGCGAAGACGCCCAAGCCGGCAAGGCGATCCGCGACGGCGTTGAGGCCGGGTCCGAACAGGAACCCGAGCAACGACATCGCGCCCAACCATGCGAAGCGCTTGGCGCGTATCGCCTGCGGCGTGTACTGCGCGACGAGCGCCGGCACCACGGGCACGACTGCGGCGACAAAGAAGCCCGCAGCGCCGCGCAGCGCATAGATGCCGACCACGCCCACAGATTCGGGGCGCAGCAGCGGAAGCAGGCTCGCCACATAGCCGACCAGCCCGACCAACAGCACGCGGGCGCGTCCCAGCCTGTCCGCCAGCACGCCCCACAGTGGCGCCCCCACAAGTATCCCGGCCGTGTAGATGCCGCTGAGGTAGCCGACATGGCGCGCGAGCACCGCTGGGTCGGCGTCACCCATCAGAGGGCGCAGCCAGTCGGGAATCAAGGGCATCAACGCGCCGTACCCGGCCGAGACAACGAACACGGCCGCCGCTAGCCAGCCCAGCTGAACGACGCCCAGATCGTCCTGACGGGCCAGCCTGGCTTTGGACGGCGGCGATCTCATCGGGCGGCTCTCGACCATGGTGGCTCGCAGCACGGGCTCACGCGACCGCTTGAGCGGAGGTGCGCGACGTGACGCGCTTGATGCCCGGTAAGCGCGTGCGTTTGAGCATTAGTGCATTGATGGCCACTATCGCAGAACTGCCGGACATCGACAACGCGGCAACCTCCGGCGACAGCGTGAAGGGGTACAACACCCCAGCCGCAAGCGGGAAGGCGACCACGTTGTAGCCCACGGCCCACCATAGGTTCTGGTGCATCTTGCGCAGCGTTGCGCGAGAGAGCTCGATGGCCCCGACGACGTCGTACGGGTCGCTTTTCATCAACACCACCTGGGCGCTTTCCATGGCGACATCCGTCCCGGCGCCGATCGCAAAACCGACGTCGGCCTGGGTCAGCGCTGGAGCGTCGTTGATGCCGTCGCCGACCATGCCCACCTTGTGGCCCTGCTGCTGCAACTCCTTGATCTTGGATGCCTTCTGGCCGGGCAGCACGTCCGCAAGGACGATGTCGATGCCCAGTTCCTTGCCGATGCGCTCGGCGGTCGCCTGGTTGTCGCCGGTCAGCATCGCGACCTTCACGCCCCGCGCCTGCAGCTTGGAGATCGTCTCGCGCGAGGTCGGCCGGACGGCGTCCGCGATTGCGATGAGGCCGATCAGCCGGCCGCCGCGCACGACATAGACCACCGTGCGCCCGCCGCCTTGCAGCCGCGTTGCCTCGCTGGCGAGGACGGTCAGGTCTACCTGCTCCGACTGCATCAGCAGCCGGTTCCCGAGCAGCACCCTCTCGCCCCCGATGGTGGCCCGTGCACCTTGCCCATCGATGTTGGTGAAGTTCTCGGTGACCTCCGTCGGCATGTCCCCCGCACGCTTGAGCACTGCGAGTGCAAGGGGGTGCTCGGAGAACTTCTCCACCGCGGCGGCCGTCGCCAGAAGCCGCGCCTCTTCGACACCGGGCGCGGCCACGATCTCGACGACATCGGGCTGCCCGAGTGTCAAGGTGCCGGTTTTGTCGAACACCACCACTGTCAGCTTGGTAGCGTTCTCCAGCGCGGCCGCGTTCTTGAAGAGGATGCCGTTCATCGCACCCAGGCCGGTCCCGACCATGATGGCCATCGGCGTGGCCAGGCCCAGCGCATCAGGGCATGCGATCACGAATACCGTGATGGTCAAGGTGAGTGCGAATAGCAGCGTCTGGCCCATCACCCAGTACCAGACGCTGAAGGTCAACAGGCCAATCACGATCGCCGCCAGCACCAGCCACTGCGACGCCTGGTCGGCCAGCAGCTGGCCGGGTGCCTTCGAGTTCTGGGCCTCCTGGACCAGCTTGACGATCTGGGCCAATGCCGTGTCCGCACCGACCTTCGTGGCCTTGTAGCGGAAGCTCCCGCTCTTGTTGATGCTGGCGCCCACGACGGTGCTGCCTACCACCTTCTTGACCGGCATCGACTCGCCGGTCAGCATCGACTCGTCTACCTGCGAGGCTCCTTCGACGATCTCGCCATCCACCGGGATTTTGTCGCCGGGCTTGATCACCACCAGTTCACCGGCCACGACCTCGGCGGTTGGCACCTTGGTCTCGACACCGTTGCGCACGACGGTGGCCATCGGTGGCGCGAGATCCATCAGCGCGCGAATCGCGTCGGACGCACCCGCGCGGGCGCGCATCTCTAACCAGTGGCCCAGCAGGATGAAAACCAGCAGCACTGACGCCGCTTCATAGAACACCTCACCCTCGTAGAAGAAGGTCGCTCCGACGCTGAACAGGTATCCCACGCCCACCGACAGCACGACCAGCGTGGCCATGTTGGCGACACCGTTGCGCAAAGCGCGCCACGCAGCGATGCAGAAAGGCCACCCGGGATAGAGGATTGCCGCGCTCGCAAAGATGAAAAGAAAGAGCTTGTTGTCCAGCCCGAACGGCGTCTGGAAGTCGCCGAACATCTTCCCCATCGGCGAATAGAGAAACACCGGAATCGAAAAGATCAGGGACACGAAGAACCGATTGCGCATGTCCCGGGCCATGTCCTGCATCGACCCAGACCCGTGCCCCATGTCGTGCATCATGTCGGCCATGGCGGGCTCGCCTGCGTGGCCCTGGTGCCCGACATGGGAGGCCGGCGAGGCGGCCGTCGTCGCAGTCGCTCCGGCTGCATGGGCGTGCCCCGAATGCACCGCGTGATCCTCCTGCTTCGCAGACACGGCGTGATCGGCGTGTCCGTCATGGCTCTGGCCCGCCGTACTGCCCATGGCGGGATCACACACATGCTTAGGCGTCTGCTCGCCACTGCAGTGATAGCCGCACTCCACGATCCGGCGGCGCAGATCCTCGACACTGAGCTGCCGTTCGTCGAGATGGACCGTTGCGCTTCCCGCAACGTAGTTGACATCCGCGTGATGGACGCCGGGAAGCTGCAGCAACTTGCGACGTACTCCCTCCGCGCTCAGGCTCGATATGAGCCCTCCGACTTCAACGTTGATTGCCTTCATGGATGGTTCTTACTGTTGGTTCTGTTCGATGTGTCAACGTGCGAGTCGGCCGGAATCCAGGCAGTCCTGCGAGAACTCGAAGACGATCTCCCGGTCGGGCGCGATGAGCTTGTGCTTCTTGCCCGCGTAGTGGAGCCGCGAGAGGACGTCCCTGATCAGGTTGAGCCTGGCGACTCGCTTGTTGTCGGCGAGCACGACGGACCAGGGAGCGGCAGCGGTGTGCGTGCGTATGAACATCTCGTCGCGCGCACGCGTGTAGCCGTCCCAGTGCTTCAGCGCCACGGCGTCGACCGGACTTGATTTCCATTGCTTGAGCGGGTCTCGGCGGCGTTCACCGAGCCGGCGGGTCTGCTCTTTCTTCCCGATGTCGAGGTAATACTTCAGCAGCTTGATGCCGGAGTTGACCAGCATCTCCTCGAACTTCGGCACTGAGTTCATGAACTCCTCGTGCTGCTCAGCCGTGCAGAAACCCATCACCGGCTCCACGCCGGCGCGGTTGTACCAGCTACGGTTGAACACAACGAGTTCTTCGCCGACCGGTAGGTGCGGCACGTAGCGCTGGAAGTACCAACTGGTGCGGTCCCGATCGGAGGGTTTGCCGAGCGCGACGACCCGGGTTTCCCGCGGACTCAGGTGTTCGACGAGCCGCTTGATGCTGCCATCCTTGCCCGCACTGTCCCGTCCCTCCAAGAGGATGAGGATCCGGTCGCTGCACTTGATGAAATGGCGCTGCAGCTTCACGAGTTCTATCTGCAGCATGTGCAACTGCGCCTCATAGTCCTCGCGGCCGATCGAGCGTTCCGTTGCCTCGTCGCGCGACGGGTTGTGCGCGACATCGGTCACGTCCGCATGAGCTTTTTTCGTCGCGCCTGTCGCGGCCTTCTTGTTCTTTGCCATGGGGTTCTCCGTTACGCCTGCTCGTTCCAGGCAGCATTGATCCGCGAGTGCTCCGGCATGCCCTCGAAGCTCGGCGCCACTAGAGCCGAAGTCCCAGGGGCGCTCGAACCCGCAGGATGATGGGCCTGATGGTCGTCTTGCGCGAATGAAAACAAACTGACGAGGGCGGCGCCGAAGACGACCGCGATGGAGCGCACGAATGTCATTTCTTTCTCCTTTAGCCGCTGGCTTTTGTCGTCTGGTCGAGCCAAGTGGCGCTTCCAGAAGACAAATCCCATATGAGAACTCCGTAGCCGGGTACAGAGTCAAGGCGTACGAGACACGTGCGGGACATAGCCGGCACAGCGCTCACAGGAGGGGCTATAACGCGAGACGTGCAAACAGCAGCCAAGCAGGCGGCTGTGGGTGAGCCCGCTGGGGGCTCCTCAATAGGATGGCTCGCAGAGCCAGCGCCGGGGCCGGTTCCCAGGCAGTATAGGAAGGGGGCGGAAACCCAATAAGGTCGAACGCAAAGGTCGGCGTCTTCTGAATTGCCGACTGGTTGACCTCTCCGCAAAGTTTCAGGCAAGGTGCCTTCGACGGGTCCTGGCTCCCCTCTTCATGCTTTTCGTGGGCGCCCTCATGACCCCCATGGGAGTGGCCATTGCCGTGTTCATACCCTGACGCATAGTGGTGCGGCTCCGGGGACTCCAACAGGCAGGCATTCGCCATCCCGGCCGCAAGCGCAAACAACCATACCCCCAGCACCATCCACGCGATGGCACGAATCCTACGAGGGTTGAGATGTGTGCGCATGTGCGGCCTATATAGCCAATGACAGCAATCCTATGCTTAGGCAAGCTGCGAGATCTTGATCTTAATCAAATGGAGACAGGGGTCAACTACGCGGTACAGCGTTATCCTGCCATGGCTATGAAGAAAACGGTAGATCCCTCGATGAACGAAGGCCCGGGCGATTGGATGACGGTCGGCAGACTGGCCAAAGTCGCTGGCGTCGGTGTAGAGACGATTCGCTACTACCAGGGTCGCGGGCTTTTGCCGGTCCCGAAAGCCGCAGGCAGTTTCCGGCGTTACCCCGCTTCAATGGTTCAGCGGATCGGCTTTATCAAGCGGGCGCAGAGCCTGGGCTTCTCGTTGGATGAGGTGGGATCGCTGCTAGACCTGGAGGACGGACGGAATCGCCGGGCCATCCAGACGGTGACGCAGCGACGCCTTGAGCAAATCGATGAGAAGGTCGGGGATCTGGAGCGCATGCGAGGTGCACTGCGTGACATGCTCGCGCGGTGCGAGGAGACGGGGCAGGCGTTTCCCTGCCCCATCATCGCTGCACTTGTTGGCACGCCTGCGGACCCACAACCACCTATCAATCGCTTGCGATAGCTCGCTGGAGCCACATCGCTGGAGGGTGCGCGTAAGCCAGGGGCTGCCCAATGGCACCCGGACTGCTGCCGTGATAGGCGCGTATCCTTGAGGTAGATTCTCCGTCCTCCGTGTTTGCCCCCCCGCGCAGGTCCACCAAATCGCGCTCCAGTTCGCGCCGCTCCATGATAAAAATGTCATCGGACTGTCTAGATTCTGTTGGGGTGCGCTCCCTACGATGAACACATCTCCTCAACGCCCAAGCAAGGCATGAGAGATGCAAGTTTTATTCACTATCGCTAGGAGCTTCAACCATGATCCAAAAACGCCTCTCCCTTTCTTCCATGATTGCCGCCGCGGCCGCAGTGGTTACCCTGAGCCTTCCAGGGATTGCTTCGGCAGCGTACGAGCATCCCGCCAACAACGAAAAGGGCGTCATCGTTCACCCGGAACACTTCAAGAGCGAGAAGACGCGAGAGCAAGTCATCGCCGAAACTAAGGCTGCTATGCAGCAAGGACGACTTTCTTACGGCCAAAGCAACTTCCCGATCCGCACTCCTGATGCGGCAGGTCCAGGCAAGACGCGTGAGCAAGTAATCAACGAATTGCGGAGCGAGTCCCCTGAAGAACGCGACGCGCGTCTGCGTCTCTACTACCGGGGTTGATTGCCAGTTGGGGTTGCAGCGGGTTTCCGGGGAGGCCGAGGAATCTAAACAGGCGGCGTGGCAACTGCGGAAAAAACCTTCGACGTTGGCACAGAAACCCCGGGATCTGTCAAAAACAGAAAAAAGCGTGCCCTTGCGCTTCGCGTACCGCTGTTGGCGCAGTCAGCCGGCAGCCCTGTGCCTCGCTGATTCATACGTTCGGTTTTCCTATCCAAGGAGTTCATCATGAAATACTTGCTCATCGCTCTCGTTGGCGCCACGACCCTTGGCTTCAGTCTCTCGGCCAGTGCCGCTCCAGACCAAGAAAAGGTCTGCCCTCCCAAGAAACTCGTATTGCAGCTCGACCATGGCCCGCGCGCACAGACGACGCCATACCTGAACCAATTGCGCAAGGCGCGTTATGAGGCCGAAGTCAAGGCCTGCAAAGATGGCGCAAAAGCCGCCAAAGAAACCTGTGCCCCGTAACTTTTGAGATGGGATTGGTCGCTGCGTGCATCTGGTGGGAGTTGGTCCTCGCCCATGCGACGTGACCATCTGCATGGTGCCAGGCCAGAAGCCACGTATCATCGTCTGACCGTTCTTGCGGCAACCCAAATGATTCACTTCGTTGGGCGGCCCACCCTCCTCCCGGCTCCTATGATCAGGCGCCGTTGGGCTTCAGGTCTATGGAGAACAGCAGCTCCTGCATCCGTCGGCGCTCCTCAGGAGTAGGCCATGCGGCATCTCCTGGCGCAGCCTCCAATTTGAACCGCCCCTCTCGGTCGAAGCGGACAAACCCATAGGTCTCGTTGACCACAGCACCCGGCCCCCCATCGGCCCGAAGCCGTACATACCAGTCCGCCAGGCGCAGAGTTTGGTCCGCCAATATCGGTGCCAAGGCCTGGCCCCTGGCAAGCGCCACATACAGCACATGCGGCAACGCGTGCACCTCCCCCGCCTCGTCGAGCAGGAACACATAGGACGCGTGTTCAACATCCGGCTCGCACATTCCGCGGCCGGAGCCATCCACGGTGGTGTAGACGGGGGCAAAGCCACTGCCCGGCTGGCGGAAGTTCGTGGTTTGTCCCTGATAGACGCGTGCAGCAACCCACTGAACGTCGCCCGCATAGGCGTAGGCGCGCAAATCGAATTTCATGGACTGCAGTCCCTCCTCATTCGCAATGACGCGTTCGCCCGGAGGCACGAGGGCCTGTGCTACATAGGCTCCCGTCATGATCTCCTGCCAGACCCGGCGCGTGAGCTTGTCACCCCGGTACGCGGCGCGGCTACCGAAGCCCGCCGCGGGTTTGAAGAACAGGTTACGACGAGCCGCCCACAGCCGGTCACCATGTGCCTCATCGACCACTTCGGTGCGCGGCACGTTCGCCAGCAGCACCTGCCTGTCGTCGTCAGCAACGCCCAGCTCCCGCAGCGCACTATCGTCACTGAACAAGGCCAGTCGCCGCTTGTCGGCGTATAGCGCGTGCGCCCTCGGATGGGGCGTGAGAACCGCTGCCTGTTCCAGCCAAGCCTGCCGCAGCACGGCGTTGGCAGGCAGATCCAGATAGAAATCTGTGACACGGTTGTAAACCATGTCGATGGCGAGTTCGCCGTGCCAAAGCCTGCCGTGACGGCACGCCAGCTCGGAGGGATCGACAATGATGGCCTGCAGTCCATGGCGCTCAAACAGCTGCCGGAACAGCAGGAACTCTGGATACAGGTATTGCTGCTGCGGCGCTTCGTCCACGATAGCGATTGAGGCCAACGGCCGTGAGTGACCGGTCAGCCGCCACTCACGGCGGAACATGTCCACCAGCCGCTGCTCGAACGTTGTGACGGCGCCGCGGCTTGGCACCATTGCCCGCACAGCCTGACAGCAACTGCCCTGAGCACGGGCCATCACTGCATTCAGCATCGCACCACCAGCGTTCGTGTTGATTTCGATCAAACCGAGACGGTCTTTGTCCAGATGGAAGTCATAGCCGAAGAACACGCCCTGGGCGCCAACCGCACCGTCACGCGCAATGGCGGGGGCACCCGCTAAGACCTGCTCCCGGTAGGCTGGGAGTCCCACCACTGCCTCGATGGCTTGCACAAGGCGGGCCATTCGTTCGAGAGGAGGCCGCGCCACGAAGACAGGCTGCGCAGCAAAAAGGTAGGGGCATCGGTCGCGCACTAGCTGCGACAAGCTCGGAGAGCCCAACTCGGCATCGAGCGCAGCCGCCAGCGCCGCAGGATCCAGGCTCAGACAGAAGCAGTCGCGGTTGAGCTTCTCAAAGGAGGTCAACTCGCAGTTTGGTGTGTTGTGCATTGAGAGAGGAGTCAGAGCAGTTGGTGAAACAAGTAGAGCGCCTCCTTTTAGAGCCTGTCCCACGCCCCGCGTCGGCGCCAGGGGGCAGCGTGATTTTCTCTGCCCATTGCACGTATTTCTGGTGCACATCAAGGAAGCGCTCATGGCTCATGCATCAAGCCCCAGAGTGGGTCGGATGGGTTGTGAATCCGTTCCCGAAGCGCGCTGTCTTCGAAGTTCAAACTGTTTGACCAGTGCGTAAAGCGCCGGAATCACAGCCAGCGTGAGCACGGTCGAAGAAATCATGCCACCGACCATCGGCGCGGCAATGCGACTCATCACTTCCGAGCCGGTGCCGGTCCCCCACATGATGGGCAGCAGGCCCGCCATGATGGCAACGACCGTCATCATTTTGGGACGAACACGCTCTACGGCGCCCTCCATGACTGCCTCGTAAAGGTCACCAACTCCTGGCTCTTTCCCTTCAGAGCGGCGTTTTTCCTTGATCTCTTCCCAGGCGTGGTCCAGGTAGATCAGCATGACGACCCCGGTTTCAGCGGCCACACCAGCCAGGGCAATGAAGCCCACAGCAACTGCGACAGAGAGGTTGTAGCCAAGCCACCACATCAGCCAGACGCCGCCAACCAACGCGAACGGCACCGACAGCATGACGATCAAAGTCTCCGTCAGTCGCCTGAAGTTCAGGTACAGCAGCAGGAAAATGAGCAACAGCGTTACTGGCACAACGAATTTCATTTTCTCGATGGCACGCTCCATAGACTCAAACTGACCGCTCCATGTGGCGTAGTAGCCGGGCGGGAACTTGACCTGGTCATTCACTGCTTTGCGCGCCTCGGCGACGTAGCCACCGATGTCACGCTCACGGATGTCCACAAAAATGTAGGCAGATAGCAACGCATTTTCGGTACGGATGCCAGGGGCGCCCTTGGCCACCTCCACGCGGGCAACCTGGCCCAGCGGAATCATGGCTCCATCCATGGTCGGCACCAGCACTTCGCGGGCGATCTGCTGCGGGTCAGACCGCAATTCGCGTGGGTAGCGAACCGTAACGCCAAAACGCTCTCGCCCTTCCACCGTGGTGGTCACCATGTCACCGCCGAGCGCCGTACCAATGACCTCCTGGAGATCACCCACCGCCAGACCGTAGCGTGCCAGTTGGGCGCGGTCGGGCTCGATGTTCAGGTAGAAGCCGCCTGTGATCCGCTCCGCGAATGCCGAGGTGGTGCCGGGCACAGATTTCACTACGGTCTCGATCTCCCGCGCCAGGCGTTCCATTTCGTTCAAGTCCTTGCCGAAGACTTTGATACCAATGGGTGTGCGGATACCGGTGGACAGCATGTCGATGCGCGCCTTGATGGGCATGGTCCAGGCATTGGAGACGCCAGGAAACTGCAGCGCCTTGTCCATCTCGGCGATCAATTTGTCGATGGTCATGCCAGATCGCCACGCTGACTCCGGCTTGAGGTTGATGACCGTCTCGAACATCTCGGTCGGTGCTGGGTCGGTGGCCGTGTTGGCCCGTCCTGCCTTACCGTAGACCGATTCAACCTCTGGAAAACTCTTGATGATCTTGTTTTGCGTCTGAAGCAACTCGGCGGCCTTGGTGATCGACATGCCCGGCAGCGAAGCAGGCATGTAGAGCAAAGTGCCTTCATTGAGCGTCGGCATGAACTCGGACCCCAGCTTGCTGGCCGGATAGAACGACACCCCAAGCACGACCAGGGCAATGGCAATGGTCACCTTCTTCCAGCGCATCACTCCAGCGATGATGGGTCGGTAGACCCAGATCAGGAACCGGTTCACCGGGTTACGGGACTCCGGCATGATGCGTCCGCGAATGAAAATCATCATGAGCACCGGCACCAGCGTCACCGACAACAGCGCCGCTCCTGCCATAGAAAACGTCTTGGTGAACGCCAGCGGTGAGAACATGCGCCCCTCCTGTGATTCGAGCGTGAACACGGGCAGAAACGACACGGTGATGATCAGTAGCGAGAAGAACAGTGCCGGGCCAACCTCCTTGCACGCGGCGATCATGGCCTCGACCCGCTGCTTGCTGTTGTGCTCGGGTGGGAGCCGCTCCAGGTGTTTATGGGCGTTCTCGATCATGACGATGGCCGCATCCACCATGGCACCGATCGCAATGGCGATACCACCCAGACTCATCAGGTTGGAATTCATGCCCAGCAAGCGCATCGCGATGAATGAGATCAGCACCCCTACGGGTAACATCAAGATAGCCACGAGGGCTGAACGGACGTGCATGAGAAAGACCATGCAGACCAAGGCAACGATCAGGCTCTCCTCAATCAGCGTTCGCTTGAGCGTATCGATGGCCCGATGAATCAGGTCAGATCGGTCGTAAACAGCCTGGATGCTGACGCCCTGCGGCAGCCCTGCCGAAACTTCGGTAATTTTCTCCTTCAGGTTATGGATGACTTCCAGGGCGTTTTGGCCATAGCGGGCCATGGCGATGCCCGAGACCACCTCCCCCTCCCCGTTGAGTTCGGTCAGGCCGCGCCGTTCATCGGGAGCGAGTTCAACGCGAGCGATGTCTCGAATCAATACTGGTGTTCCTTTTTCGGCCTTGACGACCAGGTTCTCAATGTCCGCCGCGCCGCGCAGATAGCCCTTTCCGCGCACCATGTACTCTGTCTCGGCCATCTCCACCACACGGCCGCCGACGTCACGATTGGAGTCGCGCACGACCTGTGACACCTTGGCCAAAGGAATGCCGTAGGCCCGCAGCTTCACCGGGTCGACGGTGATCTGGTAGGTCTGGACAAAGCCACCGACGGATGCCACCTCAGCGACGCCATGCGCCTTGGTCAGCTGGTAGCGCAGGTACCAATCCTGCAAAGTTCTCAACTCGGCCAGCGTCCGGTCCTTGGCGATCAAAGCGTACTGGTAGACCCAACCCACACCGGTGGCATCAGGGCCAATTTGCGGCGTGACCCCCTTGGGCATTCGACTGGATGCGAAATTGAGGTATTCCAGCACGCGCGAACGCGCCCAATAGATGTCTGTGTCATCCTCAAAGATGATGTAGACGAAGGACGCTCCAAAGAAGGAAAAGCCGCGCACCACCTTGGACTTGGGTACCGACAGCATGGCGGTGGTCAAGGGATAGGTGACCTGATCCTCAACCACCTGGGGCGCTTGTCCAGGGTATTCGGTGTAGACGATGACCTGAACGTCGGACAAGTCCGGCAGCGCGTCCAGAGGCGTTCGCAACACAGCGAACACCCCTGCGACAATGACAAACAGCGTGGCAAGCAGCACCAGGAAGCTGTTTCTTCCTGACCAGTCAATGATCTTCGCGAGCATGTTGTTCCCTGAAGATCAGTTATGGCCGGCGTGCGGAGTGGCCGCCGCTTTGCCCACGGGTTTCACGGAGGTGACCACCCATTCACCCTGTCCACGCTCAACGAACTCGAAGACCACCGCTGTGCCAGGTTGCAAGCCCGTCATCAGCCCGTTGTTGGAGACCTTGAACTCCATGGACATTGCGGGCCATTTGAGGGAGGGTATGGGACCATGGGCAATGGTCACCGTGCCGGCCTTCGCATCAGACTCCTCCACCCTGCCCTCACCTTGGTGCCCGACGGCGGCAGCGGGCTTGCTCGCATCAGGGGTGCCTTGTGCTTCCGACTTAGCTCCATGTGAGGAGTGCCCAAAGCCGCCCACGGCCGCCTTGAGGTTGGCTTCTGCATCGATCAGGAAATTGGCAGCGATGACCACCTGCTCACCCTCGCGAACGCCCTCGGTGACTTCAATGCGGTCGTCGCTGCGTGCGCCCACTTTGACATCGCGGGGTTCGAATCGTCCCTCCTTGAGCTGCACCAGGACGATCTGGCGCGTGCCGCTGTCAATCACGGCCGAAGTCGGCACCGTCAAAACCGCCCCCTTGCTGGCGGTCGGAAGTTCCACCTGGGCAAACATGCCAGGCTTGAGCAAGCCACCCGTGTTCGACAAGTCCACGCGCACCTGCACCGTTCGGGTTTCAGGCTTCAGGGTGGGATACACATAGCTGACTGTCCCCTGGAACACCTTGTCTGGGTAGGCATTGATTTGCACCTTGGCCTTGCCCCCCGACTTGACCAAGCCGATGTCTTGCTCGAAGACATCGGCGATGACCCAGACCGAGGACAGGTTGGCGACTTGGTAGAGCATTTCGCCCGGCATGAATCGCATACCTTGGATGGCCTTCTTGTCGGTGATGATCCCTGCCACTGGTGAGCGAAATGTCAGCGTGCGGCGTGCGTCGCCGGATTTGGCCAAGGTCTTGACCTGCTCGTCCGAGATATCCCAATTGCGAAGCCGCGCCAGGCTGGAGTCGGCCAGCTCACGCATGCCACGCTGTGCCTCACCAGAGGCATCCTTCAACGCGTCAACACCCTGTGCCGCGATGGCGTACTCGCGCTGAGCAGACACCAGTTCGGGGCTATATACCTCGAAGAGTGGCTGCCCCTTGTTCACCGTCTGCCCGGTAACGTTGGCATGCAGACGCTCAACATAGCCCTCAAATTTGGCAGCAATGGTGAAGGTCTGGCGCTCGTCTGGTTCAATGCGTCCGGCGGCACGCACTACCTTGTCCAGAGAGCGAAGACTCACCGCCTCGGTGCGAACGCCAAGTTTCTGAATCTTTTCGGTGCTGATGCGAATTTGATTGGAGTTGGTTTCTGCTTCTTCCTGCTCTCCCTCGTAGACCGCGATGTAGTCCATCCCCATTGGATCTTTTTTCGGTGTGGGAGATGTGTCGGGCAACCCCATCGGGTTACGGTAAAAAAGTACCTTGCGCTCCTTCTTGGTAGGACCGGCAGAGGCGCCCTGCGACGCAGTCTGGTCACCACTGCGGGCTTCTGATTGGCGCTGTCCCATCCAATAGCCACCACCCGCCGCCAACCCTGCGGCGACGATAGCCAGGAATACGCCGGCCTTGAAACCTGTTGTCATTGTTCTTCTCCCACGATGCGTTCAATTTCGGTAAGCCGCTTCTGCGCTTCCACGCCGGCTTTGATCTGATTCAGTTTGGACTGACGAATCTGGCGCTGCGCGTCCAGCAAGGTCGCAAAATCCACCTTGCCCGTCTGGTACCCAGCCAGCGCAGAGCGGAAGGTCAACTCCGACTGCGGCAAGAGACTTTCGGTCGTTAACGCCAGAGAGCGCCGGGCGGACTCAAAACCTGCCACGTTGGCGTAAAGGTCTGCCAGGACTTGATTCGTGACGACTTCCTGGCGTGAGCGTGCAGCGGCCAACATGGCCTCGGACTCCCGCTCCTGGGCGCGCCGCGAATCTTGCTGCAGGGGAATATTCAACTCGACCATCAGCTCCCACTCTTTGATCGAGCCTCGGTACTGAATCGGAGAGATACCGACGTTGAAGTCGGGATAGCGGTTCTTGTAGGTCAGCTCGCGGTTCTTCTCGGCCGCCCTGATCTGGGACTCTTCCGTGCGCAGCAGCGGATTGTTCATCCGGGCGCGCCCTTCCAGCGCTGCGAAGCTGACTTGCTCCGGCGACGGCAAGGCGCGGATCTGCTCGGGTGCAGCCAAAATCTCCGAGGTCGGACGCCCCACGAGCGCATTCAACTTGGACCGGAGTTGGCGACGCTCAGCGTCCAGTGCAATCAGTTCGATGCGCATTGTGGACTGCTCCACCTGCGCACGGATCACATCCTGTTGCGCAGCAAGCCCGCCCGCATAGCGGACCTGCGCGACTTTTTCCAATCGCGCCATCAGGTCGAGAATTTCCCGCGACAAGCGATCGTTCTGGTCCAGGTAATAGAGCTCGGCATAAGTCGTCTTGATCTTGCCAGCCAGTTCAACCCAGGCGCCTGCTGCACGGCTTCTCGCAGCTTGTGCTTGTGACTCAGCCACCTCACGCTTCAGACCGCGTTTGCCCATCCAGGGAAAATCCTGCATCAGCACGTAGCGGGTGCTTCCGACGCGCCCTGGCAATAGCGTGGGGTTTTGTTCTCCCATGCGCGTGATGTCACGCAATTCGGTTCGGAATTTAGGATCCGGCAAGGCGCCCGCAGGCGCGACGCGCTCTGCTGCCGCATCCGCATCAAAACGCATGCTGGCGATTTCTGGGTTTCTATCCCTGGCCGCTTGCAGCAACCCTTCGACACTCGATCCCAGCTTGGCCTCCTGCGCGTGAACCATCGAGCTCAGCGCCAGAGACACCACGACTACCCCCAACGACAGACGATTCCTCATAGGCATCATGACCGCCCCTTGGGTGCACGCAAGGCGGCATTCAACCGGTCAATTACTTCGGCCCAGTCCGCATCTTCCAGAAGCTCTTCGCGCAACAGAGTCGCCTGAGCTGGCGTCCAGAATGGGGCATCGGCCAGCAGCACATCGGCCGGCAGTGGAGAGTGGGCCTCCAAGAACTCCCCAATGCCTGCTGCATCCATGCGCAGGCCGAGCTGGGCAAACAGTTCAGAGAAGCGATGAAATGACTTTTCCATAGCGGTGATCCCTATTGTTCAAACACAAAAATTCTGAAGACGTGGCCAGTGGACGCTCACGAAAACGTCACGCTCAGCGCCAATACCGCAGCTCCGGACGCCATCGCACCCAGGTAGCCGAAAACAACCGATTTACCGACCTGCGCGCCGCCTGTCGTCCAGGCGATGCCGACCTTTGCCACCATGTTTGCCAATGTCGCGAGACCGAGCGCCGTGACGGTGGCGCCCGTGGACAATCCACCGGCACCATGCAGCCGAGCGACCGAGATCAAGATCGCATCCACGTCGGCAAGGCCTGAAACCGCCGACAGCACATAGAGGCCGCTGGTGTCCAGCCACTGCTTTGCCGCGGGCACCAGGACGCTCATGACAGCGAGCAGCACACCAAAACCGAGCGCGGTGCCAAGGTCGAATGGCGCCATCGCGCCGACAGCGCCCTCCCCCACTACAGTGCGGTCCAACTTGCGCCACCCCCATAGCGCAATACACAGCAGTGCCACGCCAGTGACCACCAGGGCGCTGCCGAAGGTGGACAGCAGCGCCGGCTGGATGACACCCAGCAGAACGACCATGCGAAAAAACATGACGCCACAGGATGCCAACGTGCCGGCTACCGCCGCGCCTGTCAGCGAAGGCTGCTCGCGTGCGTAGCGAGCCAAAGCCAACGTGGTTGCGGTGGAAGATGCCAGTCCTCCCAGGATCCCGGTCCACAGCACACCCCTTTGCGCGCCGGTGATCCGCATGGCAAAGTGACCCGTCAGCGACAGGCCCGCAATCAGGATGACTGCCCACCACAGCTGGTACGGATTGAGCGCGGCATAGGGCCCGAGGCCCGTATTGGGCAGGTAAGGCAGGATGACCATGGACAACACCAGCAGTTGCAGCGATGCAGTCAATTCGCGGTGATCGATCAAACGCAACCAACCGTGCAAGGTCGGCTTGAGATCCAGCAACACAGCGCCAACCACTGCTGCCGACAACGCCAAGGTGATGTTGCCGTGTGCCGCAAAGGCACCCAGGACCAGAGTGAGAAGCATCGCCACCGGGGTAGTGGCACTCAGGTTACCCGACAGTTTGGCGTTACGGGCGTAGGACACCGTCAGCAGCAGGGCGAGTCCGAGCAGCGCACCCAGCAAAGGCCAAGCGCCGAAATCTGGCTGCAGATGTCCAAGCACACCACCGAGCAGTCCGGTCAGTGCAAAGGTACGCAGGCCTGCAACACGTCCACCCTCCGGCAATTCGCGATCGTGCCAGCCGCGCTCCAGGCCAATCACCAGACCGACAGCAAGCGCGGCAACCAAGCCCGGTGCGCCCGGGGGGAGTTCGTAGCCGTTCATCGATGCGCTCCGTTGGCGGCCTGCGTAGTCGCAGGCACGATCTTGCGTATGACAGGCGCAACGACCACACTGCAGGCATAACGCGAGTCGACATTGAACAGCGCCACCACTTCGGTCCAATCCACGTTCAGCATAAATTCCTCACGTTGCATCAGACCCTCGGTCACTGAATTTCAGGTTGTTGTACTTTGCGTTGGCATCCGCCTACCTTGTGTGAATGCGTGTTATGTATTTTGCGGGCCCAAGGCTGACGGAAAGATGTTTCAAAAATTACATTTCTGTCATGCGCTTCCTGGGGGCATGGCATACCGGCCGCCGATGAAGGTTGGCGCGTTTGATGGCTTCATGGGCCGGCGCTGCGGTGTTGCATAAATACCAGTCAAGACAACAAAAGGCTGGCGCAGGCTGGTTCTACATTCTTGTGTACCGGTACGTACCGGTGTAGGCGACGGGCCCCACTCAAGGCGTCACGCTGATGCCGTTGGGTGCCTTACCGACAGGAACGGTCTTCGTTACCCTGCGATCTTTCACGTCAAGCATGGAAACCGAATTGGCGTAGATGTTCGTCACATAGGCGTACCGCCCTTCACGATCAACGACCACGCCATGAGCACCAGCGCCAGTTACGACTGTCTTGACGACCTTGAAAGTCTCCAGGTCAATCATGCTGACGGTCTTGCCCGCCATCTTGCGCGTACCCTGGTTGGCCACCAGGAGCGTGCGCGAGTCAGGCGTGGCGTACAACTGGATCGGCACCGTTCCTACCGCAACCTTGCGAATCACCTTGCGTGTTGCTGGGTCGATCACGGCTATAGCGTTTTCGCCGGACAACGAGGCAAATGCCAAACGGCCGTCTGGCGTGAAGCCAGTCTGGGCCGGACCCTTGCCAGCCGGCACCTGCGCAACCTCCTTCTGGCTGGCGGTGTCGATGACAGATACCGTGCCACCCTTGAGATTGGCGACGTAGACCTCCTTGCCATCCGGGCTGAACCGAAGACCATGGGGAAACTGGCCGACCGGAATCGTCGCCACGTGGCTCCGCGCCGCTGTGTCGATCACGGTGACCGTGTTGTCGCCGCCATTGGTGACATAGGCAAGGCGGCCGTCTGGTGACACCACCACATGGGCCGGGTGCATACCCACCGGCACCTTGGCGACGACCATGTTGGTCGCGGTGTCGATGGCCCAGATCGCGCCCGGTTTTCCCATCGCATCGTGGTCGCCTTGGGCCATGCCCTTGTGCGCAGAAACGTCGGCTGCCTGGTCAGGCTCGCCGTTGTTGGTCAACCATGCGAGCTTGCCGTCGGGCGACACTTGCACGTTGTGAGGCATCTTGCCGACGCGCACGTTCGTCAGCGTTTTCAACGATGCCGCATCGAGGACGCTGACCGTGTCAGCGCCTTCATTGGCCACATACACTTGGTCGGCGGCCAAAGTGGTTCCGGACCAAGTCAGCAGGCCGATCTGGACCGCTGTCAAAAGCCAGTTGATTTTTCTTCTCATCATGATCAATCCTTGTTGAGAAACGGCCCTTAGATCAGGGCTATGTCCACTTTGTGGGTCCTGTATTACCGTCACCGTTTTTGTCCATCATGTCCAGGACGCATAAAAACTAGCCAGGACGTTGAAACATCAAACGAAACGCTTGCTCGATCGCAGCGTCGCGGCCTTCGCGAAGTCGTCCCAGCGCATGAGTAACTTGTCCTGCAGCTTCACGCTCACGCTCGATCAACGGGTGATGCGGCGCAAGCGGTTGTCGGGTCCTGGCGAGGGGTTCGGCCAACACACTGACCCCTTTCATCCACGGATTAAATGTTTCTGAAAACAAATACCTACTGCTGCGCATTGGATGGAGCCACTTAAGCACTTCGGCTGTCCAGGGCGTGGAGAACGCTTGTGCCCAGGGACTGACAAATGCCCGGTAAAGCGCCTCATTGAATGTCGAGACCTGTTTCACCCGCTCAAAGGCTTCTTGCGGGTAATCCGTTTTCAAGTCTTCAACCTGACGGGATTCAAAGCGAATGCTGTAGGAGGGCTTATGGCAGTCCAGGCTCCCGGACGGGTTGTCGATCTTCATCTCATAGAGGCCCGGTGCCAGCGCCTCAATCTCAGCCAGGCTCTCCAGGATCGCCCGGTGCTCCAGACGAGCCACCCCAGCAGAGACAAAAATGCCGAGATGGCCGACATGCGGGTTCGTGAGGTAAACGATGCGCTGCCCTGCCCGCTTGAGATCATCGGTGTCACTATAGACAGCGGGGATCCACCCAAGCGCCTGGTGCGGTGGCGTGATGTTGTCGCCGTAAGAGGCAAAGATGACGATTGGATTCCTGATCCGCCTCAGGTCAGCAGTGCAACCCTGGCAAATCTGGAAAAGGCCCTGCTCAAGTTGGTTACCAATGAACAGGTTCTCAACGATCGCGAGGATCTCTTCTCGGCTCAGGAAATAAAACCCGGTCCACCAGCGTTCGAACTCCAGAAAGCGCCCCTGCTCACTGTCAACGTTGGTGAAGAGTTGGGCGTACTTCTCCCAAATCGCCTTTTCGGGCTTGAGGCTCTCAAAATTCTGCGCCAGCCAGGCCCCGTCGAAGCGGCCATTGCCCAGGTCGGCCGTCAGATGCGCCAGCCAGCTGCCGCCAAGGAAACCTCCGGAAAGACGCATCGGATTGACACCGGACTCGCCGGCCCAATACGACAAAGGCGAGCCATTGAGCACGACCGGCCCGACCAGACCGGTGCAGTCTGCGGACAGCAGTGTCACCGCCCACCCGGCCTGGCAGTTTCCATAAAGCACAGGAGGCTTGCCAGGATGGCGTAGTGCGACCTCTTCGACGAAACGTCGCAGCACATGCAACACGTCTGCCAGGGTCTGCCCCAGAGTTGGCTCCGGAAAGAAGATGACGAAGTAAACCGGATGGCCTTCGCGCATGGCCATCCCGACTTCGGAGTCGCGCTTGAAGCCGCCAATTCCGGGGCCGTGGCCCGCGCG
>NZ_JAFU01000002.1:0-18358 GCF_000526295.1 Acidovorax sp. JHL-3
ACTCGGATTCAATCGCACCCTGAGTGGGGCGGCTGAAGAGATGCAAACACACTTCTGGCAAGTTATGACCATGTGCCGTTGACATTGTTTTAGCTGCATTTACAAGACCATCCGATGTCAAGCCACCCCCTACCGAGCCCTCCCTCAGCGGCTTTTAAGCAGAGTTCAGCGCAAAGCGCATAGTTGACGATCAGCGGGAACACGAACGCATTCAGATCTACGCCGTCACTCGTCCAAATCTGCTCTGCTGCTTTGTAGAACTGCTCTGCCGATGACCAGATCCGGCCATTTGGCCTAATGGATCCCGAAAACTGTGGCGTTGGCCCTCACGCGACGTTTTTTCTTTTGTATGTTTGACATGCGTTGCTTGCGACGTTAACTCAAAGGTCCAATTTTGAGACCTACGGCGTGACGCTTGCATCCAACTCAAAAAAGGAATGAAGCGTCTCTGGTTTCGTGGAGAACCAGTTGTGTGAAAAGGCTCATATTTTGGGATTTATCGCACTTGAGCCAACCTACCTAGTTTTCAAAAGTCGGTTTTCCTCCTCTATCTGTTTGACTTGTGCGCGCAGGTCGTAGAGCTCTTCCAGCAATGACACAGCTCCCGGTCGAGAGCCTGTGGTCCAGTCTCCTCGTAATTTCGCCTATGGCTTGGCGAAGGGCTGGCACGGGGATCTGAGGTGACTTCCCTCTCTTGCTTGCTCCTTGGCAGCGGCCTCAATAAGCCGTGATTAGTCCAGCGTAGGCTGGCCTAGACTTTTTGATGCTACCCCTTCCGCTCCCAGCCTCTAAAGCAACGGTGTCATTGTTGATCGGCTCTCTACGGGCTTTCAAGCGCTCAAGGGCGGCTAAATACTTATCGACTTGAAGTTTGGCGCTCATTCGGCCCTTACGAATCTTTGGCGCGCGGTGAGAAGCATCCGGAGATGGTCGGCCTCGAGTCGGTTGCTCAACGCTGCCTTGATCTTCCTTCGCCAAGTGTGACGACCAATGCCTCTTGTGTCTTGATCAGCATGCCAAGACGCGTTACCAAACACGACCGCCGTGGGAACAGTCTTTTTCCACGCCCCAATTCCCAGGGGATGGGCCTCCAATGGCGTGTGATCGCAGGCTCCCAAGGCGGTACACCCTCCTAAAACAGTCTCTTTGTAAGCCAGTTTTCCGTCACGAAAGAGTTTCAGCGTATCTTCGCCGAGAACGGCTGCATACCACTTCTCCAATCCTCTCTGCCCGCGCCGCTAACAGGCCCAACAAGGTCGTCGTCCGAGAACAGCACGACCATGCTGTAAGCCAGAAAGCTCGACTCTGCCTTGGCGGCACCCCACTCGTGGCTGAAGTGGTTCTTATCGAAAACCAAGTTGACGGCGCGGCAGAACCCGTCACTATAATACGCTCGCATTTCATCGGTGATGTGCTGCAACTGCCCTTTAAGGCCGGCAGACTCACCATCCCGGAGCGATGTGCATATACCGACAGGCTACGGCGGTATTGATGGAAGGTGAGGGGCCAGGGACTCCCCACCTTAATCCCGTCGGACAGCCAACTTCGCTCCAACTCCATAGCATTTAGTTCATCAATGTCGGGCTGCGTGACGATGGGACATATTGAAGGTATCAGTTTTTGCGCTCAGTCTATTGTAGAGCGTCGGGCTTCTGCCTTTTTATATGGGTTATCTAGTGTGCAGAAACAATAATGCGTCATCTTCGGTTCCGGGGATGTAATCCTTGAACACGTCTAGTACAGCCGACGATATTCGTTCAGCCTAGCAGTATTGCCCGATACCCCTCGCGACTTGTAACCCAATTGGCAGGCTTCTTGCGGCCTCCATTTAGCTTGTGAGTATAGCCATTGATCACATAATGCACTGTCCCTCCGTGGTCCACCTCTTCAAGCACTCCCTTCAAAGGCAGAATCCGCGCCTCTCCGATTCGCATACCGCTGAAGGCAATTACAAGGTTCATCAACTTGAACTGAATGAGGGAGAGGTCACCAGCGATAAAGGCGCGGAGGCTCGCATGTTCCCATCCTCTTTTCCTCATAACCTTGCGGACTTTTTCGAGCTGGATGTCGCGATGCAAGCACAGCTTTTTTGGGCTCAAATTATCCGGCGCATGCAGAGTAGCAACGCCGCTCCTGTCGGTAAGCGTCCAACACCGTGTCTAGATCACGCTCGATCTCATCCAAACTGCCCAATAATCTGCTCAATATTGTGCAATAGATTCGGGAAGGAATAATGGGTGTTTGGTTCTTAGTCTTCTTTGAGGGGGCTGATAGTCGAATCACCTCGCTTAGTTTTTTTTGACGGACCTCAACCAAAATTTTGAGAAAGTCGCGATTGCGCCAGAGCGTCTTGAGCAGCGCTCTGGCGCACTGGGCATAGTTGGAATTAAGCTCCGCCGACTCCTCGCAAAGTATCTCCGGGTCACAAAACAACTCGAATAATGTGACACCGCGTTGGTAGGCACCTTGAGCGAGCTTGGTCAGCGTGCTATTGGACGCCACTGTCGTCTTCGAAGCCTTTTGGGGTCCAGTATCAATATGTAGCCATAACAATGCTTTCTGTTGTTCGCGAATTATTGCAACCAATTCAGGTCTGCTGAATTCAGGTGAAACTGAAAAGGGCTGCGCATCAAAAAAGTAGAGTTTGCACGATGAGTGCATACCATCCATATTCATCGAACTCGCGTCCCACACTCGGTCCCGGTAACGGCTCAAAGGCTGGTGCTGACTGTCCCGGGTGACGACAGTTTGAGGATCGAAATATGGCTCCGCCCCGAAACAATCGATAGTCTTGGATTGTCATCATGTAAAAACCTTCGTGGGCGATGTGTCCAGAAAGGCGAGCTCCTCAGGAAGCAGCCTCGCAACAGTGCTGCACCGAGTCTGAAGATATTTTCTTCTCATGGTCGATCGTGAATAAGCGGCGCTAAAAGCACAAATGCAGTAGAGATGAGACCCACCTAGCCAACATTGTGGGATCGGGATTAAGGCCGCGACAGCAGCCCTAGCAAGTGCAACTGTTGGAGCTTGCTAGACCAATAACGGCTGAGCTTGCCTTCATGCTCAACTGCTACCCGAGCCCGCTCACTCGCTTCAGGATTGAGTCGTTTCATCTCATTGAGCAGGGCATCAATGCGACTGATTACAACCGCATAGACACGTTCGGCCGCACCGGCTCTACTGGGTCCAGGGTTTAAGCGCTTTAGCACCGACCGACACGACATCAACTTAATGCTGTCCGGTTCGTCGGCATGGACGTGGTACTTGTCGCAAAAGAAGCAACCCTCGGTTTTCTTGCAATCGGGGCGTACCGGCGGCTCTTCCGTCAGAGCTTTGGGATGACCATAGTTTGCGCAACTACCGGTAGCGATGGGGATGAGCGGAGCACCACTCATCGGCTTTTCGGCTTCAAACCGGCTCCGAACTACGGACGTCAATGAGGCGAGAAACGGGGCCATTTCTGACTGCGACTCTGCCTCAGAGATCTTGCTGTATTTGCGGATCGCCGTGCAGACAGAATGCCCCATCATTTCGGCCGCCACCTTTGCACTGTGCTCCCTGATAGCTATGCCAGATTTGTAAAGACGCAACTGCTGCATCGTGACTGCAGGCAAATTGATACCTACGAAGCGGAGCTTGCTGCGTAATGAAAAAGTGAAATTGGAGCCTAGTGGAGTAATACGTAGCGGCATTTTCGTTCGCGCACGCGATCCATAAGCTGTTTGAATGAACATCGGACTGATGTCCTCACAGTCAAGCCGCACACGAAGCGCTTCCCGGAGGCGCAAGTAGGAGCGTAACCGTGAGAAGGTGGTAATAGTCAGGTGGACCGGTATCTCCTTTCCTCCTGCTCGGAACTTTATGACCTTGTGGCGCAAGTTAATTTTTTCTGGGTTATCTAATTGCCTTTGCATATCCTCCGGCTCTTCATAGGACTGTATTGAAGCAAGGTTGGCCCCCGAATCACCCAAGCACAATCCTGCGTAAGCGACACATCCAAGCTCAAGCAGTCGCTCAATACTAGTCTGGGGCGGGATATTTACCGAGTGTGCAATCTCACCTGTATCCCAGCGCAGGGCACCGAGCGGTGCAACTTTTCTGTCACCCAACTGAGCATCCAACGCGATCTCCGCAACCGAGTCGAAGACTCCTTGCAAGCACGCCATGAAGCTGGCCACACTTTCAGACTTAGGATGCTTTACACCTTCGCTATGGAAAAATGGAACAGGTTCAATCGCGTCTCCGTATTCCCGCTCGTGAATTACGGACATCATTTTCATGGCACCAGTGTCGAGGTTCGATGCTGCGCCTTGACTGAAATGCTTCACAGTGCGATTGGCCTGCATACGTTGCCGGACATAGCTGTGGTGCTGTTTGAGTGCCTCTAGAGCCAGGTCGGGGTCGCTCAGGACTGCTTCGTATCGCCTTTGGTGGTTCGGCGCGTCGACCCAGTTAAGAATGCTGGCCAAGAAGTGCAGTGCCTGGGTTACCGTTCGTGGACGGGCGTTGTTAAATCGGAATCGCTTGGACAAACGCTCAATGGCCCTAGGCATATCGTTAACGCGCTGGGGAGATAGACTGGAAGGATTGAACTCATAAACCTTGCCGGGCATCAACTTTCGTTCTAGGTAACACCATAAGTAGACGTGCATCTGCGCACCGTCCGACATGCGCAGAATGGTCCGCTCAGGGACGTAAATCTCAGGAGCCTCTCCCATCAAGGGAAATGCAAGCTTGTGTAGCTCAGCGCAATAGGCCCTTTTTGCTCGGGTCCAGTCTGTCAACCGCATAGGTTTCGCCTGCTTTCTCTTTCTTGCTGCGTATGGCCGCTCTCATCTGGTCACCTGCGTCAGCCCACTCGATATGGTCATCAGTCCTCCTTCTGCGCGCCCTCGCCAACAGCTTGCGCATCGACTGTCCTGCTAATCCGGGCGGTTCGATCAAGGAATGCGTGTGGCGCCCAACGATCAGTTAGACCTGCGTGCGCCTCTGCGTGAAAGCGTCTGGGCGTTTTCTCAACGGTCCGAAGTCTGCCCATAAGCGGTCCGTGGCTCGGTCGCTCCGAAATGCTCTCCATTGGGGTGCTCAAAAAACAGATCGATCGTCAAAGTTAGCTAGTCGGCTAAAGGTCATCTTCGTTGTGGAAGCTGTTGATTCATGGATTTTCAATGACTTGCCAGTCAGTGACTGGCACTTAATTCGAAATGTACAGATATTCAAGCACATTGGTCAACGACTGGGTCGATTGGTAAGAAATCTAGAGCATTTCAATTCCTGCAACGATGATTTTTTGACATTTAAATTAAACCAGGCGTTAGTCACGCACTCAAAACTCAAAAAAGCAGGTCAAGCATTCGGTGCATTGAGACGAATGGATCTTCTATATTAAATAAATATGAGAAGCAAGGGCGTATTAATCTTGCATTTGGGATGTTGATAGGGCTCGAATGACGGCTTCAAGTGTGAAGCGCAATACCTGCCAACCTGCAAGATGCGCAGATGCCAACCGCCTCCTCGCCCCATAACCCACTGCAGCCTGCAGATCACCTCACCATTGCCAGCTTGAGGCAGCGGACCCACAACGTGCGAGCGATTGCCCGGCAGCAGCATCGCTCCGTGGAAAGTGAACAGCGACAGGGTGTTCATGATCAGAGTCGGTGCTCTGGTACGAGCGGACTGGATGTTCAGGTGCACCCCGTTTACCGGTGCCGCAAATGCTGTTCTTGCGCCCTGAACACCGGTCCGTCAACGTATCAACTGGTGATCAGCTTTTCGATCTCAACTACGCATCGGCTACCCTTCTAGGCACTCGGTAGACTTGGTGCACCATGAGATCAAGAACCGCATAAGCTAGGCATAGGTAAAAAGGCTAATTTCAACCAAAATGGGACTAGTTGGTCGTGGTCTTTTTAGTCTCATTGAGCGGAAATCGAGTCAATGCCGACTCGACACACCGCGCCAATCCAAGCCAATTTTGGTCGCGCTTTGAAGCGCCTGAGGTCGGCACGTGGCGCGACCCAGGAGGACTTGCTCAACTCCACCAGCAGGCGGCACGTGGGCCGTATTGAGCAGGGTCATCAGGTGCCAAGCATCCGGGCGATTGAGAGTCTTGCTGCAAGCCTGCAAATTCATCCTCTGACCCTTGTTGCCGCAGCCTATTGCTCGGAGCTGGATGGCCAGTCGATCAACGAAATTTTGAAGACCATCCATAAGGATTTCGCCGTGCTAGTTCCGATAGCACCCTCTAGTGGCGTTCCAGGCGCTGTTGGCTTTCCTACCGAGTCAGTTCTCTGATCGCCTGAATCAGCGTTACGTCTGACCGTTCGTTTCGGCGCTGTAGCACTCTGTCCACGATTTCCTGGTCGATGCGGGCGCTGAGTAGTTCCAGTACATCGTGCAGGGTTTCCATTTCGATGTTGAGATGGTCGCCGGGGCCCCATCGCTTGGGCTCGGTCACCGCGATGAGCAGCAGTGTCATCGCGAGCGCGGCGCTCCCAGTGCCACCTGAAGCGTCAGCGTGCTGGTCGAGGACGAGGTCTCGCATCTGATTTGCGACTGCAAGGAGCTGACGATCCTTCAGAGCACTCGGCAGAATCGCTTCCCACCCTCCGACTTCCAGCAGTGCGGTCAGCTCGGTCTCGCCGAAGCAGCCATGATCCAAATTCTGCTCGCGCAACATAGTTTGTTCAAAAGTTTATGGGACTAAATAGTCCCATAAGGGACCTTGCGTGCGAAGATAGCTGAACTTTCCGTGTGGCAATGCGCAAGCTGCTTGCGACCGAGCCGAAGGAAAGCTGTGGGTTGCGCTCGTACTGATCGCGCGCAACTTAAGTGTTGCCTCATCTCGCATTCACCGTTTGTCCCTTGAAAAGTCGCTTGAACGTCACCCGCTTGGCAGAGTTGGATGCGCAGCTCCGCGAATACGCGAGGCTCCACCGTGATGGCGCACCCCGGTGTGGTTGGGTCAGAACGATCAGGCTCGCTTTCGGAATGAGTTCCAACGCGCTGGGGTGCCGCATTGGAATCAGCGCCCAGGGCGTGAGAAAACTCGAAATAGCCGAAGCTGAAGGCAGCATTACGCTACGAACCCTCTCCAAGCTTGCTCACGGGCTGGATTGCGATGTGAGGTATGTACTTGTGCCACGAACGAGTCTGATTGAGCAAGTGGCGCGAAGGGCGCAGGAACATGAGGAGGACAGTGCATCTGTTGCAGCAACTGCCAATGCTGTCGAGTGGGACGCTGAGGCGCTGATAGCCTTCTCTTCTGTCTTTGAGCGGCTTAGTCGGAAGGAATTTTGGTGATCCGCAAGCTGCGGGCTCCGGGGGGTCCAGCCGTACCGAAATGATCTCCAAGCAGGAACGAAATGATTTTCAAAGATGCCCTAAAAGGGTACCCGTTTAGTTGTCCGCGCTGCGATTGGTTTGGCACTTTCGACAGATCCTGCGTGACGTCGAGCTGTCCAGTGTGCGAGTGCGCCGTCAATCCGTTGCAGCAAAGAGGATTGGACAACTTGCGAACACACTACCGCCTGCTGCTGAAGATTGGATACAAGGTTGACTGGACGTTGGAGCAGCGTTCAGCTGAGCGAGATCGGTTGGAGCACTTCTTCGAGAGCGTTGGAGAGCCCCTATGAGGGTTGCAGACCTCGAAACAAAGTATCCCTTGATCTACACGCATTGCCACCCGTGTGGAGGACCTGGCTGGGTAGCACTGCTCGAAGTGCTGTTGGAACAATTGCAGGCGCGGGCTGACTCTGGGGGCGTCCAGGCACGCGCACTTGTTACGAGAGAGAAATGGGGCCGCCTCAGTCTGCGGTTCTTTCCTCTCGACCCGGCTGACGCGGCAATGGTTGTGTACGTAGAAAAGTTGTCGATGCATATCTGCGAAGTGTGTGGCGCACCGGGCACGCTGATCACCGAGCCATGGCACCGCACGCGCTGCAACGCACATATCGAGCAGCGGCCAACCTGGCCTACGTCAGCCCGGTGACCATGGCGGCCAGTTGTAGTCTTCGCATCATGGCTGCGCTTTGTGCACTAGTGGGCAGGTCGCCAGCCAACGCTCGAAGTCGGAAGTAAACGCATATCGATTGAGGCCATCACCCACGGGCACCGCCGATCCACGGAGGAACCCCACGAAGCTCTCCTGAAATGGCATTGGCAGTGAGTCCACGATCACGAACACAGCATCGCGATACCGGTAGGTCTGGACCACGTTCATCAATTCTTCAGAGGTCATCGAGTTCTGGCGACAGTTGGGGAGCACACGGAGCCATACATACGTCCTTCCACATCGTAGTACCCCAGATAAGCCGTAGCACCAAAATCGCCAGATTGACCCGTAATAGAGGTACGGTAAGCAAGGTAGTAGGTGCCCCAGCGGATGCAAATGCCCTGCGATTCAGCTCTGATGTCCATTGGACGGGCCCCTCGGCGGGCCATCACGCAGGTGGTCGCATGGAAACCAATGCGACCCCGTCTGAGCGAATGTTGACGACGCGAACCAGTAGACGTTGCCCCTCGCGGACATGCCCGCCCCAGTCGGTATGAAACCAGTCCGGCAATTCGTGCCTTGGCAAGATGCCGCGCTCCTCTCCGTGAATGAGCACAGGGATAGCGCATTGCTGCATCGGCCCAAGAACCGTGGCCTCGACCGCGCACCCGCGCAGTGAAGCTTCGCGTGCATGGATCTCTGTGGGGTGCGAAGGGTATCCGAGGTAGCCGATGGAGCCAGACCAAAGATTCATCAAGGCAGTGGATTCAAGGTAGGTTGCGGTCATCGCTTCCCCCTTTTGCCTGGCATGGCGTTCGCCTTGGCTTCCCAAGGTAGGCGCCCTCCAGAAAAGCTTGTAAGTTCGTTCGAAAACGCATGTCAACACTCCTTCATAGGCAAGCTGTATGGACCCGCGCGATCTTGCGCAAGCCAAGCGGCCACTACATGGGAGACAAGCTGACAGCCTCGGAAAGGGCGCCGAGGCGGCGCGGTATCACATCAGGTGCAAGCCTGGCCGAGACATGGCTCGGCGGGTTTGTAAGTACCCTCCGTGGGAGGGGCCGACCTGAGGTGTGAGGCACTACATGGGACTGATCGATGCAAGCGAGTTGGACTGTTGGGCTGTCAATATTAGAAGAAGCACGCCGATGCTTCAAGCGTTCAACCGGATTGGGCTGTGCTTCCCAACGGTCGTGTGCGAGATACGCGTGGGGATACAGTGCGGGCGTGTTGCCATACGGCGGCCACCACAATCAATGGCAAAGCAAGCTCAAGCGTCTCCTCGATGGACAACATCAGCATTGCAAAAGTCACTGGTATCACAAATTCAAAGTCTTGCGCCAAGACGTTGACGGCCCGGTCGAGCACTTTGGCGATCAGCGCGGTTGCAATGAATGCAATCACTGCGGAACGGATCGCGTCGTTGCCGCGCGCCTGTTGACGCAGTGCGCGGGTGTAGTGCCACGCAAGGCACAACAGGCTTGCCGCAAACAAAGCCACTGCGCTCAGCGCCCACAGTTTTTCAACTGCGAGCGGCCCATTGAGATAGTAGGAAACTCGTAAGACGCTGGACCCCGTGAGTCGGATGTGCGCATCCCACTCGCGGGCGGCCAAGCCCAATATAACGATCAACAGCGCCAGGCGCGACGACGTCCAATGTCGGCTCCCCCTGCCTGGCGCTATTGCCACTGTCCCAAACGCTGCCGCATAGAGGCCAAGAGTAAGCGACTCGACAAATCCGTCCTCTTGCATCACTGCGAACAAGGTTTCTGAAGATAGAGATGCCCAGAGCAGCTTTCCGACTACTGCGGCCACGCAGACTAACCACCAGGTTTTAAAACGATGCAAACGGAGCCCTCCTTGAGTGGTGTGCCAGCCCACACCGTGGGCGGCGGGTTTGGTCGTCAGCGCAAGATGAGTACCGGTGCTTTGCTTAAACGCAGCAGCGTTGTTGTGGTGCTGCCCACCACCAACTGGCGAATGCGGGAGTGGCCGTAGGCGCCCATGACCAGCAGGGTGTTGCCCTGCGCCTCCAACAACTCTGGCAGCACTTGCTCAGGCTCGCCTTGGAGCATTACTGTGGCGGCGATAAAGCCCGCCTCAGTCAGCACTTTGTGGGCCTCCTGCAGTTGCACGTGGGACTCGGGTGTGTCTGCTGCCGCCATGGCGATCAACGCAGGAATGCCTTTGAGCATGGGGCTGCGAGCCAGAGTCTCAAGCATTTTTCGGGCGGTGGCGCTGCCATCGTAGGCGACCACAAAGCGATCAGGCTCGGCAAAGTGCTCGGAGGTGACCACCAGCACGGGGCGCTTGACGGCTCGGACCACACGCTCCACATGGTGGTCAAGGTGCAGCTTGGCAAAACCGGTAGCGTGGAAATGCTCGCCCAGCACAAACAGCCGCGCATCCGGCTCCATGTCTAAAACGCCATCCACCACCTCGCCGTGGCGCATGCGTGCATCCACCCATTGCACACCGACGACGCGCGCCCGTTCCTGGGCTTTGGCTAGCATCTGGCGGCCGGCTTCCTGGGCCAGCCTGCCGCGTTGGGCATCAATCTCGCTCATTTGGCCCAGCAGGGATTCCTGTGCGCCAAACCCGATGGCCCCGCTCAGGTCGGTAGCGGCAGAGCGGTCAGGGTCCCGTTCCAAAACGTGGAGAAACTCCAGCGGCACATCCAGCCGCAGGGCAGACCAAGCGGCCCAGTCGATCACGGCGGCGGTGGCTGCCATGCCATCAATGCAGGCGTATACCTTGTTCATATGTGTTGTCTCCTTGATTGTTAGTGCATCAGTTTTTCGACAGCGCCGGGCTTGTCGTGAATGGCAAAACGGTCCACCAGCGTGGCGCTGGCTTCGTTCATGCCGATCACTTCAACCTCGGTGCCCTCGCGGCGGAACTTGAGAACGGCCTTGTCCAGTGCGCTCACCGCGGTGATGTCCCAGAAGTGGGCGCGGCTCACGTCAATGCGCACTTTCTGTACCGCTTCCTTGAAGTCAAAGGCGCCCAAAAAGGTTTCTGAAGACGCGAAGAACACCTGGCCTACGACGTTGTAAACACGTTCACGGCCCTCGTTTTCGCTGCTGCTGTCTACGCGCAGCACACGGCCCACCTTGTGCGCAAAGAAGATGCCCGACAGCAGCACACCCACAAACACACCCTTGGCCAGGTCGTGCGTAGACACGGTGACCACCACGGTGGCAATCATCACGATGGATGAGCTCGGCGGGTGCTGGCGTAGGTTGCGCACCGAGTCCCAGCTGAAGGTGCCAATGCTCACCATGATCATCACGGCCACTAGCGCTGCCATGGGAATCTGCTTGACCCATGGGCCGAGGAACACCACCATCAAGAGAAGGAAAATGCCCGCAGAGAGTGTGGACAACCTGGTGAGGCCGCCGGATTTCACGTTGATGACCGATTGACCGATCATTGCGCAGCCCGCCATGCCGCCAATGAAGCCGGTAGCAATGTTTGCCACGCCTTGGCCCATGCATTCGCGGTTCTTATTGCTGGGGGTATCGGTCAGGTCATCCACGATTGCCGCAGTCATCATGGACTCAAGCAAGCCCACCACTGCCAGCGCGGCAGAGTAGGGAAGAACAATTCTCAGCGTTTCCAAATTCAGCGGGATGTCCGGGATCAGAAACACCGGCAGGCTGTCGGGCAGTTCTCCCATATCACCCACCGTCCGGATGTCCATGCCCATTGCCATGGAGATGGCCGTCAGTACAACAATGGTGATGAGTGGAGAGGGAACGGTTTTGGTGATGTATGGGAAGCCATAGATGATGGCAAGGCCCCAGCTGTCATGGCATACACCTGCCAGCCCACATTGGTGAGTTCCGGCAACTGAGCCAGGAAGATCAGGATGGCCAGCGCATTGACGAACCCGGTGACGACTGAGCGCGACACAAAGCGCATCAAAAGACCCAGTTTCAATACTCCTGCCAGGATTTGCAGGACTCCGGTGAGAATCGTTGCCGCCAGGAGGTACTGCAGCCCGTGTTCCTTGACCAGCGTGACCATGAGCAACGCCATGGCGCCGGTAGCGGCGGAGATCATGCCGGGCCGGCCGCCGACGAAAGCGATGATCACGCAGATGCTGAAAGATGCGTACAAGCCGACTTTGGGGTCCAGGCCTGCGATGATCGAAAACGCTATAGCTTCAGGGATGAGCGCCAGGGCGACCACGATGCCCGCGAGGAGGTCTCCGCGGATGTTAGAAAACCATGTTTGGCGGATTGAGGAGAGATTCATAGGCAGAAGCAAAAATAGAAAGACGACGCGCAGCGACCACGAGAACCGATTGGTTTAGGCGCCACGCAAAGCAGTTAACGTGCCGACGCAAAATGCGTAGTCCAGCCCGAAAGGCAAGAACGCTTGAAGCGGCAAAGCGAAAAAGTGTGCAGGGAAATAAAGGACCGCAAGGCACGCCAGAAGGGTGCCTAGGGCCACCGGAAACACAGCGCTATGGCGGTGTCACGGAGCAGAAAAAACCGCGCGGCAACTCCGTGCATCGGGCAGTGCCCGAGCTGTGCAGGGAGAGTCGCAGCAGGTTGTGCATCGCACCATTGTAACGGGGATGACTAGACCTAAAAAGTTTGGTGCTTGCCATCATTTAGCACCGCTCAACTTGTTGGTGGCTGAAAGAAGAGGGAGCGAAGGGATTCCGCGCCTATCCACCGACGGACCTATCACCTTTACTCATTCAACGTCGGGGTGGTCACGTTCTCTGGACTACGTGATCAACCTGCTGGACTTGCCGACCAGAACAACTGGAATACGCAACGTGCAACCCGTAGCACTGCTTGCTCGGGAAAAGTGGGGATTTCTTAATCTGCGCTTTTTCCGACTCGACCCTGCAGACGCATCGATGTTGGCCTACGTAGAGGCGCTTTCAAAGCGGGTGTGCGAGGTATGTGGAGGCCCTGCCCAACTTGTCCAAGAAACCCATCTACGAACACGTTGCGAAGCGCATAGGGACGTACTGCCAACTTGGCCCACATCGGCGCGATAGATGGTTGCAAGAACACTGAAACACCATTCACGGGCTCCGGCAAGAACTGCCTCCGGGCAATCGCCGAACGCAATTGATCCATAGCCACGAGCGTATTGGCCGACGAATACTGACCGGCTAAACCGCCGCCTGCTGCCCTCCTTGCCGTGGACGGCCTTTGTATAGCGGGGCTCGTCGAAGTGCCTGCGCTTGGCTACGGACCGCTTCGAGCAAGCACGGGAAAGCTACAACACGATAGTCTTCGATGATAACAACGACCCATTGTCTGCCTATCGACGCCGTCCTTCCCACTCGATAAAAAGGAACGGTGTGAACGGATTATTTAGCAGTCGTTCTATCGGACCGTCAAAGACTAGTTGATTCACCTACCGGACTTGCTGACCGGAACAACTGGAACACGCACGATGTCCACTCTACTAACAGCCGCAAAATAATAGCCAAGCACTTTCGAGATTAAGCCGAGCGAATCAGTTCAAGCAGATGCAAGTTCCAGTCGACATCGGCCTGTTCAAGTTGGTGCATGTGCTGGCGGTACTGGAGATAGCGATCGGTCGTGGTTGCATTCGCATGCCACAGGAGTTTACGCAGTTGATCCCGAGCCCAGTTGTAGCGCTGGTGGGTGTCTTCACCCTGCAAAACGGCATCAACCCAGTTGACCCCGTAGGAGGCCCTGAGGTCATGGAACTTGAAGGAGAAATTCGGAATAGTCTTCCGTACCTCTGGGATGAGGTAGTCAGTCATGAAGCTCCTGAGGTTTTGCCCGGTCGGGGACGAGCGCTTCAGCAGTTCATGGGAGTTACGCGCTGCGTTGAGATCGTCCTTCGACTCGTAATATGGGCCACCCCGATTGGAGAGGAACAAATAGTTTTGAGGAGACTCCTTATGGTCGGACTTGACGCGCCTCGCCCGAGCTTTTTCGGACACCGCATAGGTATGGAGCCATTTATAGAGGTCCTGCGGCACAGCGAGGTACACGCCAGTCGCGTTGTTCTTGGTATCAATACCGGTCCCGGCCCGCATCGGAGCTTAAACGGCCACTGGTTGACTTGGCTGGGCGGCACTGCAAAGTCACCCCAACGCAGTGTGAGAACAGTCTGAATCCGGGCGCCTGTAAGGAGAGCGATCAGATGCATGAGTTCATATTCGCGATTCCCGAGCTTCTTTAGCGCATGGACCAACACCTTTTGCTCATTCTGAGATAGCGGTACCAAGTTCCCTCCATCATGAATTCCGCGGTCCCAGGCATAGTCTCGCTTTGGAACTTTGATTGATAAGTCAGTTGACTGAACCACCTTCACCTGTTTGAAGCCCTGGGTGTCGCGGTACTCAAGACCAACGGCTGCGTCAACCCAAGGGGCGTTCTGGGGCCAGAAGGCCATCCTTTCGGTGTCCTTGAGGAACCGATAGAAACTCACCACCGTTTGCATACGGCCGCTGGCAGTACTGCGCTTTATAGCGCCGCTGTTGATCAAATCCTGAAGGTGATTCTTATAGAGATAGGTGGGACGAAGATATTTGTCCACCGCAGAGAAATCGTCCCAGTCAAGCCCTACTCATCGAGGAACCTCAAATATGCCCGCAGCCCCTGTGCAAGGGGGTTCAGCGAAGATGCTTTGAGAGGGTTGGCTCGCGCTCTATCTAATAACCACAGGCAGGCCGGTGCCCACGGCGACCCATCGGCGTTCAGAACTAGAGGGAACTTAGGGAACGTTTCCCACTTGATCAACTTCGAGGCGCGTAGCTCTCGCCAGTACCTGACTCGTTCGCCCTTAACCAGGTGGTCAACCAGAATGTGTCGAGAGCCCTGCTCTGCAGCAACTTTAGTGTTGCGGAAGATAGGAAGCGTGTAGATCGACGGCCTTCGAGCATTGAGAGTCCCGTATGGAAACATTGTGAGTGTGTCCATACAGGCGCTTTCAGTCAACTGTGGTCTTGCTCGGCGAACCTGTTAATGGAACAGGAAGTTCAGTACGTCGCCGTCTTTCACCACGTATTCCTTGCCTTCTGCGCGCATCTTGCCGGCATCCTTGGCGCCCTGCTCGCCCTTGTAGGCAATGAAATCATCAAACGCTATGGTCTGCGCGCGAATGAAGCCGCGCTCGAAGTCGCGCGTGGATCACGCCGGCAGCCTGCGGGGCGGTGTCTCCAATGTGGATGGTCCAGGCGCGCACTTCCTTCACGCCGGCGGTGAAGTAAGTCTGCAGGCCCAGCAGCTTGAAGGCGCCACGGATCAGGCGGGCCAGGCCCGGCTCGGTCTGGCCATCTCGGCAGGAACATGTCGCGGTCTTCGTCGCCCATCTCGGCCATTTCTGCTTCCATCTTGGCGCAAATGGCCACCACGGGGAGCATTCTGGCTGGCAGCATATTCCTTCAGACGATCCAGGAAGGGGTTGTTTTTCAAAGCCGTCTTCGCTGACGTTGCCGACAAACATGGCGGGCTTGGCGGTGATCAGGCACAAGGAACTTGAGCAGGGGCTGCTCTTCCTTGGTGATTGCCACCGAGCGGGCGGGCTTGCCTTCGTTGAGCGCGGCCTGGATGCGCGTGAGCAGCGCCACCAGCTTGGCGGCATCTTGTCGTTGCCCGACTTGGCGGCCTTGGTGTAGCGGTTGAGCGCTTGTCCACGGTGCCCATGTCGGCCAGGCACAGCTCGGTCTGGATGACTTCGATGTCCGAGATCGGATCAACGCGTCCGGCGACGTGGATCACGTTGTCGTCCTTCGAAGCAGCGCACCACGTTCACGATGGCATCGGTTTCACGGATGTGGGCCAGAAACTGGTTGCCCAGGCCTTCGCCCTGGCTGGCACCGGCCACCAGGCCTGCGATGTCCACAAATTCGACGATGGCCGGCACGATGCGCTCGGGCTGGATGATCTCGGCCAGCTGCTGCAGGCGCGGGTCGGGCACCTCCACCACGCCCAATTGGGCTCATGGTGCAAAAGGGATAGTTCTCGGGCGGCGATGCGGCCTTGGTCAGGGCGTTGAAGAGGGTGGACTTGCCGACGTTGGGCAGGCCCACGATGCCGCATTGGAGGCTCATGGCAGGGCTTTCTGGTGTTCTGGAGACAAACCACTGATTTTACGGGCCTGTGGCCTGGCCCGGTTTTCGCGCACCGCGACGTTCAGTCGAAACGCACATCTGCGCCAATGGGCTGCCCCACGCGCAGCACCTGCCCCACCCCCTGCCGCACGATGGCGTTCATGCCAAAGGTGATGGCGCCCCCTACACGCGGGTCCTGCCGATAGGCCTGCAAGGTGTCCGCCACCACCGGGCTGCTGTGTGCGGTGGCCGGATCGATGTTGGGAATGGGGCAGCGCGCGCAAGGCTTGACGGGCTGCAAGTGCACCTCTTGCTGCCCCACCGCCACGCGCACCATGTCCACGCGGTCTTCGTCGTGCGCCTGCCCCCCGCCAGCACCACGTTGGGCCGAAAACGCTCCATGCCCACGGGCTCCTGCCCGGCGGCCACCAGGCGTGCATTGAGCTCTGCCAACGATGCCTCGCTGACCACCAGCAAGGGAAATCCGTCAGAAAACTGGTTGAGCGCCTCGACCCCCTGGGTCCAGTCTGTGCTCGACAGACGGCGGGTAGTGCGGGCCAAACCGCACCAGACGGCAGGGTTGCCCCAGAAAATCGCTGAACATTGCGCAGCCAGGGGGCCCATGTCCCAGGCAGGCACGGTGTCCTTCCATACCGTGACGGTGGCCGGCCCTCCACGGCATCCACTGCCAAATGCAGCGCCAGCATGCCCGGGGCGCGCAGCACCAGTTCCGAAGTCTTGATCTGGGGGCGAATCAGCGCCATGCGGGGCAAGGCGCGCTGGGTCAGGAACACGCCCTGGGCATCCACCACCATCCAGGCACGGTCCAGGTCCAGGCCGGTTTCGGTGAGCAATGCCTCCTGCACCTCCACGCCCGCGCAGGATTTGACCGGGTAAACAAACAGGCGCGAGATCGTGCCCGACAGATCGGATTCAGGGAAAGAAGTCACGCCGCAAAGCTCCTGACAGCGGCCGCAAGGGCCGGGTGCGCCATTTTGCCCCGCCCTCCTCCGGTCCGTAGGGCCCTCCTACAATGCCGCCCATGGCAAAAACCTTTGACATCTGTATCCGTGGCGCCGGCGTGGTGGGCCGCACCCTGGCCTTGCTGCTGGCCCGCGAGAGGCTGCGCGTAGCCCTGGTGGCCGCACCCGCTCCCGCGGTTGCGCCCACTGGCGATGGTGCGAGCCTATGCACTGAATGCGACCTCGCGCCAGTTGCTCGAGTCGTTGCGCAGCTGGCCCGACCCGGCCCATGCCACGGCAGTGACACAAATGCTGGTGTTTGGCGACCAGGGTGGCGCAGTGCACTTTGACGCCGCCACCCAGGGCGCGGACGCACTGGCCTGGATTGTGGATGTGCCCAGCGCTGGAAGGCCCGCCTGGCAGAAGCCGTGCGCTACCAGCCGCAAGTGGAGGTGGTGCCAGAGCCAGTGCCCGCGGCCCTTACCGCGGTGTGCGAAGGCCGGGCCAGCCGCACCCGCAGCGAGTTTGGGGTGGACTTCGAGGTGACGGCCTACGAACAGCACGCCATTGCCACGCGGCTGACGTGCGAAACGCCCCCACGGCCAGGTTGCCCGCCAGTGGTTTTTTCCCCGACGGCATCCTGGCTTTTTTGCCGCTGGACGGTGCGCAGGGGAACTCCGTGGCAGTGGTCTGGTCTGTCATCAAGGAACGGGTGCCCGAGTTGCTGGCGCTGGAACCGCAGGAATTCGCCCAGCGCCTGCAAGATGCCAGTCATGGCGCACTCGGCGCATTGCAACTGAGTGGTGAGCGTGCGGCCTGGCCCTTGCAGCAGGCGCGCGCCAACCGCTGGTGCGGGGCTCTGCCTATGCAGGGCGGCCAGGCACGCAGCTGGGTACTCGCCGGTGATGCTGCGCACAACGTGCATCCGCTGGCAAGGACAAGGGCTGAACATGGGGCTGGCAGATGCGCAGGTCCTGGCCGCGGTGCTGCACGGGACGCGACTACTGGCGCAGCGTGGCGGATTTGCGCTTGCTGGCGCGGTTACGAGCGCGAGCGCAAGGCGGACATGCTGCCCATGGGGCTGGCAACCGACAGTCTGCAGCAGCTTTTTGCGCGGACCGAAGGGCCATGGCAGCGGCTGCGCAACTGGGGCATGAAAGGTTTCGAGCGCAGCGGCCCCCTGAAGGAATGGATGGCTCGCCAGGCCATGGGAACCCACTGAATTTGGTGGCTGCACAGGCAGCCGCAGCGACACCACTGAACGAGAACACGATGCAATTGATTCCCACCCTGCTGGCCACGGCCGCTTTCGCCCTGAGTTTCACCGCTTCCCGCCCAGGAGGC
>NZ_JAFU01000003.1:0-114390 GCF_000526295.1 Acidovorax sp. JHL-3
ATGAAGCCGGCCACACTTTCAGTTTTGGGAGGCTTGACACCTTCGCTATGGAAAAACGGAATAGGTTCAATCTCGTCGCCGTATTCCCGGTCGTGAACCACGGACATCATCTTGATGGCATTGGTGTCGAGGTTCGACGCTGCCGCCTGGCCGAAGTTATTCCCGTGCGATTGCCTGCATTCGCTGCCGCACGTAGCTGTGGTGCTGTTTAGAGCCTCCAGTGCCAGGTCGGGGTCGCTCAGGACTGCTTCATAGCGTCCCTGGTGGTTAGGCTCGTCTAGCCAGTTCAGAATGCTGGCCAAGAAGTGCAGTGCCTGGGTTACCGTTCGTGGACGGGCGTTGTTAAATCGGAATCGCTTGGACAAACGCTCAATGGCCCTAGGCATATCGTTAACGCGCTGGGGAGATAGACTGGAAGGATTGAACTCATAAACCTTGCCGGGCATCAACTTTCGTTCTAGGTAACACCATAAGTAGACGTGCATCTGCGCACCGTCCGACATGCGCAGAATGTGGTCCGCTCAGGACGTAAATTTCAGGAGCTCTCCATCAAGGGAAATGCAAGCTTGTGTAGCTCAGCGCAATAGGCCCTTTTTGCTCGGGTCCAGTCTGTCAACCGCATAGGTTTCGGCTGCTTTCTCTTTCTTGCTGCGTATGGCCGCTCTCATCTGGTCACCTGCGTCAGCCCACTCGATATGGTCTCAGTCCTCCTTCTGCGCGCCCTCGCCAACAGCTTGCGCATCGACTGTCCTGCTAAATCCGGGCGGTTCGATCAAGGAATGCGTTGTGGCGCCAACGATCAGTTAGACCTGCGGTGCGCCTCTGCGTGAAAGCCGTCTGGGCGTTTTCTCAACGGTCCGAAGTCTGCCCATAAGCGGTCCGTCGGCTCGGTCGCCTCCGAAATGGCTCTCCATTGGGGTGCTCAAAAAACAGATCGATCGCTCAAAGTTAGCTAGTCGGCTAAAGGTCATGCTTCGTTGTGGAAGCTGTTGATTCATGGATTTTCAATGACTGCCAGTCAGTGACTTGGCCACTTAATTCGAAAGTGTACAGATATTCAAGCACATTGGTCA
The DNA here is from genome assembly GCF_000526295.1 of Acidovorax sp. JHL-3. Taxonomy (NCBI): domain Bacteria; kingdom Pseudomonadati; phylum Pseudomonadota; class Betaproteobacteria; order Burkholderiales; family Comamonadaceae; genus Acidovorax; species Acidovorax sp. JHL-3. The sequence goes on from NZ_JAFU01000003.1 coordinate 1,074, forward strand.
ACGACTGGGTCGATTGGTTAAGAAATCTAGAGCATTTCAATTTCCTGCAACGATGATTTTTTGACATTTAAATTAAACAGGCGTTAGTCACGCACTCAAAACTCAAAAAAGCAGGTCAAGCATTCGGTGCATTGAGAGACGAAATGGATCTTCTATATTAAATAAATATAGAAGCAAGGGCGTTATTAATCTTGGCATTTGGGATGTTGATAGGGCTCGAATGACGGCTTCAAGTGTGAAGCGCAATACCTGCCAACCTGCAAGATGCGCAGATGCCAACCGCCTCCTCGCCCCATAACCCACTGCAGCCTGCAGATCACCTCACATTGCCAGCTTGAGGCAGCCGGACCCACAACGTGCGAGCGATTGCCCGGCAGCAGCATCGCTCCGTGGAAAGTGAACAGCGACAGGGTGTTCATGATCAGAGTCGTGCTCTGGTACGGAGCGGACTGGATGTTCAGGTGCACCCCGTTTACCGGTGGGCCGCAAATGCTGTTCTTGCGCCCTGAACACCGGTCCGTCACGTATCAAACTGGTGATCAGCTTTTCGATCTCAACTACGCATTCGGCTACCCTTCTAGGCACTCGGTAGACTTGGGTGCACCATGAGATCAAGAACCGCATAAGCTAGGCATAGGTAAAAGGCCTAATTTCAACCAAAATGGGGACTAGTTGGTCGTCGTCTTTTTAGTTCATCTTGAGCGGAAATCGAGTCAATGCCGACTCGACACACCGCGGCCAATCCAAGCCAATTTTGGTCGCCGCTTTGAAGCGCCTGAGGTCGGCAACGTGCGCGACCCAGGGGGACTTGCTCAACTCCACCAGCAGGCGGCACGTGGGCCGTATTGAGCAGGGTCATCAGGTGCCAAGCAATCCGGGCGATTTGAGAGTCTGCCTGCAAGCCTGCAATTCATCCTCTGACCCTTGTTGCCGCAGCCTATTGCTCGGAGCTGGATGGCCAGTCGATCAACGAAATTTTGAAGACCATCCATAAGGATTTCGCCGTGCTAGTTTCCGATAGCACCTCTAGTGGCGTTCCAGGCGCTGTTGGCTTTCCTACGAGTCAGTTCTCTGATCGCCTGAATCAGCGTTACGTCTGACCGTTCGTTTCGGCGCTGTAGCACTCTGTCCACGATTTCCTGGTCGATGCGGGGCGCTGGAGTAGTTCCAGTACATCGTGCAGGGTTTCCATTTCGATGTTGAGATGGTCGCCGGGGCCCCATCGCTTGGCGCTCGGTCACCGCGATGAGCAGCAGTGTCATCGCGAGCGCGGCGCTCCCAGTGCCACCCTGAAGGTCAGCGTGCTGGTCGAGGACGAGGTCTCGCATCTGATTTGCGACTGCAAGGAGCCTGACGATCCTTCAGAGCACTCGGCAGAATCGCTTCCCACCCTCCGACTTCCAGCAGTGCGGTCAGCTCGGTCTCGCCGAAGCAGCCATGGATCCAAATTCTGCTCGCGCACATAGTTTGTTCAAAAGTTTATGGGACTAAATAGTCCCATAAGGGACTTGCGTGCGAAGATAGCTGAACTTTCCGTGTGCAATGCGCAAGCTGCTTGCGACGAGCCGAAGGAAAGCTGTGGGTTGCGCTCGTACTGATCGCGCGCAACCTTAAGTGTTGCCTCATCTCGCATTCACCGTTTGTCCCTTGAAAAGTCGCTTGAACGTCACCCGCTTGGCAGAGTTGGATGCGCAGCTCCGCGAATACGCGAGGCTCCACCGTGATGGCGCACCCCGGTGTGGTTGGGTCAGAACGATCAGGCTCGCTTTCGGAATGAGTTCCAACGCGCTGGGGTGCCGCATTGGAATCAGCGCCCAGGGCGTGAGAAAACTCGAAATAGCCGAAGCTGAAGGCAGCATTACGCTACGAACCCTCTCCAAGCTTGCTCACGGGCTGGATTGCGATGTGAGGTATGTACTTGTGCCACGAACGAGTCTGATTGAGCAAGTGGCGCGAAGGGCGCAGGAACATGAGGAGGACAGTGCATCTGTTGCAGCAACTGCCAATGCTGTCGAGTGGGACGCTGAGGCGCTGATAGCCTTCTCTTCTGTCTTTGAGCGGCTTAGTCGGAAGGAATTTTGGTGATCCGCAAGCTGCGGGCTCCGGGGGTCCAGCCGTACCGAAATGATCTCCAAGCAGGAACGAAATGATTTTCAAAGATGCCCTAAAAGGGTACCCGTTTAGTTGTCCGCGCTGCGATTGGTTTGGCACTTTCGACAGATCCTGCGTGACGTCGAGCTGTCCAGTGTGCGAGTGCGCCGTCAATCCGTTGCAGCAAAGAGGATTGGACAACTTGCGAACACACTACCGCCTGCTGCTGAAGATTGGATACAAGGTTGACTGGACGTTGGAGCAGCGTTCAGCTGAGCGAGATCGGTTGGAGCACTTCTTCGAGAGCGTTGGAGAGCCCCTATGAGGGTTGCAGACCTCGAAACAAAGTATCCCTTGATCTACACGCATTGCCACCCGTGTGGAGGACCTGGCTGGGTAGCACTGCTCGAAGTGCTGTTGGAACAATTGCAGGCGCGGGCTGACTCTGGGGGCGTCCAGGCACGCGCACTTGTTACGAGAGAGAAATGGGGCCGCCTCAGTCTGCGGTTCTTTCCTCTCGACCCGGCTGACGCGGCAATGGTTGTGTACGTAGAAAAGTTGTCGATGCATATCTGCGAAGTGTGTGGCGCACCGGGCACGCTGATCACCGAGCCATGGCACCGCACGCGCTGCAACGCACATATCGAGCAGCGGCCAACCTGGCCTACGTCAGCCCGGTGACCATGGCGGCCAGTTGTAGTCTTCGCATCATGGCTGCGCTTTGTGCACTAGTGGGCAGGTCGCCAGCCAACGCTCGAAGTCGGAAGTAAACGCATATCGATTGAGGCCATCACCCACGGGCACCGCCGATCCACGGAGGAACCCCACGAAGCTCTCCTGAAATGGCATTGGCAGTGAGTCCACGATCACGAACACAGCATCGCGATACCGGTAGGTCTGGACCACGTTCATCAATTCTTCAGAGGTCATCGAGTTCTGGCGACAGTTGGGGAGCACACGGAGCCATACATACGTCCTTCCACATCGTAGTACCCCAGATAAGCCGTAGCACCAAAATCGCCAGATTGACCCGTAATAGAGGTACGGTAAGCAAGGTAGTAGGTGCCCCAGCGGATGCAAATGCCCTGCGATTCAGCTCTGATGTCCATTGGACGGGCCCCTCGGCGGGCCATCACGCAGGTGGTCGCATGGAAACCAATGCGACCCCGTCTGAGCGAATGTTGACGACGCGAACCAGTAGACGTTGCCCCTCGCGGACATGCCCGCCCCAGTCGGTATGAAACCAGTCCGGCAATTCGTGCCTTGGCAAGATGCCGCGCTCCTCTCCGTGAATGAGCACAGGGATAGCGCATTGCTGCATCGGCCCAAGAACCGTGGCCTCGACCGCGCACCCGCGCAGTGAAGCTTCGCGTGCATGGATCTCTGTGGGGTGCGAAGGGTATCCGAGGTAGCCGATGGAGCCAGACCAAAGATTCATCAAGGCAGTGGATTCAAGGTAGGTTGCGGTCATCGCTTCCCCCTTTTGCCTGGCATGGCGTTCGCCTTGGCTTCCCAAGGTAGGCGCCCTCCAGAAAAGCTTGTAAGTTCGTTCGAAAACGCATGTCAACACTCCTTCATAGGCAAGCTGTATGGACCCGCGCGATCTTGCGCAAGCCAAGCGGCCACTACATGGGAGACAAGCTGACAGCCTCGGAAAGGGCGCCGAGGCGGCGCGGTATCACATCAGGTGCAAGCCTGGCCGAGACATGGCTCGGCGGGTTTGTAAGTACCCTCCGTGGGAGGGGCCGACCTGAGGTGTGAGGCACTACATGGGACTGATCGATGCAAGCGAGTTGGACTGTTGGGCTGTCAATATTAGAAGAAGCACGCCGATGCTTCAAGCGTTCAACCGGATTGGGCTGTGCTTCCCAACGGTCGTGTGCGAGATACGCGTGGGGATACAGTGCGGGCGTGTTGCCATACGGCGGCCACCACAATCAATGGCAAAGCAAGCTCAAGCGTCTCCTCGATGGACAACATCAGCATTGCAAAAGTCACTGGTATCACAAATTCAAAGTCTTGCGCCAAGACGTTGACGGCCCGGTCGAGCACTTTGGCGATCAGCGCGGTTGCAATGAATGCAATCACTGCGGAACGGATCGCGTCGTTGCCGCGCGCCTGTTGACGCAGTGCGCGGGTGTAGTGCCACGCAAGGCACAACAGGCTTGCCGCAAACAAAGCCACTGCGCTCAGCGCCCACAGTTTTTCAACTGCGAGCGGCCCATTGAGATAGTAGGAAACTCGTAAGACGCTGGACCCCGTGAGTCGGATGTGCGCATCCCACTCGCGGGCGGCCAAGCCCAATATAACGATCAACAGCGCCAGGCGCGACGACGTCCAATGTCGGCTCCCCCTGCCTGGCGCTATTGCCACTGTCCCAAACGCTGCCGCATAGAGGCCAAGAGTAAGCGACTCGACAAATCCGTCCTCTTGCATCACTGCGAACAAGGTTTCTGAAGATAGAGATGCCCAGAGCAGCTTTCCGACTACTGCGGCCACGCAGACTAACCACCAGGTTTTAAAACGATGCAAACGGAGCCCTCCTTGAGTGGTGTGCCAGCCCACACCGTGGGCGGCGGGTTTGGTCGTCAGCGCAAGATGAGTACCGGTGCTTTGCTTAAACGCAGCAGCGTTGTTGTGGTGCTGCCCACCACCAACTGGCGAATGCGGGAGTGGCCGTAGGCGCCCATGACCAGCAGGGTGTTGCCCTGCGCCTCCAACAACTCTGGCAGCACTTGCTCAGGCTCGCCTTGGAGCATTACTGTGGCGGCGATAAAGCCCGCCTCAGTCAGCACTTTGTGGGCCTCCTGCAGTTGCACGTGGGACTCGGGTGTGTCTGCTGCCGCCATGGCGATCAACGCAGGAATGCCTTTGAGCATGGGGCTGCGAGCCAGAGTCTCAAGCATTTTTCGGGCGGTGGCGCTGCCATCGTAGGCGACCACAAAGCGATCAGGCTCGGCAAAGTGCTCGGAGGTGACCACCAGCACGGGGCGCTTGACGGCTCGGACCACACGCTCCACATGGTGGTCAAGGTGCAGCTTGGCAAAACCGGTAGCGTGGAAATGCTCGCCCAGCACAAACAGCCGCGCATCCGGCTCCATGTCTAAAACGCCATCCACCACCTCGCCGTGGCGCATGCGTGCATCCACCCATTGCACACCGACGACGCGCGCCCGTTCCTGGGCTTTGGCTAGCATCTGGCGGCCGGCTTCCTGGGCCAGCCTGCCGCGTTGGGCATCAATCTCGCTCATTTGGCCCAGCAGGGATTCCTGTGCGCCAAACCCGATGGCCCCGCTCAGGTCGGTAGCGGCAGAGCGGTCAGGGTCCCGTTCCAAAACGTGGAGAAACTCCAGCGGCACATCCAGCCGCAGGGCAGACCAAGCGGCCCAGTCGATCACGGCGGCGGTGGCTGCCATGCCATCAATGCAGGCGTATACCTTGTTCATATGTGTTGTCTCCTTGATTGTTAGTGCATCAGTTTTTCGACAGCGCCGGGCTTGTCGTGAATGGCAAAACGGTCCACCAGCGTGGCGCTGGCTTCGTTCATGCCGATCACTTCAACCTCGGTGCCCTCGCGGCGGAACTTGAGAACGGCCTTGTCCAGTGCGCTCACCGCGGTGATGTCCCAGAAGTGGGCGCGGCTCACGTCAATGCGCACTTTCTGTACCGCTTCCTTGAAGTCAAAGGCGCCCAAAAAGGTTTCTGAAGACGCGAAGAACACCTGGCCTACGACGTTGTAAACACGTTCACGGCCCTCGTTTTCGCTGCTGCTGTCTACGCGCAGCACACGGCCCACCTTGTGCGCAAAGAAGATGCCCGACAGCAGCACACCCACAAACACACCCTTGGCCAGGTCGTGCGTAGACACGGTGACCACCACGGTGGCAATCATCACGATGGATGAGCTCGGCGGGTGCTGGCGTAGGTTGCGCACCGAGTCCCAGCTGAAGGTGCCAATGCTCACCATGATCATCACGGCCACTAGCGCTGCCATGGGAATCTGCTTGACCCATGGGCCGAGGAACACCACCATCAAGAGAAGGAAAATGCCCGCAGAGAGTGTGGACAACCTGGTGAGGCCGCCGGATTTCACGTTGATGACCGATTGACCGATCATTGCGCAGCCCGCCATGCCGCCAATGAAGCCGGTAGCAATGTTTGCCACGCCTTGGCCCATGCATTCGCGGTTCTTATTGCTGGGGGTATCGGTCAGGTCATCCACGATTGCCGCAGTCATCATGGACTCAAGCAAGCCCACCACTGCCAGCGCGGCAGAGTAGGGAAGAACAATTCTCAGCGTTTCCAAATTCAGCGGGATGTCCGGGATCAGAAACACCGGCAGGCTGTCGGGCAGTTCTCCCATATCACCCACCGTCCGGATGTCCATGCCCATTGCCATGGAGATGGCCGTCAGTACAACAATGGTGATGAGTGGAGAGGGAACGGTTTTGGTGATGTATGGGAAGCCATAGATGATGGCAAGGCCCCCAGCTGTCATGGCATACACCTGCCAGCCCACATTGGTGAGTTCCGGCAACTGAGCCAGGAAGATCAGGATGGCCAGCGCATTGACGAACCCGGTGACGACTGAGCGCGACACAAAGCGCATCAAAAGACCCAGTTTCAATACTCCTGCCAGGATTTGCAGGACTCCGGTGAGAATCGTTGCCGCCAGGAGGTACTGCAGCCCGTGTTCCTTGACCAGCGTGACCATGAGCAACGCCATGGCGCCGGTAGCGGCGGAGATCATGCCGGGCCGGCCGCCGACGAAAGCGATGATCACGCAGATGCTGAAAGATGCGTACAAGCCGACTTTGGGGTCCAGGCCTGCGATGATCGAAAACGCTATAGCTTCAGGGATGAGCGCCAGGGCGACCACGATGCCCGCGAGGAGGTCTCCGCGGATGTTAGAAAACCATGTTTGGCGGATTGAGGAGAGATTCATAGGCAGAAGCAAAAATAGAAAGACGACGCGCAGCGACCACGAGAACCGATTGGTTTAGGCGCCACGCAAAGCAGTTAACGTGCCGACGCAAAATGCGTAGTCCAGCCCGAAAGGCAAGAACGCTTGAAGCGGCAAAGCGAAAAAGTGTGCAGGGAAATAAAGGACCGCAAGGCACGCCAGAAGGGTGCCTAGGGCCACCGGAAACACAGCGCTATGGCGGTGTCACGGAGCAGAAAAAACCGCGCGGCAACTCCGTGCATCGGGCAGTGCCCGAGCTGTGCAGGGAGAGTCGCAGCAGGTTGTGCATCGCACCATTGTAACGGGGATGACTAGACCTAAAAAGTTTGGTGCTTGCCATCATTTAGCACCGCTCAACTTGTTGGGGGCTGAAAGAAGATGGAGCGAAGGGATTCCGCGCCTATCCACCGACGGACCTATCACCTTTACTCATTCAACGTCGGGGTGGTCACGTTCTCTGGACTACGTGATCAACCTGCTGGACTTGCCGACCAGAACAACTGGAATACGCAACGTGCAACCCGTAGCACTGCTTGCTCGGGAAAAGTGGGGATTTCTTAATCTGCGCTTTTTCCGACTCGACCCTGCAGACGCATCGATGTTGGCCTACGTAGAGGCGCTTTCAAAGCGGGTGTGCGAGGTATGTGGAGGCCCTGCCCAACTTGTCCAAGAAACCCATCTACGAACACGTTGCGAAGCGCATAGGGACGTACTGCCAACTTGGCCCACATCGGCGCGATAGATGGTTGCAAGAACACTGAAACACCATTCACGGGCTCCGGCAAGAACTGCCTCCGGGCAATCGCCGAACGCAATTGATCCATAGCCACGAGCGTATTGGCCGACGAATACTGACCGGCTAAACCGCCGCCTGCTGCCCTCCTTGCCGTGGACGGCCTTTGTATAGCGGGGCTCGTCGAAGTGCCTGCGCTTGGCTACGGACCGCTTCGAGCAAGCACGGGAAAGCTACAACACGATAGTCTTCGATGATAACAACGACCCATTGTCTGCCTATCGACGCCGTCCTTCCCACTCGATAAAAAGGAACGGTGTGAACGGATTATTTAGCAGTCGTTCTATCGGACCGTCAAAGACTAGTTGATTCACCTACCGGACTTGCTGACCGGAACAACTGGAACACGCACGATGTCCACTCTACTAACAGCCGCAAAATAATAGCCAAGCACTTTCGAGATTAAGCCGAGCGAATCAGTTCAAGAGGGTCGGCAGGGATTCATGTAAAACCCAGCAGAAACGACCCTAAGTCTATGATTCCATTGGGATTATGGTGGCATCGAAGTTCAAGGGGCCAATCTTCCGCCGAAAATCCAGCGTGTAGTCACCAAACCGGTTGATGTGCGCCGTGCGGAACGGCGCCAGGCCGCCCAGGATCTCCAGCGTGATCTCGGTCCCCTCGTCGCGAAGCTCCTGCAGCACCTTCGTCATGCCCACCACGTTGTGCAGAATGATCATGTTGGCCACCAGGTGGTTGTACTTGATCACCTTGCGCTGCTCGTGCCGGATGTTCTCCGCAATGATCCCTTCTCCCCCAAAAAATGACCACTGAGCAAAGCCGTTGAACTGCTCGCTCTTATTGGTTTCGGCATGGATTACCTTGCGCAGCCCGACATCGCCGATGTAGCTCAGCAGGAACATGGTCCGGATGACCTTGCCAAGCTCTACAAACGCGAAATACAGCTTGTTCTTGCGGCTGTAGGTGCCGAGCCGGCGCAGGATCGCCGACGGCGTGATCTTGCCGGTCTTGATGGAAACCGCCACCCGCAGCATCGCCGGCAAATGCAGCTCAATCAGCCGCCAGTCGATCACATCGCTGAACAGCGCATTGATGTTGCGGTAAACATTGCCCGGCTCCGGGCGATGGAATTTGAGGTCTTGGATGCCCCGGATGCGCGGCATGAGCTGGATGCCCAGGAGGTGCGCCAGCGCGAAGACCGGGTAACTCTGGGCCTGGGTGTCCCCGTGAATCGTGTCCGGTCGAATGTCCGATTCGTTGGTCATCAGCCCGTCAAGGATGTGGATGCCCTCATAGGTGCCGCAGGAAATGAAATGGCTGAACAGCGCGATGAACTTGTCCGATACATGGTAGTAGCCGATACCGCCGTACCCACCATAGCGGATATGGTGCTCGGACAGTAGGTTTTGCTCGTAAAGATTCCACTTGGTGCCGTCCGCCGACGCGTGTTTGCCCGTGCCCCAGTAGCCTGGCAGCTCAAACTTGTTGTAGGCGTTGATCACCTTGACAATGGCCTTGTCCAGGAGGTCCTCGCTGACGTATTTCAAGTTCAGCCAGGAAATCTGCCGGCGGCTCAGACCTTTGATCGATTTGGCGGTCTGCACGGGCCCCAGGTTGCAGCCGTAGCAAAACAGCGTCGTGATGACGCGCATGCGCAGATCCTCCAGGCGGCTGTCGGTCCCGGCGAGTGGCCGGAACAGCTTGTGCAGGTCCAACCAGCGCTCGGTGTCGATCATGACGTCCACGATGCTGGCCGCCTCCATTCGCTCGGTGATCAGGGCGTCGATCCGCGCGGCCGCCTCGACGATTTCTGAGCGCGGCGGTTTCCGCAGGATCAGGCGGCCGTCGACGATCTCGGCATGGGCGTTTTCCGGGAAAGTGGCGTCGATGTCGTGGGCCCGCTGGGACATCGCCGATTTGAGCATCGCCACAAAGGTGCCGGGATCTGTCTCGATGCCGGTGACCTGGCCATAGTCGCCCACTTCTCTTTCAAAGGTTTCGTCATCGACCAACTGCTCGCGGTAATCGTCATAGCGCTCGCCGTACTTGATGAAGAGATCGCCCGACTTCAGGTCGTCTTTGACAGCATGCATGACCGCCAGTTCAAAATACCGGCGGTGGACAGCCTCCGCCCGGCCCTTGCCGGATGGACGGACCAACACCAACCGCTTCCACTGGCCTGACATCCAGCGGAAATCCTTGTCTTCAGTCAGGCCCAGCATGTCCAGCGGCACGATGTCCGCACGGTTGTCGCGCAGCTTGTAAAGGGCCTCGATCAGCCGCTCCGCTACCTGGTCCTCGCTGCTGGCCTTGGGCGAGGCGATGCCGATGCAGTTGAGCAACTGGGCCCGGACCATCTTGTAGGGCTGCAGCAGGAAAGGCAGATGGTTGCGGCCCGCATAGGCCAGGTGCTGTTCGCATTCGTTGAGCAGCTCGTCCACGTCGGCCACCAGGGTGGTGCCGATGGCGTCCACACGCTGCGTGTCGGTGCCCTCCAGCTGGTAGGCGCCCAGGATGTCTTTGAGCTGGCCAACCAGCATGTCGGTTTTTTGGACCCGCTCCTGCTGGAACGAGAGCAATTTCTGCCTGGCATTGTTTTCCAGGTTCTGCATCAGGCGAATAAACAGGTCCGCGGCATCGTCCAGGGACTGGGCATGCTGCGCCCGGATGAAGATCACCGCCAGGGCGTAGCGCTTTTGCGGCTTGAGTTCGGCCATCTCGGCCGCATTGAGGGCGCGCGCCAGGTGGCGAAACTGTTTGAGCTTGGGCACCGGCACGTCGGGCTTGGGAAGCTGCTCCACCAGGTACTGCAAGCGCCGGATGTGCTGGATGTAGGTGCGCGTTTCCTTGTTGGTCGGCCGCTTGGGTTCGCGTTTGAGCATTTGCCAGGCAGAAACCGACTCGCCCGTGGCGGTTTTAAGCAAACTGTCGATCAAGGTCCGGGTATGGGCTGTCAGCTGGTTGGTGATTGCGGAGAAATACCGGTTGTTGCTCTTTTCCCGGGCTCGATACGCCATCCGGTCCAGCGTCGAGAAGGCGGGCAGCTCGTAGCGATGGTGGACCAGCTCCTCCAGCATCACGTTGATGATGTCGGCCACCGCGTGTTTGGTCTCGGCCGCCGTGTCGGCCACGACCTCCAGCCAGGCGTGGCCCCCCGGGTTCATAGGTTTGACATTGAGGTGCCGGCGTAAGGTCGCAAACAAGGCGGTGCGCGAGCCCGAGGCCTCGAAGCGCTTGAGGTCCGCCGCCGGGGGCGGCCTAACCACGCCCACCTGCTGCGCAATGTGCTCCCGGATCACCGGCGGCACTTCGGCCAGGGAGATGAAATAGCCCAGGCGCTGGAAGACTTTCAGGTGGATCAGTGCCGCCATGCGCGGCAAGGCGCGCTTGCCGATGCCGGCAGCCAGGAGTTGTTCATCCTTGGTCGGTGTGTAAAGCTCCGCCAGCTCACGGGGTGTCGGATCGGGTTTCAGGCTGGGATAGGCCGTCTCATGGAGCGTGGTCATTCGCGGGGACTACCCCGCCTGGCGGCAATGCTTCCCATCGCCTCAATCCCAGTAGGTGTCGGTCGCGGGTTCGTGAAATGAGGTTTCCAGCAGGCACTGGTTGTCCTCGGCGATGCGGTACATGTCATCGAGCAGCGTGGCGATCACCTCGTCCAGCAAGTCACGTGACAGGTAGGGAACTGCGAGCTCGTAGAGCGTTCCCTCGGTGTTCAGGCGTTGCATGGCGAAACGCTCAAAGCAGGTCTGCTCGATCAGCCGGTGACCGCGAGCCAGGCCGCGCGACTGCTTGCTGAAGCGGGCCAGCACCAGCGTGACGCGCAGGACTGCCATGGGCGTCGTTCCTTCGGCCGGTGGGCGGGGCGCTTCGATTTGTTCGGTCAACAACAATGGCAGTAGCTGCGGAACTGCCGGTGCCAGGGCCGTCAGGCCCTGCTCGAACCGGGCCTGCAGGCTGGAATCCGACGCATCGAGGTAGCGCATGGCCGATTTGACATCCTTCCAGCCGACGTATTCCATCAGTTCCTTGATGTCCCAGCCGCTGGCGCGGGTCCAGCCGGCAAAGCCGCGGCGCAAGGAGTGGCTGCTGTATTCCTCGGGCGACTCGACACCGGCTTCGGCGAACAGGCTGCGCAACAACGGAATCAGGCTGTCGGCATGCAGACTTTCGTCGGCCACATTCCCCCAGCGGTCGATCTTGCGGAACACCGGACCCTCGGTCAACCCGGCCAGGTCGATCCAGGCATTGAAGGCCGTCACGGGACATAAGCGGGACAAGGCTGGGCATTTGAAAACACGGCCCTGCAGCTGCCGGTCGCCTTTGGTGCGGCCCAGGTAGCACGCCATGCCCTGGCCCGGCGTCACCTCGATGTTCTCTACGCGCAGGTTGACCAACTCGTCGGAGCGAAAGCCGCGCCAGAACCCCAGCAACATCAGGCTGCGGTTGCGGGTTTGGCGCAGCAAGGCCGGCCGGTCGCCGGACCGCTGGGCGTTGCCAATCGCGACATCGAGCCACTGGTCGATCTGCTGGAGCACCGCCAGCTCCAGGGGGCGCGCGCGCTTTTCTGGCACGGCGTGAATTGAGCGAATGCCTTTAAGGACCTGGCGCACCAAGGGCGACTTGGTGGGGTCCGCAAAACCTTGGTCGGCATGCCATCGGGACAGTGCCGCCAGCCGCTGGCGAAGGGTGTTGATGGCCAAGGTAGGCGCGTAGTCGGCGAGGTAGCGGGCGATGGCGTCAGCCGTCGAGGGCAGGAGGCCTTTCCACTCTATTTCAAAATGTCGTATGGCCGAAGCGTAGCTCCGACGCGTGTTGTCGCGCTCAGCGGCTTCGATGTAGTCAACAACACGATTCATTTCAGTTTGTTTTTCGCCTGTCCATTAGCGTGGCTTGCCCCGCTCCGCCAGCAGGTAGCCAGCCATGATGGTGCCGAACAAATCGAAGCGCCCCGCCGGGCGCAGGGGGTACAGCAATTGGCGCCAGTTCCATGCACGCACCAGTTGCTCGGCCAGGATGGACAAGGGCACCAAGACCAGCCAGCTTGGGTCCGCGCCTGTGAGAATACCGAGCCGTCGCGCCGTCGGTGTCCGGAGATGCCTATCTTCACGTGCACACGAGAGAGTGCCAACCCGCCACATGCAACGCTAAATGCCTCATATCGCACGTGCGCCGGCCAGCCGTGCACTCACGCTCTCCCACTGGATGTTCTGGAAGAAAGCATCAATGTATTTCGCCGCCGCAGCGCCGTAGTCCATCTGATAAGAGTGCTCGTACATGTCCATCACCAGGATCGGAACGGTGGCGGCCGGTCCATGCGCGTGATCGGCCATCCAGTAATTTTCCAGCTGCCTGGTGTGCAGGTTGAACCCAAGAACCACCCAGCCGGACCCCCCACCGAGGCCGGCACCGATGCGGCGGAATTCCCTCACCCAGTCTTCGAAGCTGCCGAAGGCTTGAGCGATCGCCTCTCGCTCGGTAGCTGCGGCCTCGCCACTGCCCCCGAGGTTCTCGAAATACAGTTCGTGCAGCACCACCGATCCAGTGCGAATTAGGTGCTCGCGCTTCAGGTCGTTGTAGATGTAGGGCGGCAGGTCCTTGTCGCCTGCGGCCTGCACCAGCCGGGCCTTGACAGCGGCCAGTGCCTTGACCGAGCCGCCGTAATTGTTTTCCCAATGGGAACGAATCATTCGTTCGGACAGACCCGTTAGTTTTGACGGATCGAACGGCAGCGGCTTGAGCGCGTCCTGACTTTGAAATGCTGGGGATGTAGTCATCATGAACTCCTTTTAAGAAAACCTTGATATACGAGTTGCTGCCCATCTAGGTACTGCAACTCGTTGCCTCGTCGATGCACCGAGAAGCACGCCGCCTGTGTGCTGCTGATCTCGGGCTTCAGCAGGCACAGCTGGTCGCCTTGAACCGACCATTGGCCCGCTTTGCTTGTCCCGCTCTCGGAGCGGATGAGTCGACCATCGGGGAGGTACTGATGCTCCCAATGTCTCCCGTCGCCGACTGAGCTGCCGCGCAACGCGGAGCGGATCTGCTGGCCATTCAAAGGAGCAAAAGCCGCCGATTCAGCGGCCACGTCCGGCAGCGTCCATGCACCAAGCACGAGCAGCAAGCAACCGCAAGCAACGTTTCGGCGCAGCCGTCCGTCTAGGCGGGTTGAGCCGAGGCCTCCGCTGGCGCGACTTTTCTTGATCGGAGCGACCTTTAACGCGACGCAGCGCGCTGAGCGAGGGCAAGCAACAGGCTGCATACCCTGCTGGCTCACGCGCCGCTCGGCATCAGCAGCCAACCCGCGACTCCGGCCCCGATGATCGCGACTGCGATGTTGAGCTTGTTCTTCCAGGCATACAGGAAGGCCAAGGCCGCGACAAAGATCGATACGGCCACCGCCAACGACGGCACACGCGCGGCGGTGACGAACGCCAGGTCAACCGTGGTCGCGGCGATTAGGCCGACCACCCCGGCGGCGACGCCGTCGAGGAAGGCGTGCATCTCCTTGACCTCTAGCACTGCCTCGAGCCGGTCGTAGAAGATCAGCGAGAAGGCAAACGCGGGAAGAAAGACGCCGGCGGTCATGACCAGCGCACCGAGCGGCCCGCCGGCAACATAGCCAACGAAAGTGGCGAAGATGATGAGCGGCGCGGGCAGCACCCCAGACAAGGCCAGGCCGTCGAGGAACTGGCCGTCGGTGATCCAGCCGCGGCCGACCGCGTCATTGCGGATGAACGGGATCGCCGTGTAGGCACCGCCGAAGGTGAGCAGGCCCGCCTTCAACCCGGCGACGAAGATGAGCAGCAGCGAAGCCTCGCCCTGGACGACCGCCTCCACCAGCGGCTGTGCGCGCGGCGCCCAGAGCGCCATCGCGGCGGCCAGCGCCACCGCGCCGGCAGCGACCAGGAGGGCGAGCCTGCCACGCTTGAGCATCCACAAGGCATAGACGCCGCCGGCGGCTGGCAGGGTGATCCAGAAGGCCACGCCGGCGGCGGAGGCGAGTGCGGCCACGATGGCGATGGCCCACAGCCAACGGTCCACCAGGATGTGCTCGCCGATCCGGTGCACCGCCCGTACGATCAGGGCGATCACTGCTGCCTGTACACCAAGGAACGCGGCGCCCAGTGCCGTGCCAGCGATGTCCATCCGGAAGTAAAGCCATGACAGCGCCAGCATCAACAGGAATCCCGGGAGCATGAATGCGAGACCGGCCAGCACCCCGCCCAGCCGCCCCTTCGCACGCATGCCCAGATGCACGCACAGCTCGTGCGCCTCGGGTCCGGGCAGCACCTGCATCACGGCCAGCAAGCGGTTGAAGCGTTCGCTGGAAATCCATCGTTCCTCGTTCACCAGTTCCCGGCGCAGCATGGCGACCTGCGCCACCGGGCCTCCCCAGGCAAGGAAGCCGAATTTGAGAAACCGCATGAAAAGCTGAAAGTACGTCAGCGTCGGAGGCACGGCCTCGGGGCCGGCAGCGCCGGTGGTCGTCTGCGCACTCATGCTGCCCCCGGTTCAGAGTTGAGGTTGGGACGGATGATCGAAGCGGCGCGCAAGCCGGTCAGGAAAAGTGTCATGGCGTTATAACAGGTGGTTGGTTGAATCAAAGTCGCTATCGGCAGTTGGGTGGGTTCCAGGTGTGGCTCGGGGTAACTTGGCGCGAAGCTCACCAATGTGCGGGGGGCTGGGCGGATCATCTGGGTCATCCTGGGCGACCGCCAGCTTGTTGAAAGTACGCGTACAGGGAGTCGAGCATTTTGCTCATCTCCGCCAGCAGCGCGTCGTCCTCGTCCAGGCGTTGATGCGCGCCTGCCAGCACGGCCTCGAAGCCTGCAGCCTCGGCGACCGGTTCGCCGCCCACGTCGAGCTGGTGTACAAGCGCGGCGACGCGCATGAGCGCAGCATCCTGCTCCAGGTCGAAGCTAGCCATTAGCGTCTCGAAGGTCACCCGCTCGCCCACGTGCGTAAACGCCGCGCCGTCGAAATCGAAACCGAGTGCGCCTTTCGGGCAATCTGACGGCTGGGACAGCCACTGAAAACGCGCATCGCGGTCGATGAAGCGCTGAATCAACCATGCGCTGGCAACGCGGTCCACCCAGGGCCGACGTCGCGTGGCCCACGTCCGGCCTTGGTAGCTGCTCGCATCCAGCCTGGCAATGCCGCCTGCCGTTTCGTGAGGCTCGTCTGGCGACAACACCCGCTCGATGCGTTGGGTGAACTCCGTCCAGGCCGCCTCTGCCTCCAGGCTCGCGTCGCCGGGGAAGAAGTCAATGGCCCGCACCATGTCGCGCTCGCGCTGCAGCCTGCGCTGCATGCGCGAGACCTCGGACCCCGCCAGCCCGCTGAGCGTGCGTCCCGCCTCCTTCCAGGACTTGCACAGCTCGGCGTAATCGTCGCTGCGGTCAAACAGCTGCCGGTAGGTTGCAGCTTCGTCGACGGACCGCGGCTGCACGTCCATCAGCCACGCGTGGCCTCCCTCGCGCCGGCATTCCTCAGCCAGTTCCTGCAGCGCCACTTCGCGTTCCTCACCAGCTGGTAGGAGATACGCCCCGTCCCGTAATGCCATGCAGCCAAGCGACTTCAACGCCCGCCAAATGCGGGTCCGCGCGGTGGCGCCGGATGTAGGCAGTGAAACAATCAGCAACAACCAGGGTGGCAAGAACAGCAAACTCATGTCATGATCATACTGTAATGTCTTGAACTCGACATTAAAAGAGTCAACAGACCAGAAACGCGAATACTTTGCTGGTCGAGGCTCTCTTCGGCCCAGTGGGGGTATCCATTGCTGAAGCTCTTATGAATGCCATGAGGACCTTATGAAATACGCTTCAATTGCTCTGGCAGCTTGCTGGCGTGTGAGCCGCTGAGGAGTTGCCCTTGCCTACATCAACCGTCGCATTACTTTATCCAGGCGATCGCCGCATGCGGGATCGCTCTGATCCGACCGAGAGCCGGTTTGCTGCGTTGTTTGATGCTTTCGCCCTCGCCGGCGTGACGGCGGTCCCTGCCGTGTACAACGACGACTTCGCCGAAGAAGTGGAGACGCAGCTGCGCAACTGCCGCCTCGTGCTGGTCTGGTGCAATCCCATCGAAGGCGGACGACGACGGGATGTCCTGGACGCCATGCTGCGGCGGGTTGCCGACTCGGGGATTGTGGTCAGCGCGCATCCGGAGGCCATCCTGAAGCTGGGAACCAAGGACGTCTTGTTCCACACGCGCGATCTCCCGTTTGGCAGCGACGTTTGCCGAGTCGACAGCCTCAAACAACTCGAGGAGGAATTGCCAGAACGACTCCGCCACGGCCCACGGGTACTCAAGCAATACCGGGGACAGAGCGGGAACGGTGTTTGGCGCGTGCAACTGGTGGGTCCCATGGCCACACCCGCGCGCCTGCGGGTGCGCCACGCCCAGCGTGGCAGCGACGAAGAGGTGATGGAAATTCCAGCGCTCTTGGCAAGACTGGCTCCGTACTTCGAGCCGGAGAACGGCGGACACATGATCGACCAGGCATGGCAACCGCGCTTGGTGGAAGGCATGGTGCGCGCCTATCTGGTGGAGGATCGGGTCGAGGGCTTCGGGCACCAGTCGGTGAACGCGCTCTACCCCGCCAAACCTGACGAGCCGGCACCGCCGTCCAGCCCGAGGCTGTACCACGCCGCAAATCTGCCGCAGTTCCAGTTCTTGAAGGAACGACTGGAGACTGAGTGGGTCGAGTTGCTCCGCACACGCGTCGGCCTTTCGCGCGAGCAACTTCCGTTCCTCTGGGACTGCGACTTCATGTTCGGAGAATCTATCGCCGATGCCTCTGAGCGCTATGTGCTTTGCGAAATCAACGTCAGCAGCGTAGCGCCGTTCCCGGACTCCGCCATCCAGCCGCTCGTTTCGGCTGTTCAACGTCGTCTAAAGCAGATTTGATCGCCTGTTGCGCACGTTGCCACAGCCAAGTAGCTGCGAACCTGACTTTTGGCCTAAGTGATTGACGCGTGTTCTATCAAGCTGGTGTATGTAGGCTAGCCACCGACTCTCGTCTATTGCAGGATGCATAAGAATACTGGCCATGGCCGGGGTTAGGCTGGCAACGTCAGCAGGGAGCTTGACCACTGACCGCACGAGAGTGCGGCCTAGTCAAAAGTCGAGTTCGTCGCGGATAGCAGCAATGCCCGCTTTGGCGCAGACGTCATCGGCATCCCCGCCCGGCGCGCCCGAAACCCCAATGGCGCCCACGATGGAGCCAGCCGATTCAATGGGAATGCCACCGCCGATGGCCACGATGCGGGGAAGGTGTCGCACGCCAGATGCGGGTTCACCTCCTTGAGTGGAACGGGTGAAACTCGTGGTATCGAGTTTGAAGGTCACGGCCGTGTAGGCTTTGTTGATGGCCGTATCGACTGTGTGTGGACCGGCGAAACGGTCGCGAAGCATAACGAGCGCGTTGCCGGCACGGTCATTGACCGATACGGCAGCTTGATGGCCATTTTTTCGGCAAGTCTCTAGCGCAGCCCGTGCCGCCTTCAAAGCGGCATCTGGCGTCAAGGAGGCTGACGTGAAAGTGGCTTGTTGCGCCAGTAGCAAACCAACAGGCATTCCAAGCAATAAGACGAAGGTCAGAGTTGATTTTTTTGCAGTGCGCATTGGTAGAAAATTCCTTTTCAGCGGTCATGTGATTTGAGTTCAGGTGCCTCGAGGCGCTTTTGCTGGCTAACTTCGATTCTCCCGCAATCTGCTCATTCTGGTGGGCATTTGCAAGCACTATCGAAGCACCCATTATTGGCGTTTTGCCTTGCGCAGAAGCGATATGCATCCGGAAACTCGAAAGCCTGGTGCTTGAGGGTTAAGAAGCCGTGCTTGAAAACGCCGCTGACACGCGGTTGCAATGCCGCCTTGCAGTCAAGCACGTTGAGATAAGCGAGATTCCCGCGCATCCGGCTCAACTGGGTTGAATCGGAATAATGGCATTCCTGGGTCTGCTTAAGAATGGGTACGAAATCACAGCGAACTGTGATGTTCGCCGTTCCTCTGCGCTCAGTTTGGCGCGGCAGTCGCGAAATGGCTCTTTGGCTAACTAATTCGAATAATCAACTTTCACGACAGCTCCTGGTCGGCCGCCCGCCTTTCAGTCATATTTGCCCTCGTAGATAGTCTGGCATCCGCCGAGACACATCAGCAAGGCAGGGAGAAACCATACTTGCGCGTGCGCATGCTTACGCTGTTCATGCAAATGCCGATGACTTGGGACCCGGCAGGCATGTCACGGAGGGAATGATCATGGTGCTCGTCATCGTGGCTAAGCGTGCCATTCCGGCACGGTTATGCTTCGCGGGACAGCAGGATGATGCAGGCAGTTATTTGTAAGGAGAATTCGATGCAACTCAAAACCATGGAGGCCGTGAGCGTGGTGCATCAGATCCGATGTGACCGGTGCGGCAAAGAGACCGAGCGTGGCGAGCTTGGCTTCGCCGAGATGACGTCGATCGGCTTCGACGCGGGCTATGACTCGATTTTTGGGGACGGAAATCGGGTTGAGGCGGATTTATGTGAGACCTGTCTGCGTGACACCTTGGGCGCATGGCTCAGGGTCAGGACACAGGCCGAAACGTCTTTGGCGACCAAGCTGGCAGCATTCAAGCCGGAGGTACATGGAGGGGAGTTCCCTCCACCCAAATCAGCAGGGCCCGGATAAAGGCCAATCAGTCAAACTGCAGTTCGATCTTGCCGGCGCGGCGCCGCACCGGGCCGACCACGATCTTCACGTCATGGCCCAGCCTGGCCACCAGCTCCAACAGTTTGGCCTCGCTGACGCCGCGAAACTGGCCGCGCGTGATGCGCGAAACCTTGGACTGGTCGATCCCCAGCAGCGCAGCCGCATCTTCCTGCGTCAAGCGGCGCGCCTTGATCGCTCGGGCGATCTCGCCGGCGAGCTGGGACTTGCGCTGCATCTCGGCCGCGTCGGTGTAGCCCAGGTCGGCATAGACATTGGTGCTGCCTTCTTCGGTGGTGATGCTTGCGGGTTCACTCATTTGCGTGCTCCTTGCTGTGCCTGCCAAGCTTCGAAGTCCTGCTTCGGCCTTCAGGCGGGTGGTGATCAATCCGGTTTCGGCGTGGCGATGCCGCTTTGGGACTTCTTCTGAAAGCAGTGCAGGACATAGACCCAGCCGGCGAACTTGACGGTGTAGACGCCCGGTGAGTGTCGCCCTGGGGGTCCTCGACCACCTCCAACACGCCGGCCGACCAAAACCCGTCATGACCTTGGCATCCTGATGCTTGCCACTGGCCTGCGCCAGGTCGATGGCATGGCCAAAAACGTCTTTGACATAGTCCGGCATCGCATCCAGATCGCGCTTGGCGGAACTGACCCATTTGACGGGTTTGCGGGTTTGCTTCGACATCGCTTAAATTATGTCTGTTTGGGCATAATCCCGTCAATTCGCCGGGGCGGACCTTTTTCGGGGACGCGAGTTTTGTTCCGCGCGGTCATAAGCGCATATGACGCCACATTAGGCCGACCCCATACCGCTACCACGGCTGAAACCATCAAAAATTACCCTCACATTGGATAATCCACTATTACCCAGTGTGATATTTACTAAGATCTATGATTTATTGACCTCTTAAATAGTATGTAATATCATGGTACATACTACAGTACAAAATAACGAGGTGAACCATGGCCCGAGCCGGAATCTACAAGTCTGAAGTGCTGCGTGCCCGCGATAAATTGCTGGCCGCAGGGCGCAATCCGTCCATCGATGCGGTGCGCGAAGAGCTGGGCAGCGGCTCCAAAACCACGATCCATCGCTACCTGAAGGAGATCGAGGAAGAGGAAGGGCCAGCCACCGGCAGCCGCGTAGCCGTCAGCGAGGCAATCCAGGACCTGGTGGGTCGCCTAGCCGCCCGCGTCAATGAAGAAGCGGAAGAGCGGGTCACCACGGCGCAGGCCAAGCACGCCGAGCAGCTGAGCCAACAGCAGCAAGCCGTCGCGGCCCTGAAATCCGAGGCGCTGGCCACGCGCCAGCAGCTGGAGCAAACCCAGCGGGCCCTGGCCGACGAAAAAAACGCTCACGGCAAAACCAGCGAAGCTCTGAGCCGCAAGACCCTGGAAAACACTCAGCTCGTCCAGCAGGTGGCCGACCTGCAGGAGCGCCTCGCGGCCGAAGAGCGCCATCGCCAATCCCTGGAAGAAAAGCACAAGCACGCGCGCCAGGCGCTGGAGCATTTCCGGGAATCCACAAAGGAGCAGCGCGACCAGGACCAGCGCAAGCACGAACAGCAGGTGCAGTACCTGCAGGCCGAGTTGCGCACCGTGAACGAGACCTTGGCCACCAAGCAGCAGGAAGCCGTCCATACCCTTCAGGAAAACGCACGCCTCCTGGGCGATTTGTCGCGCGCCCAGGGCGATCTGCACCAGGCTCAGGAAGAGGTGCGAGGCCTGCGGCCGCTCAAGGATGAACTGGGGTTTGCGCAAAGGCGCTCCGAGGAATTGGGCCGGCGCCTGGTTGAGCAGGACGCGGCCGTCCAGCAGCTCAGCACTTCCAAAGAGCAGTTGCAGGCCAAGGTCGACGAGCTGCTTTCCGCCAAACAACAGCTGGAACTGGCGCTGGCGACGGCCAGGTCATCCGTCACGGCCCAGGAGCAGGTCGTGGCCAGCATGCTTGAGCGCTTCAGTACGCCGGCGACTGGCCCTAATTTGGTTGCGAACCCGGTTGAAGAGGCCGGTCGTCCAGGGAAGAGAGAGTCGAAAAAGTCAACGGGGACAGGCACTTAAGCCTGTTTCTGCTGGGTTTTACATGAATCCCTGCCGACCCTCTTCAAGCAGATGCAAGTTCCAGTCGACATCGGCCTGTTCAAGTTGGTGCATGTGCTGGCGGTACTGGAGATAGCGATCGGTCGTGGTTGCATTCGCATGCCACAGGAGTTTACGCAGTTGATCCCGAGCCCAGTTGTAGCGCTGGTGGGTGTCTTCACCCTGCAAAACGGCATCAACCCAGTTGACCCCGTAGGAGGCCCTGAGGTCATGGAACTTGAAGGAGAAATTCGGAATAGTCTTCCGTACCTCTGGGATGAGGTAGTCAGTCATGAAGCTCCTGAGGTTTTGCCCGGTCGGGGACGAGCGCTTCAGCAGTTCATGGGAGTTACGCGCTGCGTTGAGATCGTCCTTCGACTCGTAATATGGGCCACCCCGATTGGAGAGGAACAAATAGTTTTGAGGAGACTCCTTATGGTCGGACTTGACGCGCCTCGCCCGAGCTTTTTCGGACACCGCATAGGTATGGAGCCATTTATAGAGGTCCTGCGGCACAGCGAGGTACACGCCAGTCGCGTTGTTCTTGGTATCAATACCGGTCCCCGGCCCGCATCGGAGCTTAAACGGCCACTGGTTGACTTGGCTGGGCGGCACTGCAAAGTCACCCCAACGCAGTGTGAGAACAGTCTGAATCCGGGCGCCTGTAAGGAGAGCGATCAGATGCATGAGTTCATATTCGCGATTCCCGAGCTTCTTTAGCGCATGGACCAACACCTTTTGCTCATTCTGAGATAGCGGTACCAAGTTCCCTCCATCATGAATTCCGCGGTCCCAGGCATAGTCTCGCTTTGGAACTTTGATTGATAAGTCAGTTGACTGAACCACCTTCACCTGTTTGAAGCCCTGGGTGTCGCGGTACTCAAGACCAACGGCTGCGTCAACCCAAGGGGCGTTCTGGGGCCAGAAGGCCATCCTTTCGGTGTCCTTGAGGAACCGATAGAAACTCACCACCGTTTGCATACGGCCGCTGGCAGTACTGCGCTTTATAGCGCCGCTGTTGATCAAATCCTGAAGGTGATTCTTATAGAGATAGGTGGGACGAAGATATTTGTCCACCGCAGAGAAATCGTCCCAGTCAAGCCCTACCTCATCGAGGAACCTCAAATATGCCCGCAGCCCCTGTGCAAGGGGGTTCAGCGAAGATGCTTTGAGAGGGTTGGCTCGCGCTCTATCTAACAACCACAGGCAGGCCGGTGCCCACGGCGACCCATCGGCGTTCAGAACTAGAGGGAACTTAGGGAACGTTTCCCACTTGATCAACTTCGAGGCGCGTAGCTCTCGCCAGTACCTGACTCGTTCGCCCTTAACCAGGTGGTCAACCAGAATGTGTCGAGAGCCCTGCTCTGCAGCAACTTTAGTGTTGCGGAAGATAGGAAGCGTGTAGATCGACGGCCCTTCGAGCATTGAGAGTCCCGTATGGAAACATTGTGAGTGTGTCCATACAGGCGCTTTCAGTCAACTGTGGTCTTGCTCGGCGAACCTGTTAATGGAACCTTCAATCGACATTGTGTTGGCGGAGCGGGGTGCCCCATTGTGAGCGTGACTCACAAGAGGAGTAAATCACTCCTCAGTTCAGTTGCGAAACCACAAGCCTTGGCAAGAACTCAACCCCCGTGCGCTTCACCAGCTCTTCGTAGGTGATGGGCCTGCCGACCCGCTCCCCCTCCCGGTTCTCCTGCCAATGCGCCCAGGCTCTGTTGTCGTGCTGGTCGTACACGAGCTTGAACAGGTAGGCTGGAACCCCGACCCCGTTGTTACCGATGCGGGGACTCTCCGGGGTGAACACCGGCCCGGTGATCACGAACACATCGCCCTTGGCCCGCCGGATATACCGGCGAGTGTCCTGCTCGATCTTGGCCCAGGCACCACCGTTGTGCTGGATGTCCTGCGGCACCATGTTGGCCAGGCTGAAGCTCTGGGCCATGGCTGTCGGCGTCGGCATGTCTCCTGCCGGGGCCATGTGGCCACGGGAGTAGCCCGAGCGCTTGTAGTCCTCCAGTTCTGCCCGCTCGCCACGGGGGAGGCGCGCGTCGGCAAAGAACTTGGTCGCTCTCTTCTCGTCGGCATCCTCAATGGTTTGGCGGTTCAGGCGCTGCGCCACATAGACCGGCGTCCTGGTCTCCCCGCTGTGCAAGATTGCAAACGCTTCGTAGCACAGCTCGCGCAGCTTGGGACTTGCCGGTATGGCGGGTGGTTTGCCATCCACGAAGAACTGGGGACATTGGGCAAATCGGGTCGGATGTCCTGATGCACTGTCCAGGGCTTCAAAGACGGGGAGCCGGGCATTGGCTGCGCTGGTTACGGTCAGTGCCAGGATTGCAGTCAGGCGCAACATGCGCGCCCACAGCGTGGTCTGTTTCATTTCAAACGGTTGGTTCATTGCTGAGTTGAGAGGGGGACAAGGTACTCCAAAGTCTCTTCAGGATCGCGTGGACCTATCCCGCCCGCAGGCCCCCAGCAGGAAAGGGCTGCAGGAACTCCATGCTGCGGGTCGCGGGTGCTTGCAGCCAGTCTTCGAACTGTTCCGGTTCCAGAATCACCACCATGCGCTTCTCATCCGTGGGTTTGTGGAACAAGTTCATCAAGGGATGCTGGTCAGCGTTGATGGTCAGCATGGTGAAGCTGTGCACGGTCTCTCCACCCGGGGACTTCCACTTGTCCCACAGTCCGGCGATTCCCATAGGTTGGTCATCTGCACGGCTGATCCGTGTGGCAATTGCTTTGCCCGAACGCCAGTCTGGCTCGTAGATGGCCATGGCTGGGATGATGCAGTGGCGGGCCTGGCGCCATGCGTCCCGGAAGCTGGGCTTGGTGGCCACTGTTTCGGATCGGGCATTAAACGTGTGGCGGCCAAGTTTCAGGTCTTCAGCCCAGTGCGGCACCAGCCCGAATTGTCCTATCAGGGCTTCATGGGCTGGGACGGCTTCATCGCCCACATCAGCATGCGGATGTCTGCGGATGAAGCTGCCTTGGTAGCAGGGCCACATGTCTTCCTTGCCTTGGGAGGAAGGAGGCTCGGCCTTGAAGATCTCCCGGTACGTCTCGGGTCGCTTGATGCCCTGGTAGTGGCTGCACATGCCCAGTCCTGTCGTTGTGTGGTGTGTTGTTGTCCCCAATCCACGGGGGCATTGCTGTGGATAGTTCCTGGGATAACTCGCTCATCCTGCGCCAGTGCTGGCTTGCAGCACGGTGCTTAAAAGATGGGCACACCGCCGCAGTCGGGTATGGCCTAGGAACCGCAGCAGAGAATATACTGGACATAACAACAGTATTTATCTTTGCGGCGCCTTTGCCGATCCTGGCTTCCCCCATGCACCCGGTTCTCCACTCTTCCTGCTCCACTCCCGTGCCCTATGTTTCCGGACTGACGGCCCTGGAGATAGACACGAGCGTGCGCGCGGGGTTTCCGTCTCCGGCGGAGGATTTTCAGGCAGAGCGGATTGATGTGCTCAAGCACATCATCTTGCATCCCCAGGCCACCTATACCTTGCGCGTGCGGGGGGACTCCATGCGTGATGAAGGCATCTTCGACGACGACGTGATCCTGGTGGACCGGGCCATCAAGCCGCGCCGTGGTCATATCGTGGTGGCGGTAGTCGATGGGGGCCCGCTGGCAATGTGGTACGCGACCAAAGAGGCGCTGCGGTGTTTTTGCGGGCGAACTCACGGAATCGTCTGGACGATGGAAGATCCCCCGATACTCAAATGCGACGGGCGGGAACTGGCGCTGCTGCAAATGCAGGAGAGGCACAGCGAATGAGCCTGGCAGAGTGCAATGCGCACCTCGCGGCTCAAATCGAGCGGTTTGTGGCGCGGATGCCGGAACCATTGACCGCACGGGAAGTGCTTCGCAGAGAAGTGCAGGCGGCGGTTGGGCGCGCTGTCCGTGACCCCGGGCGCGATCCAGAGACGACCAACCAAGGAATCAGGAATGAAAACGAGAAGGGCAGGAGTCGCTAACGCAGCACGGGCATGGTGCGCAGTTGCGCTGCTGCTCTTCACTACGTTGGCCCGCGCGGAATTGGTCGGGCCTGTGGTGGCTATTCTGGATGGTGACACCATTGACGTGCTCGTGGACCGCCAGCCGATTCGCGTGCGCCTGGCGCAGATCGACGCCCCGGAGAAACGGCAGGCATTCGGTACACGTGCCCGACAGACGCTGGCGGGGCTTGTTTTTCGGCAATCGGTGACGGTGGAAGAGGCTGGCAGGGATCGTTACGGGCGCGTCATTGGGACAGTCTATGTCTCGGGGTCAGCGTGAATGCCCAGATGGTCGAGCTGGGCATGGCATGGGTCTATCGCCGGTATGCGAAAGATTCGGCGCTGTTTGAGCTGGAGCGACAAGCCCAGGCCGACAAGCGAGGTCTTTGGGCTGATCCGGATCCCGTAGCCCCTTGGGAGTACCGACACAACAAGCGCGCCCAGGCGGCGTTGCCAAATTAGGTGGTCCCGTCTTCAGCGTAGGACATGTTTTTCCGTAAACTGTCCCCGTTGCTTTGAATGCAGCGCGATCTTGTTTCTTGGGCAATTGCTTCGCGTGCCCAGTGTCAGTATTTGCGGTACGGCATGAACTACAATGCGTCCTAAGGACGCATTGTAGTTCATGCCAGCATATGATAGTAAAAATCTTCTTTACATGCCGTGTACCACTTGTTAGCATCACTGTCCTAAGGACAGTGATGCTAACAAGTGAATGATAATTTGATGTTGCCAGAGGCCTTGAACGCCTACATCAGACCCATCCAAGAACGGTTGGGGGTGTGGGAGCGGCCTGTCGTCACGGGGTATGAGCTGGGTGTTTTGGCCGCGACCCAAGCCACAGGCGATCCGATTCCACTGTCTTTGTATGCAGAAATTGTCCGGGTCTTGACGTCATTTGGTTTGATTTCACCGGCCAAGGAGTTCAAGGCTGGCACGGTTTATCAGCTTTTTGGGCGCAACAAGCCGCTCCCCATGGAAGTGGCCTGCTCCGTTGACCCATTCGCATACGTCAGTCATCTGAGCGCCATGGAGTACCACGGCGTCACCGACCGCTTTTCCAAAATTCTGTACCTGTCCACTCCACCCGAACGGGAGTGGAAGGAGCAAGCGGCTGCACGCATGGACAAGGACCTCAAGATGCGCAAGGAGGGATACCTTGCGGCCAAGCTGCCCACGTTGAAGTTTCAGAAGTTCGAACGCATTGATGGGATGCGGGTTGAGTTGGTGCGTCGTTCGCATCGTGGTGCCTTTAAGACGATCAAGTCTCCATCCATTCGCGTCGCAATGGTGGGACGAACCTTCTTGGACATGCTCCGCGAACCGGAGCTGTGCGGCGGGATACAGCATGTCGTTGACACCTACCGGGAATATGCGGTCAAGTATCTGAAACTCATCATTGACGAAGTTGGCCAGCACGGGACGTCGATTGAGCAGGCGCGGGCTGGCTACCTGCTGGAAACGGTGTGTGGTCTATCGGATCCAGTCATTGATGCGTGGGCGTCCAAGGTTCAACGAGGAGGCTCCCGCAAGCTGGACCCACAGGCAGAGTACGCATCGGTTTTTTCTGAAAGGTGGGCGCTATCGGTCAACGTTCCGTCATTGGATGCGTCGCAAACCGATGCGGGGGACTCATGAACGAAGTTGAAATTGACGCGTGGGTGGCGCAAGCTCCACAAGGCCAACGGGGCTTCAGGGAGGCGGTGCACACCATCCTCGACGGTATTGGCCATTCCCAGAATTTGAGTGCCAAGATGGTGATGAAGGGCGGACTTCTGCTGGCCATACGGTATGCCAGCTCTCGCTACACCCGGGACTTGGATTTTTCTACCAGGGACAAGTACACGGCAGAAAGTGTCGACCTGCTTTTGGCAGAGCTGCGGGAAGGGCTTGTCACTGCAGAGGACCGACTTTCTTACGACACGCTTTGCCGTTTGCAGTCTCACAAGGTTGAACCCAAGGGCGAGAACAAGACCCACCAGAGCCTGGCCTTGAAAATCGGGTTCGCGAACCGGAGCAATGCAGGGCAGATGGCTCGCCTGGAGGCAGGTACTTCGCCTCAGGTGGTCGAAATTGACTACAGCTTCAATGAGGCTGTTTTTGATGTGGAGGTGCTGGAGTTGGATGGAGGGGCAACCATCCATTCCTACACCCTGAACAACGTGCTGGCTGAAAAGATGCGCTCGCTGCTTCAGCAGCCTGTTCGAAGAAGAAACCGCCGACAAGACGTCTATGACATCTGGCTATTGCGGGAGTCCGGGCCTGCGCTTACTGCTGAAGATCTCGTCAAGATTCATGAGATTTTGGTGGCTTCTTGCGGCTCCAAGGGTATCGTTCCGGACATCCACTCCATGGAATCGGAAGAGGTCGTATCCATGGCGCGCACTGGCTACCAGGAGTTGGCGGCAGACGTTGATGGCGAATTGCCGCCATTCGACGAGGCGATGGGTCAGGTTGTGAAGCTGTATCGCTCTCTGTCATGGTGATACTGGCCAGAGCTGGTCAGTAGATCGAAAGGGTTGGACGTTGGCAATCGGCCAGGCGCCGACCTTCGACGCGCCGGGGCGGCCGACCGTTTCAGGCTGATCTCCGACACTCGAACCTAACGCCTGGAAGTTCGCGTGTTGCGCAACTGGTCATTGATCGAGCAGGGTCTCAAGCGACCGCTTTGTTGCTCAGACCGGTCACTCTATTGATGCGAGCCGGGCAAGGTAGCAGGAGCAACTGATCACACCAAGGATGAATTGGTTCTCCCGACCCGCTGCGGTCGGTGTTGATGTAGGCAACGATCCCAGAAAACCGTCCGAGAAACCGGGGGAATCCCACCCCGGATACTTGGCGGCACGGCTTATCGGAACCATTGCGAAGAGCATCCGCAGTTGGCCCGCGGGTCCGAAACACGTAGCCAAGGTCTTCTCAAAGAATTAGATCGGCCAGAACCATAGAACGTCCAAAAGCATTCTCTGGTGTGGTGACCTCATGGCTGCACCGAGCAGTGCGAAGCTGCCACATGAGCCGCTCAGTGCGATGCCTCGTAGTGTGCAAGCGGCTCATTACCATTTAACGCAACGAGCAAATTTTCAGCAGCCTGCAACTCGATGGCTCGGCGAACCTTCTTCACCGCCGAACCAATGTGGGGTGTGAAAACCGTGGAGGGGTGTTGCAAGAGTTCCGGATGAATCTGGCGTGGACGGTCTGCCAGCAGCCAGTCTTCCATCTCGTACACATCGGCGGCGTAGGCACCCAGGCGCTCGTCCTTGAGCGCCCGTGCCACGGCAGCCTCGTCCACAACCGAGCCTCGCCCAATGTTGACCAGGATCTGCCCCCGCCGAACACCTTCAAGCATGGTGTCATTGACGAGGTGACGCGTTACGTCCAGCAGCGGAACGGCCAGAATGACATAGTCGGATTGCGACAGGGCCTCACCCAGGCTCACCATGGTCAGGCGTTCGTCATCACCATGCGGGTCCACGCCCAGCAGTTGAGCGCACCCGAAGCCACAGAGACGGTCCACAATGGCCCGCCCAACGGCGCCAAGTCCGACGACCGCCACTATCGAGCCGTGCAACCCCATTCCGTACAGCTGGGGACGCCATCCTGCGTAGCTCTTGCGAACACTGACGTCACCTGCCAGCACATGGCGCGCGGCGGCGATGGCCAGCCCAATGGCGAGTTCTGCCGTGGGTTCTGTGAGCAGGTCAGGAACGAAGCTCACGCTGACACCGGCTTGCGCACATGCCTTGAGGTCAAAGTTGTCATACCCCTTCAGGGCGCAAGCGATGGTCTTGAGCCTGGGAGCGTGCAACAGGGTTCGCTGATCTACCCGGTCAGGCATGAACGCCATCATGGCGTCGGCGTCCTTCAGGTGGAGGTAAAGCTCTTCCTCGCTCCAGGGCTCAGGCCCTTGATTCATCACTACATCACCGGCGGATCGAAGACGCGCCAGAACTGCTTCATGGATGGGCTGCGTCACCACAATTTTCGGCATCATTACCTTCCTCTCTCTTTCTATTTCAGATGTTTGCGAAGCGCCGACCCAATGCCGTCGACCACGAGCACGCATATGAGGATGGACAGCAAAATGGCGGAGACTTCGTCGTACTTGATCAGGCGCAGAGCCGCCATGAGTTCAAAGCCAATGCCGCCCGCACCCACGATGCCCATCACTGCCGATGCGCGAAAGTGATATTCCCATCGGTAGATGGTGATGTCCGCCAACTGGGGCAAAACCTGCGGTAACACAGCATGGGTGATGACCTGAAACCGGCTTGCGCCCGCGGCCTTAGCGGCCTCCAGAGGTTTCGGGTCCACGTGCTCTATGGCTTCGGCGTAGAACTTGGCCACCATGCCCGTGGAATGCAGGGCCAACGCCAGCACACCAGGCAATGCCCCAAAGCCCACGGCCGCGACGAACAGAATGCCCAGGATGATTTCAGGCACAGACCGAAATGCAGCCAAGATGGTTCTGACGATTCGCCCAACCACCGCATTCGGCGCGGTGTTGGGCGCCGCCACCAGGGCCAGCGGCAACGACGCCAGAACGGTCAGCGCCGTGCCTGCGATCGACATGGCTAAGGTGTCACGCAATGGAATGACCCAGTGCTCCCAGCGCTCGAAATTCGGCGGCACCATCTCTGAGGCCAACTGCTGAATCGCTGGGCCGCCTTCGATGAAACGCTGCGCGTCAAAGAAGCCGGTGACATACAAAGCCACCACACAGACGAACAGAACGACACAGGCGGCGCCCAGCCGTTTGAGTCGCTGCTGTCCGTCGATGGCAACTATGGATTCCAAGGCTACCGATGTCATTTCATGCGTCCCAGATCAAGCTTGAGAATCTGTGCTGTGTCGCGAAGAATGTCGTAGGCCTTGTCATCGGTAGCGGCAAAGGCCTCGATACGGAATGATTTGAGAATCTCGGCGTCCTTCATCTGAAGAAAGGCGGCTCGGATGGCTTCCTTGAGCTCCGGCGTGAGATTACCTTGCATCGCAATGGGATAGTTCGGAATGGGTGCCGACAGTTCAAGTTGCACAATCTTGTTGGCATCCACCATGCCCTTTGCGATGAGGTTGTCCAGAATGGTTTTTGACAGAGCGCCGGCGGGAACCTGCCCTGCCTGAACAGCTCGGGCCACGGCATCGTGCGTGCCCAGGTGAACGGGGCGGTAGTCAGTCTCGCCGTTCAGTTGGTGGTTTTTAAGCAAGTGCGCGCGCGGTGCAAGGTGACTGGACGTCGAAGCCTGATCGCCAAAGCCAAAAGGCTTTCCACGAACGTCAGCCAGGGTCTTGACCGGGCCGCCTGCCGTGGCGATGAGAACCGACTGGTAGGTCGGCGAGCCGCGCTCCACGCCAACGGCAAATGGCTCAATGTTGGGCGCCTTGGACTTGGCAAGCACGTAAGAGAACGGTCCAAAGTAGGCGACCTCGATGCGGCCGAAGCGCATGGCTTCAATCATCGACGAGTAGTCCGTGGTCACCGTGACCTCGATTTCCTTCTTCAGGGTCTGCTCCAGATACCGCTTCAGAGGCTGTGCGTTCTGAATGATGGTGGCGGCGTTTTCGTCCGGCAACAGTGCAACGCGAAGCTTGGAAGGATTTTTGCCCTCGGCATGGGCGCCAAGTGGCAACAGGGCGGCCAAAGTGACGGCAGCGATAAATTGGAAACGGCGACGATTCAGCACGGTAAAAACTCCTTGGATTGAGAGGGGGAATCAAATTGACTGCCCATGTTGGCAGGTGACGACTTCGCGTACAGGGCAGACTGGGCTTCTTCCGTCAACTGCGCTGCTGTCCCGTCGAACACCACCTGGCCCTGGCGAAGGCCCACAATGCGGTCGGCGAACATGCGCGCGAGGTTGACTTGATGCAGACTCACGATGGCCGTGAGTCGGTCTTTCTTGCAGATGTCGTGAAGCAGGGTCAACACACTCTGCGCGGTCGCCGGGTCGAGGCTGGCCACCGGCTCATCGGCCAGCAGCAGGCGGGGCTTTTGCACCAAGGCACGCGCAATGCCAATGCGTTGTTGTTGCCCACCAGACAAGGTGTCTGCCCGTGCTAGGGCTTTCTCAAGCAGGCCTACGCGGTCAATGGCCGCCAGCGCCTCCAGCTTGTCAGCCTTGCTCCAAGGCCACAACGACGCCAGAGATCCGCGGGTGGCGAGCTTGCCCATCAACACATTGGCCAGCACGCTTTGCCGCCCGATCAGGTGGTGCTGCTGGAACACCATGCCGCAGTGGCGCCGATGCTCAAGAAGGTTGCGTTTTGAGACGGTGCCGCCCGGCAGATCGGCCACCGACACCTCTCCGTCTGTGGGGCTAACCAAGCCATTGATGCTGCGCAGCAGCGTTGACTTTCCCGCGCCCGACGCGCCCAGCAGCACAAGGAACCCGCCATGCTGTACCTCCAGCGAGGTGGGCGCAAGCGCTGTGTGACCATCGGCATAGGTCACCGTGATACCCCGCAAGCTCAGATGGCTCTCGCGAATTGCAGTTTTCATAGCTCGGTTTCATTTGTTGTGGTGCGCTAGACGCACACCAGGACTCAAGTGGTCAGAGGTATCTCTCGGGAAAGAGGAGGTTCTGGAAGAAACAGCTTCAGTGGAAGCACAGCTCAAGTCTGGGTGACCAAGGTGTCATGAATATGAAACTTTCATCCCTAAAAATGAGGGCACCCATAGATCACATCAATGTCTGGACTCAGCCTCCTCGCAGCCTTGAAGGCCTTTGACGCAACGGCCCGAGCCGGCAGCATGACCGCTGCCGCGAGAGTGCTCGCTATTCAACAACCGACTGTTTCTTCACACATACAGCGCCTGGAGGTCGACTTCGGCGTGGAGCTTTTTCATCGGCGCGGGCGGCGGCTTGAACTCACGTCCTTTGGACGCACTCTGTTGGACTACACCCGGCGTACCTTCAGTGGCGAGGAAGATGCGCACGCACTGCTCGCTGCTGCGAAAAATCAATACGTAGGGCGACTGGTCATCCATGCCATCGGGCCGCACAACGTGCTGCCCGTGTTGAAGCTGTTCATGAAACAGTTCCCCCAGGTCAACGTGGCTGTTGGCGTAGGCGACTCGCGAACCATCACTGAAAAGATTCTTGACTACCAGGGAGACGTGGGCATGGTGCTCAATCACGTCGCTCACCCAGATCTATTTGGCGCGGCTTACCGTACCCAGCGATTGGTGATATTCGGCAACACCCAACACTCACTCGCGCAACGGGCCACTCTCAAACTGCGTGATCTGCAGGGTCAGAGGTTCGTCATCCGAGAGGAAGGATCGACGACCAGACGCGTGTTTGAACAAGAACTAAAGGAGCGAGGCGTCGAGGTGCAGGTGGCTCTGGAGATGGGCAGCCGCGAGTCCGTTCGAGAGGCGGTGGCGGAGGGGCTGGGCCTAGGCGTCGTGGCGGAAACAGCCTACAGGCCAGATCCTCGCCTTGTTAAGTTAACTATTTCAGA
The DNA here is from genome assembly GCF_000526295.1 of Acidovorax sp. JHL-3. Lineage (NCBI taxonomy): Bacteria > Pseudomonadati > Pseudomonadota > Betaproteobacteria > Burkholderiales > Comamonadaceae > Acidovorax > Acidovorax sp. JHL-3. The sequence goes on from NZ_JAFU01000003.1 coordinate 34,122, forward strand.
CACCAGCATGGCGACACAGGTGCACTTCATCTGTAGAAAGGAGCGGCATCAAGCTCCTCTGATCTCGACCTTCCTGGGTTTGGCGCATAGCGTAAGTCAGAAAATTGCCTAGGTATGGAACTTGGATTCCATGCAGCCGTGGGGCATGGGACCGAGGGGCAACTGTTCGCCTGTAGGCCGACTTAAGTTAAGGGTTGTAGGACGCCCGTAATCGCGCGGCGATCCCATCTTGACTGCGGGGCGCGGTCGTGTATCTGAATATGCGCTGTCAGGCTGACTGCCAGCGGTATGGCAGCAGCTCGCCGATCTGGGTGGCGGGCTGCATGGGCAGGCGTGCCATGACATCGCGCAGGTAGGCGTAGGGTCGTCCCGTTCATGGGGAGACGTGTGCTAGACCATGACTGCAGCTCCCTCGATACCGGTCATCGATGCTGCCGCGCTGCTGGGTGAGCCAATGACAGCTTTGTGCCAGGCACCGTGAACTCAGGTCACGGCCGCGACCGACAGCAACCGCTGCAAAGCAGCCGTATGAAGGGCTGCCGATAACGTTCGTCACAACATCTTCGCAGCTGGGTTGTCATTGGAAGGGCGGTAGTACCCTACAACGCTGGCAACGCTCCGATGTCCCGTCATCGCCATGGTGTCAGCCAATGGCACCTTCTGGGTTGCCGCTTCAGTCACAAAACCTGACCTCAGCGAGTGCGCAGAAAACACCTCCGGTAGCCCGGCAAGTTTTGCGCGCTCGCGAACAATATCTCGCACGGCGGCAGGGGAGAGGGGTTCTCCAAGGTGTCCGCCTTTCCTGACCTGCCTGAATATTGCACCGTCCACGATGCCCGAAGCTGTTAACCATGCCTGCAGCGCTTCGCCCGCAATGCCCGCCAGAGGTTTCACGTTCTCCGGACGATCCGCTGCAGTCTGGTTGCTTTTGGAATAGGCGAGGGTGTAGGTGAAGCTGCTGGGCCCCACCCGGTGAAGATTCTTCATCGTCGCCCCCGTCACTTCTGATCGGCGGCGCCCGCCCGATGCCCAGGCAAAGAGGAGGAGGGCGCGGTCACGGATGCCCTTGAGTGATTCGTCGCAGGTGTCGAGGATGGCCATCAATGGGTCCTTGGTCAGCGCATCTTTCTTCTGCGGAAGCGCGCCACGTTTGCCGTAGGCCCGCCGAGTCTTGGCCAGCAGCTCGCGGACTTTGGGGTCCTGGCAAGGATTTTTTAGCTCTCGGAGCTGATGCGCCTTGGACAGCACGGCAATCCGATGGATCAAGGTATTGAGCGCCATTGGGCCTGGCTTGCCTTTGAATCCCGCATCCACCAGCGCTTGGTCAATTGCTGGCGGTAGCTCGTGAGCCAGGCCATCGGTGGTAGTCCGCTGTGCGTGATCCACGATGAACTGCAGGACGGCGTTCGCAGGCAGCGGTAGCGTGATGCCTTGCCCGTACCGAAGGCCAAACCAGGCAGCCCAATAGCGCAGCGCAGAGCGATAGCTGGCCAACGTGTTCAAGGACTCGCCCTCGCGCATCAACTCTTCAACGGCCTGCGCAGTCACAAGCGACAGGGAGGACGGCTCCAGCGAGGGGATATTTCTCAGAGACGGCAGGCGCATGGTTGAAACCGAGGTTGTAAAGGCAAAATTTTGATAAAAACTACATATGATGTATTGTTTACAACAAATATAGTTGATAGATCACGATAAGCATCGATTATCGTTGGTAAAAATGTAGTGGAGTAGGGCGATGCAGTCAAAAATTGTTCGAGGTCCGCGTGGTGTGCAAATGGAAGAGGTCTGGGCAGCCGCCGACGCCGTTCTTAAACTCGGGGAGCGGCCGACGATAGAGCGAGTGCGACAACATCTCGGCCGTGGCTCCCCAAATACTGTGGGGCCGATGCTTGATGGTTGGTATGGGTCACTTGCCAAGCGGCTGCAGTCACCGGGAGATGCAGTTGAGCAAGATGGCGGCGCCGAAGTCCCCTTGCCCGCGCCGGTTGTCCGGGCTGCAAAAGCCATTTGGGGCAGGGCCCTCCAGCATGCTGACGAGCGCGCGATGGCTCAATTCACCGAAGCGCGCAGAGAATTGAACAAGCAAGCTGAGGCGCTACGTCAGGCGCAGGACGTCCTGGCACAGGAAACACAGCGCCTAGCCGACCGCAGCGAAGGCTATGAGCTGGCTATGCAGGCCAGGGATGCGCAGATCGCCGAAATGGGCCGTCTGGTTCAGGAGTTGCAGCAACAACTTGCCGGGAGCCAGGAAATGCTGGCTGCGTCACGCGCAGAGAGCAAGCAACTTCGCCTGGCAGCGGATGCAGAACGTCGGCGCCAGGAGGAAATGGAGGTTAACCACCACGCAGAACGCACGCGTCTGGAGGAGCGCGCTCAGGCTCAGGAGCGCAGACTTAATGCAGAGGTGGATCGTGTGCGCCAAGAATCGAAGCGGTTGGCGCTCAAATTGGAGAGCGAAACCCGGGAATCTGCAAAGTTCTTGTCGGCTTCGCTGGAGAAGGCTCGGGAGCTGGAGGCCGTCGTGGCGACACTGCAGGCAGAGAAAGCAGGTCTGGTCAAAGATCTGCAAGCCTCCAGGCACGAGACGAAGGACTTGCAATCAGAACTTGAGCAGCGCAGCACGGAAATGTTCGCCGTCCTCAACGAACTTCGCGATCGATTGCCGACGATCCCGACTAGCGATCCAGTGGGGCCCAAAGTGAAAACTCGCAAGGTAAGAGCTGGAGCGAGCAATCGCTCTAGTTAGCCAATGCGGTCCTGCGAATGCGTTGAATCTATCCGCCCGGCTGCGTGGCTTGACATTTTCCCTTCACCAGCCTTGACGTTTTCCCTTCAGCGGATGCCACCTGGCCCCAAGCGATCAAGGCAGCCAACTTGAATGGACTGGATGGAGCCTGCCATCGTTGCCCCCGAAGCCGAAGCGCCCAGAGCGAGGGCACTCAAGGACGAGACCCGAGCCGGCCCACTTCAGCGATCCTGGTGCCGCAGTTCGCCCGGATCCAGTCGCCCACCCACCACTCGCGCGTTCTCCGCCAGTTGTAGGATTGTCGTTTCTGGCTCCACAACTACTCAACAGGAGAGCTACGAATCGACCACAGATAGACACCAGATGTAGACAATCATGCCCCCTTGATGCGTTTGTCTACAACTGCTGACTACACCGTCATCAATCGCACATCAGATGTAGCCTGTTCGATCAATAACGCCGGGGCCTTATGGCCCTGATTGCATAGCCACCGGAATATCAACGCGCCCGGCTTGAGGTCAGCGCAGCGCTACATTGCGGGTTCGCTAAGTCGTTGATTTCATTGGAATTTACACTGTGCATTCTTTTCGCGCCCCAATGTATGCACGCTAAGTCATTGATTTAATTGGGATTTACACTGTGCATTCTTTTCGCGCCCCAATGTATGCACGCTAAGTCATTGATTTAATTGGGATTTACACTGTGCATTCTTTTCGCGCCCCAATGTATGCACGCTAAGTCATTGATTTAATTGGGATTTACACTGTGCATTCTTTTCGCGCCCCAATGTATGCACGCTAAGTCATTGATTTAATTGGGATTTACACTGTGCATTCTTTTCGCGCCCCAATGTATGCACGCTAAGTCATTGATTTAATTGGGATTTACACTGTGCATTCTTTTCGCGCCCCAATGTATGCACGCTAAGTCATTGATTTAATTGGGATTTACACTGTGAATGCTTTGCGGGGCCTCATCGCTGCACGCCTGGCCGATCAAGAGCGGCAACGTTGGACAGTCTAAGAACCCGGGGCAAAAAAAAGGCGCCCTCAGTGGCGCCTTTGATGGATCCAGTTTGGCTACTTCGGATCTTCCAACGGTAAGAGCTGGAGCGAGCAATCGCTCTAGTTAGCCAATGCGGTCCTGCGAATGCGTTGAATCTATCCGCCCGGCTGCGTGGCTTGACATTTTCCCTTCACCAGCCTTGACGTTTTCCCTTCAGCGGATGGCGCTGGAGCCGGTCTTCGCTTTCTGCGTTTAGCGTAGTAGCAACTAACGACGTGATGCAGCCACAGGACTTCGCCAATGTCGGCCTGCATGTATTCCTCCCAACTTCGACGCCCTTCTCACATCCATCTACTTTCTATGCTTAAGATAATGCTACATTATCTTAAGCATAAAAATAGGTGATGAAAATCGCACACGCCATCAGTTCGGACCAAAAACCCAAGCCAATCAAGGACTTGCGACGCCGCCGGACCCAGACAAGCGTGCGTTTCATACACCGGCTAGGACCACATCATTTCGCGCATTTGCGCGCGGTGGCCGAAGGCATTGATCTCAACGAAAGCGCCCAGCGCTACCTCGGCATCGAGCACGGCAACGAGGCCGTCACCGCCCACCGGCAGACCGTAGATCAGATTCGCGCCATCGCTCGACGTCGAGGAGATTCGGCGTGGCGTCTGATTGGTGTACAGATTCGGGTCGAGGACGCCATCGAGCGGCCCAGCCTAGAAGACTTCATCGCTGAACGGGATCTGGATGGCTGGAGCGAGTCCGAGCAGCTGGAGTTCTATGGGGCGGCTTTCCCGACCGAAATGAAGACCGAGCGGCGCGACCGGTTGCGCAGGAGACAACTGGAGTTGCTGCGCGTTCTGGAAACCAGCAACGCAGAACAACCGAAATCACAGGATATGGTTAGCGGCTGGTTCGACGACCGCACCGCAACCAAGCTCACCGGCGCAGGACTTATTAACTTGGGCGAAATGGCCCAAGCCATTGCCGCCGGCGGGCGTTGGTACCGCGACCTACCAGGTGTTGGCAAAAGCAAGGCTCAACGCATTGCATCGCATCTCCACACACTAATCCCTGCGGCTACCGCCCCCACGAGGCGACTCTTCGCCCTGCCATCCCTTGCCCTGGCCGACCATCCGCTTGAGCTCGAATGCTTCCCTGGAACCGCCGTTCAAGTGCCTCTCCAGGACCAGCCAATAGAGCCGCCTCTGTTGGAATCGGGCTCCATGCTAAACGCCTCGAACGATTTGCAGGCCATGCGCACCTGGATACAGACTCATGCAGGCTCTGCCGCCACGGTTAAGAGTTTTTGGCGGGAGGCGCGTGTTTTCATGCTCTGGCTCCAGCATGAGCGTGGGGGCATCACGTTTTCAGAGGTCAAGGTGGAGGACTGTCTGGCGTTCCGGGCATTCACGGAAAACATTCCAGCGCACTGGATCTCTCGTGAGCGTGCCAGTCCCGGCCAGCCTGGTTGGGCACCATTTCGCGGACAGCTTTCGCAATCGAGCCGGCATCACCTTCTCAATATTGTGGGCGCCCTCTTCGCCTATCTCAAGCTGGCCGACTACATTCTTCAAAACCCATGGCCGCTCATCAAGACACGCGCTTCCATGAAAAAGACCGCGGTCAACAGCATTGATACGCGCGCCTTCTCCGCGGACGCTCAGACCGAAATCCAACGCTTCATTGATGCGCAACCCCCCTCCCCTTCCCGCGCACGTATGCGATTCATTGTCGGATTCTTGTCGGGTGTCGGACTGCGCGCCGCTGAATTGCTGGCAGCCAAGTTGGGCGATCTGCGTTATGTCAGCGGAGGGTATGCGTTGCAGGTCATGGGCAAAGGAGGCGCACCGCGCGTAGTAGCAATCCCTCCTTCTGCCTTGGTGGCACTGGAGGATTACCTGGAGGCCCGCGGTATCGGCTGCCTTCAGGAATCCCCTGTGAAGGCTCCGTTATTGGCCAGCGTCAAAGATCCTATGAAATTCATTGGCTACCAGGCTCTGTATCTCACTGTACGCACCTGGCTGCGGAATGCTATCAACGCATCCGCCCTCCCCTCTGCCGAACGTCAATCACTTGCAGGCGCTTCAGCACACTGGCTGCGACACACCTTTGCAACTCGCGCTATTGAACGAGAGGTCCCGATGGAAGTAGTTCAAGCTCAGCTCGGCCACGCCAATATCAGCACAACGATGAACATCTACGCCAAGTCTCCATTAGAGCGTCAGATCAAAACTATCGCTGCGGCATTCAAATAAGTTTGATGACACGAAATTTTCAGTAATTTTCATGAAATAGGAATACTAAATTTAGCTCTGAAACAATTAGACATCCGACATATGCGACCCAATGACTAGACTGACATCTACATGTGACCTGAAAGAGCCTCCACCTCACGTGCGAACAACACACCATCTTGATCCACAAGGCTAGCTTTTGAATGGCGCCCATCTGCAAAAATTCTCAGTCTCGACCATAGGGTTTGCTAAGCACTTGAGACTTATGCGCAAAGAACTTAATTCGCTCTGGCATCCTAAATCTCCGCCGGCACCCCCCCCACAGAATCCGATTTCTTGCGGCCACAGTCTCCAATTAGCGAAGACGGCACGAATCACCCCTCCAAAAAACTCTTTCGTTACTCACAAACTCAACGTATCTCCGGTGCGAAGTTGCTTTTAAGACTTCCTAAACATCGCAAGAACACTCCCCCAACACAGGGCAGGCGGCCGCCATCCCAACCTATCGACGAAAAGTTGGCTCGAGCCAATCCTTTCACCATTGAGCTACTCGGCGGACGCAGAAGACCTGCACCTTCAGCGAAACAACCCTGAGCACAAACCGCCCTAAGGCACTAGCGCCGACAAACCCAGCTATTGAATCCACATCGACAATACGGTGAGGTAAACGCCTTGGCTCGAGCCAACCCCCACGACATCGACTCACATTCAGCCCTAAGTCATCCGATCTTGGCTCGAGCCAAGATTGCGGCTATCGTTTATCAGTTGCGAAATTGCAGTCATATTGCAATTAACGACAGAATTAAAGTGGAGTTCCCTTTAGTATTGACAAATCATAGTGTTTTCATTGAAAATGTCAGAAATAGCTTTGTTTTATGAAAGACATTTGAAATGGTCATCACTATCGGAGCAGAAAAAGGCGGTGTCGCAAAGACAAGACTTGCTACTCATATCGCGGCTTTGGCAGCGGCAAATGGTGTGGATGTGGTTCTCTTGGACACGGATAAACAAGGATCGGCGATGAGTTGGTCGAAGATTCGTAACGATGAGGGCGTGACACCATCAATTCCCGTACTCGCCTTGCCGCCGAATCCAGCACGTGAACTCGCAAATCTCTCGAAGAAATACACATTGGTCGTTGTAGACATCGGTGCTCAAAACTACAGAACTATGCTCGAGTGCGCTTTGCTCAGCGACATCGTCTTAGTTCCATGTGGCGCTGACCAGCAAGAAGTTGAATCGACTTTGAACGTTTTCGACACCCTTAAGGAGATGGGGCCGCGCCACGAGTCCGGCGAAATTCCAGCACACGTCGTTCTCACTCGCGTTTCACCGATTGAAGGCGCCAAGGCCACAGCGGAACTGCGCGAATTCCTTGCCAGCGAAGGTATCTCGGTGTTCAAGTCTCAAATTGCTCACCGTGCCTCTTGGCTGGCCACCGGCAAAAGCGGTCGCGCAGTGCATGAGCTGAAAGGCCGCGAGCGCTCTCAAAAGGCGGTTGATGAGATGCAAGCGGTATACGACGAGATCCTAAGCCGCATCAATGGTGAGGAGCAATAAACATGGCCACCGGTTTCAAAAAACGCGCAGTCTCTGATGACCGCGTCGCTGCCGTCGAATCAGTCTCAGCAAATATTCCCATCGTGGGTGATCCCCGCATGACTCCGTCTGAGATAGGCCCAGCAGACTTACGCCCCCTGCAAATCACCCCAGGAGTTGGTTCGAGCCAAGATCGGACTGCTGCCCCTACAGACTACCAGGTAGGAAACGTCTATGACGTCCCTGTCGGCCTCATCAAGTCAAATCCATTCAATCCCCGCGCTGTCTACACGACCACGGCCGTGGACAACATGGCTATTTCGCTGTCGACTTCCGGGCAGCGCATCTCTGCTACTGGCTACATCGACGATCAAGCAAGCATCACCCTTATCGAAGGTGAAACACGGTTGCGCGGGGCCCGCGCCGCGGGTCTTGCGACGTTACGGATCGAGATTCGGCCTCGTCCGGCAAGCGACAGAGAGCTCTATGAGGAAGCTCGAGCGGCCAATGTTGAACGACGAGAGCAAACTCCTCTCGATGACGCTATCAAATGGAAGGAGCTGCTAGCAAAGAAGGTTTATCAGACTCAGGCAGCTTTGGCAAAATCACTCGGCCTAGGCGAGGATCACGTCAGTCGAACACTGTCGTTGGCCGGACTGTCCAACAGAGTCATACACGCTGTCGCCGAGAATCCGGAGCTGTTAAATCACAAGATGCTTAATGCGCTCCGGGAATTTTGGGATGTCGAGGGAGATGAGGCTACTCTCGAACTCATTCTCGAAGTCGCGAAGACAGGCATGGGATATCGCGACGTTGTGGCCAGGCGCAAAGCTGCAGTCAAGGGCCCAGTGAAGCGCCCTCGCTCCACCCGTGAGGCGCTCAGCTTCAAAGGAGCTAAAGGCGAACTCAAATCCTTCGAAGAGGACGGCCGAATCGAACTCAGTCTGAGGGGCCTCAGCCCCGAGACCGCCCATGAAATTACGTCGAAGTTAATGGCACTGTTCCCGAAAGAGTAATTCGCTTTGAGGCAGGGCAGGGCAGGGCAGGGCAGCCTAGCTTCACGAGCGGTTTGATGGCGAAACCAGGGCGGAAGTCAGGTCAACGAGCTGCTTTCGCAGTGCTTCTATTTCGCCCGTCACTCGCCCGATCTCCACCGCCTTATCAGTGGCCTCCTGGCGAGCGGTATCGGTTTCTGCCAGGGCGGCTGCAAGCCGCGCTTCCAGGTCCGGATGAATCAGGAAGCTTGGACGCCTTGATTTGTACATCTGTCAGCGCCTCGGTGACTTTTGAGAGCTGTTCATTGATGCTCTCAAAAAGTTGATTTTGAGATTCTTCGAGCTCTTCCATGCGCCGGATCTCGGAGTGAGCAAACTTCAGATCGCGGGCAATGGCTGTCACCTTGCCGCGCGCTAGATCAACGCCTTGACACTGTGGCCAGCGGAAAATCTGCAAGTACTGAAAAAGTTTACTGATTCAGAACCACTGCTCGTTGCCAAGAATCCCAAGGTGAGCTTCTTCGGGGACCAAAATCTGAACACTACGCTTAGCAGAAGCTTTGTAAGAGGCCGGTAATCCCATCTTGATGCTGCCCATCAACCTGGGATCGCCGCGTGCTTACGAAGCTTTCAGAGTTGCTCATGACGGTTGCCACGAGCTCAATGGGTCGTAAACAGCTTCCGGCTATCCCTCGCCCCGCTTATCGCGTGCAACACCTGTATAGCGAGTCAAAAGGTGAGCTTTTACAGGGACAAATCCTCACCGCAAGGCTGATTTCATCTCCATTGCTTTGCGCGACGACATCTCCGAGAACCGAGGATTGACAGCCTTATCCCGAAAGGTGAGCTTCCACAGGGACCAGAGCCCAAAATTCTTCACACAAGTTTGCACTCCTGTCTTCCGCTAATAGATCTGCCCAGGTTACTTGGAAAAGTAGAAAGGTGAGCCTTTCCGGGGACCTGTACCCCTCTCTCAGCGGTTGATCTCTAACGGTGAGTCTCTACGGGGACCATTTTCCTGCTAGCTAGCCTCGCTGGGCGCACCACCCGTGCGACAAAAAACCATCCCTGCCGCCACAAAGGTGAGTCTTTACAGGGACCTTACACGGCGTGGCAGCGAGATATATTCGCGCACTCGCGTCACATCACGATAAAGGTGAGCCTTTTCAGGGACGTCGCGCCTCAATATGTCGCCCGCCACGCCAGGACTACTTCAGCTAAGGTGAGATTCTTCGGGGACCATGTTGTTGAGAACTTCACCAAAAAAAACTCCTAGAGTGAGTGCCTGCTATCAGTAAAGTTGTTGATTTATAAAGACTCCTTGAACAAGTCAACTGAATGGTGAGCTTCTACAGGGACTAATTTAAGTATGTCTGACAAACACATACGTCAAGTTGGGTGTTACACGGGCCTAGAGGCCGCTTGAAAGCGGAGACAAGGCCGGAACAGTCCAATAGTGAGTTTTGACCCGCCTGACGGGCGAAATGCAAGCGAAAGGTGAGCTCCATCGGGGACCAGAGGAAATCCATCGACTCCATGGCGAATGAATTCTCCAATCCAAAGTCTGTTACGACAGGCGATGGATCAGGCACCAAGGTCGCGTCATTCAGGAGGGAAGGGAAGGGCCCGCTTAGCGCTGTGGGGGACTCTTGCCATGGTCGAATCAGACCGGGATGTTGGTGAGCCCCCCTGAGTTTCTTCTTCGGTTTTTTTTGGTGACGGTTTTTGGCTGCCTGGCGGTTTGTATTTCTCAAGAATGGATGCTGGCGCATTGAGTATCTTTTTGAGAATACCCTTGGATCATTTGAATACAAATTAGGATCGGTCAAATGCAGCACTGGTGCGGGGTAGCGCCCAACTCGGTGAGTGGATTCAGGGACCTAGGTGAGCATCTACAGGGACTCAGGTGAGGTTCACCGGGGACTAAACGGAATTTGGGTGAGCTTCTACGGGGAGCATAAGTGAGTGGATTCAGGGACTATGGTGAGCATCTACAGGGACTTGGTTTCCTGCACCTGTTGGATAAATGCCTGAGGTTTAAAGAGAAGCTATCAAATCGATCGGTGAGCGCGGTATGATCTCATCGAAAAGTGAAAAAGCGATGGGCTCATACAAAGGTGAGAAAACTTTGTGAAATTTTCACCGATGATGGGGCCGTGGCCACCGTGAAAGTGATGGGAAGGTGACACTGAAAGGCTGTCGATGGCGACAAGGAAGAGCAAGGCTCGAAGCAATGCGCTGACGACCCTCGAATCAGGCGATCTAAAGCAATTCCGAAAGACAAACGAAGCTATCGGTCTTCGTGTCGTCGAAGGCAACCTGTCTTTGCTTTCGCGCAAGGTCTTCAATGTGATGATGTATCACGCGCAGGAGATGAAGGAGCCCGGACTCAACGCTCCCATCAACACACCGGCTGCAAAGAAGTATTTTTGGATTCCGTTGTCGGACCTTGCTCGAGACGCGGCATACGACAGTAAAGATGTCCAGTACCTCAAGCGACAACTGGAGGACCTGCAGAACATCAAATTGCTCATGGAAAACGAGCGCCAGTGGACCAGTGAGCGCTTGGTTTCGTCGGTAACATTGGTGAACCCAGAGGGATTCAATAAACACTCTGGCCAAGTATGGTTCGGTTTCGCTTTCCCGCCGGAGGTGCATGAGCAAGTGATGGCACCGAGTACTTATACGCGGTTGTCAATCGTCTATCAAAGTTCGCTCAAATCCGGCTCGGCCCTTGCTCTCTATGAGATCTGCAGGCGATATGCCACCAACCCATCGAAGTTGACCTTCATCCAGAGCTACGAACATTGGTACGGGGTCATCACTGGAAATCCGATATCCGCCGAGGCGCCACCGGTCTATAAGTATTTCAAGCGTGACACGATCAAGCCAGCTATTGCTGAGATCAATGCGCTGACCGACATCAACATTGAGCTCGTTGAACATAAGAACGGCCGCAGGGTGGAAAAGCTTCAATTCCGAGTCGAGCAAAACAAGCAGCCGCAGCTCGAATTCCCCGCACCTCCAGTGATCGATGCGGAGTTGATCGGAAGAATTATGAAGTTCGGTTTCAGCCAGGCGGACGCGTCAGACTTGGCCGCGCAGTACCAAGAAGACGTCATCCGAGCTGCCATCTCCCGCGTGGAAATAAGAGCCGAGTCCACCAGCATGAGCCCACTTGGCACTCCGGCAGGGTATTTCCGATGGACACTCCAAGACATTTCTAGAAATCCGAATTCTTTGCAGCTAAGCTCTCCAAAGTCGATCTCTAAAAAGAACCCTACAGGTCCATCGGTGATGGAAAAGTTCCTCGCTGCACGCGCGCAAGATGCGTTGGCCGTCTATAAAGAGCTCGATGAAAAGGAGCACAAGCAGATCTTCGACGCGTTCAAGGCTCAAAACCAGAACAAGTCCATCAAGCTTGATAAGGGCATCGAAAGCGCCATGATCCGTTCCCTCTTCTCAACCTGGTATGCCAAGGAGCTATGGGGCGAACCTACAGCCCAAGCTCTGGCACAGTTCATTGAGCAATTTCAGCCCGCAGCATAACAACGACGTCTACCGTTTGCGCAATTCTTCGGGGGAGGGGGCAGTATTTCCATCGTGAGCAAACCTCACAGGTGCATCGGCATACAGTGCCGATCTTCGCTGGCGATTTGGCCGGCACATGAACGCACACTACATGATTGTGTTGTCTGGTTATTGAGTATTCAGTCTTTGATCGACTTTTTCTTTCAATTTCTTATGCGCGGCCTTGGGATATGAGATGGCATGATGATTTATTTTTTATCTCTTCATGTAATGTGCATTCAAAACAACAAGAAAACTCTATGTCGCACGAGCCTCTGCAGCAGAATCACCTCCCATCCCCTGTACCGATGCCTTTGGGACCAGAGGTGTTTGAGCTTTGGTTGGACAACCGAGCCAACGACGATCGCGATTGGCTGACTCCTAAGGGGGCGGTTCTTTATCGGCTAATTTGGAAACGCTGGCTTACGTCACTGAGTCAACATGCGAACAACGATGGGCTAGCTATGTCTGGCACCGCTTGGCACAAGGCCACTGCCGTAGACGTCCACAATTTCATAAACGGCAGCTTACGGGCCTCAAAAAAACAAGGTACGGTCAGTCCGATCACTCGCAGGCGGTACTGGAGCGCCATTGACCGAATCTACCGATTCGCGCTGTCACAGAAGTGGGTGAATGCAAATCCGGCTCTTGGCTTGTTGGGGGAGGACATGCCGCCAAGCGAGGATCCCAAGGGAGCCATCCTCACAGATGCGCTCTGGAAGGCGGCGTTCGCTGCCTTCCCTGTGGGTGAAGACCTGATTGAAAGGCGCAATCGCGCGATATTGATGGCAATTTTTTCATCTTGGACTTGCTCCCAGAGAGATCCGACAACTGACGGTAAAGGACGTGTTGATCGAGGGAGGTGAGGATCCACGCAAGTCAATTCCGCATGACAAGATCTCAGCGTTGCGGGTAGAGAACGAAATACGCGGAGTTCACAGGGTCATGCACGTGCCGGCGTCAGTGGCGAAAGCCCTCGAAGAATGGCTGTCTGCCCGTCAGTGCTATGAGCCGGCGCAGAATCATGAGGTGCTGTTTTGTTCGCGGAAATCCCCATCCATGTCCATGCACGCGCTGTTGTATCTGGTGACTAAAACCATTCGAACGGCATGCCAAAGCAGTAACCTGCCGTATCCCGCGCGTCTGGGACCACAGGTTGTCCGAAATACCGTCCTGGTGCGATGGCTCAATGGTGACTTCACGGTCGAACAAGTGGTGAAGGCTGCAGGTCTAAAGAACGCAAGAGGGCTGTACCACCTTCGTGACTTGGTGCACCACGAGGTGCGCGTTGCCATCTCAAAACACATGCATGACGGGATCGATCTGATCTGAGCGAATAGTGCGTTTCTTCGTCGAGCCACCCCGCGCCCCGAAGGCAGGCCCAGTACGTTAAAGAGGGAGACTCCCTGGATCAACCACCAGGCTCGACCTCCAGATCGCAGCAAACATAGCCTGATGGGCTTTGTTGCACAAGTCGGAAGGCAGACGAGATTACCCCAGCCCCAGACGCAACTATGCCATGGCACCCACGGGCACCGTGCTCGGGCGCCCGAGTTGCGTGAAACGGTTGAGCAGAGCCACACGCACATGCAACTCCACCACCTGCCGCTCAAACGTGCGCGCCATCACCCGTTGGCCCAGGCGTTTGAAGCAGTGCATCTTGGTCTCCACCAGACTTCTGCGGTGATAGTCGCTCCACTTTTTCCAGATGCTGCGCCCCAATCTGTCACAGGCTCGCAGCGCTTCGTTGCGCGCATGCGCTCCCACCAGGGTCGCCTTCCACGTCTGGGCGTTCTTGCGCGGGGGGATCACCGCCTGCGCATTTCGCTGGGCAATCGCCGCATGGCACGCCTTGGTGTCGTAGGCACCGTCCCCACTGACGCTGGCAATCGGCTCATCGGGTGGTATCTGCTCCAGCAACTCGAGCAGCATGGGCGCATCGCCCACGCTGTTGTCGGTCACCTCGATGGCCCGGATCTCCAACGTGTGGGCATCAACACCCAGGTGCACCTTGCGCCACTGGCGCCGGTACTCGGCCCCGTGCTTCTTGCGTTTCCATTCGTCTTCGCCAAGGAACTGAATGCCGGTGCTGTCCACCAGCAGTTCCAGTGCGGTGGTACTGGCTCGGTAGGGCAGTTGTACCTGCAAAGTCTTCTGGCGTCGGCACACGGTGCTGTAGTCGGGCACCCGCCAGTCCAGGCCTGCCAGACGCAGCAGGCTTTCAACCATGCCCAGGCTTTGACGCAGGGCCAGACCGAACAGGCACTTGATGCCCAGACAGAACTGGATGGCTGCGTTGGAGAAGATGTGCTGGCGCCCGCGTTTGCCGCTGGATGGGGCGTACCACTGCATGCCTTTGTCCAGCCAGATTGTCAGCGACCCTCGGGCTTTGAGCGCGGCGTTGTACTCTGCCCAGTTGGTGGTCTTGTAGCGGGCCTTGGACCCCTTCGGTTCACTCATGTCTCGAGGTTACCAGCTCAGCGGACTGGCTTTGTGCAACAAAGCCGTTTGAGACAGGCTGGTGGCAGATTTTCAAGAGCTCTTTCAGTCGCTACATGTCGGCGTCATTGATGATCCGTCTGTGGATCACATCAAGTCTTGAAACCTGACCACTTTGGAGGTAAGCGTTCTTATCGTTGCTTCTGAAACGGTCGAAGTCGGTACTATGCGCTCGCGACGACAGCTTGATTTCGGGGTGCGGCGCAGGACTCACGAATCAGGAGTTCGGTTGGCACCTCCACGCGCACTTCCTGCGCGTCTTCGCCGGCCTTGAGCTTGTGCAGCAACAAAAGCGCCGCTTCCCACCCGAGGGCATATGCGTCATAGCGGATCACACTGATCGACGGCGTGGCCACTGGGCCACCAGTGTCGAAGCGGGGGCAATGACAAGATGGCCTGCACAGTCTCGAAATGCCTGCAGCCGGTCAAACCGATCGCCAAAAGATGCTCAATAAACGAAATATCACCTATTGAGAGGGTTCACCAGTGGATGCGCTCGCTGAGTGCGTCGAAAACCAAACGTTTGCGTATTAAAAGAAGGTTTTACATACCGCTCTGGTTATTAAAACTGCCGTTTTATTGATAGGAAATAGCTATGACACCGCTAATAGCTGGTCTGAGGAGGGTTTTTGGTGGAAATAGTTGACAGTTGCCTAGTTGCCCGACAGAAAAGTTGACAGTGGCCGAGTTGTCAAGCAGAAATAGTTGACAGTGAGCGAGTTGTCAAGCAGAAATAGTTGACATCGGCCGAGTTGCCAAACAAATCCGACTGAGATTGATGATTGATTTCGCGATTTAGTTGACAGAGGCCGAGTTGCCAAACAAAAAAAAACGGTCGGACTGATGCAGTTATAGGAAATGTCTTTTTAGCCTATCAAAATGACGCCATCCGCAATAAACCAGGGGGGAAAGGGCGCCAGGTCACCAAAGGCCATGAATGATGACAACTTGTTGATCGATAAGTCAAAAGTACGTCTACATCCGTTGACTTTGCGAGGAGAAACTCAAAAATGCGGGGCCAAATCAACAAATGGACAACAAATGTAGGCGTACTCGGCTGCGAATGCTGACGAGTTGTAGACAACGCCTTTCTCGCCTAGGGTGCTGAAATATTGAGCAGTCGCCGTAGGATTTCTCCGGTTTTGAGTTGACAGCGGCTTGTCTCTGTAACGTGTAGAGAGGTCCAAAACGTGCGTAAAAAGGGGGTTTTTTGAGGCCTGCTTTTCAGCTCGGAGTGCCGCGTCTTGATTGGGGGGTGAGTTGGGGGTGTTGGGGGCGTGGCGTCAGGCAAACTTTGCTCGCAGCTTGCGATGGACCGGTGCGGGATCATGGCCTGGGACGCTGGTGAGGGGGTAGGAGTGGAGGCAGGCGAGGAGGCCGCTGCCTTGCATGGGGGCATCGGAACAGCATGGCAGCCGTAAGCCCAAGAGGAATCATGAACCGCTGGCGCACCACAAAAAACGTCACCAGTTAATGGTCGAATAAATATCGCCATGAAGGCGGCGTGCATCAATGGGACTTTCAAACAAGCGCATGGACTCAAGGGTTTGATTTCGCCAGGCGCGAGGTGTTGGCTGCGCATTGGTCTGGTTTGTTGATGGTAGCGGTGCTGGTTTTCAATGGTTGCGGATTTAGCCCGGCCTCATGGATACAGGTTCCGACATTAATGAGAATCCGTAGGGTCATTGGCCAATGCAATTCTCTGGATGGATGCTCGGTTAATTAGTATGAAAATCGTTGCAAGCCACCGGGGGCGTGCGACGCTTTTCGAAACCAAAGGATATCTGCCTTGTGCCTGAGCAGGGAAACACACGCGACAATGTGCGTGGTGCCAGTACCGGTGCCGATTCCAATAAAGCCGGCCACACCCTACTATGATTCCTTTGCAGCAGATGGGTACGGCCCAACATCGGCCGGTGTTTCGGTCTTTTGAATGGCTCCTTACTAGGGATGTCCTGAACAACTCGGACTCATAAGTGCTACAGGGTCGATGTTTTTCAGATGATGCAATTGCGGCCGTTTTCTCGCGTCTTCGCGCCATTTTTCACGCCCTTTGGGTCATTCGCGCCGCTTTTGCGGCCCCTTGCCTGTTTGCAGGCGCACTCATCCCTGCGCCGCCAGCAATTGGTGGCGCGCCATCCACAGGTTCGATAGCGCAAACAGCGTCTTGAGCTGCAGCGTGTTCTTCTTGAGCCCCCGGTAACGCACCTTGGTATAGCCAAACTGCCGTTTGATCACCCTGAAGGGGTGCTCCACTTTGGCACGGATGCTGGCTTTGATTTTTTCCACTTGATCTATGAGAGCGTCAATAGGGTTGTTTTCCTTGTCCCGCTCTTTGCGTTTGCCTGGGCGCATCGCCACATGCCAAGTGACATCCTTTATGGCATCCGGGCGCTTTTGCGCGCCTTGGTAGCCAGCATCACCAAAGACGTCTTTCTCCTCACCATGGAGCAAGCTGTTGCCCTCTACTACGTCAGACACGTTGCCCGATGTGCCGATGACGGTGTGCACCAGACCCGAGTCTGCGTCCACGCCAATGTGGGCCTTCATGCCAAAGTGCCACTCGTTGCCCTTTTGGCTTGAGTGCATCTCTGGATCGCGCTTTTTGCCCTTGTTCTTGGTCGAGCTCGGTGCCGCGATCAAGGTGGCGTCCACGGCAGTGCCCGCCTTGAGCAGCAGGCCCTGGGCTGCCAGAAGTTCATTGACGGTGGCCAGAATCTGATCGGCCAGTTTGTGCCTTTCCAGCCGGTGGCGAAAGCGCAAGATGGTGCTCTCGTCAGGCATTCGCCCATGGGCATCAAGCCCTGCAAACTCCCGGTAGATCGGGGTGTCAAAGAAGGCTTCTTCCATCGCCAGATCCGACAAGGTGAACCACTGCTGCATGCAGTGGATGCGCAGCATGGTCTCCAGTGCAAAGGGTGGGCGACCGTTCTTGCCTTCGGGATAGTACGGGGTGATGAGTTCGACCAACGCAGCCCAGGGAACCACCAGATCCATCTGGGCCAGCAGTTCCTGCTTGCGGGTCTTCTTGGTACTCAGGTTCAGATCAAGGCTGCTTTGCTTCATAGCCGTGAGATTGCCATTGCCTGCTGACTCCTACCAAACAAGGGGGGAGGTTTTGCAGGATTTCCTTAACTATTTACGGATAAGTTCTAAGCGGAGTCGGCATTCAGTCGCTCCCACGCTGCTGCCCACTGTCCTGCGGGCTGAAGTCGCCAGTGCCATCGCTGGCAAAACCCTCCGGTGCGAATTTCTTGGCTTGACAAAGCCGGAGTGAGTTTTGCATACTTAAGAAGTATGATGATTATCATCATATTTTTGATGATCACTGGAGACGATATGGACTTTCAACACATCACCTATGAGAAGCTCGGCGCGGTTGCGCGTGTGTCTCTGAATCGCCCGCAGGTACGCAACGCCCAGGACAGGCTGCTACTGCGCGAGCTGGATGCGGCGGTCAAGGATGCGGAGGCCGACAAGGAGATCCGCGTCGTCGTCATCGCCGCCGTGGGCGATCATTTCTCGGCTGGGCATGACCTGAAGTCCTCAAAGATAGAGCGCCCCAACCCCACTGTGGAGGAGCGCTGGGACTACGAGGAGGAGCACTTCTTCGAGTACTGCATGCGCATCCACGACCTGAAGAAGCCCACCATCGCCCAGGTCCAAGGCGCCTGCATTGCCGGGGGATTTATGGTGGCGAACATGTGCGACCTCATCGTGTGCTCCGAGGATGCCTTCTTCTCCGATCCCGTCGCCCACTCCATGGGGACGGCGAGCCTGGAGGTGTTTGTCCACCCCTGGGTGATGAGCATGCGCAAGGCCAAGGAGCTTCTTTTCACGGGGCGGCGCCTGGGCGCGAAGGAGGCGTACGAGATCGGAATGATCAACAAGGTCGTACCCCGCTCGGATCTGGAAAGCGCGACCATGGAACTGGCGAACCATGTCGCCGCTGCGCCACCGTACGCGGTGCGATTCGTCAAGAAGTCGCTGAACAGGACCTGGGATGCGCAGGGCTTCAAGGTCGTACTTTCGGCGCACTTCGACGTGCATCAGCTGTCCCATATGACGAACGAGTTCCAGGCGCACCTGGCCAAGGGGCTGGACAGCACCATCAAGCGCGCGAAAGCCGTTTCCTGAGCCGGCCGGGGACTGTCATGGAAACACGCAGACTGCCTCTTGATGGCGTTCGAGTGCTGGACTTTTCGCGCGTCATCGCGGGGCCGACCTGCAGCATGGCGCTTGGAGACCTGGGGGCCGATGTCATTAAGGTCGAGCACCCGGACCGGGGTGATGACACGAGAGACTACGGCCTGCGGGTCGGCAGGACGGAGACGACCTATTTCAATAGCATGAACCGGAACAAGCGCTCCATCACGCTGGACCTGCAGCGCGAGGAGGACCGCGATACGGCCAGGGAACTGGTGCGCCAATGCGACGTGGTCGTGCAGAACTTCAAGGCCGGTGGCATGGCGAAGATGGGACTGGCTTACGAGGACCTGAAGGCGATCAAGCCGGACATCGTCTATTGCTCGATCACGGGCTATGCCAGCGACGGCATGGAGGCACAGCGCCCGGGCTATGACATCGTCATTCAAGGCGAGGCCGGCCTCATGGCCATCAATGGAGACGCCCACCTGCCGCCCTTGAAGTTCGGGACGGCGATCGTTGACATGGTCACGGGGCTCTATGCCGCGCAGGCGGTCCTGGCCGCCTTGTTCGACCGTCAAAGAACGGGCAAGGGGCGCCACATCGAAATGGCCTTGTTCGACTGCGGAGTGATGATTACCGCCTTCTACGGCCTGGATGCGCTTCTTACGGGAAAGGACCCGGCTCGTTGCGGCAACAACCATCCTTCGATCGTCCCGTATGGCGTATTCGATGCGGCCGATGGTCCGCTGGTCATCGCGGTTGGCAACAACGCGCAGTTCGGCAGGTTCTGCGGCATTCTCGGGCGACCGGAACTGGCCGACGATGAGCGCTTTCGCACAAACATCCTGCGCTCGACAAACAGACAGGCGCTGGTTCCGATCCTGATGGAGGAGGTGCGCCAACGCTCCCAGGACCAACTGCTGGTGCAACTGGCAGAGGCGGGTATTCCGTCGGGTAAGGTTCTAGGACTGCTTGAGGCGCTGACCTCCGGACGCGCGCAAGAGGCGGGGCTGGTCACGGTCCAGCCGCACCCGGACGCCGGCCAGACGCATGTGCTGAGTTCGCCCTACCGCGTGGATGGGGAGCGGCTGGGGGTGCGCCTTCCTCCTCCTCAGCTGGGCGCCCATTCCCGTGAGGTTCTTGAACAACTCCTGGGCCGTTGACCGGGGCGCGCAAGCCAGCACTTGCGCCGCTCGGGCCGGGCGCACCAAGACGCACCCGCTTTCCCATCTGGTCTATTTGCCGCTGCCGAACGAGTCGGTCAGAAATGCCTTGACCTGGTTCAGCAGCTGATCCGACCGTTTCGTGTCGGTATAGACCCGCGACAACATCAACGCACCCACCATCGCACTCACGGCCACCATCGCGTGCTTTTCATCGTGGTCGGGCAGTGCCGCAGCCACCTGTTTGAAATAGGACTCGATGTGAGCCTCCATGACCTTCCTGGCGGCTTCGTCGCCGCGGCTGACCTCCGCGGCCAGCGCCGAAATGGCGCAGCCACTGTGGCGGGAGTCGCGATGCCCCCTGCTCAGGTAGCTCTTGACCATGCTCACGAAGTCTCTTGGCCTTCCCTGGGCGGCCGCGGCTCGGGCGCTGGCTTCGCCATCGACAAGCGCCCGCTCCAGAGCTTCGGTCACCAGTTCCGAGCGCGATGCGAAGTGCCCATAGAAGCCACCGTGTGTGAGGTTCACACTGCGCATGAGCTTGTTCACGCTAATGGAGTCCAGGCCTTCTGCGCGGACTTGTTCGGCGGCCTTGTTCAGTATGCGTTCTCGTGTGGTGAGGGTCTCTACGGGGGAATCACTCATGGATAACTCCTCGATGGCGGTTGACATGTGCAAAATTTTGCCACACACTGATAATGATGATGGTCATCATCATTACTTAATGTTAGCAATCTAGGAGATATCAATGACTGAGTCAGTAGTTCCCGGTACCGTCCGCCATGAGCGTCATGGTCGCATTCTCAAAATCGTCATCGACAACCCAGGCAAGAAGAACGCGTTCAGCCCGGAAATGATGATGGAACTGGCGCAGGCGCTGACGCTGCTGGATGAGGATCCGGAGCTCTGGGTGGGGGTCGTGTGCGCAGCCGGGGAGCATTTCACCGCGGGCCTGGACATGCCCAAGTTCTTTGGCCCCAAGGCAACGGCAAAGCCCCGCACCAAGGAGACGGTGGATCCGATGGGGCTGGTGCGCCAATGCACGAAGCCGATCGTGACCGCCGTCCAGGGCATCAACTACACCATCGGGATTGAAATGATGCTGGCCGGCGACATCGTGGTCGCTGCCAGCGATACACGTTTCTGCCAGATGGAGTCCAAGCGGGGTATCGCCCCGCTGGGCGGCGCGCACTTCCGATACGTGACGCGGGCCGGCTGGGGCAATGCCATGTACCACCTGATGCTGTGCGATGAGTTCACGGCGCAGGAGGCCTACCGCATCGGCCTGGTTCAGGAGGTCGTGGCGCCGGGCGAGCAGATCGAACGCGCGATGCAACTGGCAGAAACCATTGCGAAGAACGCACCCTTGGGCATACAGGCCATGAAGCAGGCGGGCAAGAAGTTCATCGAGGCCGGCGAAGCCGCCGCCATCGAGGCCATCCCCGCTATCCGAGCCAAGGTGATGGGCAGCGAAGACGCGGCCGAAGGCATCAAGTCCTTCGTCGAACGGCGCCCAGCGGTCTTCCGTGGAGCTTGACAGGTATGGCCACGATCTACAAAGCCCCGGTGCAGGACTATGTGTTCCTGCTCCATGATGTTTTCGGCCCGCGTTTTCCTGAGTTGATCGGCGAGCTGACGGCCGATGACACCAGTACCCTGCTCGGAGAGGCGGCGAAGCTCTTGGAAGAGGTGTGGGCGCCGCTGGACGAGGTGGGCGACGCACAGGGATGCACGTTTTCCGACGGTGCGGTGACGACGCCCAGCGGCTTCAAGAATGCCTTCGACCTCTACCGCAACGGCGGCTGGAACAGCATCAGTGCCAGCGTGGAGGACGGCGGCGGCGGCCTGCCGAACGCGATGGCCCAGGCACTGCGCGAGTTCACGAGTTCCGCCAACAACTCGCTGGGCCTGTACTTCGGGCTGACGAATGGAGCGCATGCGACCATCCGCCGCAATGGCGAGGACTGGATGCGCCGGCATGTGGTTCCACGCATGACCGTGGGGGAGTGGACCGGAACCATGTGCCTAACGGAGCCGCACTGCGGCACCGACCTGCGCCTGATGAAGACCAAGGCCGTGCCCCAGCAGGACGGCAGCTACCGCATCTCCGGCACGAAGATCTTCATCTCCGCCGGTGACCACGACATGGCCGGCAACATCGTGCACCTGGTGCTGGCGAAGGTGCCGGATGCCGACGGCCGCGTGACGGACGCCCTCGGCAGCGTCAATCTGTTCCTGGTTCCCAAGTGGAACGTCGATCCCGCCACCGGCGAGCTTGGCGCGCGCAACGGCGTCACCACGGGTGGCATCGAGCACAAGATGGGGCTCAAGGGCAATGCCACCTGCACCATGAATTTCGAGGAGGCCATCGGCTACCGGATCGGGGGCAGCAAGGAAGGGGCGGGCAAGTCCAGCTCGGCGGGCATGAGCGGCATGTTCGAGCTCATGAACCATGCGCGCATCAACACCGGCATCCAGTCCCTCGGGTCCGCGGTGCGGGCCCACGGCCATGCCGTGCAATACGCCAAGGAACGCCTGGCCGGGCGGGCGCTGGACCCGGCGCAGCGCAGCGCAGGCGTCGCGGATCCCATCATCTGCCACGCCGATGTGCGGAGGCTGCTGCTCAAGCAGGCTGCCTATATCGAAGGTGCGCGGGCACTGGCGCTCTATGTGCGTGCCACGCAGGATGCCGTGGGCGAGTCGCAGGCGCACGACAAGGCGATCGGGGTGTTTCTCACGCCCGTGGTGAAGGCCTACCTAACCGACAAGTCCTTTGAAGCCACCAACGATGCCCTTCAGGTGATGGGCGGGCACGGCTACATCCGCGAAAACGGGTTGGAACAGCTGGTGCGCGACGCCCGGATATTCCAGCTATACGAAGGTGCGAACGGGGTCCAGGCCTTCGACCTGGCCGCGCGCAAGCTGAAATCTGCGGACGGTTGGGCGGCATTTGGCAGCTATGCCTCCGAAGTCGAGCAATGCGCCGAGCAGGCCTTGGGCGATCCGTCGCTGAAAGCCATGGCTGCCGCCTTGATGGAGGCGACCGCGGCCGTCCGTACTTCGGCGCAGTGGATCACGGACGCCGGCAGGAAGCTGAACGATGCGCCCGGTGCTTCCTATGACTTCCTGCGAATGATGGGCATCCATGCCTTCGGCTACATGTGGCTGGTGATGGCAATGACCGCCGTGCAGGCCGTGGCGGATGGATCGGGAACCGATTTCCACCGCCGGAAACTGGCGCTGGCCCGGTACTGGATGGAGAAAGAGTTGCCCATGTTGTCAGCGTTCGGGAAGTCCATTGCATTCGGTTCGGAATGCCTGATGGATTTGCCGGCCGATCTCGTGTGATGGTGAATCTGAAAATCAAATACTTAGGAGATGACGATGAAAAGACGTGAATTTGTGCGCCTGGGTGTCGGTACAGCCGTCGGCGGCGCGGCCGGGGCTATTCCTTTGGCGCACGCCCAGTCGGGCGCATTCCCCAACAAGCCGATCAAGATCATGGTCGGGTTCGCTGCCGGTGGCGTGACCGATCTCGTCGTGCGGGCGCTTGCCGAGGCCGCAGCCACCACGTTAAAGCAGCGCGTGGTCGTGGAGAACAAGCCGGGTGCCGGAGGCGTGTTTCCCAGCCAGCAACTGCAGACCAGTCCTGCGGATGGCTATACCCTGGGTCTGGTGGTGCAGTCGGTGTACCGGCTTCCGTACATTATGGATATCAAGTGGAATCCGGCCACCGATCTGGACTACGTCCTCCGATTGACGGGGTTCACCTGGGGCATCGTCGTGCCGGCAAAGTCGCCGATCAAGACTTTCAGCGACTACATCGCCTATGCCAAGGCGCACCCGGGTGAACTGAGCTATGCCACCTCCGGGGCCGCGACCACGCAGCACCTGACGATGGAGCAGATTTCCCGGCAGGCAGGCGTGACGCTGAATCACGTTCCCTTCAAGGGCACGGCGGAAGCCATTCCGGCGCTGCTGGGCGGACATGTCATGTCCATGGCCGACGCATCGACCTGGGGCCCCTATGTGGATGCGGGAGAAATGCGCTTGCTGGTTGTCTGGAGCGAGAAGCGGATCCCCAAGTATCCGAATATCCCGACGCTGAAGGAGCTTGGCATCAACCTGGTTCAGACCTCTCCGTGGGGACTTGCGGCGCCCAAGGGAACGCCGCCACAGGTGATCAAGACGCTGCACGATGGCTTCAGGGCGGCCATGGATGCGAAGGTCTTCAAAGACATTCTCGCGAAATACGACATGGAGCCTCAGTACCTCAATGGAGAGGCATACAAAGCGTTTGCGGCAGAGCAGATTGTTCGCGAGAGCGAAATATTGAAATCCCTTGGTTTCAAGCGTGGAGGTGCCTAAGGCAATGCTGATCAAGTAGCGTCAACTCCATTGCACAGCCATTTGAATGCCAAATGGCCCGCAAAGATGCCGGACTTTGCCCCACAGGGCCTGTTTCGGGAGCCTTTGAGCCCCCTTCAGACCCTTACGGGCGCACCTGTCCCTGCAGGCGCCCTCGGGCAAGGTAGATGTTGGCCAGCGCCAAGGCCGTGAACGCGCGCGTGGCGTTCTTTTGCAGCCCGCGATAGCGCACCTTGCCAAAGCCCCACAGCCGCTTGACCACCCCGAATAGATGCTCTACGCGAGCGCGGATGCGGGACTTGTTGCGGTTCTTGGACCGCTGCGTCTGGTCGACCACCCCGCACCTGCGTGTGCGCTGGTTGGTGAAGTCTTTGGCTTGGGGCGCCTTGCCCCGGATCAGAGCCTTCTGGCTGGCGTAGGCCGAGTCGCCGTACACGCGCTGCTCGTTGCCATGCAGCAGATCGGGCAGCGGGTGTTTGTCATGCACGTTGGCCGCCGTCACCACGGCGCTGTGCGCCAGCCCGCTTTGGCTGTCCACGCCAATGTGCAGCTTCATGCCGAAATACCATTGCTGGCCTTTGCGGGTCTGGTGCATGTCGGGGTCGCGCGCCTTGTCGGCGTTCTTGGTAGAACTGGGCGCGGCGATGATGGTGGCATCCACGATGGTGCCGGTGTTGACCTTGAAGCCGCGCTCTTGCAGTTGCTGGCCTACCTGG
Source organism: Acidovorax sp. JHL-3 (assembly GCF_000526295.1). Taxonomy (NCBI): domain Bacteria; kingdom Pseudomonadati; phylum Pseudomonadota; class Betaproteobacteria; order Burkholderiales; family Comamonadaceae; genus Acidovorax; species Acidovorax sp. JHL-3. The sequence goes on from NZ_JAFU01000003.1 coordinate 59,118, forward strand.
GCAAACAGGGCTTCACCCAGTTTGTGCTCATTGAGCAGCTTGCGAAACTTCAGCAGCGTGGTGGCATCGGGCACGCGCTCGCGGCCCAGGTCAATGCCCACAAAGCGGCGCAGGCTGGCACTGTCGTACAGGGCCTCTTCGCACGCCAGATCGGCCAGGTTGAACCAGTGCTGCAGGAAGTGGATGCGCAGCATGCGCTCAAGGCCAATGGGCGGGCGGCCGTTGCCTGCTTTGGGGTAGTGCGGCTCTATCACCTGGCACAGAGCGGCCCATGGCACTATTGTCTCCATGGTCCGCAAGAACTCTTCGCGTCGGGTGGGTTTGCGCGAATGCTCGAATCCGTTGTCTTGATCTGCGGCCATTGCCAAGGTCTGCTGCTTCATCTGCGGATAACGTTTGACCCCTCTCAATGGTGGACCTTAATCAGCGTTGCCCTAAAGGCGCCTAGGGATGGGTAGCGTTTGCTGCCATGCCGGCAGGTCGTTACCCAGCACCTCCGAGCCAGGAAAAATCATCATTGTGGGTGGATCACCATCATGACCAAACTTGTCGCAAGTCTCGTCGACGAGCCAAGAATGTGATTCGGATATGCGTGGCACGAGGTAGTGCACATATAGCGCCGCAACCATCGACTCGGCGCGAAACTCTGTGATGACCTCCTTGTTGCGCTGTCGCCTGAGGTCAGACGACTCGCAGCCAAGCTCGATGTCCATCGCGAGATGGATGACGCCGACCTTCTGGGTGGCTACCTGGCGACCTGCTTCGGCAAGTTTGGTTTTGACGTGGCGCGCCTTGCGCTCGATCGCCACTGGCGCTGTGCATTGCCAAGTGACGACTGAACCGTAGCGGAAGTCCTGGAAGAAGCGGGGGTCACGATTGTCGGGGACCAAGCCGACGGCAAGGTTGTAGCCGTTATCGCGAACTGGGTTCCCTGACAGCAATCGTGCCAGCTTCGTCCCGAAATAGAGAGACGAGTCCGCAATGTCCTCCAGTACCGCCTGGACATTGGCTTGGCGAATCTCACCCGAGCCGAACTCGTCACGCCAGGGGTAGTGGCCAGGTGTGAAAAGCGGGCTCGACAGGAATCGCAAAACCCAGTCGGAGAGGTACGTCTCGGGCACGTCTTTGAGTTCGACGCTGTAGTTCACATCGATGGATAGAGACAACTTCCGCCTATCGATGATCTCAGCAGCACGGCGGAATATCCGTCGCTGTAGCTCGCGTTCGTCCGCCTCGTACTGGCCTGCTCTGAGCCGCTTGAATTCAACGGCGACGCGCTCAGAGCGCCCGTCAACTGTCAGATGGATGTCCGGCGTCTTGGCTTGGCCGGGCTGCTCGGGTATGAAGGCTACGTCCTCTCCATCGGCTGCGTAGTTCCCGGCCATCACCAGCTCAAGCATGGGTCCGTCCGGCTCGCTGGCAGCGTCCTGCAGCATGCGGCGAGCTCGCTGCTCCGCGCCAGGCACATTCGCCAGAGCCTCAACATTCACCCCAATCTGTTTGATCCAAGGAACACAGCGCGAGGCAAGAGCTTGGTCGAAGGATCGCCTGCAATCAAGCAAGGATTGAGACTGGGCCAGAAAGGAGGCCACGACGTCGGCCCCGAGAGCTGACAACGCAGGGTTGCGCCCGAAGTCGCCGGCAGCGCCTGTGTAATCGATATAGGCCTGCTGGGCTGCGCGTAGTCGCCGCCCGAAGCCGACGGCATTGCCGCTGATCTCTGCTAGCCAACGGAGCGCTGTGCGGACATCAGTATCGTCCTCTATACCCTGTGGCAGTCGCATCGCGTCCTCCTTGGCCACCAATCATCGCATGTCTTCCGGACGGCGCAAGATGCCGAGGAGCGCCAGCACGACCCGCAAGTCGCTGCACGCACAATGCGCTCACGCGTCACAGAGAGTAATGTTGAATGGCGGCTACCAAGCACACGATGAAAATGCCCGAACTCCTGGTCTTTGCCAAGATGTTCGTTGTTGGCTTGGTTGCCGCAGAGGTCTGCAGGACTACCTACTATCTGGGAACTGCGTTTGTTCCTGCGATAGCCGACTTTCCCCTTTGGGCCAAAGCAATACCTGTTCTTATTGGACTGGCGGTCTGTGTGGTCTACGCCATCAATCGTGGTGCGCATGTTTCTGCCTTCCAAATGGGGCAAAGCCTTCGTTTCGATCTACTCATCGCAATGTGCTTGGGAGCTTGGTCAAACGAGTTAGCCATGCCTTGGCTTTTAAAGTTCCACGCAGCATTGAAAGCGGCGGACCCGTATTGGGCGCCAGTTTTTCTTCTGCTTTTCTGCACTATGCTTTTGTCACCGCTAGTCCAGTGGCATTGGCCTAGAAGGCGGCAGACTCCTTCGCAATTCCGTTTCCTTGCGGACGAAGAGATCAGACAGGAGACCGACGATCTGCTATCGAACGAGACCCAAGCAAAGTCGTTCGCAGAGACAGTCCTCGCAAGCGGTGTGCATTCAGGATTGGTGTTCGGTGTCGATGGCCCCTGGGGCGTAGGCAAGACAAGCTTCATCAATCTTGCAGAACGCTACTGGGAGCGAGCTGCGGACAAGGTAATTGTTTGTCGGTTTGAGCCCCTTCGATACGCATCCGAGCCAGATCTCGCTGATCGCTTGATTCGCGACCTGTCCGCCGCGATTCAGAGCAAGGTCTTTGCACCCGAGTTCCGTCCTGCGGCCTCCCGATACTCTCGGCTCATCAAGGGTAAGGCTGACGTTTCGTTCCTGGGCTTCAAGCTCGCGCTGGAGCCTTCTCAGGAAACCGTCGATGAGTTGCTCGACGACATTGACGAGGTCCTTCGACGTATCGGTCGACGTGTGATCGTAGTCATCGACGACCTGGATCGTCTGGACGCGAAGACCGTCAACAACGTCCTATTCGCAACGCGACGCACCTTCAAGCTGTCGCAAGCGACCTACGTCCTTTGCTATGACACCGAGGTACTGGCCGGTGGCAAAGAGGAAGGATCCAGGGCGCGTGAGTTCCTTGAGAAGTTTGTGACAGTCAAACTGAGCTTATTCGTGGACAGCTCCAGCATCCGCAACTTCTTACAACGCGACTGGGAAAAGAGCGAGAGCCAGCTCGGGTCCGTGCCTTCGGACACGATGTTGAAGCTTGGTGCCGTACTAAATGAGCTAGCGGAAATCTTGAGTGGTGATCTTGCCGCCAAGTACCTGCCTTTGCTCGGTGATCTGCGCAAGGTTAAGCGCTTCATCAACGCGATCTTGCTCATGCAGATTGAGAAGACCAATCTGGGCCGGACCGACTTCAATAAGCGTGACCTCATCAATTTGATGCTGCTGCACCTGAACTATCCAGGGTTGTTCAGGCGCATATACGCCGAGGAGACAGAGGGGCGCAGTGGTACTTTCTCGATTCGGCGCAAGTACGACGAACCAGACTTCAAGAACGCCGATGGTTTTGCAAAGGTCAAGGACGTGCACCCAGGTTCTGCCAGTTTCTTGCTGGAGCAGTTGTTTGACGTGGAGGTTTTGGAGCTGGGCGACGGGCGCAACATTGAAGAGTCCGTTCTTCGGTCCCGGGCGTGCTTTAACAAGGGCGATACGAGAAACCTGGAGAGCTTTTTGAAGCTCATTGTTCGCTTTGCCACGCCGGAGCCGCAGGAGACCTTTGTTCTCTACCAAACAGCGGTGGATCAGGTTCGCAAGGGACGATCGATTGCCTCGGTTCTCGCGGAAGCTGAGTTTGCACTGGAACGAACAGAGACCGTACACGACCAGTTCTGGCGGGTACTTGTCAATCAGGCCCACGACTTCACCAGCCCGACCGCAGAAGACGCCATCGAAACGCTCGTTGAGTACCTACCACGCTACTCGTCGTTCGACAACGATGACCGTGGACTGCGGCCGAGGTCGATCTACTCGTTATTGCGGCTGTTGGATCGCGCAGGTTGGGGGCGAACTGTCGGCCGGCGACGGGCAAACACCCCGGAGAACGTCATAGAAGTCGCGTGGCGCATCTTCGGAGAGCAAGCGTACGTTGGGAAAGGTCTGCTGGAGCGGCTCGCGAGCCTAGACCGCGGTGTGCTCGGTTGGAATGATCTGATGCTATTCAGGCTGCAGTGTTCGGCGGATCGCGGCGGGCAGCTGTACAACCTGCACACAGCGCTGATCATTCACCAAGACCCGTCCGCTATGACTTCAGGTCTGGTTAGCAAACTAGCCCTGCTGGGCATGAGGCGGCTCTCTCAACAGGTGTTCGCGCTCTTCAAGCGTACCTACATTGACGCTGGACGGAACTTCATCGCCGAAGCACGTGAAGTGCCCGTAGATGCGTTTTTAGGGCAGGCTTTTGCGCATCTCCATGAACAGGCTTCGCTGGATCCGGGATCCGAGCAAGGAGATACAACAATTGCGCGCCGTGTCGCCTCGGCGCGCGCCTTCGCCGCGTCGTTTGTGATCTATCAGCTCAGCAATGCGCTCCCCCCGAATAGCTCCGGCGTTGGATGTGGTCACTATGATGAAGTCGGTTCAGAGGATGGCGCCGGCATCTCCAGGTTGATGAACGAGTACGTCTTTGGCTTTTGCTTTAGCCCCTTGGTAAGCGGCGACAACGTGCTGCTGTTCCTCGATCATTGCCTCGCCAACTTGAGCAGCCCCTTCCACACTGGTCGAGATGAAGAGGGCTATGTCGCGACGAAGTCTGGACTACCAGGTGGACTGGATCCGAAGGCGATGGGCCGGTATTGGCTTGAACATCGCGATCACATTCGGGGGCTTGGTTTCCAAGACAGCGGGCGATGCGTCTATACGCCCGGCTACACGGCCTTCTACCGCGACGATCTCGACGGGGTGTTTTCCGTGCTCAATGAACTGGCCGAGGAGGTGACCTCCTCTACCACTATTCAAAATGACTGAGCGCGTCTCTTGGGGAGATCGGTACTTTCGTGTCAGATATGACGCTCCAAGGCTAAATTGGCGATCAGCCCGACGCTGCTTGTGTGGCCCAAACCGCCAAACTCGACACGGAATGCGTTCACTGGCTTCGAAGACTGCTTTGCTCCGTTTAGGGGAAGTTGGGCCGCCGAATTCCAAATGCCGCTTGCGCTGCAAAGCCGTACTTGGACCGTCGAAGGTCGCTTCAGACTGATGAGATTCATTAGTGCTCTTGTGTCAGCGCCGACACTGAGATCAACACCGAACTATCGACGGGCAACAACGAAATCAAAAACGGCTTCGGACTTCAACCTGAGGAACTCGACACACGCACCTGAAGCGCTAACTACCCGCTGTAACGTGGCCAAAAGTGTCAAATGCTCGCCGTCAGGCCGACGGGGAGACGCACCGTGAAGATAGTCCCACGTTCAGCATCGGACTGCACCTCAATCGAGCCACCGTGAGCTTCTGCAATTTCCCGCGCTACAAACAAGCCCAAACCGAGACTGGTGCGCGGGCGCTCGTCCTGTGCGCCCTCCTCAGGCAGCTGAACCAACGGTTTGAAGATCGCACTCAGCGATGCGGCAGGAATCGGTTGACCATGGTTCGTGACTTTCACAGTGATGCCATGGGTTTCACCGTGAATACCAAGCACCACAGGTCTTTCGCGGTCGCCGTACTGTGCTGCATTGAAGAGAAGATTGGCAAACAGTTGGTGCAGCCTTACCCCATCAAAGACCCCAGTCGTATCGCCCCTAGCTAGTAGTTCAAAGCTACTTTGCGGGTGGGCCGCCATGGCATCTTCCAGTGCCGATTCGCACACAGTGTTTACATCCACTGCCGCAGGAGCGATGGGCATACCACTGCCGAGTTGCGTGCGCGTGTAGCCGAGCAGATCGGCCACCATGCTGTTCATGAGCCGCGTGCTGCTCCTGATCCGGTCCCCGGTTTCTGCAATCTGGGCTGCCGACAGGTCCGACCTCTTTAGGCGCTCTCCAGCCAATCGCATCGAAAACAATGGCATGCGTAAATCATGGCCCAGAATGGCCAGGAACAGTTCACGCGTCTGGTCGGCCTTGGATGAATAGGTCACAACCGCTTCGGCCAGGGCTTGATCGATGGATTCGTTGAAGCGCATCATTTGGTTAGAAATCACCTCAGTCATCTCACCTACCCTCGGCAACCAAAGCCGTAATACTGTGGCGCGCAGAGCACGAAATTCCGCACACAACTGGAGCAATGAGAAATCGTTCGCTTGCCGATGGCCACCATGGCTGGAGGCGGCGGTCTGAACACCACCGATCAAATGCGGCGCGTTGCCGCGTGACTTTTGGTACTGTTGCTCGGAGTTCTGGATGGTCTCAATGTCAAGCGCAATGGCTTGCAGCATCCCTCTCACGTGGTCCCGCAAAACGAGATGCGAAGACGTGGCTACAGGCACCAGCGTCAGCGAGAAGTCCTCCCACTCGGCGAGGATTTCCTCGATATGTTCATTTAGGAAGCGGTCTAACTTCAATTCATGCTCCCAGCGCAGGTACGGTTTTGATCTGCGGGCAAAACCATATCCCGAGTCGGCATAGTATGAGTGCAAGCTGCTGTCCTCGCTCAGGTGCCAGAGCGGGCCGCTTCACTGGCCCGTGCAAAGAACTTCTTTGAGTAGGGTGAACACTTCGCCTTGGAGTGCATTGGCCGCTGGGATGTCATTCGGTTCCATGCCATTGCTGTCACGCGCTGATCGGTCGTTCTGCCGGTCTTGACGACAGACTTCAATGGATCGGAAATGCCTGGTGGAGCTGTCATTCAGCGGACGTTCGACCCGGCCTTGGCCGTAGGCAACGCCATCAATGCCCTCATGAGTCTTCATTGGGACAGCGACATCGCAGGTGCCTGAATGACAGCTCTTTGTACATGACCGTGAACTACGGGCGCGACGCCAACGGCAGAAGTCGCTGCACGGCTGCCCACCCGAGATCCAGTCGGCAGCTTCAGGCTGATCTCCGACACTCGAACCTAACGCCTGGAAGTTCGCGTGTTGCGCAACTGGTCATTGATCGAGCAGGGTCTCAAGCGACCGCTTTGTTGCTCAGACCGGTCACTCTATTGATGCGAGCCGGGCAAGGTAGCAGGAGCAACTGATCACACCAAGGATGAATTGGTTCTCCCGACCCGCTGCGGTCGGTGTTGATGTAGGCAACGATCCCAGAAAACCGTCCGAGAAACCGGGGGAATCCCACCCCGGATACTTGGCGGCACGGCTTATCGGAACCATTGCGAAGAGCATCCGCAGTTGGCCCGCGGGTCCGAAACACGTAGCCAAGGTCTTCTCAAAGAATTAGATCGGCCAGAACCATAGAACGTCCAAAAGCATTCTCTGGTGTGGTGACCTCATGGCTGCACCGAGCAGTGCGAAGCTGCCACATGAGCCGCTCAGTGCGATGCCTCGTAGTGTGCAAGCGGCTCATTACCATTTAACGCAACGAGCAAATTTTCAGCAGCCTGCAACTCGATGGCTCGGCGAACCTTCTTCACCGCCGAACCAATGTGGGGTGTGAAAACCGTGGAGGGGTGTTGCAAGAGTTCCGGATGAATCTGGCGTGGACGGTCTGCCAGCAGCCAGTCTTCCATCTCGTACACATCGGCGGCGTAGGCACCCAGGCGCTCGTCCTTGAGCGCCCGTGCCACGGCAGCCTCGTCCACAACCGAGCCTCGCCCAATGTTGACCAGGATCTGCCCCCGCCGAACACCTTCAAGCATGGTGTCATTGACGAGGTGACGCGTTACGTCCAGCAGCGGAACGGCCAGAATGACATAGTCGGATTGCGACAGGGCCTCACCCAGGCTCACCATGGTCAGGCGTTCGTCATCACCATGCGGGTCCACGCCCAGCAGTTGAGCGCACCCGAAGCCACAGAGACGGTCCACAATGGCCCGCCCAACGGCGCCAAGTCCGACGACCGCCACTATCGAGCCGTGCAACCCCATTCCGTACAGCTGGGGACGCCATCCTGCGTAGCTCTTGCGAACACTGACGTCACCTGCCAGCACATGGCGCGCGGCGGCGATGGCCAGCCCAATGGCGAGTTCTGCCGTGGGTTCTGTGAGCAGGTCAGGAACGAAGCTCACGCTGACACCGGCTTGCGCACATGCCTTGAGGTCAAAGTTGTCATACCCCTTCAGGGCGCAAGCGATGGTCTTGAGCCTGGGAGCGTGCAACAGGGTTCGCTGATCTACCCGGTCAGGCATGAACGCCATCATGGCGTCGGCGTCCTTCAGGTGGAGGTAAAGCTCTTCCTCGCTCCAGGGCTCAGGCCCTTGATTCATCACTACATCACCGGCGGATCGAAGACGCGCCAGAACTGCTTCATGGATGGGCTGCGTCACCACAATTTTCGGCATCATTACCTTCCTCTCTCTTTCTATTTCAGATGTTTGCGAAGCGCCGACCCAATGCCGTCGACCACGAGCACGCATATGAGGATGGACAGCAAAATGGCGGAGACTTCGTCGTACTTGATCAGGCGCAGAGCCGCCATGAGTTCAAAGCCAATGCCGCCCGCACCCACGATGCCCATCACTGCCGATGCGCGAAAGTGATATTCCCATCGGTAGATGGTGATGTCCGCCAACTGGGGCAAAACCTGCGGTAACACAGCATGGGTGATGACCTGAAACCGGCTTGCGCCCGCGGCCTTAGCGGCCTCCAGAGGTTTCGGGTCCACGTGCTCTATGGCTTCGGCGTAGAAACTTGGCCACCATGCCCGTGGAATGCAGGGCCAACGCCAGCACACCAGGCAATGCCCCAAAGCCCACGGCCGCGACGAACAGAATGCCCAGGATGATTTCAGGCACAGACCGAAATGCAGCCAAGATGGTTCTGACGATTCGCCCAACCACCGCATTCGGCGCGGTGTTGGGCGCCGCCACCAGGGCCAGCGGCAACGACGCCAGAACGGTCAGCGCCGTGCCTGCGATCGACATGGCTAAGGTGTCACGCAATGGAATGACCCAGTGCTCCCAGCGCTCGAAATTCGGCGGCACCATCTCTGAGGCCAACTGCTGAATCGCTGGGCCGCCTTCGATGAAACGCTGCGCGTCAAAGAAGCCGGTGACATACAAAGCCACCACACAGACGAACAGAACGACACAGGCGGCGCCCAGCCGTTTGAGTCGCTGCTGTCCGTCGATGGCAACTATGGATTCCAAGGCTACCGATGTCATTTCATGCGTCCCAGATCAAGCTTGAGAATCTGTGCTGTGTCGCGAAGAATGTCGTAGGCCTTGTCATCGGTAGCGGCAAAGGCCTCGATACGGAATGATTTGAGAATCTCGGCGTCCTTCATCTGAAGAAAGGCGGCTCGGATGGCTTCCTTGAGCTCCGGCGTGAGATTACCTTGCATCGCAATGGGATAGTTCGGAATGGGTGCCGACAGTTCAAGTTGCACAATCTTGTTGGCATCCACCATGCCCTTTGCGATGAGGTTGTCCAGAATGGTTTTTGACAGAGCGCCGGCGGGAACCTGCCCTGCCTGAACAGCTCGGGCCACGGCATCGTGCGTGCCCAGGTGAACGGGGCGGTAGTCAGTCTCGCCGTTCAGTTGGTGGTTTTTAAGCAAGTGCGCGCGCGGTGCAAGGTGACTGGACGTCGAAGCCTGATCGCCAAAGCCAAAAGGCTTTCCACGAACGTCAGCCAGGGTCTTGACCGGGCCGCCTGCCGTGGCGATGAGAACCGACTGGTAGGTCGGCGAGCCGCGCTCCACGCCAACGGCAAATGGCTCAATGTTGGGCGCCTTGGACTTGGCAAGCACGTAAGAGAACGGTCCAAAGTAGGCGACCTCGATGCGGCCGAAGCGCATGGCTTCAATCATCGACGAGTAGTCCGTGGTCACCGTGACCTCGATTTCCTTCTTCAGGGTCTGCTCCAGATACCGCTTCAGAGGCTGTGCGTTCTGAATGATGGTGGCGGCGTTTTCGTCCGGCAACAGTGCAACGCGAAGCTTGGAAGGATTTTTGCCCTCGGCATGGGCGCCAAGTGGCAACAGGGCGGCCAAAGTGACGGCAGCGATAAATTGGAAACGGCGACGATTCAGCACGGTAAAAACTCCTTGGATTGAGAGGGGGAATCAAATTGACTGCCCATGTTGGCAGGTGACGACTTCGCGTACAGGGCAGACTGGGCTTCTTCCGTCAACTGCGCTGCTGTCCCGTCGAACACCACCTGGCCCTGGCGAAGGCCCACAATGCGGTCGGCGAACATGCGCGCGAGGTTGACTTGATGCAGACTCACGATGGCCGTGAGTCGGTCTTTCTTGCAGATGTCGTGAAGCAGGGTCAACACACTCTGCGCGGTCGCCGGGTCGAGGCTGGCCACCGGCTCATCGGCCAGCAGCAGGCGGGGCTTTTGCACCAAGGCACGCGCAATGCCAATGCGTTGTTGTTGCCCACCAGACAAGGTGTCTGCCCGTGCTAGGGCTTTCTCAAGCAGGCCTACGCGGTCAATGGCCGCCAGCGCCTCCAGCTTGTCAGCCTTGCTCCAAGGCCACAACGACGCCAGAGATCCGCGGGTGGCGAGCTTGCCCATCAACACATTGGCCAGCACGCTTTGCCGCCCGATCAGGTGGTGCTGCTGGAACACCATGCCGCAGTGGCGCCGATGCTCAAGAAGGTTGCGTTTTGAGACGGTGCCGCCCGGCAGATCGGCCACCGACACCTCTCCGTCTGTGGGGCTAACCAAGCCATTGATGCTGCGCAGCAGCGTTGACTTTCCCGCGCCCGACGCGCCCAGCAGCACAAGGAACCCGCCATGCTGTACCTCCAGCGAGGTGGGCGCAAGCGCTGTGTGACCATCGGCATAGGTCACCGTGATACCCCGCAAGCTCAGATGGCTCTCGCGAATTGCAGTTTTCATAGCTCGGTTTCATTTGTTGTGGTGCGCTAGACGCACACCAGGACTCAAGTGGTCAGAGGTATCTCTCGGGAAAGAGGAGGTTCTGGAAGAAACAGCTTCAGTGGAAGCACAGCTCAAGTCTGGGTGACCAAGGTGTCATGAATATGAAACTTTCATCCCTAAAAATGAGGGCACCCATAGATCACATCAATGTCTGGACTCAGCCTCCTCGCAGCCTTGAAGGCCTTTGACGCAACGGCCCGAGCCGGCAGCATGACCGCTGCCGCGAGAGTGCTCGCTATTCAACAACCGACTGTTTCTTCACACATACAGCGCCTGGAGGTCGACTTCGGCGTGGAGCTTTTTCATCGGCGCGGGCGGCGGCTTGAACTCACGTCCTTTGGACGCACTCTGTTGGACTACACCCGGCGTACCTTCAGTGGCGAGGAAGATGCGCACGCACTGCTCGCTGCTGCGAAAAATCAATACGTAGGGCGACTGGTCATCCATGCCATCGGGCCGCACAACGTGCTGCCCGTGTTGAAGCTGTTCATGAAACAGTTCCCCCAGGTCAACGTGGCTGTTGGCGTAGGCGACTCGCGAACCATCACTGAAAAGATTCTTGACTACCAGGGAGACGTGGGCATGGTGCTCAATCACGTCGCTCACCCAGATCTATTTGGCGCGGCTTACCGTACCCAGCGATTGGTGATATTCGGCAACACCCAACACTCACTCGCGCAACGGGCCACTCTCAAACTGCGTGATCTGCAGGGTCAGAGGTTCGTCATCCGAGAGGAAGGATCGACGACCAGACGCGTGTTTGAACAAGAACTAAAGGAGCGAGGCGTCGAGGTGCAGGTGGCTCTGGAGATGGGCAGCCGCGAGTCCGTTCGAGAGGCGGTGGCGGAGGGGCTGGGCCTAGGCGTCGTGGCGGAAACAGCCTACAGGCCAGATCCTCGCCTTGTTAAGTTAACTATTTCAGACACCAGCATGGCGACACAGGTGCACTTCATCTGTAGAAAGGAGCGGCATCAAGCTCCTCTGATCTCGACCTTCCTGGGTTTGGCGCATAGCGTAAGTCAGAAAATTGCCTAGGTATGGAACTTGGATTCCATGCAGCCGTGGGGCATGGGACCGAGGGGCAACTGTTCGCCTGTAGGCCGACTTAAGTTAAGGGTTGTAGGACGCCCGTAATCGCGCGGCGATCCCATCTTGACTGCGGGGCGCGGTCGTGTATCTGAATATGCGCTGTCAGGCTGACTGCCAGCGGTATGGCAGCAGCTCGCCGATCTGGGTGGCGGGCTGCATGGGCAGGCGTGCCATGACATCGCGCAGGTAGGCGTAGGGTCGTCCCGTTCATGGGGAGACGTGTGCTAGACCATGACTGCAGCTCCCTCGATACCGGTCATCGATGCTGCCGCGCTGCTGGGTGAGCCAATGACAGCTTTGTGCCAGGCACCGTGAACTCAGGTCACGGCCGCGACCGACAGCAACCGCTGCACAACGGTCATTCAAAGTGGAGCTGAGCTTGTCAGATCAGGGTCGACCCAAGCAACGCCATCGGCTCTTTATGGGCGGCAACTGCAATTCCACGTAGGGCACCCAGTACAGACCCTATCCGCCCCAGTCCTCTCCAAATACCTGCGCCTGTTGCAAGATTAGCTCCGCCGCAGCCTCCTGCAGATCCGGCGGGTACTTGTACTTGCGCAGAATGCGCTTGACCATCAGCCGCAGCTTGGCCCGCACACTCTCACGCTCCGACCAGTCCACCGTCAGGTTCTGGCGCAGGTTCTCGGTCAGTTCGTGGGCGATCTTCTTCAAGGTCTCGTCAGTGAGTTCCTTCACGGCAGACTCGTTGGTGGCCAAGGCGTCGTAGAAGCGCACCTCGTCTTCCGTCAGTCCCAGCTGCTCGCCCCGGCTTGCGGCCTCGCGGAACTTCTTGGCCATGTCCACCAGTTCTTCCATGACCTGGGCGGTTTCAATCGAACGGTTCTGGTAGCGCTTGATGACGTTGCCCAGCAGGTCGGAGAACTTCTTTTCCTGCACCACGTTGCTGCCAAAGCGGCTCTTGATTTCGCCTTCGAGCAAGCGTTCGAGCAGTTCCACCGCCAGATTCTTTTCGGGCAGGTTCTTCACCTGGGCCAGGAATTCATCGTCCAGCAGGCCAATGTTGGGTTTGTCCAGGCCCACGGCGTCAAAGATGTCCACCACCTGGTCGGACACCACCGCGTTGCTGATGATTTGCCGGATGGCTTCGTCACGCTGCTCGTCGGTGCGCTTCTGGGCGGTGATGTCCCGTTTGGTCAGGATCACCTTCACAGCCTGCATGAAGGCGACTTCCTCCCGAATTGCCTTGGCTTCGTCCAAGGTGCAGCACAGCGAGAAGGCTTGGGTCAGTGCCAGGGTGGTGTCGGCAAAGCGGCGTTTTCCGTCCTTGCCGCCTTCTTCACGCAGGCCCAGCACATGGTTGGCGGCGCGCGCCAGGGTCTGGTGGCCACCGGTCAGGAAGTCGCTGTAATCGCAGCCGTGCAGCATGGCTTGCAAAACGTCGAGCTTTTCCATGAGGACGCTGTAAGCCTCGCGGGCATCCACGGTGGGAGTGCCCCGGCCTTTGCTGGCGGTGTACTCCTTCATGGCGGCTTTGAGTTCGTTGCCAATGCCGATGTAGTCCACCACCAGGCCGCCTTGCTTCCCCTTGAAGACCCGGTTGACACGGGCAATGGCCTGCATGAGGTTGTGGCCCTTCATAGGCTTGTCTACATACAGGGTATGCACGCACGGGGCATCAAAGCCGGTGAGCCACATGTCGCGCACGATGACCAGGCGCAGCGGGTCGGCGGGGACTTTGAAGCGCTTTTCCAGGCGCTTTTTGACCTTGCCATCGTAGATGTGGGGGCGCAGCAGGGCTTTGTCGCTGGCTGAGCCGGTCATCACGATCTTGATGGCGCCTTTCTCAGGGTCGGGGTCGTGCCAGTCGGGACGCAGCTTGATGATCTCGTTATAGAGGTGGACGCAGATTTCGCGGCTCATGGCCACCACCATGGCTTTGCCCGATTGGGCTGTGCTGCGCTCTTCAAAGTGCGCCACCAGGTCGGCGGCCACACTGGCGACACGGGGTTCGGCACCGACGATCTTTTCCAGGGCGGCCCAGCGGCTTTTGAGTTTGGCCTGCTGGCTTTCTTCCTCGTCCTCGGCCAGCTCGTCCACTTCATCGTCAATGGCGGGCAGGTCTTCGTCTTTGAGGCGCAGCTTGGCCAGGCGGGACTCGTAGTAGATGGCCACGGTGGCGCCATCTTCCTTGGCCTGCTGCATGTCGTAGACGTGGATGTACTCACCAAACACGGCTCGGGTGTCGTGGTCGGTGCTGCTGACCGGGGTGCCGGTAAAGCCCACAAAGGTGGCGTTGGGCAAGGCATCGCGCAGGTGCTGGGCATAGCCTGCCTGGTATTTCTCTTCGCCGGGCTTGCCTTTGAGGGTGGCCTTGAAGCCGTATTGGGTGCGGTGGGCTTCGTCTGCGATCACCACGATGTTGCTGCGCTCGGACAGCACCGGGAAGGTGTCTTCATCCTCTCCCGGCATGAACTTCTGGATGGTGGCGAAGATGATGCCGCCCGAGGGGCGGTTGCCCAGCTTGGTGCGCAGGTCCGGGCGGGTCAGCGCCTGGGTGGGCTGCTCACGCAACAGGTCTTGGGCCAGGCTGAACACGCCAAAGAGTTGGCCATCCAGATCGTTGCGGTCGGTGATCACCACGATGGTGGGGTTTTCCATCGCGGGTTCCTGCATCACGCGAGCGGCAAAGCAGGTCATGGTGATGCTCTTGCCGCTGCCCTGGGTGTGCCACACCACACCGCCCTTGTGCGAGGCGCCGGGGCGCGAAGCCATCACCACTTGTTCGATGGCGGCACGCACGGCGTGGAACTGGTGGTAGCCCGCGATTTTCTTGACGAGCTGGCCGTCATCCTCGAACAAGACGAAGTAACGGATGTAGTCCAGCAGGTACTGGGGAGCCAGAGCGCCACGCACCAGGGTTTGCAGTTCCTGAAACGGCCCCAGCGGATCGAGGTTCACACCGTCAATCGTGCGCCAGGCCATGAAGCGCTCGGCGTTGGCAGAGAGCGAACCCATCAGGGCGTCGGTGCCATCCGAGATCACCAGCACCTCGTTGTACTGGAACACGTCCGGGATTTGTTCCTTGTACGTCTCAATCTGGTCGAACGCTTTCCAGATGTTGGCGTTCTCGTCGGCGGGGTTTTTGAGTTCCAGCAGCACCAGCGGCAGACCGTTGACGAACAGGATGATGTCAGGGCGCCGGGTTTTATGGGCGCCTTTGATGGTGAACTGGTTGACGGCCCACCATTCGTTCTTCTCGGAGTGCGCCCAGTCGATCAATCGCACGAAGTCGCCGCATGTCTCGCCGTCCTTCTGATACTGCACGGGCACGCCACCTACCAGCAGCTTGTGGAAGGCGCGGTTGGAAGGCAGCAGGGAGGGAATGCCCAGATCCGTGACTTGCTTTAGGGCGTCTTCACGGGCGGCGACCGGAATGCTGGGGTTCAGGCGGTTGATGGCCTCGCGCAGCCGAAAGGGCAGGATGACCTGGCGGTAGTCGGCACGCTCGGGTGAAGAACCATCGAAGGCGATGTCAGGGCCACGGCGGTGGGTGTAGCCCACGTCTTGGAGCCAGGCCAGCGTGTCGCGTTCGAGTTGGTCTTCGGTCATGTCAGAACTGGTTTGCGATTAAACACGCAACCCATTGATTTATAAAGATAAAAAAGTCTTTTTGCCACTTATGCAGGTTTGCGTTTAAGCACTCTTCAGGCCCAAAACGGTAAGTAGCGGGCATAGCGGGTTGAGGTTGTGTCCGACTCGTCCGGCTTTATCAACTCGGCAGTCCTCGTTGCACTGATCACTTGTGACGCTGTCGCTGTTTTTGACTCGGGGAGTCTGAACCGCTCGCGCAGACTCTGGTTAGACATCCGTTCGTTGCTTACGTACTTCAGGCAGCAGTGCTGATAGCAGGCCCGAATGCGGTCTGTCTTGCTCATGTCGGCAAAGTCTCGGTGTGCAAACAAGACAGCCGTGGTTCGGGTCTCGCTGGTGCGAAAGTCTGGTGCTGGCAATTGGTACACCTCTGCCAGATGGATCACCTTGTCGATACCGCTGCCCTTTTCTTCGCACACCCGCATGCGGCGCATCAGTTCAGCCAAACGCTCATTGCGCGAGCGGAACTCATCAATGAAGCGTTCCACTTGTATAGGTGGTAAACCTGGGTTGGACACCTCTAAACGGTCGGCGTACATCTCAACCATCACAGACTGACCAGTGGCCTCAAAATCCTGATGAACCAGCGCATTGGCCACCAGTTCACGAATCGCCTGGCGCGGAAACATCTTCACCTCGTCGCGCAGCGCTTGCTCGACAAAATGGTTGCGCGGCGCGGAGGAGTGCACAAAGTCCACCAGCTTCTCAAAGCCCACCGCATACCCTTGCGGCTGGGGTTCGTCGTAGCGGGTGGTCAGCTTGTTGGCGCCTTCGTAAATGACCACCCTGGCGGCCTTGCGCGCTAGTTCGGGCGAAAACGCATCCAGCCGCTTGGCCAGCAAAATGGCTGCCAAGTTGTTGATGTTCCAGCCATCGGGCTTGCGCTCTATCAACCGCTCCTTCGCAAGGCGCTCCAGCACGCCATCGCGGTTGGTGGGGTAAGGCAGCTGCATCAGGTCGAAGAAAGACTGGGTATCAAGCAGCGCCACCACCTCCTCGGCACTGGCACCCGCACGGGCGGGGCGATCAAACCAGTCTGGCCCGCCCTCCGAAAAAATGCGCTTGAGCTGATCGGGCGACATGGGCACCAGCTCTTCACCCGCACGCATCAGGTAAGCACCCTCGTGGTGCAAGGGCGTGCCTGCCGGGCGTGGTGGCACAGTAAACACCAGCACGCGGCCATCGGGGTGCTGCAGTTCCTGCACATCCACACGCATGCGCAGGGCCTCCAGAATACGGGCCGTGACTTCGCCCCGGTTCTGAAAAGCCTGCGTGCCCACCACCTGCCTGGGCCGCCTGTCCGAAACACCCAGCACCAGATGGCCGCCGCCCTCATTGGCCAGCGCCACGCAGTAGCGCAGCAGCTTGGTGGTGTCGTACTGCTGCTTGGCCTCCTTGAATTCCAGGTGCTCGTTTTCAGGCGCATCCGCCAGCCAGCGGCTCAAGGTTTCCAGGGTCGTCATGGCGTGGTCTCCAAGGCGGCCTGGGCTTCGGGCAGGCGCAGCTGGCCGGAGATCAGACGGGGGAGCAGGGTGTCGCGGAGAGTGGAGAGGGTTTGGGCTTTTTGCTTGTTTAGCACCAGTCTCTCGTACACCGGCTTCGCAACGGCTCTAAATGCATGAAGCACAGTAGATGAAGGCAAGATGACTCTGAAACGGTCAATATCGTTCTTGCCAAGATGAATAACGGTTGTTGCTGTTTCCGATGCCTCCACTGCTGCCAACAGCGGCGCAATGCTGAGACGAACGAAAGCTGAAGATGCGCCGTTGATCGGGTGGAAAACGCACACTCGCTGGTTGAGCCAAGCTGTTTCGCCGCCCCAGACATACGCACGAAACTCGCCATCCATCCCGACTGCTATGTCACCGGGCTTTAGTAGGTAACCCTTGGGATGGACCTCTTCAGTGAATACACCTGGGCGCTCATCCTTGAGGTCCCGGATGCGTACCAGCGGCCTTCCAGGTGGCGCGGCCTTAAAGAGCTTGGAGGCGAAGGGGGCACCATAGACAACCTTTGAAATGTCGTAGACGCTACCAACCCGCCACCCCCTCGGCACCTCCCCCAACTCCGACGTTTCAAACCCATCGGGAAACAGCGCTGCGGTGGCCTCATCCATGCCTTCGGGCGGGCGGCCTTCCATCTTGGCGCGCACGGGGTCGAAATCGACGAACCAGGACTTGAACAGGGCCCGGGCGATGGCTTCGAGGGTGGCGTTGGTTTCGCGCAGGAGGGTGATGCGGTCGTCGAGCGCACCGATCAACCCTGCAATGCGCTGCTGCTCATGAATTCCAGGCAATGAGACGGGAAGCGCTTGAATGATGGCTGTGTTCAGGTTGGGCATCACAGCCCCCACCGCGCGCGTCCTCAGCCATGAGTAAGCCGTCTCACTAGACAAGAACATCGCGAGATATTGCGGGTCAATTCGGGGACTATGAAGGCGGAGTAGCAAAGCACCTGTTCCGCAGAGTGCTCCCTCAAATCTTTCATCGACAATTGCAGACAGACCTGTAGCTTGCGCTCCGCGTCGTGCAAACAAGATGTCGCCAACACGAAGCCGATGTCGGGCCAGCTCGGACGCTTTCGCTGCGTCTACGCGAGGCACCTCGATATCAAGAATCCGTCCTCTTCCGATGGCTTCAGTCGGGATAACTGGGGTCCCCGAGGCCACGTAGTCATGACTATGCAGTTGTGAGCCGAATGGGCCTGTTTGAACGGCCGCTTCTCCTTCTCGCACCAAGTCACCGATCGTTAGAGAAGCCCACTCAGAACTCATACCCCAGCCCCCCCAGCTTCGCCCGAATCACCGCATCCAGCTCCGCGCCCTTGGCCATTTGCTCGCCCAGCTTTTCGGTGAGCTTCTGCATCTTGTCGGCAAAGGCTTCGTCGTCGTCTTCCACCTCTTCCGCACCCACGTAGCGGCCGGGGGTGAGCACATGGCCATGCTGGGCAATCTCGGCCAGGGACACGCTGCGGCAAAAGCCTTTCACGTCTTCGTAGCTGCCTGCGCCCGGCTCGCCCCGCCAGGCGGCCACCACGGCTTCGATGCGGACAATGGTTTCGTCCGTCAGCTCGGCCTGTACGCGGCTGATCATGCGGCCCTGTTTGCGGGCGTCGATGAACAGCACTTCGCCCTTGCGCGTTTTCTGCTTGGCCAAAAACCACAGGCAGGCGGGGATTTGGGTGTTGAAGAACAACTGGCCAGGCAGGGCCACCATGACTTCGACCACGTCGGCATCGACCATGGCGGCGCGGATCACGCCTTCGTTGTTCTGGCTGGAACTCATGGAGCCATTGGCCAGCACAATGCCTGCGCGCCCGGTGGGCTTCAAGTGGTGCAGCATGTGCTGCAACCAGGCGTAGTTGGCGTTTCCGTGGGGTGGGTCGCCATATTCCCAGCGCGGGTCGCCTTCCAGGCTGCCGTGCCACCAGTCAGAGATGTTGAAGGGCGGGTTGGCCAGGATGTAGTCCGCCCGCAGGTCGGGGTGCTGGTTGCGGGTGAAGGTGTCGGCAGGCTCGCGGCCCAGGTTGTAGTCAATGCCGCGAATGGCCAGGTTCATGGCGGCCAGGCGCCAGGTGGTGGGGTTGGCCTCTTGGCCGTAAATGCTCACATCGCCCAGCTTGCCGCCGTGGGCTTCAATGAACTTCTCAGACTGCACAAACATGCCGCCCGAGCCACAGCAGGGGTCGTACACCTTGCCTTCGTGCGGGGCCAGGATGGCGACCAGGGTTTTGACGATGCTGGCAGGCGTGTAGAACTGCCCGCCCCGCTTGCCCTCGGCACTGGCGAACATGCCCAGAAAGTATTCGTACACCTGGCCCAGCACGTCGCGGGCAATGGCTGCGTCTTCGCCAAAGCCGATGGTGGAGACCAGATCAACCAACTCACCCAGCTTGCCGTCGGGCAGTTGCGCACGGGCGTAGCGTTTGTCGAGGATGCCTTTGAGTTTGGGGTTCTCGGCCTCGATCAGCGTGAGGGCGTCGTCAATACGCTTGCCAATGTCGGGCTGCTTGGCGGCATTGCGCAGCGCCCCCCACCGCGCGCCTTCGGGCACCCAGAAGACGTTGACCTCTTTGTAATAGTCGCGGTCTTCCAGCTCGGCTTCGATGTCGGCGGGGTCGGCGTCGCCGTAGAAGTATTCGTCGTCGGGGTTGGTGAGGCGGGTCGTCAACTCGGCACGGCGGGCGGCGAAGGTGTCAGAGATGTATTTGACGAAGATGAGGCCGAGCACCAGGTGCTTGTATTCGGCGGCGTCCATGTTGGCGCGCAGCTTGTCGGCGGTGGCCCAGAGGGTTTTTTTGATGTCGTCGAGCATGAAGGGGGCAAACCGAAGAGAGGCTGGGAAGTATTCGCAAAAACCCAGCTCGCTCAATGAACGCAGCGTTAAAGGTCACCATCGACCAGTCCCGCAGTGGGTGGTAATTGATTTGTATTGCAAACTATAGCCTGCGCATTGATCGGGCCTACCCCCTGAATGACAATGGAAACGAGCCTTCACCAACCTGCAACCCGTGCTGAGGCTTTCAAGGCCGTCCACATGTGTGACGATCTGGTCTCACAGATGGTCCCGTACTGTCAGCGAAAGCTGGCGACCTTCGAAGGGGACCAGCAAGCAACCGTGAAGGCTGCATTCAAAGGTCTCTTGGCCAAGCGATGGTGCTCGGATGCGCAGTGCGTCTGGATCATGCGCAGAGTTGTTCGAGAACTGCAGTGGCCTGTGGGCGACAGTGCTTTGGAAATTTGAACCCATGGGCTTGTCATCCCTGCGGGGAATGATGACCATATCACGCCGCAGGCTATGAGCCCGTACGAAGCTGCAGAACATTCCCTATTTAAATGGGTGCCTGTCTTGGTGTCTGTGCTCCAGTCCGTCCCACCCGACGCCCGGTATGCCGTTGACAGGAAACAACTAAAAACCTTTTTGACTGTCCCGCTCTTGGACTGGCAAAGCCTCAATCCCGTTCATGAAATCTGTGCTGGCCCGGCTCCCCGACGACAACAGGATTGACATGACTTTGTCAAACCCAGCGGGGCTTCGCGCCACCTCCTCAGGGCAAGCTCCATCAAGCTGCGAGTTCGGCGCGGTCAGCCAATCCTGCACCTTATTCCACGAGTGGAAGGCCACGAAAGCTGCGTGATCAAGCGCCATCAATCTCTCATAGTCCGGACTTCCAAATTCGCGGCCTACAGGTGGCGCATCCAGCCAAGCACTGTCCTCACTCGAATCAGGGAGCGAGAAATTCCTCCAGTGTTTCCGGGCTTGGTTTTTCGACATGGTCCCATGTTACTTGTGGCGACGTTTTTTGTGCAATGCCAGCAGCTCGCTCATGGTGAATCGCCATTTGGGGGACAAGCGAGCCTGGAGGCTGGGCAAGGCCCGAGGCACAGCAGGGCGATCTCAAAACCATGACCAGATGCGGCGCAACAATGCGGGAGCTGGTCTGGCAGGACGGAATACGTAACGGGCTGGTTTGTACATGGCCATATCTGTGCGGGATTTCACGATACTGTACAAAAAATCAGTATTTTGCACAAGCCCGCCACTGTACCCCCAGGCACGTCGCCAAAGGCATCAGAATCTCCGCGCTAGCGTTCCCTGCACCGCCGGATTTAAGCCTGTACGGCCACGAGGTGATGATGCTCAGGAGGACATTCGCCGTGCACCGCTCATAACAGGAAAACTTCGGCTTGGCATCGTGGGCAGTAACTTGCGTCACTTCGGTTTCGTCACGAGCGGATTTCGCGGGGAGACTGTCTCAGGGGCCGCCCCACCATCACCGTGTGCGTCGTTACAGCCACTCTGCATCCAGAGGGATGGGTCCTACGTGGTTCAGCCACGCCGTGACCTCGTTCTGCACGTGCTGGCAGGAGATGCCAGTCGTGGGATCACAGGCAACAACCAGAAGCGGGAATTCAGCCAGAAATTCGTTGGGCTCATCGTCAATCACAAGGCCGCTATCAATCTCAGGGTGGGCACTCAGGTACGCGGTGATGGCCTGAAGCTTTTCTCCCGGCCCGACGATATCGATTTCAAGGGCACTCAGCCCGCTCAAAAATTCCCGAATCTCTTCATGTGGGTACGTGAGGCGCCAGCTGGAGTGAACCACGATGCGAACTGGGAGATGCGCGCTGAGAAGGGCCTTCAGATCAGAGAGCCATTCAAAGGGAAGACAGGCGCCAACAGGCCCACCTGCAGGGTGCAATACGCCATCAAAGTCGATGAAGATAGTCCTCATTGTTTCTTGCCTGTGTGGGTCCGTCTCGCGGGCGTCCACGCGAGTGAGACGTTCATCGCACTAACGGTTCGATGGATGCGAGCAGGCTCATGCGCCGTAGAACACGTCCTATTGGCATGCACGCATCGGCATCAGCTTGAATGGCGTAGATCTCTGCCGTCGTGAGCGGCCCGTCGTCCGGCGAATATGCCGGCAACTTCTCGTTCGCCAGCTTGGCAAGAGGCACGCGCGACTTGGATCGCGTGACACCTGCAGGGGTGCCCTGCAAATCAAACTGCAGCGACTGCTGAGGAGTTGACGGTCCCGTCATGTTGAACAGCATTGGCATATTTTATGAAATATGAACACATTAGAAGCTAAGAAAAATAACAACTTAGCCGAAATAATGTGTCAATGTTTGGAGTCCTCAATATAGACACATGATGGCTCGAAGTGTTCATCGATTGGAGGCTAGTCGGCCCCTTGAATCGCCCCACATTGAAGCGCCGTCCTCCAACGCTGTTGGCGCCGATTCAAAATTGAGCCACCGTGCCGATTGAATTTTGAGCCAGGGCTAATGGCCAACCTGTGAAGGTCGGCTGTGGATAAGTGTAGTGCCTTGGGTCGGTTTTGGTCTCCTTGGTGATCGAGCTCGGTGGTCGTCCGTTGAGGGCAAGCCGCGCAGGGCGAAGCCCGTAGCGGCTTGCCCTTGAACCGCTCAGAACGGCTCAGCCTTCTTGGCCTGTTCGCGTGCCTTGATGCGTTTCTTGGCCACGGCTGTGCTGTGCATGAACCTGTGGGACTCGTTGCCCGTCTCGACGATGTGGCAGTGGTGCGTGAGTCGATCCAGCAGTGCCGTGGTCATCTTGGCGTCGCCGAACACGCTGGACCATTCCTTGAAGTCCAGGTTGGTGGTGATCATCACGCTGGTCTGCTCGTAGAGCTTGCTCAGCAGGTGGAACAGCAAGGCGCCGCCTGCCTGGCTGAAGGGCAGGTAGCCCAGCTCATCAAGGATGACCAGGTCCATGCGCTGCAAGCTCGCTGCGATGCGGCCTGCCTTGCCTTGGGCCTTCTCCTGCTCCAGTGCGTTGACCAGATCCACCGTGGAGTAAAACCGCACGCGTGAGCCATGGCGCGTGATGCCCGCCACGCCGATGGCCGTGGCCAGATGCGTCTTGCCCGTGCCGGGGCCACCCACTAGCACCACGTTGTGCGCCTGCTCGGTGAACGCCATGCTGGCCAACTGCTCGATGAGCTTTTTGTCCACGGGCGAGCATTCGAAGTCGAAGCCCGCCAGGTCGCGGTGCACGGGGAACTTCGCCGTGTGCATCTGGTAGCTCACTGAGCGCATGGCCCTGTCCGTGACTTCCGCTTGCAGCAGGTGCTCCAGCAGCCAGCGCGAGCTCTCCAGCGTGGCGTGGCCGCCTTGCTTGACCAGGTCCTCCCAGGCCCCGGCCATGCCGTACAGGCGCAGCTCTTTGAACTCCTTGTCCAGCTCACGCATGATCGGCCTCCTGCATGTCGCTGCCAGCGCGCAGGCTGTCATAGCGCGCCGTGTCGGCCAGGGGTGTCTGGCTCACTTGCAGGTTGGTCGCAACCGTCTCGGGCAGGGGCTGCGCTTGCAGGCGGCCGAGCACGTTGATGACGTGCTCGGTGCTCACCCGCCCCGATGGCGGCGCACTCTCCAGGGCCAACTCCACCGCCACCAGCACGGCGTCCAGCCCTTGCTTGGGCACCTCGGCCAGTACCTGCGCCATCACCCTGTCGCCCCCCTCCTGGTGCAGCAAGCCTTTGCGCATGCGCTGCAATGGCTCGGGCAGGTCTGCAAAGGGCGCGCCGTTGCGCAGCGCGCCCGGCTTGCGCTCGATCAGCGGCACGTAATGCTGCCAGTCGTAGCGGGTCTGGTTGCGATCGCTCAGGCGCTCGTGCGTGGCCACCATAGCATCGCCGGCCACCACCACGATCTGCGCCGGGTACAGGTGTGTGCTGACCATTTGCCCCGCCCATTCGCAGGGCACCGAGTAGCGGTTGCGCGCCACCGTCACCAGGCAGGTGCTGCTCACCTTGGCCGGGTTCTCAACATAGCCATCAAAGGCCACCGGCATCGGCATCAGGTGGCTTTGCTCCAGCTCCAGCATCTCGGCGATGCTGAACGCTTTGTGCTGCGGGTGGCGCAGCTCTCGCCACAGAGCCCGGCAGCGCTCGCCCAGCCACGCATTGAGCTCGGTAAAGCTGCCAAAGCGCCGTTGCCCCGCCTCCACCCAGATGCGACGGCGGCTGTCTTGCACATCCTTCTTCACGCGCCCCTTCTCCCAGCCGCTGGCACGGTTGCAAAAATCAGGGTCGAACAGATAGTGCGCGCACATGGCTGCAAAGCGCGCATTGACCACGCGGCCTTTGCCCTTCTTGACTTTGTCGACCGCCGTCTTCATGTTGTCGTAGATGCCACGGCGTGCCACGCCACCCAGCGCTGCAAAGCTGCGGGTGTGCGCATCGAACAGCATCTCGTGGCCTTGGCTGGGGTAGGCCACCAGCCAGAAGGCCCCACTGGCACACAGCTTCATGTGCGAGACCTGCATGCGGTAGGTAAGCGTCAGCTCAGCACCCTCTTGACGAGGTCCTTATGGGATAGTCAGACGTCCAGGATGTGTCGCAGCAAGCCGAAGCCTACGCGCCACTGCGTGCCATCACCGGGGTCGATGGTTGCAGTGCGGCTGTTGATGCGCACGATGGTGCCCACCACGGTCTGCAGGTACTTGTCCTCAAAGGCGACCTTCTCGCCGCAGCGAAAGTCGTTGCGCGTCGGTCGGGGGGCGGCCGGCGGCTCTGGCGCCACAGCTTGAGGGCGTGTTGCAGGATCGGGCAAGGGCGGTTCGATCGCGGCGTAAGGCAACTTCCACTCTTTGCGCTCGCGCAGGTCTTGCAACGTGACCTGCGTGTCACGCATGGCCACCACTGTTGATTTCCACCCAGAAGTGACCCACTAACCCCCGGTACTACTTCAGCGTGAAGCGAACGGAGGCAACCGACTTGCCGGCCTTCGAAACGGCGACGACGGCTTTGGTACCGGCGGGGACTTTGAAACTGCCCGTGGCTTCCAGCTTGCCGTCACCGGCTTGGAGCTGGACATCCTGTTTCTCGCTGCCTGCCAGCAGCGTGACCTTGGCGGTCATTCCCGCCACGGCAACTGGCTTTCCATGGTCGCGCATATAGAGCTGCAGCTTGTCGGCGCTGGCAACGAATTCGTACTCGACCTCCTTGGCTTCTGCGACAGCACCACCGTGCATCGGCTTTAGGTCGTGGCCGTGATTGTCCGCAGCGAAGGCTGCGCCCGAGATCGACACTGACAGGGCGAGAATGAGTTGGGAGAGTTTCATGACAGTTCCTTAGGGGTTGGAGAAAGGGGACGGTCCCGCAATCAGCGAGCGGGACCGTTTCAACTACACGGGCGCAGACACGTCCGGGGGATGCGATGGCTCAGCAGACACATCCTCATCTTCCTCATCGGGTCGGTGGGCCAGACGGTAAAGAATCGGCAGTACGAGAAGCGTGAGCAGCGTGGACGAGAGAATTCCGCCGATCACTACAGTGGCCAGGGGACGCTGGACTTCAGCGCCGGTACCTGTCGCAATGGCCATGGGAATGAAGCCCAGCGAGGCCACAAGGGCAGTCATCAGAACCGGCCGTAGCCGGGTGAGCGCTCCGTCACGGATTGCTTCGTCAAGACCCACACCGCCTTCCCTCAAGCTGCGGATGTACGAAATCATCACCAGACCATTGAGCACGGCCACCCCAGAAAGCGCGATGAAGCCGACCGCCGCAGAGATAGACATCGGAATGTCGCGAAGCCAAAGCGCCAGGATGCCCCCCGTCAAAGCGAATGGGATGCCGGTGAAGACCAGCAGACCATCCTTGACGTTGCCGAACATAGCGAATAGCAGCACAAAAACCAGCAGCAGGGACACCGGCACGACGATCTGCAGGCGCTGAGTGGCCGACTGCAAGTTCTCGAAGGTTCCCCCCCAGCTCGTCCAATAGCCGGTAGGAATCTTGATCTGGGCCAGGCCTTGCTCAGCCTCTGCGACGAAAGAGCCCACATCGCGCCCGCGCACGTTGGTGCTCACGACGATGCGGCGCTTGCCGTTTTCTCGGCTCACCTGATTCGGGCCAGGAGCGAGCTCGAACGTTGCCACTTCGCCCAGCGGGATGAAGTTCGTCTTGGCATCCGTACCACTGGCAGAACGCGGCAGCGGTATCGGCAGCCGCTTCATCCCTTCCAAGTCGTTACGCAGTGCCTCAGGCAAGCGAACCAAGATGTCAAACCGGCGGTCTCCCTCGAACATGGTGCCCGCCTCACGACCACCAATCGCGGTGGCCACGGTGTCTTGGATGTCGGCGACGTTCAGACCATAGCGGGCGGCCTTTTGGCGGTCGATGTTCACTGTGAGCATAGGAAGGCCCGTCGTCTGCTCCACCTTCACCTCAGAGGAACCTTGGATCTTCTGCAGCATCGCAGATACTTCTTCAGCGGACTTGTTCAGGACATCCATGTCGTCACCGAAGATCTTCACGGCCACGTCACTGCGCACCCCGGAGATCAGCTCGTTAAAGCGCAGCTGAATGGGCTGGGAGAACTCATAGTTGTTGCCGGGGATTTTCCCGATGACTTCCTGAATCGCCGCGAGTAGTTCGTCGCGGGTTTTTCGAGGTTCGGGCCATTCGGCCGTTGGCTTGAGCATGATGTACCCGTCCGAAATGTTCGGCGGCATGGGGTCTGAGGCGATCTCCGCTGTTCCGGTTCTGGCGAAAATGCGCTCGATCTCGGGGAATTTCTCTTTCAAGGTCCTTTCAATCTGCTGCTGCATTTGGACTGACTGGGAAAGACTGGTGCCTGGGATGCGCAGCGCCTGGATCGCAAAGTCGCCTTCATTGAGATTGGGCACAAACTCGCTGCCCATGCGCGTGGCGATCAAGCCGCACAAGACCACCGCAACTGCGGCTGCGGTCAGTACGACCGCCTTTGCGGCCATGACACGGTCGAGCAGCGGACCGTACAAGCGCTTGGCATGGCCCAGCAGGAAGTTCTCCTTCTCGCTGACCCGATTGCCGATGAACAAGGCTACCGCTGCGGGGATGAAGGTTACCGACAGGATCATTGCGCCCACCAAAGCAGCGACCACAGTGAAGGCCATGGGGTGGAACATCTTTCCTTCCACCCCCGTGAGCGCGAAGATGGGCAGGTACACCACCATGATGATGAGCTGGCCGAACAGCAATGGGCGCCTTGACTCCTGGGATGCCAAGAACACCTCATGGAAGCGCTCGGCCCGCGTCAGTGGCCGACCGTGGTGCGCTTGTGCATGGGCAAGGCGCCGTACGCAGTTCTCAACGATCACCACAGCGCCATCGATGATGATGCCGAAGTCCAGCGCTCCCAGGCTCATCAGGTTGGCGCTCACCTTGTACTGGACCATACCCGTGAAGGTGAAGAGCATCGACAAGGGGATGACCATTGCCGTGATGATGGCAGCGCGGATGTTGCCCAGAAAGAGGAACAGGATCACGATCACGAGAACCGCGCCCTCCAGCAGGTTCTTCTTCACCGTGCTGATGGCTTTGTCAACAAGCACGGTACGGTCGTAGACCGTCACCGCGTGCACTCCCTCTGGGAGGCTCTTGTTGACTTCCAACATCTTCTTGTCCACTGCCTGCGAGACGGTCCGGCTGTTCTCACCGATCAGCATGAACACCGTGCCGAGGACCACTTCGCGCCCGTTGTCGGTTGCGGCACCGGTGCGCAGCTCTCGGCCAATGCCCACCTCTGCCACGTCGCGCACGCGCACAGGAACACCGTTGGCACTGCTGAGGATCACGTTTCCAATGTCTTCCAGCGATTTGACTTGACCGGGCGCGCGAATGAGGTACTGCTCGCCGCGCTTTTCGATATAGCCCGCGCCCACGTTGCCGTTATTGCGGTCCAGCGCAGTGACTACATCCTGCAATGTCACGCCCAAGGATGCCAGTCGTTCTGGGATGGGTGCAATCTGGTACTCCTTGGCAAAGCCACCAATGGAGTTGATCTCGGTCACGCCAGGAACATTTCGCAGCTGTGGCTTGATGATCCAGTCCTGAATCTCGCGCAGGTCTGTCGCGGTATAGGGCGAGCCGTCAGGCTTCTTCGCCCCGTCCTTGGTTTCGACAGTCCAGAGATAGATTTCGCCCAGCCCGGTCGAGATGGGCCCCAGCGCTGGCGTGATGCCTGCAGGCAGCTTGTCACGCGCCTCCTGGATACGCTCGTTGACGAGCTGGCGAGCAAAATAGATGTCGGTTCCGTCTTTAAAAATGACGGTCACCTGCGACAGACCGTACCGCGAAAGCGACCTGGTCTGCTCCAGGTTTGGCAGGCCAGCCATGACCGTCTCAATGGGGTATGTAACCCGCTGCTCAGTCTCCAAAGGCGAGTAGCCTGCGGCCTGGGTGTTGATCTGAACCTGGACGTTCGTGATGTCAGGGACCGCATCGATAGGCAGCTTTTGGTAGCTGAAGACGCCAAGCGCCGCCATGCCCAGGGCCGCTAGAAGCACCAACCATCGCTGTTCGATCGAGAATCGAATGAGTTTTTCAAACATGTATGCGCTCCGCGATCAGTGCGTGTGTTCGGCAGATCCCTTGCCGAGTTCAGACTTCACGACGAAGCTGCCGGTCGAGGCGTAGGGCATACCAGACTTGAGTCCCTGAAGGACCTCGATCCGCTTGCCATCGCTTCGACCAAGTTTCACTGGCTGGGTAATGAAGCCGCCGTTGACCTTGAGGAACACAACAGGCTTTTCTCCGACGTTCTGCACGGCGTCAGCCGAGATCGTCACAGGCGCCGCCGTTTCTTCGGACACAACTTCAACGTTCACGAACAGGCCGGGACGCCAGGCGCCCTTGGGATTTTCCAGAACCACGCGGGCCTTCGCTGTGCGGGTCTGCTCCCCGATCAGCGCGCCCACAAAAGCGACGGTGCCAGTGGCGGATGCCTCAAACGCCGTGGCCTTGATGGTGACCTTCTCGCCCACCCTCACCGACGGCAGGTCTTTTGCCGGAACGTTGATCTCCGCCCACACCTGGGTGAGATCCGAGATGGTGAACACGGCTGCATCTTCTTTCACGGCTTCGCCGAGACTAAGGTGCTTCTCGATGACGATGCCGTTGAAAGGCGCACGCAGTTCGATGCGATTCAAACCAGACACCGACGAGGTGGACAGGCCCAGCGCACTCAGTTTCTGATTGGCGTTGGCTACAGCCACCTCCGCTTCGCTCAGGGCCTGCTTGGCCTGGAGGTAGTCCTGTTCAGCCGAGACCTTCTGCTCCCACAGCTTCTTCTCCCGCTCGTATGTGGTCTTGGCCAGCGCCAATCGCTTTTGAGCGGTCTGCAACTCGCTGCGCTGCTCTGAGGCGGTCGGGCTTGCGATGGCGGCCAGCACCTGCCCTTTCTTGACGACTTGGCCAAGGTTGGCGCTGACACTTTCCACCACTCCCGCAAGACGGGGGACAACGTGCGAAGTGCGGTCTTCGTTCAGCCGGATCTCGCCGGGCAAAAGCAGTGCCGTCTTGATGTTGGCTGCCGACACGGTGTCCACACTGATCGATGCCGCCTTGATCTGTGCGTCGGTCAGTTCGATCTTTCCTTCTTCCTTGCTCATCACGAACATGAAGGGCTCTGTGGCAGTCTGCGCAATGATCTCGATGTCGAACGCATGGGGTTCGGCAACGATCTCGCGGCTGACCAGGTTGTCTTTTTCCGCAGCAAATGTCAGCTTTTGCTTTTCGTCCGTCGGGCGGGTCACTGTTGCCGTGACCGTTGCCGCGCTCAGGGGTAGGGCCTTGTCTTTATCGAACAGCCAGATTCGCAGCCGAGGCTCGCCACCATCTTCCGACAGCAGTGCTTCCAGACTGAAATCGCCTTCCTTGAAGACGGTACCGCCATGGGCACCCTTGGCTTCGCTCTTTTCGTGGTGCTCGCCGTCCGCATGGCCCTTGTCATCGTCGTGGCCCTTTTCCCCGCCTTTGCCATGGTGCTCACCATCGCCGTGCTCCTTGGCCTCGGTGTGGCCGCCGTGACCGTGGCCATCACCCTCGGCGGCCGCGGCTTTGGGTTTACCGCCGCCCTGAAGGATGAAGGCTCCCGCTCCGACCCCCAATGCAAGGACGACGGCAATGGCGATCAAGTGCTTTTTGCTGATGATGGATTTGCTGGTGTTCATGGTCATTTTCAGTTCTGCGTTGCGATCAGGCGTGGACCGGTAGAGCCGCCGAGCAGACGGTCGACATCGGCTGCTGCGCGATGTGCCTCGCCAAGTGCTTTGAGATATTGGGATTTGGCGGTGAAGTAGGTGCGCTGCGCATCGAGCACCTCCAGGAAATTGAACTTGCCGTTTTCGAAGCCAATGGTTGCGGCGTCGTAAGCGGACTTCGCGCCCGGAAGGACGTCCTGACGCAGTGACTGGACCTCTGCCGCGATCGTGGACAGCCTCTCCTGGGCCTGCGCCACTTCGCTGTGCAGGCGCACGGTGGCCCCCTGCAACTCGTCTCGGGCCTTGTCCTCCAGCTTCAG
Organism: Acidovorax sp. JHL-3; assembly: GCF_000526295.1. Classification (NCBI taxonomy): domain Bacteria; kingdom Pseudomonadati; phylum Pseudomonadota; class Betaproteobacteria; order Burkholderiales; family Comamonadaceae; genus Acidovorax; species Acidovorax sp. JHL-3. The sequence goes on from NZ_JAFU01000003.1 coordinate 89,481, forward strand.
TGCTTCGAGGAGATTGCCTTGGTTTCGGTCAAACACGGGCAGAGGTACGGAGACACCGAAAAGAAGAATGTTTCGCTGCGTTTCGTTGCTGCGCTGTATACCAGCGCTGACGGTGATGTCCGGCACCCGCTTGCTTTGTTCCAGGTCGGTCAAGGCCTTGCGTCGGTCCACCTCGATCCTTGCCAGGACAACCGCTGGCGAAGAAGAAATAAGGGACTGAAGATCGGCGAGTTTCGGTACAGGGGGGAGGTTTTCGGCCTTGCCCTCCAGGACCGTGAAAGGCGCTTCGATCTTTCCCAATAGCGCGAACAGACGAGACAGGGCATTGCGTTGTTCGCTCGCAGCCTGGGCGAGCTCGACGCGAATACCCGCTTCCGCAACCCGGGCCTTGGACTCTTCGACAGGCGACACTTTGCCGGCAGCCACCCGCTTAGCGACAGTGTCGGTTGAAGACTTGGCCAGCGCCACGCTGTCCTTGGCGAGCACCAGGCGCTCTTGCGCAGTCAGCACGTCGAAATAGGCTGTAGCCACGTTGGCTCGCAAGGCTGCCTTCAGCTCGTTGAGTTGGGCCTGCGCCTGCTCGCGGGACTTTTCAGCTGCCTTGGTGCGCGCAGCACGCTTCCCCCCCAGTTCCACCGGAAGATTGAGCTGCCAACTTTGCGTGCGCGTTCTGGAGCGCGCGTCTTCCAGCGAATAGGCGAGCTCTGGATTGGGGCGTGCGCGCCCTTGCAGAACTTGCCCCTCGGTTGCCTCCCACTGGCGCGTCGCCGCTGCCACCTCGGGACTTCCCTCCAAAGCCAGTTCGATTGCCTTGGTCAGCGACAGCGGCGTAGCGGGTGCTGTTGCGGCAGTCTGAAGTGCTTCCTCGCCAACGACGGGCCGTTGTGACACGCCCTGCGAAAGGGCACTGCCGGAGGCGGCGACCAGCAATATGGCCGCCGCGCTAGCTGCGAGCCCGATTTTCTTGCGGCCGCGCCATGCCTGCGGCTTTCCTTGAAGGTAAATACCCTTGAACATTCGATTCTCCAGTGATTTCAAAACACAAAGGAATCAGTGGGGTGGCAACCGTGCAGTTGCCTGGCAACTCGTCACTCATCACAGCCGCGACACGCGCAACTACATCCGCCAGAGGGGCGGACACGAATGACTGAAGGAAGGAGAGATACCCCGCCGATTAGGCGAGGACGGACCACTGAGGGCGGTCAGGGGGATTGGGCGTTACACAAGCCAACCGCTCGCTGGGCTGGGCATCCAAACTACTGTCATGAGAGCCGCCTTGCTTGGCATAGGACAAGTTGAAGACGCCGATGCCGACGCCATGGCAAACCCAGCAATCGGAATCAACCTGGTCGGCGTTTTGCCCGTTCTTGTCTGCTGGGTCAACCACGCTTTTGGCCTCATGCTCATGCTCATGATGCCCCACATGTTGTGTCTGAGCCGTAGCGCGTTCATGCATGCAATAGCTAGCAACCGCAGACCAGCTGAACTGGAGCGGTAGCAATGCCAGTATAAAAACAGCTATCAAGCGGCGCATTTTTTGAGTCTAGCACGCGACAATGAAGTCTTCGTGTGAGCAAGGATAGACTCTGGATAGAGGCGATGCGTTGAAAATCAGCTGCCGGAGTACATTTCCTTCATACGCTGTTTTTCAGCGGCAGACATGCTCAGGTATTCCTGTTGCACCTGCTCACGGGTCTTGGAGGGGCTCATTGCCTTGACAGGCAGAGCACCACCGCGCGCGATGATCGCCAGTGTGCCGTCCTTACGGGCGACGGTCACCGCCTGAAGAGCGTCGGCACGGGAGATCGCGCTCTGGAAATGGTCGGGATGGGTGGTAAATCCCACTTCGCCATCTGCGGGGTGATACAGCGAGGATGCAGACGCCAAACCTGGAGCCCCGATGGCAAGGGCGATCAGGGAAAGCGCGAGGGGTTTGCGAACAATCATGGTTTTTTCTCTGGGTTCAGGTAAGCCCTTGGCGATTTGCCTAGGCGATGCCTTGCGACACGAGATGAACTTTAGAAAGCGAACCGCGACAAGACACCAACAGCCAGATGACAAATTCGTAATATTTGAATACCCCGCATGCTTCGAAAATGGCGTCATGAAAATTTTGCTCATTGAAGACGAAGTCAAGCTTGCCGAGTACCTGCGCAAGGGACTAGGAGAGGTCGGCTACGTGGTAGACATGGCCCACAACGGCGTGGATGGGCTACACATGGCCCTCGAAGGCGGGTACGACCTGCTGGTGCTGGACGCGATGCTCCCAGGGATCGACGGTTTCAGCCTCCTCACCGCTTTTCGCAAATCCAGGCAGACACCCGTTTTGATGTTGACAGCGAGGGTGAGCGTCGAGGACCGGGTGCTGGGACTGCAGACAGGTGCTGACGACTATCTGGTTAAGCCCTTCGCGTTTTCCGAACTGAACGCACGCATCCAGGTGCTCCTGAGGCGCACGCATGGCACACGGGATGCGGCAGAGCCCACGCAACTGCGCCTTGCCGATCTCGACGTGGACTTGGTGCGGCGCAAGGCGTTCCGCAGCGGTCAGAAGTTGGAGCTGACCGCCAAGGAGTTCCAGCTTCTGACGCTGTTCCTGCGAAGAAACGGCGAGGTACTGTCGCGCACCGAGATTGCCGAGCAGGTGTGGGACATGAATTTCGACAGCAACACCAACGTGGTGGAGGTCGCCATCCGGCGCTTGCGCAACAAGATCGACGCGCCCTTCGAGAAGGCACTGCTGCACACCGTTCGGGGTATGGGTTACATCATGGAAGAGCGCAACGAATGAATGCACTGATCCAACATCGCTCACTGCGCCAGAGGCTGTCGTGGTGGTTGGCGTTGCAAAGCTTTGCAGGCTTGGGCTTGGTCTGCCTGGCCGTGTATCTGGTGACCGAGTTCAACTTTCGTGATCGCCAAGAGGACACGTTGGCGCAAAAGGAAAACGTCATTCGGCATCTACTGGCGGATAGTAAAGAGCACAAGAATTCGGAAGATCTCGCTCACAAGCTCGACGATTTCCTGGTGGGACACGGAGATCTGTCGCTCGAATTAGCGCAGGCCGATGGGTTTGTCCTCTATGCCCATGCCCGCAACCAGAATGCGAAGACGGTGTGGCGTCAACGGCAGTTCGAGGTTGCACAGACTGCGGGCCAGCCCCCCTCCAAGGTTTTGCGCGTCCGGTTATCGTTGGACATCCAAACGGACAACCAGCTGCTGCACCGGCTTGCACTTACCTTGCTGGTGGCAGCCATCGGAGGGGCCATCGTGGTTTCGCTGGGTGGCTTCTCCCTGGTCAACCTGGGCCTGGCGCCCGTTCGAAGACTGGTCAGCCAGACGCGTGCGTTGTCGGCGGACAACCTGCACCACCGGCTCGACGGCGCAGAACAACCCCTTGAACTCGTGCCCCTAATCGACCAGTTCAATGCGCTCCTGGAACGCATCGAAAAGGCCTACTCACAGATGGAGGGCTTCAATGCCGACGTAGCGCACGAGTTGTGCACGCCACTGGCCACGCTCATTGCCAACAATGAGCTGGCGCTAAGGCGCCCTGAACAGGCGGACATGCGAGAGGTCCTAGCCTCCAACCTGGAGGAACTACATCGCCTGACCGGCATTGTCAACGACATGCTGTTCCTGTCCCAGGCGGATCGGGGCGTGGGCGCACGCCGCGTTCCCGTTGCGAGCCTTGCATCGATGGCTGCAGACGTGTTGGACTACCACGAGGCGGCGCTGGCCGAGGCCGACCTCACCGCCAAGGTGGTGGGCGATGCCCATGGCGCCTTTGACGTGCCGCTGTTGCGCCGAGCACTGTCCAACCTGCTGGGCAACGCCACCCGATACGCAAAAAATGGTTCGATCGTCCAAGTCACCTTCAAGCCCTCTGATGGAGGCCGCGTGTTGCTCAGCGTCACTAACTGCGGAGATACCATCGATCCAGAAATACTTCCGCACCTGTTTGATCGATTCTTCCGCGGCGATCCTGCTCGCAGCCATGGGCAAAGCAACCATGGCCTCGGCTTGGCCATCGTTGGCGCGATCGCTCGCATGCACCAGGGTGAGCCGGTTGCATGGTCAGAAAACGGGGTGACGATTGTCGGGATGAAAATCCGCGCTCTGTAAGGGGCTCTGTTGCCGGTGATCCTACTTACGCATCCATGATGCGTTCGTGTTTTCGGGTTGGATTTTCTGCAATTGACCGAAGCGACTCCATCGCACTTACTCCCATGCAGGATATTTTCCCATGTCTTCATGGTAGGACCTTGTCACCGCGATAAGGTCAAAAACAGCAAAAGATGACAGAAAAGTCATCGTGCTGTCCGCGTTCTGTTGGGTCAGGGTTTCTACGATGAACACATCTCATCATCGCCTAGCAAAGGCATGGGAGATGCAAGTTTTATTGACTTCTACAAGGACCTTAGCCATGACTCAACGTCGTCTCTCCCCTTCTTCCATGATTGCAGCAGTGGCCGCAGTGGTCACCCTGGGTCTACCGGGGATGGCTTCGGCAGCATACGAGCATCCTGCCAACAATGAAAAGGGCATCATCGTTCACCCGGAACACTGGAAGAGCGATAAGACGCGAGAGCAGGTTATCGCGGAAACCAAGGCTGCCATGCAGCAAGGACTCCTGTCTTATGGCGAGAGCAACTACCCAATGCCTGTGCCTAATGTGGGCCCAGGGAAAACTCGTCAGGAAGTGATCAACGAAATGCTGAACGAGTCACCTGCCGAACGCGACGCACGTCAGCGTCTCTACTACCCGGGTTGATCGCCCTCAGTTGCGGTTCCAGCGGATCATGGCGAATCCAGCCTATAAGATCGCTGGCGTCGGCCTGACTAACCTCGAGAAAGCCCAGGCCGCCGCCCAATTTCCCATGCCACCCCACTGCCGCGCACCGTCGCGGCAACCTGCTTTCCCAACGGCTGCTCGATCACCGGTTTCCACGGCACCAGGCTAAATCCCAAGCCGTCATTGAGCATGGCGTAGCGCCCGCTGGCGAGCATCACGCTTCGCCGGTAGATGCCAGCTACGCGCTCCCCATCGGTGAGGGACCGATGCTCCAGCCCGGTTTCAGCGGCAATGTCTTCGCGGCATGCGACAGCTCGCGGTTTCGCAGCGTCGCCAGACGATTGCACGTCAGGATGATGCGCTGGCCGCGCCGCTCGGCCAGGCCCTGGTCGGCCAGGAAGTCGGCGCATTTCTGTAGTACCTCCTTGGCCTCGCTGCCAAACCCTAGTTAGCCCAGCTCTTTACCGCCGCCGATCAACTGCTGGTCCAGCCAGGCGGCCCCAATCACGCGCGCCTGCCGCTCAATGGGCAGGTGCGTCATTCCCACGGCCACGTCGATCGACAAAGCCTTGAGTCGGTGCGCGCGTTCCCTGCGCCTCTTCCTTCTTGTGATCCGATGCTATTGAAAACCCTGTAGCGGGTGCAGAGTCAAGTTCACAGGTTTTACAGTGACCGAGACATGCGTATAGCCCGACGATGAGGCAGCCAGCTGCCCGCGAAGTTCAGCCCATTGGGTCTGCACAAACACGCACCTTGCGCGCTGCTGCAGATGACAAATTTGTCATCCAGATGATCGCGATCTGTTGGTTACGGATCGCTAGAGTCCCTCATGTCGCCCCAAGGCGTCACTGCGCCGGCATCGGCGGCGCGGTCATCATCAAGAAGGAGCTCTACATGCGTTCGACTCGTCTCATCCAGGTGGCCATTATTTTCGGCATGGCCTCTGCGTCTGCCATGGCAGCTGACACGTTTGCCAACGGTCAATCGTTCTACGGTCAACCCGCTCAGCAGGCCGCCAAAGCCCGAGTCGTGGATGTCTCAACCGCCCGGCACCTGAACGTTGCCTACGGTGATACGGTCACGTTCCGCAGCGAAGGCAAGGAGTTCTCGTGGACGTTCAACGGGCTCGATCGCCGGCCCGTGGACCTGGCAAAGATCGCGCCAGCCGGATTCACGGGCAAGTCGCTCAACGTGTATGTCGCGCAAAACCCGCTGAACCGGAACTAAGGGGTCACGCGCCGCGCCTGAGGGTTGCTGTCAAGCAGGGAGGGGCATCATTGGATATCTTTGGTCGCCACGTCGTACAGCAGCGGCACGAAAAAATCGGACTGTGCATCACCCTCGGGCGGCCGGCGCGCGTCAAGGTAGGGTTGGTAAGTCAGTGCTTGACGCCGCGCTGTTTGGTACCGGTACCGATTTCGCGATGCACTCCAGGCAGATGCGACTCGATGGGTGGGGCTGGTGGGATGTGGTTGTGTTGACGCGCGGCAATTACCAGACCGCCCAAGATGCCGCAGTCCCCGGCCAAATGACCAGATGAACACTGCCGCTGCAAACTGCGCAACTCTGCTTCCAGCGCCTGAAGTTCTCGAATACGGTCAACCACGTGCCCGATATGTGCCTGCAGCAGCGCGTCCACCGCGCCGCAGTTCTCACCGGGCGCGTCTTTGAAATGCAGCAGCACGCGGATCTCATCGAGTGTCATGTCCAGGCTGCGACAGTGCCGGATGAAGGCCAGACGCTCGACGTGGCTACCGTCGTACACCCTGTAGTTGCTTTCCGTGCGCTTTGCTGTCGGCAGCAGTTGCACCCGCTCGTAGTAGCGGATGGTTTCTGTCTGCGTGCCGGTGGCCTTGGCCAGTTCGCCAATTTTCATTGCTCCGCTTTCAAAAATGAGCTTGCTGTAGAACGCCGCACGATGCATTTCTGTGCTACCACTTGACTTTAAAGTCACTATAGGGTTTCCAATTAGGCCATGAAACCAGAAACCAGCACCTCCACAAGCGTTGACTCCTGCTGTTCCGCAGGTCGTTCAAGTCCTGCCACGCCTGGCAATGTGACCGCCAGCGTTTCTGGCCAGGCCAGGCTTTTCAAAATCGCGACCATGGACTGCAGCGCCGAGGAGGCGGAAATCCGCCGGGCGCTGGAGCCACTGGAAGGTATCCGCTCTTTGGGATTTCAGCTTGGTGCGCGCACGCTGAAGATCGATGCGCAAGAAAGTGCGTATCCCTTGGCCCTGGAGGCGATCCGCAAAGCGGGATTCGATCCGCAGCCCGTGGCCACGGCATCAGCCCCCCAAATCAGCCAGGGCAAGCTTTTCAAAATCGCGACCATGGACTGCAGCGCAGAGGAGGCGGAAATCCGTCGGGCGCTGGAGCCACTGGAAGGTATCCGCTCTTTGGGATTTCAGCTTGGTGCGCGCACGCTGAAGATCGATGCGCAAGAAAGTGCGTATCCCTTGGCCCTGGAGGCGATCCGCAAAGCGGGCTTCGATCCGCAGCCAGTGGCAGACGCGGGCGAAGCCAAGGGGGGACACGTGGTTGGATCCGCCGAAGGCGACGACCATGGACATGGTTTTGCAGGCGGCATCTCACGTTTGGTTGCCGCACTCGTGTTCGCCACGGGGGCTGAGGTTCTCGCGTTCTTCGCGCCAGACCAGATGGCTTGGAAAGTGGCCGGCATGGCGATTGCCGCTCTGGCTATCTGGCTGGCCGGCATCGACACCTACAAAAAAGGCATTGCGGCGCTGCTGCGCGGCAGGCTGAACATCAATGCGCTGATGTCGGTGGCCGTCACCGGCGCATTCCTCATTGGTCAGTGGCCAGAAGCCGCGATGGTGATGGCTCTGTACGCGATTGCGGAGCTCATCGAAGCCAAGGCAGTGGACCGGGCCCGAAACGCTATCAAGGGCTTGCTGGAACTGGCGCCCGAAGAGGCTTTGGTACTGGGCACCAACGGAGCATGGACCGCTACACCGGTGGCCTCGGTGGCCATTGGAGCGACCGTGCGCATCAAGCCTGGCGAACGCGTGCCGCTGGATGGTATGGTGACCAAGGGCAACGGCGCCATCAACCAGGCCCCTGTGACTGGCGAGAGCATCCCCGTGGACAAGGCACCTGGAGACCAGGTGTTCGCCGGCACGATCAACGAGACCGGTGAACTGGAGTTCGAGGTTACGGCCTTGTCGAGCAATACCACCTTGGCCAGGATCATCCAAGCTGTCGAACAAGCGCAAGGAACGCGCGCTCCGACGCAGCGATTTGTGGACCGGTTCGCCTCTATCTACACCCCCGCAGTTTTCGCCATTGCCGTGGCGGTAGCTGTCCTTACTCCTTTTCTGATGGGCCTTACCTGGCTGGAGGCGCTCTACAAGGCCCTGGTTCTGCTGGTGATCGCCTGCCCGTGCGCTCTGGTCATTTCCACGCCGGTCACGGTGGTCAGCGGATTGGCTGCAGGAGCGCGCCGCGGGATCCTGATCAAGGGCGGAACCTACCTGGAAGATGCCCGGCTCCTTAAGGCGGTGGCGCTCGACAAGACCGGCACCATCACCGAAGGCAAACCCAAGCTGGTGAAGTGGCAGGTGTGGGGTGGTGCTGATGAAACGGAAGTCCAGCAAATGGCTGCCAGCCTTGCGGTTCGGTCCGACCACCCTGTCTCTAAGGCAATCGTCCAGGGACTGGAGATCAAGGGGCCCGAGGCTGAAAACTTCAAAGCGCTGCCCGGGCGCGGCGTCGAAGGCATGGTCAATGGTGTGCGGTTGACGCTGGGCAATCACCGTCTGATCCATGAGCAAGGACTGTGCGGTCCGGAGTTGGAGGCGGAGCTGGCCATCCAAGAAAAACAAGGCCGCACGGTCACCCTCCTGGCGGACGAATCGCGCGTCCTGGCGCTGTTTGCGGTAGCGGACACCATTCGCGAGACGTCGAAACAGGCCATCGTCGACCTCAAGGCGCTGGGAGTGACGCCGGTGATGCTGACGGGTGACAACGCGGCCACGGCAATGGCCATCGCTGCCCAGGCCGGAATTGATGAAGCCCGTGGCGATTTGCTCCCCGAAGCCAAGCTCGACGCCATCAAGGAAATGCAAAAGCGCTATGGCGCCACTGGAATGACCGGCGACGGCATCAACGATGCGCCGGCGCTAGCGCAGGCTGACATCGGTTTTGCCATGGGTGCGGCGGGAACCGACACGGCCATGGAAGCAGCCGATGTGGTCATCATGAACGACGATCTGCAGCGTGTAGCCGAGACGGTGCGACTGTCCAAACATACTCACGCCGTTCTGTGGCAGAACATTTCTTTGGCACTGGGTATCAAAAGCGTCTTCCTGGTGATGGCGGTGGTCGGCACCGCGACCATGTGGATGGCGGTCTTCGCAGACATGGGGGCCAGCTTGCTGGTCGTGGGCAATGGCCTGCGCCTTCTTCGAAGGGCACGAAGGTAGCCAGACCGCATAGCTGGCTGAACATGCTCACTTCCACTAGGGGCTGTTGAGAATCAAGCGCAACGGCTCGGAGGGCTGTGATGCAATAGGCGCATGAGCATTCGATGGGTACTGACAGACGAGCAATGGGCCAAGATGGAGCCTCAATGCCTTGGCAAGCCAAGTGATCCTGGACGCAGCGGCACAGACAACCGCCGCTTCGTTGAGGCAGTGCTGTGGATTGCCCGCACAGGCAGCCCCTGGCGAGACCTGCCGCCAGAGTTCGGCAAGTGGAACACGGTGTTCAAACGCTTTAGAGACTGGGTTAAGGCCGATGTGTTCCAACGTCTGTTCGATGCAGTGAGCGAGCAGCCGGACATGGAATATGCGATGGTGGATGCCACGATTGTGAAAGTGCATCGGCACGGCCAGGGGGCAAAAGGGGGACTTCGGGCCAGGCCATAGGCCACTCGAGGGGCGGCATGACCACGAAGATACTGGCGCTGACAGATGCATTGGGCAATCTGGTGAAGTTCGTCTTAATGCCAGGGCAGCGCCACGACACCAAAGGGGTCAGAGAGCTGATTGCCGGTGTGCGCTTTGATGCCTTGCTTGCCGACAAGGCCTTCGATGTGAATTGGCTGATCCAGGAGTTGGGTAAGCGCGGGGCGCAGGTGGTGATCTCACAGATGCCCCGCAGGAGAGCGCCACTGGAGATTGACCTGGAGGTCTACAAATGGCGCCACTTGATCGAGAACTTCTTTTGCAAGCTCAAGGAGTTCAAACGTATCGCAATGCGCAGCGACAAGACGGATAGCAGCTTCGCAGCGATGATCTATCTCGCAGCTGGGGTTATCAACTCTCGCTGATTCTCAACACGTCCTAGCTAGTTTCGGCGCTATGAGCCGACCGCCTTGGCTCTTGAGTGGAAGAGTTGGCCACACGAAAAATCCAAGACTTCATACTATCCACTGCAATACGCACCAAAATGACAACGGCCATTTCGGGAAGTCTGTTGCGGGAGGTCGCCCGTTTGTTCACACAATCGCAAAGTAGGTCAGTGGAACGCAACAGCAAGATGAACAGCCAATGCAATCTGCTCGCCGAACTGGAGCGCTCCGGGACGCTTGCGATGACTGAACTGGGCAGGCGGGTTGGACGCGAAAAAAGTTGGGTGTCGCGTTCTGTTGACGCACTGGCGACCCGTGGTCTGGTCGTCAAGGAGCCCAATCCCGCCGATTCCCGGAAATGGTTGGTCACGCTCACCGACGAAGGGTTTCAGTCAGTCAATCATTGGAATGCTGCCCTGGATGACCACGCAGTGCAATTGCTTGCCTGCCTGAGTGAGCGGGATCGTGCCGCAGTCGAGAAATCCCTTCTGTTGTTGTTGACGGCCCTGAGAGAAGACCAATCAGTCTACTGACTGATTCCTTCAATCAAGGATTTCGGATGCAAGCCGCCACCCCTGACCGATGCTGGCGCCTTTTGGACTGCGTACCTCGATGGTCGAGCCAGGGTGTGTGATTTTGGAGCGTGCCACTCATCACGGCCATTGGGGCGAATCGCATTTCCCGAGCCGCCACTCGCCATGCAAATAGGAGTGGATTTAGCCGGCTTATATTTCAATAATTGGTGTATTCATGAGAAATGAATGAGCCTGAAGTTGTCCGCTCGCTTGCAGCGCTTGCTCAAGAGGTACGCCTCCGTGTCTTCCGCGCACTCGTCGTGGCAGGCAAGGATGGTCTCACCCCTGGCGCAATCTCCGAGCAGCTGGGAGTAGCCTCCAACACCCTGTCGTTTCACCTCAAAGAGTTGGCCCATGCTGGCCTGGTGAGCCAGGAGCGCCACGGGCGCAACCTGGTGTATCGCGCCTCGTAGTCGCGCACGATATGCACGCTCACCCCGGCATCAAGGGCCAGCCGGGACACCGTGTAGGCGTTCATCGAACACCTCCTTTTCCTCACCCGGCGCAGCAGGAAAGCTGCTTCACGTCCTTGTTGAAGGTCTGCGCCGCGAGTTTCAGCCCCTCGACCATCGTCAGGTAGGGGAACAACTGGTCGGCCAGCTCCTGCACCGTCATCCGGTTGCGAATCGCCAGCGCGGCGGTCTGGATCAGTTCGCCCGCTTCCGGCGCGACCGCCTGCACGCCGATCAGGCGTCCGCTACCTTCTTCAACGACCAGCTTGATGAAGCCGCGTGTGTCAAAGTTGGCAAGCGCCCTCGGCACGTTGTCCAGCGTCAGCGTGCGACTGTCGGTTTCGATGCCGTCATGGTGTGCTTCCGCCTCGCTGTAGCCCACGGTCGCTACCTGCGGATCGGTAAACACCACGGCCGGCATCGCGGTCAGGTTCAGGGCCGTGTCACCGCCGGTCATGTTGATGGCGGCACGGGTGCCGGCCGCCGCCGCCACATAGACGAACTGCGGCTGGTCGGTGCAGTCGCCGGCGGCGTAGATGTGTTCCACGCTGGTGCGCATGCCGGGGTCGATGACGATCGCGCCTTGCGGGTTGAGCGTGACGCCCGCAGCATCCAACGCCAGGCTGCGCGTGTTGGGTGAGCGGCCGGTGGCGATCAGCAGCTTGTCGGCGCGCAGTTCGCCGTGCGTCGTGGTGAGCACGAATTCGCCGTCCCCTTCACCATTGATATAGGCGACCTGACTGGCCTGGGTGTGTTCCCGCACCTCGATGCCTTCCATGCGGAATGCGGCCGTGACGGCTTCGCCGATGGCCGTGTCTTCTCGGAAGAACAGCGTGCTGCGCGCCAGGATCGTCACCTTCGCTCCGAGTCGGGCGAACGCCTGCGCCAGTTCCAGCGCGACGACCGATGAGCCGATCACGGCCAGGCGCTTAGGGATAGTCTCGCTGACCAGCGCCTCGGTGGAAGTCCAGTAAGGGGTGTCTTTCAGGCCTGGAATCGGCGGCACGGCCGGACTCGCGCCGGTGGCGACCAGACAGCGGTCGAACGTCACGATGCGCTCGCCGCCGCCGTTGAGTTGCACGACCAGGTTGCGATTGTCTTTGAAGCGGGCTGCGCCATGCAGCACGGTGATGGCCGGGTTGCCGTCCAGGATGCCTTCGTATTTGGCGTGGCGCAGTTCATCGACGCGGGCCTGCTGCTGGGCCAGCAGCGCCGTGCGCTGGATGGTCGGCTCGGCGGCCGTGATACCACTATCGAACGGGCTTTCCCGGCGCAAATGGGCGATATGGGCAGCGCGGATCATGATCTTGGACGGCACGCAACCGACATTGACGCAGGTGCCGCCGATGGTGCCGCGCTCGATCAGCGTGACGCGCGCGCCTTGCTCGACGGCTTTCAACGCCGCCGCCATCGCAGCGCCGCCGCTGCCGATCACGGCGATGTGGAGCTTGCCCCCGTCCCCGCCAGCCTTGTCCTCACTGCCCAGCCATTCGCGCATCTTGCCAAGCAGTCCGCCACCCACCGGAGCCACGGGCGCATCGGCGAGCGTGGCCCGATAACCTAGTCTGGCCACAGCGGCCGTCAGCGCGTCGGGTGACGTGCCGGCCTCGATAGCGAGCCGGGCGCTGCCCTTGGCGTAGGACACTTCCGCCGAGCGCACACCGGGGACTTTCTCCAGGGCGTCCTTGACGTGAACCGCGCACGAGTCGCAGGTCATGCCGGTGATGTTGAGAGTGGTCATACCATCGTTCCTTATTCGTGTGGGCCGCCGTCTAGCACGGTCAGCCGTGTTTCGCAGGGAGTTCGCAACCATCCGGGCCGCAGCGGCGATGCGCCGGCGACACGAAGTCCCAGATCGACACCCCAATCATCAAGGCCAGGCCGACGTACATCAGGTTCGCCGTCCACCAGTTGCCGAGCAGCCAGACTGTGGCCGCGAACACGATGGCCGGCCCGATCATGCCGAGCAGACTGCGCAGCCATTGCCGATGACTGAACCAACCCAGCGCGTTCGCCAGGAAGGCCAGCGCGGCAAACAGCGGCAGCAGGCGGCTGATGAACAGTCCCTCGTACTGGCTCAAGAAGCCCAGCCCGATGGCCGCGCCGAAGCTGGCGAGGGCTGGAAAGCAGGCGGCGCAGCCCATCGCGGAAACGACGCTGCCGAGCGCGCCGGTTTTATCGGCAATGCGTGTCATCAGTCCCATGAAGCGGCTCTCGCTGTTGTCGTTGGCTTGCTGGCTCACTGCTTGACGCTGGACGGATAGCCGGCGTCTGCGGTGGCCTTGGTCAGCTTCTGTACGCTGGCCTTGGTGTCGTCAAAAGTGACGACGGCCTCGCGCTTCTCGAAGCCCACATCGACCTTGCTCACGCCTTCGACCTTGGAGAGCGCTTTCTTGACTGTGATCGGGCAGGCGGCGCAGGTCATGCCGGGCACCGCTAGCGTGACGGTTTGGGTAGCGGCCCACACGGGAGCAACAACGGCGGCGAGGGCAAGGGAGGCAAACAGTTTCTTCATGATGAACTCCTGGTTAATAGAAAAAGGGAACGACATAGGGAAATCCAAGCGCGACCAGGACCAGCACGGCCACGATCCAGAAAATCAGCTTGTAGGTGGCGCGCACCTGCGGAATCGCGCAGACCTCACCTGGCTTGCATGCCTGCACGGGCCGGTAAATACGCTTCCAGGCGAAGAACAGCGCCACCAGCGCCGCGCCAATGAAAATCGGCCGATACGGCTCCAGCACCGTCAGGTTGCCGATCCAGGCCCCGCTAAAGCCCAGGGCGACCAGTACCAGCGGCCCTAGGCAGCAGGTTGAAGCGAGGATGGCGGCCAGCCCGCCGGCGAAGAGCGCACCGCGCCCGTTTTGCGATTCAGACATACGTTGGCCTTTTGAATTTGGATTGGATAGCGTAACCTTACTTCCGTACTCATGTACGGAGTCAAGCGATATGGAAAATACTTTGGAGAACCTAACCATTGGCGTTTTTGCCAAGGCGGCCGGCGTCAATGTGGAGACGATCCGGTTCTATCAGCGCAAGGGCTTGCTGCCCGAGCCGGACAAGCCTTACGGCAGCATCCGCCGCTATGGGGAGGCGGATGTAACGCGGGTGCGGTTCGTGAAATCCGCTCAGCGGTTGGGCTTCAGCCTGGATGAAATCGCCGAGCTGCTGCGGCTCGACGATGGCACCCACTGCGAGGAAGCCAGCAGCGTGGCCGAGCACAAGCTCAAGGACGTGCGCGAGAAGATGGCCGACTTGGCGCGCATGGAAACCGTGCTGTCTGAACTCGTGTGCGCCTGCCATGCACGAAAGGGGAATGTTTCCTGCCCGTTGATCGCGTCACTACAGGGCGGGGCAAGCCTGGCAGGGGCGGCGACGCCTTAGCGTGCTTTATTTTCCGTTTTCTGAGACGACCCCGTGAAGAAAGGTCGCGTGGTGCTACTTAGTGAGCCCGCACAGATTCCCCTGGAGCCGGGACTCGCATCAATTTTTCGTACGCTTTCTGTTTCGCGTGAGTATTTGGATGAGATATATGTCGGGTTTAAGGGAAAGCGTCCTCCTCATAGCCTCTCATTGCGTGTTGGTCCAGTTGCTAGCGGGGCGGTGGTGCTGGAAGATACCGCAACTGTGGAACTAATTCAGTCGCAGAATAGAAAAACTATAGGGGTTGAGATGGAGGCCTATGGTGTATTGAGTGCGGTTTTCTATCTTGGTCAAACTGATACACGTGCAATTGTTCTCAAATCCGTCTGTGATTTTGCAGACCCTGCAAAAGGAGATGAGTGGCAAGCGTATGCTGCGTATACAAGTGCTCAGTATTTAGACAGATTGCTGATCAACAAAATATTTGTGAAATAGGTTCACTACAGAGATGGTCCTGAAAATCTGTACAGTCCGATAAGCGCAGTCTCCCCCTGAACGGGCCTGAGAATGGCCCCCGAGACTGGAGCAAGTAATGAGCAGAAGACCCCGCCGCAATCACTCGCCGGCATTCAAGCCGCAAGTGGCGCTGGAGGCCGTACGTGGCGACAAGACTCTGGCCGAGCTGGCGCAAAAACACGACCTGCACCCCACGCAGATCATCAAGTGGCGCAAACAGTTACTGGACCGCGCCGCCGACGTGTTCGGTGCCGACAGCAAGCCAGATGAGCCTGTCATTGACCTCAAGGATCTGCACGCCAAGATCGGTCTGCTGACCTTGGAGAACGATTTTTTGCAAGGAGCGCTCAGCAAGGCGGGACTGCTGAGCGTAAAGCGATGATCGACCGCGATCACGACCTGCCCGTGAGCCATCAGGCCCGGCTACTGGGCATCAGCCGGGGCACGGTGTACTACCAGGCACAGGAGGCCAGCGAGGATGATCTCAAGCTGATGCGTCGCATCGACGAGCTGCACCTGGACTATCCCTTTGCCGGCAGCCGCATGCTGCGTGACATGCTGCGCCGCGAAGGCTTCATGGCGGGGCGTCGGCATGTGCGCACGCTGGTGCATCGCATGTGCGTCCAGGCGATCTACCGCAAGCCCAACACCAGCAAGAAGCACCCCGGCCACAAGGTCTACCCGTACCTGCTGCGCGAGCTCACCATCGACCGCGCCAATCAGGTCTGGGCCATGGACATCTGAATCGCCACGGCTTTCGTGGAGGCAAAGTGGTTTAAGTTAGGCAACCGCTGCATCGTTTCGTGCAACGGCTCATATGCTTGGGAATGGGAATCATCGCACTTGGACGAGCCGACCCAATTTCAAAAGTCGGTTCTCCTCCTCGAACTGTTTGACTTGCGCGCGCAGGTCGTAAAGTTCGTGGAGTAGGGCCAGCTCCCGGTCCAGGGACTGGTCCAGCCTCCTCGTAATTTCGCCAATGGCTTGGCGAAGGGCTGGCACAGGGTCTGAGGCGACTTCGCCCTCGGCCTGGTCCTTAGCTGCAGCCTCAATGGCCGTGATTAGTTCAGCGTAGGCTGGCCTAGACTTCTTGATGCTGCCCCTACCGCATCCCGCCTCGAGAGCCACGGCATCATTGTTGATTGGCTTTTTGCGGACCTTCAAACGCTCCAGGGCGGCGAAGTACTTGTCGACTTGTACCCTGGCGCTCATTCGGCCTCCAGGAATTTTTGGCGCGCTTTGAGGAGTACCCGCAGGTGGTCAACTTCCAGTCGGTGCTCCACGCTGCCTTGATCTTCCTTCGCCAGTGTCGCGACCACCGTCTCTTGTGTCTTGATGAGCATGCCAAGGCGTTTGCCGAACACGACTGCGTTGGGACAGTCCTTCTCCACGCAGTCCCAAGGGATGGGTTCCAATGGCGTGTGATCGCAGCCTTCCACGGCGGTACACCCTCCCAGAACAGTCTCCCTGTAGGCCAGTTTGCCGTCACGAAAGAGCTTCAGTGTCTCTTGCCGGGAGCGGCTGGATACCGTTTTCGCCATCCTCGCGGCCCCGCGGCCGCTAACCTGCCCAATGAGGTCCTCGTCCGAGAACAGCAATGCCATGCTGTAAGCCAGAAAGCTCGACTCTGCCTTGGCGGCAGTCCATTCGTGGCTGAAGTGGTCCTTGTCGAAAACTAGGTTGACGGCCCGGCAGAACCCGTCACTGTAATACGCTCGCATTTCGTCGGTGATGTGTTGCAACTGCCCTTTGAGGGCCGGCAGGCTCACCATGCCCGAGCGATGGGCATATACCGACAGGCTACGGCGGTATTGATGGAAGGTCAGCGGCCAGGGATTCCCGACCTTAATCCCCTCGCGCAGCCAATTCCGCTCCAATTCCATAGCATTAAGTTCATCAATGTCGGCCTGCGTGACGATGGGACAGATTGAAGGGATAAGTTGATCGTTCAATCTCTTGTAGATTGGCGGAGCTCCCGCCTTCTTGTACGGGTTGTCCAGCGTGCAGAACAAAAATGCATCGTCATCCGTTCCGGGGATGTAATTCTTCAACACGTCTAGGACGGTCGACGAGATCCGCTTAGCAAGCAGTATCGCCCGATACCCCTCACGACTTGTAACCCAACTGGCCGGCTTCTTGCGACCTCCATTTAGCTTGTGCGTGTAGCCATTGAGCACATAATGCAAGGCCCCTCCGTAGTCCACCTCTTCAAGCACTCCTTTCAGCGGCAGAATCCTCGCCTCTCCGATTCGCATACCTGTGAAGGCAATCACGAGGTTCATTAACTTGAGCTGAACGAAGGAGAGTTCACCAGCGATAAACCCGCGGAGGCTCGCATGCCCCCATCCTTTCGTCCTCATAACCTTGTGGACTTCTTCGAGCTGGATGTTGCGATGCATGCTCAGCTTTCCTGGGCTCAGGTTTTCCGGCGCATACAGAGTGGCAGCACGCTCCTGTCGATAGGCATCCAACAGAGTGTCTAGATCTCGCTCAAGCACATCCAAACTGTCCAGTAGACTGCCCAGGATTGCGCAATAGATTCGTGAGGGAATGATGGGCGTCTGGTTCTTGGTCTCCTTTGAGGGGGCGGATCGCCGGATCGTCTCACTCAATCGCTTCTGATGGACTTCAACCCGAATCTTGAGGAAGTCGCGGTGGCGCCAAAGCGTCCTGAGCAGGGCTCTAGCAGACTGGGCATAGTTGGAGTTTAGCTCCGCCGACTCTTCGCCAAGCATCTCCGGTTCGCAGAACAAATCGAACAACGTGACACCGCGTTGGTAGGCACCTTGGGCGAGCCTGGTCAGCGTGTTATTCGACGTTACGGTCGTTCTCGAGGCCCTTTGGCGCCCAGTATCAATATGTAGCCACAACAGCGCCTTTTGCTGCTCGCGGATGAGCGCAGCCAATTCGGGTCTGCTGGCTTCAGGTGAAACTGATAGAGCCTGTGCTTCGAAAAAGTAGAGGTTGCACGATGTGTGCATGCCGTCCATATTCATCGAACTTAGGTCCCACACCCGATCCCGGTAACGACTCAAAGGCTGGTCCTGACTGTCCCGGGTGACGACAGTTTGAGAATCGAAGTATGGCTCCACTCCCGAAGCCGTCGACGATCCTAGAATATCACCATGAACATGCGTCGGAGGCGCTGCTTCCAGAAAGGCCAGCCCCTCCTGCAACAGGCTCGGAGCAGTGCCGCGCTGAGTCTGAAGGTCTGTTTTTCTCATGTATGGTCGTTCGAGATTAAACGTCGGCAAAAGCAAAAATGCAGTGGAGGCGAGACGCAGCTAGCCGGCATCGTGGAGTCGGGAGTTAGGCGGCGACAGCAGACCAAGCAAGTGCAGCTGTTGGAGCTTGCTAGACCAGTAGCGGCTGAGCCTACCTTCATGTTCAACTGCCACCCGAGCTCGTTCATGCGCTTCAGGATTGAGTCGTTTCATCTCATTGAGCAGGACACCGATGCGACCGATCACAACGGCATAGACCCGTTCGGCCGCACCGGTGCTACCGGGGCCAGGGGTTAAGCGCTCCAGCACCGATCGGCACGACATCAACTTGATGCAGTCCCCTTCGTCGGCATGGACGTGGTACTTGTCGCAGAAGAAGCAACCTTCGGTTTTCTTGCAATCGGGCCTCACCAGCGGCTCCTCCGTCAGAGCCCTCGGATGGCCGTGGTCTGCGCAGCCCCCGATAGGGATGGCGGTGAGAGGAGTGTCACTCTTCAGCTTCTCGGCTTCCAACCGGTTCCGGACTACGGAAGTCAATGAGGTGAGGAAAGGGGCCACTTCCGACTGCGACTCTGCCTCGGTGATCTTGCTGTATTTGCGGATCGCCGTGCTGACCGAATTCCCCATCATGTCGGCAGCCACCTTGGGGTTGTGCTCTCTGATAACTATGCCAGATTTATAGACACGCAACTGCTGCATCGTGACCGCAGGCAAGTTAATACCTACGAAGCGGAACTTCCTGCGCAATAAAGCAGTGAAGTTCGATCCCAGAGGAGTAATACCTAGCGGCATTTCGGTGCGAGCGCGCAATCCATAAACCGTTTGAATGAACATCGGACTGATGTCCTGGCAGCCAAGCCGCAAACGAAGCGCTTCCCGGAGGCGCAAGTAGGACCGCAAGCGTGTGAAGGTGGTAACAGTCAGGTGGACCGGCACCTCCTTTCCTCCGGCTCGGAACTTGATGACCTTGTGGCGCAAGTTGATCTTTTCTGGGTTCGCCAGTTGCTCTTGCATATCCTCCGGTTCTTCGTAGGACTGTATCGCAGCGAGGTTGGCCCCCGAGTCACCCAAGCACAATCCTGCGTAAGCGACACACCCAAGCTCCATCAGTCGCTCAATGCGAGTCTGAGGAGGAATCTCGACCGAGTGCGCAATCTCGCCCGTATCCCAACGCAGGGCGCCGAGCGGCGCTTCTTTTCTGGCATCCAACTGAGCATCGAGCGTGATCTCCGTCACCGAGTCGAAGACTCCTTGCAAGCATGCCATGAAGCCGGCCACACTTTCAGTTTTGGGAGGCTTGACACCTTCGCTATGGAAAAACGGAATAGGTTCAATCTCGTCGCCGTATTCCCGGTCGTGAACCACGGACATCATCTTGATGGCATTGGTGTCGAGGTTCGACGCTGCCGCCTGGCCGAAGTTATTCCCGGTGCGATTTGCCTGCATTCGCTGCCGCACGTAGCTGTGGTGCTGTTTGAGCGCCTCCAGTGCCAGGTCGGGGTCGCTCAGGACTGCTTCATAGCGTCCCTGGTGGTTAGGCTCGTCTAGCCAGTTCAGAATGCTGGCCAAGAAGTGCAGTGCCTGGGTTACCGTTCGTGGACGGGCGTTGTTAAATCGGAATCGCTTGGACAAACGCTCAATGGCCCTAGGCATATCGTTAACGCGCTGGGGAGATAGACTGGAAGGATTGAACTCATAAACCTTGCCGGGCATCAACTTTCGTTCTAGGTAACACCATAAGTAGACGTGCATCTGCGCACCGTCCGACATGCGCAGAATGGTCCGCTCAGGGACGTAAATCTCAGGAGCCTCTCCCATCAAGGGAAATGCAAGCTTGTGTAGCTCAGCGCAATAGGCCCTTTTTGCTCGGGTCCAGTCTGTCAACCGCATAGGTTTCGCCTGCTTTCTCTTTCTTGCTGCGTATGGCCGCTCTCATCTGGTCACCTGCGTCAGCCCACTCGATATGGTCATCAGTCCTCCTTCTGCGCGCCCTCGCCAACAGCTTGCGCATCGACTGTCCTGCTAATCCGGGCGGTTCGATCAAGGAATGCGTGTGGCGCCCAACGATCAGTTAGACCTGCGTGCGCCTCTGCGTGAAAGCGTCTGGGCGTTTTCTCAACGGTCCGAAGTCTGCCCATAAGCGGTCCGTGGCTCGGTCGCTCCGAAATGCTCTCCATTGGGGTGCTCAAAAAACAGATCGATCGTCAAAGTTAGCTAGTCGGCTAAAGGTCATCTTCGTTGTGGAAGCTGTTGATTCATGGATTTTCAATGACTTGCCAGTCAGTGACTGGCACTTAATTCGAAATGTACAGATATTCAAGCACATTGGTCAACGACTGGGTCGATTGGTAAGAAATCTAGAGCATTTCAATTCCTGCAACGATGATTTTTTGACATTTAAATTAAACCAGGCGTTAGTCACGCACTCAAAACTCAAAAAAGCAGGTCAAGCATTCGGTGCATTGAGACGAATGGATCTTCTATATTAAATAAATATGAGAAGCAAGGGCGTATTAATCTTGCATTTGGGATGTTGATAGGGCTCGAATGACGGCTTCAAGTGTGAAGCGCAATACCTGCCAACCTGCAAGATGCGCAGATGCCAACCGCCTCCTCGCCCCATAACCCACTGCAGCCTGCAGATCACCTCACCATTGCCAGCTTGAGGCAGCGGACCCACAACGTGCGAGCGATTGCCCGGCAGCAGCATCGCTCCGTGGAAAGTGAACAGCGACAGGGTGTTCATGATCAGAGTCGGTGCTCTGGTACGAGCGGACTGGATGTTCAGGTGCACCCCGTTTACCGGTGCCGCAAATGCTGTTCTTGCGCCCTGAACACCGGTCCGTCAACGTATCAACTGGTGATCAGCTTTTCGATCTCAACTACGCATCGGCTACCCTTCTAGGCACTCGGTAGACTTGGTGCACCATGAGATCAAGAACCGCATAAGCTAGGCATAGGTAAAAAGGCTAATTTCAACCAAAATGGGACTAGTTGGTCGTGGTCTTTTTAGTCTCATTGAGCGGAAATCGAGTCAATGCCGACTCGACACACCGCGCCAATCCAAGCCAATTTTGGTCGCGCTTTGAAGCGCCTGAGGTCGGCACGTGGCGCGACCCAGGAGGACTTGCTCAACTCCACCAGCAGGCGGCACGTGGGCCGTATTGAGCAGGGTCATCAGGTGCCAAGCATCCGGGCGATTGAGAGTCTTGCTGCAAGCCTGCAAATTCATCCTCTGACCCTTGTTGCCGCAGCCTATTGCTCGGAGCTGGATGGCCAGTCGATCAACGAAATTTTGAAGACCATCCATAAGGATTTCGCCGTGCTAGTTCCGATAGCACCCTCTAGTGGCGTTCCAGGCGCTGTTGGCTTTCCTACCGAGTCAGTTCTCTGATCGCCTGAATCAGCGTTACGTCTGACCGTTCGTTTCGGCGCTGTAGCACTCTGTCCACGATTTCCTGGTCGATGCGGGCGCTGAGTAGTTCCAGTACATCGTGCAGGGTTTCCATTTCGATGTTGAGATGGTCGCCGGGGCCCCATCGCTTGGGCTCGGTCACCGCGATGAGCAGCAGTGTCATCGCGAGCGCGGCGCTCCCAGTGCCACCTGAAGCGTCAGCGTGCTGGTCGAGGACGAGGTCTCGCATCTGATTTGCGACTGCAAGGAGCTGACGATCCTTCAGAGCACTCGGCAGAATCGCTTCCCACCCTCCGACTTCCAGCAGTGCGGTCAGCTCGGTCTCGCCGAAGCAGCCATGATCCAAATTCTGCTCGCGCAACATAGTTTGTTCAAAAGTTTATGGACTAAATAGTCCCATAAGGGACCTTGCGTGCGAAGATAGCTGAACTTTCCGTGTGGCAATGCGCAAGCTGCTTGCGACCGAGCCGAAGGAAAGCTGTGGGTTGCGCTCGTACTGATCGCGCGCAACTTAAGTGTTGCCTCATCTCGCATTCACCGTTTGTCCCTTGAAAAGTCGCTTGAACGTCACCCGCTTGGCAGAGTTGGATGCGCAGCTCCGCGAATACGCGAGGCTCCACCGTGATGGCGCACCCGGTGTGGTTGGGTCAGAACGATCAGGCTCGCTTTCGGAATGAGTTCCAACGCGCTGGGGGTGCCGCATTGGAAATCAGCGCGCCAGGGCGTGAGAAAACTCGAAATAGCCGAAGCTGAAGGCAGCATTACGCTACGAACCCTCTCCAAGCTTGCTCACGGGCTGGATTGCGATGTGAGGTATGTATACTGTGCCACGAACGAGTCTGATTGAGCAAGTGGCGCGAAGGGCGCAGGAACATGAGGAGGACAGTGGCATCTGTTGCAGCAACTGCCAATGCTGTCGAGTGGGACGCTGAGGCGCTGATAGCCTTCTCTTCTGTCTTTGAGCGGCTTAGTCGGAAGGAATTTTGGTGATCCGCAAGCTGCGGGCTCCGGGGGGTCCAGCCGTACCGAAATGATCTCCAGCAGGAACGAAATGATTTTCAAAGATGCCCTAAAAGGGTTACCCGTTTAGTTGTCGCGGCTGCGAATTGGTTTGGCACCTTTCGACAGATCCTGCGTGACGTCGAGCTGTCCAGTGTGCGAGTGCGCCGTCAATCCGTTGCAGCAAAGAGGATTGGACAACTTGCGAACACACTACCGCCTGCTGCTGAAGATTCGGATACAAGGTTGACTGGACGTTGGAGCAGCGTTCAGCTGAGCGAGATCGGTTGGAGGCACTTCTTCGAGAGCGTTGGAGAGCCCCTATGAGGGTTGCAGACTCGAAACAAAGTATCCCTTGATCTACACGCATTGGCCACCCGTGTTGGGAGGACCTGGCTGGGTAGCACTGCTCGAAGTGCTGTTGGAACAATTGCAGGCGCGGGCTGACTCTGGGGGCGTCAGGCACGCGCACTTGTTACGAGAGAGAAATGGGGGCCGCCCTCAGTCTGCGGTTCTTTCCTCTCGACCCGGCTGACGCGGCAATGGTTGTGTACGTAGAAAAGTTGTCGGTGCATATCTGCGAAGTGTGTGGCGCACCGGGCACGCTGATCACCGGAGCCATGGCACCGCACGCGCTGCAACGCACATATCGAGCAGCGGCCAACCTGGCCTACGTCAGCCCGGTGACCATGGCGGCCAGTTTGTAGTCTTTCGCATCATGGCTGCGCTTTGTGCACTAGTGGGCAGGTCGCCAGCCAACGCTCGAAGTCGGAAGTAAACGCATATCGATTGAGGCCATCACCCACGGGCACCGCCGATCCACGGAGGAAACCCCACGAAGCTCTCCTGAAATGGCATTGGCAGTGAGTCCACCGATCACGAACACACAGCATCGCGATACCGGTAGGTCTGGACCACCGTTCATCAATTCTTCAGAGGTCATCGAGTTCTGGCGACAGTTGGGGGAGCCACACGGAGCCATACATACGTCCTTCCACATCGTAGTACCCCAGATAAGCCGCGTAGCCACCAAAATCGCCAGATTGACCGCCGTAATAGAGGTGTACGGTAAGCAAGGTAGTAAGGTGCCCCAGCGGATGCCAAATGCCCTGCGATTCAGCTCTGATGTCCATGGACGGGCCCCCTCGGCGGGCCATCACCGCAGGTGGTCGCATGGGAAACCAATGCGACCCCGTCTGAAGCGAATGTTGACGACGCGAACAGTAGACGTTGCCCCTCGCGGACATGCCCCGCCCCAGTCGGTATGAAACCAGTCCCGGGCAATTCGTGCCTTGGCCAAGATGCGCGCGCTCCTCTCCGTGAATGAGCACAGGGGATAGCGCATTGCTGCATCGGCCCAAGAACCGTGGCCTCGACCCGCGCACCCGCGCAGTGAAGCTTCGCGTGCATGGATCTCTCTGTGGGGTGCGAAGGGTATCCGAGGTAGCCGATGGAGCCAGACCCAAACACAAAAGATTCATCAAGGCAGTGGATTCAAGGTAGGTTTGCGGTCATCGCTTCCCCCTTTTGCCTGGCATGGCGTTCGCCTTGGCTTCCCAAGGTAGGCGCCCTCCAGAAAAGCTTGTAAGTTCGTTCGAAAACGCATGTCAACACACTCCTTCATAGGCAAGCTGTATGGACCCGCGCGATTTTGCGCAAGCCAAGCGGCCACTACATGGGAGACAAGCTGACAGCCCTCGGAAAGGGCCGCCGAGGCGGCGCGGTATCACATCAGGTGCAAGCCTGGCCGAGACATGGCTCGGCGGGTTTTGTAAGTACCCTCCGTGGGAGGGGCCGACCTGAGGTGTGAGGCACTACATGGGACTGATCGATGCAAGCGAGTTGGACTGTTGGGCTGTCAATATTAGAAGAAGCACGCCGATGCTTCAAGCGTTCAAACCGGAATTTGGGCTGTGCTTCCCAACGGTCGTGGTGCGAGATACGCGTGGGGATACAGCTGCGGGGCGTGTTGCCATACGGCGGCCACCACAATCAATGGCAAAGCAAGCTCAAGCGTTCTCCTCGATGACAACATCAGCATTGCAAAAAGTCACTGGTATCACAAATTCAAAGTCTTGGCGCCAAGACGTTGGACGGCCCCGGTCGAGCACTTTGGCGATCAGCGCGGTTGCAATGAATGCAAACACACTGCGGAACGGATCGCGTCGTTTGGCCGCGCGCCTGTTGACGCAGTGCGCGGGTGTAGTGCCACGCAAGGCACAACAGGCTTGCCGCAAACAAAGCCACTGCGCTCAGCG
>NZ_JAFU01000004.1:0-691256 GCF_000526295.1 Acidovorax sp. JHL-3
GGGCTTGACTTCGCCATGCACCTCATCGATTCCCAGTTTGGCACCCACGGCCTTGGCGGTGGTCAGACCATCGCCAGTCGCCATCACGATGCGCAAGCCGCTGGCGTGCAATGTTTTGATAGCTTCAAGCGTGGTGGCCTTGATGGGATCGGTCACGGCCAAGATTCCAGCCAGTTGTCTGTCCACGGCCAGATGCATCACGCTGGCGCCTTCACTGCGCAGACGCTCGCCATCGATCTTGAGCGCATCAGTGGCCACGCCCTCCTGCTGCATCAATGCGGTGTTGCCCAACACCAGATGCTTGCCATCGATCATGCCGCGCACGCCTATGCCGCTGCCGGACTCGAAATCAAGCGGCTTGATCAGTTCCAGGCCCTTGGCACGTGCTGCACTAACGATGGCCTCGGCCAGGGGATGTTCGCTGCCTTGGTCCAGGCTGGCGGCCAGGCGCAACACTTCGTCCGCGGTATAGCCGGGGGCGGCAACTGCGGTGTCGAAGGCGGGTTTACCTTCGGTCAGCGTTCCTGTCTTGTCCACAATCAGCGTGTTCACCTCGCGCATTTTTTCGATGGCGCCAGCATCGCGGAACAGTACTCCCTGTGTCGCGGCACGCCCTGTGGCCACCATCACCGACATCGGCGTGGCCAGTCCCAGCGCACAGGGGCACGCGATGATCAGCACGGCCACTGCGTTGATCAAGCCAAACACCCAGCTGGGTTCCGGACCGAACAGCCCCCAGACAAAGAAGGTGGCAATGGCGATGAGCACCACCACGACCACAAATTTGCCGGCGACCACATCCGCCATGCGCTGCATGGGAGCCTTCGAGCGCTGGGCATTGGCCACCATCTGAACAATCTGCGACAGCATGGTGGCCGCACCGACTTTCTCGGAGCGCATCACCAAGGCACCACTGGTGTTCATCGTGGCCCCAATCACCTTGTCACCAAGGCGCTTGGTCACCGGTACAGGCTCACCGGTCAGCATGGATTCATCGACCGCACTGCTGCCTTCGGTCACAACGCCATCGACCGGCACTTTCTCGCCGGGGCGGATGCGCAACAGGTCACCGACGTGAACATTGCTCAGCGGTACGTCTTCTTCGCTGCCGTCCGCATTGACGCGACGTGCCGTCTTGGGTGCCAAACCGAGCAGCGCCTTGATCGCTGCAGAAGTTTGCGAACGGGCCTTCAACTCGATGATCTGACCCAACATGGTCAGCGAGATGATGACCACTGTCGCCTCGTAGTAGACCGCCACACGCCCCAGGGAGATGAACGAATCCGGGAAAACGCCCGGCGCCACGGTGGCCACGAGGCTGTAGAGAAAGGCCGCGCCCGTTCCCAGAGCGATCAAGGTCCACATGTTGGGGCTGCGATGGACAACGGACTGCCAACCGCGTACGAAGAAGGGCCAACCCGTCCACAACACGACAGGTAAGGACAGCACCAGCTCAACCCAGGTTTGCACCTTCATGTCAAACCACCCGAGGCGGTGGCCGAACATGGCAAGAACGGTGACGATGACCGTAAAGGGCAGCGTCCACCAGAAGCGGCGCTGAAAATCCTTCAACTCATGGTTGTCTTCCTCGTCCAGCGGAATGATGGGCTCCAATGTCATACCGCACTTGGGACAGGTGCCAGGATGATCCTGCCGCACCTCGGGGTGCATGGGGCACGTATAGATGGTGCCGGCAGGCTCTGGCGCGGTGTCCGCGGGTGCTGTAGGTACAAGGTACTGCAGTGGGTTTGCCGCGAACTTTCCTTGGCACTTGGCGCTACAGAAATAATAGGGCCGACCTTCGTGCGTCAATTTGTGTTCAGACTGCTCCGTGACGGTCATGCCGCACACCGGATCCTTCAGCTCCGATGGCGGGGCTGGCTCGGCTGGAGGGTGACTGCCGTGATGATGGTGTGCATGCATGTCCATTGCTTATTCCTTGTCGTTATTGGTGCGCCGGGGTGTCTGCGCATGGTTGCCATGCCCACCATGGCCGCCGTGGCCGTGCATCAGGTGCATCAGCGGACAGGCGAGGAGCAACAGGTAGGGCCAATAGCCCAAAACATGACCCCAGTGCTCTCGCAGCAGGTAAAAACCGGCGATCAAGGCAGCCGCAGCCAGCGCCATGCCGGCTGGACGGCGCCAGAACGAAGGCGAATGAGAGTCGTTGTCAGGCTGATCCATGGCGTTGCTCCTTCAGAGTGGCCAACAAAAGTGCGGGGCTCGGAGTCGCCCGGCCAGACAATCCGAAATCAAATGCCGTGGCCGTTATCGGCAACCACAGCCTCCCGTGCCGCCGCCGTGGCAGCCCGAGGCTTTAGGCTGCGAGGTTCCAGTAGAAATGGCCGCATCTGTGGCCAGCTTTGCGGGGTAGCCCGCATCGGTTAAGGCCCTCAGCAAAGGAGCGCTGCCCTGCGCCAGCTCCCCACTCACCCGGACACGGCCAGACGGGAGATCGACCTCTACCCCGCGAACCCCCGGCAGCGGCTGCAATGCCTGCGTGACGTGCTTGACGCATGAGCCACAGCTCATGCCCTCAACTTGCAGATCAATCGTTTTCATATTTCAAACTCCCAAAAATGAAACGTGTACCGCCGGCGGGAAAATCCAGATCATTTTTTTGACACCGAGTCAGTCGTCGACTGGGCCTTGCCAATGCGAGGGATAAACCGGGGTGTTCGCTGGGCGTAGGTGTCGTACGCAGCACCGAATTGCCTGCGCATTTCGTTCTCTTCGGTGATGGCCAGACGCCCGTACATCAAGAGCAAGACAGGGAACATGACCAAGGTCAGCAACGTGGGCCACTGCAGCAGGAAGCCCAGCAGAATCATCACGAAAGCCACGTACTGCGGATGGCGAATGCGTGCATAGGGGCCTGCCGTAGCGAGCGACTGGTGACGCTGAGCGTGGTACAGCACATTCCACGCGGTGGACAGCAGGTAGAAACCAAAGCCCAGAAAAACGTAGCTGGCGATGTGCAGCACGCCAAAATGCGGGTCGCCCTTTTCGCCCAAGAGGGTAGACCACAGGTGACCCGATGTGTGAGAGAGCAGATCCAGATTAGGGAACTTGGTTTGCAGCCAGCCCGACAGCAGATAAATCGTCAACGGGAAGCCATACATCTCCACGAACAAAGCAACGATGAAGGCTGCAAATGCGCCAAACGTCCTCCAGTCACGTGCCGTCGCAGGCTTGAAAAAGCTGAACGCAAACATGATGAAGATCGCTGAATTGATGATGACCAGCGACCACAGGCCATAAGCGGATTCGGTATGGTTCATCGTGAATCCCCTTCATTGCGTGATTCGGTAGTTTTCTTGGCATCAGGCTTGCTCTGGCCATGTCCGCCATGTCCGCCATGTCCGCCGTGTCCGCCGTGTCCGCCGTGCATGAAGATATGCATCAGCGGGCAGGCTAGGAGCAAGAGAAAAGGCAGTGCCCCGACGACATGCGCGAGGTGTTCGGTCAACAGGAAATATGCCGCCACGCCGCCTATCACCACGAGGCCGATGGCATAGCGAGAACTCCAGAAGCTGGGGGGCGACTCGTGCCCGTCGTGTTGATGGTTCATGGTGACTTCCAATTCGGTGGATGCGTTACTTGGTCATCGAGGCAGGCAGACGGTCCAGCATCATCTGCATCATGGACTCCATCATTTCCATGCGCTTTTCCATCATCTGTTGACGCTCGGCCATGTTGGCGGGCATGTCCACACTACCTTGCATGCCACCCATGCCCCGCATGCCAGCGCCCATCTGCTGCATCATTCCCATACCGTCCTGCATCAGCTTCATGTGCTCGTCCATGAGCGCCTGCCGCTCTTCCAGCGTTTTGGCCGCCATCATCTTTTCGTGCATCGCTTGCATGGCTTTCATGTGCTCGTCCATCTTGGCCATTCCAGCCATCTGCCCCGCACCCGTTGGCTTCGCGGCCGCCTTCATTTGGGTGGACGCAGGCGATGTGCTTCCTGCAGGGTGATGGGCCTTGTGCTCATCGGCGGTTTGCGCCATCACGCTCAGTGAGAGCGACGCGACACAGAGACCAACCAGGGTATGGCGAATTTTTGACATAGTGTTCTCCTTCTTCCGGTGAAAAACCGTCGCAGTCAGCATTCAACCCATACGTCCGCGACGACACAGCACGCCCGAGCAGCGTGTTCTTACTGAGCGGGCTGAATGTCAGTGACAACCATCTTCCCGCCCTCGTTGACGACCATGAACTTGACCTTGTCGCCGGGCTTCACCTTGCCCAGCAGACTCTTGTCTTTTGCGGTGAACACCATAGTCATGCCGGGCATGTCCATGTGCTTGATTTCTGCGTGCTTGATGGTGACCTTGCCAGTGGCCTGATCGACCTTCTTGATCTCGCCGTCGGTCATGGATGCCGATGCTTGGGACATATCCATCTTGCCGTGGTCCATCATGGTCTGGGCGAAACTGCCCATGGGCATGAATGTGCCCATGGCAAGAGCGGAGATGGCAAGAATGTTCTTGATGGTGTTCATGATTTCCTCACGACTGAGAGCAAAAAGAGTGGGTTGTTTCTCGGCCACTTTGACGACGCCTTTGGGCCAGTGTTACCTTGCTGGACTCGCCGCGACGAATGACCGATCTCATGAAAGAGATTCTGAAGAGCAAACCTGTCAGGAAACTGTGCGCCGGATTACAAATTTGTTATCTTCATGTCGGGATCGCTGAAACTCGTCAAACTCACGTCTACGCCAGATAGCGGAGAGTGACCATGAAGATATTGATCGTCGAAGATGAGCCTAAAACCGGTGAATACCTTCGCCAGGGATTGAGCGAGGCCGGATTTGTGGCCGACCTGGCGCAAAACGGTAGTGATGGCCTGCACCTGGCACTCCAAGGTGAATACGACCTCGTGATCCTGGATGTCATGCTGCCCGGACTGGATGGCTGGCAGGTGCTGCAGTCCCTGCGCAATCGCGGATTGCAGATGCCCGTGCTGTTCCTCACGGCGCGGGACCAGGTGGAAGATCGGGTCAAAGGGTTGGAATTGGGCGCCGACGACTATCTGGTCAAGCCCTTTTCATTCGCTGAGTTGTTGGCCCGTGTACGGACAATCTTGCGCCGGGGCCGAGGAGGCACCGAAACCAACACATTGCGCGTGGCTGACCTGGAACTTGATCTGCTGCGCCGGCGGGTCTCGCGGGGTGGCCGCCGCATTGACCTGACAGCCAAAGAATTTGGTTTGCTGGAGTTGCTGTTGCGCAGACATGGAGAAGTGCTGCCTCGCTCGCTGATTGCCTCCCAGGTGTGGGACATGAACTTTGACAGCGACACCAACGTGATCGAAGTGGCGATGCGCCGCTTGCGCCTAAAGATCGACGAAGGCCAGGACGTCAAGTTGATCCAGACCGTGCGGGGTATGGGCTACGTGCTGGAAGCGCCGGAGAGCGTTTAGATGTTCCGGTTCCTATCGCTCACCCATCGTTTGGCCATCTTTTTCACGATGGTGGCTGCAGGCGTCGTGTTGGGGCTTGGAATGTTGTTTCTGGTTGCGACCGAACGCCACTTCCTGGAACTGGATCGAATCACTCTGAAAGATAAGCAGCACCTAATTGAAAGCATAGTAATTAATGCCAACTCCACCGATGACATTCAATCGCGCATGCGCGAGGCCTTAAACAATCACCACGGCTTGTTTGTCAGTGTTAGAGATTCAAATGGGAATGTCCTTTTCAAGACTGAAGGGTTTCAACCTCCAGCCACTTTGGACGCGCCAACACCAGAGCATCGGATTTCCGAGATTCAGAGTTGGAAAAACCAAGGCCGTGAATTTCGCGCGTTGAATTTGCGATTCAACCCTGCCAATAGTGCGGCGCCACCCCTGGATGCCCTGATTGCTATTGACATGGAAGATCACATGCAATTCATGGCGCAATTGCAGCGTACGCTTGCGCTCTATGCCATTTGTGCCATCTTCGTCAGCGGGATGCTGGGGTGGTTCGCAGCCTACAAAGGGATGGCACCGTTGCGCGCCATGAAGACCCAAGCCACAACGGTCAGCTCCCATCGTCTCGATGAGCGAATGCCCATCGAAGCAGTTCCTGTGGAAATGGCTGACTTGGCGCAGGAACTCAACAAAATGCTGGACAGGCTGCAAACTGACTTTCAACGACTGTCCGAGTTCTCCTCGGACTTGGCGCATGAAATTCGCACGCCCATCAGCAACCTGCTGACGCAAACCCAGGTCGCACTCGCCAGCAAGAGAGACGCAGACACTTACCGCGACATTCTGGCGTCGAACGCGGAGGAGTTTCAACGCTTGGCGCGCATGGTGTCGGATATGTTGTTCCTGGCCAAGACAGATCGTGGGGTTGACTTGCCGAACAAGGAGCAGTTTTCCGCGGCGAAAGAAGTCCAGGCGTTACTGGAGTTCTACGAAGCCGTTGCTGAAGAAAAGAGCGTCACACTGCGCCAGTTCGGTGATGGAGACATCATGGGCGACCGACTGATGTTTCGCCGAGCATTGAGCAATCTGCTGTCGAACGCATTGCGCCATTCCAAAGACCATAGCGATGTAACGATTGACATCAGCGAGACAGCGCAAGCCATTGTCGTAACGGTCGAGAACACGGGGGAGGACATTGATCCTCAAAGCATTCCTCGTCTGTTTGACCGCTTCTACCGTGCCGACCCGTCTCGGTCGCACCCACAATCCGATGGTGCTGGTCTGGGACTATCAATAACCCGTGCTATCGCACAAGCGCACGGAGGACGTGTGACGGTTGAATCCGGTGCGGGGAGAACAAAGTTCAGTCTGGAATTTCCTAGCAAGTTGGCGTAATAGGAACAACTAACGCCAACAGAACTTCCACCAGCGTAACAGCACCTTATCTACTTACTGATCGGGATCAGTTTTTCTGTAGAGACTTCCTTACGAAGGGTTTCCAACAAAATGTAACCGACTACTCATCACTTCGTCACGAATGAACGGAATAATGAATACGCAATTCATGCAACCCACTTTCACAGAGGCATCGCCCCATGGAATTGCGTCATCTCCGCTGCTTTTTGGCGGTCGCGGAAGAACTTCATTTTGCACGCGCGGCCGAGAAACTTCATATAGAACAGTCGCCTCTTTCGCGTACCGTCAAGGAACTGGAGGAAGAGTTGGGGGCGCAGTTGTTCATCCGCACCAGTCGCAGCACGCGGCTGACCCTTGCAGGTAGGCTATTCCTGACGCATGTCCCTCGTGTCTTTACCGCGTTAGAGCAAGCCCGCGAAAGCGTGAAATCGGCCGCCAATGGCTTCCATGGGCAATTGCGTATTGCCTTATCCGATGGCATCACGCCGTCGCGCTTGCCTGCTCTGCTGGCGCGCTGCCGCGAGGAAGACCCGGAAATAGAAATACGACTCTTCGAGGTTCCGTTGGCCCAACAACTCAAGGGCTTGAATGATGACCTGTATGACGCGGGTTTCTCGATGGCAGACGAAGTGGGCGACGACACCATCGTCGAGCGGGCCTGGGAAGACGAATTGATGGTGGCCGTGCCCGCACGCCATCCGGCTCTAGCCTATAAGCGAATCCCGCTGGAGGAAGTGCTACGTTACCCTCTTGTGCTGGGCGATCCAGCCGTCTGGGAAGGCCATGCCCGCCAAATCGACCGAATCCTGCGCAAGCAGGAAAAGGAGCCCTTGGTGGTTCAGCACGTCGCTACATTTGATGTGATGATGGCGCTTGTGTCGGCCGGTCTGGCGTTAGGTCTTGCGGGCGCTGCGCATATTACTGCCAGCCGCGAACCGGGGGTCGTGGGCCGCCCGCTCGCAGGGCGTTCCCCCATGCTGACCACCTATCTGCTGCGCCGGGATACCGAACCGTCGCAGGCACTGGCTCGCTTTATTGAGCGACTGGCATCCCAGTGGTCCGATGACACCTAACGCCCAAACCCGCTTCTCAAGTGCCACACCTTCGAGGAATCAGGTCATGAGCCCGTTCAACATCTTAGCCTCATTGTCGTTAGCCACGCTACTAGCCTCCTGCGGTCAATCTTCTGCTCCAGGCGAGACGGTGGAATCCTTGGCAGCCGATCCCGAGCGGCTGAAAGAATTGCGCCAGCAGTGCAAGCTGGACCGTGCCAAGTTGGGCGACGAACTGTGCAACCGCGTGGCCGAAGCAACGAACCGCCGCTTCTTCGGCAATGGTAAGGTGCCGCATACACCGCCCAAGGAACCGCCGAAGTTCTAACCGAGGCCGGTAGGCCACGCATCGGTCGCTTTTTTGCTCGCCACGCCGCAACGCGCCTTTGCTTGCGGCGTTTTTACTGTCTTCGCTCTTGCCTGAATCGATGCTTTTTGCATCATCTTCGTTCTGATAACGGTCTTTGACCGGCACTGACCAGGCACCGATCCTGACGTCAGCCGCACGTTGTTGTGCCGCTTTTGAGCGGAATGCGCGCAGGAAAAATCGGAGGCCGGGAAATGCAAGGGACGAATGTGCTGTTCGGTCAGATTGCCGTGGTATTCGGCATCGTGATCGCCGGAGTGTGGAGCGCCACACAGTGGACGGCAGCGGCCCTGGGCTATCAGCTACGCCTTGGCTCGCCCTGGTTCGATCTGCTGGGCGCGCCGATCTACCACCCGTGGAAGCTGTTCGAGTGGTGGTTCTTCTTCGACGCCTATGCGTCGCACGTCTTTGACACCGGCGGCGCCATTGCCGCCGGCAGTGGCCTAGTGGCCGTGCTGGTCGCCATTGGCATGTCCATCTGGCGCTCGCGCCAATCGCGCTTGGTCACCACCTATGGCTCGGCCCGCTGGGCCGATACCGCGGAAATCCGCAAGGCCGGCCTGACCCAGCTATCCGGCGTTTTCCTCGGCCTGCATGACGGTCAGTACCTGCGCCACGAGGGGCCGGAACACATCCTGACCTTCGCGCCAACGCGCTCCGGTAAAGGTGTCGGTTTGGTAGTGCCCACGCTGCTGTCGTGGCCCGCATCCGCCGTGATCCACGACATCAAGGGCGAGAACTGGGCCATTACCGCCGGTTGGCGCTCGCGCTTTTCGCACTGCCTGCTGTTCAACCCCACCGATGCGAAGTCGGCAGCCTACAACCCGCTGCTGGAGGTGCGACACGGCGCGCATGAAGTGCGCGACGTGCAGAACATTGCGGACATCCTGGTCGATCCCGAAGGCGCGCTGGAGAAGCGCAACCATTGGGAGAAGACCAGTCACGCGCTGCTCGTCGGCGCCATCCTGCATGTGCTCTATGCGGTCGAGGACAAGACGCTGCGCGGCGTCGCCAATTTTCTTTCCGATCCCGCGTGCCCGTTCGAGTTGACGCTGCACCTGATGATGACTACGCGCCATCTGGGCAATGATGAAGGAGGAGTGCCGCACCCGGTTGTCGCCTCCGCCGCCCGTGAAGTCCTGAACAAGAGCGACAACGAACGGTCTGGAGTTCTCTCCACGGCCATGTCGTTCCTTGGCCTGTACCGTGACCCCACGGTGGCCGAAGTCACGTCGCGCTGCGACTGGCGCATAGCCGACCTGATCGCCGCCGAGCATCCGGTATCGCTGTATCTGGTGGTGCCGCCGTCCGACATCAGCCGCACCAAGCCACTGATCCGTTTGATCCTTAACCAGATCGGGCGACGCTTGACGGAATCGTTGGATGGGTCGGACGGCATCCCCCGTCGCCACAAGCTGCTGCTGATGCTCGATGAGTTTCCGGCGCTGGGCCGCTTGGATTTCTTCGAGACGGCGCTGGCCTTTATGGCGGGCTACGGCATCCGCAGCTTTCTCATCGCGCAGTCGCTGAACCAAATCGACAAAGCCTACGGCCAGAACCATTCGATTCTGGACAACTGCCATGTGCGGGTGACGTTCGCCACCAACGACGAACGTACCGCCAAGAGGATTTCCGAAACACTGGGCACCGCCACCGAGCTGCGCGCGCAGCGCAACTACGCGGGTCACCGGCTCGCCCCGTGGCTGGGCCACATTATGGTGTCGCGCCAGGAAACGGCTCGCCCGTTGCTGACGCCGGGCGAAGTCATGCAACTGCCCACCGATGAATCGGTGGTGATGGTGTCCGGCCATGCGCCGATCAAGGCCAAGAAGCTGCGCTACTACGCGGACGCCAACTTCAAGCGGCGCGTCCTGTCGCCGCCCGCGCTCTTGGCGGACCGCTACGCCGACGTTCCGCACGCGCGTCCTGACGACTGGAGCAGGCTGGCGATTCCTCTTGTCCCCACGGAGCCCGCTTCCTCAACCGCTGATGGCTTGGAGAACCGGGGAACGGCCGATGACGGCGGCCCACGCCAGCAACCCGAACTGTCCGAAGCCGTCACCTACAGCCCCGAACCGGAACACCCGGCCAGCGACCTGTCGCTGCTCGATGACGACGATGTACCGCTTCCCCTTCCGCGCCAGCTCGATCCGGCCATGCAGCGCACGGCCCGGCTGGCATCCCTCGACCCAACGACGGAATCGAGCTATGAGCCCTAACCATTCCACCTACCGCCTGAATCTTTTCATACAAACCGAACACGCCAAGCGGCTCGATGAGCTAGCCGCCAAGAAAGGCGTTTCCAAGTCCAGCATCGTGGCCGCCGCATTGACGTCCTGGCTGTCACCGGACGCGGCAGACCAGCGCGAGGCAGCCATTGCCAAGCGGCTGGATCGTCTGTCACGCCAGGCCGAACGGCTGGAGCGTGATCAGAACATCCAGATCGAAGCGCTGGCGCTGTTCATCCGCTACTTCCTGACCGTCAGCACGCCGGTTCCCGAAGCGCATCAGGACGCGGCACGCGCCCAGGGCAAGGCCCGCTTCGAGCAATTCGTCGAACAGTTGAGCCGCCACCTGCTGCGCGGGCGCAGCCTGGTGCGCGACGTGGTGGAAGAACTGCATCCCCAGGGTCACGAGTTCGGCATGCACATGGATGAAGCAGCGACGTTGGCCGAAGCGCAGGAGCGTGCCTCATGAGCGCCGTACCCCAACTCCCGGCAGAACCTCGTTCGTCCGCTGCCACGTCTCTGGATCGCCGCATCCAGATGCTGCGCACCGCAATGGGTCCGCTGATTTCTACCGTGCTCGAAGACCCGGACGTGGTGGAGATCATGCTCAATCCTGACCGGACGCTCTGGCTCGACCGGCTTTCTACCGGCCGCGCACCGATGGGAGCGGAGTTGTCCGAAGCCGATGGTGAACGCATCATCCGCCTCGTCGCGGCTCACGTCGGCGCGGAAGTGCATCGCGGTCAGCCGCTGCTGACGGCCGAACTGCCCGAGACGGGCGAACGCTTCGAGGGCATCCTGCCGCCGGCCGCGCCAGGGCCAGCCTTCGCGCTGCGCAAGCGCGCCGTGGGCGTCATCCCGCTAGCGCGCTACGTCGAAGACGGAATGATGACCAGCGCCCAGGCTGGCTTTGTGGTGCGGGCTGTGCGCGAACGCCAGAACATCCTGATTGCCGGCGGCACCAGCACGGGCAAGACGACCTTGGCGAATGCCTTGCTCGCAGAGATCGCCGCCACTGGCGACCGCGTGCTGGTGCTGGAAGACACGGTGGAGCTGCAGTGCGCAGCCCGTGACCACGTTCCGTTGCGTACCCGCCAGGGGGTGGTGTCCATGACCGAGCTGGTGCGCTCGTCCATGCGCCTGCGCCCGGATCGCGTGGTCGTCGGCGAGGTGCGCGGCGCCGAGGCGCTGGATCTCATCAAGGTGTGGGGCACGGGCCATCCGGGCGGCATCGCCACCATCCATGCCGGCTCTGCCTTGGGCGCGCTGCTGCGCCTGGAGCAACTGATCCTCGAAGTGGCGGTGAAACCGCCCCGCGCGTTAATCGCCGAGGCGGTCAACGTGGTGATCTACATCGCTGGGCGCGGACGCAAGCGCCGCATTGAAAGCATCGCCCGCGTCATCGGCTTTGACGGCGTGGGCTATCGCCTGGTGGACGCGCTGGAAGCGCCGTTTCCCGAGCCACCGCCGGTTCCCTCTGAGCTTTCCTCATCCCTCAACCCCTCTGGAGAACTTCCATGACGTACACCCATGCTTTCCGCATTCCCGTAAATCCACTTTCCTGCCTATCCCGCCTCGTACGACTGCGCGGTCTTGCCCGTCCTGCGGGACAAGGGCTGCTGCTGGCCGCGCTGATGCTGCTGATCGCCGGCACGGCCCAAGCCGCCGGTTCCTCGATGCCGTGGGAAGGCCCGCTGCAATCCATTCTCGAATCCATCCAGGGGCCGGTAGCTCGGATTGTGGCGGTCATCATCATCATCGCCACAGGCCTGGCGCTGGCCTTTGGCGATACCAGCGGTGGTTTCCGCAAGCTGATCCAGATCGTCTTCGGTCTGTCCATCGCCTTCGCGGCTTCGAGCTTCTTCCTGTCGTTCTTCAGCTTCTCGGGCGGAGCCGTCGTATGAGCGCGCCCGAGGAATTCGCCACTGGCTTTGAAGTGCCGCTGCATCGTTCGCTGACCGAGCCGATCCTGCTGGGCGGTGCGCCGCGCACCGTGGCGATTGCCAACGGCACGCTAGCCGCTGCCGTCGGGTTGGGCCTGCAGCTGTGGATTCCTGGGCTGATGCTCTGGATTGCCGGCCATGCTCTGGCGGTCTGGGGTGCGCGCGTCGACCCGCAGTTTATGCAGGTCTTTGTGTGGCACATCAAACACAAGCCGCTGCTGGACGTGTGAGGGGAATGCCGTGCTGAACCTTGCCGAATACCGCCAGCGGCCCGCGTTGCTTGCCGATTGGCTTCCATGGGCGGGCCTTGTCGCGTCCGGCGTACTGCTGAACAAGGACGGTGCATTCCAGCGCACGGCGCACTTTCGTGGCCCCGACCTCGACAGCGCCACACAGGGCGAGCTGATCGCCACGTCGGCGCGGCTGAACAACGCGCTGCGCCGACTAGGGTCCGGCTGGGCGCTGTTCATCGAGGCTGAGCGTCGATCGGCGGCGGATTACCCGCACTCGGATTTCCCGGAACCGCTGTCCTGGCTGGTGGATGAGGAGCGCCGCGCAGCCTTCGAGGATTCGGGAAACCACTTCGAGAGTGCCTATCACCTGACACTGGTGTATCTACCGCCTGAGGAATCCCGTGCCCGAGCGGCGGGCCTGCTGTATGAGAACCGTCCCACCGAAGGCGTGGACTGGCGCGAGCGGCTGCGAGCCTTCATCTCGGAAACGGATCGCATCTTCGATCTGCTCGATGGCGTGATGCCGGAGATTGCCTGGCTCGATGACGGGCAGACGCTGACCTATCTGCACGCCACGGTTTCGACGCGTCGTTACCGCATCGGCGTGCCAGAAGTGCCGTTCCACCTTGACGCGCTGCTGGCCGATTCCGCCCTGATCGGTGGATTGACACCGATGCTGGGCGACCAGCACCTGCGCGTGGCGACGGTGCGCGGCTTTCCGACCTCGACCTGGCCGGGGATTCTGGACGATCTCAACCGACTCGGCTTTGCCTATCGCTGGTCAACCCGGTTCTTGTGCCTCGACAAAGCCGACGCCGAAAAAGAACTCGCCCGTCTGCGCCGCCAGTGGTTCGCCAAGCGCAAAAACGTGGTGGCGCTGTTGCGTGAAACCATCTTCCAGCAGGAATCGCCGCTGGTCGATACCGACGCCAGTAACAAG
Source organism: Acidovorax sp. JHL-3 (assembly GCF_000526295.1). Taxonomy (NCBI): domain Bacteria; kingdom Pseudomonadati; phylum Pseudomonadota; class Betaproteobacteria; order Burkholderiales; family Comamonadaceae; genus Acidovorax; species Acidovorax sp. JHL-3. The sequence goes on from NZ_JAFU01000004.1 coordinate 13,595, forward strand.
GCGGCCGACGCGGATGCCGCCTTGCAGGAGCTGGGCGACGACCAAGTGGCCTTTGGCTACGTCACCGCCACGTTGACGGTGCTGGATGCTGCCCCCGCTGTGGCCGACGAGAAGCTGCGCATGGTGGAACGCGTCATTCAAGGACGCGGGTTCGTGACGATCCCCGAGACATTGAACGCGGTCGATGCCTGGCTGTCTTCAATCCCTGGTAATGCCTACGCCAATGTCCGCCAGCCCATCGTCTCGACGCTGAACTTGGCGCACATGATGCCGGTGTCCGCCGTATGGGCCGGGCTGGAGAAGAATGCGCATCTCGATGGCCCGCCGCTGATCGTGACCCGCACCGAGGGCGCGACACCGTTCCGGCTGGTCACGCACATCGGCGACGTGGGACACACGCTGGTGGCTGGCCCGACTGGCATGGGCAAATCGGTGCTACTCGCCACGCTGGCGATGCAGTTCCGACGCTATTCCGGCTCGCGGATCTTTGCCTTCGACATGGGGCGCTCGATGCGCGCCACCATCCTGGGCCTGGGCGGCGAGCACTACGACCTGGGGGCCGATGGAGAAATCGCCTTCCAGCCGCTCGCCCGCATCGACCGCGAAGGCTACCGCACCTGGGCAGCCGAATGGGTCGAAGGCCGCTTGCGACATGAAGGCGTGGCCATCGGCCCGGACGAGAAAGCCGCGATCTGGTCGGCACTGGGGAGTCTCGCCGGCGCGCCGCTGGAGCAGCGCACGATGACTGGTCTTTCGGTATTACTGCAATCGAACGCGCTGCGCCAGGCGCTCGCACCCTACGTGCTGAGCGGAGCGCACGGGAAGCTGCTAGACGCGGATTCGGATCGCCTGGGCTCCGGTACTGTGCAGTGCTTCGAGATGGAGGAACTGATGCACAGCAAGGCCGCTGTCATGGCCGTTCTGCATTACCTCTTTGCCCGCTTTGATGAACGCTTCGACGGTGCGCCAACGCTGCTGATCCTCGACGAAGCGTGGCTGTTCCTCGATGACCCGGTGTTTGCCGCGCGCATCCGTCAATGGCTCAAGACGCTGCGCAAAAAGAACGTCAGCGTCATCTTCGCCACGCAGTCGCTGGCCGACATCAAGGATTCGACCATCGCGCCCGCGATCATCGAAAGCTGCGCCAGCCGCATCTTTCTGCCCAACCCGCAGGCGACCGAGCCGCAGATTCGCGCCATCTACGAAGGCTTCGGGCTGAACTCGCGCCAGATCGAGATCGTGGCGACGGCAGTGCCGAAGCGCGACTATTACTACCAATCCCGCCTAGGCAATCGGCTGTTCGACCTCGACCTGGGGGCGGCCACGCTGGCCTTCGCGGGTGCATCGAAGCCGCAGGACCAGCGCGACATGGACGCGGTGCTCGCTGCGACCTCTTCGACGTCCTCCGCATTCGCAGCCGCCTGGCTGCGCCATCGCGGCCTGCATTGGGCCGCTGACTTGTTGCCTTCGTTTCCGTCCCCCCACCCACAGGAGAACCGATCATGAAAAAGCGTCTTCTCGCCGCCGCCGTCTCGGCCATGCTTTGCGCGGCGACGACTGCCTATGCACAAAGGGTCGTGATTGATCCTACGAACCTCGTGCAGAACACACTCACGGCCATCCGTACGCTGGAGCAGATCAACAACCAGATCCAGCAGCTCCAGAACGAAGCGCAGATGCTGACGAACCAGGCGCGCAACCTGGCCCGTCTACCGTCCAGCGTGGTCGGCCAGTTGCGCGCCAACCTAGCGACGACCGATCGGTTGATCGCCCAGGCCCGGGGCTTGGCCTATGACGTGACGAACCTGGATCGGGAATTCGCGCGCCTGTACCCCGAGCAGTACACCGCCACGGTGAGCGGCGACCAGATGTACCGCCATACACAGGAACGCTGGAAGAACGCGCTCAACGGCCTACAGACCACCATGCAGATGCAGGCGCAGGCATCGCAGAACTTGAGCGACGACGAAGGCGTGCTGGCTGACCTCGTGGGCAAGAGCCAATCGGCCCAGGGCGCGCTGCAAGCGATGCAGGCCATGAACCAGCTTCTGGCCTTGCAGGCCAAGCAGTCCATCCAGATGCAGCGGCTGCAGATCACCCAGGATCGGGCGGCCTCGCTGGAGCTGGCACGGCAGGCCGCCGCTGTCGAACGGGGCCGCGAGGTGACACGGCGCTTTCTTGGTGAGGGCACGCCGTACATGCCGCAGTCCGTCAATTTCTACAACCGCTGACAGGGGCTACCATGCAACGCGTGCCTGTCCTGTTCGCTTTCGCTCCCCTGCTGGCCGGTTGCGATCGACCGGCGCTCTCCGTACGTTCGCTGGCCACAGATCCGTCACGGTTGTACGCACTGCGTACGCAGTGCCGCGCAGGTCAGCATGACGCCCCGTTCTGCGCGCAAGTGATCCAAGCCGACCTGCGGCGCTTTCTCTCCGGGCAGTCCGGGCCCAGCGAGAACCAGACGCCGGCCGATCTACCGCTGATTCCACCGAGCTTCGATGAGCCCGCCGACTGCTCCGAGGCGGTAGCCTTCTCTGAACAGGACGACTCGCCATGAACGACGTTTCCGTCATCGACCGCTTTCTCGACGTCTTCTCGCGCTACATCGACTCGGGCTTTGGGCTGCTGCAAAGCGAAGTGGCGTTTCTGACCGCCACGCTGATCGTCATCGACATGACAATTGCCGGACTGTTCTGGGCGATGGGCCATGCCACCGGGCAGGGCGAGGACGTGATCGCAAAGCTGATCCGTAAAGTGCTCTACGTCGGAGCCTTCGCCTACATCATCGGCAATTTCAACACTCTGGCGGGCATCCTGTTTCGCTCCCTCGCCGGCCTGGGCCTGACGGCCAGCGGCTCGACCTTGAGCATGGGCAACTTCCTGCAACCGGGGCGGTTGGCCAAGGTCGGCATCGACGCCGGGGCGCCGATCCTCGACCAGATTAGGGAGCTTGCGGGATTCCCGGAGGTGTTCATCCACATCGCGCCCATCGTTGTGCTGTTCCTCGCCTGGATCGTGGTCATTGTCAGTTTCTTCTTGTTGGCGGTGCAGCTCTTCGTCTCGCTAATCGAGTTCAAGCTGACGACGCTAGCCGGCTTCGTGCTGGTGCCGTTCGCGCTCTGGAACAAGACGGCGTTCCTTGCCGAGAAAGTGCTGGGCAATGTGGTGTCCTCGGGCATCAAAGTGCTAGTGCTCGCCGTCATCGTGGGCATCGGCTCGGGACTGTTCGCCGAGTTCAATATACCGGCCGGAGCCGAGCCCTCCATCGACCAGGCGCTGGTCATCATGCTGGCCTCGCTGTCCATGCTGGCCCTGGGCATCTTCGGGCCGGGCATCGCGACCGGGTTGGTATCCGGTGGACCGCAACTCGGCGCGGGCGCGATGGCCGGTGCTGCCATCGGCGCGGCCGGAACCGCTGTCGCAGTCGGTGCCGCGGCTTCTGGCATTGGTAGTGCTGTGGCCGCCGGGGCACGCATGGCCCCGGCAGCTGCGAGAGCAGCAGCCAGCGGTGCGCGTTCGATGGCATCGAACGCCAGCAGTGCCAGGTCCGCATACCAAGCTGGTTCCGCTTCGGCCGGTGGCGGCCTCAAGGGCACTTCCGCTGGCGTGGGCAATGTCGCCAAGACCGGCGCGCAGGCAGCAGCGCAAAAGATTGCCGATGTAGCGCGCTCGCTCAAGGAGCGTGCGGCCTCTGCCTTGCGGCCCGATGACGCCATGACGGCATCCGGGGCCAGTGCTGCTGCCCAGGGCACAAGCGATGCCGCAGCGTCGCCCACATCCACCGGACAACCCGCTTGGGCCAAACGCCTGCATCGCAGGCAACAGATCACCCATGCCGCCACGACCGCCGCCCACACGCTACGTGGCGGCGACGCCGGTAGCTCTAGTCAAGGCCCGAGTCTGCGTAGTCCTGACGATTGAAAGGAGAACCTGCCATGCGATTCAAACGACCTCAGGTGCGCTATGCCGATACGCCGCAGCCTGCCACTCCCTACCAATCCGCTGCTCAGGTCTGGGATGAGCGCATTGGCTCGGCCCGCGTACAGGCCAAGAACTGGCGGTTGATGGCCTTTGGCTGTCTTGCGCTCGCGTTGCTGATGACGGGCGGCCTGGTCTGGCGCTCGGCGCAGTCCATCGTGACGCCTTACGTCATCGAGGTGGACAACGCGGGCCAGGTTCGGGCCGTCGGCGAAGCCGCCACTCCGTATCGACCCAACGATGCGCAGATCGCCTACCACCTGGGCCGCTTCATCGGGCTGGTGCGCTCGCTGTCCATCGACCCCATCGTCGTGCGCCAGAACTGGCTGGATGCCTACGACTACACCACCGACAAGGGGGCGGCTGTGCTCAACGAGTACGCCCGCAACAATGACCCGTTCGCGCGCATTGGCAAGGAGTCGGTGACGGTGCAGATCAGCAGCGTAACTCGCGCCAGCGACACGTCTTTCAACGTGCGTTGGACGGAGCAGCGCTTTGCCAACGGTGCACTGGATCGCACCGAGCGCTGGAACGCGGTGATTTCCACTGTGCTGCAAGCCCCGCGCAGCGAGCAGCGCCTGCGCAAGAACCCCCTGGGCATCTACGTCAAAGGTCTGTCGTGGAGCCGAGAACTGGAAGCGAACGAAGGAGCCAAGCCATGAATGATCTTTTCAGTAAATCCGCTTTGCCGGTGATTTTGTTAGCTTTCTCGGGCTGCGCCACGCAGGGCAAGCCGCCGCCGAGCATCTTGCTCGATGAGCCGGTGCAGGCACAGCCGCTGCCGGAAGCACCAAAGCCCGTGGAGGTGATCAGCGTGCCCGAGCCGTTGGCCTTGCCGGGGCAACTGATGCCTTTGCCTGGCACGGCAGATACCAAGGCATTGCCAGAACCCACCGACGAGAAAATGCGCGTCTCGCGTGCCAATGCCGAGGCGCGCATTGCGCCTACGCGCGAGGGTTACGTGAACGCGATCCAAGTGTGGCCCTTCACCGACGGTGCGCTGTACCAAGTCTATGCGGCCGTGGGCCGCGTGACAGTCGTTGCGTTGCAACCGGGCGAAGAACTGGTGACGGTTGCGGCAGGCGATACGGTGCGCTGGATCGTGGGCGACACGTCCAGCGGTTCTGGCGCGGACTTGCGCATGAATGTGATGGTCAAGCCGATCCGCTCGGGCCTCAAGACGAATCTTGTCATCACCACCAACCGGCGCACCTACCTGCTGGAGCTGGCCTCGACCGACAAGACGTGGATGGCTTCGGTGTCCTGGGAGTATCCGAAGGACAGGATGCTGGCATTGCAGCGCCAGGCACAAGCAGCCAGTGCCGCCGCGCCGGTGGAGTCGGGACTGTCGTTGGAAAAGATCCGTTTTCGTTATGCGGTCAGCGGCAGCAATCCGCCGTGGAAACCGCTGCGGGCTTTCGATGATGGCGAGAAGGTCTATATCCAATTCCCGCCCGGCATCGCCCAGGGCGAGCTGCCGCCGCTGTTCGTCATCGGCGCGCAGGGCGATGGGCAATTGGTGAACTACCGCTTTCGCACGCCGTACTACATCGTGGATCGCCTGTTTGGCGCGGCAGAACTGCGCTTGGGCGGCGGAAAAGGAAGTGGTAATGGCGACGTGGTGCGGATCGAGCGCACGGATGGCACGCGGAGGAATTGACCATGAACCAGGACGATTTTCCTGATATTGCACCGCAAGCGGGCAAGGTGGCGCCCGAGCCGGTGGCGCTGCGCGCCCAGCCGCGCCCGGTCACGCGCCTGAACCGGCGCACGCTGGCCATCCTCACCGGCGGCATTTCGGTCGCCGTACTCGGGGCCACGATCTGGTCATTGCAGCCGCACCGGCGCGGCGCGGGCGAGCAGATGGAGTTGTACAACGTGGATCGCGTCTCGAAGTCTGAAGGGCTGGATGGGTTGCCGGCCGACTACTCGAAGCTGTCGGCTAAGGTGCCCGAGTTGGGGCCGCCGCTGCCGGGTGATCTTGGCCCTGCTATCGTAAAGTCGCAGCAGCCGGTGACGCCTACCTATGCGCCGCCGGGCCATGATCCCGAAGATGCCTTGCGCAAGGAAGCCGATGCGGCGGCAACTTCGTCGGTGTTCTTCCGCTCGGGCAAGCCAGGGCAGACCGCTGGTGCGGCCGTGCAAGCAACGCCCGGGGTCAACGCTTTGGCGGCCTTCGATCCGCTTGCGGCTGGCCCGGCCTCGATGGCAGTCCAGCCTGCCGATCCGACCGCCGTACAGAACCGGCAAGACCAGAAGGAGGCGTTCCTGAAAGCCGGTTCTACGGAAACGCGCAATTCAGGGAATTTCCAGATGTCGGCCTCGCCATACCAGGTCATGGCCGGGACGGTGATTCCTGCGGCGTTGGTGACGGGCATCAAGTCCGATCTACCGGGCGATGTGATCGCCACCGTGACGGCGCCGGTCTATGACACGGCCACCGGCAAATTCCTGCTAATCCCGCAGGGCTCGCGCATCCTGGGCCGATACAACAGCCAGGTCAGCTACGGCCAGAGTCGTGTGCAGATGGTGTGGAACCGAATCATCCTGCCGGATACGTCCTCGCTGACGCTGGACAACCTTGTCGGCACTGATCCGGCGGGCTATGCCGGCATGGAGGACGAGGTTGACCGGCACTGGGGCCGCATCCTGGCCGGCACGGCATTGACCACGCTGCTCGGTGTAGGTGCTGAGCTGGCCGCGCCGGAGAACCGGCAGGATGGCAACCGCATCATTATTGCCGGGCGCGATGGCCTCCAGGACAGCGTGAACCAGGTGGGCCAGGATATGACCCGGCGCAACATGAACATCCAGCCGACGCTGACGGCGCGGCCGGGCTGGCCAATGCGGATCATTGTTAATCGCGACTTGGTGCTTCGTCCCTACCAGCCCTTGTTCTATCAGCGAGGAGGTGCCCGATGAGCACGAACAGAAAATTGCGGCTTGGGCCGCTCCCGAAACTGGAGTCCACGAAGGTGACCTTCACATGCCCGGCCAGCTTGAAAGCAGACCTCGACCGCTACGCCGCGATGCACGCGCAAACCTATGGCAAAGCGGTCGATGTGGCGACGTTGATCCCGCACATGCTCGAAGCATTCATGGCTGGGGATCGGGAGTTCAGGAAAGCCAATGCAATCGAGTTAATCGGACGCAAGCCTTCTGGAGTGAATCAAAGAGGATCGAATACGGGTCAACCATCCAGCTAAAAACCCGTTCCCGCTTTCGCAGGAACGGTTTTTGAGTTGGTGCCCGGGGCCGGAATCGAACCGGCATGACCGTGAGGTCGAGGGATTTTCTTACCACTTCGACTTTCGCCGCCAGCGTGAGCGCTGTTCGTGGTCTGGAGCACGCCTTCACCATAGCCTTGCGGCCGTAGGTGCCCGCCGTCTGCTCTCTACACCTTCCCACGAACCTTTCGATTCAGGGCTTGGCTCGGCGTTGGCTCGGACGTTTGCACATCCAGGGCGTTCACCGAATTTGACGGGCTTCACCTTCGGAGTTTCCTCCGGAGGGCTCAAATTTTTCAAGTCCCTTGTGTCTACCAATTTCACCACTCGGGCTGGCTTGCCTCGTTACCGAGTCCATTTTCGCACGGCTACTGCCGAGCTTGCTCTAACTGTACCGCTCGCTTGGCCCCTAGCTGGCTCCTAGCCGTCCAAGGGACCAACTCGGAAGCAATGCCTGAAGGCTTGAAACCCGCGCCATTGCTAGCTTTTCGGCCTATTCTCTCGTGATGGAAAAAACTTGACAAAGGAGGTTTTAAGTCCGCAGTGTCTACCAATTTCACCATCGGGGCGCCGGCTGCCCAACGCACACCTGCGTCACAGCGTAACCCGGGCCGCGCGGACACGCAATGCCCCTGTCTTATCCGGTGAACGCAACGCCCGATCAACCGGACTATCGCCATCACCAAGAAAAAAGGGAAGCCGAAGCTTCCCTTGCATATCTGGAGCGGGAAAAGAGTCTCGAACTCTCGACCTCAACCTTGGCAAGGTTGCGCTCTACCAACTGAGCTATTCCCGCATTTACTTTTACACCCTGTAGTCACCTTCAGCGTGCATCAGCAAGTCTCAAATTATAGCGTTATTTTTTAGCTCTCCAGAAGCTGAGAACATTTTTTTGAAAAATTTTCTCAGACCGTCCACTGAAGCGACCCAACAAATAGGCCCCGAAGGACCTTGTTGCATCGGATTGAACCAATGGTGTTCTGGAGGCGCGGTCCGGAGTCGAACCGGACTAACCGGATTTGCAATCCGGGGCATAACCGCTTTGCTACCGCGCCAAAAAATCACTTTCCTCCGACAAAAAAGGGAAGCTAACGCTTCCCTTTTTTTGGAAATTGGAGCGGGAAAAGAGTCTCGAACTCTCGACCTCAACCTTGGCAAGGTTGCGCTCTACCAACTGAGCTATTCCCGCATTTACCGAAGCTTCACATTATACAACGTTTGCTGCGATGGAGTGTATTGTAGCGCAATTTTCAAGGGCTGCCAGCATTTTTTCATCAATGCTTCAACGGATCGGCGTTGGCCGCACCCACAACCGATTTTTCTGCCGCCGATGCCACCACGACAGCCGCCTCTTCATCACTCAAAGGAACCGGTTTGCGCTCCAAAGCAACTTCCAGCACCTTGTCGATCCATTTGACCGGCACGATCTCCAGACCGCTCTTCACGTTGTCGGGAATCTCCTGCAGGTCTTTCATGTTCTCTTCAGGGATCAGCACCGTCTTGATTCCGCCGCGCAACGCCGCCAGCAGTTTTTCCTTGAGGCCACCAATCGCAGTGACCTCGCCGCGCAGGGTGATTTCCCCTGTCATCGCCACATCACCCCGCACTGGAATCCCCGTGAGGGCGGACACAAATGCAGTAGTCATGGCGGCACCCGCGCTGGGGCCATCCTTGGGGGTGGCGCCGTCGGGTACGTGAATATGAATATCGCGCTTTTCAAAAGCCTCGTCCTTGATGCCCAACATGCGTGCCCGGCTGCGCACCACCGTACGGGCGGCTTCAACCGACTCTTTCATCACGTCGCCCAGCGAACCCGTGCGGGTGATGACACCCTTGCCCGGCATGGCAGCCGCCTCAATGGTGAGCAAATCGCCGCCAACTTCCGTCCACGCAAGCCCAACCACCTGGCCGACCTGGTTCTGAGACTCCGCGCGGCCGTAGGTGTATTTGCGCACCCCCAAAAAGTCGGGCAGGTTATCTTCATTCACGACGACCTGCGGCTGCAGCTTTTTGAGCTGCAACCCCTTCACCACCTTGCGGCAGATCTTGGAGAGCTCGCGCTCCAGCGAGCGCACACCGGCCTCGCGGGTGTAGTAGCGCACCATATCGCGCACAGCACCTTCGGTGATGAGAAGTTCCTCGTCCTTCACGCCATTGTTCTTGAGCTGCTTGGGTAGCAGGTATTTCATGGCGATGCTGGTCTTCTCGTCTTCGGTGTAACCCGACAGGCGAATCACCTCCATGCGATCAAGCAAGGCTGGTGGAATGTTCATCGAGTTCGATGTCGCCACGAACATGACGTCGCTCAGATCGAAGTCCACCTCGACATAGTGGTCGCCAAAGGTGTGGTTTTGCTCCGGGTCCAGCACCTCCAGCAGCGCACTCGACGGGTCGCCCCGAAAATCGGTGCCCAGCTTGTCGATTTCGTCCAGCAGGAACAGGGGGTTGCGCACTCCTACCTTGCCCAGGCTCTGCAGCACCTTGCCTGGCATGGCGCCGATGTACGTGCGGCGATGCCCACGGATTTCCGCTTCGTCGCGCATCCCGCCAAGCGCCATGCGCACATACTTGCGCCCGGTCGCTTTGGCAATCGACTGCCCCAGCGAGGTCTTGCCCACGCCGGGTGGCCCCACCAGGCACAGGATGGGCGCCTTGACCTTGTCCACGCGCTGCTGCACTGCAAGATATTCAAGGATGCGGTCCTTGACCTTGTCGAGGCCGAAATGGTCTTCATTGAGCACCGTTTCGGCATTGCCCAAATCGTGCTTGATCTTGCTCTTCTTGCTCCAGGGCAAGCCCGTGAGCACATCGATATAGCTGCGCACCACGGTGGCTTCTGCCGACATGGGCGACATCAGCTTGAGCTTTTTGAACTCGGCCTCGGCCTTCTTGCGGGCCTCTGCCGGCATCTTGGCGAGTTTGATCTTCTTGTCGATCTCTTCAATATCGGCGCCGTCTTCCCCCTCGCCGAGTTCTTTCTGGATGGCCTTGACCTGCTCGTTGAGATAGAAGTCGCGCTGATTCTTTTCCATCTGCCGCTTCACGCGGCCGCGAATCTTCTTGTCGACATTCAAGATGTCGACTTCCCGGTCAAGCTGCTCGAACAGATTCTCGAGGCGCGCCTTGACGTCAGAGAGATCCAGAACCACCTGCTTGTTCTCCAGCTTGAGAGGCAGGTGGGCCGCAATGGTGTCAGCCAACCTGCCGGGGTCGTCGATGCTGGAGATGGACGTGAGGATCTCGGGCGGGATCTTCTTGTTGAGCTTGACGTACTGGTCAAACTGCTGCATCACCGCACGGCGAAGCGCCTCGATTTCACTCGATTTGTGCTTTTCCTGGTCTTGCTCGACAGGGGTCACGGTCGCCGTGAAATGCGTTTCCGCATCGGCAATGGATGTCACCAGAGCGCGCTGCTGACCTTCAACAAGCACCTTGACAGTGCCGTCGGGCAACTTGAGCATCTGCAGGATGGTGGAGACACAGCCCACGTCGAACATATCCTCGACGGAAGGCTCATCCTTCGCGGCCGCCTTTTGCGCCACGAGCATGATGCGCCGGTCGGACTCCATCGCCAACTCAAGCGCCTTGATGCTCTTGGGTCGTCCCACAAAAAGCGGAATGACCATGTGGGGGAACACCACCACATCGCGCAGAGGCAACAGCGGCAGATCAATGGGGGTGGCTGGCAGGGGGGTATGTCCGGACATGGAAATCCTCAAAGTACTCTGTGGAATATGGTCCACATGTGGGGATTTTCAACCCTTGCGCACAGCCGCACTGCAGCAAGGGTTGATGGGTTTCAGGGGGCCGCGAAAGTGCGCCCGCTCCGGTCGCTTCAGGCTTTCTTGGCCGCCTCGCGGTAAACGAGCAGAGGTGGCTTGTTTTCCTCAATCGTGGACTCGTCCACCACCACCTTTTCGACATTGCTGGTATTGGGCAGGTCGAACATGGTTCCGATCAGGGATTGCTCCAGAATCGAGCGCAGACCGCGGGCACCCGTCTTGCGCGCCAACGCCTTGCGGGCAATAGCCTTCAGCGCAGCGGGGCGGATCTCCAGATCCACGCCTTCCATGGCCAACAGCTTGCTGTACTGCTTGACCAGCGCATTCTTGGGCTCGGTCAGAATCTGCACCAGCGCGTCTTCGCTCAGCTCGGCCAGTGCCGTCACCACGGGCATGCGGCCCACCAGCTCGGGAATCAAGCCAAACTTGATCAGATCTTCTGGTTCGATCTCGGTAAACACCTCGGACAGCGAGCGCTGCTTCTTGCTCTTGACCGATGCGCCGAACCCGATACCCGAAGCCTCGGTGCGGTTTTCGATGACCTTTTCAAGACCTGCGAACGCGCCACCGCAAATGAACAGGATGTTGGTCGTGTCGATCTGCAGGAAATCCTGGTTGGGGTGTTTGCGCCCGCCCTGGGGCGGCACGCTGGCCATGGTGCCTTCGATGAGCTTGAGCAACGCCTGCTGCACGCCCTCGCCCGACACGTCGCGCGTGATGCTGGGGTTGTCCGACTTGCGGGAAATCTTGTCGATCTCGTCGATGTAGACAATGCCGCGCTGGGCGCGCTCCACCTCATAGTTGCAGCTTTGCAGCAGCTTCTGAACGATGTTCTCAACGTCCTCGCCCACATAGCCCGCCTCGGTCAGCGTGGTGGCATCGGCCATGACGAAGGGCACATCCAGCATTCGCGCCAAAGTTTGCGCCAGCAGCGTCTTTCCCGAACCCGTGGGGCCGATGAGCAGAATATTGCTCTTGGACAGCTCCACGTCGTCCTTGTGGGCCTTGTCCTTGTGACGCAGGCGCTTGTAGTGGTTATAGACGGCCACCGCCAGCGTGCGCTTGGCCTGCTCCTGACCAATGACATAGTTGTCCAGGTTGGTCTTGATTTCTACCGGGGTGGGCAGGTCGCTGCGCCCTTCACGCGCCAGGTCACCGACTGGAAGCTCATCGCGAATGATCTCGTTGCACAGGTCAATGCACTCGTCGCAGATAAAGACCGACGGACCGGCGATCAGCTTCTTCACTTCATGCTGGCTTTTGCCGCAAAAAGAGCAGTAAAGGGTTTTTTCGCTGGAAGAGCCTTTTTTCTCGGCCATGGGGGCAATGCCTTGTTACGGAAAGTTGTCGGGATGATACCCAAATAAAAAGCGGCGTCTTCCCAGCGGGAAAACGCCGCGTGGCCACCACGGGCCGACTCAGGAACGCTTGTGAATCACCTGATCGATGATGCCGTAGTCCTTGGCTTCGTCGGCTGTGAGGAAGTAGTCGCGCTCGGTGTCTGATTTGACCTTTTCCAGAGGCTGTCCTGTGCGCTCGGCCAGGATGCGGTTCATCTGGTCCTTGGTGCGCAGGATGTCGCGCGCATGGATCTCGATATCGGTAGCCTGGCCGCGCGCGCCGCCCAGCACCTGGTGAATCATGACCTTGGAGTTGGGCAACGAAAACCGCTTGCCCTTGGCGCCAGCCGCCAGCAAGAAAGCGCCCATGCTGGCCGCGAAACCCACGCAAAGGGTGGATACATCCGGCTTGATGAACTGCATGGTGTCGTAAATCGACATGCCCGCCGTGACGCTTCCGCCCGGAGAGTTGATGTAGAACGAAATATCCTTGTCTGGGTTTTCACTTTCCAGAAACAGCAACTGGGCCACCACCAGATTGGCCGTCTGGTCGTTGACCTCGCCCACCAGGAAAATCACGCGCTCCTTCAGAAGGCGCGAATAGATGTCATAGGACCGCTCGCCGCGGCCCGACTGCTCGATGACCATGGGGACCATGCCCAGGCCTTGTGTTTCCAATGCGCTCATTATTTCTCCAGTCAGGCAGCTACTGTACCCAGAAATGAATTGGGGCTTGTGCACCAAAGCACAAGCCCCTGATGGCTGGCTGGCGCGAGATCATCCGCAAGGGATGGACTCGGCCGCCCGGTCTCAGCCTTGGGCCATCAGTTCGTCAAACGAGACGGCCTTGTCGATCACCTTGGCCTGGCCCAGCACGAAATCGGTCACGTTGTTTTCGATGACAACGGCTTCGACTTCGGCCAGACGCTGGCGGTCACCGAAGTACCAGCGCACCACGTCTTCAGGCTTCTCATAGCTGGCAGCCAGCTCGTCGATGTGGGCCTTGAGTTGCTCGGGCTTGGCGAACAGCTCATTGGCGCGAACCAGTTCCGCCACCACCAGGCCCAGGCGCACGCGGCGCTCAGCCTGGGGACGGAACACGTCTTCCGGAATCTCGGCCTTGTCGGCGTCCTTGATGCCGCGCTGCTTGAGTTCGGCACGGGCACCTTCGAGCAGGCGGGCGATTTCAGCCTGCACGCTGGCGTTGGGCAGGTCGAGCTCAGCCTTGGCAACCAGGGCGTCCATCACAGCTGCCTTGTTGCGGGCCAGCAGGCGGAACTTGACTTCACGCTCCAAGTTCTTCTTGATGTCGGCGCGCAGGCCTTCCACCGAGCCGTCAGCAATGCCCAGTGACTTGGCCAGGGCATCGTTCACTTCGGGCAGATGGGCGGCTTCGATCTTCTTGACGGTGACCAAGAAGTCGGCCGTTTTGCCGGCAACATCCTTGCCGTGGTAGTCGGCTGGGAAAGCCAGGGGGAACGTCTTGCTTTCGCCCGACTTCATGCCGCGCACTGCGTCTTCGAATTCCTTGAGCATCTGGCCTTCGCCAACCAGGAACTGGAAGTCTTCAGCCTTGCCGCCTTCAAAAGGCTCGCCGTCGATCTTGCCTTCGAAATCCACCGTCACACGATCACCGTCCTGTGCGGCTGCGTCCAGGGCGCGCTGGGCAAAGCTGCGACGCTGCTTGCGCAGAATATCAATGGTTTTGTCGATGGCAGCATCGGTCACTTCGGCCGAGAGCTTTTCCACTTCCACGCCCGCCAGATCAGCGATCTTGACTTCAGGGAACACTTCAAAGATGGCGTCAAAGGTGACCTGGCCTTCTGGGGCGCCTTCCTTCTCGGTGATGCGTGGCTGACCCGCCACGCGCAGCTTGGCTTCGTTGGCGGCCACGGCAAAGGCCTCACCCACCTTGTCGTTCAGCACTTCGTACTGCACAGAGTAGCCATAACGCTGGGTGACAACATTCATGGGCACCTTGCCAGGACGGAAACCGTCCATCTTCACGGTGCGGGCCATGCGCTTCAGACGCGAGTCAACTTCGGTCTGGATGGTGGTCAGGGGCAGGCTCAGCGTGATCTTGCGCTCGAGCTTTTCAAGGGTTTCAACAGTAACGGACATCGCTATTCCTCGTATGGATGTGGATCGTGCTGGCTGCAGCGCAGCGGCGCCGTGTTCCGCAAAGTCTCACAGGGGTGGTGCGCGGGGGGGGACTCGAACCCCCACACCATTGCTGGCGTCAGGACCTAAACCTGGTGCGTCTACCAATTTCGCCACCCGCGCGGTTCTACAAACAAACAGGCGGCAAACTGAGCTGCCGCCTGTGTGAAATCGGTCAACCTTCTATTTTACCCTGATGTGGGAAGCAGTTTGAATACATGCGTTCATGCCACCTCGGGAACCGGGCGGCGCACACGAAACCAGGCGGCATACATGGCCGGCAGGGCCAGCAATGTCAGCACCGTGGCCACCACGAGTCCGCCCATGATGGCAACGGCCATGGGCCCCCAGAACACGCTGCGCGACAGCGGAATCATGGCCAGCACCGCCGCCGCTGCCGTGAGCACGATGGGCCGCAGCCGCCGCACCGCCGACTCCACAATGGCATCCCACGCGGGCACGCCCCGGGCGCGGTCCTGCTCGATCTGATCAATCAGGATGACTGAATTGCGCTGGATCATCCCCATGAGCGCGATCACGCCCAGCAACGCGACAAAGCCAAACGGCCGGCCCAGCAACAGCAAGGCCCCCGCTACACCCGCCAGGCCCAGCGGCCCGGTCAGAAACACCAGCATCGCGCGACTGAAGCTGTGCAGTTGCAGCATGAGCAGCGTGAAGGTGATGAACAGCATGATCGGAATGCCCGCTGCAATCGACGCCGAGCCCTTGGAGCTTTCTTCCACGGCCCCCGCCACTTCAATGCGATACCCCCCCTGCCCCGCAGAGCGCCATTGGGCCTCGATCGCCTTGAGTGCCGGAAGCAGCGCCGCCGTCACCGTGGCGCCTTGCAGACCTTCGGTCACGTCGCCCTGCACGGTGATGGCGTAGTCGCGGTTTTCGCGCCACATCACACCGGGCTCCCAGGTGAACACCGGCTTGGCGATCTGCGTGAGCGGGATCGACTTGCCCGAGGCCGTGGGCAGATAGGCGTTGGCAATGTCGGTGATGGCATTGCGCTCATCGAGCGGCTGGCGCAACACGATGTCGATGAGCTTGTCGCCCTCGCGGAACTGGCCGACCTGCGTGCCCGACAAAATGGTCTTGGACGCCTGCGCAATCGACTGGCTGGTAACCCCCAGCGCGCGTGCCTTGGCCTGGTCCACTTCCAGGCGCAGCACCTTCACCGATTCGTTCCAGTTGTCGTTCACGCCACGCATGTCGGGGCTCTGGCGCAGAACGGCCTTGACCTCGTCGGCGCGCTCGCGCAGCACCAGCGGGTCCGGCCCCACCACGCGAAACTGCACGGGATACGGCACCGGTGGCCCGTTGGGCAGCAGCTTGATACGGCCACGCACTTCCGGAAACTCCTGCGCCAGCAGTGCCGGCAACTTGTTGCGCAGCGATTCGCGGATTTTCAGGTCTTGCGGCACCACGATGAACTGCGACACATTGGTCTGCGGAAACACCTGGTCGAGCGGGAGATAAAACCGCGGAACCCCCGAGCCCACCCAGGTGCTGACCGTACTCACGCCAGGCTCGGAAAGCAGACGCTGCTCCACCCGCTTGGTGACCTCTTCGTTGCCAACGAACGAGGTGCCCTCGGGAAACCAGATGTCCACCATGATTTCGGGGCGGCTTGAATCCGGAAAGAACTGCTGCTGCACCTTGCCCATGCCCACAATGCCCAGCGCAAAAGTGAGCACCGTGGCGCCGATGGTCAGCCAGCGGTGCTCCACACACCAGTGCACCAGCCGGCGAAAGGCCGTGTAAAAAGGGCTGTCAAACACTTCGTGCGGATCGTCCGTGATGCCTTGGCTGGCTTGCGCCGCCAGTACATGCGGCGGCACCTTCAGCAGCAGCGTGCCCAGATACGGCACAAAGTACACCGACACGATCCAGCTCAGCACCAGCGCAATCACCGTCACGGCAAAGATGGCAAAGGTGTATTCGCCGGTCACCGACTTGGCGATCCCGATGGGCAGAAAACCGGCGGCGGTGATGAGCGTGCCGGTCAGCATGGGCATGGCCGTGAGCTCATAGGCAAAGGTGGCAGCACGCACCTTGTCATAGCCCTCTTCGAGCTTGAGCACCATCATCTCGACCGCGATGATGGCGTCGTCCACCAGCAACCCCAGCGCAATGATCAGCGAACCCAGCGAGATCTTGTGCAGGCCGATATTCCAGTACCACATGGCCAAAAAGGTCACGGCCAGCACCATCGGAATGGTGATGCCCACCACCAGCCCCGGGCGCGGGTCGATGTACCAGCGCTTCCACAGCGGGTGATTGCCCGGGCGCTTGTGCAGCCCCAGGCTGATGAAACTCACCGCCAGCACAATCACCACCGCCTCGATCAGCACCTTCACAAACTCGTTCACCGAGGTTGCCACGGACTTGGGCTGGTCCTGCACATTCACCAGTTTCACCCCTGCCGGCAGCGTGCCATTGATGCGTTCCGCCCCTACATGCAAGGCCTTGCCCAGCGCAATGATGTCGCCCCCCTTGGCCATGGAGACGCCCAGCGCAATCACCTCGCGCCCCTGGTGGCGCACCTTCACCGTGGCGGGGTCCACATAACCGCGCTTCACATCGGCAATGTCCGACAAACGCAGCTGCGCACCTGATGGCCCCCGAATCGGCATGGCGCGCAGGTCTTCAATGGCGGTGAACTGCCCGCCCACACGCACCAGCACCTGGTCGTGCGGCGTCTCAAAGGCGCCAGCGCCCTCGACCGCATTTTGTTGCCCCAGTTGCGCCAGCACCTGGTTCATGTCCAAACCCAGCTGCGCCAGGCGTTTTTGCGAGACTTCAATGAACAGCTTTTCGTCCTGCGCGCCAAACAGCTCGACCTTGGCCACATCGGGCACGCGCAGCAATTGCTGGCGCGCATCGTCAGCAAACTGTTTGAGTTCAGCGTAGCTGAAGCCCTCAGACTCCAGCGCATAGATCACGCCATACACGTCGCCAAAGTCGTCATTGAAGAACGGCCCCTGGATGCCCCCGGGCAGCGTGTAGCGCATGTCGCCCACCTTCTTGCGCACGCTGTACCAGACGTTGGCTACCTCGCTGGCCTTGGACGAATCCTTGATCTGAAAAATGATCTGCGACTCGCCGGGCTTGGAATAGCTGCGGATCTTGTCGGTGTAAGGCACCTCTTGCAGCGTGCGCTCGATCTTGTCGGTCACCTGCTCGGCCACCTGCTGCGCCGTGGCGCCCGGCCAGTAGGTGCGCACCACCATGGCCCGAAAGGTAAAGGGCGGGTCTTCGTCCTGCCCCAGCTGAAAATAGGCCGCAAAGCCCAGCAGCATCAACACCACCATGAGGTAGCGGGTGAGCGCGGGGTGGTCGAGTGCCCACTTGGAGAGGTTGAACCCCTCTTTGGGTTGTCGTTGGGTCATGTCCGGCCTTACTTTGCGGAAGAGGCCGCAGCCGCTGCAGATGCGGCAGGTGCTGCCGAAATAGCTACTGAATTGGTAGCTGTCTGCGCTTTAGGCACGGGCGCTACAGCCGTTTTCGGCTGATAAACCATGACTTTTTGCCCCGGCGACAGCACATGCACGCCAGTGGCCACCACCTGCATGCCGGGCGTCAGGCCGGACGCCACCACGGCATCGTTGCCATCGGCCGTGGCGATCTGCACGACCTGCGAATTCACCGTGCTGGTGGCCGGGTCATACACCCACACCGCCGTAGCCTGTCCCTCCTGGCGCAGCGCGCTGGTGGGCAGCTTGATGGCCGCAACGCCCGCGTGACTCAATGCCTTGGGCGTGACATACACCGTGGAGCCCAACGCGGGCATCTCGGCACCTTCCAGCGCCACCTTGACCTGGTAGGTACGCGTGGCGGCATCGGCACTGGCCGCCACCTCGCGCACGCGGCCCGCCAGTGGCGCACCGCCCGACCAGCCGCGCACCGTCACGTCCTGGCCGGGCTGGATTTGCCCGACCTTGTCTTCAGGCACGGCAAACACCACATCCCGCGCGCCATCCTGCGCAATGCGCACCACGGGCGTGCCCGCTGCCACCACCTGGCCCGGCTCGGCTTCAATGCCCGTGACCACGCCCGCCACATCGGCCACCAGCGTGGTGTAGGTCGTCTGGTTGCCCTGCGAGGAGAGCTGTGCACGCGCTTGGTCCAGCGTGGCCTGCGCAGCCTTGAGGGTGGCCGAGCGCCGCTCCAGCTCGGCGCCACTGATGAAATTCTCGTCTTTCAGTGCCTGAAAGCGCTTGAAGTCGGCAGCGGCCAGATCACGCTGCGTGGTAGCCGAGGCCAGCTGCGCACGCGCTGCATCTGCCGCCAGCTGGTAGTCCCGGGGGTCCAACTGCGCCAGCACCTGCCCGGCCTTCACCCGCTGGCCCAGCTCGGCCTGGCGCTGCACGATCTTGCCAGCCACCCGAAAACCCAGGCGCGATTCGACGCGCGCGCGCACCTCGCCAGAATATTCGAGGCTGGACCGCATTGACCCGACCCCCACCGTCAGCAGCTTGACCGAACGCACGGGCTCTTCGGGGGGCGCTGAGCGGGAACACGCCGCCAGCAAGGCCGCAGAAGCGACAAGAAACAGATACCGCAGCGAAGGCCGCCGGGCGAAGGGTGTGCGCATGGAATATCCGGGGTAGAGGCGGTGGGCTGCCCCGCGCACGAGAGCCGACGAATACCGCCGACACAGCGCGCCCCCCTTTGCGACGGGACGAGGCAACCCAACCGTGAAATTTTTTACTGACTGGCCGGTTAGTAATCTAGAGGGTCACCCTGACAATGTCAAGCGACAATGCCCGCCGTGAACCCTCGCCAGCCCCCCTCTCCTTCGACTGCCCCCCCCGCTTCTGAGCCTGGTGCTGCAACGGCGCCACAACCGCCGGTGCCCGTGCAAGCCGCACCCGTAACGCATTACGAGAACTTCCCCGTCGCCTCGCTGCTGTGCCCGCCACACCTGCGCCAGCCCATTGCAGCCATCTACGCCTTTGCCCGCACGGCCGACGACATTGCCGACGAAGGGGATGCCCCCCCCGCACAGCGCCTGTCAGAGCTCGCCGCCTACCGCGCCGAACTGGCCCGCGTGGCCGCAGGCCAGACGCCTGCAGCGCCCTGGGCCGCCGTGTTCGGCCCGCTGCAAGCCGTGCTGAACAAGCACGCGCTGCCAGTGCCTCTGCTCGACGACCTGCTCAGCGCCTTCATCCAGGACGTGAAAAAAACCCGCGACGCCCAGGGCTACGCCGACCGCGCCGAGCTGCTCGACTATTGCCGCCGCTCCGCCAACCCGGTGGGGCGGCTGCTGCTGCACCTGTATGGCGTGACCGGCACCCAGGCGCTGGAAGAAAGCGACGCCATCTGCACCGCCCTGCAACTGATCAACTTCTGGCAAGACCTGTCCGTGGACATCCCCCGCGGCCGCCACTACCTGCCCCACGCCGACTGCGCCCGCCATGGCGCGGGCGCGGCAGACCTGCAGGCGCTGCACAGCACGCCTGACAACGCGCACCTGATTGCCGACTGCGCCCGATGGGCCCGCGACAGCATGGAGCACGGCGCCCCCCTGGTGCACCGACTGCCCGGCCGCGCCGGGTGGGAGCTGCGCCTGGTGGTGCAAGGAGGCCTGCGCATTCTGGACAAGGTCGATGCCCTGCAGGGCGGCAGCCTTCACACCCGCCCGCGCCTGCATGCGTGGGACTGGGGCGTGATGCTGGCGCGCGCGCTGGTGATGTAGCGCCAACGCCCCTTCCCGCACGAGCAAAAAAAGGCCCGGCGCCGGCAGTGCCGGCGCACGGCAACCGCGGCCGGCCAGGTGCCCGGTGGATAAAGACACGAGATAAGAAAGATTCATGGGAAGCAAGGTCGTCTGACCTTGCCTGCACCAGGCGGCATATTGATGCCAAAACAGCCTCTAGCCCTTATGCAACAAGCGAAGGCAGCTATCAATATATAAGCGATTGATGGGCAGCGCGCCCTGACTTCCCCCAGGCCTCGTACCCAGGGCAGGGATAGCGAGCATGCTGCGGCATGGCCGCCCGGGTAGCCTCGCAACCATGTCCTCGTCCACCCTGTCCGTCAGCGTTTTCGACCTCTTCAAAATTGGCATCGGGCCGTCCAGCTCGCACACCGTGGGGCCCATGATTGCAGCGCGGCAGTTTGCCGTGTACCTGCGGGCCAGCGGGGTGCTGGCGGCGGTGCACTGCGTCACCGTGGAGCTGTTTGGCTCGCTCTCGGCCACCGGCGTGGGCCACGGCACCGACCGGGCCGTGCTGCTGGGCCTGGCCGGGCACGAGCCCGACCGCATCGACCCCGAACAGATCGCGCCCACCATTGCGCAGATCCGCAGCAGCGGTGCGCTGGCCCTGCTGGGCGAGCATAGCGTGCCGTTCATCGAAAAAGACCACCTGCTGTTTCGCCGCAAAAGCCTGCCGCTGCACCCCAACGGCATGTGCTTTACCGCGCTGAACGCACAGGGCCACGCCATCGCCACGCGCGAGTACTACTCGGTGGGTGGCGGCTTTGTGATTGACACGGCGGGCGAGCGCGTGCTCAACACCGCCGCCACCGCGCAGCCCGACGCCGCAGGCCACGGCCAGGGCCTGCCCCATCCATTTCGCACCGGGGCCGAACTGCTGGCGCAATGCAAAGCCACGGGCCTGACCATGGCCCAACTCATGGCCGCCAACGAGCAGCATTGGCGCAGCGCCGCCGAAGTGCGCCGCCAGCTCATGGCCATCTGGCACACCATGGCCGGCGCCGTGCAGCGCGGCTGCGCCGCCACCGGCACATTGCCCGGCCCCCTGCATGTACGCCGCCGCGCTGCCGAGCTGCACAAAAACCTCAGCAGCCACCCCGAGGCCGCGCTGCGCGACCCGCTCGCCATGCTCGACTGGGTGAATCTTTATGCCATGGCCGTCAACGAAGAAAACGCCGCCGGTGGCCGCGTGGTCACCGCGCCCACCAACGGCGCAGCGGGCGTCATTCCGGCCGTGCTGCACTATTACGTCAACTTTTTGCAGGGCGCTGGCCAGCCCAGCGAAGACGGCATTGCCAACTTTCTTCTGACCGCTGGCGCCATCGGCATCATTTACAAAGAAAACGCATCCCTGTCGGGCGCCGAGGTAGGCTGCCAGGGCGAAGTGGGCGTGGCGTGCTCCATGGCTGCGGGCGCTCTGGCCGCTGTGATGGGCGGCAGCCCTGAGCAGATCGAGAACGCCGCCGAGATCGGCATGGAGCACAACCTGGGCATGACCTGCGACCCCGTGGGTGGGCTGGTGCAAATTCCCTGCATCGAGCGCAACGCCATGGGCGCCATCAAGGCCATCAACGCCGCCCGCATGGCCCTGCGCGGCGACGGCCAGCATGTGGTCTCGCTCGACAAGGTCATCAAAACCATGATGCAGACCGGCGCCGACATGAAAGCCAAATACAAGGAAACCTCGCGCGGCGGGCTGGCGGTGAATGTGGTGGAGTGCTGAGGCAGCGATTGAGCCTGCCTTCCTGACCACTGTCCCGCCCCTACCAGCAGGGCGCGGTTGATGCAGCCCCGGCCCGATGGCAGCCCCATGCGGATGCTGGTCTCAGAAGGTTCATGGACGCCTTCGCTTTGACCCTGGCGGGGATGCGGCGTGTCGGCTGTTTCACGATGCCCGGCCTCGTCTATGCCTGACACCAGCGGGGGATATTGGGGCTTCGTAGAATCGCTCTGAAATAGAAATTTACTATGAAAATTAACACATCGATTCGTCGCAGACTCCTCTCGACCGTCATCACTACTGTGCTGGCATTTCCCAGCGCTCACGCCGCAGACGGCGTCTCTGCCCAGCAACTCCTGATTGGCCAAACCATCACGCTGCAGGGCGGCAAAAACGACTACGGCGTCGCCGTGCTCGATGGTGTCCAGGCCTACCTCGCGCAGGTCAACCGCCAGGGCGGCATCGCCGACCGCAAAATCGTCGTCAAGGTGCTGGATGACGACAACAAGCCGGCACAGGCAGAGGCCAACGCGCGCGAGCTGATTACAAAAGACAAGGTCTTCATCGTGTTCGGCTCCATTGAAGGCGGGCCGTCCAACGCGGTGATGACGGTCACCAACGAGCTCAAGGTGCCTTTTTTTGGCCCCATGGCAGGTTCCCCCACATTCCGCGCGCCGCACCAGCCGCTGGTCTTTCCCGTGCGCGCCGAGCACAAGGAGGAATTCCGCGCACTGCTTGAACACGCAAAAAACCTGGGCATGACACGCGTGGCCTTCCTTCGCTCGGATTCGGCGGTGGGGCAGGAGCACCTGGCCAACGTGCGCAAGATCATCCAGCCTCTCGGACTAGAACTGGCAGCCGACCTGCCCTTCAAATCCGACATCAACGACGCGGGCATCGACGCCGTGGTGAAACAGATCGCCAGCAGTGGCGCGCAGATGGTGTTCAACCATGGCAGCACCGGCATCTATGAAAAGATCATCCGCAAAGCGCGCGAACAGCAGCTGACCACCCAGTTCTATGGCGTCAACTCGGGTTCCACCCAGCTGGCCAGGCACCTGGGGCCGCTGGCGCAGAACATGATCTTTGCCCAGGTGATGCCCAGCCCCTGGGAGCGCAAGACCGCGATCACCCGCGCCTACCAGGAAGCCTTCAAGGCCTACAAGCCCAAGGAAGACTTTTCATACGGCAGTCTGGAAGGCTACATGACAGCCCGCGCACTGGTGGAGGCGCTGCGCCGCGCCGGCCCCAACCCGACCCGTGACAGCTTTGTCGCAGGGCTCAAGGACGCCGACCTCCAGATCGACGGCCTGAAGGTGAACTACCGCAATGGCACTCACACCGGCCTGTCGCTGGTCGACCTGGCCATCGTGACCCGCGAAGGAAAATTCCGCCACTAAGAAACGCCCAGCGGCACTCTGCCCCAAGGCCCCAAGCCTGCAGCCCGGCATGCCGCACCGAGACGAAGCCCTCACCTGGCCCGCGCAGACACCAGCACCCTGACGGCCACGACGCGGCAGCCCCGGAAGACGGCGACGACCACGACGCCAGGTTGTGCGCGAAGAGGTCACAAAAGAAGGAGCGGCGTTGACACCACGACGTCCGCTTCGATCAAACTATCAAAACAATAGCTACTCGCGCTTACCCATCAAGCGCTAGAGGCCAAAAACACCTTAAACTCCGTCACCCCGGCAAGCCCTGTGCGCCATGGGACAATCTCGCCCCATGACACCGCAGCAGTACGTTCAGCAAAAGGCCGTGGCCTCGGGCAGCAGCTTTTATTACGCCTTTCTCTTCCTTCCCGCGCCGCGCCGCGCGGCCATCACGGCGTTTTATGCGTTTTGCCGCGAGGTAGACGATGTGGTGGATGAAGTGACCGACCCCGGCGTGGCGCGCACCAAGCTGGCCTGGTGGCAGGCCGAAGTGGCCAAGGCCTTTGCGGGGCAGCCCACCCACCCGGTGATGCTGGCGCTGATGCCGCACACCGCCGACTACGGCATTGAGCAGCGCCACCTGCAGGCGGTGATAGACGGCTGCCAGATGGACCTGGAGCAAACCCGCTACCTCGACTTTGCGGGTCTGAAGGGCTATTGCCATCTGGTGGCGGGCATTGTGGGCGAGGTGGCGGCGCGCATCTTTGGCCAGACCGACCCGCGCACCACCGAATACGCCCACCGGCTGGGCCTGGCGTTTCAGCTCACCAACATCATCCGCGACGTGGGCGAGGACGCCATGCTGGGCCGCATCTATCTGCCCGTGAGCGAGCTGCAACAGTTTGACGTGAAGGCGCACGAGATCTTGAAGCGCCAGTATTCCGAGCGCTTTACCGCGTTGATGCGCTTTCAGGCCGAGCGCGCGCACCGCCTGTATGACGAGGCCTTTGCCCTGCTGCCCGATGCCGACCGCCGCGCGCAAAAGCCCGGCCTGATGATGGCCAGCATCTACCGCACGCTGCTGCGCGAGATCGAGCATGAGAACTTTCAGGTGCTCCACCAACGCATCCGACTCACGCCGCTGCGCAAGTTCTGGCTGGCGTGGAAGGTGCAGGCGCTGGGCAGAATGTGAGGACACCCACCTGTGCGGCTGCGCCGCTTCCGCCTTCTCCGTCGCTGTGCACGGGAAGCGGGACGCCACCAGTGGCCCGGCAAAGCCGGGTCCACAGTGGCCCTGGCCTGGGGCCGCGCTCCTGGTGCGCGCCCAGCTCTTTCGTTGATTTCGTGGATATCCAGGTATGAAAGTGGCCGTCATCGGGGCGGGCTGGGCGGGCATGGCTGCCGCCATTGCGCACACGCAGGCGGGCCATCAGATCACGGTGTTCGAGGCGGCGCGCACCGTGGGCGGCCGTGCGCGAGCTGTGCCGGGCACGCTGCCAGACGGCTCGCCTGTGACCCTCGACAACGGTCAGCACATCCTGATTGGTGCCTACGCGACCAGCCTGCGCCTGATGCGGCTGGTGGGGGTCGATACGGATTCTGCCCTGCTGCGCCTGCCGCTCACACTGCAGTTTCCCGACGGGCAGGGGCTGCAATTGCCCGATCTGCCGCCGCCGCTGGATGCCCTGCTGGGCATTGCCCGCGCCAAAGGCTGGCATTGGCGTGACAAGCTGGCGCTGCTGCGCACGGCCACTGGCTGGCAGCTGCGCGGCTTTCGCTGCGCACCGCAGACTTCGGTGGCCGAGCTGTGCGCCGCGCTCACACCACGCCTGATGGCCGAGTTCATTGACCCGCTGTGCGTGTCGGCCCTCAACACCCCGGCGTGCGAGGCCAGCGGCCAGGTGTTTTTGCGCGTGCTGCAAGACAGCCTGTTCAGCGGCCGGGGCGGCTCCAACCTGCTGCTGCCGCGCACTGACCTGGGCGCGCTGTTTGCCGAGGCCGCCGGCCAATGGCTGCAAGCCCAAGGCGGCACGTTGCACAGCGGCTACCGGGTGCAGCGCATAGCGCGCGGCCCCGCAGGCAGCACCGGCTGGCGGGTGGACGACGCGCCGTTTGACGCCGTGGTGCTGGCCACCACCAGCACCGAGGCGGCCCGCCTGGTTTTGACGGCACATACGGCACACTCCACGCTGCAAGGCCCCGAGGCGGTGGCCCTGCAGGCCTGGGCACGCAAGGCACAAGCATTGCGTTTCACCGCCATCGCCACCGTTTATGCCCAGACGTCTGCGCTCCCGCAGGGCACCGTGCTCAGCCAGCCCATGCTGGCGCTGCGCCCCGGCGCGGGCCAGCCCGCACAGTTTGTGTTTGACCGCATGCAGCTGGGCGGCCCGGCGGGCCTGCTGGCCTTTGTGGTCAGCGCCAGCGAGGGGGATCGCGCCACCCTGGAGCGGGAAGTGCTGCAGCAGGCGCAGGACCAGTTGGGGCTGCAAGGCCTGCGCATCGTCCAGACGGTTGTCGAAAAACGTGCCACCTTTGCCTGCACGCCCGCCTTGCAGCGCCCACCTCAGACCGTGGCCAACGGCCTGTGCGCCTGCGGCGACTACGTTGAAGGCCCTTACCCGGCCACGCTGGAAGGCGCAGTGTTGAGCGGCACCGCAGCAGCCGGTACTCCAGTGGCAGCAACAATGGCCTGACCGCAGGCACTGCCCTTCTTGCATTCACCGAGGCTTTCGTGCGCCAGGAGGCGTGACAGGCTACTGGCAGCCACTGGCCGCTTCTTGCAGCCTCTGGCAGCTCGCCATGCCATGGTTCTTGCGCTGGACGCGGCGTAGCCCGAACCAGGGTTTGGCGCAAGGGGAATCAACCGTGTGTAACCATTTGCAATCACAACGATAACATAGCGACAGATGAAGATTTTTGACCACCTGTTCCCACCAAAGCACTTGGGTTTGCGCCCCTACCGGGCGCCATCGCCCGTAGGGTTCTGGCGCATCGCGGGGGCGCTGGTGCTGGTGGCTTTGTGTGGCGGCATCTATTGGTGGCAACTGCTGGCACAACAGCGCAACCAACTCGCCTTTGCCGAAAACCAGGCCCATTTGCGCACCGTGCAGATGTCCACCACCATGGCCTCGCACGTCGGGACACTGGTGGCCGGTCTGGAATATCTGGCACGCAGCCTGGCCATGAATCGCGAGGCGGAGCCCGACCACTACTTTCCCGTCGCCGTGCGCACGGCCCTGGCCACATTTCCCAACGGCAGCCTGCGGCATATTTATGTGGCCAACGCTTCGGGTCAGGTGGTTTTTTCAAGCCTGGACCAGGACCCCAAGACCCAGGACGCCCCGATTTTCATTGCAGATCGAGAGCACTTCCAGGGGCACGCCGAGCGCACCCAGCCAGCCCTGTCTATCAGTCGGCCTTCGCTGGGGCGTTTGTCGGGCAAATGGTCGGTGCAGTTTTCGTACCCGGTGATGCGGGGCGGGCAGTTTGATGGCGTGGTGGTGCTGTCGGTTGCGCCCGAGTACCTTTCTGGCCATTTCAGCGACGTTTCCACAAGTGGCAACGACGTGACGCTGCTGTGCGCGACGATGGCGCCTATCTGGCGCGCTCTGACCGGCAGGAAGAGGTGCTGAGCCTGTCCGTGCCGCCCGATCGTGATTTTCTGCGCCACCCAGACCGCATGCAGGGCGAGTACCAGATCAAGTCACCGATAGACGGTGTCGAGCGGCTGTATGCCTGGCAACGGCTGCGCGAGTATCCCCTTGTGGTGAGCGTGGGACTGGACCACGACAAGGCGCTGGCGACCACAAAAAGCAGTATTGCGCAAAGCCGCCTCTGGAACGCAGCAGGCACGCTGCTGGCAGTGTTGGCTGCCCTGTGGATTGCATTGCTTTTTATGCACCAGCGGCGAATTCAGGCGCGCCTGGAGCAGCACCAGCAGCGCTATCAGCTGGCGCTGGAGGGCGGCAACCTGGGCACCTGGGAATGGACCACCAACACCACCCACCTCCATGTCGATGAACGCTGGCACACCCTGATGGGCTCCAGCCCGTCCGATGGGCCTCCCAGCCTGGACAGCCTGCGCGCACGCGCGCACCCGCAAGACTGGCCGGCCTGGAAAGCAGCACTTGACGCCCATGTGCGCGGAGATTCCGACGTTTTTGAGGCCGAGTCCCGCAAAAGCCACCCCGATGGAACCTGGCGCTGGATCCATGTGCGGGGGCGCATCATTGAGCGGGCACCTGCAGATCAGCCCCAGCAGATCAGCGGCACCTGCACCGATGTGACGCAGCGGTATGCCGCAGAGGCGGCACGCGAAGAACTGCAACTGAGACTGTCCAAGCTTGTGCAGCAGGTGCCTGGCACCGTCTTTCAATACCGGCTTAAACCCGATGGCAGCAGCCATTTTCCTTATTCCAGCTCCGGGATTTTGGGTATTTATGGTCTTTCACCCGAAGAGGCCGCCATGGATGCAGCGCATGTGTTTGCACGCATGCATCCCGAGGACCGGGATCGCGTCAAGGCCAGCATTGGCGATTCGGCTCGCACACTGACCACATGGCACGCCGAATGGCGGCAGATCCGGCAGGACGGGGAGGCGCGCTGGCTGGAGGGCTCCGGCAACCCTCAGCGTGAGGCCGACGGCAGCACCCTGTGGCATGGCTACATCCACGATGTGACCGACCAACATGCGGCCACTCTAGCGCTGAGCCGCAGCGAAGAACGGTTGCGCCTGACGGTAGCAGCCGTGCAGGACGGCCTATGGGAGTGGGACACCACCAGCCAGATGGTCACGCCCGATGCCCGCTGTCAAGAGATGCTGGGTTACCACAGGCAGCCCCTGCCCCTGGTGTTTTGCGCATGGCGCCGGTTGGTGCACCCCGACGACCGTGGCGCCTTGCTGGCGGTGTTGCAGCAACAAGTTGCCCTGTGCCAGCCGTTCAACCAGGAAGTGCGTTTGCGCACGGCAGATGGCCAATGGCGCTGGGTCGAAATCCGGGGCCAGGCGGCCCCTTCACCCGATGGCACCGTCTCGCTGGTCATCGGCACACAGACCGACATCAGCCAGCGCCGCGCGGACACCCTTTTGCACCACGCCGTGCTCGACAACGCGGCGGCGGCGCTGCTGGTCACCTCTGCCGACAACACGATTGAACTGGGCAACCGGCGTGCGGAAGAATATTTTTCCGTGGATGGGCTGCCGCTCAAGGGCCGCAGCATACGCATGATCTGCCGTGAAGACGCAGCCTTCAGTGACTTTTGCCAGTCGGTGGAAGAAGTCCGTCCCACCGGGACTGTGCACGTGGAACACCAGTTGCCCACCACCTCCAAGGGACTGCGCTGGTTCTCGATTCGCGGCGCCCTGCTGGACCCGGAGCAACCCGCTGGCAACCTGATCTGGACCCTGGTGGACACCACCGAGCGGCGAGAGGGCGAAGAGGCCCTCTCCACCGCACGCACGCACCTGCTGGAAATCATTCGGCATTTTCCGGCGGGCGTGCTGGTGCAGGACTCGCAAGGTGCGCCCGTGGTGGTGAACCAGGCCCTTTGCGATCTGCTCGAGGTGCCTTTGCGCGCCGCCGATGTCATGGGTTACAGCCGTGCAGAGCTGGTAATGCTGGTGCCGCCGCAAGCGCGGTCGGTTCTGCCACCCGACAGCCCTTTGCACGATGATGCGGTGGCATCCACCCACGAGGTTGCGCTGGGGGATGGGCGCACGGTGCAAATCCAGTTCATTCCCATCCTCACCCCCCACGGCGATCAACTGGGGCGGCTGTGGCTTGCCAAAGATGTGACCGAACGCCGGCGCCATGAGCAGACCCTTGAGCGCCTAGCCAGCACCGACACCCTGACAGGGCTTGCCAACCGCCGCGCCTTCATGGAGCGGCTGGAGCCAGAGTGCGCGCGCCAGGCCAGTGGCGGGCCTGGTGGCATGGTCCTCATGCTCGACCTGGACCATTTCAAGCGCGTCAACGACACCTGGGGTCACGCCACGGGCGATGTGGTGCTGGTGCACCTGGCCCGCATGCTCAAAGGCAATCTTTTGCGTTCGCACGATCTGGCGGGTCGCCTGGGCGGCGAGGAATTTGCCGTGCTGCTGCCCGGCACCACCGCCCAGGAGGCCACCGCAATTGGCGAGCGCCTGCGCCATGCCCTGGAGCAAAGCCGGATCCATGCCGGCGATGGCACCATCTTCCAGGTCACCATGAGCATTGGCGCTGCCCCTCTGCACGCCGACGCACATGCCACCCTGGCCCAGGCCGATGCCGCGCTGTACGAAGCCAAGAACACAGGGCGCAACAAGGTCGTATTGGCGCAGCCAGCAGATGCGGCCCCCGAGAAAACGCCCTGAACATGGCGTTGCGGGGTAACGGCCCTGGCAGCGTGGCATGGTTGCCGCCGACGGCATTGCGATACAACAGGGTGCGCCAGCGTCCGGCCCGATGAATACGGGCCCGTGCAGCCAGCACCACTGCAAAGGCTCCACCCCGCTTGGCCTGAACGGCCTCAATGGCATGGAAGCCTTATCGGGCCAGCCCCATGTTCATCGCCCTTGCAGCAAGCCCGCCGGGTGGCGGCGTTACTTCTCCAGCCACCACTGGATGACCACCTTGGCCAAAAACCCGAGAAACCCCACGCCCAGGCCCAAAAACAGCACGAAAGTGCCAAACCGGCCGGCCTTGGAGGCCCAGGCCAGCTGCCCGATGATGAATACCATGTACAGGATGAAGGCCCCCACCCCGTAGGTGAGGAAGAAGCTCGAAATCTGCGCTTCGGTGTATCCAAAAATCACGGGCGCCCCCCTTGGGTCGGCGTGGCGTGGACCGATTCGCGCAGCGGCAGGCTGGAGGCGTCCACCAGATCGCGGTAAGCATGCCAACTGGCATGGCCCAGCATGGGCATGACGGCAATCATGCCCAGCAACAGCGAACCCAGACCCAGCAAGGTGAACCCCAGGATCAGTGCAGCCCACAGCGCCATGGGCAAGGGATTGGCCAGCACGGCCAGCCAGCTCGTCAGGATGGCCTGGCGCAGACTGGCGCGCCGGTCCAGCAGCAAAGGCATGGCCACCACACTGGACAGGAAGATGGGCGCGGCCATCAGGCTGCCCAGTGCCAGCCACAACTCAAACAACCAGCCCTCGTCGGCCAGCACCACATGCAGCAAAAAATCTCGCGGTGTTTCGATGGGCACAGGAGCCAGCAGGGTGATCAAGGCCGCCGAGGTCACCACCCAGCCCGTGGCGGCCAGCGCCAGCAAGGCACCAAACTGCACCATGCACCAGTAGTCGTTGCCCCATTTGTGGACATGGCTGTGTTGCCAGTTGAGCCAGGTTTTGAGCACCACGGCGGTATCGGCGGGCTCGCGCTGCTCCAGTGCACGACTGAGGGCATACAGGCTGGTGGCCAGCACGGGCGCCACCACCAGAAAGCCCGAAAGCGCGCCGGCCAGCAGCCAGAACCGGTTGTAGGCCACGGCCACGATGGCGGCGCCCACCAGCGTGATAGCCAGGCCATGCGCAAAGCTGATAGAGCCTGCACGCGCCATGTCGCGCCAGCCCAGGGCCAGCCAGGCCAGTGGTTGCATCAGCCCGACAGATCGGACGACGGGCAATGGGGGCGGGGGAAAGCGCATCGTTTTATTGGGAGGAAGCGGGTGGAAAGGGTGCGGCCGGGTCATCCAGCAGACGGCACAGCTCGGTAAGGCTGGCCACGGTGGCATGGGGCGGCGTGTCGTGGGGCCAGGCTTGTTGCGCAGGGTTCAACCACACCGCCTGCATGCCGGCGGTGATGGCCGCCAGCGCATCGAGGGTGGCATCGTCGCCTACATGCAGCACCTCATGGGGCTCAACGCCCATGGCGCTGGCGGCAGCATGAAAGATGCGCGGATCGGGCTTGGCCACGCCAAACTCCTGCGCACTGATGCTGGCCTTGAAATAGTGGCCGATGCCCACGCGGTGCACATCGGCATTGCCGTTGGACACCGCTACCACGGGGTAGCGCTGCGACAGGAAGGCGAGCGCCGGGTGGGCATCCTCAAATAGCTCCACACGCTGGCGCTCCGAAAAAAACACGTCAAATGCGGGCTCGGCCAGCGCAGCATCGTCCCCGGCCTGGGTGAGGGCCAGACGGATGGACTCGCGGCGCAGGGCACTCAGGTCGTGCCGCAAGTCGGGGCGCAGGCTCACCATCTGGTTGCGGATGGCACGCAGCGCGGCGGTGTCGGAGTACATGGTCGCAGTGGCGGGAGCATGCTCGCCCAGCCACTGCAGCAAGACCCCCTCGGCACGGGTGATGGTAGGCCAAATGGGCCACAGGGTATCGTCCAGATCCAGGGTGACGGCGCGGACGCGGGTGATGTCGATGACGGAAGCAGACACAGTGGATGGATGCAGGGCGGGTGGCGGGCAGTGCCCGGAAAAGACCCGTCAGAGAATACCCCACACCGCCAACAGGAGCGGCCTGCAGGGATTTGCGACACACGCCCGCAGCGCTGCTCTGTGGCTCTTGATTCTTGATACATAACAAGTGACAGACCTGCCATCGGTGCCAGAATCCGCCGCGTGACATCACGCCCATCCCGCCCACGCAACCACCACCTGGCCATGGCGCTGGCCATGCTGGCGCTTTTTGCCCAGTTGTGGATGGTGCAGTTGAGCACGGTGCATTGGGGGCAGATGCTGTCGGAGCAGGCCCTTTTTAGCGATGTCTGCTCGGCACAGATCGCAACCCATTCGGGGCAAACGCCGGACACATCACCGGCCAACCACACCGGGGGCGGCTGGCTGAACTGCCCGGTCTGCAGCGCTGCTGCAGCCAGCTTTACGCCGCCCAGCCTGCCCACCGCAGTGGCGGCTATTCAGGAAGATGCGTTCTACCGCATCAAAATTGCGCCCAGCGTTGCCCTGACACCACGGCACGCCAACTTGCGCCCCCCTGCGCAGGCCCCTCCGGCTTACGCCTGAGCTGAACACCCCCCGTTTTTCCCCCGGCAGTGCCCGCCGCCTTTGGCTGCGGCCCTGCTGCATGGGCTCGGCGCCCATCCTTTTCCGTATTGCAGACATGAACACCCACACCCGTTCGCACGCCCTTCGCGGCCGCCCGTTTCCTGCACTGCGCCCCCTGTGCGCCCTGCTGGCTGCCCTGCCCTTTGCGGCCCTCGCACAACAAGAGACTGCACTCCAGACCATCACCATCAAGGCATCCAAGGCCGCTGTGGAACCCGTGGGCGCCAGCAACCTGGACGCCAGCACCCTTCAGTCTGGCCGCACGGCCAGCAGCGACACCGCCAACCTGCTGCGCAGCGTGCCCGGAGTGAGCCTGTTTGGCGCGGGCGGTGTCTCCAGCCTGCCCAGCGTGCATGGCTTGGCCGACGATCGGCTGCGCATCCAGGTGGACGGCATGGATCTGGTTTCGGCCTGCGGCAACCACATGAATCCGCCCCTGTCGTACATCGACCCCACGCGCGTGGGCAGCGTGCGTGTGTTCGCTGGCATTACCCCGGTCAGCGTGGGCGGTGACAGCATTGGCGCCACCATCCAGGTCGACTCGCCCGCGCCCGAATTCGCCCTCGCCGGCGAGGGCCGGCGCGTCCAGGGCCAGGCTGGCGCTTTTTATCGCAGCAATGGCGACGGCATGGGCCTCAACCTCTCGGCCACCTACGCCACCGAGCAGATGAGCCTGCGCTACGACGGCTCCACCGCCGAGGCCGACAACTACAAGCCGGCCCGCGACTTCAAGGCCGCCGGCCCTGCCGCCACCGACAAGCCAGCGCAGTGGCTGGGGGGCGACGAGGTGGGATCGTCGAGCTACAAGACCCGCAACCATTCGCTCGCGTATGCCTTTCGCAGTGATGAGCACCTTGTCGAAATGCGCCTGGGCCTGCAGGACATTCCCTACCAGAACTACCCCAACCAGCGCATGGACATGACGGGCAACGACAGCCACCAGT
The DNA here is from genome assembly GCF_000526295.1 of Acidovorax sp. JHL-3. Classification (NCBI taxonomy): domain Bacteria; kingdom Pseudomonadati; phylum Pseudomonadota; class Betaproteobacteria; order Burkholderiales; family Comamonadaceae; genus Acidovorax; species Acidovorax sp. JHL-3. Next base: position 46,854 of record NZ_JAFU01000004.1, read on the forward strand.
TCAACCTGCGCTACCAGGGCCAGTACAGCTGGGGCCAGCTCCAGGCGCGGGCCTACCACGAGAAAACCCGCCACGCCATGAACTTTGGCGAAGACAAGCAGTTCTTGTACGGCCCCGCCAACAACGTGCCCGGCATGCCCATGGACACCGAGGGCAAGACCACCGGCGTGCGGGTCAAGGGCGACATCACCCTGTCGGAACGCGACACCCTGCGCGCAGGTGCCGAGGCGCAGCAATACAGCCTGAACGACTGGTGGCTGCCCTCGGGCGGCGGCATGGCGCCCAACACCTTCTGGAACATCCGCGATGGCCAGCGCGACCGCTTTGACGTGTTTGGCGAATGGGAGTCACGCTGGAACCCGCAGTGGCTCTCGCAAGTGGGCCTGCGCAGCAGCCATGTGGGCATGAACAGCGGCGCCGTGCAGGGCTACAACGCCAACTACAACATGGAGGCCAATGCCTTCAACGCCCGTGACCGCAAGCGCAGCGACAACAACATCGACTTCACCGCCCTGGCACGCTATACGCCCAACGCCAACGTCACCTACGAGTTCGGCTTTGCGCACAAGACGCGCTCGCCCAACCTCTATGAGCGCTACACCTGGTCCACCGGCGGCATGGCCATGCGCATGATCAACATGGTGGGTGATGGCAATGGTTACGTGGGCAACCCCGACCTCAAGCCCGAAACCGCCAACACCCTGAGCGCCACCGCCGACTGGCACGACGCCACGGGTGAGCGCTGGGGCGTGAAGTTCACGCCTTACCTCACCTATGTGAACGACTACATCGACGCCCGCCGCTGCAGCGGCAGCGGCGCCATGTCGGCCTGCACCAGCGCCAACCAGACGGCCAACACGGGCTTTGTCTACCTGCAGTTTGCCAACAAGGATGCGCGCCTGCACGGCTTTGACCTTTCGGGCTTTGCCGACCTGGGCAAGAGTGCGCAGTGGGGCCAGTTCACCCTGAGCGGCATGCTCAACTTCGTCAACGGCAAGAACCGCACCACGGGCGACCACCTCTACAACATCATGCCGCTGAACGCGCGCGTGGCCCTGACCCAGCGCCTGGGCGCCTGGACAGGCACGGCCGAGGTGCTGATGGTGAACGGAAAATCGCGCCTTTCTGCCGTGCGCAACGAGCTGCCCACTGCAGGCTACGGCCTGCTGAACCTGCGCGCCAGCTACGAGTGGAAGCAGGTGCGGCTGGACTTTGGCATCGACAACCTGTTCGACCGCTTCTACAACCACCCACAGGGCGGCGCCTACCTGGGCCAGGGCCGCACCATGGCCGCCACGGCCGTGCCGTGGGGTGTGAGCGTGCCCGGCATGGGCCGCTCGGTCAGCGCAGTCGTGACCGTGAAGTTCTGATCCATTGAAGGGCCGGGGCGGCAGGGCCCGACATCTGCCGCCGCATTACTCCATCGTTCATAGCCTCCAGCACCCCGAACACGGGTGCCGGAGGCTTTTTTTGCCCTGGATCCCTGCCCATAATGAACGGCTTCCTGCACTGGCAGGCCCCGTCACCCTCCACAAAAGACCCGGACCCCCATGGAATTTCGCTTGATCTACGAAGGTCCCCTGCACGGACAGGGCGCCAAGTCCTCGCACAAATGGGAAATCCGCCGCGCCCTGCATCCCCAGCTGCAACGCCTGTGGCAAGAGCGTCCGCTCAAGGACGCCGCCGCTCGACTTTTGGCCCACCCGGCCGCGCCGGGCCAGGTCTCTGTGATCGTGGAAAAAGGCGGGCTGCTGTTTGCGCCCCTGGTCACCCAGCGGCTGGACCTGTATGCCGAGTTGTCGGTGCTGCTGTTTCGCCAGCAACCGCGCGGCACTCTGATCACTGACGGTGGCGATATCGACAACCGCCTGAAAACCCTGCTCGACGGCCTGCGCGTGCCGCGCGGCGCCATGGAGGGCCGTGCAGAACTGCCCCACGAGCCAGATCCCCTTCCCTTTTTCTGTCTGCTCGAAGACGACTCGCTGGTCACCAAGGTGTCGGTCGAATCCGAACAGCTGCTGCGCCCGGCCAAGCCGGACGAGGTCGTGGCCATCATCTCGGTGCATGTGAAAAAGACCGTTTTGTCGCACGAAAATATGACGCTCTAGGAACCCGCCGGGACGAACACCGGAGCAAACGCCCGTACCATGCCAACCATTTCGCGCGACCGGTGCCCCGGCAACCGGCCTGCCAAAAATCAACCCATTAGGAGAACCCCATGAACGAAACACTGACCACCGCCCAACGCCAGGAACTCAAGACCCGGCTGCTGGCAGTGCGCAAGGACCTTCAGGACCAGATGCAGCAAAACCGCGAGAACCTTGCGCCACCCGCCGCCGACCAGGACGGCATCGTGCAGGGCAATGTGGGCCGCGAGGTGGACCAGGCGCTCACCAACATTGACGCAGCCGACCTGGCGCGCATCGACCACGCCCTGGAGGCCCTGGAAGACGGCAGCTATGGCCTGTGCGGCGAATGCGGCTGCAGCATTCCGTTCGAGCGCCTCCAGATCGAGCCGCAGACGCAGCACTGCGTGGCCTGCAAATCACGCTGGGAACAGACCAAAGGCCACGCCGGGGCACGCTAACGCCCCCTCCGCGAAACACACCGGCGTGATGCGCAGCGCACCGGCGCAAAGGCCCGTGACGGCACGCGCGGCCCTGCCATGCGGGAGAATGCGACATGCCTTTTCAAACCGAACCGCCCTATACCCACGGCCAAGCCGAGCGCACTGCCGTGCTGTTGTGCAACCTGGGAACCCCCGACGAGCCCACGGCTTCTGCCGTGCGGCGGTATCTTTCTGACTTTCTGGGCGACCACCGGGTGGTCGAGATCCCGCGGCTGGTCTGGTGGCCCATCCTGCACGGCATCATCCTGCGCACCCGGCCTGCCAAATCCGCCGAAAAATACGCCAGCGTGTGGACCCCCGAGGGCTCTCCCCTGGCGGTGTGGACTGCCAAACAGGCCACGCTGCTGCGAGGCTGGCTGGGCCAGGCCGGGCACAACGTGCTGGTGCGCCATGCCATGCGCTACGGCAATCCGTCGATCGCCAGCCAGCTTGACGCCCTCAAGGCCGAGGGCGCCACCCGCATCCTGATTTTGCCGCTGTACCCGCAATACTCCGCCACCACCACGGCGAGCGTGCTGGACGCCGTATACAGCTGGGCCGCCCGCACGCGCAACGTGCCCGAGCTGCGCTTTGTCAACCGCTACCACGACCATCCCGGCTACATCGACGCCCTGGCCCTCAGCATCGAAACCCACTGGAAACACCATGGCCAACCCGACAAGCTGGTGATGAGCTTTCACGGCGTGCCCGAGCGCACGCTGCACCTGGGCGACCCCTACCATTGCGAAAGCCTCAAGACCGGCCGCCTGCTGGCCGAACGCCTGGGCCTGCGCAAGGACCACTACCAGATCACCTTCCAGTCGCGCTTTGGCAAGGCCAAGTGGCTGGAGCCCTACACCCAGCCCACCATCGAAGCGCTGGGCAAGGCGGGCACCCGGCGCGTGGACGTGGTGTGCCCCGGCTTCACCAGCGACTGCCTGGAGACGCTGGAAGAAATCAACATGGAAGTGCGCGAGGCGTTTCTGCACGCAGGCGGCCAGGAGTTTCACTACATCCCCTGCCTGAACGACAGCAACGCCTGGATCACCGCGCTCAGCCAAGTGGCCCAACAGCACCTGGCCGGCTGGCCCACCACGGTGCCCGATGCCGCTGCACTGGCCGATGCGCACGCCCGGGCGCTGGCAGGTGGCGCGCCGGCTGGGGCGTGCCCCATGTCGAAATAACTATTATTTTGATAGCTGTTAGCGCTTACTGATAAAGCGCTAGAGGCCATTTTTACTCATATTTTTATGCACCAACCCGTCAACCGCTTTGCGCTGTGCGCAGGCCGTTGCGGCTTGCAGCAACGCCATTGCCCATGCCCGCCATTGCCCTTGAACCCCATCAGCTGCGGCTGACCATCGCACCCGAATCCCTGGGCTTTGCCAGCACCGCCGAGTTACAGGACCTGCCCCTGCCCTGGATCGGCCAAGAGCGCGCCCAGGCCGCCACCCAGTTTGGCCTGGCCATGGACCAGCCCGACTACCACCTGTTCGTTCTGGGCGAAGTGGGCAGCGGGCGCACCTCGCTGCTGCGCCAGGCCACACAGGCCGCTGCGGCCCAGCGTGCCGTGCCGCCTGACCTGTGCTATCTGCACAACTTTGACGCCCCCGAGCGCCCCCGCGCCCTGCGCCTGCCCGCCGGGCAGGGGCGCCAGTTGCGCACAGCCATGCTGGAGATGGCCAAGATGCTGCAAACCGACATCCCCAAGCGCCTGGCCAGCCCCGATTGCAAAGCCGAAGCCGAGGCCATACAGAAAGCCTGGCAAACCCAGGAGGCCAGCGCCTTTGCCGCGCTGGATGCCTTTGCAGAGGCCCGCCACTTTCGCCTCTCGCGCGAAGGCGGCCAGATGGTGTTCACCCTCACGGGCGACAAAGGCCACCCGCTCACGGAAAACGAGGCCCTGGCCCTGCCGCGCGAACGCCGCACCGAAATCGATGCCGCCGAGCAGGCCCTGCGCACCGAGATTGCGCGCTTTCTGGACACCATGCGCCCGCTGGAGCGCTCCCGCGATGAGGCCTTGGTGAATTTGCGCCGCCAGACCATCAAGCCATTGATCGAACATGCGGTGCAGGACATCCGCCAGGGTCTCAAAAAACAGATCAAGGATGGCGCCAAGCTGGGCCAGTGGCTCGACCAGGTCGAGCGCGAAGTGCTGGCGCACCTGGCACTGTTCGAAGCAGGCGATGCTGCCGCTGATGACACCGATGCCGAAGACGAGCGCAAGCAGCGCCTGGCCGACCTGCTGGCCCGCTGCCAGGTGAACCTGGCGGTGGACAACAGCGAACGCAACGGCGCACCCGTGATCGTGGAAGACAACCCGCAGCTGCGCAGTCTGTTTGGCGCCATCGACCTGCAAACCGACACCGATCCGCCGCACGCCGATTTTTCGTGCATCCGCGCGGGCAGCCTGCTCAAGGCCCATGGCGGCTTCATCGTGCTGCACCTGCGCGACCTCGTCGAAGACGAGGGCCTGTGGCCACGGCTGCGCCGCTTTTTGCGCAGCAGCCGCCTGCAGATCGACGAAGGCAGCGCGGCAGCCCACGGCCCCACCGCACCCGTCGCGCTGCAACCCGAAGCCGTGGATGTGGACGTGAAGATCGTGCTGATCGGCTCGGTGGAGGAGTACTACGCCCTGCAGGAGGCCGACCCCGACACCGCGCGCCGGTTTCGCGTGAAGGTGGACTTTGCCGAGCGTTTTGCGGCCAGCCCCGCCACGCGCCACGCCACCGCCATCTTTGTCGCCCACAGCTGCAAAAAACGCGGCCTGCCCCACTTTGCCCCCAGCGCCGTGGCACGCCTGCTGGAGCAGACCCACCGCGAAGCCGACGACCAGAGTCGCCAGAGTGCGCTGTTTGCCAACACCGATGCCCTGGTGATCGAAAGCGCGGCCCTGTGCCGCGCACGCGGCGGCGCGCTGGTCGAAGCCCCCGATGTCGATGCCGCACTGCGGGCCCACGCCCTGCGCCACAACTATCCCGAAGAGCAGTTGCACGAGTCCATCACCGAGGGCGAGCGCCTGATCACGCTGCGCGGCACGGTGGCCGGCCAGATCAATGCCATGACTCAGGTCGATCTGGGCGACTACCGCTTCGGCTTCCCCGTGCGCATCACGGCGCGCACGTTTGCCGGGCACGAAGGCCTGCTCAACATCGAGCGCGAAGTCGATATGTCGGGCCCCATCCACGACAAGGGCGTGCTGATACTGCACAGCTACCTGACCGCGCTGTTCAGCCATGTGGCCCCGCTGGCGCTGAATGCCTCCATCGTGTTCGAGCAGGAGTACAGCGGCGTGGAGGGCGACTCGGCGTCGTGCGCCGAGCTGTACGCGCTGCTGTCCAGCCTGTCGGGCCTGCCGCTGCGCCAGGGCATTGCCGTGACGGGCGCCCTCAACCAGCACGGCGAGGTGCTGCCCGTGGGCGGCATCAACGAAAAGATCGAGGGCTGGTTCCAGGCCTGCGCCGCAGCAGGGCTGGATGGCACGCAGGGCGTGCTGATCCCCGCCCGCAACGTGCGCCACCTGATGCTCAGCCACGCCGTTCTCGATGCCGTAAAACGCGGTCTGTTCCATGTCTACACCGTGAACCATGTGAGCGAAGGCATTGCGCTGCTGACGGGCGAAGCCTCGGGGATGGGACCGGGCGCGCTGCCCGACCTGACCGCCGATGTAGAGGGCACCGTACTCAGCCGGGCCGAGCAGACCCTGCGCGCCTTCCGGCGTGCCTGCCAGAGCGCGGGGCACACCAGACGCGGCCGGGGTGGGCGCGGTGGGGCGACGCGCAAGGCCGATTGAGGCTCTTAGCGCAGGCTTACGATGTCTCCGCGTTGATACGGTGCTTGTCCATCAGTCGATACAGCGTCATGCGTGAGACACCCAGCTCGCGGGCGGCGCGCGTGACGTTGTTTCCCACCAGCGTCAGCGCCCGCGCAATCGCTTCGCGCTCGGCCAGCGTGCGGGCTGCATCCAGGTCGGTACCAGCCACCACATCGACGGGCGCCAGGCCAAGATCGCGGGCACTGATATAGCGCTGGTCGGTCATGACCACCGCACGCTGCACGCAGTTGTAAAGCTCGCGCACATTGCCAGGCCATGAATAGGCAGCCATGGCCGACAGGGCCTGCCGGTCGAATCCTTCCACGCGCCGTGGCCGGTCGGCAGCGCATATCTTGAGGAAATGCTTGGCCAGCAGCGGCACATCGTCCATACGCTGTCGCAGCGGGGGGACCTCGATGGTGAGCACATTGAGCCGGTAGTACAAATCTTCCCGGAAACGCCCCCGCGCCACCGCCTCGGCCAAGTTCACATGCGAAGCCGCCACCACCCGCACATCGACTGCCGTGTTGCGCACGGCGCCCACGCGCTGTATGGTCTTTTCTTGCAGGAAACGCAGCAGATTCGCCTGCAGTTCAAGCGGCAGGTCACCGATCTCGTCCAGAAAGACGGTACCGCCGTCGGCGGCTTCGATCAGCCCGCGTCGGTCGGCAGACGCTCCAGTGAATGCACCCCTCACGTAGCCGAAAAGCTCGGACTGGATCAAAGAGGGCGCAATGGCGCCACAGTTGACCTCAACCCAGGGCCCGTTTTTGCGCGGAGAATGGGCATGGATGGCATGTGCTGCCAGCTCCTTTCCACTGCCGCTCTCCCCCTGAATCAACACTGGCGCAAAGGCACCCGCCACCTTGCGGATGTCCTTGCGCAACTGCACCATCGACGCGGCCTGCCCCACCATGCCCAAGGTATCGGCCTCGGGCAAGGCGTCTGTGGACCCGTGGCGCAGCAGGGCGCGCTGCGCAGCGTGTTCGATCATCCGGTCCAGATCGGGCCATTCCAGCGGCAGCACCTGATAGTCAAAAAAACAGTTCAGTATCAGCGCACGGAACGCATGCGACTCCAGCACCGCCTGTTCACATAAAGCCACCCATTCCGTTTGCAGCGAGGCATGGACACAGGCCTCCACAGCGACCACTCCGTCCTCGTCCAGCCGCTGCGCGGCATCGGCCACCACCAGAGCCACGGAAAACTTGCGCTGCGCCAGAAGGCTGCGTGCTGCGGACACATCGCTGCAGCACGCAACCTCCCACCCCGCGCGCCGCAGGTGGCCTTCCACAATCTCGCCCTCTGCTCCAAGACTCAGGCATAAAATTTTGCGCACAGGCATTGCATGTTGATCTCGTAGGTTCACGTTGCATCATCAAAAGGACATCGGAAGGCGCACGCTCAGCGTGAGGTCAGGCGTGTCGCGCGTGAGGCCCGCACCCACCGTGACGTTCAGGGTGGTCCGGTTGCTGTAGCGGTACGAATAGCCGAGCAGGAGTGACGACAGCTGCGTGCGCACCGAGCTGGGCACGGGCAAGCCGTTCTGTTTGGTGCGCCCCACGGAATTGAGGTCAATGCCCACGCTGAAGGACGAGCGGTCATTGATCGCTAGACCCATGCCGAAGTTGATGCCCCATACGTCGCCAGGCTTGACGCTGCCGATGAACTCCTGTTCGCCCGCCAGCACCCGACGGCTCACATCGCTGCGGCCGAAGTTGTGCGTGTAGCTGATGCCGCCAAAAAACACGGCCGGGTCCGAAGGCAGCAACCAGGTGAGAGAAGGCTGCAGCGAATAAAAGCCCGATCCCGTGGGCAGGTCCAGCGGCAACCCTGTGCCGGTGGTGTTGCCCAGGCAACGCGTCACGCAGTCGGTAACCACCTCGAACGGGTCCTTGCCGGTGCGGGTCTTGAAGCGCAGCGAACCAATCAGATAGGGGTCATTGCCCTTGGGCTCATTGAGCTGGTAGCGCGCCGCAAACTCGATATCGCCAATGTCACGGCCGCTGGAGTTGAACGCCTGCTCAGACGCCGACCCCGTAAAGATCTCGCGGCTGATCGAATCGTCCGAGCGGTACACATAAGGCACCTTCATTTCCACTTCAAGGCGGCGGGTCAGCCCCCAGCGGCCGGTGAGCGCCGCAGTCAGGGTGTTGCGCTTGACCTCCCGCACGTCGATCAACCCGATCAACAGCGCCGGAATGATGGTGTAGCCGACCAGCGCCACGCGGTTGCTGGACGAGTAGCCGTATTGCAGGGACGGCTCCAGCACATAGTGACCCGGCTGCGTGAGGATGCCGGGCTGGTCGAACAAGGGTGCCACCGCCGGTGGCTGGTTGTCCACCGCCGGTGCCACCCCCACCCGCACGGGGCGGGCCCCGGTGTCGGCAGGCACATTGCCCGCAGGCGCCGCCTCGGCCGTGGCTGGCTGCGGCGCGCTGCGTGCTGACTCGGCCACCGAGCGCTCCAGGTCCTGGTAGCGGGCCTCCTGTTCAAGCACCTGCTGGCGCATCGCCTCGATTTCCCGACCTTGCGCGCTGACCTGCTGTTCCAGCGCCTCAATGCGCTGTGTAATGCCCTTGCGTGCGGGCACGCTTTGCGCCTGCACCATGGCACTTGAAAGCGCCATGACCGAACCGGTAACCAAAACCCAGGGTCTGTGTGAGCTGTGCGTTTTCATGCGACTACTCCCGATGGCGCTGCAACGGCGTTTTTGTTGTGCCAACAGTGGCGGTGAACGCGGGGCAAGAATAGGCGCGTGGCCTCTGGGTGTGCAAGCACCACTCTGCAAGTGGAAGTAAGTTTGGGCGCAAGACATCACACTGGTATCAACCCACAGTCGCAGAGCCGAGACGGAGCCCGCGCCGGCCACACCTGCGTTTCGCACTGCCACTTTTGTAGAGCAGTTGGTGCGCCCAACCCCATTGCAACCCGCACTGCGCAACCCCTGCGTCACAGCACTGAGACACCAGGCCTGTGGCAGTCGCGGGGTGGTTTTGCAGATGAATCAACTGCGGCAGCGGGCGCTGACACACCGAAAACGCTGCGGCCTGAGGCAATGGCGTCAACCTCCTGTGACACTTTGCGCGGAACCATCCTGCCCGCTTCACTTTTGCCTCGCCTGTTTGGCCCCCTTGGCACGCCACTTCTCCAGTAGCGCGGTGCCACCACATCCCACCGGAATGTGGCTGGCACTGAAGTTGCTGAACGACCTCCGAATTGCGTCCGCGCAACTCAATCCTTGACCTTGTTTCATTCCACCGTAGGAGGCTTTATGAAGAAGACACTTGTGGCTTCGGCCATGGCAGTTGCGTTCGGCATCAGCGGCGTGGCATTTGCCAGCAGCACAGACCAGAACACATCCCAGGGTACCGAAAGCGGAAACAACACCAGCACCAGTACCAGCACCACCACGAGTACAGACAACAACAGCCACACCAAGACCGACAACAGTGTGCGCAGTTACACGAAAAACGATAACGACACCATCACCAAAACAAGGAACGCCAACAAAACCGACAACAGCATCAACAAGGACTCGGGCGCTGCAACTGCCAATGCCGCACGTTCGGCTGCGCTGAACAACGGCTCCACCGGCACATTCACCGACGCTTTCAACGTATCCAAAGCCACTGCAACCAGCAGCCTTCACGGCATGGTCACGGGCAACCGCGTACGTGACATCGGAAACAACGCCTACAACACCGGCAACGCCAACGGCGGCAAGGGCTACGGAGGCGATGGCGGCAAGGGCTATGGAGGCACGGCCAGCGGCAAGGGCACGGGTGGCACGGGCGCTGGAGGTGAAGGGGCTGTGGGCTCGAATGGCGGCGATGCATTCAACGGTAACGTCACCAATGGCAGTGCCAACAATGGCAGTGCCAGCGCCGGCAACGGTGGCAAGGGTTATGGCGGACGCGCCAATGGCGGCGACAGCGGCGGCACGGTCTCAGCCAACGGTAGCGGCAGCGGTGATGGCGGCCGCAGTGGCGCCGCCAACGGCGGTGCCAACGACCAAGGCCAGGGCAGCGGCGGCAACGGAGGAAACACCGGTGCCGGTGGAGCAACCACGGCCAGCGGCACGGGCGGCACCGCCACCAGCAACGGTGGGGGCAGCACCCGCACGGCAGGCGCGGGCACCGGTGGCGCAGGGGGTTCCAGCACCAATGGCAGCGCCAGCAATGGCAGTGCCAGCAACGGCTCCAACACCGCCGGTAACGGTGGCGCTGGTGGCAGTGGCACGGGTGGCACCGGTGGCGCTGGCAGCGGCGGCACCACCACCGCCAATGGCGGCACCGGCGGTGCTGGCGAGGGCGGCAGCGGCGGTGCAGGTGGAACAAACACCGTGAGCGCAGGCACGTTCAACATGTCCAACACTATGACCAGCGTCGGTCAGTCGGCTGCGGGCATCATGATTGCCAGCCAGAACAGCGGTATCTCTTCGCTGGTGCAGCAGAGCGTGAACGTCCAGGCCAACCTGGCCGTCGGCAAGTAAGTACGGCCCCCAAAAAACCGCGCAGCGCGTGCCCTTCCCACGCACGGCTGCGCGGTGCTTTTTGCCAACCACCATTTTCAAAGAGGGCTCCCCATGACCTCGATCCGCTCCCTTCACGCAGTGCTGGTTCTGTGCACAGCGTCCCTCCTGACAGCGCATGCCGCAGCACAGGCGCCCAACGTGCCCATGGCGGGAGACAACGCACGCACGCCAACAGCTTTGGCGCCTGTGCGGTCGGCCTTTGTGGCACCAGCCGTGGACAGCGCCACCCTCGACAGCTACCGTGGCGGTAGCTCCCTGGTAAGCAACGACTTGATGCTGGCTGGCACCACCGCCGACAACACGGCGCACAACGTCAACACCGGCAACAACGCCATCAGCGCTGGCGCCTTCGCCAACATGAACGGAATGCCCGTCGTGATTCAGAACTCGGGCGCGAACGTGTTGATCCAGAACGCAGTCATCGTGCATGTGCAGATGAACTGATTCCGGAGGCCACCATGCGACTGCCCCTGTTATCCATCGCGCTGCTTGGCGTGGTCACTGCGGCAACCGCGCAGTCCGCCTACTTCCCATCCACGGGTGCAGGCGACGTGACCCTGCCAGTCACCAGCATCAAGCAGGCGCGCCTGGCTGGCACGTTGCTACAGAAATTCGATTTCAGCTGCGGCTCGGCAGCCATCGCCACTTTGCTCACCCACCACTACGGCACACCGATTGACGAACAGACCGTGTTTGCCACGATGTATGTCCATGGCGATCAGGCCAAGATCCAGCGCGAGGGGTTCTCCTTGCTCGACATGAAGCGTTTTCTGGCCAGCCTCGGCTTCCAGGCCGACGGGTTCGAGCAGCCCCTCGAAAAGCTCCAGGAGGCGCGCATTCCTGCCATCGTGCTGATCAACGAAAACGGCTACCAGCATTTCGTTGTGGTCAAGGGACTGCAAGGCGACCGCGTTCTGGTGGGCGATCCGGCGCAGGGCACGCGTGCGCTCTCGCGCAAGGATTTCGACTCCCTGTGGCAAAGCAAACTGCTGTTTGTCATCCACAACCGCATGGATTCGGCGCGCTTCAACCTTGCCACCGACTGGCGTGTAGCGCCGCGTGCGCCCATTGGCAGCGACATGACGAGGGCCGGTTTGAGCGGCTTTGCCCTGCAAAAAAACGGGCCGGGAGACTTCTGATGCCCAATCTGCATTGCCGAGGTGAAACGGCCTCCACCATCGTCCGGGCTGCCGTGCGACTGTGCCTGCTGGGAACACTGGCATTCAGTGCCAATGCGGCCCCCCCGGCGCAAGACACCTTATGGATGGCCGTGGGTGACCAGACGCTGGATTCCCTGCGTGGGGGCTTCAGGATGGGCGATGGGCTGACGGTGTCGTTCGGAATTTCCAGAGCGGTATACATCAACGGCGCCCTGATCACCGAAACCACGCTCAATATCGGCCGCATGGCAGACATCACGCCGGCACAGGCCACCCAGCTGAGCCAGAAGCTGGCAACCCTCAACCTGGTGCAAAACGGCCCGGGCAATACCTTTGCGTCAGGCCCCTCAAGCACGACCACCAGCAGCCCCGAAGCCGCGGGCGCCATGGTGACCACCATCGCGGGCAGCTCCACAGGCACGCTGATACAGAACTCCCTGAACAATCAGCAGATCCGCTACCAGACCATCATCAATGCCAGCAGCAACGGGCTGGGCATGGTGCGGTCCATGAACCTGAACAGTACGCTGACCGAGGCGATCCAGCGGAGCATTGGTCAGCGTTGACCGTGAATCGCAAAACAATCACGATAAAACGATTGATGGACAAGCGCATACAGCTATAACTTTAATAGCATTATGTACATCTCATCACCCGCCTCTGAAGCCACCTGTGGCGGCCTTGCTGGGCACTGGGAAAAGCCACTGCAACATGTCGCACAGCCATGGCTCGGCGATATCGGCCCCTCCGCAATTCACGCCCCGCCCCCCTCTCGTCACACTGTTGCGACATCCGTGCGGCTGCCATTACGCAGTGCATTCAACATGGCGCAACTGGCAGAACTGGCAGGGCACAGGCAGCTCCGCCAAAACTGCTGCACGCCGCTGTTCAGCCGTCAAGCCGCTGTGACAGTTTGCGTGCAAGCAGTTCGCCTGCTTCACGTTAGCCACCACTCTAAGGTCCCCTTGAATCGCTCTGTCCCTCGCAAGGACCGCTCCGCTGCAATCGGCACTCGTGCGACTGGCACTGAAGTTGCTGAAAGCCCGCCCGAATTGCGTCCGCGCAACTCGACCCTTGACCTTGTTTCATTCCACCGTAGGAGGCTTTATGAAGAAGACACTTGTGGCTTCGGCCATGGCAGTTGCGTTCGGCATCAGCGGCGTGGCATTTGCCAGCAGCACGGGCCAGACCACCGACCAGACCACCGGGCTTGGTGACAACACCAGCAACAGCACGAGCGCCATCAACAGCAATGATGACAACAGTCGCACCCGAACCGACAACAGCAGTTACACCAGCAACCGAGACGACAACGACACCATCACCACCACGTACAACGCGGACCGGGCTGACAACAGCACCAACAAGCGGTCTGGCGAAGCGGCGGCCGATGGTGCACGCTCGGCTGCGCTGAACAATGGCTCTTCCGGCACGTTCAGCAACGCTTTCAACGTATCCAAAGCCACTGCAACCAGCAGCCTTCACGGCATGGTCACGGGCAACCGCGTACGTGACATCGGAAACAACGCCTACAACACCGGCAACGCCAACGGCGGCAAGGGCTACGGAGGCGATGGCGGCAAGGGCTATGGAGGCACGGCCAGCGGCACGGGCACGGGTGGCACGGGCTCCGGCGGTCAAGGGGCCACTGGCGCGGGCGGCGGCAACGCATCCAATGGCGCCATCAGCAACGGCAGCGCCATCAATGGCAGTGCCAACGCTGGCAACGGTGGCAAGGGCTATGGTGGACGCGCCAATGGCGGCGACAGCAGCAGTGCTGCCAATGCCAATGGCAACGGCAGTGGCAACGGTGGAAACAGCGGCTCGGCCAACGGCGGCAACAGCACAGGCTTTGGCGGCGACAGCGAAACACCCGCCATCGCCGCGAGCGCTGTGGCCGGCAGCGGCGGAGACGGAGGAACCACCGGTGCTGGCGGCGCATCCACAGCCACGGGCACGGGCGGCACCGCCACCAGCAACGGTGGGGGCAGCACCCGCACGGCAGGCGCGGGCACCGGTGGCGCAGGGGGTTCCAGCACCAATGGCAGCGCCAGCAATGGCAGTGCCAGCAACGGCTCCAACACCGCCGGTAACGGTGGCGCTGGTGGCAGTGGCACGGGTGGCACCGGTGGCGCTGGCAGCGGCGGCACCACCACCGCCAATGGCGGCACCGGCGGTGCTGGCGAGGGCGGCAGCGGCGGTGCAGGTGGAACAAACACCGTGAGCGCAGGCACGTTCAACATGTCCAACACTATGACCAGCGTCGGTCAGTCGGCTGCGGGCATCATGATTGCCAGCCAGAACAGCGGTATCTCTTCGCTGGTGCAGCAGAGCGTGAACGTGCAATCCAACTTGGCGGTCGGTGCGAGCACCTCTACCGCGGCCACCGCCCGGTAACGGCAAACGCAACCCGGAACCGCGCAGCGCGTGCCGTATCTACGGACAGCGCGCGCTGCGCTGTGCCGGTTGTCCCCAACCTTGTTCAAAGGTGCTTCACGCGCCTGACCCCATTACGAACAGGCAGGTTTTATCTGCGCACAGAATCCCCACTGACAGTCCCCCTGGCACCCATCAAGTCGGATTCACCATGGCAGTTCTTGCCCGTTGTAGGCGTGAAAGCCGCCGGTTTGTTCCAGCCCCAGCCCGTCCAACACACGCAACAAGTCCGCTGCCGCATCGTCTGCGGCCCTCCCAATCTTTGCCCCGTTGAATGGCGCCGACAGCGCCGAATTGACCGTGCCCGGATGCAGCGCCGCCAGCACGGCCTGCGGGTGGGTGCGGGCCACTTCAATCGACGCCGTTTTGAGCAGCATGTTGAGTGCGGCCTTGGATGCACGGTAGCTGTACCAGCCGCCCAGGCGGTTGTCGCCAATACTGCCAACCTTGGCCGAGAGCACGGCCAGCAGGCTGCGCCCTTGCCGGGGCAGCAGCGGCGCAAAGTGGGCCAGCACCAGCGCGGGGCCGAAGGTGTTGGTGCGGAAGGTGGCTTCCATCTGCGCATAGTTCAACTGCGCCATGCGCTTCTCGGGCAGGCCGTGGGATCCATGCAGCATGCCTGCGGCGTGAATGATGCAGTGCCACGGGCCCTGGGCCTTGAGGTGCTGGGCGGCGTGGGCGACGGTGGTTTCATCGTCCAGGTCCACCGCTGGGCTGGTGCGACGGCCCAGGCCCACGGCCAGGGCGCAGCGGGGGTCGGCCCGCAGGTGGGCCAGCAAGGCGCCGCCGATGGCGCCAGTGGCGCCAATGACAAGGGCGCGGTAGCCCTGGGGCAATGACTGGAGGGATGGCGTGGACATGGCGGGCTCCGATAGGGGATGTGGGACCGATGGGTGGGCGGTGATGACAAGGAGATTGGTCTACAGCGTGTCCAGCCGCGTGCGCAGGTGGGTGGCATGTTCGCGCAGCGCATCCAGCGGGGGGCCCTGCATCTTCTGCAGTTGCCGGTAGACCATGCCCAGCCGGAAGTTCTGCCCCAGCGTGGCTTCGTTGCGCGCGAAAAAGTCCCAGTACAGTGCGTTGTAGGGGCAGGCGCCGTCGCCTACTTTCAGCTTCTTGTCGTAGCGGCAGCCCTTGCAATAGTCGCTCATGCGGTCGATGTAGGCGGCGCTGCTGACATAGGGCTTGGTGGCCAGCAGGCCGCCATCGGCAAACTGGCTCATGCCCAGGGTGTTGGGCACTTCCACCCATTCAAAGGCGTCGATGTAAACACCTAAGTACCAGCGGTGCACGGCGGCGGGGTCGATCCCCGCCAGCAGCGCAAAGTTGCCGATGACCATGAGGCGCTGGATGTGGTGGGCATACGCATCCTGCAGCGACTGGCCCACTGCATGCTGCAAGCAGCGCATGCGGGTGTTGCCCGACCAGAACCACTGCGGCAGCGGTGTGGTGTGCCCCAAGGCGTTGCGCTCAACGTAGCCGGGCATGTGGCCCCAGTAGATGCCGCGCACGTATTCGCGCCAGCCGAGGATCTGGCGGATGAAGCCCTCTACCGCTGCCAATGGCGCAGCGCCTGCGTGGTAAGCGGCCTGGGCCCGTTGCACCACCTCATGCGGGTGCAGCATCTTGGTGTTGAGCGCAAACGACAGCAGCGAGTGGAACAGCCGCGCGCTGCGCGTGCTCATGGCGTCTTCGTACGCGCCAAAGTGCGACAACGTGGTGGTGATGAAGTGGCTGAGCCACGCCAGCGCCTCGGCGCGATTGAGCGGCCAGCGCAGCGCGGCGGACTGGGGGTTGCCAAAGCTTTGCACGTCTGCGGCCTCAATGGTGGCCCACAGGGCACTGTGGTCGTGTGATGGCCTGGCATCGGGCGGCAGCTCTGGCGTGCCAGGCCAGGGCTTGCGGTTGTCGTGGTCGTAGTTCCACTGGCCGCCTTCGGGCTCGCCCGCCTCGTCCATCAGCACCTGGTGGCGCTGGCGCATGCGACGATAGAAGTGCTCCATGAGCCACTGCTTGCGGCCCTTGAACATCTCGGCCAGCTCGGTGCGGGTGGTGTAGAAATGTTCACTGCTGACGGCCGGCACGTCAAAAGCTTGCAGGGCACCCCAGGTGCGCAACTGCGCGTCCAGCCGCCATTCGTCGGGGTGCTGGTATTGCAGGCGCTCGGCGCCGTAGAGCGCCATCAGGGCGGCCAGGTTGTCGGTGAGCGACTGGCGGTTGCTGGGGTCGTCTATGGCCACATAGCGCACTCGATGCCCCGCGTCGCGCAAGTGGCGGGCCAGATCGCGCATGGCGGCAAAGATGGCCAGGATTTTTTGCGCGTGGTGCAGCACGTAGTCGGTCTCTTGCCGCACTTCCATCAGCACGTAGACCACGCCATCGTCGCGCGTGGCAAACCAGCTGTGCTGGAGATTGAGCTGATCGCCCAGCAGCAGGCGCAGGGTGTGCGCGCGTGGAGTGTTCATGCCGTGCCCCACATCCGGCGGTAAGTACCGTCGGCATCATGGTCGTGCGCCTGCTTGGTGGAATTGAAGCGGCGGCCACCGCGCGGGTCGGTTCCGCGCCCGGCGATGTAAAGCCAGTTGCCCTGGTTGCTGTACACGTCGTAGTCCACCAGCTGCGATTCAAACCACGCGGCGCCCGCGCGCCAGTCGCCGCACAGGTCGTGGATGAGGTAGCTGGCCACCACCTGGCGCAGGCGGTTGCTCAGATACCCGGTGGTGGCCAGCTCGCGCATGGCGGCATCGACCAGCGGTTCGCCCGTGCGGCCCTGGCACCAGCGCTCAAAGCCCTGGTGGTTGTGCGGGGCCTGGGGCAGCTGTGAAAGCCCACGAGCCCCATACAGCGCCGGCCCGTATTGCAGGTGCAGCAGCCGAAAGTAGTCGCGCCACAGCAGCTCGAACCACAGCCAGTAGGTGCCGTCGTTGGCACCGTGCTCGCGTTCAAACGCTTTCAGGCCGACAAACACCTGCCGGGCCGAGAGCGCGCCGCTAGCCAGCCAGGGCGAGAACTTGCTGGAGTAATGCAACCCCGTAAGTCCATTGCGCGTGGCCTTGTAGCTGTGGGGCAGCTTGCGCGCCAGGTACTGCGCCAAATGGGCGAGTGCGGCGGTTTCGCCACCGTTGCAGGCGGATGTGCCGTAGGGAAAGGACGAGCGTGGGTCACACCCGGCTGCGTTATTGGGAACAGCGGTATCGGCGCCCTGCCCTGCACACGCAGGCACGGCGCCCGCCGCCAGCATCACATCGGGCGGCACCATCGGGGGCGGCAACAACGATGTGGGCGGGGGCAAAGGCGTTGTGGGCATGATGCCCGCACGCTCCACCTTCTGACGAAACGTGGTGAACACGCCGGGAAGCTCTGCCGCAGGCCAGGGCATGTCCTCAGGCTGGATCAGGCTGCTGTGCCACACAGCGCGCACCGGCAGCCCGGCGGCGCGCAGGGCGGCGACTTCGGCCTGCTCAAAGGGGGCGGCAATGTCTTCGCACACCACGGCGCTCGCCCCGACGGCGTGGGCCAATGCGGGCAACACGGTGGCGGGCGGGGCATGGCACACCATGAGTGGATTGCCTTGCCCAGCCATGCGGGTGCCCAGGTCGCGCAGCGCGGCGGCTGCAAAAGCGCGGCGGTGCGTGCCCACGCGGGCAAAGCCCCAGGGCGTGGCTTCGTCTGCCCGGGGCAGGCACACCACGGGCAGCAGGTGGGTGGCGCCGCTGGCCAGCGCCGCAGCCAGCGCGGGCTGGTCGTGCAGGCGCAGGTCGTTGCGAAACCAGAAAATCACCGTGTTCATGCCGCACCCTCACCGCCCGCGTCGCCACTGCGCTTGCGTTCGTTGCGGCAGCGGTCAGAGCAGTATTTCACCTCGTCCCACACCTTCTCCCACTTTTTGCGCCAGGTGAAGGGCAGTCCACAGTGCAGGCATTTTCTCTGCGGCAGGTCGTTCTTTTTGCGCATTCGCATGGGTCAGAAGTCCAGGGTTTGCTGCTGGGGGTGGGCCGTGGCTTTGGCATTGCGGCGCGGGCCACCGTCGCGGTGCAGGCGCGAGCCGTGCTTTTGCACGATGGCGGCTTTGGCCGCACGCACTGGGGCCTGGGCGCGCAGGCCGTGCACGCGGGCCTTGGCAGCGCGGGTGGCTTGGTCCAGGTCCACCAGCGGCTGGGCAATGTCGTGCCCCACGCGCACGCCGCAGCGCGCCTGCACGCCGGACGGCATGCGCCAGGGCTCAAGCAACCAAGCGTCAGGCACGCGGCGCATTGCGGGAAGCCAGTGGCGAACAAAGTGGCCGTGCGGGTCGTGGTCTTGCGCCTGCTTGATGGGGTTGTACACGCGGGTGGTGTTGATGCCGGTGGTGCCCGCTTGCATCTGCATCTGGCTCCAGTGGATGCCGGGCTCGTAGTCCAGAAAGTGCCGCGCCAGCCACTGGCCCACAGGGCGCCAGTGCAGCCACAGCGGGTACGACGCCACCGACACCAGCATGGCCCGCATGCGAAAGTTGACCCAGCCCGTCTCGCGCAGCATGGCCACGCAGGCATCCACCATGGGCCAGCCGGTGCGCCCGGCCACCAGGGCGGCAAAGTGGGCCTCGTTCCAGTCGCCCTCGCGCAGGCCGTTGTAGCCGCGGTGCAGGTTGTCAAACTCCAGCGCGGGTTCGCATTCGAGTTTCTGGATGAAGTGGCAGTGCCAGTGCATGCGGCTCATAAAGGCCGTGAGACCCTGGCGCTGCCAGCCCGCACCGGGCTCGGCGCTACCCTGCAGTTGCTGCTGGCGCCGCTGGGTGGCCTGCACCACTTCGCGCATGCCAAGGCAACCCAGGGCAAGGTAGGGCGAAAGGCGCGAGCAGGCCGTGGGCGCCGTGAGGGGCGATGAAATACCTCCCCGGTAACCCCGGCTGCGCTCGTGCAAAAAGTCATGCAGCACCTGCCAGCCGCGCAAGCGTCCGCCACGCTGGCGCCGGGGTGGATCGTGGATATCCAAGCCCGGCCATGCGCCTTCGGGCCAGGGCTCTGTGGGCCAGGGCAAGGCCCGCCCCGCCAGGCTGCCGGGTGCCGGCGCTGGCATCTGAGGCGCGTGCATGAAAGCCTGCCAGCGTTGGTGCCACACATCGCGCGTGGGCAGGCGGCGCACCACGCCGTGCTGGGCCCACTCACGCCAGGCTACGCCCTGGTTTGCGCACCAGCGGGCCACGGCCTTGTCGCGCGCATAGGTGTGGCCGTTGCCGGTTTCTTCATGCGAAGTGAGGGTGTGAAACGGGGCCAGCGCGTGCAGGCGGGCCAGCACCTCAGGCACCTCGCCCACGGCCACTTGCAACTCGGCTCCGCAGCGGCGCAGGTCTTGCGCCAGGTCGACAAGGCTCTCTTGCAAGAACCGAAAGTGCTGCAGCGCGGCGTCGGGCTGGGCCCACAGGCTGGGCTCGACCACATACAGGCAAAGCACGGGTCCGCGCTGCGCGGCCTGGGCCAGGGGTGCGTGGTCGTGCACCCGCAGGTCGCGCTTGAACCAGACAACGGTGTAGGCCATGGCGCGTGCCTTGTTCAGAGTGTCACGCAGCTTGCACCTGCTGCGCCAGCGCACGGCCGCTGAGCCAGGCGCCTTCAACCTTGCCGCCGTTGAGCCAATCTCCGCACATACCCAGCCGCAGCGATGCGTCCCACCAACTGCCCAGCGCCAGCGGGGACTCGCTGTCGGCATAGCGCCAGCGATGGGCTGTGGCGGCCAACGGTGCGGGGCCGCCCAATGCGACAAAAGCGGCGATCAATGCAGCGGTGACTGCATCAGCGTCATCTTCCATGTGCGCATCGCTCCACTCGGGGCTGGCGTGCAGCAGCCAGGTCTCGGGGCCAGTGCGACCGGGCTTGCTGCTGTCGCGCGCCACCCAGCGCAGCGGGCCGGTGTTGATGAACACGCCCTCCCACGGCATGGCCAAAGGGGCTGCGTAGCGCATCATCACGGCCCAGCTGCCGCGCATGGGCGCGCTGGCGGCCACCGCTGCACCCGCTGGCGACACAGGCGCCAGCAACGGCGCGGCCTGCGGGGCAGGCACGGCCAGTACTACGGCGCCATACTGCTCGGGGTGCAAGCCCTGCTCTGCGGAGGTGATGGCCCAACCATCCGTATGCCGGCCCAGGCGCTGCACAGTGGTTTGCCATTGGGTGCGTGCCGATGCTCCGGCGCGCTCTCCCAGGTTCTGCACCAGCCAGGCGGCAGGTGATGTCATGCGCGGTGTGCCCACAAAACGCTCCAGCGGCGTGTGCAGCGGGGCAAAGGCGCTGCCGTCAAAGCTGGCCAGGCGGGCATCCCACAAGTCGGCCACGCCGGCCTGCTGCCAGCGCGCCACCTCGGCGCGGAAAGCCGCGTCACGCGCGGTGAAGTACTGCGCGCCATGGTCGCACTGCCACGGGCCGTGGGCGTCTTCGGCGCGCCGTGTGCTCATACGGCCCGATGGGCCCCGGCTTTTGTCGAAAAGATGCACCGTGTGGCCCGCCTGCAGCAGCGCATGTGCGCACGACAAGCCCGAGAGGCCTGCGCCAATGACGGCGACGTGCCGGAGACCAGCGGCACTCATGGCTGCGGATCGGTGCGCCCGTGGGTCACCCAGATCAGTGACTGGGTGTCGATGCCCAAAGCACTGGCGCGTGCAACAAGCTGGGCACGCACGGAGGGCGCAAGCTGCTTGGTGCGCGACAAGATCCAGCAGTAGCTGCGGTCTGGCCCCACCACCAGCGCCCACTGGTAATCCGGATCCAGCGCTGCCACATGGTAGCCACCGTAAAACGGGCCAAAGAACGACACCTTGAGCGAGGCCGTTTGCACATCGCCTGTGAACAGCGCCTTGCCCAGCGCCTGGCGCCAGTCGTTCTTGGCGGTGTCAAAGCCCCGGTTGACCACACGCACACTGCCGTCGGCCTGACGCTGGTACGTGGCGCTCACGTCCGTCATGCCGCGTTCAAACGAGTGATCCAGGCGCGCCACCTCGTACCACCGCCCTTCGTAGCGGGCCAGGTCAAACGGAGTGACGGCGGAGATGCCGGAGGGCGGGCTGGTGGATGTGCAACCGCTGACGGCCAGCAAAACCGTTGCAGAAAAGATCAGCGCGAGCCGACGAACCAAGGGAGAGGAAAACAGCATGTATTACCAATCAGTCGCAAAACAAACCAAATGGTAGCTCATTTGCAAAAATGGCAGTGATCATCAGCCCCCCGCTGTAGTAACCCAGCACACCCCCCTCGGGGCGTGAAATGCGCCAGCTCGCCGCCCGATGCGCAGTTCTGGGCTGCCCCATGGTTGCGGACTCAGGTGTCCGACAAAAACCCGTCCACCAGCGCAAATTGCTCTGGCACATTCAGGGCGGGCGCATGGCCGCAACCCGGCACCTCGACCACCTGCAGCAGGCCGCGCATGCCGGGGCCCCGGGTGAGCATCTCGGCCGTGGTTTCGGGCAACACCAGATCTGACTGGGCGCCGCGCAGGCACAGCACAGGGATGTCGAGCGCGTCGTAGTGGTCCCAGATCAGGTAATCGTTGGCATGGTGCATGAACTGCTGCACCATGGCCGGGTCGTAGTGCGGCGTCACGCGGCCATCGGGCAGGCGGCGGGTGGAGGTTTCGGTCAACTGCCGCCACTGGGCATCGCTGAGCCAGCCGTAAGGCTGGTACACCTGCCGAAAAAATGCCTCCAGCTCCATCACCGTGTCAAACGCAGGCGGCTGGCCCGCATAGGCCTTGATGCGCTCCAGCGCGGCATCGGCTAGGCGGGGGGCGTTGTCGTTAAGCAGCAGGCGCATGATGCGGCCCTTGAGCTGCGGCTCGAAAAGCCCTGACGCGCACACCGTGCCAATCGCGCCGCCCATAGAGGTACCAATCCAGTGCGCCATGTCGATACCCAGCTGCGCGAACAGGTCGGCGGCAATGCGCGCATAAAACGACAGCCGGTATTCGTCCCTCGGCGTCCGCGCCCACTGGCTCAGGCCCCGACCAATGGTGTCGGGGCAGATCACGCGATAGCGGCTGCTCAAATGCCGCGCCAGCGCGTCCATGTCACGCCCGGTGCGCGCCAGCCCGTGCCAGGCGATCACCACGGGAGCCTCGGGCGCACCCCATTCGGTGTAATGAATTTCGTAACCGGCGCAGCGGATGTAGCGTGAGGAAGGAAGCATGGTGCTCAGCCTTTTGAAACAGAAACGGGGTGGCTGCGTGCCTATGTTGCTGGTTCTAATCAGACGCCAACAGCACCAAGGCCACCTGGGGCCGATCGCGTCAAGGAGCCACCTGCCTCACGCCCAGCTGGTGGGCATTGATCAGGCCTGTGAGCGTGTCGCGTGCAAAGGAGGCAACGCGCAAAATTTTATGCATCAACGCGTCAGCGCTAGCCCGCAGCATCGCCAACGGCGCCACTTGGACAATGACGTTCTCATCCGCCCGGATGGGCGGTGCAGTCCCCGCACCGGAATCAAGGGCCAAGGCTGCCAAGCAGATGGCGGCGCATCGCTTCCATCGTGTTGGCATCGCAGCAGACTCCAGTGCGGGGCGCGTGACACAGGCGCTCAGTTGGGAACGTTCAGCGAAGTGCCGGCAAAGCCAATCTGGTTCGCGGCTACAGGCACCGCCACAAACGGCGGCACGTTGGCAGCCGTGATGGCCGGGGCGGCACCTGCCACACCGCCGCGCGGCGTGGTGCGCACCACTTGGCTGGCGGGCAAGGCGGCACCCGACTTCAGGTGGGCATACATCGCATCCATCGCCTGGTTGAAGTAGGGGTGCAAGGGCACAAAGCGCGTGTCAAACCCACCGAACGGCAGAAAGGTGTCGAAATGCTGGCCGTTTGTCACCTCGATGTAGCGCAGCTTGCTGGCTGCACCTTCCACTACCTTGTTGTAGGCGGCGTAGGCGCGCGAGTTGTTGTTCACCGGTACCAGGGCATCGCTGCGGCCACTGACGATGATGGTGGGCTTGCCGCGCAGGTTGCCGTTCAGCACCACCTCGGCAATGCCCGCCCGCACCGCGTCGCTCTGCGCCTTGGTGGGTGTGGATGCGGCCGTCAGGCTCGCGCCGCTGACCGGGTCAGATCCCGTGACCAGCGCACGCTGGCACAAGGCGTTGTCCAGGCCAAAGTCCGCCACGCCGGTGGATGGCGACACGGCAAACTGCCACGCCTTCGCCCCGCCCACCGAGTCGTTGTAAACCACCGTCGCAGGTGTGCCGTTGGCGGTGCCATTGGCCGTGGCAAAGCTTTGCGCCAGCGTTGCAGGCGCCACCGCCACCGGCGCGCCTGTGGCGTTCACCGCCGCAAAGCTGGTGTTGCACACGTTGGCCTCGGCAGGGAACCGCCCGTAGCTCACCGGGTACATGGCCGACAGGATAGGCCCGTTGCCCAGGGCATAGTGGGC
Organism: Acidovorax sp. JHL-3; assembly: GCF_000526295.1. NCBI lineage: Bacteria > Pseudomonadati > Pseudomonadota > Betaproteobacteria > Burkholderiales > Comamonadaceae > Acidovorax > Acidovorax sp. JHL-3. The sequence continues at coordinate 70,792 of NZ_JAFU01000004.1, forward strand.
GTTGTGCATTTGATCGTTGTCGGGCGTCCAGCCATAAGCGCGCAATTTGTTCAGCGCATCCTGCGACCGGGCGGCCGTGTCGGCACCACTGACCAGCCCCTTGGCTGCGAGGCCATCGCAGCGTGCCGTGGCCCGTGCCGTCATGCCCACCAGCTGGATGTAGTTGAAGATGGACGTCTCGCTCATGGCCGCATCCGTGGCCAGCGCAGCGCAGGGCTGGTAGATGTTGCCGTAGGTCGTGAAGTCCGCCAGCGTCTTGCCGTAACCGGTGACGGCGGCGCCGCCAAACTGGATGCCATAGCCGCTGGTGGTGGGCATTTCGGTGACGGGCTCGGAGGCCACGACGCCATCAATCAGCCCACCGCTGTCTTTTTCGGCCGCACCCAGCGAAGCAGCACCGCCGTTGGATGCAGAGCCGGCAATCACGATGGTGTTTTCCGGCGTGAACGGCACCGGATTGGCGGCCGTCCCATAGCGGTCGTTCAGCACAAACATGGCATAACGCCCGGCCGCCAGCGTGTCGTTGCCCCAGTCTTTCTCGGGATTCTGCTGCGAGTGCACCTGCTTGATGGCCAGGCGGTTCGGGAACAGCGCGTTGTAGGCGGTACGCGCTGCATCGGTGATGTGAGCGGCAAAGAAATTGAGGGAGCCTGCGGCCGTGCGGGTGGCGCGCGTGCCATCAATTTTGTGCACGGTGTCGTCCATCATGTCGTACAGGCCCACGCCCTTGCCGGCATCGGTCAGGGCCACGGCACAGCCCTTTTTCAGGCCCCACTCGCCGGCCGTGCCGATGGCGCCATAAACCCCGCGCGATCCTGACGAGGCGCCCAGCACCACGCAGGGGTTGGCCTGGTTGAAGCTGTCGGGCACCTGCACCGCAATCACCGTCCGCTTGCGGCCCGAGCCGTCGTCGAGCACCGCCACATATTCGCGTCCTGGAATCAGCCCCTCGCCGGTCGTGACTGCGCCTGCAGCCGTGACATTGGGGCCATACAGGCTGCCGTAGCCCCCATTGACTGAGTAATCCAGAATGCCGCGGTAGTTGGAATACAGCGCATTGCGGCGCAGCTCTGCCGCTGTGGGGTTGGCGGGATCGGCATAGGCCGGCGTGGCGGCGCCCAACCCGGTCTTGCCAATGCCACCGGTCAACAAGTCCTGCGTGGCGGCAGTGTCCCCCTTGCCCGCTGTTGTAGCCGGGTAGACCGTGGCGCTCACCGGTGTGATGCCGGCGGGAAGGTCATTGGTCGGGTTGGATGAGCCCCCGCATGCGGCCATCACAGCCCCTGCCAACGCAGTCATGGCCACTTTCCGGGCGCGGTTGTCGTGCAGATTCACTTTCATGTTGTCTCCTTTTTCACTGACACAAAAACGCGCTCAGGCTTGGGCGCGCAGAGATCGCAGGCGTCCAACGACGCCGGAGGGAAAGTAATAAACCGAAAGCACAAACAGCACGCCCAGCCACAGCAGCCAGCGGTCTGGCGAGAGCAGCGCCGACAGCCATGGCAGGCCAGTGGTGGCCTCATGCCCCAGGCGCAACAAATCTTGCAGGTAGCTTTGCGCCACCACAAACAGCACAGCACCAATGACCGAGCCGTAAATCGTGCCCATGCCGCCAATCACCACGATGAGCAGGCAATCCATCATGATTTCAAAGCTCAGTGAGGTGTCGGGCCCGTTGTAGCGCAGCCAGAGTGCCAGCATGGCACCGGCGAGCGTGGCAAACAGTGCCGACAGCACGCTCGATGTGGTGCGGTACACCACTACGCGGTAGCCAATCGCCTCGGCGCGGAACTCGTTCTCGCGGATGGCCTGCAGCACGCGGCCAAAGGGCGAATTGACGATGCGCAGCAGCGCAAGCACCAGCACCACGGCCGTGACGAACAGCAGGTAGTAGGTGATCAGCTTGCCGTCGATGAGCACGCCCAGCACTTCGTTTTCAAAGGGCTCGAAGCTCGGCGAAAGCAGCTCGGGCACCTTGAAGGTCAGGCCGTCCTCACCGCCGGTGATGTCCGAGAGTTGCGAGGCCAGCGTCTGGAACGCCGCCGACACGGCCAGCGTGATCATGGCGAAGAAGATGGCGCGCACCCGCAGCGAAAACAGCCCCACCGCCAGCGACAGCAACAGCGACAACAGCAGCGCACCGCCAATACCCACGCCCAGTGCAGCCCAGCTGGGCCCCATGCGCGTAGTGGCCACGGCGATGCCGTAGGCACCAATGCCAAAGAACATGGTGTGCGCAAAACTCACGATGCCGGTGTAGCCCAGCAACAGATCGAAGCTGGCCACCAGCACCACGAAGACCAGCACCTTGGCCGCCACATTGAGCGCCTTGACGCCGGGGAACAGAAACGGAGCAAACGCCAGGCCCACAAAAATGGCCACGAGAATGACCGCCAGCACCTTGCTGCGCGGGTAGTCGCCTGAGAGAAGTCGTTGGAACATGGATATCTTTCCGTTATTCATGCTGTTCACGGATCACTGCGCCCGCAACTGGCGTGCACGAAGCCAGCGGCCGCCGTGCAAGGGCCGCCCTGCCGCACTGGCGGCGTCCCCCTTCCAGGGGGAAGGCGCGAAGCGACTCAGGGGGGTTCATCGGTTGGTGACCGGGTACACACCCTGCGGCCGCCACAGCAAAATGGCCACCATCAACGCGATGTTCGAGAACAGCGCCACCTTGGGGGCCAGAAACCCGGTGTAGTTGGCCATCAGCCCCACCAGCAGCGCACCGATGAGCGCACCGCCCGTGCTGCCCAGCCCGCCGATGATGATGACGATGAAGATCAGCACATTGACCTGCGCGCCCATCTGCGGCACCACGCTCTGCTGGTAAAGCCCCCACATCACACCGCCCAGGCCAGCGAGCGCCGAGCCCGCCACGAACACGCCCACAAACAGGCGGCGGATGCGGTAGCCCAGGCTTTCGACCATTTCACGGTCCTGCACGCCCGCACGGATCAGCAGGCCCACCTTGGTGCGCGACAGCACCCAGGCCAGCACGCCAAACACCAGCAGGCCCACGGCCACGGCCACGAGGCGGTATTTTTCGATGGCGGCATCGCCCACCAGCAGCGAGCCGCGCATGCCCTCGGGCAGCGGCAGCGGTATCTGCGCCGGGCCCCAGATGACCTTGATGAGTTCTTCACCAATGATCATGCCGCCCATGGTGATGAGGATCTGCTTGAGGTGCTGGCCGTACACCGGGCGCACGATGAAGCGCTCGAACGCCAGGCCCACGGCGCCCGCCACCGCCATGGCCACCAGCATGGCTGGCAGCACCGCCACCATGTTGCGCCACAGGTGCTCAGAGCCCGTCCAGTCGCCCATGGCACCCAGCACGCTGGTGGCCACAAACGCGCCCAGCGCAATGAACACGCCGTGGCCAAAATTGAGCACGTCTATGAGGCCGAACACCAGCGTGAGGCCCGAGGCGATGATGAAGATGATCATGCCCATGGCCAGCCCCGCCACCGTGAGCGTGAGCCAGGTGCTGGGCGAGCCGATAAAGGGCAGCACCAGCAGCGCCAGCGCGGGCACCAGCGCCAGCGGCTTCCAGTCGAAATCGCGGGTGTTCATGCGTGGGCTCCTGCTGCGCCGCCAGTGGCCACACGCACAAACCTCACCGCGCACGCGGCGTTGGCCATACCGCAAAACACTATTAATTTAATAGCTGCTAGCGCTTTACCATCAAGGGCTAGATGCAAAAAAGGCTTCAAATCAGAACATCTCATAGCGCCAACCCCAGCAGCGAACGCTGCAACGCCTCGTCTTCGGCCAACGTGGCCATGCTGCCCGCATGCACCACCTGGCCGTTGTCCATCACGGCGACCGTATCGCCCAGGCGCTTGGCAAAGTGGATGTTCTGCTCGACCAGCAAAATGGTCACGCCGCTCTTCTTGAGCTGGTCGAACGCCTCGATCATGTTGTTGATGATGGCGGGCGCCAGGCCCTTGCTGGGCTCGTCGATGATGAGCAAATCGCGCGGCTCAACCATGGCACGCGCCACCGCCACCATCTGTTTTTGTCCGCCGCTGAGCTTGCCGGCCGGGTGGTTCCAGAACGTCTCGACTGGCGGGAAGAGCTTGAAAATCCACTGCAAGCGCTGCGCGTCCATATGCGCCGCGTTGCGCGCCTTGCGGGCGGCCAGCAGCATGTTTTCTTTCACCGTGAGGTCGGCAAAAATGCCCATGTTTTCGGGCACATAGGCGATGTTCATGGCCGCGATCTGCGGCGTGTGCAGTGCCGTGATGTCCCTGCCGGCAAAGCGCACTGCGCCTTTGGATGCCTGCCACAGGCCCATGATGGTGCGCAGCGTGGTCGTCTTGCCCGCGCCATTGCGCCCCAGCAGCATGGTCAGCTGGCCCTTGGGCACGACGAGGTCCACGCCATGCAGGATGTGATACGCCCCGATGTGCGTGTGCACGCCCTTCAACTCCAGCAAGGCATCCACAGAAGCCACTGCGCGTGCGCAGCGCCCCAGCGGGGCGGAGCTTGCGCCATGGGACAACCCGGCGGCGGTCATCAGGACCATGCTCATGCGGCCTCCTTGTCGGCATCTTTGGAAATGCCCAGATAGGCCTCTTGCACCACGGGCGAGGCAATCACTTCGGCCGGGGCGCCATCGGCCACCAGCGTGCCGTTGGTCAGCACGATGATGCGGTCGGCCAGCTCGCGCACCACGTCCATCTTGTGCTCGACCAGCAGGATGATCTTGGTCTTGTCCGTTTTCAGCTCGCGGATCAGGTTCAGGATCACGGGGGCCTCGTCGTGGCCCATGCCGGCGGTGGGCTCGTCGAACATGTAGACCTGCGGCTCCAGTGCCATGAGCAGCGCCACTTCGAGCTTGCGCTGGTCACCGTGCGGCAGGCTGGCCACGGGGGTATCGCGACGTTCCAGCATCGACACGGTGTGCAGGATGGCTTCGGCCCGCTCGGTCAGCGCCCGGTGGTCGCTCCAGATGCTCCACAGGTTCAGCCCCCGGCGGTGCGCCCCGGCGCGCGTGGCCTGCACGGCCAGGCGCACGTTTTCGAGCACGCTGAGGCCAGGGAACAGGTTGGTCAGCTGAAACGCCCGCCCCAGCCCGGCGCGCGTGCGGGCCGATGGCGACTGCCCCGTCAGGTCCTGCCCGCCCAGCGTCACCGTGCCGGCGCTGGCCCGCAGTTGCCCGGAGATCAGGTTGAAGTAGGTGGTCTTGCCCGCGCCGTTGGGGCCCACGATGGCCGTGAGCGTGCCCGGCGCGAACGCGCAGCTCACGGCATTCACCGCCACATGGCCGCCGAAGCGAATGGTCAGGTCTCGGGTTTCAAGCATGTGCAGTGCGTGCGCCGCCAAAGCCATCGGCAGCGCCATCCCATTTTTGAATAAAAACGACCTCTGGCGCTTTACCATCAAGCGCTAACAGCTATAAATAACATAGCACTACGGCAGGCACGGCGGCGCCCGCCAGGAAGCAGCCGGTCAGCGCTTGTTGCGGATCGGCACGTTCATTTCTTCGGGCTTGATCTCGCGCACCAGCTCGGGCACGCCCCAGGCGAAGGCCGGGTCCACCTTGATCTTGAAGTGGTACATGCTCTGCAGGGCCTGGTGGTCCTCCTTGCGGAAGGTCATCTTGCCCTTGGGGGTGTCAAAGCTCATGCCTTCCATGGTCTTGATGAGCTTGTTGGTATTGACATCGCCGCCCGTGGCCTTGAGCGCCGTGACCAGCGCCATGGCCGAGCTGAAGCCCCCCGCCGTGAAGAAATCGGGCGGCGCCTTGAACTGCTTGTAGTGCGCGGCCACCAGGGCTTCGTTCACGGGGTTCTTGGGAATGCCGAAGTAGTAGTAGGTGGCGCCTTCCATGCCCGGAAAGTTCTTGAAGCTGGCCATGGCGGGCAGGATGTTGCCACCCGTGGCGATCTCGATGCCGTAGCGCTGGAGGTCCATGTCGGCGATCTTGAACGGGTTGCCCGCACCGGCCCACAAGATCCAGATGATCTTGCGGCCCGGTTGGTCCTTGAGCTTGTCGATCAGGCGCTGCGCACCCGCCGTGAAATCGGTGGTGTTGGCGGGCAGGTATTCCTCGTGCGCCAGCTTGGCATTTTTGATGGCGCCCTTGAAGGCTTTCACGCCATCACGGCCAAAGGCGTAATCCTGTGCCAGCGTGGCAATGGTCACCCCGGCCTTGTCGATGGCCACGGCATTGCTGATGGCGTCCTGGCTGCTGTTGCGGCCGGTGCGAAAAATGTATTTGTTCCACTTGTCGCCCGTGATGGCGTCGGCCACAGCGGGCTCCACCAGCAGAATCTTTTTGTATTCCTCGGCCACGGGCAACATGGCAAGCGCAACGCCCGACGACGTGGGGCCCACGGCGATGTCTGCCTTGTCGTCCGAGTAGGCGGAGGCCAGCAGGCTCTTGCCCAGGTCGGGCTTGCCCTGGTCGTCCCGCTCGATCACCACGATCTTTTTGCCGTTGACGGCCATGGTGCCGCCGGTGGCGTAATCCAGGCCCATCATCAGGCCGGTTTGCGTCTGCTTGCCATAGGCTTCGAGCGGGCCGGTCTTGCTGTAAACGTGGGCTATGCGGATTTCGCCCGACTGGCTGAATACGGGGGCAGACACTGTGACAGCCAGGGTGGCCAGTGCGACCAGGGTGCGGCGTTGCATGGGGTTGTCTCCTTGTGTTTTGACTGAACATTGCACAGTTCGTGCCACGCATCAAACTGTTGATTTGTATGGTTTATTTATCCGCACCGAATAATCATGTCTGAATTTCAGACAGATTAAATGCCTGACATTCAGACATTTGTTTGATTTTTAATCAGGGTTTTCCAGACGTCCGTACAGCGTGGCCCGCGAGATGCCCAGTTGCCGCGCCGTCGCCAGTTTGTTGCCGCCATGGGCTTTGAGCGCTGCCGCTATGGCGCGCTGCTCCAGTTCGGCCACCTGCTCGGCCAGGGGACGCAGGTAGCACTCGTCGCCCAGCGCCCTGGGCTCTGACACGGCATGGGGCACAGGTGCCGCAGGCTCGACCCCGGCTTCGCGCAGGATGTTTTCGAGCTGGTAGGCATCAATGGATTGCGAATCGCTGCGCATGGCAGCCTGCTCCAGCACGTTGCGCAGCTCGCGGATATTGCCGCGCCAGGGTTGGCCCGCCAACAGCGCCATGGCATCGGCCTGCAACTCAGGCGGCGCCGTGCCGTTGCGCAGGGCCAGGTCTTCGCCCAGCACTTCGACCAGCGCCGGGATGTCACTTCGCCGCTCGCGCAGCGGCGGCACGCGCACCGGCAGCACATGCAGGCGATAGAAAAGGTCTTCGCGAAACCGGCCCTCGCGCACCAGCGCCCCCAGGTCACGCGAGGTGGCGGCCACCACGCGCACATTGAAGGGCACCAGCTTGTTGGAGCCCAGCGGCTCGATCTCGCCCTCTTGCAAGGCGCGCAGCAGCTTGGCCTGCAGGCTTTGCGGCATGTCGCCGATTTCGTCGAGAAACAGCGTGCCACCATCGGCCAGCTTGAACTTGCCATCGCGCCCCTTGCGGTCTGCGCCGGTGTAGGCGCCAGGGGCCACGCCAAAAAACTCGGCCTCCAGCAATGTGTCGGGCACAGCGGCAATGTTCACGCTGACAAAGGGGCCGCTGGCACGGCTGGACGCCGCGTGGATGGCATGGGCCAGCAGCTCTTTGCCAGTGCCGGTTTCGCCGAGCAGCAGCACGGGGCTGGACGACTGCGCGGCACGGCGCGCCTGGCGCTTGACCTCGGATGCCGCGGGGCTCGACCCGACAAAGCTGGCAAATGTGTATTTGGCGCGCCGCTGGCCGTCGCCCGACACGGCCAGCGAGCGGCTGCGCTGGCTGGCCAGCTCGCGCCGCGCATCATCCAGGTCGCGCTGCAACAGCGCAAACTTGCCGATCAGGGGTTGCAGCGTGGTTTCGGGGTGGTCAAACAGCACGATGCCAATGGCACCAATCACCCGCTCGGCCTCGTCGCGCAAGGGAATGCGGCTGACCACAAAGGTGCCCGCCTTGTTGGTGAGCAGATCAATCAGCACCGGCTGGCCGGTTTCGAGCACGCGGCGCATCTGGGTGTTGGGGATCACCTCTTCGACCGTGCGGCCGACAAACTGGTCCACCGACGAGAACCCCAGGGCGGGCAAAAAGCGCTGGTAACCCTCGTTCACCCAGACGATGCGGCCGCTGCGGTCCACCAAAAACATGCCCTGGCTGACGCTGGAGAACAACTGGAACATGGAGCGCGCCGCCAGCTCCAGAATGCCCTGGGCATCCATCGGCAGTGCGGGGGCTTCTTCATTGAGCAAGGGCATGGCCGCGATGGTAGCGCGCCCCGGCCCGCCGTGGCGCTATCGGAGTCGTGCGCACAATTGCTATTTATTCAATAGCTGCTCGCGCTTATCCATCAAGGGCTTCAGCCCGATTTAATGCAAAAATCGACAAAGCACCCCATCCACCAGCCGGCAGCCTCACGCATCGAGCTGCTGCAGGCGCGCCAGCTTGCGCCGCGCCATGTGCTGAAAGAGACGCGGCAGGATCAGCACCGCCAGCACGATGATGAGCAGCGTGAGCGACATGGGGCGCTGCACAAAGACGAGCCAGCTGCCCTCGCCAATCGACACCGCATTGCGCATCTGTGCCTCGGCCAGCGGCCCCAGGATCATGCCGACCACCACGGGCGCCGTAGGAAAGTCAAAGCGCCGCATCAGCACACCCAGCAGGCCAATGCCGTACAGCAGGAACAGATCGAAGGTGCTCTGGCGCATGCCGTAGGCACCCACCGTGGCAAAAATCAGGATGCCCGCATACAACTGGGGTTTGGGGATTTTCAGCAGCTTCACCCACAGGCCCACCATGGGCAGGTTCAGCACCAGCAGCATCACGTTGCCGATGTACAGCGAGGCAATCAGCGCCCACACCAGCGTGGCCGAGGTGGTGAACAGCTGGGGACCGGGGTTGATGCCGTAGTTCTGGAACGCGCCCAGCAGCACCGCCGTGGTGTTGGAGGTGGGAATGCCCAGCGTGAGCAGCGGGATCATGGCCGCCGTCACGGTGGCATTGTTGGCGGCCTCCGGGCCGGCCACGCCTTCGATCGCGCCCACGGTGCCGAACTCGGCCTTGTCGGTGTCCTTGGCCAGCTTCTTTTCGGTGGCGTAGCTCAGAAAGGTCGGAATCTCGGTGCCGCCCGCCGGAATGCAGCCAAACGGCGTGCCGATCAGCGTGCCGCGCAGCCACGCGGGAATGGAGCGCTTCCAGTCGCGCCCGGTCATGTGCACGCGGCTCATGCGGTTGCGCGACTCGACCACGCGGCCTTCGTACATCGCCGCATACAGCACCTCGGCCACGGCAAACAGGCCCACGGCGACCAGCACGATGTCGATGCCGTCGAGCAGCTCGGGCTTGCCGCCGGTGTAGCGCGCCGCGCCAGAAATCTGGTCCATACCAATGCAGCCGGCCGCCAGCCCCACGAACAGCGCGGTGATGCCGCGCACCGTGCTCTTGCCCAGCACCGCGCTCACGGTGGTGAAGGCCAGCACCATCAGCATGAAGTATTCGGGCGGGCCCAGCTTCACGGCAAAGTCGGCCACATAGGGGGCAAACAGGGTCACGACCACGGTGGCAACGGTGCCCGCCACGAACGAGCCAATGGCCGATGTGGCCAGCGCCGCCCCGGCGCGGCCGCTCTTGGCCATCTTGTTGCCCTCCATGGCCGTGACCATGCTGGCGGTTTCGCCCGGCGTGTTGAGCAGGATGGAGGTGGTGGAGCCGCCATACATGGCACCGTAGTAGATGCCGGCAAAAAAGATCATCGAGGCCGTGACCTCGACCTTGGCCGTGATGGGCAGCAGCATGGCCACCGCCACCGCAGGGCCAATGCCGGGCAACACCCCCACTGCCGTGCCCAGCGCACAGCCCACCAGGGCCCACAGCAGGTTGGCGGGCGTGGCGGCAGTGGCAAAGCCCGCCATCAGTGCATCAAAGATTTCCATCACAACCACCCGGTTTGCGTGAGCCCTGGCAGGTTGATCGCCAGGAACTGCGTGAAAGTCCAGTAAACAGGCGCCGAGATCAGCACACCCGTCACCCCGTCCACCGCCCAGGTGCGCGCGGTGCCTGCGTCTTGCCCCGCAGCCCGGCGCAGCCCTTGCACGGCCAGCGCATAGCACAGCGTGCAACTCAGGATGAAGCCCACCGTGGTGATGAGGGCGGCGTTGAGCAACAGGCCGGCCGACACCCACACAAAGGCAGGCTTGTCCGCACGGGCGGCGCCATTGGGCTCTTCCATGGCACGAAATCCGCCCGATCGCGCCTCCCACAGCAGCACGCCGCCGCACAGCGCCAGCACGCCTGCCACCAGCCACGGCAGAAAATTGGGGCCAACGCCGCTGTAGCCCGCGTTCGATGGAATATCAATGGCGCCCAGCGCCAGCGCAGCAGCGGTCAGCAGCACGCCGACCGCCACCACGGTCTGCATGCGCGTGGCCTGCAGGTTGTTGGCAACGCCGGGTTCGGTGCCCGAACTAGAGGAATCAGGGGTTGTCGGATCAGACATGCGGGGTCTTTCTCAAGCCCTTGGGCACAGGGCCCAAGGTGCGCAACACAGCGCGTAATACCGTGCGCAATACGGTGCGCACTGCAGTGATCGCACACAAAACCGCCGTGCGCCCACCGGGCGGCCGCACGGCGCAGGGGCACGGTTCAGACCATGCCCGCCTTGACCATGGTGGCGCGCAGGCTGGCAAATTCGTTGTCCACAAAATTCGCGAACTCGTCGCCCGCCATCCAGGCCGGGGTCCAGTCGTTCTTCTGCAGCGATTCGGCCCAGCTCTTGCTTTTGACGGCCTTGGCGACCATCTCCGTCAGCGCCTTGCGCTGCTCGGCCGTGATGCCGGGGCCGGCATACACGCCGCGCCAGTTGCCAATCTCAACGTTGATGCCCTGCTCCTTGAGCGTGGGCACCGTGGAGTTTTTGAGACGCTGGCCTGAGGTCACGGCAATGGGCGTCATCTTCTTGGTGGCGATGTACTCGGCCATCTCGCTATAGCCGCCACCGCCAATCGTCACGTTGCCGCCCAGGATGGCTGCAATCGCCTCGCCACCTCCCCGGAACGCCACGTAGTTGATCCTGGCCGGGTCCACGCCCACTTCGCGGGCGATCATCGCAGCGGCAATGTGCTCGGTAGAGCCGCGCGAGCCGCCACCCCACTTCACGCTGCCGGGGTCTTTTTTGAGCTGGGCAATGACCTCGGCCATGCTCTTGAAGGGCGAATTGGCGGGCAGCACAAACACGTTGTACTCGCTGGTCAGCCGCGCAATCGGCGTAGCCTGCGACAGACTCACTGGTGGCTTGCCGGTGATGATGCCGCCCAGCATCACCGCGCCCATCACCATCAGGGCGTTCGGGTCGCCCTTGCTGGAGTTGACGAACTGCGCCAGACCGATCGCACCGGCGGCGCCGCCCTTGTTGTCGTAGGTGACAGACGATGCAGCCCCCGATTCGAGCAGCGCCTTGCCCAGGGCGCGGCCCGTGGAATCCCACCCCCCGCCGGGGTTGGCGGGCAGCATCATCTTGATGGCGCTGGCGGCGTGGGCCGACAGGGGAAGAGCCCCGGCAGCGGCCAGCGCGGCCAGGGATTTGAGAAAGGTGTCGCGACGCATCGATGTCTCCTTATAGGGTTGGCGAACCGCCTCATGATGCGCGCGCAGCCTGTCAAACGGCTGTCCGCAGACTCAGGGAAAACACCCATGCCACGACCGGACGCGGTCGGTGCTATGGTGCCGCGCATGCAATTGCTTCTCGTCGAGGATGACCCCACCATGCAGCTCACGCTGCAGCGCGCATTGGCGCGCCGGGGCATGGAGGTCACCGCCGTGGGCGACGGCGCGGCGGCGCTCCGCCAGTGGGCCGCACGTCTGCCCGATGCCGTGGTGCTCGACCTCACCCTGCCCGGCCTCGATGGCCTGCAGGTGCTGCAGCAGGCCCGCGCCCGCGGGCTGCGCACGCCGGTGCTGATCCTCACCGCACGCGGCACCGTGGGCGACCGGGTGCTAGGCCTCAATGCCGGTGCCGATGACTACCTGCCCAAGCCGTTCGATCTGGACGAACTGGAAGCACGGCTGCGCGCCCTGCTCCGGCGCAGCGCAGACCCCACGCCAGCGGCAGGCCACTCGGTTCAGATCGGGGCCATCCGCTACGACAAGGACAGTGGCGCGCTGTACCGCAACAGCGAGGTGATGGAACTCACGCCCCGTGAGCTGGCACTGATGCATGCCCTGCTGGTGCAACCGGGCCACGCCGTCACCAAGGAGCGCCTCTATGAACTGGTGTTTCCTGGCCAGCTGGACGTGCAATATGAAGCCATCGAAGTGGTGGTGTATCGCCTGCGCAAAAAGCTGGCCGGCACGGGCCTGACCCTCATGACGCTGCGCGGGCTGGGCTATCTGCTCAGGGCCGATACGTGACAAGGCCCGCTGCGTTGCGCGCCCCGTCACTGCGGCGGCGGCTGCTGATGGGCATCTTGCTGCCGGTGGTGGCGTTCATCGCCTTCAACACGTTCAGCCTGTACCGCCAGGCCCTGGCATCGCTGAACACCGCCTACGACCGCACCTTGCTGGCATCGGCCAAAACCATCAGCGAACAGCTGGATGTGTCGGGCTACGACGACGACGCCCAACTGCGGGCCATCGTGCCCTACGCCGCGCTCGAGGCCTTCGAGGCCGACAACCAGAGCCACATGTTCTACCGCGTCTCCACCCTGCAGGGCGAAATGGTCTCGGGATTTGCCGAACTTGCGGCATGGCGCGGGCGCATTCCGGATCGCCCCCCCTATGCCGCGCTGGTGGATTTCTATGACGACCAGTTCCGCGGCGAGAACGTGCGCGTGGCCGTGTTGCTGCAACCCGTGGCCAGTGCCAATGGCCGCGGCATGGCGGTCATCCAGGTGGCGGAAACCCTGGAAGTGCGCGAAACCCTGGCGCTGCAAATCCTGTGGAACACACTGGCCCGGCAGGCGCTGCTGATTGCCGTGATCGCGCTGACCGTCGTCATCGTGGTGCAGCGCGCCACGCGACCGGTACGCCAGCTCAGCCAGCAGTTGCAGGCAAGACCCGATGGCGACCTCAGCCCGATCGCAGCCAGCTCTGCGCCCCGCGAACTGCAACCGCTCATCGACAGCACCAACCAGGTCATGCAACGGCTGCAGCACTTGCTGCGCCACCAAAAACGGTTTGTACGCGACACCTCACACCAGTTGCGCACACCGCTGGCCGTGCTTAAGACGCAGGTGCAGTCGGCCCTGCGCGGCGATGTGCCGGCTATGCAAGCACTGCAGGAGATCAGCGACACGGTCGACCGCGCCACACAACTGGCCAACCAGATGCTGGCGCTGGCCAAGGTCGAGCAGCTGCGCCAGCAAAGCGCGCCGCCGCCAAACCGGTTCGATGACATTCTGCGCGCCGTGGCACTGGACCTGTCACCCCTGATCGCGCAGCGCGACCTCGACTTTGGCATCCACACCGAACCGACAACGGTAGCGGCCCACGAATGGATGCTGCGCGAGCTGGCCCGCAATCTTCTGCACAACGCAATCCGCCATGCCCCGCAAGGCAGCGATCTGGCGGTCGACCTGCGCTGCGCCGATCACCAGGCAGTGCTTTGCATCAGCGACCATGGCAGCGGCGTCGACGATGAACTGGCCGCACGCCTCTTCCAGCCCTTCTCTGCAGGTGACGTACGCACCGGCAGCGGCCTGGGCCTGGCCATCTGCCACGAGATCGTTCAGGCGCTCGGTGGCCGCATCGCGCTGACCAACCGCATGGAATCAGGCCGTGTGGCGGGGCTGGACGCCATCGTTCACCTGCCACTGAACCCGCCTGCAGCAAGTTCCCTCACTGCCGCCGCCGCGGCACAATCCTCCCCATGAATGCACCTGCAACAATGCGACTGGACAAATGGCTGTGGTGCGCCCGGTTCTACAAGACCCGCAGCCTGGCCACGGATGAAATCGGCAAGGGCCGTGTCACCGTCAATGGCCAGCAAGCCAAACCGGCCCGCGACCTGCGATGCGGCGACACCGTGGCCTTGCGCCAGGGCGTCGTCGCACGCACCGTGCTCGTCCGGGGATTGAGCGGCGCACGCGGCCCGGCCCCGGTGGCACAACTGCTGTACGAAGAAACACCCGACAGCATCGCCGCCCGGGAAAAAGCCGCCGAGCAACGCCGACTGGCACCGGAGCCCGCTTCCACGCTGCAGGAAGGACGCCCTACCAAACGGGACCGGCGCAACATCGACCGCGCCCAGAACTGGGGCGACCGCTGGAGCGCATCTATCGATGAGTAACACCCAAGCAAAATCGCAGTGCTGGCACCGAGGCATTCTGAACCGCCCCGTGCTTGAAAAGGCCTCCAGCAAAGCGGGGGCGAGTCAGCGCGATGTACGATCAGGCTCACTGTGTAACGTGGGGTTCGTGGCCAACAGTTAGCAGCACGCCTCCCTCGTTCACTGAAATTCGGCGTGTTGCACATCAATTTTGATGTCCACCATTTATAGTCTGCCGTCCATAAAGAAATGAAAAAACGCGTCGCAATTATCGGTCTTTCCTTCCGATTTCCAAGCACCAATACCAATCAATACTGGAAAGACCTGCTCGATGGTCGCGATCTAGTGACGGAAGTAGAATCTTCGCGATGGGTGCAAGATACGTTCCGTCATCCTGAAAAAAACAATCCTGGCAGCAGCTATACATTTGCAGCAGGCTCTGTCGGAGACGTGTCAATGTTCGACGCGGGATTCTTTGGCATTTCCCCCCGTGAAGCGGCCCTGATGGATCCGCAGCAGCGCATGTTGCTTGAAATGAGCTGGGAGGCTCTGGAGAATTCAGGAGTAAAACCGTCAACCATCCGTGGTAGCCAGTGCGGCGTCTTTATTGGAATTGCCAGCGCAGATTATTCCTATCGTCTAGCAGATGACCTTTCTGCCGTTGACTCAACCGTTGCAACTGGCAACACTGCGAGTATTGCAGCAAATCGCATCTCCTACACTCTCGACTTGCAAGGCCCAAGCATGGCAATTGACACTGCCTGTTCGTCTTCCATGGTGGCGTTTCACCAGGCGTGTCGTTCTATACTTTCAGGGGAGATCATCCAGGCGCTTACTGGTGGGGTTAGCCTGCATCTTCATCCATATGGATTTATTACCTTTTCTAAGGCATCCATGCTCTCTAGGCGTGGGCGATGCAGTGTTTTCGATGCTTCCGGCGATGGTTATGTGCGATCTGAAGGCGGGGGGATTTTTTTTCTTAAGGACTACGATCAAGCCATAGCTGACGGCAAT
The DNA here is from genome assembly GCF_000526295.1 of Acidovorax sp. JHL-3. Lineage (NCBI taxonomy): Bacteria > Pseudomonadati > Pseudomonadota > Betaproteobacteria > Burkholderiales > Comamonadaceae > Acidovorax > Acidovorax sp. JHL-3. The sequence goes on from NZ_JAFU01000004.1 coordinate 86,106, forward strand.
AGAATTTTGGCTATTGTTGCCAATTCAGCCGTAAACACTGATGGCCGGAAAACGGGACTGACCGTACCTAACCCGAAGGTCCAGTCGGCTTTACTGCAGCAAGCTTACAGTCAGGCCGGCATCGACCCCACCGAAATTGACTACGTCGAAGCACATGGCACCGGCACGGCGGTTGGCGACCCGATTGAGGCACGTGCCATCGGCGATGCGCTCGGCAAGCGACGCCCGAAAAACAATCCGCTTCTCATCGGTTCGGTGAAAAGCAATATGGGCCATCTCGAAGCAGCCTCAGGTGTAGCGGGATTAGTGAAGGCACTGTACTGCATTCAGCATCGGATTGTGCCGGCAACCATCGGAATCAAAACCCTCAACCCGAAGATTGATTTTGACAACTGGAACCTTGAGGTGGCGACCGAAGCTCGGCGGCTCAAGAAAACTGGAAAAATCATTGTCGGCATCAACTCTTTCGGTTTCGGCGGCGCTAACGCACACGTCATTCTCGAAAGCCATGAATTTCCAGAAGCAACGACACATGAAGCCAACCAACGCAGAGTTCTGCCATTCATACTTTCCGCCAAAGAACCTAGTGCACTAAAAGATGCAGCACGAGAGTTTTCGGCCTTTGTGCAAGGGCAGCCGCAATCTGCGCTCTATGACATCGCCTTCAGTGCGATATTTCGAAGAGACCGTCATGAACACTCAGCCATAGTTTATGGCGCAACACCTGCTGACATATCAGAGGAACTGATCAAATTCGCCAATGATGCGTCGACACCATCCTTGGTCGAGTCGGGGTCAACTTTGGAGAGACCTTCCGGGCCAGCCTTCATTTATTCAGGAAACGGCTCCCAATGGTCAGGCATGGGGAGGCGACTCTTAGAAAAGGAACCGGTATTCAAAGCAGCGGTAAAAGAGGTGGACACCATTTTTCGCCGCTATGCGAATTACTCTCTGGAGGCCGAGCTGGCCAACCAAAACGGTGAGGGCCGCTACGAATACACAGAAATCGCACAACCCGCCCTGTTTGCGCTGCAGGTTGGAATCACGCAAATGCTGCGCCACCGTGGGGTCATGCCGACTGCCGTAGCAGGTCATAGCGTCGGCGAAGTGGCTGCCGCCTGGGCTTCTGGCGCGTTGACCCTCGAGGCTGCCGTAGAGGTCATTTATCACCGCAGCCGACTGCAGGGAACCACCAAGGGCAATGGAGAAATGACCGCAGTGGGATTGGGAAATGTAGAAACTCAACGCTTGCTCGAAGAACTTGCGCTTGCGCGATCCTTGGTCATTGCTGGTATCAACAGCTCACGTGGTGTGACTATTGCCGGCAGCCCGGACCTTCTCACCCAACTTGAGACAGCTTTGAACGGGCGCGGCGTCTTCAATAAGCGGTTGGTGCTTGACTACGCGTTCCATAGTCCAGCCATGGACGATATTGAACCCGGCATCAGGGAAACGCTGGCAGCGCTCCAGCCAGGTGCAACGCGCGCACCGTTCTACTCGACCGTTACCGGCAACCTGCTCAGCGGCACGGAACTGGACGCGCAATACTGGTGGCATAACATCCGCAAGCCCGTCCTGTTCGAGCAAGCCGTCAAGACCATGCTGGGTCATGGCATCAACGTCTTTATCGAAGTCGGCCCGCATGCCGTTTTGCGCAGCTACCTCAATGACTGCATGAAAGACCTGGAAGCAGAGGGCCGGGTCATCACTACCCTGGCCCGTGGCGACGATGCACCTCAGCGAGTCTGGGGTGCCTGCAACCAGGCCGTGATTGCGGGCGTGGATATCAACTGGCTGCAGCTGTTCTCCGAGCCGGGCCGCTTTGTCCTACTGCCAAACTACCCCTGGCAGCGTGAACGCCACTGGCACCCTGTCACGGCACAATCCCTGGGGCTCCTCGAACGGCGCAAAGTCCACCCCTTGCTGGGTTACCCGCTCCAGCAGCATGCACTCACCTGGGAAAACCAGCTGGATACAAAGCTCCATCCTGCGTTGGCCGACCATGTGGTCGGGGATGCCATCGTGTTTCCAGGAACAGGGTTTGCTGAACTCGCACTGGCCGCAGCCCTGGCCTCGCACCCCGGCGAATTGGCGGAGGTTGAGGAGTTGGAGATCCGTTCACCTCTCTTGCTCGGCGAAGGTCACGCCAAGCTCGTGCGCTTCAGCATCGACCCACAAGACGGCAGCATTGCCATCAAAGGCCGGGAAGTCGGCAACACGGACTCGTGGACCTTGCATGCCGTCGGTCGCATATTGCGTGAACCACGCGACAGCATGCTGCGCCAGGACTGCCCTGCATTGCCCACGCGTCAGCCAGATTTCAACCACACAAGCCATGCGGCGCTTACGCAGGCAGCCGGCCTTGCTTATGGCCCGGCGTTCCAGTGCATCGACAGCGGCTGGGTCATCGACGGCTCCGCACTGGCCGTCTTCAAAATACCGAAAAGCATCGAAGCCGAGCTGGAGAATTCACACCTTCATCCGGCCCTGCTGGATTGCACGTTCCAGCTCATCATCCAGTTGCTGAAAGATGATTTGGGTTTCCATGAAGGCATCACCTTCATTCCTACCAAAATCGGGCGACTCAGCTTCCGCGCCAGCAAGGCACCGCCCGGTTTTGCCAGGGCCACCCTGTTGCGGCGTACCGCACACTCCCTGACGGCTGAATTTACTGTTTTTGACACCAATGGGTTGGCCATCGCGACGGTCAAGGAGGCCCGTTTCCGCAGCGTTCGCCTGAGTAAAAATGCAGCGGATCACCTGCGCTTTCTCGATTACCATGGCATTCCCCAGCCGCACGCCCAAACAGTACACGGTGCGCCCGCGCTCGCCTTCGACAGCGTTCATTCGGCCGTTGCAGATCTCGCCAGGCGTGCGGCACTCACAGGATCGCACCGCCGCTATTCTGAGGAAGTTGATCCGTTGCTCGACAGTCTTTGCAGCCAATTCACCAGAGAGGCATTGCAGCTGATATCAGGGGATGGTGAAAAATTATCCGCCCAAGAAGTCCTGGCGCTCCAGACTGCCAACCCGGAAATTGCACCTTATCTTGAGCATTTGCTGCATCTGGCCTGCGGCGATCAAACCATCGCGGCCATCCCAGACGGATGGGAAATCTTGCCCAACCAAGATGAAACAACTTCCGCCGGTGACATCTGGAACAGCCTGGTGGCAGATTACCCGGACTATTTCCAGATCGTTCACTCAGTCGGTCGAGTGGGGGGGCATCTCAAGTCACTGCTGGACGGCAGCCTGACGCTGGCACAGGTCTGTCCGCGCGAGACATCGCTGGTCACACTCACTCGCCAAGCGCTTGGTGCCAAAAGCAAGCAAAAAATAGGACAAACACTGCGTGAGCTGATTGCCCTGGGAACACGTGAGCTTCCCGAAGGCCGGCGCCTGCGCTTCCTGGAAATCAGTGAAGGTCTTCCTTTGTTTGCAACGGATGCCTGCCTTTCCCTGGATTCGAATTGTGGCGACTATGTTTTTGCCACCACCTCGACAGCTACCATGGAAGATGTAGCCAGGCTGAAAGAGCAATATCCACAAATCGATGCGCACTTGATTGGCTCTTCTGCCGAACCCGCAGAAACAGTGCCCTGCTGCGACCTCGTCATCCTCACACTCGACTTCGATACCGTTGAGGGAACGCTCAGCGCACTGGAATATGCGCGTGCCAACCTCGCACCCGGCGGCTCGCTGGTGGTCATTGGTCAACACATCTCACGCTGGATTGATTTTGTTTTTGGCGGGCAGCGCAAAAATTGGTCACCGACAGAAAACGGTGGCTGGATCTCGAATCAGCGCAGTGTGCATTTCTGGCAGCAAGAGCTACAGCAATTCGGCTTTTCCGGTGTAGAACTTTTCGAACTGTCTCCAGATACGCTGTCTGGCCCCTATCTGCTGCTCTCCCAGCAGTCACCGTCCGCACAGCTGGCGGCGACTGCCGGCAAGCGGTCGCCGCGAAGCTGGATCTTGTTTGCAGACCAAGAGGGCCCTTCCGCGCAATGGTCGGATCAATTGGTCAAGCAACTGCAGGAAAGGGGCGACCTGGTCGTGCAAGCCGTCCCTGGAGACACCGCTCACATCGCGTCGTTGCTGCGCGAAACCACGACCAGTTACGGAAAGCTCGACGGCATTGTTCATTTGGCGGGGATCTCCAATCAATCCAGCGAGGCCGAAGCAGTTCTGAACCAACAAGTGGCCCGATGCGCACTGGCTGCCAGCATCATCCAGGCATGCGAGTCGACTTCGACCAGCACGACCTGCTGGTTGGTGACCCACTCTGCCGCGACCGATCTGCTGCCTCACGCTACGGCCACTGCGCCGATGGACGCTGCGCTCTGGGGCTTCGGCCGAACGCTGATCAACGAGGCCTCCAACTGTGCTGTCCGCCTGGTCGATATGGAAAGCATGCTGGCGGTCGACTCCGTCGTTTCCGCCCTGGCCCAGGAGCTTGAGCAACCGGACGGCGAACAGGAAGTCGTCCTGACCAGCAGCGGTGCACGCTTCGTGCCGCGCTTGCGCCTTGAATCGCGGCCCCAAGTGCGTCATGAAATCGAAGCGCCCACCATTCGCCTGGACTTTCAGTACCCGGGCCAGTTGCGCAATTTGCGCTGGGAAGCGCACCCGCGCTTGGCACCGAAGGATACGGAAATCGAAGTCGACGTCCGTGCGACCGGCCTCAATTTCCGTGATGTCATGTATGCCCTCGGACTGCTGTCTGACGAAGCAATTGAAAACGGTTTTGCCGGCCCAACGCTGGGACTTGAGTTCTCGGGTGTTGTAAGCCGTGTCGGCGACCCGGCATGTGGGTTCGCCCCTGGCGATCTGGTTGTGGGTTTTGGCCCCTCAAGCTTTGGTAACTGCGTGGTCACCCAGGCCAGCGCCATCTCGCTCATACCGCCGGACATCTCGCTAGAAGCTGCGGCAACCATCCCCAGCACGTTCTTCACGGTGTACTACGCCCTGCACTACCTGGCTCGCCTGCAGCCCGGTGAAAAAGTGCTCATCCACGGCGCTGCCGGTGGCGTAGGCATTGCGGCCATCCAGCTGGCCAAGTGGATTGGTGCCGAGATTTACGTGACAGCCGGGTCTGACGAGAAACGCGACTTTCTTCGCCAGCTGGGGGTCACGCACATCTTTGATTCGCGCACCCTGGCTTTTTCCGATGAAATCCTGGCCATGACCGGCGGCCAGGGTGTGGACGTGGTGCTGAACTCCCTCGCGGGCGAGGCCATCAATCGCAACTTCCGGGTGCTCAAGCCCTTTGGCCGCTTCCTGGAGCTGGGAAAAAGGGATTTTTACGAAAACACCAAGATCGGGTTGCGTCCGTTTCGTAACAACATCAGCTATTTCGGCATCGATGCCGACCAGCTCATGCAGTCACGTCCCGACCTTACGCGCAGCCTGTTCGCCGAGGTCATGGCTTTGTTTACCGAAGGTGTGCTCCACCCACTGCCCTACCACGTCTTCGACGCCAATGACATTGTCGAAGCGTTTCGCTACATGCAGCAGGCACGCCAGATCGGCAAGATCGTCGTGACCTACAACAATGGCATCAACCACATTCACACGCCCGCCCCGACGACCCGAAAGTCCATGGAACTGGCCGACGATGTGTCCTATCTGGTGACTGGCGGCTTGGGTGGTTTCGGGCTGCGAACCGCCGAATGGCTGGCGAGCAAAGGTGCCCGCCATCTTGTCTTGATCAGCCGCAGCGGCCCCAGCTCAGACACCGCCAAGGAAGCCATCACCCGGCTGGAACAACAAGGCGTCAAGGTGCACGCTGCGGCCTGCGACATTACTAACAAAACAGCGTTGGCGGGTCTGTTTGCCGACATCAGCAAAAGTCTGCCCCCCCTCAAAGGCATCGTGCATGCCGCAACCGTCATCAATGACGGACTGATCCGCAACATGGATGCGGATCAGATTCGCAGCGTCCTCGCACCCAAGGCGATGGGCGCGCAGCACCTGCATGAAATGACCCTCGGCACACCGCTGGACTTCTTTGTGTTGTTCTCATCGGCAACCACCTTGTTTGGCAATCCGGGCCAAGGCAACTATGTGGCAGCCAACGCCTGCCTCGAAGCGCTGGCGAAATACAGGCGCGCCAACGGACTCGCTGCTACCTGCGTGCGCTGGGGTGCGATCGACGATGTCGGGTTCCTGGCCCGCAATGAAAAAATCAAGGACGCACTCCAGGGCCGCATGGGCGGATCTGCACTCAACTCCGCCATCGCCCTCGATGCGCTGGAAAGCATGCTGACCGCAGACCGTTCCGGCCTGGGCGTCATGGAGCTTGACTGGAAAGCCCTGTCACGTTTCTTGCCCAGCGCAGCAAGTCCCAAGTTCAGTGAACTGGCCTTGCATGCCGGTGACAGCGACGCGGACGAGGAAGACTCAGGCGATATCCAACGCCTTCTGGCAGAACTCTCGGTCGACGAGTTGCACGCCGCCCTGACCGAAATGATCAAAAGTGAAGTGGGAGAAATCTTGCGGGTATCGCCCGACAAAATCGACCCCAACCGCTCCATCTACGACATGGGACTGGACTCCCTCATGGGCGTTGAACTGGTGGTTGCGCTCGAATCGCGCTTCGGTATCCAGCTGTCGGTGATGGCGCTCAGCCAAAGCCCAACCATCGCGAAACTGTCGGAACGCATAGGCCTGCAACTCAAAGGCAGCGACGAACAGGAAGCCGCTCCTGAAGAAAGTCAAATTCAGGTCCATACGAAACAGTTGTTTGCACAACATGGAACCGAGGCATCGGCCGAATCTATCGCCAGCCTGGCAGAAGATATCGAATCTCTGGGTGCTGCCTCAAGGATGATCCGCTAATGACACGCAAAGGACTTCCGGGCCTCACCGCCCAGATCAAAGACAAACTGATCCAGCAGGCGCTCGAGCGCCGACTCAGGCAAGCCGAACATGGCAGCAGTGTTGCGCCCCTTGCCCACCCGTCGGCAGGAGAAGTCAACATTCCGCCGCAGCACTATAGCTTTCGCCACCATCCTGGCTACCAGCAAATTCGCATCATCAATGATGGTGCTGCACGGCTGGGAATTGGCAGCCCTTTTTTCAAACTGCATGAAGGAATCGCCGGTGCAGTCACGCACATCGGGGGCCAGGAGTACATCAACTACTCCAGCTATAACTACCTGGGCCTGTCCGGCCACAAAGTGGTTGCAGACGCTGCCAAAAAGGCCATTGACGATTACGGCACCTCCGTTTCCGCCAGTCGGCTGGTGTCCGGGGAAAGACCGATTCATCGGGAACTCGAACAAGAAATCGCCAAGGCCTACGGAGTCGACGACGCTATCGTTTTTGTGAGTGGACACGCTGCCAATGTCACAACCATTGGCCATTTGTTCGGCCCCAAGGATCTCATCCTGCACGACGAACTCATCCATAACAGCGTCTTGCAAGGAATAGCCCTCTCGGGTGCAAAGCGCCTTCCCTTCGCCCACAACGATTGGGCCGCCCTGGACGCCATTCTCCTGGAGCAACGTCACCAGTTTGAACAGGTGCTGGTCGTGCTTGAGGGCATCTACAGCATGGATGGCGACTATCCGGACCTCCCCCGTTTTGTCGAAATCAAACGCAGGCACAAGGTTTTCTTGATGGTCGACGAAGCACATTCCTTCGGCGTGATGGGCAATACCGGTCTGGGGATTCGAGAACACTTCGACCTCGAAGGCGGCGACGTTGACATCTGGATGGGCACCCTGAGCAAAGCGCTTGCAGGCTGTGGTGGTTACATCGCCGGGGAGACCGCCTTGGTCGAGCACCTCAAGTTTCTAGCGCCGGGCTTCCTCTATAGCGTGGGCATGTCGCCACCACTGGCGGCAGCCTCGCTGGCAGCGTTGAAAATCATGCTGCAGGAGCCCGAGCGCGTCACGACGCTACAAGCGCGTGGGCAACTCTTTCTGGAACTAGCCCGTGCGGGTGGCATTGACACCGGAACCAGCACTGGCCTGGCCGTGATTCCCGCAATTATCGGCGGCTCCATCAAGACGGCCCGCCTGTCCGCAGCGCTCTTCGAGCGTGGCATCAATGTCCAACCCATTCTCTATCCGGCAGTCCCGGAGAAATCAGCGCGGCTGCGATTCTTTATCTCGTGTGAGCACACCGAAGAACAGATTCGTCAAACGGTACAGGCTGTGGTCGAAGAAGCCAACCGTTTATAAACGGATCCGCGTTGGCACGACTAAATTGGAGTGGCTGCCAACCGTACGGGGCTGGTTATGATCGACAGAAAACCAAATCCCCGGTCAGTTTCGCGGGCACGCAGATATTGCATGTGTAGTTTGAAAAAATCGAAACGCATCCGGTCGTAGTTGATCGGAGTCAGCGATTCCTTGAATCGGGCTGAATGCAAGGAGTAACCACCCTTATTTTCAGCCTGAGTTAATTGCGCCACCGCATCAAAACGCCCAGAACAAATAACATCTTGTGGCGCAAATATATCGCGCCAAGCCAAGCTCTGGATGGTGGCCAGTTGCGCCACATCGGCCACAAATGATTCAGTATTCCAAAAAAATCCGAGACTCGATTGACCGCCCAAAGTCAAAAGAGAAATCTTAGCCGTAGAAGTTTTCTCTACGCGGCGTGACACCTCTGCGGCCAACTGCACCGCCAACAACGCTCCCGAACTGTGGCCAACAATCAATATTTCAGTGTTTTCGTCGGCCGAATTCACCGCACCTTCAACCCGCCGAATGAATTCCTGCATGCGCCGCTTTAGATCAATATTTTCTCCAGTCACCACTGCATGTGAAAAGAAAAAATCGCCAAGCAGATAAAACAAATAAAATCGATGGTCATTGCGGCGAATCCAGAAACAAAAGACTGAGAACAACGCAATGCCGACAACCATTGCAAGCAATCCTCCTCCCGAAAAGGCATATAAAACGCCAGCGAGCACCAGCGCGAGCAAGATCAAGAGAAATATCAGAACAAAAGGGTAAAGAGAAAAAATCGCAAACTTCGGCGCCCTGCGGAAATTTCTTAAAAGAAAACCCGAAGCCAACATAACAAAAAACATACGCAAACTTTGCATCAAAGTCCAGAGCATGCTGGCGAGAAAATACTTCGCAATGATGTCGGTGATAGCGAGAAATTCATAAGAAATATCAAGCTGCGGCGCCTCGGTTGCAGAGCACTCGCACACAAAGCCATGCGCCCATGTCTGCCTCAAGGATCCGACGTGGATATTTTCCAGGCCGCGACTTTTTGCAACCCTTGCCTCGCGTTTAAGCAGAGCGTGATAGAACTCCGGCCCACGCGGATCATATCCCGTCACATAAAAAACATGGCGTCGCTTCAGGCCAGATTGAACCGTAGTCATGCAGTAATCAGTTTGCAATAAACCGTTTGAGGATGGTTCCATCATCCATGGCGCACCTTCCGTCATCCTCGGCCAACGCACTGACTGTATCGATCGAGCTTATCAAGCCCATTTTTTGCAACAACAAGCCTCCCAAATCTTCGATCTTCACATCCAATCGGCTTCCCATGTCAGGGGCGTTGCCTTTTCGCCAGATCAGGTAATCCGTTTTACCGTCCGGCACAGCCGTCGCCGCGTACGCCTTGGGCATAATGGGCACATGGTCCCCAAACCAGCAAAGCCAGCCGTCACCAGGTAAAGCATCCAGCTGATCGCGCAGCATGGCGACCATGCGATCCGCCTGGCCCAAATGCCGCAAATAAATCGTCAAGTCATCACAACCCTCTGGCGGCGGTTTCGAATACAGCCGCTCCACATCATCCCCCTGCACCTTCTCCAAGTGCAGCGGTCCATGGTTTTCCATGGAAATAACGAAGACAAAAATCGGCTGATTGGAAGACTTCTGCAGCAAAGCACAAACCTTCTCGGCCAATGCGACATCGCCGATATAGGGCCCTGTTTTTTCGACATTTTTGAAATTTTCGATGTCAATGAATTCATCAAAACCGAGTAATGGAAATACCTCGTCGCGTGTGTAAAAACTGGCGAAATACGGGTGTACGCACACAGTTCTGTACCCCAAACTCCTGAGGAAAGAAGCCATGGTCGGCACCCCCATGCGTGCCAACTTGCGGTACGGGTTAAAGCGATGCACTCCGAGCGAGGCCGAGCCCAGCCCGGAAAGAAAGGCGAATTCAGTGCGTACCGTATTCGCGCCCCAGGCCGCGACCTCTAACTGCCCCTGGCAGACAGCGGATGCTTTGACCGCATCAAACGCCTGCAGCACCTGGGGCTGTATGCCAGAAAACAAGCGCCGCGCGTCGAAAAAAGACTCACTCTGAACCACTACCAAATGGGGCAACACGCCCAAAGGGGCTTGCGCAGGTTGCTTGAAATCATGCGCAGAAGGCACGCAGACGGGTTTGCTCTCCTCCTGTGCATAGCGCCACAAACTGGTCAACAAGCCCAGCTGCCGTAAATCGGTCTCGGGCGCGAAAATCACCCTCAACCGCCCCCTAGTTCCGCACCACAACAGTGCCAACCCGGCGACAACCAAGGCAGCCACCATGGCGAGAAAATCCCACACCGGCATGCGTGCGCGCAACGATGGCTCCCAGGTCAAACCGGCGTACAAGGCCAAGCCGAACCCAGCGAGAGCAAACACCGCCCGGACCGCCCCCAAAAATGGCAAATACAAACGCGGATGCTTCAAGGCATCCCAGAAATACTCGAAATCCTGGTAAATGAAGGGCTCACGCAAGGAGTGAAATTTCGCATTGCTAACCAGCACGACAAAAAGCTGGAGGGCCAACACATTGGCCATGGCAAACCAGGGGCGACGGAACACCGCCAGTTCAACAGAGAACACCAGCAGCCACAAAGCAACATGGATGACAAACGCAGCCCCTGGGCGCCTCCAGAAGGCACGCGGCCTGGGCTGCATCCCCTGCTCCAACAGAAATGACAACCCTATGCCGGCGCATACAGGCAAAGCAAGCGCCGTCAATACCATGCCATCAACCACGGTAGCCGATCAAACGCAAGATTCGTTCCGAAGTCGCCGGGGGCAGAACGGACAGCCACCAGGTGCCAAAATTCAACGGAAATGGAAAACTGATGCGCGGACGGTTGCGCGCAAGGCCGCGTTGTATAAACCGTGCGGCCTTGTCGGCAGGCCACAGAAAGGGCTTGGGGCCGGGCATGTCTCGGCACATCTGCGACTCGACATACCCCGGCATCACCACGTTGACACGAATGCCCTCCGGTGCCAGCCAACCCCGCAAAGCCTCACCATACACCTTGACGGCTGCCTTGCTGGCGCAATAGCTCGGTGTAACTGGCAGTCCAAAATAAGCCGCCAGCGAGCTGATCAAGGCAATCTGGCCAGCTCCTCTGGCCCGCATCGACGGCAAAACGGCCTCTACGGTCGCCATTGCCGCCAGCACATTCACCTCGATCAAGGCCTCAGTGTCTTCCCAACGCTCGCCTGCGCCCGCCGAGCCGATGTTGGTGTTCACGCCGGCATTTACGATCACCAAGTTAACCGCCTCCTGGTTACACACATCGCGCAGCCATGTCGAGAGTTCATCGCGGTTGCGGACATCCAGCACGCGGGTCAAAACCCTTGCCCCCCTGGCCTCACACTGGGCCGATAGTTCTGCCAGCCGGGCCGCATTGCGCCCTTGGAGAATCAAGGTGTTTCCGGGCTCGGCATACACATCCGCCAAAGCGCCGCCAATGCCGCCGGTTGCACCGGTGATCAACACAGTTTGCGGAGAGATAACTCTCGTCACAGCAACTCCTCCAAAGGTGAGCGCTGGGATGCCAGCACGCGACGGCTGCCTTCTACCGCCAATGCAATGCCATCACGGCAATAAAACCCGCCATTCACCTGTGTGACATGAATTACCGTGTTGCGGAAATGTCTGAACAACTCGGCATCAGGCAAAGTACGCCCATGCCAGAAATCATCCAGCGGACCCTGAAAAGTGAGCCCGGGCAGACTATAGATCGGGTCGCTCAGCGCAATGGTGGGGCAGTTTAAGCCCAGCGAGAGTGCGCCAACCGTGCTGTTGACCGTCACCGTTCCACGGGCATGCAACAGCAAAGCGTCCAGATTGCCAGTTTCCATGTAATCCACCCGGTCAGCCAGATCAAAGCGCGACGACAAGGCGCGGATCATTTTTGGATAATTCACCAGTCCTGTATCCAACGGATGATTTTTGATGACCAACCTGGTCTGCCCGGGGGCATGCCGCGCAAAAGAGGCCATGACAAACTCCATCACCGCGGCCATGTCATCAAAACGAGAGTGTTCACGGATCTGGGCATCGCCTCCCAATTGAAGTGGCAAGACAAAAAAAGGAATCTTTGTCTTGATCAAGCTCTCCACCAGCGTGTTGTCTCGCGGCGCGTGGAAACGCAAGCCAGGCAAGCGGCGCGCGTAACCTGCGTATTCGATTGCAGCATTCACCGTCGCATGCGTTCGGTAGCGGGGAAAAAACACCGGGTTCCAAAACCCTGCCAAGTGATAAGCCACGTCATGGGTCGCGCGGATTTTGAACGGCGAACGAAAAGATTGCCCGTTGCCATAGCCGGGCAAACTTTTGCCGACATCCATGAACCACTCTGGATCTCGTGGCAATAAAGAATGCCGGTTTACGCCCTCACGCTCCAGGGTCACCCAATAGGGGCGGAAATAGCCCTCTTCAAAAACATGGGTGCGAATGCCACAGGCTTTAGCCTGCGTCACCGCCTGACGGTGAACCGGCCGACAGTCACCGAACAATATCTGGTCGGTGATACCAAATTCTCGGTACTTTTGGTCCAAAAAATCTGGCAAATCATCAACGGCGCCGCGATAGTTACAGGCTTTTCTGCCGCCCCAGTAAAGCCAATCCCCCGCATTGAAATTGATCTTGAAAACCCGATGCCCGTCGGCTTCAAGTGCGGCGGCCAAGCGCACAAAAAAGGGGGAGCAAACCCCCTGCAAAAATAGAAAAGAACGCATCTGGCTCATCGAACCCCCACAACCTGTCGCAACACCACCCGAAACAATTGCCGCCACCAAGGCACTGAGCCCCCGGCGCGTGCCCGCCAGGCCACCAGCTCATCCAGTGCCTGCTCCGGGGTTATCAAGCTGTTTTTTGTGCGGCTTAAGTAGACGGGGTACTCAATCAACGCCCCCGCCACCAGCTCATCCAGCAACAACCGCCGGCTTCTGCGCGGGTTTGGCACTACATCAGACGTCAAGCCCCAGCCCGAGTAGAAAGGTTGGCCATAGCAGGTCACATGCTTGCCGCGCAGCAAGGCCTCGAAGCCTGCCAGCGAAGTGAGTACATGGACCTCGTCCACGGTCGTCAGCAAATCCCCCATCGCGACATCAGTTACCACCTCGTCACACCAGCGAAGCGCCTCTTGTTCTCCTGCACCGTGGGCTCGCAATCCTGCAAGCACGTCGGGGTGGGGTTTGTACACAAGATAGGCCTTGGGGTGGGCTTGGCGCACAGCCTGCAGCAAACCGATGTTCGAACGTATTCCGGGGGCGCCATAAGCCAGCGACGCATCACTCTCGACCTGGCCCGGGACCAGAATGACCTCCTGTGCACCGGCGGGCCGCTGCCAGCCGCAACGCCCGGTGTTGTACTTGGTCAGCCCCTCGGCAACGATGCGCTGTCGCAAGCGGGCGGCACGCTGCAGCAGCGCCGCGTCGAAGCTTGTGCCCGACAGTAAATGCTCCAGGTCGGACGGCCGGGTGGCATCGTAATAAATACCGCGCCCGTCCACCACCCAGGACATGGGCCGAATCAAATCTGCGCCCAAACCCACCGATCGCAGAAATCCGTCTTCCAGGCGCAAAACACTTACATTTTTTGATAACTCATTGCCAAAATGCTTCATCCCCCAGACCGCCAAAACCCCACCATCGGGTACAGCGGCAGCGTCATCGATGAAAACTACCCGCGCATGCGCAAAGCACTGGCGCACCACGGATCGCTTCCAGGTAGAAAAATCGAGCGCATAGACCACCGGAGCACGCAATGACTTAGTGTTTCTTGTCACGCAAGCGCTCCATCAAGGCCTCTACCTGCTGGAAATGCGCCCCCCAGGTGGGCATCTCGCATCCCGCCATTCTTTGGCATTGGCGCTGCCGCATTGGGCTCTGCGGCTGGGCGTATTCGATAACCAGATCTCTCCAGCGCTGGCCGTCCAGCGGATCGACATACTCAGGAATATCCCCGGCGATTTCCCGAAACACCGGCAGATCGCTGGCGATGACCGGCACCTCCATGGCCAGCGCCTCCGCCAAGGGCATGCCGTAGCCTTCTGCAAACGAGGGGAATAACAAGGCCCGTGAATGGCGCAACCAGGAAGCCAACTCGCTATCGTTGCAGGCGGGCTGCTCAAAGACAAAACCGTTCAGCGTTTCGCAACGCTCCAGCAGATCGACCACGTTCTCGCATTCCCAACCACGCTGGCCGATGATGACCAGGCGCGGCGCTGCATCTCCCAAACGCTCGATCAATTGCCGCCACAACTGGAGCAGCAGCCAATGGTTCTTGCGCGGCTCAATCGTCCCCAGCATTACAAAATACGGCGCATCCAACAGCGGGGCGGCAACCGGCTCAGGCAACCGGGCGGGTGCGAGCAATGCCACCGCAGTCTCTGGCATGGGTCGGGCACTTGCCTGGGCATAAGCCGCAAACTCGGCCAGCGTTGCCGCCGAATTGGCTATTACGCCCTGCCCCGTGGAAAGCATGGTGTCCATCCGAAGCCGGTGGCGCTCTGCTTCTCCGGGGCGGCAATATTCAGGATGCGTCACCGGAATGAGATCGTGAACAAAATACAGAGGCTTTAGCGCAGAGCGTTGCAAAAATTGGGCGTAATGTGCTCTTTCCAAACCACTATGCCCGGTATTGAAAAAAAACCGGGAATCGGAGAACCTCCGCCCCACGCGGCCCAAGAAAGACCGGACCACTGCTCGCCTGACCAAAGAATTGAAGTTGTCCGCTGGGGACAGCAGCCCATCAAAAACGCGCTCTGAATCCGCCAGCGAAAGCCCTATCCATTGTCCGGAAAATCGCACCAGCGCCGTTGCACGATGGCCAAAATAGCGAATATATTCAAGGCTGACGCGATCCACCCCCGTGGGTAAACGCCCCTGCATCGTCCTATCCACCAGGCGAGTAACATCAATCAACGACTCACGCATGGAGTCTTTTCCAAATAGAGAAAGAATTTAACAATTTATTTGGATACGTTGACGATATTGGCAACAGGGTAAATAGCAGAAACTACAACATTAAGAAATTTCTGCAATTCAGCCGCGGGCGCATTAGACACATACAGTACATCCTTGTTTTGCACCGGAAAGCTCTGCGCTACGAAGAAAGTGGCCGGGTCTTTGAGGTTGACACGGTAAATAACCGGTATCTTGCCCTCAGGCGTGGTAGGCACCGTTTTTCCATTCAGCTCCATGGCAGCAGGCGATTCCAGCCTGAAAATAAACACACCTTGTGCATCGGCACGCGAATCTTGCAGGCCACCCACACGGGCCAAGGCCTGCGCCAACGAAATGCCCTGTGCTTCAAAATTCAGCTCTTCATTTTTGCCAGTGGCGCCCAACACCGTAAAACTGAGTGGTTGAAACAGCGATGTCACCACGTCGCCGGGCTGAAGCACGATGTTTTGACGAGGGTCCCGAATAATCGTGTCGAGCGGCAAGGCCTGCACCTGGTTGCCACGCGTTACCTGCAATGTCATTTTGTTGACCGGCTGGCGCGTGCCGCCCGCTGCGGCCAGCGCATCCAGCAGCCTTTCGCCCCGCGCCGTAAGTGGCATGCGCGTGCTCGTTGTCACCTCGCCCACCACCGTCACGTTGGCCGTGTTATTGCGGATCACCCGCACCAGCACTTGCGGCTGGTTGGCCTTGCCCTTCAGGCGCTGCACGATGTCGGTCTCAATCTGCTGCGGGGTTCGCCCAGCTGCCGCAATTTGCCCCGCAAACGGAATGTTGATGTGGCCGTTACTGTTGACCATTTGTTCGGGCAAGGCCGTTACGCGCGTGGTGGCTGGCCCGGAGCGCGGGTCTATGGCGCCGCTGCCAAACAAGGCTGCAGGCGGCGCCTCCCATACCGACACTTCAATCACATCACCTGCGCCAATCACATAGCCTGGCTGGGCAGAAGCGCTGAATGTTTCAGAAAAAAGCGCCAACCTCTGGCTTGCCAGCAGCTTGCGCGCCACCGCATCATTCACATCCACGATCTGAATGCCCGTGCCGTTTGGCGTATCGGGTGTTTGTTGCACTTGCTCGGTGCTGGGGCCAGATGAAGGCAGCCAGGTTGGGTAGGTAGAGCAACCACTGAGCATGCCCACAACAGTTGCGGCAAGTAGTGTAGCCAGCAATGAAACAGGACGGTCTAGTGCGCCAGCAGGTTTTGATTTCATAAATTTAAATCGCATATTTCTAATAATTCGGTCGTGGCTTAGCGCATTACTTTTTTATAAACATCGACCGTTCGGTCTACGCAGCGGCTCCACGTATAACTGTGGGCGATGGCCAGGCCCGCCTTGAAGGCGGTTTCTCGCCAGGGTTCGTCGCAAATACTTTTATGAATACCCTGGGTTAGCGCATCAATATCATCTGGGTCCACCAGCAGGGCAGCGCCTTGCGTGACTTCAGGCAATGAAGTGAACATGGAAGCAACCACCGGCACACCAGACGCCATGGCCTCCAGCACTGGCAAACCAAAACCTTCGTAGATAGACGGGTAAACAAACGCCTGGGCACCGGCATACAGAGCGGGCAAGTCAGCTTCTGGCACAAAGCCAAGATACCGAAGCCAGCCTTGTGCAGCCAAACGGTCAATTTTTTGGTGCAGCGCCTCACTTAACCAGCCAGCGCCGCCCACCAGCACCAAAGGGTATTGCTCACGCACTTGTCGCGGCAGGCGTTCGTAGGCCTGCAGCAAGTTGGCAATTTTTTTGCGTGGCTCTAGCGTTGAAACGCACAACGCATAACGCTTAAATGTCAGCCCATATTTGGCGAGGCAAGTTACCAACGCATCTTCGGATGCCGGTGCAAATTGCGAAGAGACGCCCAACGGCACCGCCGTGATTTTGTCAGCAGGCCAGGCCAAAAAGTTCATCACCTCCAGACGAGTCGCTTCAGAGTCGGTGACCAGGTGCGCTGCACGCGCCATCGAATTGGTGAACTCCCGCTCAAAGTGCTTGATGCGCTCCAGCGGATGCGTCTCGGGGTATTTGAATACCGAAAGATCGTGCACGGTGGCAACCCCCGCTTCAGCGCAGGCCGGCAGAAAAAAGTTGGGACCATGAAACACTCGGCCACGGCACGCGGCCGAGGTGCGCCATTCGCGCAGCCAGCGCGGCTGCTTGAACCGAAAGCTTGGCTTGACTTTGGCCGCCGCTGCTTTGGGCACTGCTGCCTGCAGCAAACTGGCGGGTTCATCGACCCAGCGCCCGCCCCGGTAAAACTGCACGTCCCGCAGGTGTGCATGCTCTGGCAGCCGCTGCGCCAGCTCCCATGTGTAGCGACCAATCCCCGTGAGGCTGGGAGACAACGCCTCTACTGACAAGACAAGCTTCAAGCTCACGCCTCCAGCATCCAGCGCAAGGTGTCGCGCAGCGCGATCTCAGGCACATTACCCACCACCGCATCCAGCTTGGCCCGACTGCCCACCAGCGTTTTGACCTCGTTTTGCCGCACAAAGGCAGGGTTCACCCTCACTTCAAAGTCGTGCCCCGAAATCTCGCGCACCATGGTGAGTACGTCGTTCAAAGACCAAGCCTGGCCCGAGCACACATTGAATGTTTGTCCCACAGCAGCCGGTGCCTCCAGCAGTCGCCGGTACAACTGAACCACATTGCGCACGTCGGAGAAATCACGTGCCACATCCAGGTTGCCCAGCTCAATCAGCGGGGCACGCCTGCGCACATGGTTGACGATTTTGGGAATCAAAAAGCTCTCTGCCTGCCCAACGCCGGTGTAATTGAAAGGCCGCACCGTGATGAGCGGCAGGCGGTCTGCATACAGTCGCGCCACATACTCCATCGCCAACTTGCTGACGGCGTAGTCGTTGGCTGGGGCAGGCGGGGTGTTTTCGTCCAGCACACCGCCCACAGAGTTGCCGTACACATTGGCGCTACTAGCCAGCAAAACCGCATCGAGCGGAGCTTTGCTTTGGGCCAAGGCCTCTAGCAGGTGGCGCGTGCCAACCAGGTTGGTGCGGTAGATGGCCTCTATATCGCCATGCGCTACAAAAGCAATGGCAGCAAGGTGAACCACCTTGTCGGGCTGTACCTCATTCACCACGGCAGCCAGCCCTGCGGCATCCGACAAATCGGCAATATGCAATGCACTGACCCCGGCAACCTTGCCAGAAGCAACGGGGTTATGCACCAGGCCATGCACCTCGTAACCCGCGCGCTGCAGTTCCGCCGCAAGGTAGCGGCCGGTGAAGCCGTCTGCTCCGGTAACCAAAATTTTGCTCATAGATTTACCTTGTGTGTTTCGTGCGTATGGTGAACCAGGCATTTGGCAGCTAATGCCATCATGCGTCTCGCCAGGTCGCCAAAACGCGCAGCGCCGCCAAGTTGATTTCAGCCGCGCGCTGTGCCGACAATGCCTCTGTGTAGCAGCGAAGCTCGGGTGCATTGCCTGATGGGCGCAGATGGATCACTTCCTGGTTGGCAAATGTGGCGCGCAAACCGTCAGTGGCGTTGAGGTCGCTTACGGTGCCAGATACCTCGCCAAACACCTGTTCAAAAGCCTGCCGCTGCTCGGAATCGCTGCCGGTCTGCAAGGCCGTCAGACGTGCCTGACTCAGGGCCGTGGGGAAGTTCTGAATCCGGTCGCTGCAGGTGAACCGGGCCGGCAAGGCGTCAAGCAATGCCGACACCGTGCAGCCCCTTGCACGCGCGCTGGCCATCACCGCTAGCATGGGCAGCACGGCATCGCGCGTGGGCAGGGGGGCCAACTCGCGCCCTTCGACGCGCATTGCGCTCATCAGCAAAAAGCCGCCATTGGCCTCGTAGCCACACACGCCAGGCAGGCCCTGCTGCAGGGCCGTCTGCATGGCCTCTATGACATAGGGTGAGCCAATGCGCGTGCGCGGTGTCTGTGCAAACCAGCCCGACTTTTCAAGCGCGGTATTGCTGCTAACCGGCGTAGCCACGCACTGCGCGCCCAGGTAGTGGGCACACAAAATGCCCAGCACATCGCCACGCAGCCACTCGCCCTGTTCATCGGCCACCAGTGGCCTGTCTGAGTCGCCATCGGTAGACACGATGGCGTCAAGCCCGTGTTCGGCAGCCCATTGCCGCGCAAGCGCTACATCCTCCGGGCGCACCGCCTCGGTGTCTACCGGAATAAACGTGGCCGAACGCCCCAGGGTCATCACCTCGGCGCCCAGCGCCTGCAGCAGCGTCACCAACAGGTCGCGCCCCACAGCCGAATGCTGGTACACGCCTATGCGCATGCCGCGCAAGGCATTGGCCCCAAAAAAGCGCACGTACCGCTGCACATACTCACCGGTCACATCAAGCACCGCAGGCAACGCCTGCGGCAGCAGCAAGGCACCTGCTGCGTCAAACATACCCGCAGGCATGGCAACTTGCTGGGCTTTAATGCCCGCTTCGTCTGGCTTCAAAACCTCACCCGCAATGCGGTTGAACTTGATGCCATTGCGGTCGTCAGGAATGTGGCTGCCCGTGACCATGAGTGACGGAATCTTTACCGAAAACGCATGCAGCGCCAACGCCGGCGAAGGCACATAACCGCAAAACACCGGCACGCCACCTTGCGCCTGTATGGCCGCCACGCACGCCGCCAAAATGCGCGGCGTGCTTGGCCGCAAGTCACCCGCAAGGGCTACAGGCGTGCCGGGCGCAAACTCGCCCACGCTGGCCATGTGCTGCAAGAAGGCTGCCGTGTAGGCAAAGCACACCGCATCTGTCATGGCCACCACAGGGCCGCGTGCACCACTGGTGCCAAACGCGACGCCGCTTTGGGTCATGAGATCGCTAATGTTTACAAGCGGAAGTTGCGTCATGGGCATCATGGGTGCTGTAGGAATGTTAAGTGGCCGGTTAATTAGAACGAAAACCCGGCTGTATTCCGGCGAATGTCAGCCTCTACCATCATCTGGCAAAGCTGCTCAAGGGTGGTGGAGGGTGCCCAGCCCAGCTTGGCCTTGGCTTTCTCGGGGTTGCCAATCAGCAGCTCCACTTCAGCCGGGCGGTAAAACTTGGGGTTGATGCGCATCACGGTTCTGCCGGTGGCCGTGTCAACAGCCGTTTCGCCTTCAGCCTCGCCTTTAAAGGCCACGGCAATGCCTGCGCCCTTAAACGCCATGCGCACAAAGTCGCGCACGGTTTCGGTGCGGTTGGTGGCCAGCACAAAGGTGTCGGGCTCATCAGCCTGCAGCATGCGCCACATGCCTTCTACATACTCTTTGGCAAAACCCCAGTCGCGCTTGGCATCGATGTTGCCCAGGTCCATGCAGTCGAGCTTGCCCAGCTTGATCTTGGCCACGCTGTCAGTGATTTTGCGGGTCACAAACTCGCGGCCGCGCAGCGGGCTTTCGTGGTTAAACAAAATGCCGCTGCTGCCAAAAATGCCGTAGCTTTCACGATAGTTAACCGTCATCCAGTGCGCGTAGAGCTTGGCTACGCCGTAGGGGCTACGCGGGTAGAAGGGCGTGTCTTCAATCTGCGGAATAGCCTGCACCTTGCCAAACATCTCCGACGTGCTGGCCTGGTAGAAACGTACTTTGGGGTTAACGATGCGAATGGCTTCGAGCAGGTTAACCGGGCCAATACCCGTGATCTCGGCGGTGGTGAGCGGCTGCTCGAACGACACGCCCACAAAGCTCTGCGCGGCCAGGTTGTACACCTCGGTGGCACCGGTGGTTTGCAGCAGGCGAATGCTGGCGGAGAGGTCGGTCAGGTCGTATTCGACCAGGTGCAGATTGGGGTTTTGCTCAATACCCAATTCTTCTATACGCCAGAAATTGACAGAGCTGGTGCGGCGGTAAGTGCCGTAAACCTTGTAGCCCTTGTCTAATAACAGTTCGGCGAGATAAGCGCCGTCTTGGCCGGTAATACCTGTGATGATTGCTGTTTTCATGCTTGCTTTCATGGTTTTGAGTTGTGTTGAATGATTGAAATTAAATTAACGCTTCTTCTTGCGTTCGGCTTTTGCCCGATTACGCTCCGTAGACGAAGGTTTCCACTTGTTTTGTACGGCAGAGGGCATCGTCATGACCCTTGGAGCAGATGCATCATTCGATGCCTGTGCGTGGTCAGAAAGCATTTCTACCTCCGCTGATTGCAGGGCGGGCAGCGCGTCGCTGTCATCGTCAATCACCGCGACCTTGCCGGAAGGCGTATTGAGGACAGGCCGAACCAACGCCGAACGGTCGGTCAACTCCTGCTGCAATACTTTGGCCTCTACTTCTGCCGCGTCTTGGGTGGGTTCGGTAGCTCTGGGCGCAAATGATAGGACTTGGGCACTCTGTAGCTGGCCTGCCGGTTCGATCATGACCGCGTTCCGATCAGGAGAGTCGCCCCCTGCTATGTCCTCTGGATCGGCCTTGCTTGCCTCCTGTTCGCCTTGCCAAGGTGCAATCTCGATTATGGATACCTGTAAATCAGTACTCTCGCTGACCCAGACCCTGACTTCCAGGTCGGTGCAGGGCTTATCCAGCGAAATAAGCAACGCGACGAAGTTGCCATTCTCATCGGGCTCGCTCAGAACAGACTCGCCAAGGATGAGGCCACCTTTATCGACGACGACATCCATACGTGCCCCGGCAAGACCGTGTTCACCGAGTGCGCCGCGAATCACCACCCGATACTGGCCCGCGTCCAAGGGAATATATGGGCCAAAAAGCAAGTACCCCGCCTGCCTCGTAGTTACGATATTACGATCTGCACGCTTACCTACTTGTGTACTAAAACGACTATTGCTCCCCGCAAAACGATAAACATCATCAGTGCGCCAAGGCGCAATCTCAATCATTGAAATACACAAGTCGGTATTGCCGCTGACCCATACCCTGACCTCAAGGTCAGTGCAGGGAGAGTTCAGCATGATCGGCATATCAATAAGGAGTCCATTCTGATCAAGCTCGCCTAAAGTAGACTCGCCAAGAATGCGGTTACCTTTATCGACTGCGACATCCATACGTGCCCCGGCAGCGCCGTTTTCACCGATTGCGCCATGAATTACCACCCGATATTGCCCCGCAGCCAAAGGAATATACGGGCCGAAAAGCAAGTACCCCGCTTGGCCTGTACACACGATGTCACACCCGGTGCGCTTACCCACTTGCGTACCTAGGCGGCTGTCGCCCCCCCAGAAGCGGCGCACGTCGTCGGGCATCCATTGCTGATACCACTGACCGCCCAGCATCACATCCAGCAAGTTTTGCGTGCTTTGCTTCCAAGTCAACCAGGGCATAGTGTCCGACTGAGGGGCTTGTCCTGCCTTGTCGAGTGCCAGCCACGCTTGCACGCCGTCTGCGAGTGCATCAGAGGTGAGCCCAGAGAAATAGAAAGCATGCTCCCCCACGACCTCACGAAATACAGGGATGTCACGCGCGATGATAGGAAGCTTGTGCTGCGCGGCTTCGATGAGCGGCAGTCCAAATCCCTCCCCCTCAGATGCGGCAATTAGGCAAGAGGAGGTGGCATAGATTTTTTCAAGGTATTCGTCACTGATGCCGTCCAACCAGAAGAGGCGCCGGTTATTTTCTGGATGTTTATGAAGTCTCTCCACCAATGACTCCACATTCCAGCCACGCTTACCGACCATCACCAGGTTGACATCGGCGCCTTGACCCCATAACAAATCGAAAGCAGCTTGCGTTTGTTTCTGTCCTTTACGGGGTTCAATCGTTCCTACCATCAAAAAGGTAGGGCGGCCGGAAAGTGCCTTTAGAACGTCATCGGCATTATCGGGCAAGCCAGTTGTGGGGATTGATCCGGCAACATCTGCACCTAAATGAAACCAGCCGAGGTTGAGCGGCCGCAAACGTTTAGGCCCAAAAACATTCAGCCACTCCATCATTTCGTCAGCCACAGCTCGTGAGATACAAACAACCCCATCCGATTGGGCCAATGAGGTTAGCCACTTTTCGTGCATAGCAGCCACACCTTCAGGGAACACATCAGGGGTCAAAACGGGCAACAGATCGTAAACCACAAAATGGACCTGCCCGCCGATTCGCCTGAGATGCGTATAAAAATCGGCTTGTTGTTCGGCTGCATAATGAGCTAAATCGAGTGCTAAGAATATGTCTCCAGAAAAAGTCTCCACGGGCTCATCGTCGAGCGGATGGTCGGGGCAGTTTAGAAAGCGTAGTGTGAACTTTCTCGCATAGTAATAACCAACTTGACCAGGTATCGCATATACAGGTTCTACCCTAAAACCATTCGGCGGGTTTGTGAGGAGTTCTGAAAGAATACTCCGGACAACGCGCTGGATACCACTTTTGGCATCACATTGCACTAATATCGAAATATCCAAAAGCAATTGCTTTTCACTGGACAGACCTTGGTTTTGTGCAATGCTCTTCGCAATAGACAGCAATTCTCGCTCATCATGTGGTGCAGAGTCGATTTTGGCAATCGCTTGTGCCAGGCAGTTTTCGCCACTATTTATCTGTGCACTTCTTGAATATTTTTCAATAACTTGAAAATATTGGTCGGCGCAGGCGCGTGGCGTATGGCGGATCTGAATCACTTCACGTGCCCGCTGTCCCAAACGATTTCGATATGTTCTGTCTTTCCAAAGGTTTTCGAGGGCAGTACTTAGATCGGCGATCTTAAATTCGTCGGGCAGCATATATACGGCGTCTTTTGGCAAGTCGGCCATCGAGCCGTTAGCGTTTACGATGGTCGCCAATCCATAGTTCATGCAATCCAGCACTGCTGCAGAGGTTTCGCCTCGCGAAAGAGTGCGCAGCTGGACCGCCACATCGGTGGCAGCCAAATATTGACGAAACTGCAGTATATTTGCCCAACCTGTAATACGAATTCTGTGAGAAAGCCCATTGTTATGGATTGTGGCTGTTAGTTCTGTGCCGTAGTTTCCGCCATCATTTTCCCCGATAAAAACAAGCAAACAGCGCTCATCCTTGCTGAGCGGCGACGCTAACCAGGCATCCAGCAACCGCTGGTTTTGTTTGGATGGACCTAGCAAGCCAAAGCTGGACACAATAAAAGCGTCTAAGCTTATGCCCAATGCTTTTCGTGCTTGTAGACGACCCGATTTTTGCGCAGGGACGCGTAGGAGAGGAATAACAGACCAGTTGTCAGCAATCGAATTCCCGTACCACTGATGAGCAAGTCGTTTGGAATTGTCAGAGTGGACGATGACCGCTTGAGCATCATCAAGGACCGTTTTGTTACAAGGGTATTTCCATGCCAAATCCCAGGTGTTATTGGTGTGAAAGCGTTCACGGATAGCTTGATAACCATGCGACTGATAGAGCGTCTTTGCTAGAAAGTCAGGATAGTCTTGACCCCCGAGCCCATCCATATGGGTAGCAATATGACCGAGGAAAAAATCATGTAGAACTGCGACACCTGGTATTCGGCGCAGCAGGTCAAACATATGCTGGTGGTATGGTGAATTGCCAAAATGATAGAGGACACGATCATAAAGGTGGCCATGGCTTGAGAACCAAAGCGCTGTTCGCACCGAACAGTTCTCTTTAATCCATGGGTCAGTGATGGCTTCCTGCGCCACAATTACATCAATGTCGTAGTAACGCGCTAGTTCTGATAGCAGTTCTGCACTGTAATCAGCGATACCGGTACGTTCGGGGGGAAGTGGCGAAACATATGCCAACTTGGGCCTGGAAATAGGTTGAGAGCAAGACGGCCGCATTCTCAAATTTTCAGCATGAAATTTCTCAAACGCGCCAATTGCCAATTTGGCACTTTCGTCCCACGAAAATTTCTTAGACTGTGCCAAGCCGTGCTGGATCAACTCTTCACGATAAGAGTCGTCTGTTAGGACTTGTTGAATTTTTTGAGCTATTGCCTTGTCGTCATGCGGGTTAAACAACGCGTCTTCTCTCCCGACCACTTCGGGCAGGCTTGACGTGTTCGCTGCTATTACAGCTGCCCCGCAACACATCGCCTCCAATGCTGGGAGGCCAAAGCCTTCATGCCAGGAAGGAAAAATAAACGATTTGCACAAATGGTAAAGCGCAATTAAATCATTTTCTGGTACGAATCCGGTAAGTATTACCTCGTTCGCAGCTAGACCTTGCTTCGCTGCCAAGTCTGCCAATATTCGACGCGTATCATCATGAACAGAGCAAACAATAGCGAGCTGATGCTTTATACGCAGAGATTGGGGAAGCAATGCATATGCGCGGATCAGTCCTTCTATATTTTTACGGTGATCAATTCCACCGGTATACATAATGAAAGGTTTTAGTATGCCATAGCGCTCACGTACATCACGTTCTATCACACTGTTAATATTAATGTGTTTAAACTGTGGGTCAGCGGCTGTACCTACGTTAATTGAACGCTCTATTGGGAAACCAAGGTAATCAATACCTTCTTGACGAGAGGATTCAGAAATGGCTAGCAATAGGCCAGATCTTCGTATTTGGTCAAGCTTGTTTTCATACCACGACTCAACTACAGGGTTATCCAAATACGGTGATCTATTGATTAAGGGGATTAAATCGTACAGAGTGACTGCAGTAGGTATGGTTTGTGTAAGTAGCCCAATACTTGTTACCGCATCATCAGTCAATCCTTCAAATAGGCTAGTCACATAAAGTATGTCGGGAGAAAGCGTTGCTAGAAATGCCTCACGGCTTAACTCAGCTGTTTTTCGCCTCCAATTATTTGCCGGATCAATGTGGCATACCGGTCCGACTGCATGCCACACACGAATATTTTCTTGTGGCAATAGCTGGTCGAATAGAGCCCTAATTGGTTCAATCGTGTCGGGAAATAGACCGTTAAGGGCTATGAACACGTCATGTGAACCCTTATTTCGGATGATCGCCTGCGCTAACGACAACGTGTATCGCCCAATTCCACGGTTACGGGACCCGCTACTCTGTGCCCCTTGCAAATCAATCACAATACGCATTACGTGGCCCTCCCGGCATGTCGTGCAGCCGCTGTTTTAAGTTGAAAATAGATGTCTCTGGCACGTGGCGAGAGCTGCTTGAGTCCGACTGGCTCTGGTGGCTGGATGTGGATGATGTTTGAGGCATCGGGGATAGTCATAGGTGTGCCGCCCAGCGCCGCGACGACGGATTGGGTTTGCTGCACGACCAGGTGGTGCAAGCCGGCCAGTGCCGTTTCCAACTGATTGAAGCGGCGGTTGCTCTCATCACCGAGTAAAAAAAGCTGGTTTTCGATACCGCGCAGTTTGCGTTCGGTTGGGTGGTTGCCTTCCCCGCCATTGAGCAGTCTGAATAGCCAACCAATCAAGGGGTATTGCTCTTTTTGGTGGCGTTGAATGGCGATATCCAGCCCGGGCAGCTTGGCTGCATGCGCTTTCCCCTCTGAAGAAACCCGTAATTGTTTCAAAATCCGGATTTTGGAAAATCCTGTGCGCAATCGTCCCAAGTAATAACCCAGCCCTTCAGGATCGGGAGCCCGGCCTAATAGCGTTTGATAGGCGCAGCTGACGAACTGTTGGTCGTGGTAGGCCAATAGTCCATCCAGTGTGGAGGCAAGGGCTGGGATGGGCGGCATAGTCACTTGTGCAGGGGGAGGCATGATGGGCTCAATGGATGCGTGTTGAACGTTGATCGACTGTGATTCTGAAACAGACGGCATGATTGCGTGGGGTGGCACTCCCTCTCCCATTTCATGGGCTGGGGTGTGCGCGTTAGCTGCATTCGTGGTGGCAGGCAAGATGGGCTCAACGGGCTCAACCGGTGCTTGTTGAACGTTGATTGACTTCGGTGCTGCAGCAGCAGCCATGATGGCGTCGGTTACCTCTGCCACGATGGGAGGTGCGGAGCCGGGATTCTTTTTCGGGGCGATGAACGAGGCCAGCGTGCGCAGTGGCGCCGTCATGCGCCAGGTGAGTGAGGCGTGCGTGGTTGCCAGGCTATGCTGTACCTCGGCCAGCGACTGGCGCAGCCGCAGACTGGTTTGCTGCTCGAACAGAATCTCGGCTTTGAGCTGGGCCTCCAGGGCTGCGCAGGCTGCTATCAGGCGCTTGTGCTCGTCCAGCTTGGTGCTGAGTTCGGAATCATGCTGTTGCGCTTGTAATTGCTGGGCATGATGAAGCGCCTGCGCTTCGATTTGCAGGGCAGTGATTTTTTTGCCGACTGCGTCTTCACGCTGCGCCCATTCATGCTCCTGTTGGCGGCGTTCCTCTTGTGCGGCTTCCTGTTGCTGGATCAGGGCCTGCTCCCGCCCGGCATGCTGGCGCTGCAGTGCGCGCTCTTGTTCCCTGTGCTGACGGGCCTGTTCGTCCTTTTCCTGTTCCGCTTGTTGCTGAATGACCAGCAGTTGTGCGATGACTTCCTGCTCGCGTTGCACCTGATTGCGCAGCAGGCTTTCCAGTGCTCGCCGGGATTGGCTGGTTTGCTCGACATGTTCTTTTTCACGCTGTGCCCGGTCTTGCTCCAGGCGGCGGAGTTCTTGTTGCCCGGCTTGCAGTTGCAAGTTGAGGGCCTGCTCCCGCTCAGCGTGGTGGCGGTGCAGTGCGCTCGCCTGCTCCCAGTGCTTGCGTGCCTGCTCGGCCGTTTCCTTTGCGGCTTGTTGCTGAATATCCAACAATTGCGCGGTGACCTCCTGCTCACGCTTTGCCCGGTCTTTCTGCAGGTTGCGAAGTTCTTGTTGATGGGCTTGCAGTTGTTGGGTGAGTACCTTTTCCCGCTGGGCGTGCTGGCTGTGCAGTGTGCGCTCTTGTTCGCTGTGGCTGCGGGTCTGTTCTATTTTTTCCTTGGCTGCTTGCTGCTGGATGGCCAGCAGTTGCGCGGCGACTTCCTGCTCGCGCTGCACCTGGGTGCGCAGCAGGCTTTCCAGCTCCTGCCGGGCTTGGCTGGTTTGTTCAGCGTGATCTTTTTCGCGCTGGGCCCGGTCCTGCTCGAGGCCGCGAAGTTCTTCTTGCCCGGTTTGCAGTTGCTGGCTGAGAACCTGTTCCCGCTCGGCGTGTTGGCGTCGTAGTGCGCGCTCTTGTTCGTTGTGGTTGCGTGCCAACTCAGTCTTTTCCTTGGCTGCTTGCTGCTGGATGGTCAGCAGTTGCGCGGCGACTTCCTGCTCGCGCTGGGCCTGGCCGCGCAGAAGAGTTTCCAGTTCTTGCCGGGCCTGGCTGGTTTGTTCAGCGTGTTCTTTTTCGCGCTGGGCCCGCTCCTGCTGCAAACGGTGGAGTTCTTCTTGCCCCGCTTGCAGTTGCTGGCTGAGAGCCTGTTCCCGCTCGGTGTGTTGGCGGTGTAGTGTGCGCTCTTGCTCGCTCTGGCTGCGTGCTAGTTCGGCCTTTTCCTGGGCGGCTTGTTGCTGGATGGTCAGCAGCTGCGCGGCAACTTCCTGCTCGCGCTGGGCCTGATTGCGCAGGAGGGTTTCCAGCTCCTGTTTGGCCTGGCTGGTTTGTTCAGCGTGTTCTTTTTCGCGCAACACGCGCTCTTGCTGCAGACGGTGAAGTTCTTGCTGCCCGGCATTTAATTGCTGGCTGAGAGCGTGTTCCCGCTCGGCATGTTCACTGCGCAGTGCATGCGCTTGTTCACCATGAGTTGCTGCTTGCGCGGCCTTTTCCTGTTCGGCTTGCTGCTGCAACGCCAGCAGCTGCGCGGCAGCTTCCTGCTCGCGCTGGGCCAGGGTGTGCGCGAGGCCTTCCAGCTCTTGCCGGGCTTGGTGGGTTTGCTCGGCGTGCTCTTGTTCACGCAGCACGCGCTCTTGCTCTAGGCGGCTGAGTTCTTGTTGCCCGGCCTGCAGCTGCTGGCTAAGGGCCTGTTCCCGCTCGGCGTATTCGCGGCGCAGTGCATGCTCTTGTTCGCTGTGGATTGCTGCCTGTTCGGCCTTTTCCTGTTCGGCTTGCTGGCGCAACGCCTGCAGTTGTGCGGCAACCTCCTGCTCGCGCTGGGCCAGGGCCGCTATTTCAGCGGTCAGTTGCTGTTCGGTTGCAGCAAATGCCAGGTTCAGGGCCTGGACTTGCTCAATTTGTTTGTTCATATTCATGCCGTCCCGCCCTGAGATGCGCGGCTGGCCACCTCGCCAACGGCTTCATTTTCGGACACCCCCCAGAATTTCCCCGCAATTTCAGTGCCACTTTCATCCTGCTCGTCTTCCTTGACCGATGACACGGCAACGCTCAATGCACAAAGCCCGAAACCCAACTCTCGGTGATCAGCTGATTGACTTAGCAATGCCGGACACCCACTGTGTGAAACATAAAACTCGATGTGGCAGGCCGGGTTCTTGATGCGGACGGTAAAGCCAATCTCCTGCTCGTTCTTGGCCGATTTCCGAAACAGTACAACACCAAGCTCTCGGCCTTCCATCGTGATCTGCAGCACCGGCGCATGGGCCATGATTCCCGCATACACCTTGACCACCATCGAGATGTCCAGCTCAATCTCGGCAGCGCCAGTCAGATCAACCGGAACAATAAGCTTGGCGTACTTGCCGCTGCTCCATACCCCCCAGGCTTCGGGCATATGAAAACCCTCAATCAGGTAATGCGAAGCTTCTGGTCGCGAAAGGTCCATAGCGGAAAGCCCGCCCAGGGCGAATGGCCTGGGAAGAGTCTCTACGGCGCCCCATGGCAGTTGGGTGCGGCCATGGATAAGCAGTTGCTGTGCTGCGCTGGGCGACGCAGCACAGAGAGTGGTGTTCAAGGTGCCTAAGCGATCCTGTGTGGCAGCGGCTGCCGGGAGAACCAACTTGCGCACCGGATCGATGCTCGACCCGGATTGCAAGGGACGAAATGCCCATGAATCAAGGCTGTTTCGGATGTAATGGTCCCCCAGGGAGAAGGCGTCAGCGGCGGCGCGAGTCCTGGACTTCGTTTTCTTGAAATCCCCGGAGAAAATCTTCTTCCAGAATTCATCCTGAAGTACGGCATGAGAAACCATGCAGGCGCCAGGAACGTCCACGCCGCTGAGGATGAATTTTTCGCAGGGGTCGTTGTACAGAAAAGTACAGTCCCGCCCGGCACAGCGCGCTTCGGTTCCAAGTGAAGAAGCCAGGGTCAGAAAGAATGGCGTCTGGACTGGTGAAAATATGACGCCATAGCTGTTGGCGCGAACCGAAATAACGGTTTTGCCATGCCTGCCACGCAAATACTCCGTGACGAGTGCGCTGTTCTGACGGTACGGATGCTCAAGAAATATCAGCTCGGGGTACGGCCCCAGCATCTCGGCAAGGTCGTCTTCATAGTCTTCCCAGGTTGCGAAACTTCCGCCCCGAACGAGCACCGAATCCTTTTCGGTTTGCCCGACCAGCACGGGCAGATTGTCTGGCAGCGACAAGGCGGGCAGTTGCAGGCGCGAAAACAAGGCGCTGAATCGTCTGACCTGGAAATCGATCTCGTGTGAGGAAACCTCCCCCTGCGCAACAAGGTCGGCCACGTCGCTTGAATTGGTGGTGACCAACAGGCACAAGTCGCGCAGGAATCGAACCGGGTGGATGTAGAAGCTGATATAGCGCTTGCCCGCCCGATGCAGGGCCCGCTTCAGCGTTGGTGGCAGTTCAAACCCGACGACAAGATCGTGCTGAAACAGCTCATCAAGGACCGCCGGGAAAACCGTGACGTCTTCAACGTCATACAACGAGGCCCAGGTTTGATCGGCATCATTCAAATAATCCGCGAAGATGGTGTCATTGCCCAGGGCGCGCCTGAACGCCTGCGCCTCGGTTGGCGCTTTGATGGCGCTCGTTGTCAGCCCCCAATGCCGCCAAGCATGTTTGGCGCCGAGGATTCTTTCGAGCCATGCAAGGTTTCGGGGTTGGAAGTTGGCAAAGCCGTCGGGGCCCGGCTGCGCCCGCAGGAAGTCACAGGTCAGGGCAACGCTGTGCACGGGGTGTGACGCAGTTACAGGGCTCATGCCGCTGCCCCTTGTGCCAGTGCGCTGGCTGCGCAACCCGCATCTGCTTCGCGATCCGGTTCACCCGACAGACCCAGGGTATCCAACAACTGCACGGCTGCGGTTTGCCAAGTGGCCACGTTTGGGCTTCGGCTTCGGCTTTGGCTTGCACCGCCTTCGGGCCGCGCTTTTTTCAGCCAGGCGGGAATGGCGGTGGCCAAACTGGCAGCGCTTTCGCCGCTGAAAAACGTAACGCCAGGCAAACCGATCTCGCGGAACACAGGAAGGTCGCGCGCGAGCACGGGCTTGTTGTGCAGGGCGGCCTCGATCAGCGGCAGGCCAAAGCCCTCGGCCCTGGAAGCTACCAGCACGCCGCCGCAGGCGGCATACAGATGAGCTAAATATTCATCGCTGACATCTTCAAGCCAAAAAAGGCATTTGCCAGCTTGCGGATGGCGGCGCA
Organism: Acidovorax sp. JHL-3; assembly: GCF_000526295.1. NCBI lineage: Bacteria > Pseudomonadati > Pseudomonadota > Betaproteobacteria > Burkholderiales > Comamonadaceae > Acidovorax > Acidovorax sp. JHL-3. The sequence goes on from NZ_JAFU01000004.1 coordinate 117,565, forward strand.
GTTTTTCTTGCAGTGCTTCAGTTTTCCAGCCCGGGCGGCCTACGATGACCAATAGAGGCGTGGTGCCTTGTTGCCAAAGCTGCTCAAAAGCAGCCAGTGCCTGGTCGTAGCCTTTACGCGGCTCCAGCGTGCCCACCATCAAAACGGCGGGGGTGTTGCGCAGACGCGCCAACAGAATTTGGGCATCTGCTGGAAGGCCACCGCTGGGCGCGCTGGCGTCTATATCTGCCCCCAATACGATGGTGCTGGCAGGTAAGGCTGTGGGCAGCAAACCAAAGTGAGTGTTCAGCCAGGTGTGCAGTTGAAGCTTGACAATTTCAGAAATGCAAATGGCACTGTCGGCATACACGGCCAGCCACTTGATCCAGCGTTTGAAGTTGCGGGTGGTTTTGGGCTTGAACCATTCTGGGTGCTGCAGTGGCAGCAGGTCATACACCACCACATGTACTTTTACACCGTTTCTTTTCCAGTGCAGCACCTGTGCCTGATGGCGGGGCAACAGATGGGCGGCGAGGTCAAGGCCTAAGAACAGGTCCCCGCATTCCACTTGCACGTCCGCCGGCACCGGCGACACCGCAGCGCCTGGTGCTTGCGCTGGTGAGTCAAGAAATTTTGGGACGGCATAGCGGTAACCGTGCTGGCGCGTGGCAAAAATGGGGCAAACACGATATCCCACAGGCGGCGCCCTCAACAGCTGCAGCAGCAATGCCCGCACCACGCGCTGGATGCCTGTGCGGGCATCGCTTTGGTGAATGACGGAAACATCGACCAGCAGTTGCCGTGCCGACTTGGATGATGAAGCCGCTGTAGGAGCGGGTTCACTCGCGTACTGCCTGGCGAGTCGCACGGGCATGAGCGTGAGTGCCCATGCGGGCATCTGCCTGGCAAGCGCTTTCATTCTGCTGCGTGGCTTTGATAAAAAGCGAACGCATCATCCACATGGTCAAACGTGGTGAGCTTGCCTTGAACCAACACGGCAGCGTGGTCGCAGTGCGCGCGCACGTAGCCAGGGTCGTGCGAAACAATGATCATGGCGCGGTCTTTGCGCTTTTCAAACAACTCAATACGGCACTTTTCATGAAAGCGGCTGTCGCCTACGGCCACAATTTCATCGATCAAAAAGCAGTCAAACTCCACCACCATGCTGATGGCAAATGCCAGGCGCGCGCGCATGCCGGCAGAATAGGTTTTGACTGGCTCGCGCAGGTAGCGACCCAGTTCAGAAAACTCCTGCACATAGGCAATCTTGTCTTCGGTGCTTTTGCCATACACCCGGCAGATGAAGCGCAGGTTGTCCAGCCCTGTGAGGGTGCCTTGGAAAGCGCCACCAAAAGCCAGGGGCCAAGACACGCTCATTTCACGCCGAATATGGCCTGCGCTAGGCCGCTCTGCGCCGCTGATAAGCCGGATGATGGTGGACTTGCCCGCACCATTGCGGCCCAGAATGCCAACTTTTTCGCCAGGTCGAATGGTGAGGTTGACGTCGTCCAGCACCGTGACGTTGCCGTGGCGCGTGGCATAGCGCTTGGTGACATGCTCGATGTGGATCATTCGGGCATCACCGTTCGGCTGATTTCGCGCATTTTCGCCATGCCCAGCAGGCTCATGCAGGCGCAGACAACAGCCATATAGCCCATGTCGTAGTGCGCCTTGAAAGTGGAGCCGAAGTAGCCTTCGCGCAGCAGCTCAACGCCATGCACCATGGGCAGCATCAGCACAAATTGTTGTGCCACGGTGGGCAATGCATCCACCATAAAGGCGGCCCCTGAGAGCGGGAACAGCAGGTACGAGGCAGGGTGCCAGATTTTGTCAATGATTTCTGACTGCTCGCTCAAGGCCCCCATCAAGATGGCCAGCGAAAAACCAAACCAGGCAAGCATGAACCAGGCGAACAGCACCTTGCCAATGTCTTCGGGCGGGCTGATCCAGCCGATGGCACTAAAAAACAAGCTCAGTACCGTGAATGAAATGGTCGCACCCGCAGCCTCTAGCAGCAGCCGCGCGGCAAAAATGTCCATCACTTTCACATGGCGGTGGTACATCAGCGCCAGGTTGGGGCCGATGGCGCCAATGCAGCGGCCCGGCATGTTGCGCCACAGCAAAACACTGGAATAGCCGGTGAGGGCAAAGGCCACAATCGGCAGGTTGGAACCATGCGCGGCATCGGCCACGGTCCAGAGTACGGTCACGCCCAGCGTAAACATCATGGGCTCAACAAAGAGCCACAAAAAGCCGATGTTGTGGCGCCCGTAGCGCGTGAGCACTTCGCGCATCAACAAGGCACCAATAACCCGGCGCTGAATGGCCCAGGAGGCGCGCAGGGATGATTGCGGTTTTGGGGACGAGCCTTCCATGGTCTCTCCCTTCAATCCTGGTGTTCCCGCACGCCGGCCAGCAGCATGCTCAAGATGCCCCAAGCCACCAGGCCCAGCACGAACGTCGCCAAGATGCTGCGCAGACGGCGTGGTTCGAGGGCAACATCGGGCAGGCTGGGCTGGGCTATGCGTTCGATGTACACCTGCTTGCGCTGGGCTTCGCTACGCGCTTGTTCTAACGACGCGAGGGCGCTGGCCAGTTGCTTGTCGGCAAATTCGCGTTCCAGCGCCAGGCGCTGGTATTCAGCCGCCTTGTTGGCCAGCGAGAGCTCGCCACCAGTGACCTTGGTAGTCTCGGCGGCCATTTCGGCCTGCAGCGTGCTGGCGCGGGTTTGCAGGGCCGGAATTTGCGGGTTTTGCGGGGTAAAGGCCTTGAGCTGGGCCAGCTGGGTTTTGGTGGCGATCAGCTCGTCTTGCAGCTTGGCCACTTGCTGTAACTGCACCGTGGCTTGTCTTTCGGGGTCCACCACGCCTTTGGCGTTGCGGTAGGTGGATAGCGCCAGGGCTGCGGATTTGGATTTGGCTTCCGCCTCGGCCACTTCAGACGCGGCAGAGCTTATCAAGTCCTGGCGGCCGCGCTCGTTCAGGCGGTTGACCAAGCCTTCGCTCAGCTCCAGCAGCTTTTGGTTGATGTTCTGCGCGTCTTGTGCGGCGTAGGCGCGCACGGTCAGCGTGGTGATGGACGAAGCGCTGTCTTGCTGGATGTCCACCTTTTTCTGGTAATAGCGGTGCAAGGCTTCGAAGCTGGTGTCAAAGTCGAGCCCGCCAAAGCGACTTACCCGGTCCACCGAGTCGCTGGCAAATGACTTGCCCACTGACAGCGTGTCGTCTATTTCCTTGAGGGCATCGCGTGAGAGCACATAGTCGCGCACGGTGTAGCTGTCGTCTTGCGCGCGCGAAAAGCCCGCGCCCTTGAGCAATGCGCCCAAGCCAGTGGCAACCTGCCGGTCTGGGCTGCGCACGACAATGCGGCTTTCAGAGACATAAACATCTGACGCCATCAAGCCGAAATAGAGGGTCGCCAGCATGGTGGGCACGGCGACGGTCAAGAGAAAAAGACGATTGATGCCAGAAAAACGTTTTTTCAGGGATTGACTCCCGCTGACCCCGTTCAACGCGGGGGGTGATTGCATTTCCAAGAGATGTTCCTATTTGTGTCGAAGTCGAGCGGGAAAAAGATGGCGTAAAAATAACGTAGAGAGGCCGCGACGGCTGGCGATCCGAATCTTCGAAGTGCTTCTATTGATCTGGCCCTGTGAAGTTTGAACCGTTCGCCCTGAGCCTGAACGGTAGTTGATACATCAAAGGGCCGAATCTATAGTGCATTCAAGCAAGGGGCATTAGACCCGCCCGTACACATCCTGAAAGCGAACGATGTCGTCTTCACCCAGGTACTGACCGCTTTGCACTTCGATCATCACCAAGTTCAGGATGCCGGGGTTCTCCAGCCGATGCTTGTGGCCTGCAGGGATATAAGTTGATTCGTTGGTGTTGACGAACAACTCATTTTCGCCGTTAACCACCCTGGCCATGCCGCTGACGACAATCCAGTGCTCACTGCGGTGGTGGTGCATCTGCAGCGACAAGGATGCACCTGGCTTGACTTCGATGCGCTTGATTTTGAAGCTGGGGTCTTCTTCCAGCACCGTGTAGGTGCCCCATGGGCGATGCACAGTCAGGTGATGCTTATGGGCATCATGCCCATTCGTCTTGAGCGTTTTATACAGGTGCTTGACGTCCTGTGCGCGGGCCTTGTCGGCCACCAACAAAGCATCCGGGGTGTCAACAATGATGAGATTGTCCACACCAACTGCGCCGATAACGCGATTGTTGCTTTGGATGTAGCAGTTGGAGACATCATGCAAGAGCGCCTCGCCGTCGATTCGGTTGCCGTCGCTGTCAGCTACAGAAAGATCGCCCAATGCAGTCCAGGAGCCGATATCGCTCCAGCCGATGGTGCAGGGAACCACTGCGACCTGGTCTGATTGCTCCATGACAGCGTAGTCAATGGAGTTGTCTGGAACCTGCGCGAAGCTGGCCGAATCAAGTTCAAGCTCCACCAGGTCTTTGCCTTCAGCCCTACGAGACTGAGCCATGCACAACTGGGTCGCTGCAAGAATGTCTGGGCAATGCTGTTGCATAGCCTTCAGCATGGTGCCGGCCTGGAAGCAGAACATGCCGGAATTCCACAGAAAGCGGCCGGAATCTAGGTATTCACGGGCTTTTTCAAGAGAAGGTTTTTCGACAAAACGCAGCACCTGATTGCCTTCAGCTTCAATGTAGCCGTAGCCAGTTTCAGGGGCATCGGGCTGGATGCCGAAGGTGACCAGCTTACCCTGCTGGGCCAAAACTGCGGCCTGGGCCACGGCATTGGCAAAGGCTTCCTGATCGGCGATCAGATGGTCGGCAGCCAGCACAAGCAAAACTGCGTCCTCACCGTGCGCCTTGACCGCATGCAGCGCTGCGGCGGCAATGGCTGCTGCTGTGTTGCGGCCGAAGGGTTCCAATATGAAAGATGTCGCCAACTGGGCTTTATTGACCTCACGAAACTCGTCTTGGGTCTTGAAGAAAAGCTCTCGATTTGTAACGGTGAGCACTTCAGTAACCCCAGGCAGGGTTGCCCCGCGAAGAAAGGCTTTTTGCAGCAAGCTCTGCCCATCTGCCAGGCGAATAAACGGCTTGGGATGAAGCTCGCGCGAAACAGGCCAAAGACGAGATCCAGCGCCGCCACAGAGAATTGCGGGAATGAGCTTCATTGAAAATTTCTACAGGGTAAAACAAAGCATGCGCGGCACTTGCGCAGCAAGAAGAAATCTGGGGGGGACGTAGACGCATCCAAGACACAACTGCGAACAGCCGTAAATATACATCGTGCATCACAAATATAATGGAATTGTGGCGGACGAACGGCACTGTCGCTGGCGGACGTGATGGCAGTGCAGTCAGGCCGGGAGCCGCTGGACTACAGCACGTGGAATGCCGACAAGCCTGCCTACATTCAGGCAATTCGCCAGGGTGTTCAGATGGAATACGCGCCGATGAAACGACTGGTGGCGCAAGCGCTGAGCGGCGGCGCGGCTTGAATCAGGCCGCCAGCTTGATGTGTGAAAACGGTGCTGGCGGCGGTTTTGCAGCTTTTGCTCCAGCTGTTTCACGGTGAGCCCTGTTTCCAGCGCAGTCGAACTGGCCACTGCCCGGCGCACGGCTTGCAGGCTGGGCTTGGCAGCCTGCTGAATGGGGGCGGTGTTTTTGAGCATGGTTACATCATGTAACTATAAGTACAGTATGCCGGGTGAACTTGGGGCGAGGGACAAAACATCCATATGACTGACATTGGCAAGCCTGAGCGCGCCACGCAAAACCGCGCGGGCAAACTCTTCTGCGACGAACTTGGGTACACCACTATCTAGGCGACTGGTCAGACCGCGCCGATACCGGACCGCATGGCGCCAGCAACAGTTCTGCCTTGTGCCTGTGGAGCGATTTTTTGAGCCATGCTGGGAGACTGGCAAAGCAGTGCCATGGAGCATCCACCGCCAGGATGGGGACCTGAGCGCCCGCGTGGACATGAGCGCCCTTGTGATCGTCGGCCAAGTGGATGGCGTGTGGCAAGTGCAGTGCCATGTTGATTTCCACGCAAACCTAACCCACCATTTCCATCTCGATCTGACCCACCCTGGTTTGTGAACTTCACGCTCACGTTGTGGATAAGTTCTTGGCTGTCTTCTCCTTCTTGGTGGTCTGTGGTGGTTGCTGTGCAGAGCTGTTCTTGAATCGATAGCTGTCGTTACCGGTTTCCAGAATATGGCAGTGATGCGTAAGCCGGTCCAGCAATGCCGTAGTCATCTTCGCATCCCCGAACACACTGGCCCATTCGCTGAAGCTCAGGTTGGTGGTGATCACGACGCTGGTGCGCTCGTACAGCTTGGACAGCAGGTGGAACAGCAAGGCGCCTCCTGACGTACTGAACGGCAGGTAGCCCAGCTCATCCAGGATCACCAAATCGGCATAGGCCAGGCGGTGGGCCAACTGTCCGGGCTTGCCGTTGGCCTTCTCCTCCTCCAACGCATTGACCAGCTCCACCGTGGAGAAGAACCGCACCCTGCGGTGATGGTGCTCGATGGCTTGCACCCCGAGGGCTGTGGCGATGTGGGTCTTGCCCGTACCCGGTCCACCCACCAGCACCACGTTGTTGGCGTTCTCCAAGAAGTCGCACCGGTGCAGCTGGCGTACCAGTGCCTCGTTCACCTCGCTGTGGCCGAAGTCAAACCCAGCCAGGTCCCGGTACGCCGGGAATCTGGCCACCTTCAATTGGTAGGCTACCGAGCGCACCTCCCGCTCGGCGGTCTCGGCCTTGAGCAGTTGAGACAGGATGGGCTGTGCCGCATCGAAGGCCGGTGCACCTTGCTCAGCCAGTTCCGCAACCGCCTGGGCCATACCGTGCATCTTGAGCTCGCGCAACATGATCACGATGGAAGCGATGGCAGGGTCATGACGCATAGCGCACCTCCCTCAATTGGTCGTAGCGAAGCACATTGGCCTGGGGTTCCACCGCCAGCTTGAGGGCCTGGGGCGAAGTGACCGGTGCTGGAGCGGGCTTGCCGTCCAGCAGGCGATGGAGCACGTTCAGGATGTGGGTCTTGCTGGCAGCACCTGACTCCAGTGCCAGCTCCACTGCGGTGAGTACCGCCTGCTCGTCGTGGTGCAGCACCAGTGCCAGAACCTCCACCATCTCCCGGTCGCCGCCGGGTTGCTTGAGCAAGGTGGCCTGCAGTCGCTTGAAGGCCGCTGGTAGCTCCAGGAACGGAGCACCATTGCGCAAGGCTCCGGGCTTGCGCTGCAGCACCGCCAGGTAGTGGCGCCAGTCGTAGACGGTCAGCCCAGCACCATGGTGGTTACGCTCGATCAGGCGCTGGTGCTCGCACACGATCTGGCCTTCGGCGGCAATCACCAAGCGGTCTGCGTAGACCCGCAGGCTTACAGGCCGGTTGGCATACGGGGCCGGCACGCTGTAGCGGTTGCGCTCGAAGTGGACCAAGCAGGTGGGCGAGACGCGCTTGGTGTGCTCCACAAAGCCATCGAAGGGCCGAGGCATCGGCATCAAGGTTGCCTTCTCTTGAGCCCAGACATCCGCGACGGTGCCCGGCAACTTGCCATGCTCGATCTCATTCCATAAGGCCACGCAGCGCTCCTCAAGCCAGGCGTTGAGCTCAGTCAGGCCTGGGAATGGCGGCACCACCTGCCACAGACGATGGCGGGCGTCGCGCACGTTCTTCTCCACCTGGCCCTTCTCCCAGCCCGACGCGGGATTGCAGAACTCGGCCTCGAACAGGAAGTGGCTGACCATGGCCGCAAAGCGCGCATTGACGTCGCGCTCCTTGCCACGGCGCACCCGGTCTACAGCGGTGCGCATGTTGTCGTAGATGCCACGGCGGGGCACACCGCCCAGAACTACGAACGCATGGTTGTGAGCGTCAAACAGCATCTCGTGCGTCTGCAGCGGATAGGCGCGCAGGTAGAACGCTCGGCTGTGGCTGAGCTTGAAGTGGGCCACTTGCAGCTTGGTGCGCACTCCGGCCAGCACTGCCCAGTCCTCGCTCCAGTCGAACTGGAAGGCCTCACCTGGGCCGAAGGCCAGGGGAACGAAGGTGCCGCGGCCGGTGGTCTGCTGGGCCACCACGCGCTGCTCTTGCCACAGCCGGGCAAAGGCGGCAACCCGGTTGTAGGAGCCGGTATAGCCCAGGGCCTGCAGATCAGCGTACATCTGCTTGACGGTACGCCGCTGCTTGCGGGATCGGCCAGCTTCCGTCTTGAGCCAGCCCGAGAGCTTCGATGCGAAGGGATCGAGCTTGGATGGACTGACCCGCTTGGCATAGTGCGGCTCGGCCTCGCCTGCGCGCAGGTACTTGCGGATGGTGTTGCGCGAGAGGCCCGTGCGGCGGGCGATCTCTCGGATGGACAACTGCTCTCGCAGGGCCCAGCGCCTGATGACACTCAGTGTTGCCACGTCTATCACTCCTGGTCTCCTGCTGCTCAACAAAGCAGCAGGTTAGGGTTAGTACGTGGGTCAGGTTTAGATGGAAATCCTGGGGGTTAGTGGGTCACTTCTGCGTGGAAATCAACACCAAGGCCTTGGCTGCCTCAGGTTTATCTTTGTTTGAGCCCCAGATGATGTTTAGCATTCAATGTCCCGCTTCATGGCATGGTCTACTTTCGCGATTGCCTAGCGCTATGGCTGCAAATGTCTGCTGGTCACGCCGATCAATTCTGACGATTGTCGCGTGATCTTCGTGTTGGATTCTCGGTGGTACTCACGCTGCGCCGGAGGTCTCAAATGGAGCCCGGCGTGAAGGTAACGTGCGGGTCGAGGGCGATTGTGCGCTCCCAGATGATTGGTCCGGCCAGACTGAGTGGGGAGAGACAGGCTAGTCTCAACGAATCGAGTGAACAGACGCTCGCCAATCGACCGCGCCGGGAGGCAAAAGCTGCCAAAAGCTTCAGGTCTACCGCAAGCGGTAGCTATCGGCCTGATCGGCCTGTTGGCGGCATACGATTACCCTTTCGATCCCTGCACAAGGTTTCGAGCCAGCTCGAATTCATCAATCAGGCCATCTACATCCACCGGGTGCGTAACTAGCAGCCGGTCAAGGTTGTTTGCGACGCGCTGAAGTTTGACCATATCGGCCTGAGATGGAGGCTGCACGGCAGCAAGTACTCCGTTCACACGGACGCGAGCGCCCATTTTTGCTGGACCGGCCACAACTGAGACAGGTTTGGACACATCAGCCCTCATGCTGGAGCGAACATCAGATGCCCGACCTCCGACTTGGCAGGCCGCACCTTGATTTCAATGTCGTAGCCCAGCCGGGTTAGACAGTCCATCAGCTTGCGCTCGGAAAGATTACTGAAGTCGCCGCGCATCATGTCTGAAACTTTGGGCTGTGTGATGCCCATCAGCTTGGCTGCCTCTTGCTGCGTGAGGCCCCTGCTACGCATGGCCTTCCTAATCTCGACGACCAAGCCGGTTTTGATCTTGAGCTTTTCTGCGTCTGCCAAGCCGAGGTCAGCAAACACATTGCCAGAACCGCGATGCACCTCAACGCCGTCAACAAGATGAGTTTTCATTTACGCAACTCCTTCACATACGCTTCGGCAATCTTGAGCCTAGCGTGAACAATGTCCATGTCCTCTTTGGGCGTGGCGATGCCGCGCTTGCTCTTCTTTTGAAAGCAGTGCAGAACGAATACTGCTTCCGCGAATTTGACGGTGTAGACAGCGCGATAGGTACCACCGGCATCGTCCTCCACCACTTCGAGCACACCGGCACCGCCAAAGCCTTTGAGCACCTTAGCGTCGTCGTGCTTGTCTCCAGCTTGTGCCAGGGATAGCGCAAAACCGAAGTGGCGCCGCACTTCGTCAGGCAATGCCATCAAGTCCTTGTAGCTGCTGCCGATCCACTCCAGTGGTTTATCAGAGGTTGCCATGGTCAAAATATATATGAAAAGGTATAAATCGTCAATATCCGATCTTCGGCGAGAACCATCCCAGCAGACGCAAAAAGCAATGACCTACGTCCTGCGCAGCATGAGGGGCACTCATGGAAGTTGTTCCCGAAGAAGGTGTTTTTATCCACTGGTAACAGTCACCATGTAACCAAAGCACGAGTTTTGCTGTGCTGGACGTTGCTGAACTTTGAACGGACGAACTGCCGCTGGCGGCGAAAGATTGGATATTTGGCATGCCGATTGCAGCCACCAGAACGGCCAGCAAGCGCACTTTTTTGCTCGGCTGGTACTGGTGGTGCTGTGACGACCGGAAAGCGCTCAAAATGCGATCCAGCCGATTGGTCGCTCAGCGGAAACGATGGTGCTTTTGCTGCGGCTGCTCTGCATGGCTGTCTGGTGGCTCAAACGCTTCCAGCGGGAACATGCCGGTGTCGCGCAGAGCATCGCACGCCTGCCGCAACAGCACCTCCGGTTTCCACCACGTCGCCTGACGACTGCGCCAAAAAGCATTCACCCTGCGTGTGTGCTCGGTGTGCTTGAACGCCGCCAGCGCAGCTTTGACTCTTGATGGAATTGTTACTCAGAACGTCTCACCAAAGCGCATAAGCAATTGTGGTTAGAACTATGGCCCATAAGCAAAAAAGCCACCTTACGGTGGCTTTTTGCTTTGCAAATCATAGACTTACAAATACCTGCTGGCGGAAACGGAGGGATTCGAACCCTCGATGAGGCTCTACACCCCATACTCCCTTAGCAGGGGAGCACCTTCGGCCACTCGGTCACGTTTCCAATCTAGCTATTATGCCTCATTTTCGAGGCGTTTCTGGCAGTCTCAGGCCGCCGGCTGGTCCAGTTCGAACGCCTTGTGCAGGCTGCGCACGGCCAGTTCCATGTATTTTTCGTCGATGACCACCGAGGTCTTGATCTCGGAGGTGGAAATCATCTGGATGTTGATGCCTTCTTCGCTCAAGGTGCGGAACATCTTGCTGGCCACGCCCACATGGCTGCGCATGCCGATGCCGACAATGCTCACCTTGCAGATCTTGGTGTCGCCCGCCACTTCTTGTGCACCCAGCTCCGGCAGCACTTTTTCATTGAGCAGCTCGACCGTACGCGCGTAGTCGTTGCGATTGACGGTGAAGCTGAAGTCGGTCTTGCCGTCCTTGCTGACGTTCTGGATGATCACGTCAACTTCAATGTTGGCCTCGGCCACGGCGCCCAGGATCTGGTAGGCGATGCCTGGCTTGTCGGGCACGCCCAGCACCGAAATCTTGGCCTCGTCGCGGTTGAAAGCGATGCCGGATACGACGGCTTGTTCCATTTTTTCGTCTTCCTCAAAAGTGATCAGCGTGCCGGACTTGGCTTCTTCGTTGATGTCGATGTCCCAGGGCGTGAAGCTGGAGAGCACGCGCATGGGCACCTTGTATTTGCCTGCAAACTCGACCGAGCGGATCTGCAGCACCTTGCTGCCCAGACTGGCCATTTCCAGCATTTCCTCAAAGCTCACAGTATGCAGACGACGTGCCTCGGGCACCACGCGCGGGTCGGTGGTGTAAACGCCATCCACGTCGGTGTAGATCAGGCATTCGGCGGCTTTCATGGCGGCTGCCACGGCCACGGCCGAGGTGTCCGAGCCACCGCGTCCCAGCGTGGTGATGTTGCCTTCTCCGTCGATGCCCTGAAAGCCGGTGACGATGACCACCTTGCCGGCGTTCAGGTCGGCGCGCACGCGCTGGTCGTCGATCGACTCGATGCGCGCCTTGGTGTAGCTGCTGTCGGTGCGGATGGGGACCTGCCAGCCAGCGTAGCTGACCGCTTCCATTCCTTCGGATTGCAGCGCGATGGCCAGCAACGCTGACGAGGCCTGCTCGCCGGTGGCGGCGAGCATGTCAAGTTCGCGATGGTAAGACTGCATGGCGCGCTCGGGCGCCAGCTCTTTGGCCAGGCCGAGCAGGCGGTTGGTTTCGCCGCTCATGGCGCTCGGAACCACCACCATCTGGTGGCCGGCGCGTGCCCATTTGGCCACGCGCTTGGCGACATTGCGAATGCGCTCGGGAGAGCCCATCGATGTGCCGCCGTATTTATGAACGATCAATGCCATTGGATATTGGGGTGACGAAACTGGAGCCGCAGCGCAGGTTGGACACTGTTTTGGTGCGCCGCCGTTTTTCGTGCCGTTGTTAGACCAAAACCTCGGGATTGTACCAACCGAGCTGCGGCCCCGATCGCACCACGAATCCCCGCCCCACCTTGATGTGAATGCGATGGCCGCGCGTGGTGCAGGCGGCAAGCTGGTTCAGCAACTCCCCAAGCTGCGCCGCGGAGGGCGTGGTGGCATGCGCCACACGCAACCAGTGGCGCAACACGTTGGCCTGGCGCGCACGGCTCAAGCCTTGCAATGCGGTGATGTGCGGCGGTGCGCCAACCCGCAGCAAGTCCTGCTGCGCCAGTTCGTCCAGCAATTCGGCCGCCTGTGCAGCGTTGGATGCCGAACGGGCAAATGTGCCGCGAAACGCCGGAAACGCGGCCTCCAGCGCAGGCAACAATTGCGCGCGAATGCGGTTGCGGGTGTAGCGCTGGTCGGTGTTGGTGGGGTCTTCCACCCAGGGCTGGCCCTGCAAACGCAGCCAGCTGCGGATATCAGCACCGGCCACCTGCAGCAACGGGCGATGCCAGACCACCCCTGCCCGCTCCCAGCGGGCGGGCATGGCGGCCAGCCCGGCAATGCCCGCGCCGCGCGAAAGCGCGAGCAGCAGGGTTTCGACCTGGTCGTCCGCATGTTGCGCAATTGCTATTGATTTAATAGCTGCTTGCGCTTTACTGGCAATGGCTACAGCCTCAAAAGCCTTGTATCGCGCCTGCCGGGCAGCGTCTTCGGGGCTCTGGCCAGGGGTGTGGCGGGCGTCCAGCCGCTTTACCCACAGCGGCACATTGAGGCTTTGGCACAGGGCAGCACAATGCTGCTCGAAACCATCGGCTGCCGCCTGCAAGCCGTGGTGCACATGGATGGCCTGCACCTGCCCCGGCCATTTGCGTGCGCAGGCAAGCAACAGGGCCGTCGAGTCGGCGCCACCACTCAGCCCCACCGCCATTGGCAACGCAGGCGAAAAATCGGCAATGGCCAGGTCGAACGAGACAGTCATGGCATACCCTCGCCCGCCCGCAACAACCAGACAGCCGCACCAATGCAAAGGCCCCTTGCGGGGCCATGGCACAGGGGCGAGAAGAAGGCGGCAGCCTTCATCACCAGGCAATCAACGGCTGTCGGCCTTGGTGTCAGTGAAGCGGCCATAGCTTTGCAGGCGGCCATAGCGGCGATCCAGCAGGTCTTTGGTCTTGAGGTCGGCCACCTGGCGGAATGCATCGCCCAGCGCGCGCTTGAGGAAAGCCGCCATCTGCTTGGGATCGCGGTGTGCGCCGCCCACGGGCTCGCTGACGATCTTGTCCACCAGGCCCAGCGCCTTGAGGCGGTGCGCGGTAATGCCCAGGGCGTCGGCCGCTTCCTGGGCCTTGTCGCTGGTCTTCCAGAGGATGGAGGCACAGCCCTCGGGGCTGATGACCGAATAAATGGCGTATTGCAACATGACCACCTGGTCGCCAACGCTGATGGCCAGCGCGCCGCCCGAGCCGCCTTCGCCAATGATGGTGGTGATGATGGGCACCTCAAGTTGCGCCATCTCGAAGATGTTGCGGCCGATGGCTTCGGACTGGCCGCGCTCTTCGGCGTCGATGCCGGGGTAGGCACCGGGCGTGTCCACGAACGTGAACACGGGCAGCTTGAATTTTTCGGCCGTCTTCATGAGACGCAGGGCCTTGCGGTAGCCCTCGGGCTTGCTCATGCCGAAGTTGCGCATGGCGCGCTCTTTGGTGTCGCGGCCCTTTTGCTGGCCCAGCACCATGCAGGCGTGGCCATTGAAACGCGCCAGGCCGCCCACGATAGACAGGTCGTCCGCATAGTGGCGGTCGCCGTGCAGTTCAACGAAGTCGGTGAAGATGTCGCGCACGTAGTCGAGCGTGTAGGGGCGCTCAGGGTGGCGGGCAATCTTGGTGATCTGCCACGGGCTCAGATCGCTGTAGATGTCCTTGGTGAGCTGCTGGCTCTTTTTGCTGAGCTGGTCGATTTCTTCCGAGATATCCACCGCGCTCTCGGTCTGCACGTAGCGCAGTTCTTCGATTTTGGATTCGAGTTCGGCAATAGGCTGCTCGAAATCCAGAAAGGTCTTTTTCGCCAACGTATTTCTCCTTGGGTCGCTCCCTCAGTGCCTCTGGTGCGAGGCCTGTGTTGCAACCGGTTCATGACTGTTTAAACTGGCCTCAATAGGCCACGGGCAACGGGTCGAGCGATCTCCAAATATACCAAGTCGCCACACTGCACCAGGGCTTCCAGGCCTCGGCCACCTCGCGGGCATCGCTGCGGCTGACCGGATCGCCCGAAAAATAGTTCTGGCTGATACCGTTGATCAACCCCACATCATCCAGGGGCAGCACATTCGGGCGCATCAGATAGAAGATCAGGAACATTTCGGCCGTCCAGCGGCCGATGCCACGGATGGCCACCAGCTCGGCAATGATGGCCTCGTCGTCCATGGCCGCCCAGTCTTTGACATGCAGCTTGCCCGCATCAAAGTGCACCGCCAGGTCCACCAGATAGTCCACCTTGCGGGCCGACAGGCCGGCCGCACGCATGTCGTCGATCTTGAGCTTGAGCACGTTGCCGGGCTTCATGGTGCGCGGCAGCGCGGCGAAGCGCTCCCACACGGTTTGCGCGGCCTTCACCGATATCTGCTGCCCGACGATGCTGCGCGCCAGCGTGGTGAATGCGTCACCGCGCGTTTGCAAAGCCGCATCACCAAACTGGGGAATCAGCCGCTTCATCACCCGGTCTTTCTTCATCAGATGCTTGCAGGCATCGGCCCAGTAGTCGGGCGTAGCCAGCGCCGGGCTGGATGGGCCGAGTGCCTCAGTCGCTACATTTTTAGAAGCTGCCACTGCTCGCCCCATCTGCCCTGGCGGCGTATTTCACATTCAAAAAAATCACTGTGCAGCTTCCCAGGTCGTTCCGGCGGCCGAGTCCTTGAGCACGATGCCCTGGGCCAGCAGGGCATTGCGGATGCGGTCAGCCTCTGCAAAATCCTTGCCCGCCTTCGCGGCTGCACGGGCGGCAATCTGCGCCTGGATGGCAGCCTCGTCAAAACCCGCACCGGCCTGCAAAAAGGCCTGCGGATCGCCCTGCAGCAGGCCCAGGCAGCCCGCCAGCGCCTTGAGCAGGCCCGCCAGTTCGGCAGAACGGGTCTTGTTGACCTCGCTGGCCAGATCGAACAGCACAGCAATGGCCTCGGGCGTGCCAAAGTCTTCATCCATGGCCGCCTTGAAGCGTGCGGCATGGGGCTCGGCCCAGTCGATGGCCACGCTGGCTGGCGCCACCAGGCTCAATGCCGTGTAAAGCCGCTTGAGCGACTGGCGCGCGTCATCCAGGTGCGCATCGCTGTAGTTGAGGGCGCTGCGGTAGTGGGCGCGCACGATGAAAAAGCGCACCGTCTCGGCGTCGTACTGCTTCAGCACATCGCGGATGGTGAAGAAGTTGCCAAGCGACTTGCTCATCTTCTCGTTGTCCACGCGCACGAAACCGTTGTGCACCCAAAAGCGCGCCAGCGGCTTGCCCGTGGCGCCTTCGCTCTGGGCGATTTCGTTTTCGTGGTGCGGAAACTGCAGGTCAGCACCGCCACCGTGGATATCAAAAGTTTCGCCCAGCGTGGCGCAGCTCATGGCCGAGCATTCGATGTGCCAGCCCGGGCGGCCCGCGCCAAAGGGGCTGTCCCATTTGGCTTCGGGCGGCTCGCCCTCTTTGGCGGATTTCCACAGCACAAAGTCGAGCGGGTCTTCCTTGCCGTCCTGCACCGCAACGCGTTCACCGGCACGCAGCTCATCCAGCGATTTACCCGAGAGCTTGCCGTAGCCCGCAAACTTGCGCACAGAGTAGTTCACGTCGCCATGGGGCGAGCGATAGGCCAGGCCCTTGCCTTCGAGCTGGCCGATCAACGACAGCATCTGCGGCACGTATTCGGTGGCGCGCGGCTCAAGGGCGGGGGGCTCGATGCCCAGGGCGCCAATGTCGGCGTGCATGGCAGCGATCATTTCGTCGGTGAGCTGGCGGATGGTGATGCCCCGCTCCAGCGCCCGCTTGATGATCTTGTCGTCAATGTCGGTGATGTTGCGCACATAGGTCACGCGGTAGCCGCTGCTTTTGAGCCAGCGCTGCACCACGTCAAACGCCATCATCATGCGGGCGTGGCCAATGTGGCACAGGTCATAGATGGTCATGCCGCACACATACATGCGCACATGGCCAGGTTCGAGCGGGGAAAAATCTTCCAAGGCACGCGACAGCGTGTTGTAGATGCGCAAACTCATGGGATTTCTGTAACGAGAGACTTGATGGGGGGACGGGTGAAGCCAGCTCACCCTGCAGCGAAAGGGTTGGGCCCTGCGAGGGGATGCGCCCAGCCTTGGGCGCCCAGCGAAATCACCAGCGGCAACAGCGCACCGTCATGACAACCCCCTCAGCTACAATCCGCCGAAGTATAAGCCCCGCCCGGCCCCGGACGGCGCGCACCTCCTCCCTACCCGCCATGAAGCAAGTCTGCAGCACCCTCCCACGACTTTTGCGCCTGTTGGCCCTGACTGCATGGCTGGGCGCAGGCATGGCCCACGCCAGCGACTATGTTGAGATCAGCCAGTTGCTCAAGACCGGCAAGGCAGCCGAAGCCCTGAGCAAGGCAGACCAACGCCTGACGGCCGCCCCGCGCGACCCGCAATTGCGCTTTCTGCGCGGCGTGGCGCAAACCGACATCGGCCAGACCGATGCGGCCATCGCCACCTTCACCCAGCTCATTCAGGAATACCCCGAGCTGCCCGAGCCCTACAACAACCTGGCGGTGATCTACGCCAGCCAGAACCAGCTGGACAAGGCCCGCACAGCGCTGGAGATGGCAGTGCGCAACAATCCATCGTATGCGGCGGCGCATGAGAATCTGGGCGACATCCACGCCCGGCTGGCCTACCAGTCCTACACCAAGGCGCAGCAGCTGGAGGCCAGCAACCCCGCCGTCAAGTCAAAACTGACCCAGTTGCGCACGCTGTTCCAGCCGGCTTCGGCCACTGCGGCCGGTGCTGCAGGCAAGCCCGCAGCTTCGCGCCCCTGACGACCGTCCGCGCGCAGGGGCTTGCGGCAATGCCGCCTGCACCGCAAACGGTCCGGTGGTAACTTTGGCGCCATATTCCCCATCGCCGCGGCGGCCCGTTCACCACGGTTCGCGGCCCTGATTCAATCAAGGAGTTTTGCATGATTTCCAAAAGAAAATCGACCATTGCGCTTGCTGGCATTGCGCTGGCAGCTATGTTTTTTATAGCATCTCCGGTGCAGGCACAAGACGCCCCAAAGGTGAAACTCGCCACCTCGATGGGTGACATCGTGGTGCAGCTCGACCCGGCCAAGGCACCCAAGACGGTCGAAAACTTTCTGACCTACGTGAAAGACAAGCACTACGACGGCACGGTGTTTCACCGCGTCATCGACGGCTTCATGATCCAGGGCGGTGGTTTCACGGCCGACATGGTGCAAAAGCCCACCAAGGCCCCCATCCCGCTGGAAGCCAGCAACGGCCTCAAGAACGACACCTACACCATCGCCATGGCGCGCACGGGCAACCCCAACTCGGCCACCGCGCAGTTCTTCATCAACGTCAAAGACAACGCCATGCTCAATGCCCCGCAGCCAGACGGCCACGGTTATGCCGTGTTCGGCAAGGTAGTGAGCGGCACCGAGGTGGTGGACAAGATCAAGGCCGTGGCCACCGGCAACAAGGGCGGTCACCAGAACGTGCCCAACACCCCCGTCACCATCCAGTCCGCCACGCTGGTGAAGTAATTCATTTTTTCTTAAGGAACATGCCATGAGCAACCCCCAAGTCGAACTGCACATCGCCAACTACGGCGTCATCACCCTCGAACTCGACGCCGACAAGGCGCCCAAGTCGGTCGAGAACTTCCTGTCGTATGTAAACAAGGGCCACTACAACAACACGATCTTCCATCGTGTGATCCCCGGTTTCATGGTGCAAGGCGGCGGTTTTGAGCCCGGCATGAAGCAAAAGAACTCGGATGCGCCCATCCAGAACGAAGCCAACAACGGCCTGAAGAACGCCAACTACACCGTGGCCATGGCCCGCACCAGCGACCCGCACTCGGCCACGGCGCAGTTCTTCATCAACGTGGCCGACAACGGCTTTCTGAACCACACCGCGCCATCGGCCCAGGGCTGGGGCTATGCGGTGTTCGGCAAGGTGGTGTCCGGCGCTGACGTGGTGGACAAGATCAAGGCCGTCAAGACCGGCCGCAGCGGCTTTCATGACGACGTGCCCAAGGAAGACGTGATCATCGAGAAGGCCGTCGCCCTCTGATCTGAAAACGATCTCCGTGACCACGACCGTGCCCCGGTTCGAGGAGCTTGCCGCTCCTTCGCACTGGCGCACGGTCGATTTCATTTCCGACCTGCACCTGCAGGCCTGCGAGCCCGCTACCGTGGCCGCCTGGCAGCACTACCTGCAAACCACCACGGCCGACGCCCTTTTCATCCTGGGCGACCTGTTCGAGGTGTGGGTGGGCGACGATGCCCTGCACGAAACTGGCAGCTTCGAAGCCCAGGGCTGCGCGGCCCTGCAGGCTGCGGCGCAGCGCCTGCCCGTGTACTTCATGCACGGCAACCGCGACTTTCTGGCGGGCCCGGAGTTCCTTGCGCACTGCGGCATCACCGGCCTGGCAGACCCCACCGTGCTGGTCTTCGGTGGCCAGCGCCTTGTACTCAGCCATGGCGATCTGCTGTGCCTTGACGATGTGGACTACCAGCGTTTTCGCGTGCAGGCGCGCAGCGCCGAATGGCAAGAACCCTTTCTGGCGCAACCCCTGGCCGTGCGCCGGGCGCAGGCACGCGGCATTCGCCAGAAGAGCGAAGCGCGCAAACAGTCGGGCGCCATCTATGCCGATGTGGATGGCCCCGCTGCCATCGCCTGGCTGAACGCCGCCCATGCGCGCACCCTGATCCACGGCCACACCCACAAACCGGCGAGCCACGCCCTGGCCCCTGGCCTGCAGCGCGTGGTGCTCAGCGACTGGGATGCCACCGCCCATCCGCCGCGCGCAGAAGTGCTGCGCCTGACCGCACAGGGCTTGGAACGCGTGAATTGGGCCCCCATGTACGAGCGATCCTGAACTGCGCGGGGCTTGACCTCCTGCTGCCTGATCGCCATGCCCCCCTTTCTCAACCGGCTCTGGAGCCGCGTTCGCGCCACCGTGGCGCCCGTGCCTGACATCTCGGCCACGCTGTGGCTGCAAACCCTGCAGCGCTACCCGTTTCTCGCAGCCCTTTCGCTGCACGACCAGTCCAAGCTGCGCGCCCTGAGCGCCCTCTTTTTGCACCACAAGCAGTTCCACGGCGCCCATGGTCTCGTGGTTACCGACGCCATGGCCATCGACATCGCCGCGCAGGCCTGCCTGCCGCTGCTGCACTGGGGCGACGCGGCCGCAGCGCTGGGCTGGTATGGCGATTTTGTGGGCATCGTGGTGCACCCGGGCGAGGCCGTGGCGCGCCGCCAGACAGTGGACGAAGCCGGCGTGGTGCACGAGCACACCGAGGTGCTACTGGGCGAGGCCATGGAGCGCGGCCCCATCATGCTCAGCTGGCAGCATGTGGCCAACGCCAGCCATAACACCGAGCGCGGCACCAATGTGGTGGTGCATGAGTTTGTGCACAAGCTCGACATGCGCAGCGGCGCCCCCAACGGCTGCCCGCCCCTGCCAGCGGGCTTCATGGGCACCCGCACGGCCCGCGCCGCCCACGAAGCCTGGTGGGCCGCCTGGGAGCCGGCCTATGCCGATTTTCGCGAACGCGTGATCATGGCCCAGCGGTTTGGCGCCGCGCAGCCCTGGCTGGACGCCTATGGCGCCACGGCGCCTGCCGAGTTTTTCGCGGTGGCATGCGAGGCGTATTTTGTGAACCGGGCGCAGTTTGCGCAGGAATTCCCGGCGTTGATGCCGGTGCTGGATGCGTTCTTTCGACCCGGGGACCTTCTACCGGAATGACTGCGCCGCGCACTTAAACCACAGCAAAATCATAATCAAATAGCCCCACAGGCCTTATCCAACAAGCGCAAACAGCTATTATTTATATAGCAATCAAACAACAGCCGCACCCGTGTGGATAAAGTGCCTCAAAAGGGCGTGGGGCTGGTTGAAAGCGACTCCAACCACGTCACCGTGGCGGCCAGCTCGGACGGGCGAATCTCGTGTTCGCTCGGATACTCGCGGTAGGTCACCGACACGGGCAGCGTTGCCATGTGGTGTGCAATGGCCTGGGCATTGGCCAGCGGGATCACGTTGTCGTGCGTGCCGTGGCTCAGCCACAGCTTCTTGCCGTGCAAGGCATCGTGCGAGGCCTGCAGCGGCACCACCTGCGCCAGCAGGCGGCTGTGCCAGACCACGGCGGCATGCAGCAACTCGGGCCGCGTCAGCAGCAGCGACAGTGCCATGATGCCGCCCTGGCTGAAGCCCCCCACCACCACGCGCTCGGGCGGAATGCCCAGCTGGGCCGAAGCCGCTTCCACAGTCTGCGCCACCACGGCACGGCTGTGGGCCTCTTGCTCTTCATTGATGCTGCGCGCACCGCTGCCCGGCTCGATCGAAAAATCAAACCAGGCGTGCGAGCCCGGCCCCATGCGGTGGGGCGCACGCAGGCTCAGCACATGAAAGCGGTCAGGAATCTGCGAAGACAGACTGAACAGATCCTGCTCGTTGCTGCCCACGCCGTGCATCAGCACCAGCAGCCACGGCTTGGGAGTGCCCGCAGCGGCAGGACGTTGCAAAAAAGTGAGCGGTAGATCAAGCATGGTCAAGCGCCAGAGGCGATTTTTGTTAGTGAGTTGGGCAGGCGTTCACGGTCAGGCAACTGGCTGCAACGCGAAGGCATCCATCGCGAGCATGCTGTACATCACTTCGCGACTCAAGTAGTTTGCGTGCAAATCGTCACCTGCTGCACCCAGCGCAAAGAACAGCGGCAAAAAATGGTCTTCGGTGGGATGGGCGCGCTCGGCGTGGGGCGCCAGGCTGCGGTAGTTGAGCAGCGCCTTCATGTCGCCGCGCTCCAGCGCCGATTCGATCCAACGGCTGAACGCGATCACATAGGGCGCGGGCTCGCGCGCGCCACCGAAAAACTCGGCCAGGTTGTGCGTCATGCTGCCCGACCCCAGCACCAGCACACCCTGGCTGCGCAGGCCGCGCAGCGCCGCACCCAGCGCATAGACCTCGGCGGGGCCGGCGCCCACGGGCAGCGCCACCTGCACCACGGGCAGGTCGGCCTCGGGGAACAGGTGCATCAGCGGCACCCAGGCGCCGTGGTCAAACGGGCGCTGCGCATCGCCCTGGGCGGCCACGCCGGAAGCCTGAAGCAAGTCCAGCACCTCCTGCGCCAGCGCGGGGGCGCCGGGCGCGGGGTATTGCAACTGGTACAGCGCTGGCGGAAAACCGCCAAAGTCGTGCCAGGTGGCGGGCTGCGGGCCGGTCATGACCTGCGGGGTGCGGGCCATCCAGTGCGGCGACATGATGACCACGCCACGCAACGCCGGAAACTGCGCGCGCAGACCCTGGCCCCAGCGGGTGAGCGCGGGACCGGTTTCGCCCGCATCCACCGCAAACAAGGGCGCGCCGTGCGACACATACAGTGCCGGAATCACGGCGGGGCTGGGGACTTGGCTGGTGACAGGGGCAGAAGTGGACATGGCAGGCTTTCAGTGAATACCCAGAATGTAGGCGCTATCAGTTACCGATTCAATCCGTCTACCTTCAGACATATCGTTCCACAAATGGAACCAATGCAACCGTCAACCCTGCTCAGAGCGCGCCCGCGGTGCCGTTCAGTCGCGCACTTTCCCCCGCAATGCCTTGGTTTCGCCGCGCTGGGTTTTGGCCTGGAGGCGCCGCTGACGTGAGCCATAGGTGGGCTTGGTGGCGCGGCGCGTGCGGGGCGGCTCGGCCACCGATTGCACCAGCGCATTCAATCGATCCAGTGCGTCGGCCCGGTTTTGCTCCTGGCTGCGGTATTGCTGGGCCTTGATGACCACCACGCCATCTTGTGTGATGCGGGTGTCGCGCAGGCACAGCAGGCGCTCCTTGACATCGTCGGGCAGCGACGAGGCGCCTACATCAAAGCGCAAGTGCACCGCACTCGATACCTTGTTGACATTCTGGCCACCGGCGCCCTGGGCGCGCATGGCCGTGAACTCCACCTCGGCTTCGGCAACCTGCAGCAATGCAGCGGTCATGAAAAAAGCCAAACCGGCGGCATAGCGCTCAGGCCAGCGCCGCCAGCAGCGCGGCATCAAACGCCTCGGGCTGCTCAAACTGCACCCAGTGGCCGGCATGGGGCACGAGGTGCATGCCGCGAAAATCAGGCGCAGTCGCAGCAAAGGCCGCTTCAAGCTGGTGGATCCAGCTTTTGTACAGCGCGTCGTGCTCGCCATAAATGGCGTGCACCGGGCAAGCCACCTGCAGCAACGCCCGCGCCAGGATGTCGGTGTGCGCCAAGCGGCGGCGCGGCATGCGGTCGCGCACCACGTTGGCCACATGCGTCTGCAGCGCCAGGCCGTCGATAAGGCGCTTGTCGTGCAGCATCAGCACACCCAGGTTGTAGCGGTGAATGGCGAGCTGCTCGTCCAGGTCGGTCAGGTGGCGCCAGGCTTTCAGCTCGAACTGCCGGTTGGGCACCACGCCCATGGCTGGTGCCCCCACCAGCACCAGCCGCTGGGCCAGCTCGGGGTGGGCAGCCAGCAACAGGCCCGCCGTCATGCCGCCAAAGGAGAACCCCACCAGATCACAGGGCGTGTTGCCCAGCAGCAGTTGCAAGCCCTCGCGCAGCGGGGCCACCATCGCATCGGCATCGCCCCCGGACAGCGGCGCGGCCGAATCACCGAAACCAGGCAAATCGGGCACCCAAAGCTGGTGCCCGGCTGCTACCAGTGCATCCAGGTTGCGCACCCAATGCGTCCAGCTGCCGCTGCCGCCGTGCAGCATCACCAGCGGGCGCACGCCCGGCCGGGCCTGGCCCCAGACATGCCACACCAGATCGCCCGCCCCGCAGGGCGTGGTGTGGCGCACGGCTTGCGCAGCCAGGCGCTGCACCTCAGAAGGAATCACCAAATCGCTCATTGCACAGGCACGAGGGGGGTCAGAAGAAAAAATCAGGCCCTTACAGCCCGGCCAGGCCGTCAATGGCCAGGCCATAGCCCTTCACGCCAAAACCGCACATCACGGCCTTGGCGGCAGAAGCAATATAGGAGTGGTGCCGAAAGCTCTCACGCGCGTGCACATTGCTGATGTGCAGCTCGATCAGCGCAACGCCCGTGCCCTTGATGGCATCGAGCAGCGCCACGCTGGTGTGGGTGTAGGCCCCGGCATTGAGCACCACGCCGGCCAGTTCGCCCGCAGCGTGCATGCGACCGGCCTCGTGAATCCAGTCCACCAGCGCGCCCTCGTGGTTGCTTTGGTGAAAGCGCAACGCAAACCCGTGGCGGGCACAGGCGGCGGCGCACAGTTGCTCTACATCGGCGAGTGTCTGGGCGCCATACACAGCGGGTTCACGGGTACCCAGCAGGTTGAGGTTGGGGCCATTCAGGACAAAAACGGTTTTCACAGGCATGCACTCCGGGCGATCCGCCTGCCACACCGGCAGGCCAGACGCCGGATTATGCGGTGCCCACCCGCTCGGTTACAGCCAGATATGACTCACCGCAAGAGGCGCGTCAGCGATCCCAGCGGTCGCCACGACCGCCCCGACCACCATGGTCGCGGTGCCCATGACGGTGCCCGCGATCGCGGTAGTAATGGCCCGGTGGCTGCGCGTAGTAGCCGGGAGGGGCGTAATACACGGGCCGGGGCGGTGCGTAATACACCGGTGGCGGCGGCTGGTAATAAATAGGCCGGGGCGCCACATACACCGGCGCGGGGGCCACGTAAACGGGATAGCCGCCATTGCTGACGCCCAACGCCACGCCTGGCGAATTCACGCCCACCGACCAGTACACGTCGCGTGCTTGTGCAGTGCCAGCGCCCGCAAGCAGGGCCAGCGCCACACCGGCAGCAGCGGCCATGGCATAGATAGAACGGGTTTTCGTCATGGAAATCTCCTTGAGGGACAGAGGCAGCCAACCAACTGGACATGCCTCACTGGTACACAACGCACCACAGGGCCAAAAGGATGTCATGAAACGGGCCCCATATTGTTTCCGGACGTACACACCCCATCTGCGCCCACCTGTGCACGCGCCTTATTTCAACAAGCCGCCCCCTAAAATGGCCGCATGAGCACCCCCACCCCTGCCAACACCACACCCGCCGCCCCAGCGGCAGCCCCCGAAGCCGTCAAACCCAGCAACTTTTTGCGCCAGATCATCGAAGCCGATCTGGACAAAGGCACCTACGCGAGCCGCCGCTGGGCCGGCAGCCCCGGCGACGCCGCCCACCACGCAGCGGGCCAGCCCGACCCCGCCAAGATCCGCACCCGCTTCCCGCCCGAGCCCAACGGCTACCTGCACATTGGCCACGCCAAAAGCATCTGCATCAACTTTGGCCTGGCGCGCGACTACGGTGGCGTGTGCCACCTGCGCTTTGACGACACCAACCCCGAAAAAGAAGACACCGAATACGTCAACAGCATCAAGGACGCGGTGCAGTGGTTGGGCTTTGGCTGGAACAACGGCGGCGAAAGCAACCTGTACCAGGCCAGCGACTACTTCGGCTTCATGTACCGCGCGGCCGAATACCTGATCGAAGCCGGCCACGCCTATGTGGACGAGCAAACCGCCGAGCAGATGCGCATTAACCGCGGCGACTTCGGCAAGCCCGGCGTGGACAGCCCCTTCCGCACCCGCACCCCGGCCGAAAACCTGGCGCGCTTTCGCGAAATGCGCGACGGCAAGCATGAGGACGGCAGCATGGTGCTGCGCGCCAAGATCGACATGGCCAGCCCCAACATCAACATGCGCGACCCGGCCATCTACCGCATTCGCCGCGCCACGCACCACAACACGGGCGACACCTGGTGCATCTACCCCATGTACACCTACGCGCACCCTATTGAAGACGCGCTGGAGCAAATCACCCACAGCCTGTGCACGCTAGAGTTTGAAGACCAGCGCCCGTTTTATGACTGGCTGCTGGAGCGTTTGACCGAAGGCGGCCTGCTGGCCAGCCCGCCCCCCCGCCAGTACGAATTTGCGCGCCTGAACCTCACCTACGTGATCACCAGCAAGCGCAAGCTGGCGCAACTGGTGTACGACCACAAAGTGAGCGGCTGGGATGACCCCCGCATGCCAACAATAGTCGGCCTGCGCCGCCGTGGCTACACCCCCGCCGCGCTGCAGATGTTTGCCGAACGCATTGGCGTGACCAAATCCGACAGCTGGATCGACTACAGCACCCTCGAAGGCTGCCTGCGCGAAGACCTGGAACTCAAGGCCCACCGTGGCATGGCCGTGCTCAACCCCGTCAAGCTGGTGCTGACCAACTGGGACGACGTGATGGGCGCCGGCCACCTGGAGCCCTGCACCCTGCCCGCCCTGCCCCACCCACCAGAGGGAACAGAGTCGCCCCTGCGCCACTTCACCATCGGCAAAGAGGTCTGGATCGAGCGCGAAGACTTTGAAGAAGTGCCCCCCAAGGGCTACAAGCGCCTCTTCCCAGGCAACAAGGTGCGCCTGAAGGGCGGCTACGTCATCGAGTGCACCGGCTGCACCAAAGACGCCGACGGCAACATCACCGAAGTGCTGGCCACCGTGGTGCCCGACACCAAGAGCGGCACCCCCGGCGCCGACAGCGTGAAGGTGAAAGCCGCTATCACCTGGGTAGGCGTGGCCGACGGCGTGAACGCCGAAGTGCGCATGTACGACCGCCTGTTCCTGGACGCCCACCCCGACGCGGGCGGCAAAGACTTTATCGAAAGCCTGAACCCGAACAGCCTGAAGGTGGTGACCGCCATCGTGGAGCCGTCATTGGCCAACGCCAAGCCGGACGACAAGTTCCAGTTTGAGCGGCACGGGTACTTCGTGGCGGACCGGGTGGATCACGCGGCGGGAAAGCCGGTGTTTAACTTGGCGGTGGGGTTGAAGGACAGTTGGGGCAAGTAAATAAATATATTTCAACGGCACTTCGCCCAAAACTCCGGTGATGCGTAACCAATTTTTGGTTCGGTATATTTCCAATAAATAAAAGAGGGGATGTTTTCATGGCTTCGCTTTTTCTCAGTCGCCTGCCCAGTGAAGCTCGGCAGAAATTAATCCAGAGCTTGCATTCTGCGCAGAAATCCAACTGCTTCATATGCGAACAGCCAATTGATTTAGTCGCACAAAAAGATGCCATAGATATCGACCACGTAGTTCCGTTAAAAGTGGGTGGGAAAGACGATCCAGCAAACTTCGCCCTAGCTCATGCAAGTTGCAACCGATCAAAGCAAGCGTCCAATTTGGAGGTGGCGCGCATCCTAAGTCGATTTTCCCAATTGAAGGATAAGTTGGCATTGGAAAACAGGTCGCCAAATTTGGGAGATTTGCTGATGCAAGCGGGGGGCAAAAGCCACACCTTAGGCTTTAGTTTGGCCGACGATGCATTGACCTACAGCTTCAGCGAAATGGGCGACAACAAGCTGAAGACGTTGCCTGTGTACGTAGATGAACTAAGTGGCTTTCGATATTTTTTTGCAAAGCTACCCATTCAGTACTTGGCACATGACTCACATATCAACCCCCGTTCGATTGGCAGCAATATTTCCAAATTAGTAGAAGAGTTTTTCAATAAACGTCCCCAATTGCACGTGCCATTGGGTTGGATCAAGAGTGAAGGCAGTAGAAGCGCCATTCATATTTTTGATGGCCAGCATAAAGCGGCAGCGCAGATCATGCTGGGCGCAAAAGCACTGCCAGTAAGAGTCTTCATTGATCCAGATCTTGACACGTTGATCACAACCAATACCAACGCAGGAACCACTCTCAAACAGGTGGCGTTTGACAAGTCGGTCCAGCGACATCTAGGAAATTCACTTTATCAGGAACGTCTACAGCGCTATCAAACTGCCACCAGTCGAAAAGAAGACGACTTGGCCTTTTCCGAACGTGACCTCATAAATCATTTTAAGGGACAGTCAAAGGAGATCAAACGCTACATCCTAGATGCGGTCCGCAACGGCGTGACTTCCGATGCTGAAAACAAATTGATCAGCTTCGTCGATATGTCTGGCCGAGGAACAGATCACCCTCTGTCGTACAGCACAATTGAGAAGACGTTTTACTCATTCTTCATTTACCAAGAGGTGCTAGAAACACCAATTAGTTATTTAATGGAAGAAGGTGAAAATCCACGCGAAATCGAACGCAGTCAAATTGTCCGACTCATGAACCTGATTGCCGAGACGCTGTATATCGATAAATTTGACGATAGTGTAGGCACAGACAAAATTGAGGCAAAACTTCGCAAGGGAGAAACTTTTAGTCACGATCACCTGCGCGCATATCGCCTAAGCAAAGAAGAGATTGTGTACAACTGGCTGCAGTACATGAGCCAGATTGCGCGTCAGTATTTCATCATGCAAGGAATGCCTGATCCCAAAGAACGGCTTTTTCAATGCCGCTTTCCTGAGCCGGTATGGGATAACATGCGCAAGTTCTTAACAAGCCTTAGTGAGTTGCCCGTATGGGTCAATACCGACCTATCAGACTCTGTCTTTGGTGGGAAACAGAATAACAACTTCTGGAAAACCATTTTTCAGACAGGCAAGACACCACAAGGAATGCAAGTACTGTCCAAACCGATCAACCTGATCGACATGATTAAGTAGTTACCCAAATGTCAAAATTCCTGACAACCACGGGTACAAACTACCACCTTGAAGAATTGATCAAAAGCGCGTCAGACCGCTTGATTCTGATCAGCCCCTTCCTCAAGCTGAACGACCGGATGAAGGAACTGCTGGCAGACAAAAACCGCCTGAAAATCGACGTCCGTATCGTCTATGGCAAAAGCGAGCTACAGCCGCAAGAGATTGAGTGGCTGCGCGGCCTGACCTACATACGCACCAGCTTCTGCAAGAACTTGCACGCCAAGTGCTACATGAATGAAGAGATGTGCATCATCACCAGCCTGAATCTGTACGAATTCAGCCAGGTGAACAACAACGAGATGGGCATCCTGATTCAGCGCAGCGACGACGGACAGCTCTACAAAGACGCTTACGAAGAGGCACAGCGCATCATTCGCATCAGCGACGAGGTGCGCATCTCGCTGGAGCGTGTCGCCAGCAGCGATCCCGAACCTGCGGCAACGCCAGCTGCGGGAGACTCCGGCACCGACAGCGAAACATCCGCCGGCGACAAGATTCCATCGTCCAAGCTGGCGCAGAAGTTCGGGCTCAAAACGGCACAACTGCTGGACCGGGCCACCGAATTGGGCTACCTCTCGCAACAGGGAGACAAACATGCGCTCACGGCGAAGGGTGAGCAGGCGGGGGTGGAGTTTGTCGCCAAGTCCCGTTTTGGCCCTTACTTTCTGTGGCCGCAGGATCTGGCCTTGAACTGACCCGCAGGACGTGCCCCATCCATGATTCAAACCCAGCCTCGCGCCATCATCATTGCGGGCCCCAACGGCGCCGGTAAAACCACCTTCGCACGCGAGTTTCTACCCGCAGAGGCTCACTGCCCAGTATTCGTCAATGCAGACCTGATTGCGGCGGGGTTGTCACCCTTCGCGCCCGAAGTCGCCGCCATCAAGGCGGGGCGCATCATGCTGGCGGAAATAGACGACCACGTTGCCCATCGGCGCAGCTTTGCGTTGGAAACGACCCTGTCCGGGCGGGCTTATGCAGCGAAGGTGCTGCACTGGCGATCACTTGGCTACCACGTCAGCTTGTATTTTCTGCAGCTGCCAACCGCTGAAATGGCCATTGAGCGGGTGCGGTTGCGAGTAGCCCAGGGCGGACATAACATCCCGGACGATGTGGTTCGGCGGCGTTTTAAAGCCGGGCTGAACCAGCTTGAAATGACCTACAAGCCCATCGTCAACGCCTGGTTTCTGTACAACAACCAGCATCACCAACCCGTGCTACTGGCCAAAGGAATTAATCCATGAGCGCCATTCCCATACCCACTCCCATCCTCGACCCTGCCCAAGCGGCACTGGCGGCCCTTTCACGCGCGGGGTTGCGCGCAGCGGAAGAGGCTCGGCGAGCCAACACCTACATGGTGGTAGAGGAAAACGGCAAAGTGCTGCATGAAAGCCCGCAGGAGTATTTGCGTAAGCGCCAGCAACAGACAACGCCGTCCACCACCAAGAACAACGATTGAAACAGAAATTGCTATTTATTTAATAGCTATTAGCGTAATATTCAAAGGCGCCAGAGGCCGATTTGATTCAAGACATGCAGCACCGCTAAACGCCAAGCTATGCGCCCGTCAGAAGCCCTATTCCGGTACCGATCACAAATCCGCGAGATCGCACTGCGCCACCGCGTCAGCAGTGTGCGGGTGTTTGGCTCGGCGCTGCATGGAGACGACACGGCCGACAGCGACCTGAATCTGTTGGTGGAGCCCACCGCGCAAACCACGTTGATGGACATTGGCGCGATCCGGTTTGAACTGAAGCAGTTGCTGGGCATGGAGGTGGATGTGCTCACGCCCAACAGCCTGCCCGCCGCCTTTCGGGACCAGGTGTTGCGCGAGGCGATGGCCGTATGAGCCGGGCGCACCCGCTGCGGGTGTGATTGCCAAGGTACAAGCTGCCGCCCAGCGCACATGGGCACCCGGTTGCTGGAGCCAGCACAAACGGGGGCGGAGCCGGGAGACGCCATTTAGAAAACTCCTGTTTTGATAGCTGCTTGCGCTTATCCATCAAGCGCTAGAGGCCGATTTCATCCAAAGAACTGCAGCACCACCAAAGCCCATCCATGACGCCTCCGTTCACCCCCACCTACACCCACATACCGCCCGGCCCGGTGGCGGGCCCCTTGCAGTTGCTGCCGATCAACGCCGAGGTGGTGGCGGTGCACACGGCCACTGGCGCGCATGTGGGTTCGCTCAAAAAAGTGGGCGGGGTCTGGAAGTTCAAGGCCATGGGCTACGGCGCTGACGGTGGCATGGAGCCGGGCCACGGCCCGCTGACGGAGCAGCACAACATGCAGTTCGCCACTCCCGATGCCGACGAGGTGAGCGCGCGGTTGCTGGGGGCGCTGGCGGGCACACCGGGGTCATTGCCTTGATTCCTTGCGTACCCAGTTTGCTTCTATTTTTATAGCTGCTTGCGCAATATTCATGAGCTCAGGAGGCCGATTTTTCACAAAATGGCCTGCTCCGCTAAACTTCCACCCATGCGCCCTTCCCAAGCCCTCAGCCAGCACCGTGAAGCCGTCTGCCGTGCCGCAGCGCGCTACCACGTGGCCAACCCTCGGGTATTTGGTTCGGCTCTGCGTGGGGACGATGGCGAGGGCAGCGATCTGGACCTGTTGGTGGACACGTTGCCCGGTACCACGCTGCTGGATCTGGGTGGCCTGCAGGACGAGCTGCAGGAGTTGCTAGGGGTGCCGGTCGATGTGCTCACCCTCAAGGACTTGCCAGCCAAGTTCCGCGATACCGTCGCCCAGGAAGCCCGGCCTGTATGACCGTGAACAGGCTGGCGGATGATCTGGACCACATGCGCCAGGCCATTGCCGACGCGCAATCGTTCACCGAAGGCATGACCCAGGCGGACTTCGAGCAAGACAGGCGCACCCAGCAGGCGGTGGTCATGAGCCTGATCGTTCTGGGGGAAGCGGCCACCAAGGTGATGGATCAGCATTCCGCCTTTGCAGCCGAGCACAACCACATTCCTTGGCGCAGCATGCGCGGCATGCGCAACCGCATTGCCCATGGCTACTTTGAGATCAACCTCGAAGTGGTTTGGGACACGGTTCAAACCGCCTTGCCGGTTTTGAAAACTCAGCTCGACGCCTTGCCGTCGTCCATTTGATCTGACGCCGCCGAGCGCAACCGCTTTTCGGAGCAGCACAACATGCCGCTCGCAACGCCAGATGCCGTAAAGGTGAGTGCTCGGGTTGTTGGGTGCGCTGGTACTGGATATTTCAAAAAGCGTTTCTCATATTTGACAAAATTACGCTTTTGAAAATAATGAGAAACAAATGCCTTCACCCGCACCCCTTACCTCCGAGCAATGCGCCACCCCACTTCAAGCCTTGGGCGCGCAGATTCGTGCCCAGCGCAAGGCGCTGCGGCTGAGCGCGACGGTGACCGCCGAGGCAGCGGGCCTGTCGCGGGTGACGCTGCACCGCATCGAAAAGGGCGAGCCATCGGTCACCATGGGCGCGTGGTGCAACGCCATGGCGGCGCTGGGCATGGGGCTGCAGGCAACACCCAGCACAGCCGATACAGCAAAGCCAGCACCCGACCGCACCGGCTGGATTCCGGCCAGGGTGCCGCTGGCCGACTACCCGCAGTTGCGTGCGCTGGCCTGGCAGGTGCATGGCACCGACACCCTCACGCCCGCAGAGGCCTTGGGCATTTACGAGCGCAATGCGCGGCACCTCGACATGCAGGCCATGTCTGCCGACGAACAAGCCCTGCTGCAGGCGTTGCGGTTGGCCCTGCCGCCCAGCACAGAAATCAACACCGGGGCCAGCGATGCAGTTTGAGCGCCCGCACCACCAGCGCATTGCGCATGTACTGCAAGCACTGAACGGGGACACGCTGCGCCAGCATGGCTGCCTGTTTGGCGGCGGCACCTGCATTGCGCTGCGCCATGGCGAATACCGCGAGTCGGTGGACATTGATTTTTTGGTGTCCGACGCGGCGGGTTACCGCGAGCTGCGGCAACTGCTCACCGGCCCGCACGGGCTGGCCGCCATCACCCACGCGCACGCGCAGCCACTGGAGGCATTGCGTGAGATAAGGGCCGACCAGTACGGCATACGCACCCAGGTGCAGATGGATGGGCAGCCGATCAAGCTGGAAATCGTGCGCGAGGCCCGCATTGCTTTGGAGCCCCCGGTGGCCGATGACACGCTGTGCGGCGTGAGCACGCTGACGCGGCTGGATCTGGCTGCCTCCAAGCTGCTGGCCAACTCCGACCGCCAGGCTGACGACGGCGTGTTCAGCCGCGACGTGATTGACCTGGCCATGATGGGCTTGCCCTTGCCCGCGCTACGCGCCGCGCTGGCCAAGGCGGCAGAGGCTTATGGCCCCTCGGTGGCGCGCGACCTGGGCAAGGCGATAGACCGGTTGCAGACCCGCACCGGCTGGCTGGAGCGCTGCATGCAGGCCATGGCGATGCAGATGCCCAAGGCGGTGCTGTGGCAAAAGGTGCGCGCCCTGCGGCGCGTTCTGCCCGAGGTTTGAAAAGACTGACAAGCCCCATGCCCCGCCGCAAACCCCACCACCACGTTTACGTGGTCGAACTCTCCAAGGACGTGCTGAACGAGCCGCGCTTTCGCAAGTGCAACCCCGGCTACGTGGAAGGCATGCCCTGCGTGTACGTGGGCATGACGGGCCTGGACCCGGATGTGCGGTTTGACAAGCACAAGGCGGGCATTCAGGCCAACCGGTTTGTGACGCAATATGGTCTGCGCCTGCTGCCTGACTTGTACGATGGCTTCAACCCCATGGGCTACGAAGAGGCGGTGGACCGGGAGATCGAGATTGGCATCGACCTGCGCTCGGCGGGGTTTGGGGTGTGGCAGGCGTGATGCGTTTACCCCCGTCCGCCAACATCAAAGTTTACTCATATTTTCATAGCTGCTGGCGCTTATCTATAAAGCGTTAGAGCCTAATTTCCTTTAAAACCTCGGGACCATCAACATGAACTTCGCAGACCGCCTCCAGCAACTCCCCTCCGCCAGTCACCTTGCCGCCCTGCAAATGCTGGGCGCCAACGGTCAGGTGCTGGCCACCATCGAGAACAAGCCCGGCCAGACGGGTTCGCTGGTGGTGTATGCCGCGCTGGCGGCGCTGTATGGCGGCAGCATCACGCCTGCGGCGGCCAGCCTGGGGCTGGAGTGGTATGCCGAGCATGTGGCCGATGCGCGGGCTTTCCCCGGCAAGCACCCCAACATCGACCGGCTGCTGGCGTGGGCGCAGGGCACCGAGAGCTACCGCGCCCAGCCCGTGGCCGCGTGATGGCCAGGTGGCGGAGGGTGCTCTTTTGGTTACAGGGTTTCGAACACGCCCCGGTTCATTCGTCGTAAAAAGGTGGGCGGTTTGTCGCTGCGCTTGCGGTCACCCGCACCGCTTTCCACCTGAAAGGACACCGACCATGACCACCACCGGCCCCTCCACGGGCACCGTCACCCTGCACCGCGTGCTGCGCGCGCCGCCCGAGCGGGTGTACCGCGCGTTTCTCGACCCCGACGCCATGGCCAAATGGCTGCCGCCGCATGGCTTCACGGGCCGGGTGCTGAGCCTGGACGCGCGCGTGGGCGGCACCTACCGCATGCAGTTCACCAACCTGGGCAGCGGCGCCGTCCATGCTTTTGGCGGCGAGTATGTCGAGCTGGTGCCGGGTGAGCGCATCGTGCACACCGACCGGTTTGACGACCCCCACCTGCCGGGCGAGATGCTCACCACGGTCACGTTCAAGGCCGCGTCGGTGGGCACCGAGCTGGCGGTGGTGCAGGCGGGCATTCCGGCTGTCATCCCCACCGAGGCGTGCTATCTGGGCTGGCAAGAGTCGCTGCAGTTGCTGGCGCTGCTGGTCGAGGCGGAAATTCCGGGCTGACACCTGCTGTGGCGCGGTGGCGCGGTGGCGCGGTGGTGCGCAGGGCGCGCAGCATTTGTGGCCTTGGGCTGGCGCAGCGGGCGCAGGGGGTGCAGCAGACGGGCGCAACGCGCCATCATGAGGTCTGGAGCGCCTTTCAAGCTATTTTTTTCATAGCTATTGGCGCTGATCCCTGCTGCACAAAGTGCCCGTTTGGCATCAAATTCGGTTACCCTCGCCGCCTTACTTCTGAGGAACCCGCCATGAAAAAACTCAACGTCACCATCCAGCTTGAAATGTCCGTGCCAGACGACTGGGAACTGGTGGGAACGTCCGAAGGCACGCCGGTGCTCAAGCTGCCCAATGGCGTGTTCATGGACGTGGCCATCGAGCCGCTGTTTGCCAGCGACCCCGAGGAAACCTGGAGCAGCACCGATGACGACGATGTGCTCAACGACATTCTGGACATGGTGGAGAGCGAGGCGGTGACTTACGAGTTCATCACGCACTGAGTGTGGCGCGGTGGTGGTCATGGCCAATCAAGTAGCCATGGCCATGCCGTGACAAGCACTGCGTGCGCTGCAGCGCACGTGTTTCAGGCTGCACGCAGGCACATCAATCGCTATATTTTATATAGCACATTGCGCTTATCCAGCGTGCGCTAGCGCCGTATTTGACTCAAAGTTGCGACCGCAGCCAGCCGGTCAGCTTTTCGTGCGCCTTCTCGCGCAGCGGCCGGTTGAGCCATTCTTCGTAGGTTACGCGGCGCGATCTTTTGAGGTCGTCTTCAAACACCTCGGTCTGCCGCTTGGCAAACGCGGCGTCGTACACGTTCAGGTTGGCCTCGTCGTTCAGGCGGAATGAGCGGTTGTCGAAGTTGGTGGAGCCCACCGACACCAGCAACTGGTCCACGATCATGACCTTGCAGTGGTACATGGTGGGCTGGTATTCATAAATCAGCGCGCCCGCCTGCAGCAGCGGGCCCCAGGTGGCGCGGGATGCGGCTTTCACGGTGTCGGTGTCGGTGTGCTCGCCGGGGGTGATGAAGCGCACGCGCACGCCGCGCGCCAGGGCGTCCATCAGGTGTTTCTGGGTCAGTTCGTCGGGCACGAAATACGCCACCGACAGGTCGATGCTGCGCTCGGCCGCCGTAATGGCCAGGTGGTACATGAGTTGCATGCTCTCGCTGCCGCTCGATGGCGAGCTGGAGAACATCTGCGCCTTTTGCGCACCGGCGGGCGCAATGGGCGGGAAATACAGCTCGCCATGCAGCACCTTGCCGGTGACCTTGAGCCAGTTGTCCAGAAAGGTGGCCTGCATCTGCGCCACCACGGGGCCGCGCACCAGGTAGTGCGAGTCGCGCCAGTGGTCGGGGTCTTGGGCGTTGCCCATCCAATGGGGGGCAATGCCCACGCCGCCGGTAAAGCCCACCTGCCCGTCCACCACCAGCAGCTTGCGGTGGGTGCGGTTGTTCAGGCGGGCCAGGTTGTACCAGTGGGGTTTGTGGAATTTTTCGATCTGCACCCCGGCCTCTTTCATCTCGGTCAGGTAGCTTTCGTCCATCTTGGCGCTGCCCACCCAGTCGAGCAGCACATGCACGCGCACACCGGTGCGGGCGCGCTCGCTCAGGGCGTCGGCAAACTGCTTGCCGATATCGCCCGACCAGTAGATGTAGGTTTCAAAGGTGATGCTTTTTTTTGCGCCCTGGATGGCGGCCAGCATGGGCGGAAAAATCTGGTCGCCGTTGAGCAGCTCGGTCACCCCGTTGCCGCCCACGATGCCAGGGCCCAGCAGGCTGCCCAGCGCGCGCTCGAAATCCGGGCTGGCGGTGCTGTACAGCCGCGGCAGTTGTTGCTGCACCTTTTTTTCGCCCGCGGTGAAGTTGAGCGCCAGCAACACAAGGGCGCCCGTGGCCAGGGCGGTCAATAGAACGGTGAGCATGGTGGAACGGCGGCGGCCCGCTGCTTTTTGCATGGGGCGATTGTGGGCGGCCCCTGCGCGGCGCGATGTAGGCGAACGCCGCCAACGAAAGCGCGTGGTTATGCGGCATGGCGGCCCGCTGCAGCGGCACAATGGCAGGCTGCCGTGGGGCCTGGGTGCACTGCACCGGTGCCCGGCGCCCTTGTTTTTGCTTTACCCATGTCTGCCACCACCGTGCCCGCACCAGCCCCTCACCCCACCGCCCTGCCCCTTTTCACCCGCCGCGCCGCATTGCTGGGCGCGGGCGGCCTGCTAGCACTGCCGGCCCTGGGCCGCGATGCAAAGCCGCAACCCGCAGCCCCCACGGTGTGGCCCCAAGCGCTGGCGGTACCTGGCGGCGTGGTGCGCCTGTCGCTGGGCCCGGCGGCCACGCGCCCGGTGGCGCAGGCGCGCCAGGGCCATGCCGATGTGCCGGTGCTCGTGCTGGGCGATGCCATCGAATGGACCGCCGTGGTGGGCATACCGCTGGCGGCGATGCCGGGCGATGCGCACATCACCGTGGCCACCGCCGATGGCGGCACCCGGCAGGTGGCCTACACCGTGGCGCCCAAGCAGTACAAAGAGCAGCACCTGAAAGTGTCGCCACGCACGGTGGACCTGTCGCCCCAGGACCAGGCCCGCTTTGAGCGCGAGCGCGACCACCAGGCGCAGGTGATGGCCACGTTCAGCGAGCAGCCCGCGGGCGGTGCGCTGCAGTCGCTGCGCATGCAGGTGCCGGTGCCGGGGCGGCGCTCCAGCTCGTTCGGGCTGCGGCGGGTGTTCAACGGCCAGCCGCGCAATCCGCACAGCGGCATGGACATTGCCGCCGCCACGGGCACGCCCATCGTGGCGCCGCTGCCGGGCAAGGTGATTGACGTGGGCGACTACTTCTTCAACGGCGGCACCGTGTGGCTGGACCATGGCCAGGGCCTGCTCAGCATGTATTGCCACCTGAGCAGCATGGATGTGCGCGTGGGTGATGTGCTGAAGGCCGGCGAGGCGTTCTGCAAGGTAGGCGCCACTGGCCGCGTGACGGGCCCGCACCTGCACTGGGGCGTGATGCTGAACCGCACCATGGTGGACCCCGCATTTTTTTTGTAGCCCCCCTGAGTAACCGTCTTCAAAGTCAAGCACTATGAAGCGATGCGTCCCAAGGTTTGCCGGTTCTGACCATGGCGTTGAGCATGGTCAGCAGCTTGCGCATGCAGGCGACCAAGGCAACCTTGGGCAGCTTACCTGCAGCCTTCAGTCGCTCGTAGAACGCCCGGATGACCGGGTTGTAGCGCGCCGCGGTCAACGTGGCCATGTACAGCACGCGCCTTATCTCAAAGCGCCCTCCTTGCACCCTGCGCCTGCCTTTGCGGTTGCCCGAGTCGTTGGACATGGGGGCCACGCCCACCAGCGCAGCGATCTCGCGGCGATTGAGCCTGCCCAGCTCCGGCAACTGGGCAATCAGCGTGGCGCTGGCCACAGGGCCTATGCCGTTGGTCGATTGCAGCAGCCCATCGAGCTCGCCAAAGTGCTCGCGCACGTGGCCCACCATCTGAGTCTCCAGATCGTCCAGTTGGGCCTTGATGACCGTAATGATGGCCTCAATGCTGGGGTGCAGCTTTCTGTTGGTGATCTGCAGGCGCTGGCGTTCACTGCCCAGCATGGCCAGCAACTGGCGACGGCGCGTGACCAAGGCAGCAAGCCACTGCTGGCACTCATCGGCCACAGGGCGCAGATAGCGCGCCAAATCCACACGGTGCACCAACACCGCAGCCATCTCGGCCAGCATGCGCGCATCCACAGCATCGGTCTTGGCCAGACGGCCCATGCTCCTGGCAAAGTCGCGTGCATGGCGCGGATTGACCACCGCCACGTGCAAGCCCACGGCCTGCAGTGCGCACGTCAGAGCCGCCTCGTAGCCTCCGGTGGCCTCCATCACCACCAGGCCCACATCCAGGGACTGCAAGGCAGCAGCCAGCGCCAAGTGGCCATCAACATCGTTGGCAAAGCGCTGGACATCGCTGTGGGTGCCCAGCACACAGACATCGACGTGTGCCTTGGCCGCGTCGATACCTACCGTCACTGATAAAGCAGACATGATCTTCAACTCCCATGCTTGTACATGCGCGCTCAACGGTGGCGCGCGTAACCGTTCGGGCTCAATGAAGACCAGCGCGGTGGCCGTGCGTTCTGTACTCAGGGACGGGCTTGAAAACCCCAGTCGCAACCAAACTGCACGGACCGGTCTGGCTGCCTTAAAGGCCGTCAAACTTTACCGCGATGGTCGAAAGGAAGATACAAGGCGCTGCGCGCCTTCCCCCCAGGGGGACGCCGCCCTCACTGCGGGGCGGCCCTTGTTCGGCGGCCCTCGCCCAGGCCACGCCCGCCTCCCAGGCTGCGCGACTGGACGGCGCTACTTCAAGTAGTTCATGAACCCGGTGATGATCACCGCGTTGAAGAAGTCGATGAACAGCGAGCCCACCAGCGGGATCACGAAAAACGCCTTGACCGACGGGCCATTGACGGCCGTAAAGGCCTGCATGTTGGCCATGGCGTTGGGCGTGGCGCCCATGCCAAAGCCGCAGTGGCCAGCGGCAATGACGGCAGCGTCGTAGTCGCTCCCCACCACGCGGAAGGTGACGAAGTAGGCATACACGAACATCAGCACCGTCTGCGCGAGCAGGATCACCAGCAGCGGCCCGGCCACCTCGGCCAGCTCCCACAGCTTCATCGACATCAGCGCCATGGCCAGAAAGAACGCCAGCGACACATTGCCCACCACTTCGAACTGGCGCAGGGGCAGCTCGGCATCGCGCCAGTCGATGATGTTGCGCACCACGGCGGCCACCAGCATGGGCCCCAGGTACGAAGGCAGCGTGATGCCCATGCCCTTGAGCCAGTTGACCAGCAGCGTGCCCGCGCCAATGGACACAGTGATCAGGATGCTGGCGTACATCACCGTGTCGCCGGTGAGTGCGGATGACGGTGCCTGCAAGAGGGTGGCATCAGGCTTCACGCCCGCGGCTACCCCGGTGGGGTGCAAACCGTTGCGGCGCATGAGCAGCGTGCCCAGCGGCCCGCCAATCACGCAGCCGGACACCAGGCCGTAGGTGGCCGCCGCAATGGCAGCGGGCAGCGCACCAGCGGCGCCCGCCTGCTCCAGCAGCGGTCCAAACGCCGCCGATGTGCCATGCCCGCCCGTGAGCGAGATGGACCCGGCCGCCACACCAATCAGCGGATGCACGCCCAGCGCGGCCGCCAGCCCGGCGCCCAGCAGGTTTTGCAGCACCACCAGCCCCACGGCAGCCGCCAGAAAAAGCGCTACGCCCACGCCGCCTTTTTTCAAGAGCTCAAAGCTGGCCGAAAAGCCGATGGTGGTGAAAAACACCAGCAGCAAAAACGCGCGCATGTTGTCGTAGAACTCGAACGCAAACAGGCCCGTCTGGTGGCCCACCAGCGCAATGACCGAGAACACCAGCCCGCCAATGATGGGGCCGGGGATGAAGTAGCGCGCGAGCACATTCACGCGCTTTTTGATGAACTCACCCACCACCAGCAAGATGGCGGCGATGCCGATGGTTTGGGCGATGTCGAGCTGGATGGTGACCATGGGGTGTCTCCTTGATTCCTTGGTGGGGGTCAGGCAACACATGCCAGAATAATGCGCTATCGAATAGATAGCGACTAGCGCAAGCGCCAGTAGCGCTGGCTTGCGATTTTACCCTTGGAACCACGCCCTCTCGCCCGACCCGGCGTTGAAAAAATATCAGGCGCTGGCCTGGGGCGCCCGCACGTACAAGCGCGAAAGACCGCAAGCGCAGAGCCCGCCGACACCGTGAAAGCGGCAGCGGACGGCACTGATCTGGCAGCATCGATCCACCAGCATCCATGCACTCCGGCACGCGGCGTGCAGCAGCTATGCTCGGCAGCCCGCTCAACGCGCACACCCCGTCAACCAAACGCCCATGACCGCCCGCCTGATCCGCTTCAACAAACCCTATGGCGTGCTCAGCCAGTTCACGGCCGAGGGCAAATGGCAGGGCCTGAAAGACTACATCGATCTGCCCGGCGTGTATGTGGCCGGGCGGCTGGATGCCGACAGCGAGGGCCTGCTCTTGCTGACCAACGACGGCAAACTGCAGGCCCGCATTGCCGACCCGCGCTTCAAGATGGAAAAAACCTACTGGGTGCAGGTAGAGGGTGTGCCCGATGAAGCCGCGCTGGCCGCATTGCGCAGCGGCGTCCAACTCAACGACGGCCCCACGCTGCCAGCGCGCGCACGCCTGCTGGAGCCACCGCCCGCCGTGTGGGAGCGCAATCCGCCCATCCGCGAGCGCAAGGCCATCCCCACGGCGTGGATCGAGCTGGTTATCCGCGAGGGCCGCAACCGCCAGGTGCGCCGCATGACGGCCGCCGTGGGCCACCCCACGCTGCGGCTCATTCGCGCAGCCATCGGGCCGCACACGCTGCAGGGGCTGGCGCCGGGCGACTGGGCCGACTGAAATGGCTTGAATGAGGCGGGGGCTGGACGAATCTCACCCCGAACGCACTATTCCACCGCCCCCTCACCCATGACCAGGTAGCGGCTGACGAGCTCAAAAAAACTGTCGTAAAAGCCATCCGAGGCAATGGTCTCGCTGCCCACCTTGATCAGGGCTTCGTCCGTGGACAACAAGGGCAACGACACCGAGCCCACGCCGCCCACGCCCAGGCTGGCGGAGTTGTTGGTTTTTTTCAGGGTGTAGCGGTCTTGCACCGCGGTCACAAAGCCCAGGCTGATCTTGCCGTTGGCGCTTTCGGGCACGCACACCACCCGAATCATCATCTGCAGGTGGGCGTCGGCCTCGGGCTGAAAGTTCTTGCGGCCTTCCACCATTTCGGGCACATGGGTGTTGATGATGTAGCCTTGGCTGAGCAGCGCACGCCGGGCGGCCTCGCAGGTTTGCGCGGGCGCGGCGTCGAACAGGCGCGAATAGGTGGCCACCGAACCAAAACTCTCTTGGGGCGAATACACCTTGGCTGGCGCGGAGCAACCGGCCAACAGGGCAACAACGCCCAACCCGGCCCACAGGCACAGGGCGGCTCTCAAAGCACGGCGCCCCATGGGCGCAGTTTCAGCAGCGTGAAAAGAGGTGCGCTGGGGTCGGGTGCGCTGGGGCATCCAGAAAAGACTCAAAGCCGGGCACTCCTCGGGGTGAAATTTTTCGCGGGCATCACATCATCATGCCACTGGGCATCTGACCACAAAGGGGGTGGCCGGTTCCCCGGCGGGCCATGCGGTGGGCGCGGGCATCGCACAATGGCGCCTTTGCCCGAAAACGGGCTGGCTGCGACGGCAGGGCGGTGCTCAGCCTGCCACCAGCGCCCGCCGGGCTTGAGACAAAGGTTGTTCCATGAAAATTGCCGTGATGGGCGCGGGTGCCGTGGGCTGTTATTACGGCGGCATGTTGGCGCGCGCAGGCCACGAGGTCACCTTGATTGCCCGCGCGCACCACGCCACGGCCATCAACGCCAGCGGCCTGCTGCTTGAAACGCAGGCCTTCACTCAGCGGGTGCGCGTGGCCGCCAGCACCGATGCCAGCGCCGCAGATGGCGCGCAATGGGTGCTTTTTTGCGTCAAATCCACCGACACCGAGAGCGCGGGCCGCGCGCTGGCCCCGCACCTGGTCGAGGGCGCTGTGGTGCTCAGCCTGCAAAACGGCGTGGACAACGCCGAGCGCCTGCAGGCGACCATTGGCCACCCGGTCATCCCGGCCGTGGTGTATGTAGCTACCGAGATGGCCGGGCCAGGCCATGTGCGGCACCACGGGCGCGGAGAGTTGGTGATTGCGCCCTCGCCCGCCAGCGCCCACCTTGCCGACACCTTGGGCGCGGCGGGCGTACCCGTGCAGGTGTCCGACAACGTGGCCAGCGCGCTGTGGGCCAAGCTGGTGCTCAACTGCGCCTACAACGCCTTGTCGGCCATCACCCGGCTGCCCTATGGCGAGATCATGAACAGCCCCGGCCTGGCCGTGCCCCAGGTGATGCAAGACATCGTGCACGAGTGCCAGCGCGTAGCGCAGGCCAGCGGCGTCGCGCTGCCGGCGGACACCCTTGACGCCGTGCTGCACCTGGCGGCCACCATGCCTGGGCAAATGTCGTCCACCGCGCAAGACCTGGCGCGCGGCAAGCGCAGCGAGATCGACCACCTCAATGGCTACATCGTGCGCCGGGGCGAGGCGCTGGGCATTGCCACACCCGTCAACCGGCTGCTGCACACGCTGGTGCGTCTGCTGGAGCGCCACCTGCCCGCGCAGGCAGACGGTGCCGCATGAGGGCCGCAGTGCACATGCTGCGCCAGCAGCAACGGGTTCTGGTGTGGGGGTTCTGGGCGCTGGCGCTGTGCGTGGCGGTGCTGTCGCTGATGCCCACCAACTATTTGCCGGCACAGGTCTTCAGCCTGTGGGACAAGGCCCAGCACGCGCTGGCCTTCACCGCACTGGCCTCGCTGGGCCTGCTGGCCTACCCGCGCCAGCCCTGGCGCGTGGCCATCGCCCTGCTGGCCTTTGGCGGCGCCATCGAACTGGCGCAGGCCGCCACCGGCTGGCGCTATGGCGAATGGTCCGACTGGCTGGCCGACACAGTGGGCCTGGCGGCAGGCAGCGCACTGGCCGCACACCCCCGGCGCCTGATCGCCCTGCCCGCCCAGCCCACAGCGCAGACACCAACGCCGCGCTGACGCACCCAGCCCAGGCACCCCCCGCCTGTCCGCCTGGGTTGGCAGCTACGTCACCTCGCCATTTGTTGTCGCTCCTGGGGCGGCCTGCATCGCTGCCTGCAGTCGGCGATGGCGCGGTCTCGCGCAGTCTTCTGCGTTGCTTTTGTTGCCAACATCCCAGCCATTGGCTGCAAAAAGACGCCTGGTGGCCCCTTTCGATCCGCAGCACAATCGACGCACGAGGGTTGCGCAGGCCATCCCCTGCAGGTTATGCCCGCCCCGTGTGCAACACCCTGTGGATAAGCCCCTGAAGAAGCCGCGTTACCCGCGCCACCACTGGCTTTGCGGGCGATGCCGCATTTTTAGGCACGCAAGTTGAATGGCGCACCAGAAACCCGTGCAAACCCAGAATCAGCGGCGCCCAATCGCTATTACTTTAATAGCTACTCGCGCTTTATACATAAGGACAAAAGCCGTATTTGACGTTAAATTACGCCCTCTACTCCCATCCTCGGCCGGCGCCCCAGGCGATCTGCCTGGCGGCACGCCCGGGCAGTGCCATTGGGTTATGCCCAGCACCTGTGGGCTGGTCTGTGGAAAACCACGGGCATAACCCGCCAAACCCGCGCCCGCACTGGGCTGGAACGCGTTGCCCATTGATTGAGCATGGTTTGGGCATGGTTTGGGCATGCGGCACCCGGCGGCGGGGTTGCGGAAACAGCGGCTGCCGATGCCGATGCAGACACCACCGCCACCGCCGGGCTTATAGTCGCCCCTTCGTTGCGCGGCCAACTTGCCGCAGTGCTGCCGCGCAACCCGTGCGGCAAGCCGCCCGCCACGCGCCATGCGCGCCCTGCAACGGCTCCCATTTATTTATCCGCTTCACCCTTGCCTGTCTCTGCCCTGCTTTGCCTGGTCGTCGCCATCAGCGACGGCGACACCCTCACCGCCCGTTGCGGCACGCCCGGCGCTTACCAGCAAGTCACCGTGCGCATCGCCGCCATTGATGCCCCCGAGCGCAAACAGGCGTTTGGCCAGCGGGCACGGCAACACCTGGCGCAGCTGTGTTTTAGGCAACGCGCCACGCTGCGCCCCCTCGCGCGCGATGCCTATGGCCGCACTGTGGCCAACGTGCGCTGCGGCCGCACCGATGTGGCAGCGGCGCAGGTGGGCGCGGGCATGGCGTGGGTGTACACGCCCTATGCCAGCGCGCATCCGCACCTGGCGCGTTTGCAGCAGCAGGCCCGTGCCAGCCGAAAGGGGCTGTGGGCACAGCCCCGCCCGCTGGCGCCGTGGAGCTATCGGCAGCGGCACCAGCGCTGACCCAGACTGGGGGGCGACTGGGGCGAATGAGGCAACTGGGGCAGCTCCGCGCCCCGCCGTCCTTCAGGCAGTGGCTGCAGGCTGGGCGTTGAAAACGCCGCTCAGCAATTCGACGAGCCGCTCGGGCCCCATCTTAAAACCGCAGGCCTGCGCATGGCCGCCACCGCCCATGCTTTCGGCCAGCGCAATGCAGTCGAAATTGCGCTGCGCGCGCAGGCCCACCTTCACGCCCTTGGTGCCCGCGCTCCACATCAGCGCAAAGGTGCCGGTTTTGGCGGACAACAGGTCGCCCACCAGGCTGTGGAACATGCCGGGGGCGTTGACCATCAGGCCCTCGATGCCGTTGAACACCAGGGGCTGTGCGCCCTCGGCAATGTCGGCCGCGAGCTTGCGGTATTTTTCATCCATGGCCGCGCCGCGCGCCATGAACTGCGTGAGCTGCTCGGGCGTGAAGGCGGCAA
Organism: Acidovorax sp. JHL-3; assembly: GCF_000526295.1. Classification (NCBI taxonomy): domain Bacteria; kingdom Pseudomonadati; phylum Pseudomonadota; class Betaproteobacteria; order Burkholderiales; family Comamonadaceae; genus Acidovorax; species Acidovorax sp. JHL-3. The sequence goes on from NZ_JAFU01000004.1 coordinate 161,702, forward strand.
TCTCGTGCCAACGCGCAAATGTCTGGGGCTCCATGTCCAGGGCCGACAGAAAGCCCGCGCTCTCGGGGAACTCCCATTTCCAGATGTCGCGGTCTTCGATGTATTGGAGCAGTGGCGGAACGGGCTGCGTGGGGTGAAAGAACTCCCATGCCAGCCGGGCGCCAGACTTGTTCATGTCAAAGTGCACCACACCGCAGCGGCAGGCAAAACCGGTCAGTTTTTCGGCGGCGCTTTTATGGTGGTCCAGCATCACGAGCTTGGTGGCGCGCTCTTCGATGGCGTGCAGGACCTCGGCCGAGAACGAAAAATCGAGGATGTAGACCGCGCGGCCCGCCACGGGCGGCAGATCGTCCAGCGTGCTGACATCGCCGTGATCCAGCCCCAGGTATTCGGCGCCCTCGCCGTAATAAAGCCACGCGGCCAGCGCGGCGCCAAAGCCGTCGGGGCAGTTGCGCCCGTGGTACAAAACCAGCGGCGCGGGGTCGTTCTTGTCGGGCGCAACCAGCAGTTGCAGGGGGAGTATGGTTTTCTTCATCATGGGCGCCGATTGTCGCCGGGCCGCCCAGCGGTGGGCGAAGGCACGGTGGCACATGCCCTGCGGCAAACTGACCAGGCCTCAACAGCCCTTGCCAGCCCTTGCCAGCCCTTGCCATTGCTTGCCGGTCCTTGCCAGCCCCGTTCGCACACCGTGCGCCATGGGAACCAATGCCGCGCTGCGCCCCTCCACCGTTGTCCTTTTCTCACGCCGCCCTGCGCCAGACCCCAAAGCCCCATGCTAAAGACACTCAAAGATCTGTTTGACAGTTTTGCCCAGCCTGCCCCCAGCCAATCGCCCGCACAGCGCGAGCACGCCGTGCAACTGGCCGCCGCCGTGCTGCTGGTCGAGGTGGTGCGGTCTGAATCATCGATGGACACGGCCGAGCGCACCACCATGGTGGCTGCGCTGCGCGGCAAGTTTGCGCTGAGTGATGACGAGCTGGAGCGCCTGCTGGAGCTGGCCGTGACCACCTCGCGCACGGCCTACGACTACCAGCGCTTTACCAGCAGCCTCAACGATCACTTCACGCAGGACCAGAAAATCCACCTGGTCGAGGCCATGTGGCAGGTGGCCTATGCCGATGCCCATGTTGATGCCAACGAGAACCACACCATCAGCAAGGTGGCGGGCTTGCTGCATGTGACCCATGGCGAATACATCGCGGCCAAATTACGGGCCAAGGAAGCTGCGCAGTTGGGCTGAACGCCCCCCGCGGCCGTCCAATCAGACCGGTAGCCAGCGCCACCAGAAGGGCTTGCGCTCCTCCTGCGCGCCCCGGGCCTGCAGCAGGGCCACCAGCTCGGTGCGCTGGTGGCGGCGCGCTGCTTCCAGTGGGGTCATGTCGTCAAAGTCCGAGCGCAACTGAGGGTCGGCACCATGCTCCAGCAGATAGCGCGCGATGTCGCTGTGGCCATGGATGAGGCTGGCAACCAGCGGTGTGCACAAAATCTCGGGGTGCTGGTAGTTGGGGTTGACGCCCGCGTTGATGTGGTAGCGCACCAGCGCCAAATCGCCCTCCACTGCGGCGGCGTACATGTCCTTCCAGTCTCCACCTGACATAACGTGAATCCTCTGCACAAACGGTAGTCGATGCAGTGTAGGCAGGCGGGCGTGCTGCACAATGCGCGCCTTCCCTACGTGTCCGCTGTTTGCCACCCGCCACCCCCGCCATGCCCCCCTTGCACATCCTCTGGCGCGACGAGCACCTCGTGGCGGTTTACAAGCCCGCCGGCTGGCTGGTGCACCGCACGGGGCTGGATGCGGGCGAAACGCGCTTTGTAATGCAGACCCTGCGCGACCAGCTGGGCCAGCATGTGTACCCCGTGCACCGGCTCGACAAAGGCACCTGCGGCGTGCTGGTGATGGCGCTGCACAGCGCGGCTGCACGTGCGTTGTCGCACGCGTTTGAGCACGGGGCGACGCACAAACGCTACCTGGCCGTGGTGCGCGGCTGGGCGCCCGAAGCGGTGGAAGTGGACCACGCCCTCAAGCCCGACGATGCACCGGCGGATGCCGCCGTGCAGGATGCCCACACGCGCTTTCGTCGCATGGCACAGCTCACGCTGCCCGAGGCCAGCGACGCCCGCTTTGCCACCACGCGCGCCTCGCTGGTAGAAGCTGTGCCCACCACCGGGCGGCGCCACCAGATCCGCCGCCACCTCAAGCACCTGGCGCACCCCATCATTGGCGATGCCACCCATGGCAAGGGCCCTATCAACCGCTGGTGGGCCGATCGGCTGGGCCAGCATAGGCTGTGGCTGCACGCCTGGCAGCTGACCGTGCCGCACCCCGTGTCGGGCGCGGCCCTGGTATTTGACAGCGGCTTGCAGCTGCCTGCGTGGAGCCCACCCCGTGCCGCAGAAGTGCAGGCCGTGCTGCCAGACAACGGTGCTGCAGTCCCCACGGCAGACTGGCAACGGCTGCTGACACGGCTGCCCTGGCACGCCTCGCCGGGTGCACGCTAGCCAGGCACGGCCAGTGGCCGAAGGCCTGTGCGGGGCACCGAACCGGCAACTATGTTTTTCATAGCACGCCGCGCTTTATCATCAAGCGCTAGAGCCATTTTTGACACATAAACCATTGCCATGCAAGCCGAAGACATCCTTCATTTCTGGTTCGAAGAACTCTCGCCCGCGCAGCACTTTGCCCAGGAAGACGCGATCGACGCCATGATCCGCGTGCGTTTTGGGCCCATCTGGCAGGCGGCGCAGCATTGCGAGCTGTGGGAGTGGCGCGCCACGCCGCAGGGGCGGCTGGCCGAGATCGTGGTGCTCGACCAGTTCTCGCGCCACATCCATCGCGGCACGCCGCTGGCGTTTGCACAGGATGCCCAGGCCCTGGTGCTGGCCCAGGAGCTGGTGGCCGGTGGCCACGATGCCACCCTGCCCCCGGCGCAGCGGGCCTTTGCCTACCTGCCCTACATGCACAGCGAATCGCCCGCCATCCACGCCCAGGCCATGGTGCTGTTTGACCAGCCGGGGCTGGAGAACAACCTGCGCTTCGAGGTGCTGCACCGCGACGTCATTGCGCGGTTTGGCCGCTATCCGCACCGCAATGTCGCACTGGGGCGTGTGTCCACGCCGGGCGAACTGGCGTTCATGGCCCAGCCGGGTTCGTCTTTCTGAGGCCCCGGCCACTGGCCCTCACAGGGGCCGCGTCAGGTAGACCGCCTCGCGGCCCACGATGGGCTCGCGCGTGGGCATCATGACGGTGCAGCCATCGCACAGGGCGCGAATCTCGTGGGGCCCGTCGGTGGCAATGAGCGCATCTTTGGCAAACACCTCAAAGCCCACCAGCGGGCGCACAAAGCAAAAATCGGGCGTGCGCACCATGCAGGTCTGCAGCAGCTCATAGCGGCGCTGCGGGCCAGGCGCCAGCCTGCCGGGGGCCGCTTCGATCAGCCCGAAATGGGCCAGAAAATCCAGCGCCACCGCCGTCGCCATGTCGGCCGCCGATTGCAGAAAATGCTGCCCGCACTCCACCACCAGCGCCGCACCGGGCCCGTCGGCCAGGCCATGGCGGCCGTGCTGGATGAGGGGCGTGCCCGAACCCAGGCCTTGCGGCATCACCAGGTGCACAGGCGGCCTGCCAATGGCCTGGGCCACCGCCGCATTGCGCGCATAGGCCGGATACGCCCAGAAGGGCTCGACATCCTGGCTGGTCGAGTGGATGTCCAGAATGTGATCGGCAGCGGCTACCACGGGGCGCAGGGCGCGGGCACGGGCCAGTTCGGGGCTGTCGGCGGTGCCGTCCAGCTCTGCGGCCGACCACACGCGGTTGAGGTTGTGCACCAGCTGGCGGCTGTCAAAAGGGCGCGCGGGGTTGAACGACTCGTAGGCGGCCACGTTGGCAAAGCTGATGGTCAGCGTGCCGCACCGGGGCCGCACGCCGGTGTCGAGCAAGTGCGTGGCGGCCACCATGCCACACAGCTCATTGCCGTGGGTGAGCGCATTGATCAGCACATGCGGCCCGGGCTGGCCCGAACCGAAACGGTGCACATAGTCGATGCCCACATTGCCCTGGCGGTAGGCCGAAAGGTCACGGGGCAGCACTTCAAAGACGGGAGGATTTTGGGTCATGGGGTGGGGCGCGCTGGCAAGGACAGCCCGCCATCGTATGCGCAACGCGGCGGCTCCGGCCCCCTCGGGTGTACGATGCCCGCCGCCGCCCTGGCCCACCTCCCAGCCCGAATTACGGCCCACCTCCCGGCCCGCGCCCCATGGCGCCAGCGGCCGCGCGCTCTGCCACTTTCCATGCCTACCTTCCGCGTTGCCACCCTGTCCGAAGTTGCCTCCAGCCTGCCCAGCGGCCATGTGCTGGCCCGGCGCATGCAGGAACTGGTCGGCGCGCAACGCGGCGAGTGGGTGGCCTGCTTTTCGGGCAACCTGCGCCTGCCCGCGCTGGACCTTGCAGCGCCCCTGGCCGCTGGCAGCCCGCTGCACGCCCTGGTGCCGACCGGGCAGACGCTGCCCCCGTTGCCGTGTCGGGTGTTCATCGACGGCGACCTGCACATCGAAGGCGCCCTGACGGGCGGCGCACCGCAAGGCGCCACGCACCTCATTGTTGCCGACAACCTGCAGGCGCACGACGCCACGGTGGACGGGATGCTGGACATAGGCGGTACGCTGGCCGTCACCGATCTGCTGTGGGGCCATGGCGCCCAAGGCGCGCTGTGCGTGCACGGCGGGCTGAGCGCCCGGGTGGGGCTGTTCACCCATGGGTTCCAATTGCAACTGCAGGGGCCCGAGCACATTGCCTGGCTGCTGGATGAAGTGCGTGGCGTGCCCCACCTGGCCGAGTTCTCCCGCGAGGCGGTCACCGCCCTCTTCCTGCCGCCCGGCCTTGCCGGCAGCGATGCCCCCCTGAGCGCGGGCGAAGACGGTATCACGCCCTTGCTGAACCGGGACGCCATCGTCACGGCCCTGCGCCACGGCCAGTGCGTGCTGCCAGCCGATGAAGCCATTGCCGCCGCGTGGCCCTTGGCCACCGCACTGTTTGCCGATGAAACCATCAGCGTTGCCAACGTGCTGACCGCCGTGCACTGCGTTGCCGTGGCGCGCAAACAGCACCAGGCGTCGGGCTGGTTTGGGCAGACCGACTTTTCGCTGTGCCAGCGGCATGTGGACGAAGACGGCGACCCGCGCGACGCCAGCGTGTTCATGACCGTCTGGAAAACCTGGGATTTTTACGTGGCAGTGGAGCGCGTGCCAGTGCACCGGGGCGCACTGGCCCGGCTGGGTGCCGCTTTGCGGCGCCATCCTGCGCCCTTTACCGAGCAGTTGCTGCTGGCGTATCGCAGCTACCGCCATGGCACTCCCGCTCAGTGGCAACCCGTGGACGAAATCACCCACCCCGAGGCCTGGCGCGCCTGCACCCACGCCTGGCGCGGTGTGCTGGACTACCTGCGCAAGGCCGAGGGCCAGGCACATGCCGGCTATCCGCTGTGGCGGCGCCTGCAGGCCGAACTTACGCCCCCGTGCATCAAGGCCTTCACCAGCCTGCCCCGGTTCACCGAGCACTGCACCGACTGGTGGGACAGCGACCGCAACGGTTGGTGGGAGGACGACATGTGGGTGGGCGCACGCCAGCCCTGCATGCACGACGGCCAGCCCTGGGGGCGGGCCTTCAAGCTGAGCTGGAAAAACGGCGCGCCCGCACCCGGCGATGGTGCAGACAACGCCCACAGCGCCTACCAGTGCGACGTGGACGAAGCGCGTGAAGGCCCCGCCTTGCTGCAATGGACCCTTGCCCAGCGGCAAAGCGAGGCGCGCACGCCCCTGCAGCGCTGCGCCGCCGACCATATTGCGCGCCTGCTGCGCCTGTACGGCCTGGTCGAATCCCGCCTGCAGGCGGCAGGCACTGCAGCAACTGCGGCAAAACCCCCGGGATAGGTCGGACAGCCCTTTTTGTGACGTACCATTCCACCGAGTGGTCCCATCCCGAGACCCATCCAGGAGGATCTATGGCCAAAGGACAAATGCACAACAACAAGATGGCGAAAAAGCCGAAAAAAGACACTTCGCCCCCCAAGGAAGGTCACGGCTCTGACCGCCCCATGCCGCCCATGACGTCGGTGATTCCACGCGGCAAGGACAAGAACAAATAGGCTTCGTCGGCGCTTGCTATTTATTAAATAGCTACTTCCGCATACAGCAAGGGCGCTCGCGCTGGTTTACATCAGCACAGAGCGCCCTTCTTGCAGGTAAGGCCCACAGCCACCCCAACCCACGGCCGATAACGCAACGCCCTGACCCAGGGACACACTGCCCATGCCGCCAGCCACTTTTTCAGGCAGCGCCTCCACGGCGCATGCCCCCACCCCGCCCCTGTGGCAGCTAGTGCTGCGCAGCCTGCCTGTGCCCGTGCTCATGTCGGTCATCTGCTGGGTGGGCGCGGGGGTGAACTACTTGCTGTTTCACACGCTGGCCGAGCTTTTTTCCATCGTGATTGCCATGGTGGCCTTGGTGGTGGCCACCACCTCGCAGCGCTTCACGCGCAACCATTTTGTGGTGTACATCGCCGTGGCCATTGGCTGGTGCGGGGCGCTCGATTTATTGCACATGGTCGTGCTCGACGGCATGCAGCTGCTGCCCGGCAACAGTGCCGACCCGGCCATCCAGCTGTGGGTGGCCGCCCGCTTCATCCAGGCGGTGGCACTGGTCTCTGCGCCCCTGCTGCTGTACCGCAGCGTGCGCCCATTGCTGATGCAGGCGGGCTTTGGCATGGCCGCTTTGCTGAGCGCAGCGCTGATTGCCAACGATTTCTTTCCCGCCGCCTATGTGGACGGCCAGGGGCTGACGCCGTTCAAGATTTACGCCGAGTACGTGATCATTGGTCTGCTGACCGGTGCGCTGGCACTGCTGTGGCGCCAGCGTGCCCTCATGTCCACGCGCCTGCTGGCCAACCTGATGGCAGCCGTGGTGTTCATGATCTTGTCCGAACTGGCCTTTACCCGCTATGTGAGCGTGTACGCAACAGCCAACCTGGTCGGGCATCTGCTCAAGATCTTTGCGTATTGGTACGTTTACCTGGCACTGGTGCACAGCACCCTGCGTGAGCCCTTCAGCATGCTGGCGCGTGCTGCCAGCACCTACGACGCGGTGCCCGACCCCACGCTCATCGTCACGGCCGACGGCAAGATCCACCAGGCCAACGCGGCTGCGGCTCTTTTTGCGGGCCAGGCTGCCGAGCAGCTGGTGGGCCAGTCGAGCCATGCGCTGTTCCATGACGCCGAGGTCAGCGCCGCTGCCTGCCCGGTATGCCAGGGCATGCAGACCGCCAAGGCAGCTTTTCAGGTGGAAATCGAACGCAACCACGGTCGCAATGCCATTGAATGCAGCGTGGCCCCGTTTCACGCCCCCCATGCCCAAAACGCCTACGTGCAGGTGGTGCGCGACATCACCGACCGGCGGCGCCTGGCGGCCGAGCGCGAGGCCCTGGTGCTGGCGCTGGGCGAGCGCATCAAGGAGCTGCGCTGCATGCACGCCATCGCCCAGCTGGTCGAAACGCCCGGCCTGACGCTGGCGCAGTTGCTGCAAGGCGTGATCGACCGGCTGAACGCGGGGTTTGTGCTGCCCGACCAGGTGCAAGTGGCCATCACCGGCGACTGGGGGCATTTTGGCGACCAGATCCCCAGTCCCCGCCCCACGCTGTGGCTGGAGCGCGCCATCAGCGTGCACCACACGCCCCGCGCGCAGCTGCACGCCTGGTACCCGCCCGAGGCCAGCGCAGCCGGCGCATCCTTCCTGCCCGAAGACGAGGCCCTGCTCGACAACGTGGTGCAGCAGATCGGCGGCGCCATCGAGCGCATGCAGGCAGCCGAGAAGGTACAGCGCCTGTCCAACCTGTACGAAATGCTCAGCGCCACCAACCACGCCGTGGCGCACAGCAACAACCAGGACACCTTGCTGGCCAACCTTTACGAAGCGCTGCTCACCCACGGCAAGTTCCCGATGATGTTCATCGCGCTCACGGAAACGGGTGGTTTCCCGCTGCACCTTCACCGCTCGCATGGCATCCCGGCAGAAAATCTGCTGCTGCTGACCCAAGCGCTGCAATCGCCTCAAAGCCCGTGGTACCAGCTGACGGGCGGCCTGGCAAAGGGCGAGATCCACCTGCATTCCATCCCGGCAACCTACGCAGACGACACCGACCCCTGGCTGACATTTCTGCACGCACAAGGCATTCAGGAGCGCGCCGTGATGCCACTGGCCTGCGAAGGGCGGTTGCTGGGGGTTTTTGGCCTGTATGCACGCGGGCTCACCGTTTTCGATGCCGACGAAATACGCCTGCTCACCGAAATGGCGGCCGAGGTTTCTTTCGCCTTCGGCCGCTTGGCCAGCGAAAACCGCCTGCAACAGGCCGAACAAAAGGCGCAACTCTCGGAGTACCGGTTCAGCGAAGTGTTCGACGCCTCGCCGTTGCCCATGCAGATTTTCTCGCTGGGCACGCGCAGGCTGCTCGCCTGCAACCCGGCCCTGCAGCAGTGGCTGGGCTACACGTCCCAAGAGATCTCCACCCTGTCGATATGGGCCGAGCGCGTGTGTGCCGACCACGCACAGTGCCGGCAGGTGCTGGAGCTGTGGCAACACGCCTCACCGCAAAACCCGAAAGGCGAGAGCTTGCTTTTGCCTGAAATGCACCTGCGCTGCAAGGACGGCAGCGAACGCATGGCGCGAGGCACGATGACTATGGTGGGCGACGAGGCCATCATCGTCTGGACCGACCTGACAGAAATCCGCCAAAGCGAACAGGTGCTGCAGGAGAGCGAGCAACGCTTTCGCAACATGATCGAGCAGACCATCAGCGGCATCTATGTGCGCCGCGACGGCCGCTTCATCTACGTGAACCCGCGCTTCTGCGAAATCGTGGGCTGGTCTGCCGCTGACCTGCTGGGGCAGGACGTGCTGCAGTTCACCACCACCGCCCCCGACAACCTGGCGCGCATCCACCAGGCCTGGGAGCAGCTGGCGGCCGGTGCACGCAACGTGAAATACACCCTGCCCATGCGCCGCAAGGATGGTCAGCTGATCGAGCTGGGCCTGAACGCCTCCATCATCACCTGGGACGATGGCCAGCCCGCCACCATCGTGATGGCCCAGAACATCACCGAACGCAAGCGCGCCGAGGAACAGATCGCCAGCTATGTGCAGCAGCTCGAAGGCGCCATGCAGGGAACGCTGCAGGCCATCTCCAACATGGTCGAGCTGCGCGACCCCTACACCGCCGGCCACGAACGCCGCGTGGGCCTGATTGCGGGCGCCATTGCCCGCGAGATGGGCTGGGACGCAGAGCGCTGCAAAAACCTGGAGTTGGTGGGCCTGGTGCACGACATCGGCAAGATCGCCGTGCCCGCCGAGATCCTGTCCAAACCCGGGCGCCTGAGCCCGCTGGAGATGGAGCTGGTGCGATGCCACGCACAGGCGGGTTACGACATTTTGAAGGACGTGACCTTTGCCACCCCGATCGCCGAAATCATCCGCCAGCACCACGAGCGCATGGACGGCAGCGGCTACCCGCGCGGCCTGCGGGGTGACGAGATCCTGCCCGAAGCGCGGGTGCTGGCCGTGGCCGACGTGATCGAATCCATGGCGGCGCACCGCCCCTACCGCGCGGCGCTGGGCCTGGATGTGGCGATGGCCGAAATCGACAAGAACCGGGGCCAGCTCTACGACCCCGAGGTGGCCGACGCCATGGGCCGGCTGGTGCGGCAAAAGAACTACCAGCTGCCCGATTGACTGCCCGGTGGTGCCGCGCGTCGGGTCCGCGTAGGGCTTTGGACTCAGGGCTCGCGGGTGCCGCTGCCCTTCTTCTTGCGGTTTTCACGGGCCTGCTTCTTGGCCTCGCGCTCGGCGTCCGCCAGCGCACCGGCGGCCCGCCAGACCTCGAACTCGGCAGGCGTTTCCAGCGTGATGCGGCCCAAAATGGCGGTGCGGAAATCGGTCATCACGATCTCGGCCGTCTTTTGCAGGTTCACGCGCCCGCCGCCCAGCATGGCGCCGCGCTTTTTGCCAATGGCGGCCAGCAGGTCTTCGTCGTGCATGCTGGCCACGGTGCCGGCCGGCAGGCCCAGCTTGTAGCGTGCCTCCAGCAGGGGCGCATAGTGCGTTTGCAGGCGGCGCAGCAGCTCCAGCGCTACCAATTCTTCGTCGTATGCATTGCGGCCAATGGCGCCGCTGGCGGCCAGGTTGTAGCCGCTTTCCACCACCACGATGCGCGGCCACAGCATGCCGGGCGTGTCCCACAGGTAAAAATCGTCGGCCAGCGTGATGCGCTGCTCCAGCTTGGTGATGCCCGCCTCGTCGCCCGTCTTGGCCTGGCGCTTGTTGGTGAGGGTGTTGATGAGCGTGGACTTGCCCACGTTGGGCACGCCGCAGATCAGCACGCGCATGGGCTTGGCCATGCCACCCCGGTTGGGCGCCAGCAGGTGGCAGGCGTCAATCAGCTTGCGGGCGGGCGCCGGGTCTGAGGCATCCAGCCCCACGGCGCGCGTGGCGCTCTGGGCGTTGTACCAGTCCACCCACAGCGCCGTGCGCTCGGGGTCGGCCACGTCCTGCTTGTTGAGCACCTTGAGGGTTGGCTTGTGGCCCGTGAGCTCGGCCAGCAGCGGATTGGCGCTGGAGCCGGGCAGGCGCGCGTCCAGCACCTCGATCACCACGTCAATGTCCTTGATGCGTTCGGTGATGGCTTTCTTGGTCAGGTGCATGTGACCGGGGAACCACTGGATGGCCATGCGAGGGGGTACTTTCTTGATTGTTCTGTTCGGGCTGAGGGTGGCCAGGAGGCTGTCGGACTTGGAGCGTCGATAGCGAAAAGCGGTCCCAGCGAGGACAGTTTTTGCCGGGTTTGCAGCGCCATAGCCCGGCTATGGGGCAAAAAGACGGGAATAAATGGACCGCTGCGGCCGCTTTGCAGCCGATTATTTCCAAGTTCGAGAGCCTCCTAGGATAATCGCGTCCCGTTCCCCACCGTTTCACCCCTGCCATGCCCTCACCCGCCAACCGCCCCGCAAGCCCTGCCAACAAGGCCGACAAAGAGCTCTTGTTCAAGGGCGTCACCTGCGCGCTGATTGGACTGGTGGTGCTGATCGCCCCCTATGTGGCCCGCTCGCCCAGCGTGCAGGACATCATGGCGCAGTCAGCGCTGGTGGGCTGGTTTGCGCTGGTGCTGGGGGGCGGCTTCATGGTGCGCTACGCCATGCGCCGGGCGGCGGCAACCAAGGCCCGCAACCAGTCGTGACGCCAGAACCACGGGTGCAGGTGCCCGCCCGCGCCACCGACGCCCCCTCGGCCCGCGCCATGTTCGAGGTGCTGCTGCAGCAGGCCCAGGCCCAGGGCCTGGCGCTGCGGGCACCCCCGCCCGAGCCCACCACCTGCTGCGGGCGCGGCTGCAACGGCTGCGTATGGGAGGGGTACCTCGATGCGGCCGAATATTGGCGCCAGGAAGCGTTGCTGCAGATCGACCCTGCCAATTTTGAGTAAAATATGCCTGCAGCGCTTGCTGCATAAGCGCTAGCAGCTATCATTTTTGATTGCCTGGCAATGCGCAGTAGATGCCGAGGGAAATGGCTAGCTAGTTGATGTCTCATTGCGAAGCCGCTGCTTCAATCTGCCTGGCGTAACGGCCGTCGCACTATCAACCCGGCTGTATCTGGTCGGCTGCTATCGGCCATGAGTCTTCAGTTGCCGGTGCACCTTGATTGCCCGCTCAAGGCTGACTGCTACAGGTAGGCAATGAGCTGCGGCTTCAAGGCAAAGTTGTTGGTCATAAACCTGGTGCGCTTATCCGTTTCGTCCTTGACCACCACCCCGCGCAAAGGCGCTGGATACTCATTGCTGCTGTAGAACGCCGTGAGCACAAGAGTGGGCCTGAAGGCCCAGCAAACTGCCTAAATGGGCCGCTCGCAAGGCAATACAACCAAAAAGTCACATCAACCACGACCAGCACTGCACAAAAGCCACTTGTTCAACGTTGCCTTAGATCACCGGACGTTCTGGGTCAAGCGCTCGGAAGCCGATGCGGAACGCGCAAAAGCGTCAAAGCGGTCGAAGCGCAGCGTGTCGAGGAACCGATGCATGGAAAAGTCGCCGTTGCAGGCAATGAGCGTGGGCTTGGAGATCATCCGTTGATTCGTCAAACGATTTAATTATTGTCTATATACAATCATATTGAAAATATACAATCATGATTCGGACGCTGATTCACGGCGCAGGAGATTTTCTTGGAGACAAAAATAGCCACTGAATGGCAGGTGCGCGCAATCAGAGGATTCATTGCCCATGCCGGGCCCTTGTGGGCACGGCGCGAAGGAGACGGCTGGGCCTATGGCTTTGCCATGGGACCGCAGCACCTGAACCCTGCTGGCGTAGTGCATGGCGGCGCGCTGCTCGCTCTGGTGGATCACGCGATGAGTACGGTGGCCTGGGAGGCCGCTGGCCGAGTGCCTTGCGTGACCTTGCAACTTGATTCACATTTCGCTGCGCCGGTGCTGCCAGGCCAGTTCGTCGAGGCCCGAGCTCAAGTCGCCAAGCGCACCGGTTCGCTGGTTTTTATGCGTGGCGAGTTGCGCGTGGACGACAGCTTAGTGCTGGGTGCACAGGCTCTGATGAAACCGTTGATGACGAAGCCGTAAACCCAGTGGGGGGGCGTCACCATCCTGCCTGCCCCCTGACCCGTATGAGCGAGGAGACGCCCATGGACAGAACCATTCCCGCACAGCACAGCCTGATGGCCCTGTATGGCATGGCGGCGGGCGAAGCGCCGCCCGAGGCAGATACAAATAGGGTTACCCTTGCCGGGTTGCAGTTCTACAAGAAGCACTCCCGCATGGCCACCCGATCTCACCCAGCCATCAAACCCGCAACGTCCAAGCCCGACCGGAGCGTGCGCGTGCGCCCCGTCCCGGCAGTGACGCGGTCCATCGCGATCCTTCGGCTGTTGGGCGAACAAAAGCAGCCGCTCACCTTGAAAAACGTGGCGCAGGCGCTGAACTTGGTGCCGAGCACCTGTTTGCACATCTTGAGAGTGCTGGTCTCGGAAGACTTGGTTACTTTGGATCCCGATACCAAACGCTATGCGCTGGGCACGGGCATGATCAGCTTGGCGCGTAGCGTACTTGAAGGCGGAGGTTTTACGCAGATGGTGCAGCCGGTGCTGGACCGCATGGCAGCACAGTTCGGCGTGACTGCAATGGGCGTGGAAATTACCTCCCGGCAGACGGTGTTGGTGTTGGCCATTTCGCAGTCCAACCAGCCGTTTCGCGTGCACACCGATGTCGGCAGCCAGTTCGATACCCTGGTAAGCGCCACGGGGCGCCTGATCGCGGCCCATAGCGGAGAAGGGTGGCCCTCGCTCAAAGAGAAGTTCGCACGGGTCGTGTGGGACAAGGCGCCAACCTACACGACTTGGAAGAAAGAAGTTGAGTTGACGCGCTCGCGAGGATGGGCGCTAGACCGAGACAATTTCATGGCCGGCATCACCGTTGTAGCTGTGCCGGTGTTCTCATTGGGTGGCCGACTGGTCCACACTCTAGTTGCTGTAGGGCTCACGAGCCAACTAGGTGCACCAACCGTGCAGAAGATGGCTCAGGCGATGCAGCGCGAAGCGGGTGCGTTGTCCGCACCGCTGACCTTGGGAGCATAGTGTGATGCTCGCCCAATCGGATAGACCGCACTGGCATACGGTCCTCAAGATCATCACTATGCCCGCTGACATCGACGCAAGCGGGCACGTCCCCGCTGGCTGGCTGCTGTCAAAGATGGACTTGGCCGGCACAGTGCTGCCAAGTCAGCATTTTGGAGGCCCGGTTCAACTTATCGGGTTGTCAAGCGTCGTGATTAGCGGGCGACCTCGATTGGGACAGTGCGTCACATTTCGCTGCAAATGGATCGCAGGGGATGCAGTTCAGGCGTTGCTAGACATCGAAGCGTTCAGCGAGGACCGGGAACAGTCTGGAGAAACGAAACGGCTTAGTGCGCAACTGCTCTATGCCCCTTCAGTAGTCGAAGTGCCCGAAAATCTCTTCCCGGGGAGCTTCTGAGCCGCTCTTCTTATGTGAAGGATGCGTTCAAGCGTCTGTCTCGTCCAAGTTAATGCTGAATCAGTTTTCGAAGGCCGAAGCGATTTCAGCAGCGCGCCACCGGCAGGAGTATCAGAGACACCTCTATCGCCTGCCGGGAAAGTGCAACAACGGATAACGTCCTCCATCTCTTGATCTGTGTTCATTGACGAAAAATGAGAAAGTAGCGTTGCAGCCGACCACACATCCCGACCAGCGCCTACCAAACCACTCAGACCAAGAACCGCCAAGCAGACTCGCCGCTAAGCGGGCGACAAATGCCGCCCGCTGCGCCGGTGTCATTAATCTGCCCTAATCCCCGCTGACTTGATGATGGGCGCCCAGCGTTCTCGTTCCTTTCGGGCAAAGACGCCCAGATAGGCTGCGCTCCCTCCTGCTGGATCAAAACCCAGGTCCAGCAGGCGCTGACGCAATTCGGGTTTGGCCAGCACCTTGTTGACGGTAGCGTTGAGCATTCGGGTAATTTCCGCAGGGGTTCCCTTGGGAGCGTAAAGTGCATTCCAGGCGACAAATTCGAAGCCCGGGTGACCTTGCTCCGCAACTGGCTTGACTCCGGGGACAAGGCTGCTGACGGTACCCGATGTCACACCAAGGGCGCGCAGCTTACCTGATGCAAGGTGGGGACGCAGTGCGAGCGGAGTGTCGATAGTCAACGACAGTTGCCCACCCAACACGTCGGTCATAGCGCTGCCAGAGCCTTTGTACGGTATGCCGAAGAGCGGGACACCAGAGCGCTCTTTCAGGAACTCAACCACCAGGCGCGCCGACGTGCTGGGCATGGCGATGTCGGCCGAGCCGGGCTTGCGCTTGACGGCCTCCAGCACGTCGCCCACTGTGCGGTACGGAGTGGCTGTACCTACGGCAAGCACCATGGGGAAGGTGCCGACCATGGCGATAGGCTCGAAATCCTTCACCGGGTCATACGGCATCTTGGCATAGAGGAACTCGTTGAGCGCATGTGTGGCGTTGGTGCCCATGGTCAGTGTGTAACCATCGCCTGCAGCCTGGGCCGCCAGCTCGGTCCCCAGAATGCCCCCCGCGCCAGCCTTATTCTCCACAACGACGGGCTGCCCCAGTTCCTTCGAGATCTGCTCGCCCAGGAGTCGGGTGGCCACGTCGGTGCCTTGGCCGGCAGCGTAAGCCACAATGATGCGGATAGGTTTATTGGGATAGGCGGATGACTGCGCCTGGGAAGCGGGCACGGTAAAAACCATCAAACTGGCGGCAGTCGTGGTGATGATCCTGGCAGAAAGATTTCGCATGCTTGTCTCCTTGTGTTTGTATTCTGAAGGTCAAAGAGGGGAGCGGGTGCGGGCGATGCCCCGGTCGTAGAAATCGCTCCTCTGGGTCTCGTCGAATCCGAGATCGGACAGCACCTCGTCGGCGTGCTGGCTGAAACTCGGCGGCGGGTCGCCCGGTGATGCCGGGGTACCGTAGAGGCGCATCGGCGCCCTTAGCGCGGTGAACGTGCCTTGCTGGATGATCATTTCGCGGTGCGCGCAATGCGCCTGCGCGAGCGCCTGCGGCACGTCGTTGACTACACCTGCGGGTACTCCCACACGCATCAGGGCCTGGCACAGAGGCTCACTGTCGACCGCGGTGATGGCCGCCTCGATCAGTGCCTTGAGCTGTGGCCGGTGCGCCAGGCGCTCGGCATTCGTGCGAAAGCGCGGATCGTCCGGCAGGCCGCCGCAGCCGATGTGCTGGCTGAAGCGGCGGAACTGGCCATCGTTGAGAATGCCGATGAACACGTGGCCATCGCGTGCCCTGAACTTATCGTAGGGCGCGATGTTGGGGTGCGCGCTGCCGAGCAGGCCCGGCGTCTGGTGCGATGCGAACCAGTTCGATGCATGCGGAAGCAGCAGGCTGAGAGCGGTGTCGTAGAGGGTGGCCTCCACCCGCTGTCCCTTGCCGCTGGCTTGCCGGCTGCACAGCGCCATGAGGATTCCCGCGAGCGCGACGTAGCCGGTCAAGTGGTCCACGATGGGAATACCCATGCGCGTTGCCCCGCTGGCCGACTCGCCATTGATGCTCATCAGCCCGCACTGCGCCTGTAGCACCGCATCGTAGCCCGGCAGGCCGCCGAGCGGGCCGTCGCGGCCGAAGCCGGAGATCGCGCAATAGATAAGCCTGGGGTAGCGCGCGGCCAGCACCTCCTCGTAGCCCAAGCCCCATTTCTCCATAGTGCCGGGCAGGAAGTTTTCCACCAACACGTCGGCGCCATCGAGCAGTCGGTGCAGCACCTCTTGCGCCTCTGGCTGAGAGAGATCCAGGCTCAGCGCCTTCTTGCCGCGGTTGAGCGCAGCGAAATAAGCGGAGTTTCCCATGGCGTCGTAGGGCGGGCCCAAGTGACGGGTCTCATCGCCGCCTGGCGGCTCGATCTTGACGACATGGGCACCGTTGTCGGAGAGCATCTGGGTGCAAAGGGGGCCTGCGAGTACCCTTGTCAGGTCCACGACACGCAGGCCCCCCAGCGCAGTAGTTGCGCCGGCGGTCACCATAGTGCTCACCCGCGACTGGGCAGTACGACCACGCCACCGCCGACTGCGGACTGTTCACCGTCCTGGTTCTGCGCTTCTTGCTCGATCTCCACCATGTGCTTGCCGTTCTCCACGAACTTGCGAGTGACCTTGCCTTTGATGAACACCATGTCTCCCTCGGGGTTGTGACGGCGGACCTTGCAATTGGCCTTGTGCAGGAAGCCCGTGTCGCCCATCCAGTTGGTAAGGTGATGCGTCATCCACGACGTGCGCTCCGGGCCGTAGTCGTAGGCGCCAGGTGCGCCCACTTCCAGTGCAAAGTCTTCTTCCCAGTGCACGCGCTCTGGGACGTCGGGAATGCCGAAACGGTTTTTGATGCCCACGCCAGGGTGCGCGTCGATCAGCTTCCAGGCGAGCTTATTGGCACGGATGTACAGACCGCCCCAGCCCTGCGCGTAGGCAACGAAACCGGTCACCGTCATAGGGCCCTTGAACATGGTGGGCAGCTCGTCACCCACATTGACGTCTTCCCAGTAGCGGGGGATGGCGCCGCGCACTTCTTCGTCGCGGTAGAGCTTGTAGGCTTCGCCCAGCTCTTCGTCGGTGTAGCGACGCACGCCGCGCTCACGCACTTCACGGTACTTGGTGCCGTTTTCTCGGGCGTGGTCGCGCTCGGTGCGAAAGCACCAACTGTCAGCCTCTGCCACCTTGTCGCCGTCCTGGTTGAAGAAGTCCACGTGGTAGATCTGCTGGATGGCGCGACCAGCAAAGCGTGTCTGGTGCTCGATCAGATCCTTGAGGTAGGACTCGGTGGAGATCACGTCGTTGCGCCGCACCTCCTTATGCCAGGTCCAGTCTGCGCCGGACCACATGGCGTGCACGCCGGGCAGGCCGCCCACATAGCCGGAGACGATGCGGCTGGTGGAGAAGAGAAAGCTGGGCAGCGCCACAATGCCCCCGTAGTGGCTCTTGGCCGCGTAGTCGGGGTCGCACCACAGCGGGTTGTCGTCGCCGATTCCGTGGGCGTAGTGGCGAATGTTGTCGCGCGTGGCCTCGTAGCACCACGGTTCGGCGGTCTGGCCAATCTTCACGCCGATGCGCTGACGGAGATCATCCAGGCCGCTGTCGGTGATCTTGGGGAAGGTTCGTTGAGTTTCGGTGGACATGCGTGTCTCCTTTTTTACGGGTGGTTGAACGGGGAAAGCGGGGTTAGAAAGAAGGGAGTGGTGTGTGGTCCAGATCAATGGACGGCGGCCAGGGTTGCAGCCTCACGCTCGCGCAGCACCTTGCGGTGCACCTTGCCTGCGGGTGTCTTGGGCAGCTCAGCCACAAAGGCTATGTGGCGCGGGTATTCGTGCTGGCTGAGCTTGGTCTTGACGAGGCTCTGTACTTCGTCGACGAAGGCATCGCTTTGTGCCCGGTCCGAGACCACGAAGGCCTTCACGACCTGACCGCGGATGGCGTCCGGCACACCGATGACGGCGGCTTCGAGAACGTCTTCGTGCATCAGGATCACGTTCTCTATCTCCACCGCGCTCATGGTCCAGCCGGCGGAGATGATCACGTCGTCGGCACGGCCACCGTGGTAAAAATAGCCATCTTCATCGGTGCGGCCCAGGTCCTTGGTAGGCACCCACTGGCCCCGGCGCAGTACCATCAACTGACCGGTGGCTCCGGGCGGACACACTTTGCCCTCGGTGTCGTGAACCTCGACCACCGTGCCAGGCACTGCCTTGCCCAGCGAACCTCGCTTGACGGGAAAGTCCGCTGCGCCTGGGTAGCTCACCAGCACAACGCCGATCTCTGTAGTGCCGTACATGCTGCACACAGGCAGGCCGAAGCGCTCCTGCACGAAGTCGGCAGTGTCGTCGTCGATAGGCTCGCCAGTGAAAGACAGCTTCTCGAAGTGATATGTGTAGTCGCCCGCCTTGCCGCAGTTCTTCATCATGCGGTAGTGGGTGGCGGCCGCCGACATATTGGTAAAGCGGTGTGCCGAGAGCGCCTGCAGCAACCGTTCGGGGTTGAAGCGGCCGCTGTAGCTGCCCACCGTGAGACCAAGCGCCAGCGGGGCCAGCGTGCCGTGCCACAGGCCGTGGCCCCAGGCGGGTGAGGAGGGGCACATGAAGCGGTCACCGGGACGCAGACCCGTGCCATAAAGAGCTGCCACCATCAGCGTAACCAAAGCCTTGTGCGTGTGCTTGACGGCTTCGGGTAGCTCACGTGTGGTACCGGAGGTGTACTGGAACACCGCCAAGTCGTCGGGTGCCGAGCGGGCCTCGTACCGAGAGGGCAGTACGGCAAGTTCCTGCCAGAGGCCGGGGCCGAAGACTTCGTACTCGGTTGTGCCAAGCCCCGCGGCAACGTCGCGCTTTTCTTCATTGGTCACCAGCAGGGCCGGCTGGCAATCGCCAACACGCAGGCGCACACCGTCAGGACCGAACAGGGTGAACAGCGGGACGGCAATTGCACCGCGTTTGATCACGCCGAACATAGCGGTGTAGAACTCGCGCGAGGGTTCCAGCATGATGGCAACGCGATCGCCCTTTTGCACACCCCTGTGCTCTAAGTAGTGCGCAAAGCGCGATGAGTCGCGTGACAAATCGTCGAATCTGATCTTCTCGTCGGTGCCGTCCGCGCGGCAGACGATCACCGCTTCGCGACCCTTTCCTGCATGGCGGTCCACGCATTCATGGGCAATGTTGAAGGCACTGTGATCTCCGTCGAAAAGATCCCACAGTCGCTCGGTGGCGAAGTGGCTCTGTGCATCGGCATAGCTCGTGTAATCGGTAAGGCGTTTCATGTCTGCATGGGCTCTGTGTGGTGGTGCATGCAGTCTCGATTTCCACGCTTTAATTGTCAAATGAGATATTTAGTTGTACATAGACAATGCAAATCGATTGTTGATCAATGCCTTTTTTTTCGTTATTCGGGTACGTGGGCGCACAGCGGGCATGAGGCATGAAATTGCCGGGTGCGCAGAGCAGTTAGCGCTTGTGATGACGGAGGAAATCCGGCTTCACTCCGGCAATGCCCGCCGCCCGAGTGCAGCGTGAATCCGAGCTGGGTTCGGTGCAACCCTGGCTTGTCGCTTTACGTCAAGGCAGTACCGAGTGCAATACAGAGTGGCGTTACGCGCTTGGCCTGGTTGCACGCATACCGAATGCGACCGGAACGCTGCAGTGTCAGAATTTGAAATTGATTGTCTATACGAAATTCAATTGCAATTTTTTGACATGCGGATGCGTGACTCGGGACAATGGAGCGTCATTCCCCTTCCTCTTACCCCGACCCGAGGCCATGATGCGTGAACTCAAAACATTCAATCAACTCCGCGCGCTAATGGTCCGCGAAGCCCAGCAGCACGAGCACCTTTGCGACCTGCACCCACGCCTGGTGGCCTTGCCAGAGCGCGACGCCACCGGGTGTAACTGGGCGGTGGAAGGCTGGGTCACGCCCCAGGGAGTGGAACGAGCACCGTGCACGCAACTGCAAGCGCTGGTGACGGCTTGCCAATCGCAATTCAATGCCGTGGGCAAATCCCCCGGCAATGCCACGGCGGTGCTGCTGCCCCTGGTGACTCGGGCTGCCGGCATACCCCGCGACGGCGTGCGCGGATCGGTCCGCCGACGGTAAGCAAATGGGCGCTCAGCGTGCAGGACATCATGGCGCAGTCGGCGCTGGTGGGCTGGTTTGCGCTGGTGCTGGGTGCGGCTTCATGGTGCGCTACGCCATGCGCCGGGCGGCGGCAACCAAGGCCCGCAACCAGTCGTGACGCCAGAACCACGGGTGCAGGTGCCCGCCCGCGCCACCGACGCCCCCTCGGCCCGCGCCATGTTCGAGGTGCTGCTGCAGCAGGCCCAGGCCCAGGGCCTGGCGCTGCGGGCACCCCCGCCCGAGCCCACCACCTGCTGCGGGCGCGGCTGCAACGGCTGCGTATGGGAGGGGTATCTGGATGCGGCCGAATATTGGCGGCAGGAAGCGTCGCTGCAGATTGATTCTGTCAGTCTCGATTGAAATAGGCCCGCAGCAATTGCTGCATGAGCGCTGGCAGCACTCATTTTTGAATGCTTGGCGATCCACGGCGGATGCCGATGGAAATGACCGGTTGTTCTGACGGCGCCTCGCCAGACCTCCGTTTCGACATGGAGGGTTTAGTAGCAGTCGCACCGTCAACAGAGGGGTATCTGGTCGGCTCCTGTCGGCCATCACCAGACCTTCGAGGTGCTACTCGTTCACGCGAACTGTGCCTTGAATGACGATCCCAGGTTCGGGAGAGGGGATGTAGACCGGCGGTGGAACGTGGACCCGAGCAGGAGCATATGAAGGGCGCGGTCCTTGCGTGTACCCCTTGCATTTGCGCTCTTCCTTGTATTCCCCGTTTCCTTCTATTTTTCTCTCGACCTTGCAGTTGCCGTCCCAGTATTCCTCTTTGTACTCACCGCGGCCATATTTACGCTTGCCATGCCCACGTTCGTCTTTATCAGGGTCGGCAAGCGCCACTAAAGGCGCAAAGAAAACTACCGCAATTAAGAGGGGAATGGACTTCATTTTCATCGTTAACTCCATCGCCTTCGAGGCCGTGTCAGGTTAGCAGCAGTGAACAGCGTGCGTAGCAAGAATGGGAGAGGCCACTTATGTCGGAGAATGCCGCACTCTGTTGCGTCCACGCATTTATAACGTCTCTACCGCCGTGTTCGATGACGCTGGTGCAAGTCAACGTCGCAAAAAGATCGCCTGGAAGCACATGAAAGCCCGCTTTGGGTCGCAACCAACACGTCATTGGTGGCAGCCACACCAAGCCATTGCCGCGCTGACGATCCTCAAAATGGAGGCTCAAAAGTGCGCCAACTTTTGGGGGTCAGCTCAGTGCGAGGACGTTCACCCGGAACCTGCCCTTCCCTGAATTCCCCGCAGTGCTCAGCCCAACCCCTGCGCCGCCATGTAGTGCTGGCGCCATTCTTCAAAGGGCAGCGCGTCGGCCGCCTCGATGGCCTTTTGTGCGGCCACCGATTCTTCGGCCATTGCGGTAAAGCGCGCGTGCTGGGCGTCGCTCCAGGGCAGGTCCAGCAGCGCATCGCGCGCCTGGGCCGACTGGTGGGTGCTGAAGCTGGTGAAGTTGTTGCCGTGCTCGCGTGCCATCTGCTCCAGCACGCGGGCCGAGGGCGTTTGCACCGGGTTGGCCAGGGTGGCGCGGGCGCTGGCCAGCGCGGCGCTGTAGTCGGTGCTGTGGTGCGAGGCATCCAGCGCGGCGGCCAGCGGCGCGCATTCTTGCAGCACCTGCGCGGCCCAGTCCACCAGCGGCACATTCTGGCCATTGCGCACCAGGCACAGGCCCGGTTCGCGCCCGCGCTCGGCCGTCAGGTGCTGGTTGCGCTTGAGTTCGGTGATCTCTTGCGGCGTGTCGGGCGGGCTATCGGACAGCAGGCAGTGCAGCAGGAACACATCGAGCAGCCGCATGGTCTCGGCGGTGATGCCCACGGGCACGAACGGGTCCAGGTCCATCAGGCGGACCTCGACATACTCGACCCCGCGCTCGCGCAGCGCGTGCAGCGGGCGCTCGCCGGGCTGGATCACGCGCTTGGGGCGGATGGTGCCGTAAAACTCGTTTTCTATCTGCAGGAGGCTGGTGCCCAGCTGGTTGTAGTCGCCACCCGGGTTGCGGATGCCCACGGCCTCGTAGGCGGGATAGGGTTGTGTAAGCGCCTCGTGCAACGAGTCGGCATAGCCATCGAGGCCGTTGTAGCTCACGGCCAGCGTGGCCTGCGCATCGCTCTGGTAGCCCAGGCGGCCCATGCGCAACGAGGTGGCGTGCGGCAGGTAAAGCGCCTGGTCGCCCAGGCGCTGCAGCGCGTGCGGGCGCCCTTGCGCAAAGCACGGGCACAGCGCGGGCGAGGCGCCAAACAGGTACAGCAGCACAAACGCGTGGCGCCGAAAATTGCGGATCAGGGCGAAATACTGCTCGCTCGTCACTCCCGGCATCGACCAGTTGTAGTGAATGCCGCAGATGGTCTGCATGCGCCGGCCGTAGCGGTGGCCCAGGCCCATGCGGTACACGCTTTTGGCGCGCCCGACGTTGGAGCTGCCGTAGCGCGCCAGCGGAATGGTCTCGTCGGTGGGCAGGCGGCACGGCATGCTTGACACCCACAGCATCTCGTCACCATGCTCGTGCAGCGTGCGCAGCGCAAACTGGTGGATCTCGGTGAGTTCATCCAGGCACTGCTGCACGCCCCGGTGCGCACCGGTGACGAGCTCGATCTGCGACTCGCTGTAGTCGGTGGTGATGTGCGGGTGCGTGAGCGCCGAGCCCAGCGCCGCCGGGTGCGGCGTAAGGGCCAGATCGCCCGTGGGCAGCACGCGCAGGCCTTCTTTTTCGATGCCACGGCGGATGCCAGCCAGGGCATCGGGGGGGCAGGCGGTGATTTTTTGCTGCAAGGTGCTCATATCTTTGTTACCGATCTACGGGGTCGGCCCGGAACTTAGCACGGAGCAGCACTGCCCGCCTGCGGCCCGGTCAAACCCTTGCCGCCAGCGCCTTGCCCACTTCGTTGGTGCCCTGGGCTGCGCCGCTTTGTGGTATTTGCTCGCCAGTGCGGTCGGTCACCTCGGCCAGGCGCACGGCCAGCTGCTCGGGCACATCGGCGCCCAGGCCCAGGTGAATGCCCTGCGTAAGCGTGATGTGCGCCGCCTCGAAGGTGCCCGCGCCCGCGCACAAAATGGTGCGCGTGGGTGCGCTCTCGTGCGCCAGCACCAGCATGGCGGGCACCACGGCCTCGGGTTTCAGGGCGGCCAGCACCTCCTCGGGCATCAGGCCCTCGGTCATGCGGGTGGCGGCCGTCGGGGCCAGGGCGTTCACATGGATATGGTGCTTGGCGCCTTCAATGGCCAGCGTCTGCATCAGGCCCACCTGCGCCAGTTTGGCCGCGCCGTAGTTGGCCTGGCCAAAATTGCCATACAGGCCGGTGGACGAGGTGGTCATGACAATGCGGCCGTATTCCTGCGCCACCATGTGCGGCCACACGGCCTTGCAGCAGTGGGCGGCGCCCATCAGGTGCACGTCCACCACCAGGCGGAAATCGGCTATGTCCATCTTGGCAAAGCTCTTGTCGCGCAGGATGCCGGCGTTGTTCACCAGAATGTCCACCCTGCCCCAGGCGTCGATGGCCTGTTGCACCATGGCTTCGACCGCCGCAAAGTCGGTGACCGAGGCGCCATTGGCCAGCGCCTCGCCACCGGCAGCGCGGATTTCATCGACCACCGCCTGCGCCGGGCTGACCGAGCCGCCCTCGCCGTGCACGCCGCTGCCCAGGTCATTGACCAGCACCTTGGCGCCGCGCGCCGCCAGTGCCAGCGCGTGCTGGCGGCCCAGGCCGCCACCGGCGCCCGTCACGATGGCCACGCGGCCGTTGAAATTGATCGCCATGCTGTTGCTCTCCTGTCGTCTGGGGGATAAAGAATCTGCGCAGGCTCTGCTACCGTGCACTCTGCGCCATTGCCCTGCACTTTAAGGCACGCCACGCCCGATTGCAGTAGCGGGTGCGACTGCCCAACGCTTTGAAGGATTTCCATGCAACCCGCAGCCCCAGGCCTTCCCGAAACTCCCCGCGCGGCCGCCACCGTGGTGCTGCTGCGCGACAGCACCGCTGGCCCCGAGGTGCTGCTGCTGCGCCGCAACGCCCAGGCATCCAACATGGCGGGGGTGTATGTGTTTCCCGGCGGCAAGCTCGATGCCGACGACGCCACCCTGGACGCTGACACCCACCTCGACCAGCCCCACGCCACCCTGCACGCAAACTTGAACGAACCCGACACCCACAGCGCCACCGCTGCCGGCCTGTATGTGGCCGCGCTGCGCGAAGCGCTGGAGGAATGCGGCCTGCTGCTGGCCGAGCCCCTGGGCGGCACCACGGCGGTGAATGCCACCCGCGCACGCGCCATGCTGCGCGAAGGCCAGCCGTTTGCGCAGGTGCTGGGCGCACTACAGCTGCGCCTGCAAACCCGCCAGCTCGCGCCCTGGTCGCGCTGGGTGACGCCGCTGGCACCCACCATGGGCACCCGCCGCTTTGACACGCGCTTTTTTGTCGCCCAGGCGCCCGCCGACCAGACCGCGCTGCACGACAACGAAGAAACCACCGACAGCGTGTGGCTGGCGCCGCGCGCGGCACTAGAGCAATACCGCGATGGCCGCATCGACCTGGCGCCGCCGCAAATCATGAGCCTGGCCCATCTGGCGCGCCACGCCAGCGTGGCCAGCGTGCTGGATGCCGCGCGCCGCCAGCCACCGCCCCTCATACTGCCCGAGCCGTTTGACCACGACGGCGTGCGCGTGCTCTGCTACCCCGGCGACGCCATGCACCCGGTGCGCGAGCGCGCCCTGCCCGGCCCCACGCGACTGCACTACCACGCGCGCCGCTTCACCCCCGAAGACGGGTTTGAGGCGCTGTTTCGCTGACCCGCGACAATTCATGGGCAGCACAGCGGTGGCATGGCCGTGCTGCACACCGGTGGTGGCCCTTGGCAATTGCTACTGAATTTATAGCTGTTTGCGCTTACACAGCAAGCGATACAGCCCGTTTTTACTATCAAAGGATTCCTATGAAAGCAACTTGGAACGGCGTGGTGGTTGCCGAGAGCGACGACACCGTGCTGATGGACGGCAACCACTACTTTCCCGAAAGTGCGCTCAAACGCGAGTTCGTTACCTTCAGCAACCACAAGACCATGTGCCCTCGCAAAGGCCAGGCCACCTATCTGTCGCTGCTGGTCCAGGGCGAGCTCAACCCCGATGCCGCCTGGACCTATGCCGACCCCAAGCCTGAGGCCGAAGAGATCCGTGGCCGCATTGCGTTCTGGAAAGGCGTCAAGGTTGCCGCCTGACGCACCCTGACGGCGCATGGAAGCCGCACCCAGACCCCTCGGGTTATCCCTGCCCGCACTGGACAATCATGTGGATAACTTTTGACAAGCCCTGTATGGCAACGCCAAGTGCTTGATTTGTAAAGGAATCCCCTGCACCGCCTGTTTTTTAGGCAGCACAGGCCCCAGGGGCACCGGCTTATCCCAGCCCACACGGGACAATGCTGTGGATAACTTTTGACAAGCCCTGTATGGCCGCGCCAAGTCCTTGATTGGTAAAGGAATCCGTCGCATTGCCTACTTTTTAAGCATGCGCCCGGTGAAAAGCAGTTTGCGTAAAGCACTCATTTTTTAATAGCTATTAGCGCTTTACCCATAAGCGCCAGAGCCACTTTTTATTCAAAAATGTCCTCCGAAGCCCGTGCACACAGCCCTGCCGCCGCGCGCAACAGTGGCCCCATCCTGGAAGTGCTGCAGACCTTGCTGCCCCAGCAGGGCGCCGCGCTGGAGATTGCCAGCGGCACGGGCCAGCATGCGGCCTGCTTTGCGGCGGCCTTGCCCGGCTGGACCTGGCAGCCCACGGATGCCGAGCCCCATGGTTTCGCCTCGATCGCCGCCTGGAGCGCCGACGCCGGCGCCAGCAACGTACACGCACCGGTGCTGCTGAACGTGCTGTCCGACCGCTGGCCCAGCACGGGCCTTGCGTTCGCTGCACCCCTTGACCTCATCTACTGCGCCAACATGCTGCACATTGCGCCCTGGGCGTGCTGCGCCGGCCTGATGCAGGGCGCCGCAAGGCACCTCGCGCCCACGGGGCACCTGGTGACCTACGGCCCCTACCTCGAAATCAATGTGCCCACATCCCCCGGCAACCTGGCGTTTGATGCCAGCCTGCGCGCACAGAACCCCGCCTGGGGCATTCGTGCACTCAGCGATGTGGCGCGCGAAGCGCAGCACGCCGGCCTGCGCCTGGCTGCGCGCCACGCGCTGCCCGCCAACAACCTGCTGCTGGTGTGGCAACACGCCGCCCCCAGCGCCCCACCCACCCTGAAACCATGAGCGACTCTTCCCTTTCCCCCATGACAGCGCCCTTTTTCATTGCCCGCGTTGCCCCCGACGGTGCGCAATGCGATGCCTGGCCCGACCAGCCACTGCTGGTTTCGCTGGAGCAAGGCGGCATTGACTGGCCCAGCTCGTGCCGCAACGGCACCTGCCGCACCTGCCTGGGGCAGCTGCGCCAGGGCAGCGTGCGCTACGAGATCGAGTGGCCGGGCCTGTCCACCGAAGAAATGGCCGAGGGCTGCGTGCTGCCGTGCGTGGCCTATCCCGTGAGCGATGTCGAACTGCAAGCCTGAACCCCGTGGCACGGCGCATTGCGGCGGCAAGGCTGCACGGTATCGCCCTGAACTTGCCGGAGGCGACGGCAGGGCACCCCGGTCTGAACTAAAATCATGGGCTTTGGAGCTCTGCGCACCGCGCTGATCTCTGCACCGTGCGGCCGCGCCGCATCGCATGTTCTTTGGGGCGGGCCTTTCGGGCCTGCACAGCCGTCTGGCCTCTCGGGAACCTGCGCTGCAGCCCGACCGCTCACTGCGGCCCCCAACGAAAGCCCTCCCATGAACACCCCCCTCACCCCCGCGCCCATCTCGCCGGTGCAAGAAATCGTGGCCGAGATGCGCGCCGGGCGCATGGTCATCCTGGTGGATGAAGAAGACCGCGAAAACGAAGGCGACCTGGTTCTGGCCGCCGACCATGTCACGCCCGAGGCCATCAACTTCATGGCGCGCTTTGGCCGGGGCCTGATCTGCCTGACGCTCACGCGCGAGCGCTGCGAGTTCCTGAAGCTCCCGCCCATGGCCACGCGCAACGGCACCGCCTACAGCACGGCGTTTACCGTGTCGATCGAAGCCGCCGAGGGCGTGACCACCGGCATCTCGGCCGGCGACCGTGCGCGCACCGTGCAGGTGGCCGTGTCCAGGAGCAGCCAGGCCAGCGACCTGGTGCAGCCCGGCCACATCTTCCCGCTGCAAGCGGTGGACGGCGGCGTGCTCATGCGCGCAGGCCACACCGAGGCCGGTTGCGACCTGTCGGCCATGGCGGGCTGCAGCCCCGCCGCCGTGATCTGCGAGATCATGAAAGACGACGGCACCATGGCGCGCCTGCCCGACCTGCAGGTGTTTGCGGCCGAGCACGGCATCAAGATCGGCACCATCGCCGACCTGATCGAACACCGCAGCCGCACCGAGTCGCTGGTCGAAAAGGTGGGCACGCGCACGCTGCAAACGGCCTACGGCGAGTTCACCGCCCACGCGTACCGCGACAAACCCAGCGGCGCGGTGCACCTGGCACTGGTCAAGGGCCAGTGGGGCGCGGACGAAGTGGTGCCCGTGCGCGTGCATGAGCCGCTGTCGGTGCTGGATGCGCTCGAAGTCAACCGCTCCATGCACTCGTGGGGGCTGGACACCAGCCTGCACTATCTGGATGCGCAGGGCAAGGGCGTGGCCGTGCTGCTCAACTGCGGCGAAAGCGCCGCGCAGCTGCTGGCCCAGTTTGAAGGCACCGCCCGCGCGGCCCAGGCGCCCGAGCGCGGCCGCATGGACCTGCGCACCTACGGCGTGGGCGCGCAGATTTTGCGCGAATGCGGCGTGCAAAAGATGCAGCTCATGGGCCAGCCACGGCGCATGCCCAGCATGGCCGGTTATGGCCTCGAAATCACCGGCTACATCCCCAAGGAATAAACCATGTTGAACGCAGACAAAGGAGCCGCAAGCGGGCTCGACGGCAGCAAGCTGCACATCGGCATCGTGCAGGCGCGCTTCAACGAAGGCATCACCAACGCACTGGCCAAGGCCTGCCGCGAAGAACTGCAGGCCCTGGGCGTGCCAGACGATCACATCCAGCATGTGCTGGTACCGGGTGCCCTGGAGGTGCCCGTGGCGCTGCAGGCCATGGCCGAAAGCGATGAATTTGACGCTCTGATCGCGCTGGGCTGCATCATCCGCGGCGAAACCTACCATTTCGAACTGGTGGCCAACGAATCGGGCGCTGGCGTGACCCGGCTGGCGCTCGACTACCAGCTGCCCATTGCCAACGCCATCATCACCACCGAAAACCTGGAACAAGCCATTGCCCGCCAGACCGACAAGGGCCGCGACGCCGCCCGCGTGGCCGTGGAAATGGCGAACCTGCTGGAAGAACTGTCATGACCGATCCCACCACGCCCGCTGCGCCCCCTTCTGCATCCCCCGCTGCACGCCCACCCAAGCAGGCGCGCACAGGCGTCAAGAGCAACGGCGTGCGCAAGGCGGCGTCCAAGTCCAACCGCAGCCGCGCCCGCGAGTTTGTGCTGCAGGCGCTTTACCAGTACATCGTGGGGCGCAACGAAGCCACGGCCATTGATTCGTTCACGCGCGATCTGGCCGGTTTTCACAAGGCGGATGCCGCGCACTACAACGCCGTGCTGCACGGCTGCATCAACACGGCAGCCGAGCTCGACGCCTTGATCACGCCGCTGCTCGACCGCAAGATGGCCGAGATCTCGCCCATCGAGCACGCCACCATGTGGATCGGCGTGTACGAGTTTCAGCATTGCCTGGATGTGCCCTGGCGCGTGGTGCTCAACGAGTGCATCGAGCTGGCCAAGGAATTTGGCGGCACCGACGGCCACAAATATGTAAATGCCGTGCTCAACGGCCTGGCGCCCCGCCTGCGCACGGCCGAAGTGGCCGCCGACAAGGGCGCAGCGCCTGCCACCGCCCCCGCCAGCACCGACGCTGGCGCCTGAACCGGCCCCGGGCCGCACTGCGGCCCGCTTTTTCCCGCCACCCCCGCGCATCGCGGGCAGGATCCCTCCCCATGAAGTTTTCCAGGCGCGCCGAGCGCATTGAACCGTTTTATGTGATGGAAGTGGCCAAGGCCGCCCAGGCCATGGCCCGCGAGGTGGCCGGCAGCAGCCAGCCCATGATTTTTCTGAACATTGGCGAGCCCGATTTCACGGCGCCCCCGCTGGTGCAGGAAGCCGCCGCACGCGCTGTGCACGACGGCGCCACGCAATACACCCAGTCGCTGGGCTACGAGCCCCTGCGCGAGCGCATCAGCGGCTGGTACCAGCAGCGCTTTGGCGTGAACGTGCCCGCGCGCCGCATCGTGGTGACGGCGGGCGCCTCGGCAGCGCTGCACCTGGCCTGCCTGGCATTGATCGAGGCCGGCGACGAAGTGCTGATGCCCGACCCAAGCTACCCCTGCAACCGGCATTTTGTGAGCGCCGCCGAAGGCAACGCCATACTGATCCCCACCACCGCCGCCGAGCGCTACCAGCTCAGCGCCGAGAAGGTGCAGGCCGCCTGGAACAGCAAGACACGGGGTGTGTTGCTGGCCTCGCCCTCCAACCCCACGGGCACCTCCATTGCGCAGGGCGAGCTGCGCCGCATCCACGGCGTGGTGCAGGACCGGGGCGGCGTGACGATGATCGACGAGATCTACCTCGGCCTTTCGTACGACGATGCCTTCGGCCAGACGGCCTTGGCCATTGACGATAACGTCATCAGCATCAACAGCTTCAGCAAATATTTCAACATGACGGGCTGGCGCCTGGGGTGGATGGTGGTGCCCGATGCCATGGTGCCCGTGGTCGAGCGCCTGGCGCAAAACCTGTTCATCTGCGCCAGCACCGTGTCGCAAATGGCAGCCATGGCCTGTTTTGAGACCGAGAGCATTGCCGAATACGAACGCCGGCGCGCCGAGTTCAAGGCCCGGCGCGACTACTTCATCCCTGAACTGCAGGCACTGGGCCTTGCCGTGCCCGTGATGCCCGACGGCGCTTTTTATGCCTGGGCCGACTGCACAGCCGCGTGCGAAAAACTCGGCGTGCAGGGAAGCTGGGACTTTGCCTACGAGGTGATGCGCCGCGCCCATTTGGCGGTGACGCCAGGGCGCGACTTCGGCACCTTTGATCCGCAGCGATTCGTGCGCTTCTCGACGGCCAACTCCATGGCGCAGTTGCAGGAATCGGTGGCACGCCTGCGCGGGCTGCTGGGCTGAAAGAACCATGCCCTTCGAATTTCCCGTTCGCATTTATTGGGAGGACACCGATGCCGGCGGCATCGTGTTCTATGCCAACTACCTCAAGTTCTTTGAGCGCGCCCGCACCGAGTGGCTGCGCTCGCTGGGCATTGGCCAGCAACAGCTGCGGGAACAAACGGGCGGGATCTTCGTCGTAACCGATGCACGCTTGCGCTACCTGCGCCCGGCACGCCTGGACGATGAACTCATTGTTACCGCCCAATTGCAGGAAACCGGCCGCGCATCCTTGACAATCGTGCAGCAGGCGCTATTGAATAATGAGCAAGCACCCAATCAGCCGCGCGCTTTGCTGAGCGAAGGCACCATCCGTATCGGCTGGGTGGATGCCGCCAGCATGCGCCCCGCAAGAATCCCGAGCACCCTTCTGGAACAACTTTCATGAATTCCCAAGATATGTCCATCCTCTCCCTGGTGCTGCAAGCCAGCTGGGTGGTGCAACTCGTCATGCTGCTGCTGCTGATCGTCTCCGTCTCCAGCTGGGCCGCCATCTTTCGCAAGCTGTTTGCCTTGAAACGCGTCAAGGCGCTCAATGAGGATTTCGAGCGCGATTTCTGGTCGGGCACCAGCCTCAACGACCTGTACGCCAGCGCCGCACAAAACGCCAAGAACGCCGGCCCCATGGAACGCATCTTTGCCAGCGGCATGCGCGAATACCAGAAACTGCGCGAGCGCCGCATCACCGACCCCGGCACGCTGCTCGACGGCGCCCGCCGCGCCATGCGTGCCAGCTTTCAGCGCGAGATGGATGTGGTCGAATCGAGTCTGTCATTCTTGGGCTCGGTGGCCTCGGTGAGCCCCTATGTGGGCCTTTTTGGCACGGTGTGGGGCATCATGCACGCCTTCACGGGCTTTGCCGGCATGGAGCAGGTCACGCTGGCCACCGTGGCACCCGGCATTGCCGAGGCGCTGGTGGCCACCGCCCTGGGCCTGTTTGCCGCCATTCCGGCCGTGATTGCCTACAACCGTTTTGCGCGCGACATCGACCGCGTGGCCAACCACCAGGAGACCTTCATCGAAGAGTTCTCCAACATCCTGCAGCGCAACCTGGGTACCCACCCCGGCTCGCCGTCAGGCCACTGAAGCGGGAGCCCACCATGCCCGCAATGGCCTCGCGCACCGGCAGCCGCCGCCGCTCCATGAACGAAATCAACATGGTGCCCTTCATCGATGTGATGCTGGTGCTGCTGATCATTTTCATGGTGACTGCGCCCATGCTCACGCCCAGCGCCATCAACGTTCCCTCGGTGGGCAAAGGCAGCAAGCCACCCAAGACGTTTGGGCAGGTGATTGTCAACAAGGACGGCAGCCTGAAACTCAAGACCGATGGCAACGAACGCCCCATGAGCTTGCAGGAGCTGGGCAGTGCCGCGAAAACCTGGCAGGCCAGCCAGCCCGCTGACACGCCCATCCTCATCAGCGCAGAAAAAACCGTAACCTACGAGACCGTGGTGAAAGCCATGGACGCACTGCAAAAGGCCGGCGTGCAGCGCGTGGCCCTCTCCGTCAAGCAGGGCGGCTGACCGCCAGCCCGCCCTCACACCCCCGCATGCACGCCCACGACGACCGCGACCAGTTTGCCCCGCCCCGCCCACCGGCACGCCTGCGCGCCATTGCGCTGGCCGTGCTGGCGCATGCGATTCTGATTGCAGCCCTGACCTGGGGCGTGAACTGGAAAAGCAGCTCCGACATGCCCGCTGTGCAGGCCGAACTGTGGTCGGCCGTGCCGCAGCAGGCGGCGCCCCGGGCCGTTGAAACCCCGGCGCCCCCGCCCCCGCCGCAGCCCGAGCCGCCCAAACCCACGCCGGTCCCGCCCCCTCCGCCCCCACCACGGCAGGGAGAGCCAGACACCCGCGAAGCCGACATCGCCATCGAGCGCGAGAAAAAGCGCCTGGAACAAGAAAAGAAAGAACGCCAGCAGCAACTCGAACGCGAAAAACGCGAGCGTGAGCGCAAGGAAGACGAGCGCCGCGAACGGCTGGAGCAGGAGAAAAAGGAACGCCTGCAAAAGGAAAAGGCCGAGCAGCAAAAAGCCGAGCGCGAAAAAGAACGCCTGGAAAAACTGGACAAGCAAAAGCAGTTGGCTGACGACAAGAAGCGCCAGGCGCAGGAAGCCCAGCGCAAGCAGGAAGCCCTGGAAAAAGCCAGCGCCCAGACCGCAGAGGCCCGCCGGCAGGAGAACATCCGTCGCATGCAAGGCCTGGCGGGTGCTACAGGCGGCGAAAACGCCACAGGCACCGCCCTGCGTAATTCCGGCCCCTCGGGCAACTACGGTGGCAAGGTGGCAGCCAAGGTTCGGCCCAATATCGTGTACCCGGATGCCATCGCAGGCAATCCGCGCGCGGTGGTGCAGGTGCGCGCTGCGCCCGATGGCACCATCGTGGGCAAAAAACTGATCCAGTCGAGCGGCAACAAGGCCTGGGACGATGCCGTGCTGCGCGCGCTGGACAAAACCGAGTCGCTGCCCCGCGATGTAGATGGACGTGTTCCGTCCACGCTGGAAATAGGCTTTCGCCCACAAGACTGAAGATCCTTGCGCCCGACTGCTTTGCTGAGCTAAGGCAGAGCGGTTTTCATGGCCTCGGCCACAATGCACCATGACCCTGAAAAGCCCCGAACTGCTGCTGCCCGCCGGCTCGCTCGACAAGATGCGTGCCGCCTACGACTTTGGCGCCGATGCCATCTACGCCGGCCAGCCGCGCTACAGCCTGCGCGCACGCAACAACGAATTCCGCCAGGAGCAGATCGAGCAGGGCATCCTTGAAGCCCATGCGCGCGGCAAAAAGTTCTTTTTGACCAGCAACCTGCTGCCGCACAACGACAAGGTGCGCACCTACCTGCGCGATATCGAACCCATCATCGCCATGCGGCCCGACGCCCTCATCATGGCCGACCCGGGCCTCATCATGATGGTGCGCGAGAATTGGCCCGAAGTGGCCATTCACCTCTCGGTGCAGGCCAACACCGTGAACTATGCGGCCGTGAAGTTCTGGCAAAAGGTGGGCGTGGCGCGCATCATCCTCTCGCGCGAGCTGAGCCTGGATGAAATCGCCAAGATCCGCCAGGAATGCCCCGACATGGAGCTCGAAGTGTTCGTGCACGGCGCACTGTGCATCGCCTACTCGGGCCGCTGCCTGCTCTCGGGCTACTTCAACCGGCGCGACCCCAACCAGGGCACCTGCACCAACGCCTGCCGCTGGAACTACGCCACCCAGCCCGCAGCGGTAGACCCCAACACCGGCGAAGCCATGGCCGTGCGCATGGAGGGTGACTTCAACTTCAACAAGGCGCAAGAGGACGACAATGCCGCCTTTGCCGCCTGCGGCGGGGGCGAGCGCCACCCGTTGGCCGACCAGGTCTACCTGCTCGAAGAGAAGGAGCGCCCCGGCCAGCTCATGCCCATCATGGAAGATGAGCACGGCACCTACATCATGAACAGCAAAGACCTGCGCGCCGTCGAGCATGTGCAGCGCCTGGTGGAGATTGGCGTCGATTCCCTCAAGATCGAGGGCCGCACCAAGAGCCAGTATTACGTCTCGCGCACGGCGCAGATCTACCGCCGCGCCATCGACGACGCCGTGGCGGGCCGCCCGTTCAACCCCGAGCTCATCACCGAACTCGAAGGCCTGTCCAACCGCGGCTACACCGCCGGCTTCCTGGAACGCCGCCCCGCCAACGACTACCAGAACTACGAAACCGGCAGCTCCGAGGCCCGGCGCAGCCAGTTTGTCGGCGAGGTCAAGGCCGTGCAGGATGGCTGGGCCGAGGTGGAAACGAAAAACCGCTTCGCCGTGGGCGACCTGCTGGAAATCATCCACCCCAGCGGCAACCGCACGGTGCGACTGGAACAGATGCGCGGTCTTGAAGGCGAAGAACTGCAAGTAGCCTCGGGCAGCCCGCTGCGCGTGCGCATCCCGCTGGCAGGTCCGGCCGAAGGCGCCTTGCTGGCGCGCGTGTTCGAAGCCGACAAAATTTAAGTTAAATCAACCTATAGCGCTTACACAGCAAGCGCTACCAGCTACCATATCAATAGCAAAAAACCCGGTGCTCTTACGAAACACCGGGCTTTTTTTCAGCCCCGAAGGGCGTGAATCGTTCAGGCGGATACGCCGTCTGCCACGTCCTTGTACTCGGCGATCTGATCGAAGTTCATGTACTTGTAGATCTTGTCGCCGTTGGCGCTGAGCACACCCATGTCAGCCAGGTACTCGGCCTTGGTCGGGATGCGGCCCAGCTTGGAAGCAATGGCCGACAGCTCGGCCGAACCCAGGTACACGTTGGTGTTCTTGCCCAGGCGGTTGGGGAAATTACGCGTGCTGGTGGACATCACGGTAGCGCCTTCCTTCACCTGTGCCTGGTTGCCCATGCAAAGCGAGCAACCCGGCATTTCCATGCGGGCACCAGCGGCGCCGAACACGCCGTAGTGGCCTTCTTCGGTGAGCTGGTGCGCGTCCATCTTGGTGGGCGGTGCCATCCACAGCTTGACGGGGATGTCCTTCTTGCCTTCGAGCAGCTTGGAAGCCGCACGGAAGTGGCCGATGTTGGTCATGCACGAGCCAATGAACACTTCGTCGATCTTGGCACCGGCCACGTCCGACAGCGTCTTGGCGTCATCGGGGTCGTTGGGGCAGCAGACGATGGGTTCGGTGATCTCGGCCAGGTCGATCTCGATCACGGCGGCGTATTCGGCGTCGGCATCGGGTGCCAGCAGCTCAGGCGTGGCCAGCCAGGCTTCCATGGCCTGGATGCGGCGGCCGATGGTGCGTGCATCAGCGTAGCCCTGGGCGATCATGTTCTTCAGCAGCACGATATTGCTGTTGATGTATTCGATGATCGGTTCTTTGTTCAGGCGCACGGTGCAACCGGCGGCAGAGCGCTCGGCCGAGGCATCGGACAGCTCGAACGCCTGCTCGACCTTCATGTCAGGCAAGCCTTCGATTTCGAGAATGCGGCCCGAGAAGATGTTCTTCTTGCCCTGCTTTTCCACCGTCAGCAAGCCCGCCTTGATGGCATACAGCGGAATTGCGTGCACCAGGTCGCGCAGCGTGACACCGGGCTGCATCTGGCCCTTGAAGCGCACCAGAACCGATTCAGGCATATCTAGTGGCATCACACCCGTGGCAGCGGCGAACGCCACCAGGCCCGAGCCTGCGGGGAAGCTGATGCCGATGGGGAAACGGGTGTGCGAGTCACCGCCGGTGCCCACGGTGTCGGGCAGCAGCATGCGGTTGAGCCAGCTGTGGATGATGCCGTCGCCTGGCTTGAGCGAGATGCCGCCGCGATTGCTGATGAACTCGGGCAGCTCGTGATGCATCTTCACGTCCACGGGCTTGGGGTAAGCGGCCGTGTGGCAGAACGACTGCATGACTAGGTCGGAGCTGAAGCCCAGGCAGGCCAGGTCCTTGAGTTCGTCGCGGGTCATGGGGCCGGTGGTGTCTTGCGAGCCCACCGAGGTCATGC
This sequence comes from Acidovorax sp. JHL-3, assembly GCF_000526295.1. Taxonomy (NCBI): domain Bacteria; kingdom Pseudomonadati; phylum Pseudomonadota; class Betaproteobacteria; order Burkholderiales; family Comamonadaceae; genus Acidovorax; species Acidovorax sp. JHL-3. The sequence goes on from NZ_JAFU01000004.1 coordinate 197,688, forward strand.
GCGGCTCGCAATAGGTGCCGGGCAGCACGCCCATCTGGTTGCCATCCTTTGCAGGCAGGCCGCAGGCACGGCCAACCATCTTCTGCGCCAGCGTGAAACCCTTGCCGGTGGCGGCAGGCACTTGCGGCAGGCGGAACAGCGTGGAAGGCGCCAGGCCCAGGGCCTCGCGCGCCTTGGTGGTCAGGCCACGGCCGATGATCAGAGGAATGCGGCCACCGGCGCGCACTTCGTCGAACAGCACTTCGCTTTTCACTTCGAATTCGGCGATGACGTTGCCGTCCTTCAAAGCCTTGCCAGCGTAGGGCAGCAACTCGATCTCGTCGCCCATGTTCATCTGGCTTACGTCGAGCTCGATGGGCAGCGCGCCCGCGTCTTCCATGGTGTTGTAGAAGATGGGGGCAATCTTGCTGCCCAGGCAGACGCCGCCAAAGCGCTTGTTGGGCACAAAGGGGATGTCTTCGCCGGTGAACCACAGCACGCTGTTGGTGGCCGACTTGCGGCTGGAACCCGTGCCCACCACGTCGCCCACGTAGGCCACGAGGTTGCCCTTGGCGCGCAGGTCTTCGATGAACTTCACCGGGCCGCGCTTGCCGTCTTCTTCAGGGGTGATGCCGTCGCGCTTGTTCTTGAGCATGGCCAGCGCGTGCAGCGGGATGTCGGGGCGGCTCCAGGCATCGGGCGCGGGCGACAGGTCGTCGGTGTTGGTTTCGCCAGTGACCTTGAGCACGGTGAGCTTGATGCTCTGGGGCACTTCGGGGCGGCTGGTAAACCATTCGGCGTCGGCCCAGCTTTGCAGCACGGCCTTGGCGAAGGTGTTGCCCTTGTCGGCCTTTTCCTTGACGTCATGGAACTGGTCAAACATGAGCAGCGTCTTCTTGAGCGCTTCGGCAGCCACGGAGGCCACGGCAGCGTCGTCAAGCAGATCGATCAGCGGCGTGAGGTTGTAGCCGCCCAGCATGGTGCCCAGCAGTTGCGTGGCCTTCTCACGGCCGATGAGGCTGCACACTTCCGTGCCATGGGCCACGGCGGCCAGGTAGCTGGCCTTGACCTTGGCGGCATCGTCCACGCCCGCAGGCACACGGTGCGTGATCAGGTCGACCAGGGTTGCTTCCTCGCCAGCAGGCGGGTTTTTCAGCAGCTCGATCAGTTCGCTGGTCTGCTTGGCGCTCAAGGGCAGTGGCGGAATGCCCAATGCAGCACGTTCGGCCACATGGTCACGGTAGGCTTTCAACATCAATTTTCTCCGGTTGCGTTCTAAAGTGGGGTGGGTGCGGCCCGGGGGCCAGGCGCACGGGAATCGTTATTGTTTGGCGACGGGCAGAGGTTCCAGCACGCTGGGGATCGGGTTCTTCTTGATGGCCTCGGCAACCAGGTTCTGCTCGGGGCTCATGCATTCGTCTGCCAGGCGCTGGCCACGCTTTTGGTCCATGAGCATGGACTTGTTGGCGATCTGCAGCCACACAGCGCCGCCCCGCTGGTCTTCCAGACGCACAGCGCCGGTGGATGTGGCTACGGGGGTCATGCGGTACTTGAAGCCCTTGCCTTCCACATCGAAGCGGCCGGGCGAGGCAGGGTCGGCCTTGAGCGTGACGTGCGCGCCCAATTCGCAGGCGATGTGGCCCACATGCACGCGCTCGGCAATGGCCAGTTCGTCCGGCGAGAGGGCGGCCTCGGCAGCCATGATGCCTGCGGCCACCTGACCGGTGGCGGACTTGAGCTGGACGCGGCTGCTGGTGGGCTTGGCCTTGGCGGTTTTGGCGGCGGCGGCTTTGGCAGGGGCCTTGGCGGTTGCCTTGGTGGCAGGCTTGGCGGCAGACGGGGCGGGTGTCTGGGCCAGCACAAAGGCGGGCGCCAGCAGCATGAGGGCAGAAGCGATAAAGGTTTTCATCAGGGATCCTGCAGGTGAGGGTTCAGGGACAGAGAGAGACAGACGGAGTAAACCACGGGCACACGGCCGCGGGCAAGCTGCGCCCGGTGCTGTGCGCACGCTCCAGAACCTGCCAGTAATAGCGAAAACTGGCACGGTCATGCAATGCGCCCTCAAAACTGATGGGAGCCCAATCAGCGTCTGCGGCAGCAGCTATTATTTTTGAAGCAACGTCAATGTCATCCTGCGTGGGCGCAAAGGCCTCCAGGATGGGGCGGATCTGCGCGGGGTGGATGCTCCACATGCGCGTGTAGCCAAACTCGCGGGCAGCGCGGCTGGCTGCGCCCTGCATGGCCACCATATCGCTGAATTCGGTTACCACGCAGTGCGATGGCACCTTGCCATGGGCATGGCAGGCCGAGGCGATTTCGAGCTTGGCGCGCACCACCAGCGGGTGCGTGAACTGCCCGGCAGAGGCCATGGCCGATGCGGGAATGGCACCGCCGTGGGCCGACACAAAATCCATCAAGCCAAAGCTCAGGCTTTGCACGCGGGGATGCGCGGCAATCTCGAAAGCCCGGTGCACTGCGGCCGGGGATTCGATCAGCACCTGCAGGGGCAGATGGGCCGCCGATGTGCCCTGCAGGGCTTTTTCTGCCCGCAAAACATCGTCCACCGACTCCACCTTGGGCAGCATGATGTGGGTGAGCCGATGACCGGCCTCGCCGGCAATGGTGGCCATGTCGTTGGCAAATGCGGGGTGGTCCACGGGGTGAACGCGAACGCCCACGCGCGCTGCCGGGGCGGCATCGCGCGCCAGGGCGGCCACCACGACCGCGTGCGCCGCTTCATCGCCCACCGGGGCTCCGTCTTCGCAGTCCAGCGTCACGTCAAAAACGCAAGCGCCGAATTCCTCGGTCATCTGTGCCTGCAATTGCAGGCTCTTGAGCATGCGCGCCGGCGCACCGCTGTAGTGATCGCAAACCGGCAAGGCGGCAGAAGCCGCCTGCGCACCCAGCAGCACATCGCGAGGATGGGCACGCACGACCCCGCCACTCACGGCGTGGGCTGCTTCGCCCCCCCGGGAGGAACGGAGCCTGAGGATGGTTCTGCGCGGCGCACAACGCTCATGGGATCAGAGCAGGTGCTTGACGCCGTCTTGCTCGCCTTGCAGTTCGGCCAGCGTGATGTTGATGCGCTCTTGCGAGAACGCGTCAATTTCCAGACCTTCGACGATCTTGTACTCGCCGTTTTCGCAGGTGACGGGGAAGCCGAACATGGTGTCCTTGGGAATGCCGTACTGGCCATCCGAAGGAATACCCATGGTGACCCACTTGCCGTTGGTGCCCAGGGCCCAGTCGCGCATGTGGTCGATGGCGGCGTTGGCAGCCGATGCCGCCGACGATAGGCCGCGTGCCTCAATGATGGCTGCGCCGCGCTTGCCCACGGTGGGCAGGAAGGTGTTGGCGTTCCATTCCTGGTCGTTGATCATCTTGGCAACGCTCTCGCCGTTGATGGTGGCAAAGCGGTAGTCGGCGTACATCGTGGGCGAATGGTTGCCCCAGACGGTGAGTTTTTCGATGTCGGCCACGGCCTTGCCGGTCTTGGCAGCAATCTGGCTGGCAGCGCGGTTGTGATCGAGGCGCAGCATGGCGGTGAAGTTCTTGCGTGGCAGGTCAGGCGCGCTCTTCATGGCGATGTAGGCGTTGGTGTTGGCGGGGTTGCCCACCACCAGCACCTTGACGTCGCGGCTGGCCACGGCATTCAGGGCCTTGCCCTGTGCGGTGAAGATGGCACCGTTGACGGCCAGCAGCTCGGCGCGCTCCATGCCGGGGCCGCGGGGGCGCGAGCCCACCAGCAAGGCGTAATCGGCATCCTTGAAGGCGGTCATGGGGTCGCTGTGGGCGGTCATCTCCACGAGCAGCGGGAAAGCGCAGTCGTCGAGTTCCATCATCACGCCCTTGAGCGCTTTTTGTGGGCCTTCCACGGGAACTTCGAGCAATTGCAGGATGACCGGCTGGTCCTTGCCCAGCATTTCGCCCGAGGCGATACGGAACAGCAGGGCGTAACCGATTTGACCAGCAGCGCCGGTAACGGCAACACGGACGGGCTTCTTGCTCATGGTGAAAACTCCAGGAAGTGGAAAAAACAGATGTGGATGCAACGCAAGCACCAGCCCCTGTCACCAGCAACCCGTGCTCTGCAAAACAGCCTTGGAGTTTACCGCCGATTGCTGCGAAAGGTCAATTTGTCTTATGTCTTATATAAGATATGATCCAACCCGGTTACCAGCCAGAGAATACGCCTCGCATAACCGCCCCACCCCAGCCATTTGCCATGTCGTCGCTTCCGTTCAATGTTGACGCGCCCTCGCCGCCTCCCGGCGGTGTTGGTGCATTGACGCCGGCATTCAGCCCGCTGTACCAGCAGATCAAGGCCTTGATCCTGCAAAGCCTGCAGCAGGGTGAATGGAAGCCCGGTGAAGCCATTCCCAGCGAGATGGATTTGGCGGCGCGGTTTCGGGTGAGTCAGGGCACGGTCCGCAAGGCCATTGACGAGCTGGCGGCCGACAATCTGGTGATGCGGCGACAGGGCAAGGGCACTTTTGTCGCCACCCATGCCGAGCAGCATGTGCAATACCGTTTTCTGAAGCTTTTGCCCGACACCGGCGATGCCAGTGTGGAGGGGCCGGCGCAACGCACCGTGCTGGATTGCCGGCGCGTGCGCGCCAGCGCCGACGTGGCGCGCGCCCTGGCCTTGCGAAGTGGCGACCCGGTGGTACAGGCGCGGCGCATTCTGTCGTTTGCCGGCGAACCCACCATTCTCGAAGACATCTGGCTCCCCGGCCAGGCCTTCAAGGGCCTGACAGCTGAGCAGATGGCGAACTACCAGGGTCCGACCTATGCCATGTTCGAGCTGGATTTCGGTGTGCGCATGGTGCGGGCCGAAGAAAAAATCCGAGCCGTGCTGGCCGACGGTGAGCAGGCCCAGCTTCTGCACACTCCCGCTGGCACGCCCTTGCTGAGCGTGGAGCGCACCGCCTACACCTACAACGATGTTCCCATGGAGTTACGGCGTGGTCTTTACCGCACCGACACACACCATTACCACAACGAATTGAGCTGAAACACGCCTGCACTTGAGAAGAATCGTCAAAATATTGCGCCGGTGGACAACCCTACTTGTTGCGTTGCAATAGAATTTTGCGTTGTTTGCATCTTCAAATTACAAAGCAGTTACATCCACGAAAGCACCCGCCATGACAGAGCTAGCCAAAAAACGGCCTGAATTCCGCAATATCAACGCCTTCAAGGACCTCACTACTTACCGCATGACGCCGGCTGCATGGGTTTCGATCCTGCACCGTGCCAGCGGTGCTGTGATGTTTCTGCTGCTGCCGTTCGTGCTGTGGATGTTCGACACCTCGGTGTCCTCCGAAATTTCCTTTGGCACCTTCAAAGCCGCCTTCAACTCTGGCCTGGGCTTCGCTCCCGGCTGGTTCATCAAGCTGGTGGCGCTGGGTCTTATCTGGGCCTATCTCCACCACCTGATCGCCGGTGTGCGCCACTTGTGCATGGACGTGAGCCATGACGCCGTCAGCAAGCAGTTCGGCAAGACCTCTGCCCTGGTGACACTGGTCATCAGCATTGGCCTGACGCTGGTGCTTGCAGCCAAGCTGTTCGGCCTGTATTGATTCACCCCGCGGCGGCGCCGGGTCCGGCGTGCCGCGCAATGACTAAGAGGAAACCCACCATGTCCGACAACTTCGGTTACAAACGCACCGTCGTAGGTGCCCACTATGGCCTGCGCGACTGGCTGAGCCAACGCGTGACTGCCGTTCTGATGGCACTGTTCACGCTGATCCTTCTCGTGCAACTGGTTCTGACCAAAGGCCCCATCGGCTATGACCGCTGGGCGTCCATTTTCTCCAGCCAATGGATGAAAGTGCTCACGTTCTGCGTGATCCTGGCACTCATCTGGCACGCCTGGGTAGGCATGCGCAACATCTGGATGGATTACATCAAGCCGGTGGGCCTGCGCCTTGTGCTGCAGATTTTCACCATCGTCTGGCTGGTCGGCTGTGCCGGCTGGGGTATCCAGGTTTTGTGGCGTCTCTGATTCCCGCGACTGAAGGCAAATAATGAGCTACACCAACGCTAACATCACCAAGCGCAAGTTCGACGTCGTCATCATTGGCGCCGGCGGCTCCGGCATGCGCGCCGCGCTTGAACTCTCCCGCGCAGGCCTTAATGTGGCCTCGCTGTCCAAGGTGTTTCCCACCCGCAGCCACACCGTGGCGGCACAAGGCGGCGTTTCGGCCTCGCTGGGCAACATGTCCGAGGACAACTGGCACTACCACTTCTACGACACCATCAAGGGCTCTGACTGGCTGGGCGACCAGGACGCCATCGAGTTCATGTGCCGTGAAGCACCCAAGGTGGTGTACGAGCTCGAACACTTCGGCATGCCGTTCGACCGCAACCCTGACGGCACCATCTACCAGCGCCCGTTTGGCGGCCACACCGCCAACTACGGCGAAAAGCCCGTGCAGCGTGCCTGCGCCGCAGCCGACCGCACTGGCCACGCCATGCTGCACACGCTGTACCAGCAGAACGTCAAGGCCAAGACCAACTTCTTCGTGGAGTGGATGGCCCTGGACCTGATCCGCGACGCCGACGGCGACGTGGTGGGCGTGACCGCGCTGGAGATGGAAACCGGCGACCTGTACATCCTGGAAGCCAAGACCGTGCTGCTGGCCACGGGTGGCGCCGGCCGCATCTTTGCCGCATCCACCAACGCCTTCATCAACACCGGTGACGGCCTGGGCATGGCGGCGCGCGCGGGCATTGCGCTGCAGGACATGGAGTTCTGGCAGTTCCACCCCACCGGCGTGGCCGGTGCCGGTGTGCTGCTGACCGAAGGCTGCCGCGGCGAAGGCGCCATTTTGCTCAACAGCAATGGCGAGCGTTTCATGGAGCGCTACGCGCCTACCCTGAAAGACCTGGCACCTCGCGACTTCGTGTCGCGTTCGATGGACCAGGAAATCAAGGAAGGCCGTGGCTGTGGTCCGAACAAGGACTACGTCATGCTCAAGCTCAGCCACCTGGGCGCCGACACCATCCACAAGCGCCTGCCGTCGGTGTATGAAATTGGCGTCAACTTCGCCAACGTGGACATCACCAAGGAAGACATTCCCGTGGTGCCCACCATCCACTACCAGATGGGTGGCGTGCCCACCAATATCAATGGACAGGTGATCACCCAGGCCAACGGCATCAACAACGCTGTGGTGAACGGCCTGTACGCCGTGGGCGAATGCGCCTGCGTGAGCGTGCACGGCGCCAACCGCCTGGGCACCAACTCGCTGCTGGACCTGCTGGTGTTTGGCAAGGCCGCCGGCCGCCACATCGTCGAGTTCAACAACAAGAACAAGGAGCACAAGCCCCTGCCCAAGGATGCGGCCGACCGCACCCTGGAGCGCCTGAACCAGCTCGACAAGTCCAGCGACGGCATCTACGCGCAAAACCTGGCTGGCGACATCCGTACCACGATGCAGCAGCACGCCGGTGTGTTCCGCACCCAGGCCAGCATGGACGAGGGCGTCAAGAAGATCGCCGAGCTGCGCAACCGTGTGGCGGGCGTCACGCTCAAGGACAAGTCCAAGGTGTTCAACACCGCACGCATCGAGGCGCTGGAAGTGGACAACCTGATCGAAGTGGCCCAGGCGACCATGGTGTCGGCCGCCGCCCGCAAGGAATGCCGTGGCGCCCACACCGTGTACGACTACGAGCACCCCGCTGACCACGCCGAATTCCCGCTGGGTCGCAACGACAAGGAGTGGCTCAAGCACACCCTGTGGTACAGCGAAGGCAGCCGCCTGGACTACAAGCCGGTCAACCTCAAGCCTTTGACGGTGGACAGCGTTCCTCCGAAGGTCCGTACGTTCTAAATCGTCACGAGAGAAGAAACATGCAAAAACGCACATTCCAAATCTACCGCTACGATCCGGACAAGGATGCCAAGCCCTACATGCAGACCATCGAGATCGAGCTCGATGGCCACGAGCGCATGTTGCTGGACGCACTGATCAAGCTCAAGGAACAGGACCCCACGCTGTCGTTCCGCCGCTCCTGCCGTGAAGGCGTTTGCGGTTCGGATGCCATGAACATCAATGGCAAGAACGGCCTGGCGTGCCTGACCAACATGAACACGCTCAAGGGCACCATCGTGCTCAAGCCGCTGCCGGGCCTGCCCGTGATCCGCGACCTGATCGTGGACATGACACAGTTCTTCAAGCAATACAACTCGATCAAGCCCTACCTGATCAACGAAGAACTGGCACCGGACCGCGAGCGCCTGCAGTCGCCCGAAGAGCGCGAAGAGCTCAACGGCCTGTACGAGTGCATCCTGTGCGCCAGCTGCTCCACATCCTGCCCCAGCTTCTGGTGGAACCCCGACAAGTTCGTGGGCCCGGCGGGTCTGCTGCAGGCCTACCGTTTCATCGCTGACAGCCGTGACGATGCAACGGGCGCGCGCCTCGATAACCTCGAAGACCCCTACCGCCTGTTCCGCTGCCACACCATCATGAACTGCGTGGACGTGTGCCCCAAGGGCTTGAACCCCACGAAGGCCATTGGCAAGATCAAGGAACTGATGGTGCGTCGCGCCATCTGAAGCGAGTTCAAGCCATGGGTGAAACTTCCACCATCGCCAGCAATGCGGCCTCGCCGCTGCTGGACGAGCGCGCACTGAGCAAGCTGCACTGGCGCTGCAGAAGAGGACTGCTGGAGAACGATCTGTTCATCGAGCAGTTTTTCACCCGCTTTGAGCCCGAGCTCACCCAACGCCATGCCGACGGCCTGATGGCCCTGATGGACCTGGCGGACAACGACCTGCTGGACCTGTTGCTGCGTCGCCGCGAGCCCCAGGCCCCGCTGGACACACCAGAAGTGCACGAAGTGCTGGGCATGCTGCGCCAAGGTGGCAGCACAGCCGCGCACTAGTGCCCGTAGTGCCTTGGCACTTAATCGATACCCCCAGACCGGATCATCGGAAACCCAAAGGAAAGTAACAATGAAGCTAGCTGACAACAAAGCCACCCTGTCGTTCAGTGACGGCAGCCCCAGCGTGGATATGCCGGTATACCAGGGCAGCATTGGCCCTGACGTTATCGACATCCGCAAGCTGTATGCGCAGACCGGCATGTTCACCTACGATCCGGGTTTCCTGTCCACTGCGTCGTGCCAGTCTGCCATCACCTACATTGATGGCGACAAGGGCGAGCTGCTGTACCGCGGCTACCCCATCGAGCAGCTGGCCGTGAACTGCGACTTCCTCGAAACTTGCCATCTGCTGCTGTACGGAAACCTGCCCAACGAAACGCAGAAGAAAGACTTCACCAGCCGCGTGACCAACCACACCATGGTCAACGAGCAGATGCAGTTCTTCCTGCGTGGCTTCCGCCGCGATGCACACCCCATGGCTGTGCTCACGGGCCTGGTGGGCGCGCTGTCGGCCTTCTACCACGACAGCACCGACATCAACAATCCGCAGCACCGCGAAGTCGCCGCGATCCGCCTGATTGCCAAAATGCCCACGCTGGTCGCCATGGCCTACAAGTACGGCAAGGGCGAGCCTTACATGTACCCGCGCAATGACCTGAGCTACGCGGGCAACTTCCTGCGCATGATGTTCGGCACGCCTTGCGAAGACTACGTGGTCAACCCGGTGCTCGAGCGCGCCCTGGATCGCATCTTCATCCTGCATGCTGACCACGAGCAAAACGCCTCCACTTCCACGGTTCGCCTGTGCGGCTCGTCGGGCACCAACCCGTTTGCTGCCATTGCAGCCGGTGTGGCCTGCCTGTGGGGCCCCGCACACGGTGGCGCCAACGAAGCCTGCCTGAACATGCTGGAAGACATCCAGCGCCAGGGCGGCGTTTCGAAGGTGGGCGAGTTCATGGAGAAGGTCAAGGACAAGAACTCCGGCGTGAAGCTGATGGGTTTTGGCCACCGCGTCTACAAGAACTACGACCCGCGCGCCAAGCTCATGCAGGAAACCTGCAACGAAGTGCTCAAAGAGTTGGGCCTGGAAAACGACCCGCTGTTCAAGCTGGCCAAGGAACTGGAAAAAATCGCCCTGGAAGACGACTACTTCGTGTCGCGAAAGCTGTACCCGAACGTGGACTTCTACTCCGGCATCGTCCAGCGCGCCATGGGCATTCCAGTGAACCTGTTCACCGGCATCTTCGCACTGGCCCGCACCGTTGGCTGGATCGCTCAGCTCAACGAAATGATCAGCGATCCCGAGTACAAGATCGGCCGCCCACGCCAGCTGTTCACCGGCTCCGAGCGCCGTGATGTGCAGCCCATCGCCAAGCGCTAATAGTTGACGGGCCCCGCCCGCCGACCCACGAAAGCCCGCCGCACCCCGGCGGGCTTTTTTTGTGGTGCGCCGGTTCGGCTTCGCGCCCTCGTATAGTGGTCACCCCTGTCACCGTCCAACGAGTCCTCCCATGAAAACAAAAGCCGCCGTCGCCTGGCAAGCAGGCCAACCCCTGACCATTGAAACCGTGGACCTTGAAGGCCCCCGGTTTGGAGAAGTGCTGGTCGAGATCAAGGCCACCGGCATCTGCCACACCGATTACTACACGCTTTCGGGTGCCGACCCCGAAGGCATCTTCCCGGCCATCCTGGGCCATGAAGGCGCGGGCATCGTGGTGGACGTGGGGCCGGGCGTCACCACGCTCAAGAAGGGCGACCATGTCATTCCGCTCTACACCCCCGAATGCCGCCAGTGCAAGTTTTGCCTCTCGCGCAAGACCAACCTGTGCCAGTTGATTCGCGGCACGCAGGGCAAGGGGCTGATGCCCGATGCCACCAGCCGATTCAGCCTGGATGGCAAGCCCATTTTTCACTACATGGGCACCAGCACGTTCAGCAACTACACCGTGGCACCCGAGATCTCGCTGGCCAAGATCCGCGAGGATGCACCTTTTGACAAGGTCTGCTACATCGGCTGCGGCGTCACCACCGGCATTGGCGCGGTGATCTTCACCGCCAAGGTCGAAGCGGGCGCCAACGTGGTGGTGTTCGGCCTGGGCGGCATTGGCCTGAACGTGATCCAGGGCGCCAAGATGGTGGGCGCCGACAAGATCATCGGCGTGGACATCAACCCTGCACGCCAGGAGATGGCGCGCAAGTTCGGCATGACGCACTTCATCAACCCGAAAGAGGTGGAGAACGTGGTGGATGCCATCGTGCAACTCACCGACGGCGGCGCAGACTACAGCTTTGAATGCATCGGCAACACCACCGTGATGCGCCAGGCGCTCGAATGCACGCACAAGGGCTGGGGCCGCAGCATCATCATCGGCGTGGCCGAGGCCGGTGCCGAGATCAGCACCCGCCCGTTCCAGCTGGTCACCGGCCGCAAGTGGGAAGGCTCGGCCTTCGGTGGCGCGCGCGGTCGCACCGATGTGCCAAAAATCGTGGACTGGTACATGGAGGGCAAGATCAACATCGACGACCTGATCACCCACACCATGCCGCTGGAAGACATCAACAAGGGCTTTGACCTGATGAAGCGCGGCGAGTCGATCCGCGGCGTGGTTATTTATTGATGAAATTGGCCTCTAGCGCTTTATCCATAAGCGCTAGCAGCTATCAAACTTGACATTCATGACATTCACCGCCCTTGAACTGACCAGCGAACACGCCTGCTTTGGCGGCGTGCAACGCTTTTACAAGCACAGCTCGTCCGAAATCGGCCTGTCCATGCGCTTTGGCCTGTATTTGCCGCCCCAGGCTCTGGCCGGGCAGCAGGTGCCGTTGCTGACCTTCCTGGCCGGCCTGACGTGCACGGAGGAAACCTTTGCCATCAAGGCCGGTGCCCAGCGCCTGGCGGCACAGCTGGGTCTGGCCATCCTCACTCCCGACACCAGCCCGCGCGGCGCAGGCATTCTGGGTGAAAGCAACCACTGGGAGTTCGGCGTGGGTGCCGGCTTCTATCTGGACGCCACCGAGTCGCCATGGGCAGGCCACTGGTGCATGGAAAGCTACCTCATCAAAGAGTTGCTGCCCGACGTGACGGCTCAGTTTTCGCTCGACGCCCAGCGCCTGGGCCTGTTCGGGCATTCAATGGGCGGCCACGGTGCGCTCACGCTCGCCTTACGGCACCCCGGCGTGTTCCGCAGCGTCTCGGCTTTTGCGCCCATTTGTGCCCCCACCCAGTGCCCGTGGGGCCACAACGCCTTCACCGGGTATCTGGGCCAGGATGAAAGCACCTGGGGCGCACATGATGCGAGTGTGCTGATGGGCCAGCAAGGCAATGCACCCTATCCCCAGGGCATCCTGATCGACCAGGGCCTGGCCGACCAGTTTCTTGCCACGCAGCTGCACCCGCACCTGTTTGAGAGCGCCTGCGCCCAGGCGGGGCAGCCGCTCACGCTGCGCAGGCGCGCGGGTTATGACCACGGCTACTATTTCATCCAGTCCTTCATGGCGGACCATCTGCAGCACCACGCCAGCGCGCTGGCCTGAGGCCACCAACCGGTTCTGAACATTAATGTTCACTTAAGCAGCGCTGCAAACAATGGGTCATGCCATTGTTATTGCAGCGCATGCAGCGTTTCGCATTCGGCCCTGGTGCCGTTGCCCACCCCCCTCAAGCCTCCCGTGCCATGCACCCCGCGTGGGTGGTTGTGCTGGCCAGCGCCTGGCTGGCCACCGCCTGCAATGTGCCGCTGTGGCGCGAGGTGGCGGCCCTGCCGGGGCAGGGCACGCTGCGCGGCTGGGGCTTTGCGCTGGCGTTTGCGGTCATCGTGGCGGCAGGCAATGCCGCCTTGCTGAGCGTGTTGGCCTGGCGCTGGACGCTCAAACCCGCCATCACCGTGATGCTGCTGCTGGCCGCTTTCGGGGCCTATTTCATGCTGGCCTACGGCATTGCCATCGACGCAAGCATGCTGGTCAACGTCATGCAGACCGATGTGAAAGAGGCCGGTGATCTGCTGAACTGGCGCATGGTGTCTACGGTGCTGGCGCTCACGGCCCCGCCGCTGCTGTGGCTGTACCGCCGCCCGGTGCGCCAGATACCAGCTTTTCGGCACATGGCCCACAACGGCATGCTGCTGGTGGGCTCTGTCGTTGTCATCGTGGTCTGCCTGCTGCTGGTGTTCCAGGATTTCGCCTCCACCATGCGCAACCACACCCGGCTGCGCTACCTGATCAACCCGCTCAACAGCGTGTACGCGCTGGGCAACATCGCCACCAAGCCGCTGCGGCTGGACACCAACACCCTCATGCCCCTGGGCCGCGACGCCCAGCTGGGCGCCAGCTATGCGGGCCAGCAAAAGCCACCCCTCTTGGTGCTGGTGCTGGGTGAAACCGGGCGCAGCGTGAATTTCGGGCTCAACGGCTATGAGCGGCCCACCACACCCCTGCTGTCGGCCCGCACCGACCTGGCCACGGCGCGCAACGCCTGGTCGTGCGGCACCAGCACGGCCGCGTCGGTGCCCTGCATGTTTTCGCACCTGGGTCGCGACGGCTTCGAATCGCGCAAGGCCAACTACGAAAGCCTGATCGACGTGCTGCACCACGCGGGCCTGGCCGTGCTGTGGGTGGATAACCAGGCTGGCTGCAAGGGCGTGTGCGAACGCATCGGCGAAGTGCGCACCACGGCACTGCAAGACCCGGTGCTGTGCCCTGGCGGAGAGTGCCTCGACCCCATCATGCTCAAGGACCTGGACCAGCGCCTGGCCGAACTGCCCGCCGAACAGCGCCGCCGCGGCACCGTGGTCGTGCTGCACGAGATGGGCAGCCACGGCCCCGCCTACTTCAAACGCTCGGCCCCGGCCCTGAAGCAGTTCCAGCCCGAATGCACCTCTACCAACCTGCAGGAATGCACGCAAGAACAGGTGGTGAACGCCTATGACAACAGCATCGTGCAGACCGACCAGTTTCTCGATTCAGTGCTCAATTGGCTCTCAGACCAATCAGATAAAGCGCAAACAGCTATGATTTATGTAGCAGATCATGGGGAATCGCTGGGCGAGAACAACATCTACCTGCATGGCCTGCCCTATTCCATCGCGCCCGATGTGCAAAAGCATGTGCCCTGGATCACCTGGCTGTCACCCGCGATGCAGGCGCGCACCCATGTGACCACCGGCTGCCTGCAGCAGGACCTAGCCCAACGGCGCGTCACGCACGACAACTACTTTCATTCGGTTTTGGGCCTGATGGATGTGCAGACCGGGGCCTACAGCCCGGCGCTGGATATGTTTGCCGGATGCAGGCAACAGCCAACCGGTCCGTTGGCCGGGTGAAACGGCAAAGGCCAGGCCCAATTGATCGCTCTTATTGAGCGCATTCTGGCCTCAAGAAATTCACCAAAACAACTGCCTATCCTTTCGAATCCCTTCGCCCCGCTTACCGCACCCCCAGCCATCCTTTCGCCTCACCGACCAGATGTCCCCGAAACACCTCTGCAATCGGTGACAGCTGCTTGCCCTTGGGCCAGACCAGGTGCCAGTGCGACTGGATGGGAAAGCCCTGCACGTCAAGAACTGCCAGCCCGTCGTGGTGGGCGCCCAGCGCGTGGCGCGAGAGGATGGACACGCCCAGCTGCCCCTCGACCGATTCTTTGATGGCCTCGTTGCTGCCCAGCTCCAGCACGGCGGTGGGAACAAAGCCCAGTTGGCGCAGATGGGCGTCGGTCGCCATGCGGGTGCCAGAGCCCTTTTCTCGCAGGAGGAGGCGCTCGCCCTGCAGCTGCGCCATATTGACGCGCTTTTTGGCCGCCAGCCTGTGGCCGGCGGGGACAATGACGACCAGCGGGTTGGGCATGAGGATCTGGTCTTCCAGCAGCAGGTCTTCTGGCGGCCTGGACATGACATAGAGGTCGTCCAGGTTGCTGCGCAGGCGGGTGATGACGTGGTCGCGGTTGAGCACTTCGAGAGATATGTCGATCTGCGGGTGCAGCTTGCAAAAGCTGCCCAGCAGGCGGGGCACAAAGTATTTGGCGGTGCTGACCACGGCAACCTTGAGGCGCCCGCTGGTGAGGCCTTTGGCGCCCGACACGAGCTGCTCGAACGCATCCCACTCGCCCGCAATGGCACGTGCAGTGCGGGCCAGTGCCTGGCCCGCCTCGGTGAGGTGCACGCGGCGCGATACCACTTCATACAGCGGCAGGCCCACGGCCTGGGTCACCTCGCGCAGCTGCATGGAGGCCGTGGGCTGCGTGACATGCATGACCCTGGCTGCGGCACTGACGCTGCCCGTCTCGGCCAGCGCCAGAAACAGGCGCAGTTGACGAAAAGTGATGTTCATAGATTTTTATCTATAGATAACCGCATTCGAATCGATTTTACTTTGCAGTGTCGCGCAACTAGCATCCAACCCCACAAGGAGTTATCTGATGCAAAGCTTGCTGGACCCTGCGATCTTGTTTTTTGCCCTGGGGGTGTTTGCGGGCCTGGTCCGATCGAACCTGGAGATGCCTGCAGCAATCTCCAAGTTCTTGTCGATCTACCTGCTGATGGCGCTGGGGCTCAAGGGCGGTTTTGCGCTGGCGGCATCGGGGCTCACGCCCAGCGTGGCCAGCAGCCTGGGCCTTGCGGTGCTGCTGGCGGTGGTAGTGCCGCTGGTGGGCTACGTGCTGCTGCGGCGGGTGGTTTCGGGCTTTAACGCCGCGGCGGTGGCGGCCACGTACGGGTCGGTGAGTGCGGTGACGTTTGTGACGGCCACGCAGTACCTGGATTCGCAGCACATTGCCTACGGCGGCTACATGGCGGCCGCCATGGCATTGATGGAGTCGCCCGCGATTATTTTGGCGGTGATGCTGGCCAATGCGTTGCGCCAGCATCAAGCCACGGCATCGACCGGCACGGTGCCCGCACACCGCGGGCAGCCGGTGATGGCAATGGTCTCTGCGGGCGCAGGTGCGCCGGGCGGTCACAGCATGGGCCATGGCAGTGCGGTCGCAGCGGCATCGCCAGCCCCAAACCTTTCGGTGGGCAAGATCCTTCACGAGTCGTTTACCGATGGCACGCAACTGCTGCTTCTGGGTGCGATGGTGATTGGCCTGGTGACGGGCGACGAGGGCAAGGCCGCAATGCAGCCTTTTTCGGGGGACCTGTTCAAAGGCATGTTGTGCCTGTTTTTGCTGGACATGGGGCTGAACACCGCGCGCAGCCTGCCTGCGGTGCGCCATCAGTCGCCCTGGCTGCTGGCGTATGCCGTCGTGGGACCACTGGTGCACGCCAGCCTGGCGCTGGTGCTGGCGTGGTGGCTGCAGGTGCCTGCGGGCGATGCAACGCTCTTGATGGTGCTGGCCGCCAGCGCCTCCTACATCGCCGTGCCTGCAGTGGTGCGCTATGCCATCCCCGAAGCGCAACCATCGCTGTATGTGAGCCTGTCACTGGGGGTGACGTTTCCATTGAACATCGTGCTGGGTATTCCGCTTTACACGCAGGTGGTGCAGTGGGCCTGGGTGGGTTGAGGCCGGCAATGCGCACCCTGCCCGGTCACTCTTTGCAGCCAATGCCTGCCTCTGCGCGTTGATTGCGCCTCTAGATCAATCGTGCCCAGGCGCGACGCCGCAGCCTAAAACAAACTCCCCTGCCCTTGCGCCAGCCCGGGTCTGAACTGGGTGAGGTCCAGCTCCACCCGCTCGCGGTTCAGCCCCAGCCGGCGGCAGGTGGTGGCAAACCGCTGGCGCAACAGATCGGCCCACAGGCCGGCCCCTTTCATGCGCGACACATAGCTGCTGTCGTAGGTCTTGCCTGCGGCGCGGGCCGCGGGGCCCAGCTGGTGCAGGTCCTGGATGCGCGCCATCACACGCGCGGCGCGGTCGGGGTAATGCAGCGCCAGCCACTCGCGAAACAGCGCATCCAGCTCCCAGGGCAGCCGGATGACTGTGTAGAAAGCGCTGCGCGCACCGGCATCGTGTGCGGCTGCCAGCACCTGCTCCATGTCTTCGGTGATGAAAGGGATCTGCGGCGCCACGCTCACACCCACGGGCACGCCCGCATCGGCCAGCGCACGGATGGTGCGCAGGCGCCGGTGCGGCGCGGCTGCGCGCGGCTCCATGCGGCGGGCCAGCGCGGCATCGAGCGTGGTGATGGTCACATACACCGCCGCCAGGCGCTGCGCCGCCAGTGGCGCCAGCAGGTCGAGGTCGCGCTCCACCCCGCTGCTTTTGGTGATGAGCGAAAACGGATGCCGCGCATCACGCAGCACCTCGATCACGCCCCGCGTGAGGCGTAACTCGCGCTCCACCGGCTGGTAGCAATCGGTGGCCGAGCCGACGTTCAGCGTGCGCGGCACATGGCCGGGGCGCGCCAGTTCGGCGCGCAACACCTCGCCGATGTTGTGCTTGGCAATAATCTGCGTCTCGAAATCGAGCCCCGGCGACAGGTTCAGATAGCTGTGCGTGGGGCGGGCATAGCAATAGACACAGCCATGCTCGCAACCGCGGTAGGGGTTTACCGAGTGCTCAAAGAAGATGTCGGGGGAATCGTTGGCGCACAGCGCGCTGCGGGCGGTTTCCCGGTGCACCCGGGTGGGCTGCGACGTGGCCTGCGCCTCGCCATCCCAAGGAAAATCCCAGCCATCGTCCACCACCGTGCGCGAGTCCTTTGCAAACCGGTGCGGCATGGCCGTGACGGCACCCCGGCCGCGAATGGCGTGGATGGGAATGCGCGCTTCGGGCGGCGAGCCGCCGGGCGAATCAGCGGGATCAGCATCGCTTTTCATAACTGTATGAATATACAGTTTTTAAAGCATTTCCGCGAAAACCTCGCCCACCGCTTTGACCACGCGGCACAGTGCGAGATTCACGATCCACTACAGTCCCGCCCTTTACAACTAGCTTTCGAGGTACACGCCATGGCGCGCACACCCCAGATCACCCTGTCCTCCCTGGACCTGGACCGCATTGAAGCACTGCTGGCGGCGATTCCTGCCAGCGTCTTTCCGGGCAAGGCCGACCTGCAGGCAGAGCTGGACCGCGCCGACGTGGTGGCGCCCGAGGAGATTCCGCCCAATGTGGTGACCATGAATTCCACCGTGCAGTTCACGATCGAGGAAACCGGCAAGGAGTTCTGCCTGACGCTGGTGTACCCGCGCGACATGGACGGCAGCGCCGACCGCATCTCGATTTTTGCGCCCGTGGGCAGCGCCTTGCTGGGCCTGGCGGTGGGCGATGAACTGGCATGGCCTGGCCCGGGCGGCAAGTCGATGACGGTGCGGGTGAAAAGCATCGTCTACCAACCCGAAAGCGCGGGCGAGCTGCACCGCTGACCGGCACGAGCCACCGCACTTGTGTGAGGCATGGCCATCGACAAGTTGTGTGGGCCTCGTGACCAGTGCTCGCCTTCTCACAGCGCCTGTCAGCCAGGCGGCACCGCACCCCCAAGAAGAATCGACAGGAAGGCCCGAGTGATCAAGTGATCAAATGATCAGGCGATCAGGTTGGTCGTCACGGCCACCAGCATGCCGGTGCCCACCAGCCCGGCCTGCCAGCGCAGCGCCGTGGTCCAGGTCGGTACGTGGCGTTCCACACGCGCGTACAGCTGCTTCCCTGCCAACAGCGACAGGGCAAACGCGGCCAGCATGCCCAGCGCATTCCATTCGGGCGATTGCGGCCAGACATGGCTGACCACCGCATTGACCAGCAGGCACACCGGAAAATGCACCAGAAAAACCGAATACGACATCTGACCAAGCCGCACCAGGGGCGCAAACCCCTGCCACTGCCGCCAGCGGGGTGAGCGCAGTGCCCACGCCAGGGCCAGTGCCGTCACCAGCGCCACGGCAATGCGCGCCCTGAAGTCCAGCGCCAGGGCAGCGATGCCCAGCAGGGTGATGGTGGCCATCCACCCGCCCGCACGCGGGGCCTGCACGGCCCAGCAAGCCATCATGCCGAGCCCATAGGCCCCAAAGAAATACAGGGCCCACATGTCAAGCTGCGGCTCGCGGTTGAACACCAGCAGCGACATCGCCGCGCCCACCACCACCAGCGCACGCCCCAGCCAGGCAGCGTGGCGCACGCGCCCCTCGCCACACATGGCCCGCACCAGCGCGAGCAACAGCACAGAGCCGGCAAAAAGCTGGAAGTCGATGGCGACATACCACACCCCCGCCGACAAGGCCTCTTCGCCCACGATGTCCTGAAGCAGCAGCGCATTGGCCACCAGCTGGCCCAGGTCGGGCGCACCGGGCACCGAGGGATGATCCATCCAGCTGCCCACCAGCGCAGCCACTAACACGGCCAGCAGCAGGGCCACGGAATACGGCACCACCAGCCGCACAAACCGCCGTGTGATCTGCTGCCTGGCGCTGTCAAAACGGGCAAGTCCCTGCGGTGCCAGACTGGCCGCCGCCAGATAGCCACCCAACACCAGAAACACCTGCACGGCCATGCGCCCGTAGTCGTAAAGCCAGGCCATCAACCCCGGCGCCAGCGGCTGCGCGATATCCGACATGGGGCCGTAAAAAGCCAGGTGGTGCCACACGATGGTGGCGCAGGCAACGCCCTTGACCATGTCGATCAGCGGCGTGCGGGATTGGGGAGAAGTCATGCGAACCAATGAAACGATGGCGTGATGCCGACCCGCAGGCGGGGCCATCCAACTTTTGGTGTCTGGGGGCTGGACAACAAAACGGGTGTGTTCTGCGGCACGAGAGGCCCTCGCGCTGCGCAGGGGCACCTGATTCAGCACGCTTGCGAAGCTATTAATTCAATAGCTATCAACGCAATGCTGTCAAGCGCTAGAGCCCCAAAATATCCAGAATTACAGCTTCAACCGCGCTCGCGCGGCTTGGTATTCGCCGCGCAGCTTGTCCACCAGCTCTGCCGTGCTGGTCACCGCATTGATCGCGCCGATGCCCTGGCCGCAGCCCCAGATGTCCTTCCAGGCCTTTTTCGCGTCACCACCAAAATTCATCTTGCTGGGGTCGGACTCGGGCAGATTGTCCGGGTCCATGCCGGCTGCGCGGATCGACGGCGCCAGGTAGTTGCCGTGCACGCCGGTGAAAAGGTTGCTGTAGACGATGTCGTCCGAATTGCCGTCCACGATGGCCTGCTTGTAGGCATCGGAGGCGCGCGCCTCGTGCGTGGCAATGAAGGCCGAGCCGATGTAGCCAAAGTCCGCGCCCATGGCCTGGGCCGCCAGCACGGCATCGCCGCTGGCGATGGAGCCGCTCAGCGCCACCGGGCCGTCGAACCACTGGCGAATCTCCTGAATCAGCGCAAACGGGCTCTTCACGCCCGCATGGCCGCCTGCGCCCGCGGCCACGGCGATCAGGCCATCGGCGCCCTTTTCGATGGCCTTGTGCGCAAACTTGTTGTTGATGATGTCGTGCAGCACGATGCCGCCCCAGGCGTGCACGGCCTGGTTCACGTCTTCGCGTGCGCCCAGGGACGTGATGATGATCGGCACCTTGTATTTGGCGCAGACCTGCATGTCGTGCTCCAGCCGGTCGTTGCTCTTGTGCACGATCTGGTTGATGGCAAAGGGCGCAGCGGGCTTGTCTGGGTTGGCTTTGTTGTAGGCCGCCAGGGTTTCGGTGATTTCAGCCAGCCATTCGTCCAGCAGCTCGGCGGGGCGGGCGTTGAGCGCGGGCATCGAACCCACCACGCCCGCCTTGCACTGCTCGATCACGAGCTTGGGGTTGCTGATGATGAATAGCGGAGATGCGATCACAGGCAGTGACAGGTTCTGCAACACGGGAGGCAGTTTGGACATGGCAACAACTTTCCGAAAAATATGAATCAAATGTGCCTCTAGCGCTTATTGAATAAGCGCTTGCAGCTATCATTTTTATATCAAACAGCCCCCGTGTATCCGGGGTGCGTCACATGGCAGGCAAGCTTCAGAAGGCTTCCAGCGCCAGATCGGTCACGCTGTCGGCGCCTTCAACGATGCTGTCGCGCAGGCCTGGCGCCTTGACCAGGATGTGCTCGGCATAGAACTGCGCCGTGGTGATTTTTGCGCGCAGGAAGGCTGCGTCCTGTCCCTTGGGCAACAGTGCCTCGGCCACCAGCAGGCTGCGCGCCAGCTGCCAGCCCGCCACCAGGTTGCCGGCGAGCATGAGGTAAGGCACGCTGCCCGCAAAAACGGCGTTGGGGCTGGACTTGGCGCCACCGGCAACGAAGTTCACCACATCCAGGAAGGCCTGGCGCGCCGCCGCCAGCCGGCGTGCCACCGCGTTGGCTGCGGGGGTGCCGCTGGCCAGCAGTTCGCCTTCGGTCTTTTCAATCTGCGCGGCGATGGCGCGGGCCGACTGGCCGCCGTCGCGCGCCGTTTTGCGGCCCACCAGGTCATTGGCCTGGATGGCGGTGGTGCCTTCGTAGATGGTCAAAATCTTGGCATCGCGGTAGTACTGCGCCGCACCCGTTTCTTCAATAAAGCCCATGCCGCCGTGCACCTGCACGCCCAGGCTGGTGACTTCCAGGCTCATCTCGGTGCTGTAGCCCTTGACCAGCGGCACCATGAATTCATAGAACGTGGCATTGTCCTTGCGCACCTGGGCATCGGGGTGGTGGTGCGCGGCGTCGTAGGCGGCAGCGGCCGTGCTGGCCATGGCGCGGCAACCCTCGGTGTAGGCGCGCATGGTCATGAGCATGCGGCGCACATCCGGGTGGTGAATGATGGCGGCGCTGGCGTTCATGCTGCCGTCTACGGGGCGGCTCTGCACGCGGTCCTTGGCGTAGCCCACGGCCTTCTGGTAGGCGCGTTCGGCAATCGCAATGCCCTGGACTCCCACGCCAAAGCGCGCGGCGTTCATCATGATGAACATGTATTCGAGGCCACGGTTTTCCTGGCCCACAAGGTAGCCCACGGCACCGCCATGGTCGCCAAACTGCAGCACCGCCGTGGGGCTGGCCTTGATGCCCATCTTGTGCTCGATGCTGACGCAGTGCGCGTCGTTGCGCGCACCCAGGCTGCCGTCCTTGTTGACGAGGAACTTGGGCACGACAAACAGGCTGATGCCCTTGACGCCCTCGGGCGCTCCCGCCACGCGGGCCAGCACGAGGTGCACGATGTTCTCGGCCATGTCGTGCTCACCCCAGGTGATGTAGATCTTGGTGCCGAAAATCTTGTACGTGCCATCGGGCTGCGGGTCGGCCTTGGTGCGCACCAGCGCCAGGTCCGACCCAGCCTGGGGCTCGGTCAGGTTCATGGTGCCGGTCCACTGGCCCGAGATGAGCTTTTCGAGGTAGATCGCCTTGAGCTCGTCGCTGCCTGCGGTCAGCAGCGCCTCGATGGCACCATCGGTCAGCAGCGGGCACAGGGCAAAGCTCATGTTGGCGCTGTTGAGCATCTCCGTGCAGGCCGCGCCAATGGTCTTGGGTAGACCCTGGCCGCCAAAGTCGGCAGGGTGCTGCAGGCCCTGCCAGCCGCCCTCGGTGAGCTGGCGGAAGGCGTCCTTGAAGCCCGGGGTGGCCGTGACCACGCCGTCCTTCCACGAAGACGGGTTCTTGTCGCCCTCGAAGTTCAGTGGAGCCAGCACGCCCTCGGTGAACTTGGCGCACTCTTCCAGCACGGCAGCTGCCGTGTCCAGGCCGGCATCCTCGAAGCCGGGGATTTGTGCGATTTGTTCAATATTGGCAAGGTGCTGCATGTTGAACAGCATGTCCTTGACGGGGGCGGTGTAGCTCATGGGGTTTCTCCGGGGGATGTCAATGTCAAAAAAAAGGCATCGCTTGCGATGCCTTTTTGCGGGCCAGAAGGCGTTACAACGCCTTGACCAGTTCCGGCACGGCCGCAAACAGGTCTGCCTCCAGCCCATAGTCGGCCACGCTGAAGATCGGCGCCTCGGGGTCCTTGTTGATCGCCACGATCACCTTGGAGTCCTTCATGCCCGCCAGGTGCTGGATAGCGCCCGAGATGCCCGCTGCGATGTACAGCTGCGGCGCCACGATCTTGCCGGTCTGGCCCACTTGCCAGTCGTTGGGCGCGTAGCCCGCGTCCACTGCAGCGCGGCTGGCGCCCAGAGCTGCACCGAGCTTGTCGGCCAGCGGGGTCATGACTTCGTCGAACTTTTCCTTGCTGCCCAGGGCGCGGCCGCCGGAGACGATGATCTTGGCGGCGGTGAGTTCGGGCCGGTCGCTCTTGGCGATTTCGCTGCCCATGAACTTGCTCTTGCCGTCGTCTGCTGTGGCAGCGGCGGTTTCCACTGGTGCGGTGCCTCCCGTGGCGGCGGCGGCGTCAAAGCCGGTGGTGCGCACGGTGATGATCTTGACGCTGTCTGCGCTTTGCACGGTGGCAATGGCGTTGCCGGCGTAGATGGGGCGCTCGAAGGTGTCTTGGCTCACCACTTTGGTGATGTCGCTGATCTGGGCCACGTCGAGCTTGGCGGCCACGCGGGGGGCCACGTTCTTGCCGCTGGCGGTGGCCGGGAACAGGATGTGGCTGTAGTTGGATGCGATGGCCAGCACTTGCGCGGCAACGTTTTCTGCCAGGCCGTGTTCGAGACCAGGGGCGTCGGCGTGGATGACTTTGGCAACGCCGGTGATCTGGGCGGCTGCCTGTGCGGCGGCGGCTGCGTTGTGGCCGGCCACCAGCACGTGCACATCCCCACCACAGGCCACAGCGGCGGTGACGGTGTTGAGGGTGGCGCCTTTGATGGTGGCGTTGTCGTGTTCAGCAATAACGAGAGTTGTCATGACAGTCGTCTTTCTCTTGAATCTTGGAGGGTGTCGGCATCAACCGCGGTCTTCGATCAACCGGGGCCGATGCGCGGGACACCGAGGAAGGGCCGCCCCGCACCGAGGGTGTCGTCCCCCTTGGGGGGAAGGCGCAAAGCGACTCAGGGGGGTCAAATCACTTTTGCTTCGTTCTTGAGTTTGTCGACCAGGGCAGTCACATCAGCCACCTTGATGCCGGCGCCGCGTTTGGCAGGCTCGCTGACCTTCAGGGTTTTGAGGCGCGGGGCCACGTCCACGCCGAGGTCTTCGGGCTTCATGGTGTCCAGCTGCTTTTTCTTGGCCTTCATGATGTTGGGCAAGGTGACGTAGCGGGGCTCGTTCAGGCGCAGGTCGGTGGTGATGACGGCAGGCAGGCTCAATGCCAGGGTTTCCAGGCCGCCGTCGACTTCGCGGGTGACGCTGACGCTGTCCGCCGAGAGTTCGACTTTGCTGGCGAACGTGGCCTGGGGCAGGTCGGCCAGGGCAGCGAGCATCTGGCCGGTCTGGTTGGCGTCGTCGTCGATGGCTTGTTTGCCCAGGATCACGAGCGATGGCTGTTCCTTGTCGATCAGCGCTTTCAAGAGCTTGGCCACGGCCAGCGGCTGCAGGTCGGCGTCGGTTTCCACCAGGATGGCGCGGTCGGCACCAATGGCCATGGCGGTGCGCAGGGTTTCCTGGCACTGGGCCACGCCGCAGCTCACCGCGATGACTTCGGTCACCAGGCCTTTTTCTTTCAGGCGCACGGCTTCTTCAACGGCGATTTCGTCAAAGGGGTTCATGCTCATCTTGACGTTGGCTGTGTCCACACCGCTGCCGTCCGATTTGACGCGGACTTTCACGTTGTAGTCCACCACGCGTTTGACAGGGACCAAGACCTTCATTGCTGCGGCTCCTAGAGTTGGTTAAATTGACGTTTACGTAAACAAAACATTTTATGCCGCACTGCAACGAATAACGCTGCTACCCGCGATACAAAGAGTCATAAAAAGAACGATCGTGCTTTTTATGGATTATAGGCCAGTGCACGATCCCTATGTCCACCCCATGCTGTCACTTGCGGGTCGAAGCGGGTCAACCCGGATAGTTGCCAAGCTTCGAGATCAGGCAATGGCTGCAGCGCCTGGCGAAGCGCGGGTCTCCTCGACACCAGCGGGCGACTCCGGCCGCTGGAGGTGCACCACGCGCTGTGGGTAAGGAATTTCAATCTGATGGGCGCGCAGCGCCGCGAGGATGGCGAGGTTGATGTCCGAACGCAAACCCAGCACCCCGTTTTCTGGGTCGGTTATCCAGAAACCAACGGTGAATTCCAGCCCGTCCGCGCCAAAGGCCGACAAAGCCACCGCAGGCCCCGGGTCGCGCAACACGCGCGGGTTGACCAGTGCCGACTCGCCCAGCAAACGAATAACGAGGTCCACATCACTGTCATAGCCCACACTGACCACGGTGGACATCCACACACGCGGGTCGGCCAGTGAGAGGTTTTCTACCCGCTGCGTGATCAGCATCTCGTTGGGCACGATGGATTCGCGCCCAACCCCCGACCGGATCAACGTGTAGCGCCCGGTGATGTCGGTGATCCGGCCCTCGAAACCGTCCACCCGGACGTTGTCGCCAATGCGCACGCTGCGCTCGGCCAAAATGACAAAGCCGCTCACATAGTTGGCCGCCAGCTTCTGCAGGCCAAAGCCGATGCCCACGCCTATAGCGCCACCCAGCACCGACAGGGCCGTGAGGTCGATACCCACGGTGGACAAGGCCAGGATCAAACCCAGAAACATCAGCAGGGCACGCGCGGCATTGCTGAACGCCTTGCGGACCGACAGCTCGCTGCCCGTGACCGAGCGCAACAGGCGCGTTTCGATGGCCGACGATATCCACAAGGTCACGATCAGCACGGCGCAGGCCGTCACGACACCTTCGATCATGGTGCGCACCGACAGCGTGGACGCGCCCACCTTCCAGGTGATTTCGTCAAGTTGCTGCAGCACCAGCGGCAACAGGCCCGTAACCCACAGCACCATGGCCAGCCAGGCCAGCCAGGAGATGCTGCGCTCGATGGGGCGCACCCAGGCAGCCTGAGGGAACGCGGCCTGCAGCACTTTGACCCCCACGCGGATCACCACCAGCGAGATCAGCACCGGAATCACAAGCTTGAACGCCGCCAACGGCACCCACTGCACCACCACCGCACGCGCCACATAAACCAGGCCCAGCAAGGTCAGGGGGAACAGCACGCCATCCACCACCTTGCGGCCAAACAGGATGGAGCGCGGCTCGTTGCGGTGCACCGCGCGGCGCACGGCAGACACCATGAGCCAGGCCAGCGCCACACACACGGCCAGCGTGCCAAGCTCCACCAGAACCGTGGGCTGTGCAAATGCCCGAAACCACTGCTGCACGTCGTCAAACATCGGCGAAGAAAACTGCACGGGGTTCAAACCTTCCAGGCAGGAGCGCGCTTTTCGGCAAAGGCCCGCGCTCCTTCTTGCGCCGCCCCGTCCATCATGTTGGCGGCCATGGTCTGGCCGGCCAGCTGGTAGGCCGCATCCAGGCCCAGTTCACGCTGCTGATAGACCAGCGCCTTGCCCATGGCAATAGCCGCGCGGGGCTTTTGCACAATGGATTGCACGAGCTTCTCGACTTCGGCGTCCAGCGCATCGGGCGCCACGACCCGGTTCACAAGGCCTTGCGCCAGCGCGGTGGGAGCGTCGATAAAGTCGCCGGTGAGCAGCATTTCCATGGCGCGCTTGGCCGGCACATTGCGCACCAGCGGCACGCTGGGCGTAGCGCAGAAAAGCCCGTAGTGGATGCCGCTGGTGGCAAAGCTGGCGTTGTCGGACGCAAATGCCAGGTCGCACTGCGCCACCAGCTGACAACCGGCCGCGGTGGCCATGCCCTGCACCCGTGCGATCACCGGCACCGGCAGCTTGTGGATGCTCAGCATCATGCGGCTGCACTGCGAAAACAGCTGCTGGTACCAGGCCAGCTCGGGGTGCGCCGCCATGTCCTTGAGGTTGTGCCCGGCGCAAAACGCCTTGCCCTCGGCAGCCAGCACCACCACGCGCGCACTGTCATCGTGGGCAACAGCGTCCAGCGCCTGTTGCAGCGCAGTCAGCATTTCAGAGCCCAGCGCATTGAAGCGGGCAGGGTCGTTCAGGGTGAGGGTCACCACGCCGCGCGCGTCGCGCGCGACTGACAGCGGTGTAGCGGCAGAAGTCATAAGGGGTTTCTTCAAAAATTACAGGTCCGCCAACACACGCACATGGGCTTCCACGCTGCGCGCCAGGGGGCCCATCACGTAACCGCCCTCCAGGCACGACACAATGCGGCCCTTGGAGTAGCGCCGGGCGATGTCCATGATGCGGTGGGTGATCCAGGCGTAGTCGGCCTCCACCATGCCCAGCTGCCCCATGTCGTCCTCGCGGTGACCATCAAAGCCCGCGCTGATGAAGATCATCTCGGGCTTGAAGGCCTCCAGGCGCGGAATCCACATCATCTCGATCATCTCGCGGATGTCCATGCCGCGCGTGTAAGCGGGCACCGGCACGTTGACCATGTTGGGCGCCGGATTCTGGTCGCCGCTGTAGGGATAGAACGGGTGCTGGTAAATGCTCACCATGAGCGCACGCGGCTCGCTGGCCAGGATGTCTTCGGTGCCATTGCCGTGGTGCACATCAAAGTCCACCACCGCCACACGCTGCAGGTTGTAGCGCTGCAGCGCATATTTGGCCGCCACGGCCACGTTGTTGAAAAAGCAAAACCCCATGGCCTTGTTGTGGCAGGCATGGTGACCGGGCGGGCGAACCGCGCAAAACGCGTTGGAGATCTCGCCAGCCATCACCGCGTCGGTGGCGGCAAGGGCCGCACCTGCCGAGCGCAGTGCCGCACGCCAGGTGTGGGCATTGATCGAGGTGTCGGTATCGAGCTGCGAGTAGGCGGGGCCACCCGCCAGCAGTTCTTCGTTGAGCAGATCGGACAGGCCGCGCATGGCCGCCACGTGCAGCCGGTCGTGCGCCAGTTCGATGTCGGCCAGCGAGGCCTCAGGGGCTTCGTAGCGCTCCAGGGCATCGGCCACGCCGGTGATCAGCAAGCGGTCTTCGATGGCGTCCAGCCGCTCGGGGCATTCCGGATGGCCGGGCCCCATTTCGTGTTTGCGGCAGTCCGGGTGGGTGAAATAGCCTGTTTTGCTCACAGTGAAATCCCCGTGTCTCTTTTTTCGGATAACGTGACGCCATGCATGCACAGCTAAAAATCAAATCTCTTTTGGATCAGCTTAACACGGTGATCGTGGGCAAAAGTGTCCAGGTCCAGGACTGCGTGGCCTGCCTGCTGGCCGGCGGGCATCTGCTGATCGAGGACGTGCCAGGCGTGGGCAAGACCACGCTGGCCCACGCGCTGGCGCGCACGTTTGGCCTGCAGTTCTCGCGCGTGCAGTTCACCGCCGACCTGATGCCCAGCGACCTCACGGGCGTGTCGGTGTACGAACGGGGCAAGGAGTCTTTCGTGTTCCACCCCGGCCCGGTGTTTGCCCAGGTGCTGCTGGCCGACGAAATCAACCGCGCCAGCCCCAAAACGCAAAGCGCACTGCTCGAAGCCATGGAAGAAAAACAGGTGTCGGTGGAGGGCGAAACCCGCGCCCTACCGCACCCGTTTTTCGTGATCGCCACGCAGAACCCGCACGACCAGCTGGGCACCTTTGCCTTGCCCGAATCGCAGCTCGACCGCTTTTTGATGCGCATCTCCATCGGTTACCCCGACCGCGCTGCCGAGCGCCTGCTGCTGGCGGGTGGCGACCGGCGCGACCTCGTGGACAGCCTGCTGCCCCTGCTGTCGCAGGACGAGCTGGCGCAACTGCAGCGCCAGGTGCTGGCCGTGCACACCGCCGAGCCGCTGCTTAACTATGTGCAGGACCTGATTGCCGCCACCCGCACCGGCCGCTGGTTTTTGCAGGGACTGTCGCCGCGTGCCGGCATTGCGCTGGTGCGCGCGGCCAAGGCGCAGGCGCTGATCAGCGGGCGCGACTACGTGGCCCCCGACGATGTGCAGGCCGTGCTGCCGCAGACCATCGCGCACCGCCTGGTGCCCGTGGGCGACGCGCGGCGTGGCGCGGTGGAACAGGTGCGCGCCATGGCCGATTCGGTTCCCCTGCCCTGACCCTGCAAGCCATGCCGCCCGCCGCCGCCCCCGCATCCGTCGCCCCCGCCAATGCCCCCGCGACCGCTGCACCGCCACGCGGCGCAACGCCCTCGCGCCTGGCCGCGCTGAGCCCGCTGGCCTTTGCGCGCGGGCGTTTTCAGCGCTGGTGGCAAGCACGCCTGCCGCTGTCCGACACCCTGGTGCTGACGCAGCGCAACGTGTACATCCTGCCCACCGGCGCCGGCTGGATGCTGGCATTGACGCTGGTTGTATTGCTCATTGCGTCCATCAATTTCCAGCTCAACCTGGGCTATCTGCTGACCTTTTTGCTGGCGGGCAGCGCGGTGGTGGGCATGCACCTGAGCCATGCCACGCTGCGCGGCATCACGCTGCACCTCAAAGCGCCCGAGCCCCACTTTCTGGGCGGCAGCACGGCGTTTGAAGTGCAGCTTTTCAGCGACCGGAACACGCCGCGGCACGGCATTGCGCTGTCTGTGCACGGCCATGGCAAGGCCGGCCACGACTGGGCACTGACCGACGTGCCCGCGCAGGGCAGCGCCAGCGTGCAGGTGGCGTTTCGCCCCGAGCGCCGGGGCCTGCACCGGGTGCCCACCCTGATGGCCGAAACCCGCTTTCCGCTGGGCACCTTTCGCGTCTGGACCTACTGGCGCCCCGCCGCGCAGGTGCTGGTGTACCCCGCTCCCGAAGTGCCCGCGCCGCCGCTTCCGCCCGGTGAGCCGCGTGCCAGCGGCACGGGCAGCGCCAGCACCCAGGGCATTGGCGAGTTCGACGGCGTACGCGCCTACCGGCGTGGCGACCCGCTCAAGCTGGTGGTCTGGAAGAAAGCCGCCAAATCGCTGGCCACGGGCACGGACGACCTCGTCAGCCGCGACGCGCAGCAGGCCCAGCGCCACGAGCTGTGGCTGGACCTGGCCCATGCCGCCCTGCCCGACCATGAAGCCCGCATCTCGCGCCTGACAGCCTGGGTGCTGCAGGCCGACCGCCTGGGCATCGACTATGGCCTGCGTCTGCCGGCGCTGGAGCTGGCCCCGGACACCGGCGCGGCCCACCGCCAGCGCTGCCTGGAGGCATTGGCACTGTGCTGAGCCCCATTCCAGAAATATGCACAAAAATAGCCTGTAGCGCTTATCCATCAAGCGCTGACGGCTCCTTATTTAATAGCAAATTCCCGCCCTGTGTGCGGGCGCTGCGCCTCACACCATGACCCTGCGCCAGACCCTTGCCACGTTGCCACGCGACACGCGGGACACGCTGTTCCTGCTCGTTGTGATTGCCTGGGTGATGGCGCCGCAGGTGGCCCACCTGCCCGCCTGGGCCAGCCTGATGGCGGGTGCCGTGCTGCTGTGGCGCGGCTGGCTGGCCTGGAACGGCCGGCAACTGCCGGGGCGCTGGGCCGTGGCCGGGTTGCTGGCGGTGGCCGTGGCCGGCACCCTGTTCACCCACCAGACCATTCTGGGACGCGATGCGGGTGTCACGCTCATCGTGATGCTGCTGGCGCTCAAGACGCTGGAAGTGCGCGCGCGGCGCGATGCCATGGTGGTGTTCTTCCTGGGCTTCTTCACGATGCTCAGCAACTTCTTTTTCTCGCAGTCGCTGCCCACGGCCGTGGCCATGCTGGTGGCGCTGCTGGGGCTGCTTACGGCGCTGGTCAACGCCCACATGCCGGTGGGGCGCCCGCCGCTGGCGCATGCGTTTCGCCTGGCCGGCACCATGGCACTGCTGGGGGCGCCCATCATGGCGGCGCTGTTTTTGCTGTTTCCGCGCATGGCCCCGCTGTGGGGCATGCCCAGCGACACCATGGCCGGGCGCAGCGGGCTGTCGGGGGTGATGAAGGTGGGCAACATCGCCGAGCTGGCGCTGGACGACAGCGTGGCAATGCGCGTGCGCTTCGACACCCCCGGCGGTGCCCCGCCGCCGCAGAGCGACCTGTATTTTCGGGGCCCGGTGTTTGCCACCTTTGATGGCAGCGAGTGGCACCCCTTGTCGTACCGCGCGGGCAACCGCGCGCTGGAGCGCCCCAACAGCCCCGCCCAGCTGCAAGTGGAGGGCGCGCCCCTGCGCTACGAAGTGACGCTGGAGCCCCACAAGCGCCCCTGGCTGCTGGTGCTGGACGCCGTGCGTGACAAGCCCAGCGTGGCTGGCATGGGCGCCTTCATGACGGATGACCTGCAGTGGCTCACCAGCCGCCCGATCACCGACGTGACGCGCTACCAGGCGACAAGCTACCCGCAGTTTCGCCACGGGCCCGACACCGCCACCCCCGCACTGCGCGCCTACACCGAGCTGCCCCCTGGCTTCAACCCCCGCACGCTGGCGCTGGCCCAGGAGCTGCGCAGCAACCCGCGCATCCCCCCCGACCCGACCCGTGACGCCACGCCCGCGCTGGTCGAGGCTGCGCTCACGCGCCTGCGCACCGGCGGCTACCGCTACACCCTAGAGCCCGGCGTGTACGGCCAGCACACGGCGGACGAGTTCTGGTTTGACCGCAAGGAAGGTTTTTGCGAGCACATTGCCTCGGCCTTTGTGGTGCTGATGCGCGCCATGGACGTGCCCGCACGCATCGTCACCGGCTACCAGGGCGGCGATCGCAACACCGTGGACGGCTACTGGACCGTGCGCCAAAGCGACGCCCATGCCTGGACCGAAGTGTGGATGGCCGGGCGCGGCTGGGTGCGCGTGGACCCCACCAGCGCGGTGGCGCCCGGGCGCACCGGCGCCTTTGAGCGCCTGCAGGCGCCGCGCAGCGCCCTGGCCACCGCCATGGGCACCGTGATGAGCCCCGGCATGGCGCAGAACCTGCGCGCCATGTGGGAGGCCGTGAACAACGGCTGGAACCAGTGGGTGCTGAACTACACGCAAAGCCGCCAGCTCGACCTGTTGAAGGCGCTGGGGTTTGAATCGCCCAGCTGGCAAGACCTCACCACCGTGCTGGGCGCGCTGGTGGGGCTGGCCGCGCTGGGCGGTGCCGGCTGGACACTGTGGGAGCGCAGCCAGCACGACCCCTGGCTGCGCCTGCTGGCCCGCGCCCGCCAGCGCCTGGCCAAAAGCGGGTTGCCCCTGCCCGACACCCTGCCTCCCCGCGCCATGGCCGAGCGGGTGCAGGCACAATTTGGCGATTCCGCGCAGGGCGTGGCCAACTGGCTACTGCGGCTGGAGCAACTGCGCTATGCCGCCCACCCTGCCCACCAACTCGGCGCCCTGCGCCGCGAGTTCCGAACCCTTTCCTGGCCCGCCGCCGCCGCGCGCCGATGAGCCCACCGACATGCTGAAAACCGTATCAACCGCTATATTATTAATAGCTGCTTGCGCAATACCCATAAGCGCTAGCGCCCAAAAACACCAAAATTCTGGCAAAACCCAGGCCTCCGCCACCGCCCGCAGCACCGCAGCGAACGGCAGCACCGTCTACGCCACGCGCCCCGAGGCGCTGCAATTTGCCGACGACCTGGCACAGCGCCGCGACCTGGACCGCGAATGGGTGCGCCAAGCCATTGGGCAGGCGCGCTTTTTGCCCCAGGTGCCCAAGCTCATGCTGCCGCCGCCCAGGGGCACGGCCAAGAACTGGCGGGTGTACCGCAGCCGCTTCATCGACCCGGTGCGCATCCGCGCGGGCCTGCGCTTTTGGCAAGACAACGCCGACACACTGGCGCGTGCCGAAAGCGAATTTGGCGTGCCCGCGCAAGCCATCGTGGGCATCATCGGTGTGGAAACCATCTACGGTCAGCAAATGGGCAACTTCCGGGTGATGGACGCGTTGGCCACCCTGGCCTTTGATTTTCCTGCCGCACACCCGCGCGCCGCCGAACGCACCGAGTTCTTCAAGCGCGAGCTGGAGCAGTTTTTAAGCCTCACGCACCGCACCAACGTCGATCCGTTCGAGCCACGCGGCAGCTACGCCGGTGCCATGGGACTGGGTCAGTTCATGCCCTCCAGCTGGGTACGCCACGCCATTGATTTCGACGGCGACGGCAGCGTGGACCTGTTCAACAGCCCTGCCGACGCCATTGGCTCGGTGGCCAATTACTTCATTGCCCACGGCTGGACGCCGGGCATGGCCACGCACTACAGCGTGCAGTTCGACTCCGATCCCGCACGCGTGCAACTCGACGAGCTGCTGGCCCCCGACATCCTGCCCACCTTCAGCGCCGCCAGCATGCAGGCCAAGGGCGCTGTGCTGGATGCCACAGGTGCCCAGCACACCGGGCCCCTGGCGCTGGTAGAGCTGCAAAACGGCGGCGACACCCCCAGCTACGTCGCCGGCACCGAGAATTTTTACGCCATCACGCGCTACAACTGGTCCAGCTACTACGCCATGGCGGTGATCGAGCTGGGGCGCGAGGTGGCCGCAGCGCGTGCACGCTAACCTTCCCGACCTCATTCAACACAACCATCCATGCCTGCCACCCTCCTTTCAACGCCCGCAGCAGACGCCATCGTGCGCGTGCGCGGCCTCGGCAAAACCTACGCGGGCGGATTCCAGGCGCTGAAAAACGTCAACCTGGACATCCACCGCGGCGAGATTTTTGCCCTGCTCGGCCCCAATGGCGCTGGCAAAACCACGCTGATCAGCGTCATCTGCGGCATGACCAATGCCACCGAAGGCAGCGTGACGGCCGACGGCCATGACACCGTGCGCGATTACCGCGCAGCCCGCGCCGCCATCGGCCTGGTGCCGCAAGAGCTGCACACCGACTCGTTCGAAACCGTGTGGGCCACCGTGAGCTTCAGCCGCGGGCTGTTTGGCAAGGCCCCCAATCCGGCGCTGATCGAAAAGATCCTGAAAGACCTCTCGCTCTGGGACAAGCGGGACACCAAAATACTGGCGCTTTCGGGCGGCATGAAGCGCCGCGTGCTGATCGCCAAGGCGCTTTCGCATGAGCCGAAAATTTTGTTCCTCGACGAACCCAGCGCCGGGGTGGACGTGGAGCTGCGCCACGACATGTGGCGCCTGGTGCGCGCGCTGCGCGATGCAGGCACCACCATCATCCTGACCACGCACTACATCGAGGAAGCCGAGGACATGGCCGACCGCATCGGCGTGATCCGCCAGGGCGAACTGATCGTGGTGGAAGACAAAAACGTGCTGATGCGCAAGCTCGGCAAAAAACAGCTGACCCTCACGCTGCAGCACCCCATGGAGCGCGTGCCCGAATCGCTTGCGCGCTGGCCACTGGCCCTGTCTGCCGACGGCCATGCGCTGACCTACAGCTTTGACACCCAGCAGGAAGACACCGGCATCGCTGCGCTGCTGCGCGCACTGGGCGAGCACGGCATCGACTTCAAGGATCTGCATTCATCGGAGAGCTCGCTCGAAGACATCTTCGTCAGCCTCGTTCACGAACAGAAAGCCGGCCAATGATGGGACTGAACCTGCATGGCGTGCGCGCCATTTACCGCTTCGAGATGAACCGCGCCTTTCGCACCTGGGCGCAAAGCCTGATTGCGCCCGTGCTCTCGACCTCGCTGTATTTCATCGTCTTCGGCTCGGCCATTGGCTCGCGCATGGGCGACATTGGGGGCGTGGACTATGGCGCCTACATCATCCCGGGCCTGTTGATGCTGTCGCTGCTCTCCGAGAGCATTTCCAACGCGTCCTTTGGCATCTACATGCCCAAATGGTCAGGCACCATTTACGAGCTGCTGAGCGCGCCGGTCAACTGGGTCGAGGTGCTGCTGGGCTATGTGGGCGCGGCGGCCACCAAATCGCTGATGGTGGGCGCGCTGATCCTGGCAACGGCGCGGGTCTTTGTGCCCTACGAGATCGCGCACCCGGTGTGGATGCTCGGCTTTCTGGTGCTCACGGCCATCACTTTCTGCCTGTTCGGTTTTCTCATCGGCCTGTGGGCCGACAGCTTTCAGAAGCTGCAGATCATTCCGCTGCTGGTGGTCACGCCGCTGACGTTTCTGGGCGGGGCCTTCTACAGCATCAACATGCTGCCGCCCTTTTGGCAGACGGTGTCGCTGTTCAACCCGGTGGTTTACCTCATCAGCGGCCTGCGCTGGGCCTTTTATGGTTCGGCCGACGTGCACATTGGCGTGAGCGTGGGCATGACGCTGATGTTTATGGCGGCGTGTCTCGCCGCAGTGTGGTGGGTGTTCAAGACGGGCTACCGGATTCGGCGCTGAGCGCCAAGGTCGGTGCCGCGCCAAGCGCAGCGGGGCGGTGGCTGCAGCACGCCACCCACCCGCCGCGCAAGCACGCTCAAAACCGCTGCATGGTGCAGCTGTGCGGCTGCTGCGCCTTGGCGGCGGCGATCTGCCGCACCACGCGAAAGCCATAGCCCGAGCCTTCCACGTCAAACTTCACGCCGGGCGTGCCCTTTTTGTCCATCACCCCCACGGCCAGGGCCTGCTGAAACTGGTGGTCGGCCGCGCGCATGGTGCCGCCCTGTCCGGCCAGCTGCACGCTGGCTTTTTCCATCTGCCGTGCCACAGCCACCACGTCGGTGCTGCCCGCGCGCTCGATGGACTGGGCCAGCGCCTCCACCATGAGCTGCATGCGCATGTGCACATAGTCGTCTTGCGGCTGCGGAAAACGCGCCCTGAACGAACGGTAGAACGCCTCGCTTTGCGCGCCCGGCACATTGGGCAGCCAGTCGGCCACGGCCACCACCTTGCCCACACCGGCATCGCCTATAGCAGCGGGGGCGCCCAGTGCGTTGCCATAAAAGGTGAAAAAGCTGCCATCAAACCCCACTTCCCGCGCGGCCTTCACGAGCAGCGTCAGGTCATTGCCCCAGTTGCCTGTGACCACCGCCTGCGCGCCGCTGGACTTGATCTTGACGGCATAGGGCGCAAAGTCTTTCACGCGGCCCAGGGGGTGCAGCTCGTCGCCCACCACGGCCACATCGGGGCGCTGCGCGGCCAGCTGCTTTTTGGCCTCGCGCAGCACGGCCTGGCCAAAGCTGTAGTCCTGACCGATGAGGTACACGCTTTTGAGCGTTTTGTCCTCACGCACCACTTCCATGAGCGCGGCCATGCGCATGTCGGCGTGGGCATCAAAGCGAAAATGCCAGAAGCTGCATTTCTCGTTGGTGAGGATGGGATCTACCGCCGAGTAGTTGAGGAACAGCACGCGCTTGCCCGGCTCGCGCTCATTGTGTTTGTTGATGGCCTCGATCAGCACCGCTGCGGTGGACGATGAATTGCCCTGCAGGACGACCTGCGCGCCGTCATCGATGGCCGCGCGCAGCGCTGACAGGGCCTCTTCGTTCTGGCCCTTGCTGTCGTAGCGCTCCAGCGCCAGCGGCCGCGCGCCGCCAGCGGCTGCGGGCAGTTGCACGCCGCCGCGCGCATTCACGCGCTCGATGGCCCAGAAGATGTTGCGAAAAATCGCTTCGCCCGTGTTGGCGAAAGGACCAGAGAGGCTTTCGATGAGGGCCAGCTTCACGGGCCGCGCCTGGGTGGCCGCAGCGGTAGCGCTGGTGGGCTGCTGTGCATGGGCAGCCGTCAGCGGCAACAGGCCAACGGTGGCAGCGCCCGCCAGCGCGCAAAGGCCGCGCCGTAAGGCCACAACGCCCGATTTCAAGCCTGCTGGGTTCAATTTATTCATGTGATTTTTCCCTTGAAAGAGCCGGGGATGCACACACCTTTTGACCATGCGGCGACCACACCGAGAGCCGCGCAGTGTATAGGAGCTACCCCATGATTTTCGCCCCCGTGATCCGCCGCGCCGCCTACGCCAACGCCCCCCGCTCTGCCGACCTGGCGCTGCAACGCTTCCTGATGGGCGCCCTTGAAACACCTGCCCGCGCCAGCACCAGCACCGCCGGCTGCACCGTGACCCAGGACGACAAGGCCACCACACTGCAACTCGATGTGCCCGGCCTGGCACGCGAGCAGCTGCAAATCAGCATCGAAGGCAATGTGGTCAAGCTGCAAAGCGTGGCCGGCGCACCCCGCCAGGTGCAGCGCGCCTGGGAGTTGGCCGATGAAATTGATGCCACCGCCAGCACGGCCAAGCTGGAAAACGGCGTGCTCACACTTACCTTGGCCCGCATGGTGCCGACCGACAAATC
This sequence comes from Acidovorax sp. JHL-3, assembly GCF_000526295.1. Classification (NCBI taxonomy): domain Bacteria; kingdom Pseudomonadati; phylum Pseudomonadota; class Betaproteobacteria; order Burkholderiales; family Comamonadaceae; genus Acidovorax; species Acidovorax sp. JHL-3. The sequence continues at coordinate 234,423 of NZ_JAFU01000004.1, forward strand.
GGTGCAACTGGTCGTGCACTGAGAAGGTGTGAACGACCCCACCATGGCCGCTTAGTCCGCTGTAAAAACCGCCTGAAACGCGCATGTTTCAGGCGGTTTTTCTTGCACAACCCTATGCAGGGGCCAGCGCCGATGTGGCCCTGTACCAAGCCAAGAACACTGGCCGCAACCGCGTGTGCGTGGCGGGCGAAACGCCTTCAATGGCGGCACCACACAGGCTGACAGCGCCAGCCATACAGATTTGATGCCAAATATGGCCTTAGCCCTTACATAGCAAGCGCTTACAGCTATTATTACAATAGCAAAACAATCTGTAACCGCGCAAACGACCCTGCTTCTCCCAAACTTGCAATGCACCGGGCATCCGTGAAGCCGCGCAGTCGGTGCCCGTGCACTGGCACTGGCGCAGCAACGCAGTGGGCGCTTTGGTCGCCCATCCGCATCACTCATGCCGCAGCGCGTCGATCGGGTCCATGCGCGCCGCGCGGCGGGCCGGAAAATAGCCAAACAACACGCCGATCCCGGCCGAGAAAAAGAACGACAGCAGGTTGACGCCAGGGTTGAAGATGTAAGGCACTTTCATCAGGGCCGACAGGCCTATCGATGCCCCCGTGGCCAGCACAATGCCGATCAGCCCACCCAGGGCAGCCAGCACTACGGCCTCGATCAGAAACTGCAGAAGTACCTCGCGCTCCAGCGCCCCAATGGCCAGGCGCAGGCCGATTTCGCGGGTGCGTTCGGTCACGCTGACCAGCATGATGTTCATGATGCCGATGCCACCCACCAGCAGGCTCACCGCGGCCACCGCGCCCAGCAGCATGGTCAGCACCTTGGTGGTGCCCGACAGTGTGTCGGCCAGCTGCTTGGTGTCAAGCACATTGAAGTTGTCTTCATCGGTGTCGGACAGCTTGCGCAGCTCGCGCAGCAGCTGCGTCAGGCTGGCCTTCACGCGCTCGGGGTCGCTGCCGTCCTGCATGGACACCAGCAGGGTGTTGACGCGGGTGTTGCCGGTCACGCGGCGCTGCAGCGTGCGCAGGGGCACCACCACGGTGTCGTCCTGGTCGTTGCCAAAGGCACCCTGCCCCTTGGAAGCCAGCACGCCCACCACCTCGCACGAAAACGCCTTCACCCGCAACTGCTCGCCTACGGCGTCGCGCGTGCCATAGAGCTCACGGCGCACGGTTTCACCAATCAGGCACACGGCGGCGCCCGCGCGCAGCTCGGCATCCGAAAAAACCCGCCCGGTGCGCACGGCCCAGTTGCCCGTCTGCAGCCAGGCATTGGTGCTGCCGATGATGCTGGTGGTCCAGTTGCGCCCGCCGGCCACCACGGTGGCGCCGGCCCGCGCCTCGGGTGCCACGGCCAGAATGCCGCCAATCTGCTGGGCGATGGCGTCGGCATCGGTGTCCTTGAATGCGGGGGCGCCCGACCCGCCGCCAGGGCCCATGCGCTGGCCGGGGCGCACCTGCAGCAGGTTGGTGCCCAGGCCGGAGATCTGGTTTTGCACCGCCATGGTGGCGCCATTGCCCAGCGTGACCATGGTGATGACGGCGCTGACACCGATCACGATGCCCAGGATGGTGAGAAACGAGCGCATCAGGTTGCGCCGGATGGAGCGCAATGCGAGCAAAAGGGTGTTGAGCAGCATCAGGAGACCTCAGGCACTGGCGTGGCAGGCACGGCAACCACCGGGGTGCGCAGGCCCACGGGGTGCGGGTTGGGTGCATCGCTGTCTACCTTGCCATCGACAAAGCGCACGATGCGCCGCGCATAGGCGGCCATGTCGGGCTCGTGCGTGACCATCAGCACGGTAATGCCCTGGTCGGCATTGAGCCGCCACAAAAGCTCCATGATTTCCTGGCCCCGCTGGGTGTCGAGGTTGCCGGTGGGTTCGTCGGCCAGCAGCACGGCTGGCTGGGTGACGATGGCGCGCGCAATGGCCACGCGCTGTTGCTGGCCGCCCGACAGCTCGGACGGGGTGTGGTGCTCCCAGCCCTTGAGGCCCACGGCGTCCAGCGCGCGGGCCGCTGCGGCGTGGCGCGCGTTGGTCGATTCGCCCCGGTACAGCAGGGGCAGTTCGACGTTTTCTTGCGCCGAGGTGCGCGCCAGCAGGTTGAAACCCTGGAACACAAAGCCAAAAAACTGCCGGCGCAGGCGCGCGCGCTCGTCGCGCGAGAGCGACTCGACATGCACGCCCTTGAACAGGTACTCGCCCGCCGTAGGCCGGTCGAGGCATCCCAGGGTGTTCATGGCGGTCGATTTGCCAGAACCGCTGGGGCCCATGATGGCCACAAAATCGCCCTGGGCGATGTCCAGGTCCACGCCCTTGAGCGCCTGAAAGGCCAGCGCGCCCTCGCCATACACCTTGGTCACACCGCGCAGGCGGATGAGGGGCGGCGCATCGGCCGGCACCCGCGCGCGCTGCCCGGTGGCTGCTGCGGCCTCGCTCATGGCGCGGCCCCGGCAGAGCGCTGGTCGGTGATCACGGCCATGCCCTCGGCCAGGCCTTCGCCGCTGACCTCGGTCTTGCGGCCGTCGCTGATACCCACTTGCACATTCACGGCTTGCGCCACGCCGTCCTTGAGCACCCACACCTGGCGCACACGGCCCGCGCCGTCTGCCGCATCGCCGGTACCGCCCGCCCGGCGCGTGCCCGAGCGTGGCATGCGCGGCATGAGCTGCGAGATGATGCCGCCGCCCGACGACGACGACGCCGGCTGCGCCGCCGCCCCTGCGGCAACCGCCGGGGTAAACCGCAGCGCCGTGTTGGGCACCAGCAGCACATCGTTGCGCTCGGTCGAGGTGATGGTGGCCGCCGCCGTCATGCCGGGGCGCAGGCTCAGATCGGAGTTGTCCACCTCCAGCCAGGTGATGTAGGTGACCACGTTGTCGGTTTTGGTGGAGCCAAACGACACCCGCGTCACCTTGGCCGGATAACGGCGCGAGGGATAGGCGCTGACGGTGAAGCTGGCTTTCTGGTCGAGTTTTACCGAGCCCACATCGGCCTCGTCCACGCTCACATCCAGCCGCAGTCGCGTCAGGTCTTCGGCCAGCGTGAACAGCGTCACGGCCTGCAGCGAGGCGGCCACGGCGTTGCCGGGCTCGACGGTGCGGGTCAGCACCACGCCGTTGATGGGCGAGCGGATCGAAGCCTTGGACAAATTGGTGACATCGGTGGAGAGCGCCGCCCGGGCGTCGTCCACCGATGCGCGCGCACTGGCCTCGTCGGCATGGGCACGGTCGAGCGTGGCACGGCCGCTGTCAAGCTCGGCGGCCGACGGCACCTTGCCGCCCGACAGGCGTGCCACCTCTTGCAGCCGGCCAAAGCCAGCCTGTGCCTCTTTGGTGGTGGCCGCCGCCTGCGCCAGGCGCGCCTGCGCAGCCGCCAGCGAGGCGCGCGAGCGCAGCACCTGCGCATCGAGCTTGGCGGTGTCGAGCTCGACCAGCACCTGCCCCTTTTTGACCTTGTCGTTGACGTCCACCAGCACGTTTCTGACCGTACCCGACAGCTCGCTGCCGATGGTCACCGCCCGCGTGGGCTGCAGGGTGCCGTTGGCCGACACGTTGAGCGTGAGGTTGCCGCGGCGCACCTCTTCGGTCACATACACCGGTGCGGCTTTGGCGCGCTGCTGGCTTTGCCAGTAGTAGAGGCCGCCGCCCGCCGCCAGCAGCACCGCCACGCCCAGCCACAGGGTGGAGCGCTGCCACCAGCGGCGCGTTGGGCCGCCACCGATCAGCGTCTGCAGGTCGGCGGGGGTGGATGGGCTGGCGGGAGGTGTGATTTTTTCTGAAGAAGTCATGGCCATGGCATTCGGTAGGGGTTGGGTGCGCGTTCGGGGGCTGGCGCGGGCTATTGCCAGCCGCCGCCCAGCGCCTTGTACAGCCGCACATGGTCGGCAGAAATGCTGGCCACCGTGGCGGCCAAGCTGTCCTGGGTGGACAGCAGCGTGCGCTGGGTTTCCAGCACCGACTGGAAGTCGATCAGGCCGCTGCTGTAGCGCTGCTGGGCCAGCAAGGCTGCATTGCCTGCGGCATCGGCAGCAGCCTGCAGCCGCACCAGGCGCTCACGATCGCCGCGCAGTGCCACCAGGGCATCTTCCACATCCTTCAGCGCCGTGAGCACCGAAGCCTCATAGCCCACACGGGCCTGCTCCAAAGCTGCCTCCTGCACACGCACCTGGGCACGCGCCGCGCCACCATCCATCAGCGGCATCGACACACTGGCCAGCAAGGCGCTGGCGATGGAGCTGCCGTTGGTAAGGGCTCCCACCGTGAGGGCGCGCAGGCCCAGATTGCCCGAGATACGGAAGTCCGGGTAGCGCGCGGCATCGGCCTGCGACACCCGCGCCAGCGCAGCGGCAATGCGCTGTTCGGCAGCACGCACATCGGGCCGCTGGCGCAGCGTTTCGGCAGGAATGGCCAGCGCAAGGTCTTGCGCGGGCTGCGGCACGGCGACCGAGTCGGCCAACAACCCATCCAGCGCCAGCGGGGCCTGCCCGGTGAGCACGGCCAGGCTGTGGCGCGACTGGGCCAGGCTGGACTCGAGCACCGGAATCTGCGCGGCCGTCTGCTCGGCCGCCGCGCGGGCCTGCTCGGACACCAGCGAGGTGGTGAGCCCGGCCTGCAGGCGCCACTGGGTGATCTGCAGGGTTTCCTGCTGGCTGGCCAGGTTGCTGCGCGCAATGGCCAGCCGCTGCTGCAGGCCCCGCAACTCGATGTAGTTGACGGCCGTTTCGGCGGCCAGAGACACCTGCACGTCGGCCAGGCTGGCCTCGGCGGCCTGGGCGTCGGCTGCGCTGGCGCTCACGCCGCTGCGCAGGCGGCCAAACACATCGGGCTCCCAGCTGGCATCAAAACCCGCCTGAAAACTGCTGCCCGTGTTGTTCGATGCCCGGCTGCGCTGCGCCGAGGCTGAAGTCCCCACACTGGGCAGCAGGCCTGCAGACTGCACATCCACCTGGGCACGCGCCTGCTGCAAGGAGGCTTGCGCGCTGCGCAGGCTGGTGTTGGACTGAAGGGTCTGCGTGACCAGCTGCGTGAGCTGTGGGTCGTTGAACCGCTGCCACCACTGCGCCAGCGGTGTGACCGGCTGCGCCAGCCCCACGCTGCCAGACGGTGGCTGCACCGACCACGCCGACGGAACCGGGGTCTGTGGCAAGCGGCTGTCGGGCGACACCAGGCTGGCACAGCCGGCCAGCAGGGCCACCGCCGAGGTCACCCCCAAAAACCCGAAAGCAGCCCGAAAACGAAAGGGGCCGCGCAAAGGCGTGCGCCCGGCAGCGGCAAAAGATGGTTCATTCATGGGAAAGAAGCGGCAAGCGTTGCATGCCCCATTGTGCGGTGCGGGCATGTATTGCCCGATGCAGAAGAGTGAAGCCCGGGTAAAGCTGCTGCACATCGCCAACGCAGGCCCCACGGCGGCATGCCCGGTCTCGTTGTTCAACGCAATGTCAGGACGCGGCCAGGGCGTGCAGGGGCCAGCGGGGTTTGACGTCAAACGCATAGTCGCGGTTGGCCGTCTGCTGGCCCGCCTGCAGCCGCAGGGCAGCGGCCATGGCAATCATGGCGCCGTTGTCGGTGCACAGGTGCAGTTCGGGGTAGTGCACGCGCACCTTTTGCTGCGTGCAGGCCGCATTGAGCTGGCTGCGCAGGTGCCGGTTAGCCCCCACGCCGCCGGCCACCACCACCCGCTGCAGACCCGTCTGGCGCAGGGCGGTCAGCGTTTTTCTGACCAGCACATCCACAATGGCCGCCTCGGTGCTGGCGGCCAGATCGGCCTTGCGCGCTTGCAGCTCATCCCCGAGTTTTTTGGCTTGCGTGAGCACCGCTGTCTTGAGGCCGGCAAAAGAAAAATCGAGGTTGCCACTGTGCAGCAAGGGGCGGGGCAGCTTGAACGCCGTGGCGCTGCCCTGCTCGGCCAGGCGCGACAAGGCCGGCCCTCCGGGGTAGCCCAGGCCCATCAGCTTGGCCGACTTGTCAAACGCCTCTCCCGCCGCATCGTCAATGGTCTCGCCCAGCAATTCATAGCGCCCCACGCCATCCACGCGCATGAGCTGGGTGTGGCCACCCGATACCAGTAGCGCCACGAAAGGAAATTCAGGGGGGTCGGCACTTAAAAAGGGCGACAGCAAATGCCCTTCGAGGTGGTGCACGCCCAGCACGGGCTTGTCGAGCGCCGCACCCAGCGCGCAGGCCACGCCAGCCCCCACCAGCAGCGCCCCTGCCAGGCCCGGCCCGCGGGTGTAAGCCACCACGTCCACATCTGCCAGGCGCTGGCCTGCTTCGGCCATCACGGCCTCGGTGAGAGGGAGCACCCGGCGGATATGGTCGCGGCTGGCCAGCTCGGGCACCACGCCGCCATACGCCTGGTGCATCTCGATCTGGCTGTGCAACGCATGCGCCAGCAAGGTGGGCACAGCCACCCCACCAGTAGAGCGGACCAGCGCCACGCCGGTTTCATCGCACGAAGATTCAATACCCAGGATCAGCAAGCTCATGCCCCAAGTGTAAAACCCGGGGCCCGCACTGCCACGCCTGCGGGTTGAACCCGGTGCAACGCACTGCTGGGCGCAGCGGCAGGTGCACCCTTGCACCAGGGCTGTGCACCAAACCGGCGCACCAATATGTGGCGTAAATCTTGCATGCTGCATGGCATGACCGACGCACTGCGCATTGTGGTGGTGGCCCCCGACCTGGCCATTGCCGACCCCGACGACGAACACGCCGCCACACAGGCCGAACGCTCGCGCGCGCTGCGCATTGGCCTGCTGGAAAACAACTTCAATCTCATTGCCACATTGCCCGCCGATGTGTTTCTGAGCGAGCGGCTGGCCCAGTTGCAGCCCGACATGATCATCGTGGACGCCGAGAGCGAGGCCCGCGATGCGCTGGAGCATGTGGTGATGGCCACGCGCGCCGCACGCCGCCCCATCGTCATGTTCACCAACGATGAAGACACCACACATGTGAAAGACGCCGTGGCCGCTGGCGTGTCTGCCTATATCGTCGCAGGCCTGGCGCCGCAGCGCATTCGACCCATCCTCGATGTCGCCATGGCGCGCTTTCAGCACGAGCAGGCCCTGCGTGCCGAGCTGGCCGACGCCAAAACCGAGCTGCAGGACCGCAAGACCATTGACCGCGCCAAGGGCGTGCTGATGCAGCGCCAGGGCCTGTCCGAACAAGCCGCGTATGAAAAACTGCGCAAGACCGCCATGGACAAGGGCCTGAAGTTGGGCGAGGTGGCCAGGCGGATGCTGGAGATGGTGGATTTGCTGGGGTGAGATGGCGGCCCACGGCGGTGGGCTGCGCGGGCCCCGTTGGCACAGCCCCATGCAACCGCATGTTTGCCGGGCGATAGAATTTCCCCCATGGCGCGGCTTTTCGACTCTGACCCACCGGCCCCGGTGCATTTTCGGGGTTCGGCATTGCCGCGCGGCTACTTCTTTTCCGTCACACCCCCTTAGAACGCGCTTACGTTCTGAATGCACAACGGGCAGTTTGCCCGGCATTGCTTTTCCCATTTTTGTCGCGGGGCACGGCCCCTGGCGCACCTCACACCCTGTATTTGGACCACCCTGTTCGGGTGATCCGCGATCCCTATGTCACTACAAACCCTGAAGCTGGACTGGTTTTCCAATGTCCGCAACGATGTGCTCGCCGGTCTGGTGGTTGCATTGGCCCTGATCCCTGAGGCCATCGCGTTCTCCATCATTGCGGGCGTTGACCCGAAGGTTGGCCTCTACGCCTCGTTCTCCATTGCCACCATCATTGCCTTCGCCGGCGGTCGCCCCGGCATGATTTCCGCCGCCACGGGGGCCATGGCGCTGGTGATTGCCTCCCTGGTCAAGGACCACGGGCTGCAGTATCTGCTAGCCGCCACAGTGTTGACCGGTGTGCTGCAAATCATTGCTGGCTGGATCAAGCTCGGGGTTCTGATGCGTTTTGTTTCCCGCTCGGTGGTTACCGGCTTCGTCAACGCGCTGGCCATCCTGATTTTCATGGCCCAGTTGCCCGAGCTGACCAATGTGGGCTGGCAGGTGTATGCCATGACGGCGGCGGGTCTGGGCATCATCTACGGGCTGCCTTACATCACCAAGGTGGTGCCGTCTCCGCTGGTGACCATTGTTTTCCTGACCGGCGTTTCCATTTACCTGGGGCTGGACATCCGCACGGTGGGCGACATGGGCGAGCTGCCCGACAGCCTGCCGGTGTTCCTGCTGCCTGATGTGCCCCTTGCCTGGGAAACGCTGGGCATCATCCTTCCGTATTCCGTCACGCTGATGGTGGTGGGTTTGCTGGAGTCGCTGATGACGGCCACCATCGTGGACGACATGACCGACACCAAAAGCAACAAGAACCGCGAATGCGTGGGCCAGGGTGTGGCCAACATCGCCACGGGCTTCATAGGCGGGATGGCGGGCTGCGCCATGATCGGTCAGTCGGTCATCAACGTGAAATCCGGTGGGCGCGGGCGCTTGTCCACGCTGGTGGCGGGGGTGGTGCTGCTGATTCTGGTGGTGTTCCTGGGGGACTGGGTCAAGCAGATCCCCATGGCCGCCCTGGTCGCGGTGATGATCATGGTGTCCATCGGCACGTTCAACTGGGGTTCGTTCAAAAACCTGCGCGAGCACCCCAAAAGCTCCAGCGTGGTGATGCTGGCCACCGTGGCGGTGACCGTCTACACCCACGACCTGGCGCGCGGTGTGCTCACGGGTGTGCTGCTGTCGGGCTTCTTCTTTGCCCACAAGATTGCCCAGATTCTGCTGATCGAGGCGCAGACCGAAGACGATGGTGAAACGCGCAGCTATGCGATCTATGGCCAGGTGTTCTTTGCCTCTGCCGACCGGTTTGTCGATGCGTTTGATTTCGACGCCTCACCACGCCGCGTTCGCATCGACCTCACGCACGCCCACTTCTGGGACATCACTGCGGTCAATGCGCTGGACAAGGTGGTGCTGAAGTTCCGCCGCAAAGGGGCTGAGGTGGAGGTGCTGGGGCTCAACGAAGCCAGCGCCACCCTGGTCGACAGGTTCGGCGTGCACGACAAAGACATCGCTGACGGCATATTAATGGGGCACTGAGCCTGCCGCCACTAAAATGAAACGCAGCAACTGCTGAAGGCGTGAACCATGGATCTGATGCTCAAGCTGCTCAACGGCGGTGCCGGAAGTCTGGCTTCTTACCTTGCGGCGCATGTGTTGCTGTGTTTGCTGCCCGCGTTTTTCATTGCGGGCGCCATGGCGGCACTCATCCCCAAGGCCAGCATCACCCGGTGGCTCGGTCGCAGCACGCCGGCCTATGTTTCTTACCCGGCGGCGGCCCTGGCCGGGTCGCTGATTGCGGTGTGCTCGTGCACCATCGTGCCCTTGTTTGCCGGCATTTACCGCAAGGGTGCAGGCATTGGGCCTGCCATCACTTTTCTCTTTTTTGCGCCTGCGGGCAACATCATGGCGCTGGCCTACACCGGCAGCATCCTGGGGCCTGAGTTTGCGGTGGCACGGGTGGTCTTGTGTTTGTTGTTTGGTATCGGCATCGGTCTGCTGATGTCGCGCATCTTCTGGCGCGATGACGCCACGCACGATGCTGAAACCGATGACGCCTTTGCCGACAAAGCGCAGATAGCCCCCGCTGCGCTGGGCGTGCTGCTGTCGCTGGTGGCGCTGCTGATCGCAGGCACATTGAAACTCTGGCCCCTCACGGCCACCGTGGGCTCCGCCACGCTGCCTTTGGGCTGGGCACAGGCGTGGCAAGACACACTTTTTGCGTGGGTACCGTTTGATGCGGCCAGAGGCGAAGAAGGCGTGAGCTTTCAGGGCTCGGTCCTGATAGCCCTGCTGTTCATGATTGCGGCCACGGCCTGGAAAGGCATGGAAAACATCATGGATGGCGCCAACCGCTGGACCTGGGTGGCGCTGGGCCTGGCTGCAACCACCTTGCTGGTGGCTGCCGCGCGCCTGACACCTGTCGCCGACGGCCTGGAACTCGCACTGACCGGCCGTGTGCTGGGTGTGGGCCTTGCGCTGGGGGCGGTGTGGCACTTCGCCCGCCAACTGCCCGCCGATGAATGGCAAGCCTGGTTGTGGGAAGCCTGGCGCTTCGTCAAGCAGATTTTCGTGCTGCTGATCGTGGGTGTGTTCATCGTGGGCATGGTGCGGCAGGTCATCCGCCCCGAATGGATTGAGGCAGTGGCTGGTAGCAACACGGTGCTGGCCAACGCGGTGGCGGTGGGGTTTGGCGTGTTCATGTACTTCCCCACCCTGGTCGAGGTGCCGGTGGCGCGCATGTTCCTGGACCTGGGCATGCACCCCGGCCCACTGCTGGCCTACCTGATGGCCGACCCCGAACTCAGCCTGCAAAGCATGTTGATGGTTGCCGCCGTGATTGGCCGCACCAAAACCGCCGCTTACGTGGGCCTGGTGGCCTTGTTCAGCATCTGTGCAGGGTTCATTTATGGCACCTGGATTGATGGTGCGGCACTTCTATCCACCGCAATGGCCCTGGGGCTTTTTTCGCTGGTTGTGGTGACCACTTTCTTCTGGTCGCGCGCACGAGGCGCGGGTCAGCCCCAGGCCTGATGTCTTTCCCTCATTTTTCAGGAGATTTCACATGTTGACCATCAAGATCCTCGGCTCTGGCTGCGCCAATTGCAAGAAGCTCGAAGCCGTCGCCCGTGAAGCCGCCACCCAGGCCAATGTTGCGGCCGAGTTTGTCAAGGTCAGCGACATGAAAGAGATCATGGCCTATGACGTGATGTCCACCCCGGCGCTGGTGATCAATGACAAGGTCATGAGCAGTGGCCGCATTCCGGCCACTGCGGATGTGGCCAAGTGGCTGGCCACCGCCTGATCCCGCGGGCACCCGAGAGGCTGGCCACCTGGGCGATTAATCGCCCAGGCTGACGCCACCACCCAGCGCCTGATACAACGCCACACTGTCGACCAGGCGCTGCGCCTGGGCTGCCACCAGGCTGGTCCGCATGCGCTGTGCCTGTTGCTGCGCCACCAGCAACTGCAAGTAGCTGGCAGCACCCAGCAGGTATTGCCGCTCCACCGACCGCAAGGAAGACTGTGCTGCCGAATCAGCGCCCGCCAGGGCCGCCAAGGACTGCGCATCGCCTTCCAGCGCGCGCAGGGTGTCGGCCACGTTACGCAAAGACTGCAACACCACGCTCTGGTAGTTGGCGGCAGCAGCATCCAGAGCGGCAAGCGCTGCCCGTTTCTCGGCAGGCAACCCGGGGTTGAACAGGGGCTGGGTGATTTGCCCCACCAGGGCCCACACTGCCGAACCACCACCAAACAGGGCGCCAGCGGTCAGCGCCTGGGAGCCCAGACTGGCGCTCAGGTTGAGCTGCGGGTAGAGCCTGGCGACCGCCACGCCATAGTCCGCATTGGCCGCATGCAGCAACGCTTCAGCCGCCTGGATATCCGGGCGGCGGCGCGCCAGCTCCGAAGGCACCATCAGTGGCAGATCGGCCGGCAGGGTGAAATCGCTCAGCGTGAAGGCAGGCACGCCACCGGCACCCGGCGCACGACCGGCCAACACGGCCAGCAGATGCTCGGTTTGTTGCAGTTGTTTGCGCAGCGCAGGCTGTTCAGCGCGCGTTTGCTCTGCCTGGGCCTGCAGGCCCAACACTTCATCGGGCGATGCCTGGCCAAACCGCACGCGCTCGTTGGTCAGGCGCAGCTGCTCGTCCTGCGCACGCACGATGTCTGTGGTTGCGTCCAGCTGCGCGGCAAGGCGCGCACGGGTGATGGCAGCGGCCGCGATGTTGCCAGCCAGCGCAAGGCGCGCAGCATCCCATTCGAAGCGGCGGTAGTCAGCGCGTGCAGCCAGGGCTTCAAGTGCGCGCTGATTGCCACCCGCCAGATCAAGGTTGTAATGCACACCCACGCTGGCGTTGTAAAGGCTGAACTGGCGCGCATCACCGCTCTGCCCCTGGCTGCTGGGGTTCGATTGCTGGCGCTGGGCACCCAGCCCGACATCCACCTGCGGAAATTGCGTTGAACCTGAACGTGCGGACACAAGCTCCTGTGCCTGCCGCAAATTGGCGCGGGCGCTCGCCAGGGGCGGACTCGCCTGAAGCGCCTCGTCGATCAGTCCGTCGAGTGCCGGAGAACCCAGCGCACGCCACCACTGCGCATCGATGGCAAGCCCTGGCACCAGGCGTTGTGCCTGGCCAAACGGCGCGGGGGCAGACGCAGTGTGGGCGGCCATCGCGGTGGCGGTGTAGCGCGTCGCATCGGGTGCCACGGGGCGCTGAAAATCAGGGCCAACGGCGCAGCCCGTCAGACCGGCTGCGGCAAAGCCGGCCACAAGGCAAATGGCTGCAAATCGGCGTGCGCGGCGGTGTTGACGGTTGGTCATAAAAACCTCTTTTTCATTCCATCGTTCTCTCATTCGAACCCCCGCCCTTCACCGGCTTCTTCATGGGTCACGCCGTCGCGGATGTGGTAGATGCGCTTGAAAGTCGGGATGATTTTTTCGTCGTGGGTCACGACGATGATGGCGGTTTCGAACCTGCGGGCCATGTCGTTGAGGATGCGGATCACCGCCATGGCACGCTCGCTGTCCAGCGGCGCGGTGGGTTCATCGGCCAGGATGACGGGCGGGCGGTTGACCAGGCCACGCGCAATGGCCACCCGCTGCTGCTCGCCACCCGAGAGCTGCGAGGGCATGGCACGCGCGCGGTGTTGCACGTCCAGCGCCGTGAGCAGTTCAAGGGCCCGGGCGCGCGCCTCGCCATTGGCAACGCCCGCGAGCATGGGCAGCAGCGCCACGTTATCGGTAACGTCAAGAAACGGAATCAGGTAGGGGGCCTGGAAGACGAACCCGATCTTGTCGCGCCGCAGGGCGCGCAGGTCGCGCACTTTCCAGCCCTCGTCGTAGATGACTTCGTCGCCCAGCGTCATGCGGCCGCCGCTCGGGTCAATTACCGCACCCAGGCATTTGAGCAGCGTGCTCTTGCCCGAACCCGAAGGGCCAATCAATCCCACCACCTCGCCCGGCTCGACGTGCATGTCCACGTTTTTCAAGGCATCGACAGCGGTGTCGCCTTCGCCATAACGTTTGCGCAAGCCTTCGATGCGTATGCCTTTGCCGACCATTTCAGCCTCCAATCGCTTCGGCCGGATCGACCTTGAGCGCCATGCGAATGGCAACAATGCTGGCCAGCACGCAGATGGCGAGCACGGCAAAAAAACCGACGATCGAGTCGGCTGGCATCAGCAGCACGTATTTGGGAAACAGCGGCGCCGCAAAGGTGGCCGTGATCTTGCCCACCACAAAGCCAATCACGCCCAGGGCAAGCGCCTGCTGCAAGATCATGGCAGCGATGGTGCGGTTGCGCGTGCCAATCAGCTTCAAGACGGCGATCTCGCGGATCTTGTCCATCGTGAGCGAATAGATGATGAAGGCCACGATGGCCGCACTCACCACAGCCAGAATCACCAGAAACATGCCGATCTGCTTGGCCGAGGTGGCGATCAGCTTGCCCACCAGAATGCCCTCCATCTGCGCCCGGGTGTAAACCGTCATGCGTTTCCAGCGGCGGATGGACTCGGCCACCTCTTCAGGCTCCTGCCCCGGCTTGAGCGTGACGAGCACGGCATTGACGAACGCGTTGGTGCTCTGCGAGGCCACCACGGCATCCAGCAAGCCCGGAACACCGGGTCGGTTGAAGACCGGGTTGGCCTCGGTGCGGCGCCGACTTTGCCAAATGGCGTCGTTGTCCTTGAGGAACTGGGCCTCCTGCGCGTCCTTGAGCGGAATGAACACCATCGGGTCGCCACTGGAGGACACCATGCGCCGGGTCAACCCCACAACGGTGTAGTGGTTGCGGCGGATTTTGACCGCGTCACCCAGCTGGAAGCCGGTGGCGATGTCGGCCACGGCCTCGTAATGGCCCCGGGTGATCTGGCGCCCCGCCACCAGATACGGCGGCCAGCCCGGCGTGGCCCCCATCGCGCCAGGGGCAATGCCCACCACCATGGTGCGCACATCGCTGTCGCCCTTGCGTGCCTGCATGGTCAGGTAAGTCACGTTGGCGGCCTGGGCCACCCCCGGCATGGCCAGCACGGTGCGGTACACGTCATCGTTGAGACTGGACGGCTCGGCATAGGGGCCCAGCGTGTCCTTTTGCACCACCCACAGGTCTGCGCCACTGTTGTCGAGCAGCGCCTTGCCATCGTCCACCATGCCCCGGTACACCCCGGCCATGACCAGAGTGACCCCAATCAGCAGGCCCAGGCCAATGCCGGTGAAAACGAATTTTCCCCAGGCGTGGAGAATGTCGCGGCCGGCCAGGCTGATCATCGCGAAACTCCGGGAATCTGCTCCACCACCTTGATGCGGCTGCGCGCCGTCAGTGCCTTTTCGCTGTAGGTCACGACCTGGTCACCGTTGCTGAGCCCTTCTTGCACCTGCACGTAGCCCTGCAGGTCGGTGGCACCCAGTTTGAGCGGAGAAAACTGCAGATCGCCTTGCACTATTTTCCAGACCCCCACCCTGTCACCATCACGACGAATGGCGGCGTTGGGAACCGATGGAGCAGCGGCAAGCGTGGGCAGGTCGGCCGTGACTTCGGCCAGCTCTCCCACCGGGGGCAGTGGTTGCGGGATGCTGCTGAAGGCCACTTTGGCAAGCGTTTCCTCGGTGACCGCGTCAGCCTTGGGCTCCACCCGGAGCACATGGCCTTCCAGCACTTGGCCGGTGCGCGAACGCAAGGCAATGCGGGCAGGCAGCCCTGCGGCCAGCCCCGATGCACTGATCTGGTCAAAACGCGCATGGATCCACAAACTCTTGGGGTCGATCACTTCCACCACGGCCTGGCCCGCAACAATGGTGGTGCCGGGGTCGGCATCGCGCACGGCGACCACGCCATCCACCGGCGCGATCAGGCGCAGATTGCTCCGCTGCGCCACCAGCGCTTCGCGGTCTGAGCGGGCCCGGGCGGTTTCTTCCCGCGCCGCAGACAGGGCGGCATCGGCGATCTGCAGCTCTTGCCGTTTGGTGGCAACGATTTCTTCGCTGGTCGAGCGCACCGCGAGCAATTGCTCATAACGGCGCGCCTGGGTTTGCGCGTGGGCTTGGCGGGCCTGTGCCTCAGTCAAGGCCGCCTGGGACCGCTTGTAGGCCGCGTCCTGTGAGCGCACGCGGTCATCCAGATCAACCGGCTCCATTTCGCCCAGCACCCGTCCGGCCTTGACCTGATCACCTACCTGCACCTCCAGGCGTTTGACGCGCCCGGCCACCGTCGGCCCGATCTTGTAGGTGTAGCGCGCCTGCACCGTGCCAATACCAAAAAGCGCGGGCGTGATGGCCCGTGATTGCACCTCGACCACCGTCACGGCTACCGGCGCCAGCGGCCCCGAGCGCAAACCCACGTAGATGAAAAGCAGCAACAACGGAACGACAACGGCCAGCAGCGCGAGGGTGCGGCCTTGCAAGGGCAATTTTTTCATTGGTGACTCCCGATTCCACGCCGATAAATGGCAAAAACCCTGGGCGCATCGCGGTGCATGCGCCCCACATCGCCCGCCAGCAACGACTGCATGACCAGGCCCTGAACCGTGCCAATGAACAGCGTGGCGGCCGCCTCGTTGTCCAGCGAGGCCGACAGCTCGCCGCTGGCCTTGCCTTTCTCGATGAGACGATGCAAGCGTTCGCCGTAGCGCTGGATCAGGGTCTGCACCATGCGCTTGGCCGGAGTCGACTCAGCGCGCTGCAGCTCGCCAAACATCATGCGGGGAACGCCTGGGTGCTCGGCCACGAACTCGATATGGCTCATGAACATCGCCTCCAGGGCCGCAAGGGGAGACTCGATGCCCTGTGCGGACCGGTCAATTCGGGCCAGCAGACGGTCTGCCACCCACTCCATGACGGCCTGCCAAATGGCCTCTTTGTTCGGAAAGTGCCGAAACAGCGCACCCTGGGTCAGGTTCATGTGCTTGGCGATGGCCGCCGTGGTGATCTCGCTGGGGTTTTGTGAACCCGCCAGCGCCACAACCGCCTCGACAGTCACTGCACGACGCTCATCGGCCGGCAGATGCTTGGGATGGATTTCCACGAAAACCCCGATCAATAGATAGTAATTGATTACTATCTTATGCGAAGAACGGCAGAAACGCAAAAAAGAATTCAGGGCAAAAAACCGTCAGCCTCGCCACGGTGTGGCGCATGCTGGCTTTGGCGTTTTTCAGCCCCCCCCCGAGGCAACCGGCTGCCTATGCGGCTGGGCAGATGAAAGCGCTACCGCAACGACCACTGCCACTGCCACTGCCACTGCCACTGCAGCTACAGTTGCGCCCTCGTGCCGCAGCCCTGTTCATGAACCCGCACACGACTGCGTAAAAGGCTCACGCACCACCTGCACCGTGACGTGCTCGATGTCAAACCGCTCGTGCAACTCGTGCGTGATGGTCTGAAAGAAGGCGTCTTGCGGGTGGCCATCGGGCATGACCAGATGCGCCGTCAGGGCCACCTCGGAGGTGCCCATCGCCCAGATGTGCAGATCGTGGACGCGGGTGACGCCCGGCAGGGACAGCAGCCAGGTGCGCACGGCGGGCAGGTCCACCGTGGATGGCACGCCATCAAACAGCAAGTGCACCGACTGCTTGAACAGGCCCCAGGTGCCCAGAACGATCACGGCAGCAATCACGAGGCTGACGACCGGGTCCAGCCAGTCCCAGCCCAGCCAGAGTGCAAGCCCACCCGCCACCACCACACCGGCCGAAACCAGCGCATCGGCGACCATGTGCAGAAAAGCGCCACGGATGTTCAGGTCATGGCTGCCCCGCATGAACAGCAGGGCCGTCAAGGTGTTGATGACAATGCCCAGGCCCGCCACCACCATGATCGTGACCCCTTCGATCGGCTGGGGGGAGTTCAACCGGTCGATGGCCTCCCAGGCCAGCGAGCCCATGGCCACCAGCAAGAGCATCGCGTTGATGAACGCCGCCAAAATGGTGGCCCGCTTCCAGCCATAGGTGTGCCGGTCATCTGGCCGAAGGCGCCCCGCCAGAGCGCCGCCCCACGCCAGAATCAGCCCGGCCACATCGCTCAGGTTGTGCCCCGCGTCTGCCAGCAGGGCCAGCGAGTTGATCTTCCAGCCGTAAAACGCCTCCACCGCCACGAAGAGCGTGTTGAGCGCGATGCCGATGGCAAAGGCTCGGCTGTAGCTGGCGGGTGCGTGGCTGTGCTCGTGTGCAGCGCTCATGGATTGCCTGTTTCCTTGCGGCGCAAAACACCCGAGAGTTCGGAGCCCGGCGACACGGTGTTGAACACCGTTCCGTATTTTTTGACGTTCTCGTGCAGCAGGGCAAGGCGGCGATCCGGCTCATCGGTGTCCACGGTGATCTCGTAGGAAATGGACTCCAGCCGAGGGGGCACGTCCTGGCGCACCCCATGCACATGAACCTCGACCCCGCGCAGCTCGAACTTGAGGATGGGAATGACCCGCTCGATCCCCTTGATCATGCACGCCGACAGGGCTGCCAGCAGCAATTCTGCGGGATTGAACGCCTGGGGATTGCCCGCCATGTCCGTGTCCAGCGCAATCGTGGCCTGCTTGCAGTGCGCCTGGCTGGCCTGCGCACTCAGGCGCACCGACACCACGTCAAACACCAATTTGGGTTTGGCGGCACCCGTCATGCCAGCCACGCCTCGATCTTGTCGCGCTGGGGCACCCCGCCGGCGTGAACGACCTTGCCATCCACCACCACCCCTGGCGTGGCCAGGACGCCGTAAGCAATGATGGCTTGCATGTCCTGAATCTTGTCAATATTCACGGCGACGCCCTTGTCACGGGCAACCTGCTCGATCAGGGCGGTGGTGGTCTTGCAGTTGGCACAGCCGGAGCCGAGTACCTTGATGTCTTTCATGGCGAATCCTGGTTGGTAGTGATGAATGTTCACAGCACAAGGTTGAAGATATAGCCCACCAGCAAAATGCCCAAGGCCACGACGCCGGCAAAGGTGGCTATCAGGCGCGGCTTGAGGGCCTTGCGCAAAATGATCATTTCGGGCGCGGACAAGGCAATGACGCTCATCATGAACGCCAGCACCGTGCCCAGCGCTGCACCTTTGCCCAGCAGGGCCTGCACGATCGGAATGACGCCCGCCGCATTGGTGTACATGGGCACACCCAGCAGCACGGCCACCGGCACCGACCACCAGGCATCCCGGCCCATGATGGCCGCCATGAAGTCTTGTGGAACATAGCCGTGGATGCCCGCGCCCAGCGCAATGCCCGCGACAACGTAGGGCCAGACCTTGCCCACAATCTCGCGCACATGGTGCCCACCGGCCTGCAAGCGCTGGGCCCAGCCCATGCCATCGCCGTCGTAAGTGGCCGCGCTCTGCCCGTTGGCAACGGCCAGCACCCAGTCTTCCAGATAGCGCTCCATGCGCAGGCGGCCGATCACGATGCCGGCCACGATGGCCACGGTCAGCCCCAGCACGAGGTAGAGGGCGGCCACTTTCCAGCCAAACAGGCCCAGCAGCATCACCAGTGCCACCTCGTTGACCATGGGAGCCGAGATCAGAAAAGAGAAGGTCACCCCCAGCGGCACACCCGCCGAGAGAATACCGATGAACAAGGGCACGGCCGAGCATGAGCAAAACGGGGTCACGATGCCCAGCAATGCGGCCAGCACGTTGCCCACCCCTGCACGCTTGCCCGCCAGCAGGGCGCGCGTGCGCTCGGGCGCAAAGAAGGTCTGCACCACGCCCATCACGAAAACCACCCCGGTCAGTAGCAGCAGCACCTTGGGCGTGTCAAAAAAGAAGAAGTGCACCGCCTCGCCCAGTGCGGTCTGGCGCGTCAGCCCCGCCTGCACCAACAGGGCATCCGCAAAATCGGTGAGGTGGGTGTAACTCCACCACCAGGCAGGCGCCAGCAGCGCCAGCGCGAGCACCCAGCGCGTCAAAGGTGGGATTTTTGGGGTTTTCAGTTCGGACGAAATCATTGGCAAAACCTCTGGAGGGATGCCATCGCCGTCAAGCCGCCGACGCACGTTCGGGCGCACGCTCGAGCGCGTTTATCTGCGTGTCGGCCACGGGCGGAGCCGAATCACTTGCCTGCGCC
Organism: Acidovorax sp. JHL-3; assembly: GCF_000526295.1. Classification (NCBI taxonomy): domain Bacteria; kingdom Pseudomonadati; phylum Pseudomonadota; class Betaproteobacteria; order Burkholderiales; family Comamonadaceae; genus Acidovorax; species Acidovorax sp. JHL-3. Next base: position 253,503 of record NZ_JAFU01000004.1, read on the forward strand.
GCGTGGTCTTCCAAGTGCAGCAAGTCGCCCAATTGGTGCAATGCGGCCTCGCGGCGTTCCATTTCCTGGGGGCAAGCCCAGGCCTTGATGTCTTTGGCGTAACCCATGCACATGTGCATCTCCTGTGTCGTTGAGTCAGAAGACGCAGCAACTGCCCAAAAGATGCAGCTGCGCTTATTTCGGACGTGGGGTGAAGCAGCACACCGCGCCGCGCTCGTTCAGCACCACCTGGCACGAGGTCAGCAAACGTTCCCTGAGGCGCTTTCGGGCGCGCTGCACACGGGATTTGGCCCCCGGCACGGTGATGCCCAACATGCGGGCATAGTCCTCCTGCCCCATGCCGTTGAGATCGCACTGGACGATGGCATCCCGGTCCGACGCGCTCAACTCCGCAAGCACGCGCGGCAGGCAGGTGGCCAGGCTGTCCACCGCAGCCGGCGGGTCTGCCTCCATCGCTGGCAGGTCGTCAGGCAAGGCATCCAGAGGGTGGTGCCGGCGCAGGTGATCCGTCAGGGTGTTGCGGCTGACCTCAAACAGCCAGGCACGGGCGTTGGCCACGTCGCAGAACCGGCGGCCTTGGCGCAAGGCTTTGATGAAAACGTCTTGCAGCAGGTCCTGCGCTGCCACCGGGTCGTTCAGGTGCCGGGTCAGCCAGCGCTGCAACTCGGTTTCGTGCGCGTGCCACGCGGTCATCAGACAGGTCGGCGTCGAGGTATCACTCATGCATCGCATTGTTATCCACTGCAACAGCGCCGACCACAGCGCCACGATGGTGCAGCGCACAAGACCGGGGCACTGCGGGCTGTGGCGCCAGGTCGCTCAATCGCGCCAAAGCGCCCTGAATCATTGAGCTAGACGCTCTTGATTCAATAGCCAACACCACTTTTCCAAGCTGGCACAGGCCTTGCATTAGTAGGTTCAGACCCTCACAGGTCTGCATGGCTGCATCGCCCAACGGCGGGCGAATGCGGCCAGAACCCGGACAAAGGCGTCCCCACCCGCGCACTGCTGCTTCTTGCAGCCAGGCGCGGTGTGAGGACGCCTCTTTTTGTTTGTCACGCCCAAGGGAAGCCCCATGACCGATCTGCTCAAAACCAGCCTCAACCGCCGCACCGTGCTGCAAGCCGCCACCGTGGGCGCCACGGGCGTGAGCCCCGCGCTGCGCGCCCTCGTCCACGCCCAGGGCTCGGACGCCCCCGAGAAGAAGGAAGTGAAGATCGGCTTCATTCCGCTGACCGACTGCGCCAGCGTGGTGATGGCGTCGGTGATGGGCTTCGACAAGAAGCATGGCGTGACCATCATCCCCACCAAAGAGGCCAGCTGGGCCGGCGTGCGCGACAAGCTGGTGAACGGCGAGCTCGACTTTGCCCATGTGCTGTATGGCCTGGTCTATGGCGTGCACCTGGGCCTGGCCGGGCCCAAGAAAGACATGGCCGTGCTGATGACCCTCAACCACAACGGCCAGGCCATCACGCTGTCCAAAAAGCTGGCGGACAAGGGCGCCGTCAATGGCGCGGGCCTGGCCCGGCTGATGGCGGCCGAAAAGCGCGAATACACCTTCGCCCAGACCTTTCCCACGGGCACGCACGCCATGTGGCTCTATTACTGGCTGGCAGCCAACGGCATCGATCCGATGAAAGACGCCAAGGTCATCACCGTGCCGCCGCCGCAAATGGTGGCCAACATGCGCGTGGGCAACATGGATGGCTTTTGCGTAGGCGAGCCCTGGAACCACCGCGCCATCATGGACGGCATCGGTTTCACAGCCACCACCACCCAGGACATCTGGAAAGACCATCCCGAAAAGGTGCTGGGCACCACCTCGGAGTTTGTGCAGAAATACCCCAACACCGCGCGCGCCGTGACGGCGGCCATTCTGGAGGCAAGCCGCTGGATCGATGAAAGCCTGGCCAACAAGACCCGCATGGCCGAAACCATTGCCGGCAAGGCCTATGTGAACACCGGCGTGGATGCCATCAACCAGCGCATCCTGGGCCGCTACCAGGATGGCCTGGGCAAGACCTGGGACGACCCCAACCACATGAAGTTCTACAACGACGGCGCGGTGAACTTCCCCTACCTGTCTGACGGTATGTGGTTTCTTACGCAGCACAAGCGCTGGGGTTTGCTGAAGGCGCACCCCGATTACCTTGGCGTGGCCAAGTCGATCAATCGCATGGACGTGTACCGCCAGGCGGCCACCGCCACCAAAACACCGCTGCCCAAGAGCGACATGCGCAGCCACAAGCTGGTGGATGGCGTGGTGTGGGACGGCAAAGACCCCGCCAGATACGCCGACGGTTTCAAGCTCAAGGCCTGACAGCCCGCAGTCATCTGCCCCACTCGTCCTGCCTACCGGAGAACACCATGGTCAGAGCCGTATTTCATGCCCCGCTGGATACCGCCCCTGCAGCAACGCAAGACGCTATTGATAATATAGCTACTAGCGCTTTACCCACGGGCGCTACAAGCCAAAAACACTCAAAAACCACACCCACCAAGGCCCCGGCAGACCGGGACTGGGCTGCCAGCTCCCGCAGCTTCTGGCTGGCGGTGCTGCCGCCGCTGTGCGGCCTGGGCCTGCTGCTGGGGGTGTGGGCGCTGGTTTCTGCCGGCACCGGCAACAGCATTCCCGGCCCCCGCGAAACCTGGGCACAGGCGCTGGACGTGTTCAGTAACCCGTTTTATCGCAACGGCCCCAACGACCAGGGCGTGGGCTGGAACGTGCTGATGTCGCTCGAACGCGTCGCCGTGGGCTTTGGCCTGGCGGCGGCGGTGGGCATTCCGGCGGGCTTTGCGATTGGGCGCTTCGAGTTTTTGAGCCGCATGTTCAACCCGCTCATCAGCCTTCTGCGCCCGGTGTCGCCGCTGGCATGGCTGCCCATTGGCCTCTTGGTATTCAAGGGCGCCAACCCGGCGGCCATCTGGACCATCTTCATCTGCTCGATCTGGCCCATGATCATCAACACCGCGGTGGGCGTGCAACGGGTGCCGCAGGACTACATGAACGTGGCCCGCGTGCTCAACCTGTCGGAGTGGAAGATCTTCACCAAGATACTGTTCCCCGCCGTGCTGCCCTACCTGCTGACCGGCGTGCGCCTGGCGGTGGGCACGGCCTGGCTGGTGATCGTGGCAGCCGAGATGCTGACCGGCGGCGTGGGCATTGGTTTTTGGGTGTGGGACGAGTGGAACAGTCTCAACGTCAAGAACATCATCATCGCCATCTTCGTGATCGGCATCGTCGGGCTGGTGCTGGAATATGCCCTCATCAAGCTGGCCAGCGCCTTCACGTTCGAAGAAGTGAAGGCTTGACCCACCCCTGAGCCGCGCCTGCGGCGCGTCACCCCCTCAAGGGGGCACCACCAGTGGCCTGGCAAAGCCGGTTCCACGGTGGTCCACCGAAAAACCAGGAGTTCTTCATGCATACATCGCTCACCAGCAAGTTCATCGAGATACAGGGTGTCGAGCAGACCTTTCGCACCCGCAAGGGACTATTCCCCGCGCTGCAGGGCATTGACCTGACGATCGCCCAGGGCGAGTTTGTGGCGCTGATTGGCCACTCGGGCTGCGGCAAATCCACGCTGCTCAACCTGATTGCCGGCCTGAACACCCCCACTGCCGGTGCCCTGCTGTGCGCCAACAAGGAGATCAAGGGCCCCGGCCCCGAGCGCGCGGTGGTGTTTCAAAACCACTCGCTGCTGCCCTGGCTGACCTGCTTTGACAACGTGCACCTGGCAGTCGAGCGGGTGTTCGGCAAAACCGAAAACAAGGCACAGCTCATGGCCCGCACCGATGCGGCACTGGCGCTGGTGGGCCTTGCGCATGCTGCGCAAAAGCGCCCCGGCGAAATCTCGGGCGGCATGAAGCAGCGCGTGGGCATTGCCCGTGCGCTCAGCATGGAACCCCAGGTGCTGCTGATGGACGAGCCCTTCGGTGCGCTCGACGCACTCACCCGCGCCAAGCTGCAGGACGAGTTGCTGGAGATCGTGGCACGCACGCACAGCACAGTGGTGATGGTGACGCACGACGTGGACGAGGCCGTGCTGCTGTCCGACAAGATCGTGATGATGACCAACGGCCCCGCCGCCACCATTGGCGAGGCGCTGGCGGTTGACCTGCCGCGCCCGCGCAACCGCGTGGCACTGGCCGAAGACCCGCGCTATGTGCACTGCCGCAAGGCGGTGATCGACTTCTTGTACACGCGCCAGGCGCATGTGGAAAAGGCGGCCTGATCCGGCACCACCAAAGGGCCCTGGCCACACGCAGCCAGGGCTTTTTTTGACGTTGGCGTCATCCATTGCGCTTCACTCCAGCCACGCACCCATGTAACCGGCGCGGGCCAAACCAGGGCAGCCGTGCAAGGGCCGCCCCGCCGCACTGGCTGCGTCCCCCTTCCCGCATTGCGCAGCAACTCGAGAGAAGGGGGAAGGCGCGCAAGCGCCTCAGGGGGTTGTCACCCCATTCAGCGCACGCCGCCCGTGATGTAGTGCTCGAGCTGCTCGATGATGAACTGCTGCTCGGAAATGATGTCCTTGACCAGGTCACCGATGGAGATCAGCCCCACCAGCCTGGCGCCGTCGACCACCGGCAGGTGGCGCAGGCGGTTTTCGGTCATGAGCGCCATGCACTCCTGGCTGGTCTGGGTGGGGCGCACATACATCACGTCGGCGGTCATGACATCCCGCACCAGCGTGGCTGCGGACGTGCGCCCCAGCAGGGCGATCTTGCGGGCGTAGTCGCGCTCGGTGACGATGCCCACAATGGTTTCGCCCTCCATGACCAGCAGGGCCCCGATGCGTTTTTCGGCCATGCGCTGGAGCGCATCCAGCACTGAGTCTCCGGGTGCGATGGCATGGACGGTGTTGTCGCTCTTGGATTTGAGAATGTCAGCAACGGCAGTCATAAGGGACCTCGATAAAAAATGGTGGGCGAACGCCAAAGAGTTTCAACGCATCCTGCCTTGCGCGCAACACCGCCATGGCAAGGGGCCTGTTGTGCGGCAACTGGCACCACCGCAGTGCCCCATTGCGCCGCAAAACCTTTTTTTGGTCAAATAATGCTCTAGCGCTTATCCATAAAGCGCTGATAGCTATTAAAAATAGAGCAGATCACGAGCCACCTCAGCGCCGACCACCCAGCAGGCCGCCGCCGATCTTGAGCAGGTCGCCCAGCCCTACCTGGCCGTCGCCATCCTGATCGAGCAGGCTGCCCAGCAAACCACCACCCAGGCCCCCTTGCTGCTGCACCCGCGCCTGCTCCTGGCCCAGCACCTGGCCCAGGCCGCCGGCGTCCATGCCGCCCGAGCTCATGCGCTGCGCCAAAAACGACATCACGATGGGCGCCAGCATCTGCAGCAACTGCCCGGCATTGGAGCCCAGCCCCGTGACCTGGCCCAAGCCGGTCTCGGCACGTTGCTGGTTGCCCCCAAAAATGTGGCCCAGGATGGCCGCGCCATCGGGCTGGCCGCCCCCCGCGCTGCCGCCGCCGCCCAGCAGCGAACCGAGCAGACCGCCCAGATCAGGGCTGCCGCTGTGGTCGCGCTGCAATGCGCCAAAAAGGTCCATGGCGCCCTGGGGCTGGGCTGCATTGCGCCCCAGCGTGCCCAGCAGCAACGGCAGGGCCGCGCCCACGGCGTCCTGGGTCTGCGCGGGGCTGGTGCCCAGTTGCTGTGCCATTTGCTGCAGCGGGGCGCCCTGAAGCTGGGCCATCAGTTCATCAACAAGGGAGGCGGGGGAGTTCATGGCGTGCATCCTTTCAAATCAATGCGTGGGCCACCGGGCCCAGCTGACATGTTAGGCCCAACGGGTGACTTTGGAATGAACGGAGCCCTGGTAAGCCGGGCACCTTGGCCGGGTTTCAAGGCCCCGGACCAGCAGCTGCGGCAAGTTGTGCGACGGCGGGCGGTCGTTGCACACCCGTAACCCGCGCAACCCGCGCCGCCCGTACAACCGGGCGCCGCTGCGGCGGCCATCCGGGGCCACCGCCACGGCCCACATGGGGGCGACCGCACTGGCCGGCACATCCACCCCTGCCACATCGCGCGATACCCTGTGGCACCCGGGGCTTCCATGCCCCCTCGCCTTTTGCGTCAGAATGTTTCGCAACCCAAGACTGCGCGCGCCCATGACCCCTCTTTTTCCAGACCACCTGCCTGCCGCCACGCTGCTGCCCCGCTCTACTCCCCCAAAGCCCTGCCGTTCACCACGCAGGCTGGCCTTGGCCGCCATTGCCGGGCTGGCATTGCTGGTGGGCGCGTGCTCTGACAAGGCTGCGCCCGCAGCGCCCAGCGGCCCGGTGGAAGTGGGCGTGGTCACCCTGGAGTCCGAGCGCCAGACCGTGACCACCGAATTGCCCGGACGCACCAGCGCCTTCCTGAGCGCTGAGATCCGCCCCCAGGTGGGCGGCATCGTGCAGCAGCGGCTGTTCACCGAAGGTGCGCAGGTCAAGGCCGGCCAGGCGCTTTACCAGCTCGATGCCTCGGGCTTCCAGGTGGCGCTGGCCAGCGCCGAGGCCCTGGTGGCCAAGGCACAGGCCGGTGTGGGCACGGCCGAGGTCAACGCCCGGCGCAATGCCGAACTGGTGAAGATCGATGCGGTCAGCCGGCAGGTATACGACGACAGCCAGGCCGCCGTGGTGCAGGCCCGCTCCGACCTGGCCGTTGCCCGCGCCGCGCTGGACAACGCCCGCATCAACCTGGGCTACACGCGCATCAAGGCGCCGATTGCGGGCCGCACGACCACGTCCACCGTCACGCCCGGCGCACTGGTCACCGCCAACCAGACCGCCGCGCTCACCACCATTTCGCAGCTTGATCCGCTGTATGTGGATGTCACCCAGTCCAGCACCGAGGTGCTGCGCCTCAAAAGCGACCTCGCGCGCGGGCGCATCCAGAAAAACGGCCCGGCCGAGGCGCCCATCACCCTGCAGCTGGAAGACGGCAGCCGCTACCCCCACCCCGGCAAGCTGCAGTTTGCGGGCGTGAGCGTGAACCCCGGCACCGGCGCCGTGACGCTGCGCGCCGTGGTGCCCAACCCCGACGGCCTGCTCATGCCCGGCATGTATGTGCGCGCCATTCTGGAAACCGGCATCAACGCGCAGGCCCTGCTGGTGCCCCAGCAAGGCGTGAACCGCGACACTGCAGGCAACGCCAGCGTGCTGCTGGTGAACGCAGAGGGCAAGATCGAGCGGCGCAAGGTTGTGGTGGAAACGGCCGTAGGCAACCGCTGGTTGGTGGGCAGCGGGCTGGCGGTCGGCGACCGCGTGGTAGTGGAGGGCTTTCAGCGTATCAAGCCCGGCGACACGGTGAAGCCGACCGAGGTGGTGGCCAAGCCAATGGCTGTCGCGGGTGCCACAGCAGCGCCTGCAGCGCCGGCTGCATCCGCCGCATCGGCTGCGCGCTGAGGGCCGGCCCGCCATGGCACAGTTTTTCATCAACCGGCCCATCTTTGCGTGGGTCATCGCCATCATCATCATGCTGGCCGGCGCCATGTCCATCAAGACATTGCCGCTGGAGCAATACCCCAACATTGCACCGCCGCGCGTGTCGATCAGCGCCAACTACACCGGCGCATCGGCCAAAACCGTGGAAGACTCGGTCACGCAGGTGATCGAGCAGCAGCTCAAGGGGTTGGACAACCTGATCTACATGGGCTCGACCAGCGACGCCTCGGGCAGCTCGCGCACCACGCTCACCTTCAATGCCGGCACCAACATCGACGTAGCCCAGGTGCAGGTGCAAAACAAGCTACAGCAGGCCATGTCGCGCCTGCCGCCGGCCGTGCAGAGCCGTGGCGTCACCGTCACCAAGGGCGGCAACGACTACCTGATGATCATCACCTTCACCTCGCCCGACCCCAGCGTGTCGCAGGTGGACATTGGTGACTACATCTCCAGCAACCTCGTGGACGTGATCAGCCGCATTGACGGCGTGGGCGACGTGCTCACACTGGGCACCGGCTACGCCATGCGCGTGTGGCTCGATCCGGGCAAGCTCGAAAAATACGCGCTCATGCCGTCAGACATCGGCAGCGCCATCAATGCGCAGAACGCGCAGGTATCGGCAGGCCAACTGGGGGCCCTGCCCGCCGTGGGCGAGCAGCAGCTCAACGCCACCATCACCGCGCGCAGCAAGCTGCAAACCAAGGAAGAGTTCGAGCAGATCGTTCTCAAGTCCACCACCGACGGCGCCGCCGTGCGCCTGAAAGACGTGGCGCGCATCGAGCTGGGCGCAGAAAACCTCACCATCACTTCGCGCCTGAATGGCCAGCCCGGCGCCAGTATGGGCGTGGTGCTGTCCGACAGCGCCAACGCCATGGCCGTGGCCACTGCCGTCAACGCCAAGATCGCCGAGCTGCAGCCGTTCTTTCCCTACCAGCTCAAACCCTTTACCAGCTACGACACCACGCCGTTCGTCAGCGCCTCGATCGAAGAAGTGGTCAAGGCCCTGCTCGAAGCCATGGTGCTGGTGGTGCTGGTCATGTACATCTTTTTGCAGAACTTCCGCGCCACGCTGATTCCGGCCATTGCCGTGCCGGTCGTGCTGTTGGGCACCTTTGGTGTGCTGTCGGCAGCGGGTTATTCGATCAACACGCTGACCATGTTCGGCATGGTGCTGGCCATCGGCCTGCTGGTGGACGACGCCATCGTGGTGGTGGAAAACGTCGAGCGCGTGATGAGCGAAGAAGGCCTGTCCCCCAAAGAGGCCACGCGCAAGTCGATGGCCGAAATCACCCCGGCCCTGGTGGGCATTGCGCTCACGCTGTCGGCGGTGTTCATCCCCATGGCGTTTTTTGGCGGCTCCACCGGGGTGATCTACCGGCAGTTTTCCATCACCATCGTGTCGGCCATGGTGCTGTCGGTGCTGGTGGCCCTCACGCTCACGCCCGCGCTGTGCGCCACCTTGCTCAAGCCCATTGCCAAGGGCCAGCACAGTCCCCATGGCGCGCCCCGCAAGGGCATTGCGGGCTGGATTGACCGCTTTTTTGTGGGCTTCAACCGCCGCTTTGACCGTTCGGCTGACAGCTACCAGCGCGGCGTGGGCACCGTGGTGCGCCGGGGCAAACGCATGATGCTGGTGTATGTGCTGATCTGCGCCGGCATGGCGGTGCTGTTTTTGCGCCTGCCCACGTCGTTTTTGCCCAATGAAGATCAAGGCGCGATCTCGGTGCAGATCACGTTGCCGCCAGGCTCGTCCAACGCGCGGCTGCAGGCCGTGATGGCGCAGGTGCAAAAGTATTTTGCTGCCCAGCCCGATGTGGTCAGCTTCAACTCGATCACCGGTTCGGGTGGTGACCAGAGCTCGGCGCGCGGCTTTGTGCGGCTGACCAACTGGAGCCAGCGCACACGCCCCGACCAGAGCGCCGACGCCATTGCGCGCAAGGCCACCAAGGACCTGGCCGCCATCCGCGATGCGCGCATTTTCGTGCTGCTGCCGCCCGCCGTGCGCGGGCTGGGGGCCAATGCGGGCTTCAATTTTCAGCTCAAGGACCTGAACGGCCTGGGCCACGATGCGCTTGTGTCCGCGCGCGACAAGGTGCTCGAACTGGCCGCCAAGCGCCCCGAGCTGAGCAACACGCGCAGCACCAACCTCGACGACACCGCGCAGCTGGGCGTGGACATTGACGACAGCAAGGCCGGTGCCCTGGGCCTGGCCACGGTGGACGTGAACAACACCCTGTCGAGCGCGCTGGGCGGCACCTATGTGAATGACTTTCTCAACAAGGGGCGCGTGAAGCGGGTCTACATGCAGGGCGATGCGCCGTTTCGCATGCTGCCGCAAGACGTGGGCCCCTGGACGGTGCGCAACAACCAGGGGCAGATGGTGCCGTTCTCGGCGTTTTCGAGCACCCGCTGGACCTATGGCTCACCCCAGTTGCAGCGCTACAACGGCAGCCCGAGCTACGAGTTCGTGGGCAGTGCGGCGGCGGGCGTGAGCTCGGGCGTGGCCATGGCGGCGGTCGAAGACATCATGAAGGAAATGCCCGCGGGCATTGGCTACGAATGGACCGGCGCCTCGTTTCAAGAGCGGCTGTCGGGCTCGCAGGCGCCGCTGCTGTATGCGGTATCGATTCTGTTTGTGTTTCTGTGCCTGGCCGCACTCTACGAAAGCTGGTCGGTGCCGTTTTCGGTGATTCTGGTGGTGCCGCTGGGCATTGTCGGGGCGCTGCTGGGCATCGGGTTTCGCGGGCTGTCGAACGACGTGTACTTTCAGGTGGGCCTGCTCACCACAGTGGGGCTGTCGTCCAAAAATGCCATCCTGATCGTGGAATTTGCCACCCAGTTGCAAGAGCGCGGCCGCAGCGTGCTCGATGCCACGCTGGAGGCCGTGCGCCTGCGGCTGCGGCCCATTTTGATGACCTCGCTGGCGTTCGGGTTCGGTGTACTGCCCCTGGCGCTGGGCAGCGGCGCCGGGGCGGGTGGCCGCCAGGCCATTGGCACGGCGGTGCTGGGCGGCATGGTGTCGGCCACCGTACTGGGCATCTTTTTTGTGCCGGTGTTCTTTGTCCTGATTCGCGGTTACTTTGCTGAGCGCAAGGCAAAGCAGACTGCCAGCGAAACCGGAGCCGCCGCATGAGCCGCATCCCCCTGATCGCCCCCCGCCGCACCGTGGTGCGCGCCACCGCCGCCAGCGCACTGGCATTGCTGGCGCTGGCTGGCTGCACCAGCCTGGCGCCCGACTATGCGCGCCCCATGCTGCCCGTGCCCGCCACGCTGAACGGCACGAACGGCCCAGACGGGCCTGAGGGCACCGCGCTGACGCCCGAGACCGGCCCCATGGGCTGGCAGGAATTTTTGCAGGAGCCGCGCCTGCGCGAACTGGTGGCGCTGGCGCTGCAAAACAACCGCGACCTGCGCGTGGCAGTGCTGGCCATCGAGAAGGCCCGCGCGCAATACGGCGTGGAGCAGTCCAGCCGGTTTCCTGCCGTGGGCGCCACCGCCGCGGGCAACCGCACGCGCACGGCCGATGACCTGAACACCAGCGGCCGCTCGCCCACCAGCAGCCAGTACAGCGCGCAACTGGGCTTCAGCAGCTACGAGATCGATTTTTTTGGCCGCGTAAAGAACCTCAACGAGGCTGCGCTGCAAGAGTTTTTGCGCACCACCGAGAACCGCCGCAGCGTGCAGCTGAGCCTGGTGGCCGAAGTGGCCAACGCCTGGCTCACCCTCGACGCCGATGGCCGGCGCCTGCAACTGGCGCAAGACACCCTGCGCAGCCGCCAGAAGTCATACGAACTGACAGAACGCAGCCATGCCCTGGGCGCCGCCTCGGGCCTGACGCTGGCGCAAACCCAGACCACGGTGGACACCGCCCGCGCCGACGTGGCCGCCTTCACCAGCCAGGTGGCGCGCGACCGCAATGCGCTGGCCCTGCTGGCGGGCGCGCCGGTGCCTGAGGCCCTGCTGCCCGACGGGGCGAACCCCGGGGCCACGGCCTCCCCTGCCCAGGCTGCGTCGGCATCGGCATCGGTGGCACCCGCCCCCAGCCTTGCCACACCCGCCGCCACCTTGCTGGCGGTGCCGGGCGACCTGCCCTCGTCGGTGCTGCTCAACCGCCCCGATGTGCGCGCCGCCGAATACACGCTGCGCGGCGCTTACGCCAGCATTGGCGCGGCCCGTGCCGCGTTTTTCCCCAGCATCACGCTCACGGCGTCGGCGGGCACCGCCAGCAATGCGCTGTCGGGCCTGTTTGACGGCGGCAACGGCACCTGGAGCTTTGCGCCACAGATCCGCCTGCCCATCTTTGATGCGGGCCGCAACCGCGCCAACCTCCAGATCGCCGAAACCGCGCGCGACACGGCCCTGGCCCAGTACGACAAGGCCGTGCAAACCGCGTTCCGCGAGGTGGCCGATGCGCTGGCAGAGCGCGCCACGCTGGCCGAGCGCCTGCAGGCCCAGCAATCGCTGCAGGCGGCCACCCTGAAGGCGCTGCAGCTGTCCCAAGCGCGCTACCGGCTGGGCGCCGACAGTTACCTGCCCGTGCTGGACGCCCAGCGCGCGCTTTACAGCGCGCAGCAGACACTGATCGGGCTGGCACTGGCCGAGCAGGCCAACCGGATCACGCTGTACAAGGTGCTGGGTGGCCGCTGGATCGACACCACCCCGGGTGACAGCACCGCAACGCCCGGCCCCTGAAAGGGTGCGCAATGCAGCGCCCGCGCACCAAGCCGGCTTTGCCGCGCTGCTCTGCACCATCGCCTTCAGCGCCGCCAGCGGCGCCGCAACTGCCGCAGCCGACGAGCTGCAAGCGCTCCCGCAAACCTGGTCGATCTATGTAGAGGCCGGGTATACCGACCACGGCGGCCCGACCACGCGCACACGCACCGTGGGTTTGCGCGTGCCCCTGCAGTATTCGTGGTGGCAAGGGCGCATCCGCACGCACCTGGATGTGTATCTGAGCGACTGGGCCTCCACGGCCACACCGCCGGCGCGCCGCCACAACACCCAGCTGGGCGTGGTGCCCATGGCTCGCTACCGTTTTGCAGACGGGCAATCGCCCTGGTTTGTGGAGGGCGGCATTGGCCTGTCGTACCTGACGGCCACGCACCACACGCCCAACGGCCCCTTTGGCAGCCGCTGGAACTTCAGCGACCACCTTGGCGTGGGGCGCAACTTTGGTGCACAGCGGCAGCACGAGGTCAGCCTGCAGGCCAAGCATGTATCCAACGCCGGGCTGCGCAAGCCCAACCCGGGGGAAACGTTTGTGCAGATCCGCTACGCCCACCGGTTTTAAACGCACAGCCTACTGGTTTCCATCTGGCGGCTGCGAGCACTCGCTCGCTCCTGGTCGGCCACCCGTCCACCGAATGGTCCGAATGGACCGAATGGACCGACGAGCGTGTCATCAATCCTCCACAGGCCGCGAGCTTGCAAACACGCTGGAACGGCGCACGCACCAAGCTGGCCCATCCGCCTGTGTGGCTTGCACTGGCAAGGCCAACCGCTTCGTCGATTGCTATTTATTTGATAGCTAATAGCGCTTGATACATAAGCGCTAGAGCCATTTTTCACTTAAAACCACCATCTTTGCCATTTTTGGCACAGGTTTTGCATCACCCTGTGTGCGGCCACGATAGGCCGCATGTTCGGCCCGGTGCAATGGCGGATTGGGCTGACGAAGACGATGGCGTCCCTGCGAGTGTGTTGGCTACCCGGCCAGCCCACCGTGCGGACGCCTTTTTGTTTTTCCGAAACGCCTACGGGGGTCACGATGAAAAAATCCAGGCTGGTGATGGTGGGAAATGGCATGGCCGGCGTTCGCTCGCTCGAAGAGCTGCTGAAGATAGCGCCCGACCTTTACGACATCACGGTATTTGGTGCAGAGCCGCACCCCAACTACAACCGCATTTTGCTGTCGCCCGTGCTGGCCGGCGAGCAGACCATCGACGAGATCATCCTGAACGACTGGCAGTGGTATGCCGACAACCACATCACGCTGCACACGGGTTTCACCGTGACCGACGTGGACCGTGTGCGCCGCATCGTGCACGCCACCAGTGCAACGGGCGAGACCATCACCGCCGAATACGACCGCCTCATCATGGCCACGGGCTCCAACCCGTTCATCCTGCCCATCCCCGGCAAAGAGCTCCAAGGCGTGCTGGCCTACCGCGACATTGCCGACACGCAGGCCATGATCGACGCTGCCGCCACCTACAAACATGCGGTGGTCATCGGCGGCGGCCTGCTGGGCCTGGAGGCCGCCAACGGCCTCATGAAGCGCGGCATGCAGGTCACCGTGGTGCATGTGGGCGACTGGCTGATGGAGCGCCAGCTCGACGATGTGGCCGGCAAGATGCTGCAAAAGTCGCTGGCCGAGCGCGGCATGCAGTTTTTGATGGGCGCACAAACGCAGGAGCTGGTGGGCAACGCCGAAGGCCGGGTGGCCGCGGTCAAGTTCAAGGACGGCACCGAGGTGCCCGCCGACCTGGTGGTGATGGCCGTGGGCATACGCCCCAACACCGCACTGGCTGAAAAAATGCGCCTGCACGTCCACCGCGGCATCGTGGTGAGTGACACGCTGCAGACCACCACCGACGCGCGCATCTACGCCGTGGGCGAGTGCGCCGTGCACCGGGGCATTGCGTATGGACTGGTGGCACCGCTGTTCGAGCAGGGCAAGGTGCTGGCGAATCACCTGGCGGAGTTCGGCATTGGCCGCTACCAGGGCTCGCTGACATCGACCAAGCTCAAGGTCACGGGCATTGATCTGTTCAGCGCGGGCGACTTTCAGGGCGGCGAGGGCACCGAAGAGATTGTCATGAGCGACCCGAGTGGCGGTGTCTACAAAAAGCTCGTGCTCAAGGACGACAAGCTCGTGGGCGCCTGCCTGTATGGCGACACGGTAGACGGCAGCTGGTATTTCAAGCTGCTGCGCGACGGCCGCACGGTGAACGACATCCGCGACAAGCTGATGTTTGGTGAATCCAACATGGGTGACGCCGGTCACCAGGGCCAGAACAAGGCCGCCGCCATGGCTGATACCGACGAAGTGTGCGGCTGCAATGGCGTGACCAAAGGAGCCATCTGCAAGGCCATCAAGGAAAAAGGCCTGTTCACGCTGGACGAAGTGCGCAAGCACACCAAGGCCAGCGCCAGCTGCGGCTCGTGCACCGGGCTGGTCGAGCAGATCATCATGTTCACCGCCGGTGGCGACTATTCGGCCACGCCCAAGACCAAGGCCATGTGCGGCTGCACCGACCACGGCCACCAGGCGGTGCGCGATGCGATCCGCACCAACAAGCTGCTTTCCATCGCGGATGTGTTCTCGTTTCTCGAATGGAAAACGCCCAACGGCTGCGCCAGCTGCCGCCCGGCGGTCAACTATTACCTCATCAGCACCTGGCCCAAGGACGCCAAGGACGACCCGCAAAGCCGCGCCATCAACGAACGCAGCCACGCCAACATCCAAAAGGACGGCACCTACAGCGTGATCCCGCGCATGTGGGGCGGGGAAACCACGGCCGACGAACTGCGCCGCATTGCCGACGTGGTGGACAAGTACCACATCCCCACCGTCAAGGTCACCGGTGGCCAGCGCATTGACCTCTTGGGTGTGAAGAAGGAAGACTTGGTCAACGTGTGGAAGGACATAGGCATGCCCAGCGGCCACGCCTATGCCAAGGCCCTGCGCACCGTCAAGACCTGCGTGGGCAGCGAGTGGTGCCGCATGGGCACGCAGGACAGCACGCAAATGGGCAAGGACATGGAGCGCGCCATGTGGCGCATGAATGCACCGCACAAGGTGAAGTTTGCCGTGAGCGGTTGCCCGCGCAACTGTGCCGAGGCCGGCATCAAGGACGTCGGCATCATCGGCGTGGAAAGCGGCTGGGAGATGTATGTGGCCGGCAACGGCGGCATCAAGACCGAGGTGGCGCACTTTTTCACCAAGCTCAAGACCGCCGAGGAAGTGCTGGAGTACACCGGCGCGTTTTGCGAGCTGTACCGCCAGGAAGGCTGGTACCTGGAGCGCACCGTGCACTACGTGAACCGCGTGGGCCTGGACTATGTGAAAAAACGCATTCTGCAAGACCCCGAAGGCCGCAAGGCGCTGTGGGAGCAGCTGCAGTTTGCGCTGGATGGCGAGCCCGACCCGTGGTTCGACTTTGACAAGGCGGCAGTGGACCAGCGCCAGTTCATCCCGATCTCCGTGGCCTGACCAATTTTTTATATCAAAAGTGCCTGAAACGCTTTACCCAAAAGCGCAAGCAGCTACAAAAGGAATAGCAATGACCGAATGGACCTCCATCTGCCGCGTGGACGATATCCCCGTGCTGGGCTCGCGCCGCGTGGCACGCGCCCAGGGCCTGGACGTGGCCGTGTTTCGCAACACCTCGAACGAGGTGTTTGCCTTGCTCGACCGCTGCCCGCACAAGGGCGGCCCGCTGAGCCAGGGCATCGTTTTTGGCACCAGCGTGGCCTGCCCCATGCACAACTGGACCATTGGCCTGTGCGACGGCCAGGCCGCCGCCCCCGACGAGGGCTGCACGCCCAAGTTTCAGGTGCGGGTGGAAGACGGCACCGTGCTGCTCAACACCCACGAACTGGCCCACCACGCCCTGAGCGAAACGCGCCCCATCGCAGGGCCGCAGCGGCGCACGCCAGCCACCCCGGCGGCGTGATTTTGCGCACCCCGCGCCCACTTCACGCCCACCCAACGGCTTGCCACGCACCGCGTGCAAGCCGTATCCAAAGCACCTTGGCACCGCTGCCAGACAGACCACAGAAAGAAACCCATGGCCTATCTTGTCCCCTCCGAATTCGTCACCAAAATGGTGGACGCCGGCGAATCCAAAATCTACATGTCCACCCGGGACACCCTGATCCGCGCCTACATGGCGGGCGCCATCCTGGCGCTGGCGGCGGTGTTTGCCGTCACGGCCACCGTCATGTCGGGCTCTGCACTGGTGGGCGCCATCCTGTTCCCGGTGGGCTTTTGCATGCTCTACCTGCTGGGCTTTGACCTGTTGACCGGCGTGTTCGTGCTGACGCCGCTGGCCTGGCTGGACAAGCGCCCGGGCGTCACCATCAAGGGCATCCTGCGCAACTGGGGCCTGGTGTTTACCGGCAACTTCCTGGGCGCGCTGACCGTCGCCTTCATGATGTCGTTCATCTTCACCTATGGCTTTTCGGTGGCACCCAACGAAATCGGCACAAAAATCGGCCATATCGGCGAGGCGCGCACCCTGGGCTACGCCCAATACGGCCTGATGGGCTGGCTCACCATCTTCATTCGCGCCATGCTGTGCAACTGGATGGTGTCCACGGGCGTGGTGGGCGCCATGATCTCCACCACCGTCAGCGGCAAGGTCATTGCGATGTGGATGCCCATCATGCTGTTTTTTGCCATGACCTTCGAGCACTCGGTGGTGAACATGTTCCTGTTCCCCTCGGGCCTGATGATGGGCGGCAACTTCTCGATCGTTGACTACCTGATCTGGAACGAAATCCCCGTGGTGCTGGGCAATCTGGTGGGTGGTCTGGCCTTTACCGGCCTGACGCTGTACGCCACCCACATCAAGACCGGCCCAAAACGCAAGCTCGCCTGATCGCCCGCCGAAACCGCCAGGTGCCCACACGGCAATGCACCTGGCGTTTCGAGCACGGCACCTCCAATCTGCAACCCTGAATCCGACCCCCTGAATGAACGGCGCGCCAATGAGCGACACCCTGAAAGTAAGCATTGGCCAGCACTCTGACAAGGGCTGCAAGGAGGTCAACCAGGACTTTCATGGCGCCTGCGTGCCACAGGGGCTGACACTGGCCGCCAAGGGGGTGGTGGTGGCACTGGCCGATGGCATCAGCAGCAGCGATGTGAGCCATATCGCCAGTGCCGCCGCAGTGCACGGGTTGCTGCAGGACTACTACTGCACCTCCGACGCCTGGAGCGTCAAGCGCTCGGCACAGTGCGTGCTGGCGGCCACCAACTCGTGGCTGCACGCCCAAACCCAGCGCAGCCCCTACCGCTTTGACAAAGACCGGGGTTATGTCTGCACCCTCAGCGCGCTGATTGTCAAATCCGCCACCGCACACCTTTTTCATGTGGGTGACACCCGCATCTACCGGGTGCAGGGCAAGGCGCTGGAGCAGTTGACCGAAGACCACCGGGTGCGCCTGTCGGCCGAGCAAATCTACCTGGGCCGCGCGCTTGGCGTTCAGCCGCAGCTGGAGGTGGATTACCGGGCCCTGCCGGTAGAGCCCGCAGACACTTTTGTGCTGACCACCGATGGCGTGCATGAACATGTCAGCGCCAGCTTCATCACGCAGGCCATTGAAGCCCACGCCACCGATCTGGACCAGGCCGCCCGCGCCATCGTGGACGAAGCCCTGCGCTGCGGCAGCGACGACAACCTGACCATTCAGATCGTGCGCATTGATGCGCTGCCCCAACAGGACGCCAGCGAACTGCAACGCCAGCGGGCCACGCTGCAGTTGCCGCCCGTTCTGGAGCCCCGCGCCATGCTCGACGGCTACCAGATCGTGCGCGAGCTGCACGGCAGCCACCGCAGCCACGTCTACCTGGCCATCGACACCGACAGCGGGCAAAAAACGGTGCTCAAAACGCCCTCGATCGACCTGCAGGACAACGCCGCCGGCCTCGACCGTTTTCTGATGGAAGAATGGATTGCGCGGCGCATTCACAGCCCCCATGTGCTGCAGCCCGCCCCACCGGGGCGCAAGCGCGAGTACCTGTATGTGGCCATGGAATACGTGCAGGGCCAGACACTGGCCCAGTGGATGATTGACCACCCCAGGCCCGAACTGTCGGTGGTGCGCGACATCGTGGACCAGATCGCACGCGGCCTGCAGGCCTTTCACCGCATGGAGATGCTGCACCAGGACCTGCGGCCCGAAAACATCATGATCGACACCTCGGGCACCGTGAAGATCATTGACTTTGGCTCGGTTCACGTCGCCGGCCTGGCCGAAAACGCGGTGCCCGGTGCCGACGATGGCGTTCCGGGCACCTTGCAATACGCAGCCCCCGAATATTTTCTGGGCGAGCCGGGCACGCCGCAATCAGACCTGTTCTCGCTGGGCGTCATCACCTACCAGATGCTCACCGGGCGACAACCCTATGGCACGCAGGTGGCCGGGATTCGCACCCGTGCGGCCCTGATGAAGCTGCACTACGCCAGCGCGCTGGATGAACACCGCGCCATTCCGGCCTGGATGGATGCCGTGCTGCGGCGTGCGGTGCACCCCAACCCGCGCAAAAGGCAGGAAGCGTTGTCCGAGTTTGTGCACGACCTGCGGCAACCCAGCGCTGCCTACCTGACCCGCGCCCGCCCTGCGCTGTATGAGCGCAACCCGATGGTGTTCTGGCGCGCCATTGCGCTCGTTCTGGGGCCCACCGTGGTGGCGTTGCTGGCGGTGATTCAGCACCTGCGCTGACACCACCGCTCCCGGCACGGCCCAGCGCATGCCCGGCACATGCCCGGCACATGCCCATTGGCTGGCCCGCATCACTTTCACACGCCTGCTTCACCACGGCACGGCTTCGCGCCCGCCCACACGACCCTCCCGTTCTGGAGCGCCCCGTTGCACCAGGCTGGTGCCAGCCTTGCGTCCGTGCCCCATCCGGATCGTGTCAAGGCCGGTGTCAGGCGCCACGCGGGCTGGCACATGTATTGCGTTGCATGTGCGAGGGCCCGGCAGGGGCCCGTGAACCCGGGGTGCAATGGCGCAGTCTGGGGGCACACAGACGAAGGCGTCTGCACCTGCGGTTTCCAAACCTCGAAGCCGCAGTGTGTAGACGCCTGTTTTTTTGAGATTTGCCTTGGGAGCCGTGATGAGAAATTTCATGCAAGCGATGTGGGAAACCAGCGTACTGGCGTCTGCCCTCACCACCAGCACATCGTCACTATAAAAACAATAGCTACTAGCGCTTTATGCATAAGCGCCAGACCCCAAAAACGCACAAAACTCCACGCCATGCAAGAAACCAAATCCACCTGCCCCTACTGCGGCGTTGGCTGCGGCGTGATCATCGAAAGCCACGGCCCCCAGATCACCGGCGTGCGCGGCGATCCCACCCATCCTGCCAACTTCGGTCGCCTGTGCACCAAGGGCTCCACCCTGCACCTCACCGCCAGCAGCCCCATCACGTTGCAGACTCGTTTGCTGCAGCCCCTGCGCCGCGCGCAACGTGGCGACGCGCCCCAGCCACTGTTGTGGGACGCCGCCCTGGGCCTGGCCACCGAAAAATTTGCCGACATCATCCAGCGCCACGGCCCCAACGCCGTGGGCTTTTATGTCAGCGGCCAGTTGCTCACCGAGGACTACTACGTCTTCAACAAGCTCGCCAAGGGCCTGATCGGCACCAACAACATCGACTCCAACTCGCGCCTGTGCATGAGCAGCGCCGTG
This sequence comes from Acidovorax sp. JHL-3, assembly GCF_000526295.1. Lineage (NCBI taxonomy): Bacteria > Pseudomonadati > Pseudomonadota > Betaproteobacteria > Burkholderiales > Comamonadaceae > Acidovorax > Acidovorax sp. JHL-3. The sequence goes on from NZ_JAFU01000004.1 coordinate 273,369, forward strand.
GCGGGCTACAAGGCCACGCTGGGCGCCGACGCGCCGCCCGCCTGCTACGACGACGTGAACCACGCACAGTGCCTCTTCATTGTGGGCAGCAACGCGGCCTGGGCGCACCCCATTTTGTTTCGCCGCATCGAAGACGCACGCGCCGCCAACCCGGGCATGAAGGTCATCGTGGCCGACCCGCGCCGCACCGACACCGCGGGCATGGCCGACCTGTTTTTGCCCATCCAGCCCGGCAGCGATGTGATGCTGTTCCACGGCATGCTGCACCTCATGCTGTGGGAGGGCTGGACGGACGCCGAGTACATCGCCGCGCACACCACGGGCTTCGATGAACTCAAGGCCCTGGTGCGTGAAGCCACGCCCGAGCGCGTGGCCCAGGTGTGCGGCATTTCGGTGGCCGACCTGACCACCGCCGCAAGATGGTTTGCGGGCCTGGACGGGCAGGAGGTCGCCACAGGAGCCAGCGGCGCCCCGCAGCGTCGCAAACCCACCCTGAGCCTGTACTGCCAGGGCCTCAACCAGAGCAGCAGCGGCACGGCCAAGAACGCGGCGCTCATCAATCTGCACCTGGCCACGGCGCAGATCGGCAAGCCCGGCGCGGGCCCCTTCAGCCTGACCGGCCAGCCCAACGCCATGGGCGGGCGCGAAGTGGGTGGCATGGCCAATCTGCTCAGCGCCCACCGCGATCTGGCCAACCCGCAGCACCGCGCCGAAGTGGCCGCGCTGTGGGGGGTGGCCGATGTGCCCAGCCAGCCCGGCAAGACGGCGGTCGAGATGTTCCAGGCCGCCGCCGACGGCGAAATCAAGGCCCTGTGGATTGCCTGCACCAACCCCGCGCAAAGCATGCCCGACCAGGCCACCGTGCGCCGCGCGCTGCAGCGGGCCGAGTTTGTGGTGGTGCAAGAGGCCTTTGCCACCGCCGAAACCTGCGCATATGCCGACCTGCTGCTGCCCGCCACGACCTGGGGCGAAAAAAACGGCACCGTGACCAACAGCGAGCGCCGCATCTCGCGCGTGCGCACTGCCGTTCCCGCCCCCGGAGAGGCGCGCCACGACTGGGCCATTGCAGTGCAGTTTGCGCACCAGCTGGAGGCGCGCCTGCGCCCCGGCCAGCCCACGCTGTTCCCCTACACCACCGACCACGCCGACCAGGGCGCACAGGCCGTGTGGAACGAACACCGCGAAAGCACACGCGGGCGCGATCTGGACATCACGGGGCTTTCGTGGACTCTGCTCGAATCTGCAGGCCCCCAGCAATGGCCGTGTCCTGCGGATGCTGCCGGCAGCGGCAATGACGAAAGCAGCGCGACCACGTTGCCGGCCCGAAGGCGCGACATCGGCAAGGCCCGCCTGTACGAAGACGGCATCTTCCCCACCGCCGACGGCCGCGCCCGCTTTGCCGCGCACGCCTGGCAGCCCACGGCCGAGCAGCGCGAGTCGCGCTACCCCTTCAGCCTGACCACGGGCCGCCTGCGTGACCAGTGGCACGGCATGACGCGCACCGGCACCCTGGGCCGCCTGTTCGGCCATGTGGCCGAGCCCTGCGTGCAACTGCACCCGCACGACATGGAGCGGCGCAAGCTCAAAAACGGCGACCTCGTGCATGTGACCAGCAAGCGCGGCTCCATCGTGGTGCCCGTGCAGGCCGATGCCACGGTGGGGCTGTCGCAGGCCTTCATGGCAATGCACTGGGGCAGCGAGTTTTTGAGCGGATGCTCGTCCACCGGCGAGCGGCTGGCGGGCGTGAATGCGCTCACCACTTCGGCGTTTTGCCCCACCTCCAAACAGCCCGAGCTCAAGCACGCCGCCGTGAAGGTGCTCAAGGCCGAGCTGCCCTGGACCCTGCTGGCCATGGCCTGGTTGCCGGCCGACAGCGCCCAGGACGTGCGCGAGGCGTTGGCCGCACTGATGGCGCAGTTTCCCCTGTTCCAGTTCACGAGCTGCGTGCCCTTTAGCAACAACACGCCCTTGAACGAACCCGGCCGCGAGCGCATGGGCGTGCTGCTGCGCGCCGCCGCCCACGAGCCGCCGCCCGACGCAGTCATTGAACGCATCGAGGCCCTGATAGGCCTGGCCACCGCCGACACCTTGCGCTACGCCGATCAAAAGCGAGGCCAGCGCCGCGCCGCCCGGCTGGTGCGCCACGGCAACGCCACCATGCTCGAAGCCATCGTGCTGGCAGGCGACACCAGCGCCGAAGGCTGGCTCAAGACCCTGCTGCAGGAAGAGCTGCCCGCCCAAAGCTACGGCCGCCTGCTGCTGGTGCCCGGCGCCAAGGCCCCGGTGGCCGTGCAGTCGCGCGGCAAGCCGGTGTGCACCTGCCTGAACGTGACCGACGCTGCCATCACCACCGAGCTGGCGCAGTGCCACGGTACCGACGCTGACCGCCTGGCACAACTGCAAGGCAAGCTGCGCTGCGGCACGAACTGCGGCTCGTGCCTGCCCGAGCTCAGGCGCATGGTGCGCAGCACCGGGCCACTGGCGTCCAAGCACATGGCGCAGGCTGCCACATAACCAAGAGTTGCCTGGATTGCGCCAGAATAGCGGCCCACCCTCCTACATCCCCACAACCACCGCACCAGGACTTGTGCAATAGGGCTCCGGCTAGGCATTTTCGGCGCAGACAGTACGCCTGTACGGCAAGCCGAAATAACGACGCTGGAGCCCTATTGCACAAGTCCCGCCACCAAAAAACATGGGCATTAGCCAGTACATCAAAGAAATCGGTCGCGGCCCCCGCGGCTCCAAGCCACTCACGCGCGAGCAGGCGGCAGACCTGTTTGGCCAGCTGCTCGACGGCAACGTGACCGATCTGGAAATCGGCGCCTTCTGCCTGGCCATGCGCATCAAGGGCGAAACGCCCGAGGAAATGTGCGGCTTTCTCGACGCCGCCCACAGCCGGATGGCGCTTTTCCCGGCCAGCGACCGCCCCGTGATCGTGCTGCCCAGCTACAACGGTGCGCGCAAGCTGCCCGTGCTCACGCCGCTGCTGGCGCTGCTGCTGGCGCGCGAGGGGCTGCCCGTGCTGCTGCACGGCATGCGCACCGAGGCGCGCCGCACCCTGGCATCGGATGTGCTGCTGGCGCTGGGCGTTCCCGCCCTCACAACGCCGGAAAAAATAGCAACCGGCAGCGTGGCCCATATCGAGACCGGGTATCTGCATGCCGCCCTGGCACGCCTGCTGAAGGTGCGCGAGGTGGTGGGGCTGCGCAATGCGGGGCACAGCATCGTGAAACTCATGAACCCCTGCGCGGGCCCCGCCGTGGTGGTGACCAGCTACACCCACCCCGAGTATTACGACATGCTGCAGGCCACCTTTGGCGCGCTGCACATGACCGCCCTGCTCTCGCGCGGCCTCGAAGGCGAAGTGGCGACCGACCCGCGCCGCACGCCCCGCTACGATGCCTTCGTGGCCGGCGTGCACCAGCTGCTGCAAGAGCAGCAACCCGGCACCGCAGCCGATGTGCCAGGCCTGCCCACCGAGATCGACATCGACACCACGGCGCGCTACACGAAAGACGTGCTGGACGGCCGCCTGCCCGTGCCGCCAGCGCTGGCGCAGCAGGTGGAACACATCTTGCATCTGGCTGCGCAAACACCACCGCACGCCCCATGAACCCCACCACGCCCCCCACCAGCGCACTGTCGCCCGCCACCCACCTGGGAACCTGCACGCTGGTAGGCGCGGGCCCGGGCGATCCCGAGCTGCTCACCATCAAGGCCCTCAAGGCCATCCAGGCCGCCACCGTGCTGCTGGTAGATGACCTGGTGAGCGACGCCATCGTGGCGCACGCATCGCCCACGGCGCGCATCGTTTACGTGGGCAAGCGCGGTGGCTGCACCAGCACGCCGCAGGCCTTCATCGAAAAGCTGATGCTCATGGCCGTGAGCGAGGGCGAGAACGTGGCGCGCCTCAAGGGCGGCGACCCGTTCATCTTTGGCCGTGGCGGCGAAGAAGTGGAGCACCTGCGTGCCGCCGGGGTGGCGGTCACGGTGATCAATGGCATCACGGCGGGGCTGGCGGGACTGACCTCGCTGGGCGCCCCGCTCACGCACCGCGAGCATGCGCATGGCGTGGTGTTTGTCACCGGCCACGCCAAACCCGGCGACGCGGGCACCAACTGGCGCCAGCTGGCCGCCACCGCGCGCGAGGCCCGGCTCACGCTGGTGATCTACATGGGCGTGAGCGGCGCGGCCCATATCGGGCAAGAGCTGCTCACCGGTCTGCCGGCCGATACACCCGTGGCCATCATCCAGCACGCCAGCCTGCCCCACCAGCGCCATGCCATCACCACGCTGGGCCAGCTGCACGCCACCATCGAACGCGAAGGGCTGGCCAGCCCCTCGGTGATTGTGGTGGGCGACGTGGTGCGCGGTGTGGCCAGCGTTTCCCAACCTGCCCCCGACCAGGCCAGCGCCACCCGCCGCACGGGCTGAAAGCCCGCTGCGCAAGGGGATCGGCGCGCCTGCCCGCCAGCGCACAGGGCGCAGGGCGCTTCAGCCCGCCGGTGCGGGGGTTGGCGCCAAGCGGGCCTGCTCGAAGCGCGCGGCCAGCTCCTTGCGCAGCGATTTGCGCAGCAGTGCGGCGTCCCAGCGGCGGCGTTCGTCGGGCGTAGAAGGCGACAGGGGCGGCACCTTCACCGGCTTGCGCGCCTCGTCCACCGCCACCATCGTGAAAAAGCAGCTGTTCACATGCCGCACCACCTGCGAGCGGATGTCTTCGGCCACCACCTTGATGCCCACCTCCATCGACGACGCGCCCGTGTAGTTGACGCTGGCCAGAAAAGTCACCAGCTCGCCCACATGAATGGGCTGCAAAAACATCACCTGATCCACGCTGAGGGTGACCACGTAACAGGCCGAATATCGGCTGGCGCAGGAATAGGCCACCTGGTCGAGCAGCTTGAGAATCGCCCCGCCATGCACATTGCCCGAGAAGTTGGCCATGTCAGGAGACATCAGCACGGTCATGCTGAGTTGGTGTGAGGGGATATTCATGCCAAGATTTTAGAGGGCGCCCTGCCCGTGCGGATGCGCACCCAGCGCCCGCTGCTTCCCCGAATATCTGAACACGCCACACCCGCGCAAAAGCTACGACGTGGCGGTGATACGCAACGCCATGCTGGTGGCCATTGCCATTACCGTTGCAAATGCCGTGAAGACGGCGTGCCCAAAGGATTCATCCAGCGGTTCAGGTTTTCGCTTGCCTGAAAGTGGATAGGCATTGGCGCAGGCGCCTGTCTCTCACTTGACGCCTGCCCGGTGTAAACCCTTGGGCGGCAAGCGCCGGGCGCTCCTACCATCGCCGCACGTTGCGGCCACGTTGGCCGACATCTGAAGGAGCTACTTGATGATGAACCACGATGCGACGCCCACTGGCCACGGCCTCCCACTGGCGCGCCGCCGCAGCCTGGTGCTGGCACTGGCGGGCAGCGCGGCCTTGGCGGCACTGCCCGCGGGCGCACAACCGGCTGCAGGAAAGGGCGACATCCTCATCGGCCGTTCGACCGCCCTGACGGGTGGGATGGCTCCGTTTCTTGCGCCCCTCCACGAGGGGCAGGAGGCCGCCATCGCAGACGCCAATGCCAAAGGGGGTGTCGGCGGCCGCAAGATCCGGTTGGTGTCGCTGGACGACGGGTTCGACCCGCGCCGTACGCTGGAAAACGCCAAACAGCTGAACGAAAAAGACGGCGTACTGGCCTTGTTGGGCGTGTCGGGCACTTCACAGGTGATGACGCTGCTGCCCTATCTGGCGCAAGCCAAATTGCCACTGATCGGCGTGTATACCGGCTCCCCCGCCATCCGCGCGCAGCAGCACCCCTACCTGTTCACCACCCGGGCCAGCTACGCTGATGAGCTGGTCAAGATCGTGCGCAACCTGGTGGCGGTGCAATCGTCACGCATCGGGGTGGCCTTCGAAAACAACGATTTTGGCAAGCTGCTGCTGCCGCTTGTCGAAAAAACCATTGCTGCCGAAGGCGCATCTTTGGCGGGCACACATGCGCTGGCCGCCGCCGGAGAAGATGCCAACGAAGCCGCCAAAGCCCTGGCCGCCCAGAGACCGCAGGCAGTGCTGCTGATAGCGGCAGGGCCGCCTGTTGTGGCCTACTTGCGGGCGCATCGGGCCCATCTGGGTGTGCCGGTGTACACCTTGTCACTGGGCGCGGGCACCGCCATGCTCAAGGCGCTGGGAGAGGACGCACGTGGCCTGGCCGTGGCGCGTACCGGCCCGTCCCCCAGCAAACCCACCATCCAGCTCACGCGCGACTTCCAGGCGTCCATGAAGCACCATGACAAGCCCGTGGATTACGACCGCTATACCGGCTACATGGACGCCCGCGTGCTGATCGAAGGCCTGCGCGCTGCGGGGCCGGGGGTTACGCGCGCCAGTCTGGTACAGGGCATGGAAAGCCTGGGCAACCTCGACCTGGGCGGTTATGCCTACCAGTTCAGCCCGCAGAACCACCATGGCTCCAACTATGTGGACATTGCCGTGGTGGGGTCGGGCGGGGTCTTCAGGCAATAGCACCCTGATCGCGGGCGACAATGGCGGCCCCGCTACCGCTGCCTAAAACCCCTGTGACCCTCGCTTCCCTTGTTTTTGATGTTGTCATCATCGGCGCCGGTGCCGCCGGCCTGTTCTGTGCAGGCCAGGCAGGCCAGCGCGGGTTGAAAGTCTTGCTCATCGACCACGCCGACAAGGTGGCCGAGAAGATCCGCATCTCGGGCGGTGGGCGCTGCAACTTCACCAACCGCGACCTGGACCCCGCCGCGCCGCACAAGCACTTCGTGGGGCAAAACCCGCAGTTTTGCCGCTCGGCGCTGTCGCGCTACACACCGGCCGATTTCATTGCGCTGGTGCAAAAGCACGGCATCGCCTTTCACGAAAAACACAAGGGCCAGCTGTTTGCCGACCGCTCGGCCGAGGACATCATCGCCATGCTGCTGGCCGAATGCGCGGCCGGTGGCGTCACGCACTGGCAGCCTTGCCGGGTCAAAAATATAGCCTTTTTGGCCTCTGGCGCTTATCCAGAAAGCGCCAGCAGCTATCAAATTGATACTGACCGCGGCACGGTGCAGGCCCGCTCGGTGGTCATTGCCACGGGTGGGCTGTCGATCCCCAAGATCGGCGCCACCGATTTTGGCTACCGGCTGGCGCAGCAGTTCAATATCCCGCTGGTCGAGCGCCGCCCCGGCCTCGTGCCCCTGACGTTTGACGGCGCGGGCTGGGCGCCGTATGCGCAGCTGGCCGGACTGGCGCTGCCGGTGCAGATCAGCACCGGCGCCAAGAAGTCCCGCATGGCGTTTGACGAAGACCTGCTGTTCACCCACCGCGGCCTGTCGGGCCCGGCGGTGCTGCAGATATCCAGCTACTGGCAAGAGGGCACGCCGCTGGCCATCAACCTGGCGCCCACGGTGGACCTGCCCGCCGCGCTGGCGCAGGCCAAGGCGCGATCGCGCAAACTCATCGCCAACGAGCTGGCCACGCTGGTGCCAAGCCGCCTGGCCGACACCTGGGCCCAGCGTGAGGCCGACTGGCAACGCCCCATCAACGAGGCCACTGACAAGGCCCTGGCCCGGCTGGCCGAGCAACTGGCACGCTGGGAGCTCACCCCCACCGGCACCGAGGGCTACAAGAAGGCCGAAGTCACGCTGGGCGGCATCGACACCCGCGCGCTCTCGCAGCAGACGATGGAGTGCAAAACCCAGCCCGGGCTGTACTTCATTGGTGAGGTGGTGGATGTGACGGGCTGGCTGGGCGGCTACAACTTTCAGTGGGCCTGGGCCAGCGCACATGCTTGCGCCCAAGCGCTGCCTGCTTGAAATTTGCCGCAGCCGGGCTATAATCTCCGGCTTTGCTGGCAATGCCCCGTCGGCCAAATACTAGTTACAGACGGGGAAACCGCTACGTATGGTCCTGAGGCCCGATCTCCCCAAGCCCCTCTGCGAGCAACATTTTGGAAAACATTAGCTAATGACTACGATCCGCGTAAAAGAAAACGAACCCTTTGACGTTGCACTGCGTCGCTTCAAGCGCACCATTGAAAAGCTCGGCCTGCTGACCGACCTGCGCGCCCGTGAGTTCTACGAAAAGCCCACCGCCGAGCGCAAGCGCAAGAAGGCAGCCGCCGTGAAGCGCCACTACAAGCGCGTTCGCAGCATGCAACTGCCCAAGAAGATGTACTGATCTTCCGGATCCCAAGCCTGCTTGGGTCCCAGAACCCGCGCTAGGGACGCCAAGCGCGGGTTTTTGTTTTTGCGGGTCTGCACAAAGCCCCTCTGGCGTCGTTGCAGCGCCTTGCCGTAGCAAAACTACTGTCTGCGGCGCTGCGCCTAGCCAGAGGGGCTTTGTGCAAACCCTCCGACTCTGTCTTACTAAAAAGGAAGCCGCCATGAGCCTCAAGGACCAGATCACCGAAGACATGAAAACCGCCATGCGCGCCAAGGACAGCGAGCGCCTGGGCACCATCCGCCTGCTGCAGGCCGCGATGAAGCAAAAGGAAGTGGACGAGCGCGTCGTGCTGGACGATGTGGCCGTGGTCGCCATCGTGGACAAGCTCATCAAGCAGCGCAAAGACAGCATCACCGCCTTTGAAGGCGCGGGCCGCCAGGACCTGGCTGACAAGGAAAAGTCCGAAATGGCCGTGCTGCAGGCCTACCTGCCCGAGCGGATGTCGGCCGAGGAAACCCTGGCCGCCGTGAAAGCCATCGTGGCCGAACTGGGCGCCGCCGGCCCCGGCGACATGGGCAAGGTTATGGGCGTGGTCAAGACCCGCCTGGCCGGCAAGGCCGACATGGGCCAGGTCTCGGCCGCTGTGAAGGCTGCGCTGGCGGGCTGAAAGATAGAGAGCGCCCCCAGCTGACCACGCAACGGTCAGTGTTATTTTGATAGCTGCCAGCGCTTGATAAACAAGCGCTGGCAGCTATTTTTGCTTTTATTTCGCGGGCCCTGCAGCGCCAGCGCTGCCGCAGTCTGCGGACGCCATCAAGACGGCGGCGCACGCCGGATCAGGTGCGCGGCCAATACCACGGAGGTTGGAGCGGCGATGACGGGGGCAGGCAACGTGGACGCGTTGGTTCGATACGCTGGTCCACGACCATGAGCGGGCGGTCACCCGTATGGCGGTAACAGCCGCTGCGGGAAGCACGGCGACCGTTTCGCCGTCATGCACGTCCGGCCAAACACCGGCTCCCTATAATTTTCAGAAACGATGACGACCTCCGATCCGATCCAAACACGGACAAATCCGAACATCTTGTCTGCCGCACACAGTCTCCTTGTCGTCGACGACGATCCATTGACCTGTACACGGGTCAAGGCCTACTTTGAGCGGGAGGGCTATTGCGTCCGAGTGGCTGCCAATGGCGATGAAATGTGGGACAGCCTTCGCCAGCACCCCACCGATGTGGTGCTGCTGGACATCGGCCTGCCCGGTCGTGACGGTCTCGAGCTGGCGCGGGAGCTGCGCGCCCACAACACCAGCATAGGCCTCATCCTAGTGACCGGCCGCAACGACGACATCGACAAGATCGTGGGCCTGGAGTCTGGGGCCGACGATTACGTTACCAAGCCCTTCAACGCGCGCGAACTGCTCGCGCGGGTCAAGATCGTTCTACGCCGCCTGCGCCCGGTGTCGGCGACCGGCGCATCCGGGCTGCACCGCAAACTGGGCGACTGGACGCTGGACCTAGCGCAGCGCAAGCTCACCTCGGCGGATGGGCACCAGGAAGTCCTGACCCGGGGCGAGTTCGACCTGCTGGCGGCCTTGGCCCGGCAACTCGGGACCGCGGTGGAGCGCGAGCGCCTGATGCAACAGGTGTTCCACCGCTCGTGGGACCCGAGCGACCGCACCGTCGATGTGCTGGTGGCCCGCCTGCGCGAGAAACTCGAAAAAGACCCCCGACACCCGGAGCTGATCGTCACCGTCCGGGGCGTCGGTTACCTGCTGGCCGACCACGGCGCAGCCTGAGGCCCTTCGCCTGGGGCGCCCAGCCAGCGCTCCAGCGCCTCGATCCCTTCAGGAATGGCGGCCAGCAACTGGCCGGCAAGCAGCTGGCGCTGCGCCTGCGTCAACACCCCTTCACGGGCCGCGTCTTCCAGGCGCCGGCAGGCCTGCATGACACGCACAAGCCCCAGGTTGCTGGCGGCGCTGCGCAGCTGGTGGGCGATTCGTTGCATCTGTTCGATGTCGGCGGCCTGTGCTGCACCTTGCAGTGCTGTTGCAGACGCTTCGGACGTTTGGCGAAAGAGGTTCAGCAACTGCCGCAACACATTGGGCCCGAGGTCTTCGCGCTCCTGTGCGAGATAGGCCTCGTCCAGCGCTGGCGCATCGCCAGCCGCTGTGCCGCCCTCCACCGGGGAGGCTGCTGCGGAGGCGCCCGTCGGGGGTGCGCAGGACCGAATAGCCCGCGCCAGCGCACGCGCCAGTTCTACGCGCTGGAAAGGTTTGCTGAGAAAACCCGCCATGTTGGCAGCGGCAGGGTGATCAAGGATGTCCGGCGTGACATGCGCGGACATGCCCACGATGGGCAGCGCCCGCCACCGGCTGCTGTCAAGGGTGCGCATCGTCTGGGCGACTTCCAGCCCCGACGCGCCGGGCAGGCTGATGTCCATCAGCACGCAGTCCGTGTGCCCGCCGCCGCGCAGCAGGTCGATGGCGCTGGGGCCGCTGTCCGCCACCCGCACCCGGTGGCCCAGCGCTTCCAGGTACCGCTGGCAGACGATGCGGTTGATATCGTCGTCTTCGACCACCAGCACATCCAGCGCTGGGAGCGGATCGGCGCTCTCGGGCAGCGGGGTCGGTGACGACGACAACGCCGCGGGCTCGAACGGCAGTTCAAAACCAACCTCCGTGCCTTCCCCCACCGTGCTCTTGAGCCACAGGCGCCCTCCCATCAGTTCCACCAGGCGCTGACAGATGGCCAGCCCCAGGCCGGTCCCGCCGTGCCGACGGTGCGCCGTGTCCTCCACCTGGACGAACGGCTTGAAAACAGCCTCCTGCTGATCCGTCGGAATGCCGATACCGGTGTCAAGCACTTGAAACCGCAGGCGCAACGCTCCTGGCGGGTCGTCCGCTGCCCGCCCCACCTTCACCGTAACGTCGCCTTCGTCGGTGAACTTGATGGCATTGCCGATGGTGTTGAGCAGGATCTGGTTGAGCTTGCGTCGGTCGCCCACGAGCCCCTCGGGCACGTCGTCGGCGATGTCGCGCACCAGTGCCAGGCCCTTGCTGCGCGCCGCGACGGACTGCAGTGCCAGCATGTCGTCGATGACATCCCGCAGCGCGAAGGACTCCCGCGTGACCTCCAGCTTGCCGGCCTCCAGGCGGGAGAAACCAAGCATGTCCTCCAGGGTTTCCAGCAGGGTGCCGTTGGCGTACTCGATCATCCGCAGGTACTCGCGTTGACGATCGTCCAGCGCGGTGTCGCGCAGCAGGTGCACGCTGCCGCTGACACCGCTGAGCGGCGTGCGCAGTTCGTGGCTGAGGCTGCCAAGAAATTCGTTCTTCGCGCGGTTGGCTTCCTCGGCCTCACGCCGTGCCTGCGCGTGCAGCGCGACTTCGCGCTCCAGCAGTTCATTGCTGCGGCTGAGCGCTGCGGTGCGGTCCTGCACCTGCTGCTCCAGTTGCTGCTGGTGCTGGCGCAGCGACTGTTCCAGGCGTTGCCGTTCGATTGCGTGCTCCCGGAACTGCTCGAGCGCCTGCACCAGCGGCAGCAGCGGATCGTGGCGGGCCACCGGATGGGTGATTGCCACGCTGTGATCGCCAGCCATGAGAGCCCGCATGGCGCTTTCCATGCCCTTGAGCCGACCCAGCAGCTCGTAACGAAGGATCAGCCAGAGCGTGGCCAGCAACGACAGCGTGAGGACACCGGCGACGGCCAGAAAGCCCACGGCTCCGCGGGCGATTGCGGTGCGCGAGCCGGTGCCCACCTGTGCCATGGCCTGCTGACTGGCCAGCAGCAGTGCGGCACCCTGTTCGTTCAGGCGCAGTGCCAGTGCGGCCCCTGCGTCCCGCTCAGCGGCCAACTGGCCGCCGAGCGCCTGGCGCTCGGCCTGCAAGGCAAACAGGCCCTGCGGCGCCAGCGCTGCCTTCAGCACACCGACATGCCGCTGCGCCGTGGATTTGCGGGTCGGGTCCCGGAAGTCCTGCAGCCGATGCGACAGGATGGCCAGGTCCGCGACGAACTCCCTGTTCAAGCCCGCCAGGGCTGGTGGAGCGAGGTCACCCTCCACGCGATCGAGCGTGGTCTTGAGCCGAAAGCACACGAGCTGCAATTCAGACATGCGCTCCATGCGGTCGATGTCCACCTCGATCAGACGGTCCAGCGACGCCAGGATCTCGTCCCGGCTGGCGCCGCGCTCCACCATGGGGTAGAGACTGGACACGGTGGCTGTGGAATAGGTCGATGCATTCGCCGCCAGCGCCTCCGCCAGCAGCATCAATTCGGCCACTGCACGGTGCAGCACTTCCTGGGCTTGTCGAATCTCGCCTTGCAACTGCTGTGACTGCCGCGTCTGGCTGGCCTGCAACCCGAGGTTGGTGTGCATCTCGTGCACCGTCACGGCCAGTGCCTGTTCCAGTTGGGGCTCGAAGGCCTGCTGCTCCAGACGCTCCAGCAGTTCGCGCACCTGGGCCAGTTGCGCGTCGCCCTGGCGTTCAAGCGCATCGACCTCGTCGACCGATTGCGCGCGCCGAAGCTGATCGACCAGCGCCAGGGTGCGGTTGTTGAGCTGGGTCACCGCACCGACCGCTTCCAGTGCCGGCACCGTGTTGTCGATGATGCGACGCTGCAGCCCGACCACCTGGTTGAAGCTGAGCCAGGCCGTGGCGGCCACCGCCGCTGTCAGCAACGCGCCCACGGCCAACACAAGCCCGATCTTGCCGATCAAGCCCAGTCGGCGGTCGAGCCGCTTGATCCAGGGGAGCATCATTTCCAGTCCAACGTTCGCGTGCCGACCAAAGTCATCTGTCTTGCTATTCTGACCGGGAAACCGGCTTACAGTCCGCGGGCATGACGTCCACCTTTCTCTCCCTTCACCCGTTGCGACGACCCGCCGCTGCCTTGTGGGGCCTGTGCATGGCCTGGTCCGTGGCGGTCGCACCCGCTGCAGCGCAACCCATCCTGAGCTGGGAACCGCCATTCAAGGCGGCCGCGCCCGTGCGGGCCGAATACACGCCAGCGGCGCCCGCCCGACAGCCGTGGGTGCTCTGCGTGGTGGTGCCGCACATCAAGGATGCGTATTGGCTGGGCGTCAACTACGGCATGGTGGAGGAAGCGCGCCGCCTGCGTGTGGAGGTGCAATTTGCCGAGGCCGGCGGCTATGCCCAGCTGGCGGTCCAGCGCGCCCAGATCCAGGCCTGTGCCTCGGACCGTCGCGTGCAGGCGCTGATCATCGGGGCGGTCTCCCGTGATGTCATGACCCCGCACCTGCGCCAGCTGACAACGCGCATGCTCGTCATCGGCACCGTCAATGCCATCGACGACGACGGCATTTCGGGCAAGGTGGGCGTGGACTGGGACGACATGGGCCGGGCGGCTGGCCGCTTTCTGGTCAGCCAGACGCGGGCCGACGGTCCTCCAATGCAAGTGGCCTGGTTTCCGGGGCCGCGCAGTGTCAGCGAGGGCGTGGACCGCGCCTTTCGCCAGGCCATCGCCGGTAGCCGCGTCGTTATCCGCACGACCGCGTGGGGCGACACCGGCAAGGCCGTGCAGCGCAATCTGCTGCAACAGGTGCTCGACGATCACAAGGACCTGGACTTTGTGGCCGGCAATGCCCTGATGGCGGAGGCCGCCATCAGCGTGCTGCGCGAACGCGGCCTGCAGGACCGCATCGGCATCGTCTCGACCTACTTCACGCCGGCGGTGCACCGGGGAATCCTGCGGGGCCGCATCCTCGCCGCCCCCACCGATGCCCCCGTGCTGCAGGGCCGGATGTCCATCGGCCTGGCGGTCGATCTGCTGGAGCGGCGGCCGACCCGCCGGCACTTCGGCCCGGTGGTTCGCACGGTTGAGGCGGGCAATCTGGGTGAGATCAACATCGACGAGTCGCTGCCTCCACCCCTGCTGATGCCCCAGTTCCAGCACCGGCCCGGCGCGGCGAACTGACGTCCCGACCGTTAACGCGGTTAACAAAGGCACGGCACAGCACAACAAATCCGAGCGCGCCATTGATCTGCGACTCCTAGCATCAGGACATACCCCATCGGTTTGTTTTATTTGCAAGGAGATTCATCATGACCATGACCCGACGCGGCCTTTTGAAGGCATCGGTGGCCTCGGCAGTAACTGCCAACGGCCTGACCTGGTTCGCAGCGGACGAAGTGTTTGCCGCCGACACCCAGGTGATTCCCAGTGCCAGCCACTGGGGCCCGTTCAAGGCAGTGGTGAAGAATGGCGTTCTGGTCGGCATCCAGCCGCTCAAGGACGTGGACGCCGCACCGACCACCATGCTCACGGAGGGCCTGATCGGCCGTGTCTATCACAAGACCCGCGTGAAATACCCGATGGTGCGTAAATCCTATCTGGCCAACCCCACGGGTGACACCAAACCTCACCTGCGCGGCAAGGAACCCTTTGTGCGCGTGAGCTGGGAACAGGCGCTGGCGCTCACGGCCGATGCCATCATGCGCACGGCGGAAAAGCATGGCAACGAGGCGCTGTTCAGCGCTTCCTACGGCGGCTGGTCGCACGCCGGTCTGCTGCGTCCGCAGGTGCTGCAGGGCCGCCTGTTCGGTCTGATCGGGGGTCATTCGGTCACCACCGGCGACTATTCGGGCGGCGCTTCGCAGGTCAGCCTGCCGCACATCATTGGCGACATGGAGGTGTACTCGCCCCAGACTTCATGGGAAGTGATGGCCGAGCACACCGAGGTCATGGTCTGGATCGGCTGCGACCCGTTCAAAAACAACCGGATCGAATTCACGGTCGCCGACCACCAGATGGCCCCGCGCTGGATGAAGATCAAGGAGCGCGGTGTCAAGTTCGTTTCGATCAACCCGCAGTACACGCCGACCGACGATGCCGTCGGTTCCGAGTGGGTCAAGATCATTCCGAACACGGACGTGGCGCTGTTCTCGGCCATGGCCTACCATGTTTACACCGCCGGCAAGCATGACAAGGCCTATCTGGCCAAGTACACCGTGGGCTTCGACAAGTACCTGGCTTACCTGCTGGGCAAGGATGGTGACGGCACACCGCCCAAGACCCCCGAGTGGGCCGCCAAGATCACCGGCATTCCAGCCGCCAAGATCGTCGAGCTGGCCGAGCTGTTTGCCTCCAAGCGCACCCAGTTTGCTGGCGCCTGGTCGCTGCAGCGCGCACACCACGGCGAGATGACACACTGGGCGATCATCAACTTTGCAGCCATGCTCGGCAAGATCGGCAAGCCGGGCGAAGGCGTGGGCTTCAGCTGGCATTACGGTGGTGGCGGCACGGTGCAGTCCAACGCCATCATGCCGGTTGGCTTGTCGCAGGGTCGCAACCCGATCAAGGCGCGCTGCCCGGCCTCGCGCATCAGCGAGATGCTGATGAACCCCGGCAAGGAATACACCCGCGACGGCTCTACGCACAAGTATCCGCTGGTCAAGCTGATCTACACCGCTGGCAACAACTTCATGTCGCACCAGCAGAACACCAACGAGTTGCTGCGTGCAATGAATCAGCAGGTCGACACGGTGATTTGCCAGGACCCCTGGTGGTGTGCCTCGTCGCGATTCGCCGACATCGTGCTACCGGCCACCTCGGCCCTTGAGCGGGACGACATGAGCACCGGCGGCACTTACAGCAACGACAAGATCTACGCGATGCGCCAGGTCATCAAGCCTTACGGCGAGAGCCTGGACGACTTCGAGATCTTCCGCCGCCTGGCTGCACTGATGGGTGTCGAATACGGCTTTACCGAAGGCAAGTCGGTCATGGACGTCCTCAGGGCCTCGTACGCAGCGACCGGCCAGAAGATGCCGTTCGATCAGTTCTGGAAAGATGGCATCGTGCGCATCGACGTGCCCGAGAAGATGCGCAAGTGGGTGCGCCACGGCGACTTCTATACCGACCCGGTAAAAAACCCGCTGCACACCAAGTCCGGCAAGATCGAACTGTTCTGCTCCGAGATTGCGCGTTTCAACGTACCCGACTGCCCGCCGGTTCCGAAGTATCTGGAGCCGTCCGAGTTCCTCGGCAACGCCAAGCCGGGTCAGGTGCATGTGGTCAGCCCGCACCCCTACAACCGGGTGCACTCGCAGATGGCCAACGCCGACGTGCGTCTGGAACAGAACGTGAAAGGGCGCCAGCATGTGCTCATCAGTGTCGAAGATGCCACCGCCAAGGGTATCAAGAGCGGTGACCTGGTCGAGTTGTACAACGATCGTGGCGCGCTGATTGCTGGCGCGGTGGTCACCAAGAAGATCATGAAGGGCGTGGTCAGCCTGGAAGAGGGCAACTGGATCCAGCTCGACTCCAAGGGCCGCTGCAACAGCGGTGCGATCAACATCATCACGACCAGCGTGGCGTCCAGCGGCCTGAGCCAGGCCACCAGCGCCAACACCTGCATTGCCAACCTCAAGCGTTGCGATGACGCCGAGTCGGTCAACCGCGCGTACGAGCCGCCAGTGATCGAACGGGTGGAGCAACGCAAGCTGGATGTCGATGCGCTCAAGCTAAGTGAGCGTGCCAACATCGTCAAGGGCGCGACCATGGGCGCTATGGTGCCGGGCGAGAAACTGTTCTACGAGCGCTGCACCGTGTGTCACGTGCCGCGCGAGCCGGGCGAGTTCACCAAGAGCCAGTGGCACGGCATCACGCAGAGCATGTTCCCGCGGGCAGGACTGGACGATCTCCAGCGGAAGGTGGTGCTGGACTTCCTGGAGAAGAACGCCAAGGACGCCATCATTCCCTGACGCACATCGGTGCGTTGCATCGGGAGTGCCGGCACTACGCCGGCACTCCCGTTTCACGAAGCAAGCACAAGACCATGAAAATCTTCGGCATCACAGGTCACTCGGGCATGGGCAAGACCACCCTGCTTGAAAAGCTGATTCCCGAGCTTCGCTCCCGCGGGCTCACGGTCTCCCTGATCAAACACAGCCACAAGGACATCGAGGTGGATCGTCCCGGCAAAGACTCCTACCGACTGCGGGAGTCAGGGTGTACAGAGGTCATGCTGCTGGGGCACAACCGCTGGGCACTGATGCACGAGTTGCGCGGCGCCGTTGAACCACCACTGGGCTACCTGCTGACACGTCTTCAAACGTGTGACGTGGTATTGCTCGAAGGCTTCAAGAGTGGCGATTTTCCGAAGCTGGAGGTCTGGCGAGCCGCGGTGAAAAAACCGCCGCTGGGCAAGAGCTGGCCGGGTATTGTGGCGATTGCCAGTGACGCATTGGATCTGCTGCCGTCCGATACATTCAAACTGGAGCTCTCCGATACCAAAGCGATTGCGGACCTGGTGTTGAGGAAAGGTCGGCCCGTGGCTGAATTCTTGGAGACAAACTTTGCAACCGCAATTTCCGAACCTGAAGCGCGTGTGATCTGCCAAACAGCAGACGTTTGAGCTGAAATGCTCCACTTCCGCAGAGGGTTGCATCCAGACGTCCGAGTCTTACAGGCTCTCCCTCCCCGCTCCGACATCACCGTCTGCTGCTGAAGCCTACAAAGTGGTTCCCCCCTGCCCCGGAACACCCGCTTTGCTTCACCATGCCCGCACCCTCCTCCAGCCCCCGCCCGGCATGGCCGTGGATTTTTCCAGCCCTCACGGCGCGCCCGCCCTCACGCCCGCGCACAGCATTTCCTGGGAAATCTTTGACAACCCGGTCAGCCTGTTCATCGGCGGCGTTGCGGCGGTGTTGCTGGAGCTTGCCGAGCCCTCTGTGCGCACCGGCGTGTGGGACCACAGCAGCTTCCAGCGCGATCCGCTGCTGCGGCTGCGGCGTACGGGCTTTGCGGCCATGGTGACGGTGTATGCGCCAGCGGACCAGGCCGAGCAGCTTATTGCCCGCGTGGTGCGCATGCATGACCGGGTACGTGGCACGACGCCAGACGGGCAGCCCTACCACGCCAACGACACGCGCCTGCTCGACTGGGTGCAGGCAACGGCCAGTTTTGGTTTTTGCGAGGCATACCACCGCTATGCGCGTCCGCTGTCGCCGGCGGAAAAATCGCAGGTGTTTGCAGAAGGGCAGCGGCCCGCCCGGCTGTATGGCGCAACCGGCGCGCCCAGCAATTGGGCGCGGTGGGAACAATTGCTGGCGCAGACCGCGCCCGGGCTGGAAGACAGCAGCATCCTGGGCGAATTTCTGCGGATCATGGAGAACGCGCCCATCGTGCCGCGCGCGCTGCGGCCGGTGCAGCGCATGCTGGTGCGCGCCGCGGTGGACATGACGCCGGAGCCGGTGCGCTCATTTGCATCACTGCGTGGGCACGGCCTGGGGCCGGGGCAGCGCGCACTGGTGGGTGGCTTGGGGCGCGCAGCGCGGTGGATGCCCTGGCCGGGGTTGCCGCCTGCCCAGGCGCGTGCACGCATGCGGCCCACACCGCCGGGGTAGCGCTGCAACCTCAAAGAGGGCAAATTTTTCAAGCCAAAAAGGCCTCTAGCGCTTATATAGCAAGCGCTGACAGCTATCAAAAAAAAGCAGCCCAAAGGCTGCTTTTGTTCTGGATGGCCTGTAGGGACAGGGCTCAGCTGCCGGCCACTTTCATGCGGTTCACCAGGATGGAACCCACCGTTTTGGCACCATAGCTGTAGGCGTCGGCACCCACCGCTTCAATGCCCTTGAGCATGTCTTTCAGGTTGCCGGCAATGGTGATCTCGTGCACGGGGAAGGCAATCTTGCCGTTTTCCACCCAAAAGCCGCTGGCGCCGCGCGAATAGTCGCCCGTGACGTAGTTCACGCCCTGGCCCATCAGCTCCACCACAAACAGGCCGGTGCCCAGCTTTTGCAGCATGGCATCGAGGTTGTCGCTGCTTTGGGTGAGGCGCGAGGTGAGTGTGAGGTTGTGCGAGCCGCCTGCATTGCCCGTGGTCTTCATGCCCAGCTTGCGTGCCGAGTAGCTGCTGAGGAAATAGCCCTGCACCCGCCCGCCCTGCACCACCTTGCGTGGCGCCACGCGCACGCCTTCTTCGTCAAAAGGCGAGCTGCCCTTGCCGCGCAGCACAAACGGGTCTTCCAGAATATCGATGTGCTTGGGAAACACCATCTTGCCCAGCGAATCGAGCAAAAAGCTGCTCTTGCGGTAAAGCGAGCCCCCACTGACGGCCTGCACAAAACCACCCAGCAGGCCTGCAGCCAGGGTGGATTCAAACAGCACCGGGCACTGGGTGGTGACAATCTTGCGGCTGCCCAGGCGGCTCAATGCGCGCTGGGCGGCATAGCGGCCCACGGCCTCGGGCGAGGCCAGTTCGGCCGCGTCGCGCTCGGAGCTGTACCACGCATCGCGCTGCATCTCGGCATTGCGGCCGGGCAACGAGGCAATGGGCGACACCGAAAAACTGTGGCGCGAGCTGGCATAGCCGCCGCGAAAGCCGCGCGTGTGGGCGCTGAAAAAATGGCTTTGCTGGGCCGACACGCCAGCGCCCTCGCTGTTGGTGATGCGGCGGCTGGTCTTGAGCGCGGCGGCCTCGCACTCCATGGCCAGGCGTGCTGCCTGCTCGCTGTCGATGGCCCAGGGGTGGAACAAATCGAGGTCGCGGTGGGTGTCGGGGGGCGCAATATCGTCTGCATCGGGCAGACCGGCCATGGGGTCTTCGGCGGTGAAACGGGCGATGTCGTAGGCGGCCTGCACGGTCTGCTCGATGGCCTTGTCCGAAAAGTCGGAGGTGCTGGCATTGCCGCGGCGATGACCGATATAAACCGTGACGCCCAGCGACTTGTCACGGTTGCGCTCCACGTTCTCCAGCTCGCCCTTGCGCACGCTGACCGACAGGCCGCAGCCCTCGGACGCCTCGGCGCCCGCGTCGGTGGCGCCCAGCTTTTTGGCGTGGGCCAGGGCACGGTCCACCAGGTCCTCAAAGAACGGTCGGCTGTAGCTGAAACCGCGTTCCGGGGCGGGGGAAGTGGCAGGGGCTTGCGCGGCGGCCGGGGCGCTGGGGGCGCGCGCGGCGCGTTTGGTGGGTTTATTCATAGCGGCGGCTATGATACTTGCCGCTGTGGTGCGCGCTGCGCCACCTCTCTCTTTGCCCCCACCCATGTCACGCAAACCCAAAAAAGGCTACTTTGTGCGAGGCCAGTTCGTTGCCGAAGGCAGCGAACTGGACATTCAGCTCAAGGCCGAACTCAAAGGCACGCCCGATGCCAGCCGTACCGATCTCAAACGCGAAAGCGATGAACTGCAAGACCTGGGCAAAGAGCTGCTAACGCTTCGCACCGACCTGTTCGAAGCCGTGGGCCTGCCCGAAAAGCTGGTGGACGCCCTGGCCGAAGCCAAGCGCATCACCAACTTTGAAGGCAAGCGCCGCCAGATGCAGTATGTGGGCAAGCTCATGCGCAAGCTTGAACCCGACCTGGTGCAGGCCGCACGGCAGGCACTGGAGGAGCAGCACAAGGGGTCGGCCAGCGAAAAACTCTCGCTGCACCTGGCCGAGCACTGGCGTGACCGGCTGATTGCCGACGACGCTGCCCTGGCCCCCTGGATGGCCGAGCACCCCGACACCGATACCCAGCAACTGCGCGCGCTGATCCGCCAGGCACGCAAGGATGCAACCCCGGCCGGCAAGACCGCCAACGTTCAGGTCTCCGAGGGCCTGGCACCGCGCAAGGGCCGCGCCTACCGCGAGCTGTTCCAGCTGGTGCGTGAGCATCTGGGCGGCGCGGCCGGTGAAGACAACACCCCCGAAGACGAGGACCACGATGAGTGAAGCGCTCCACGACCCGGTCAAGATCGGCATCGTCTCGATCAGCGACCGCGCCAGCACCGGTGTGTATGAAGACAAGGGCCTGCCCGCCCTGCAGGACTGGCTTACCCGCGCCCTGCTCAACCCCATTACCTTCGAGCCCCGCCTGATTCCCGACGAACAGGACCGCATCAGAGCCACGCTGATCGACCTGGTCAACGAGGGCTGCAGCCTGGTGCTGACCACCGGCGGCACCGGCCCGGCCCTGCGCGACGTGACGCCCGAGGCCACGCTGGCCGTGGCGCACAAGGAGATGCCGGGGTTTGGCGAGCAAATGCGCCAGATCAGCCTGCGCTTTGTGCCCACCGCCATCCTCTCGCGCCAGGTGGCCGTGGTGCGCGAGCAAAGCCTCATCATCAACCTGCCCGGCCAGCCCAAGGCGATTGCCGAAACGCTGGAAGGCCTCAAGGATGCGGCCGGCGCACAACTGGTGCCGGGCATCTTTGCTGCCGTGCCCTATTGCATTGACCTGATTGGCGGGCCTTACCTCGAAACACGCGACGAGGTGTGCAAGGCCTTCCGGCCCAAATCGGCAGTGCGCGCCCGATAAGACAGCCGGCGCTTTTTTCATACCCGAGCAGTCCACTCCAGCGTCGGCACGCTACGGACACGCATTCGGCGTAAGGTGGTGCTTTCACACCCAAGGAGCACCACCATGACCGCCATGATGAAAGCCGCCGTTTTTGTCGACAAAGGCCGCATCGAGCTGGCCGACAAGCCCATCCCCGATGTGGGCCCCAACGATGCGCTGGTGCGCATCACCACCACCACTATCTGCGGCACGGACGTGCACATTCTCAAGGGCGAATACCCCGTGGCCAAGGGCCTGACGGTGGGGCATGAGCCCGTGGGCGTGATCGAAAAACTGGGCAGTGCCGTGCAGGGCTACACCGAGGGCCAACGCGTGATTGCGGGAGCCATCTGCCCCAACTTCAACTCGTATGCCGCGCAAGATGGCGCACCTTCACAAGACGGCAGCTACCTGATTGCGCAAGGCCTGTGCGGCTGCCATGGCTACAAGGCCACCGCCGGCTGGCGCTTTGGCAACCTGATCGACGGCACCCAGGCCGAATATGTGCTGGTGCCCGATGCACAGGCGAATCTGGCCCCTATCCCCGATGGCCTGACCGACGAGCAGGTGCTGATGTGCCCCGACATCATGTCCACCGGCTTCAAGGGCGCAGAGAACGCCAACATCCGCATTGGCGACACCGTGGTGGTGTTTGCGCAGGGGCCGATTGGCCTGTGCGCCACCGCAGGTGCACGCCTGCTGGGCGCCACGACCATCATCGCCGTGGACGGCAACGACCACCGTTTGGGCATTGCCAAGAAGATGGGCGCCGACGTGACGCTGAACTTCCGCAACGTGGACGTGGTTGACGAGGTGATGAAGCTCACCGGTGGCAAGGGCGCGGACAGCTCCATCGAGGCGCTGGGCACGCAGGCCACGTTTGCGCAAGCCATGAAGGTGCTGCGGCCCGGGGGCACGCTGTCGAGCCTGGGCGTGTATTCCGAAGACCTCACCATCCCGCTGGCGCAGTTTGCGGCGGGCCTGGGCGACCACACCATCCGCACCGCGCTGTGCCCCGGCGGCAAGGAGCGCATGCGCCGCCTGATGAACGTGGTGGCATCGGGCCGCGTTGATCTGGGCGTGCTGGTGACCCACCACTACAAGCTCGATGACATCGTGGCGGCCTACGACCTGTTCGCCCACCAACGCGACGGTGTGCTGAAGGTGGCGATCAAGCCGTTCTGAACGGTCTGCGCCTTGAATTTTTAACCAAATTGGCCTCTAGCCCCTACGTATAAAGCGCAAGCAGCTATTAAAAAAGAAGCACACGTCCCGTGTGCTTTTTTTTGGACGACGGGCCGAGGCCGACTACTTGCCGACCAGATCGTTGAACTTGCCCGCCTCGAACTGCTCCTTGAGCGCCGCGTCGTCAGGCACACAGTCGCCCGTCTTGACGCATTCGGACAGCTTCTCGATGGCCTGCCACAGCAACGCGATCTGGTGCTCTTGCGAGGAGGCGTTGTCGATCAGGCCGCGCATGGCCTGCGAGAGCGGGTCGTCCTCTTGCGTGATGCCATAGGCCGTGAACTTGCGCGCCTGCTGCGGCTCGGTCACGTCGGCGCTCTGGCCCTCTTTGGAGGGGATGATGCGCGCCGGGATGCCCACGGCCGTGGCGCCCGCAGGCACGGGCTTGATGACCACGGCGTTGCTGCCGATTTTTGCGCCATCACCCACCGCGAAGCCGCCCAGCACCTTGGCGCCGGCGCTCACCACCACATCGCGGCCCAGCGTGGGGTGGCGTTTGGCGCCCTTGTAGAGCGAGGTGCCGCCCAGCGTGACGCCCTGGTAGATGGTGCAGCCGTCGCCAATTTCGGCCGTCTCGCCCACCACCACGCCCATGGCGTGGTCAAAGAACACGCGCTCGCCCACCTTGGCACCGGGGTGGATCTCGATGCCCGTGAACCAGCGCGCCAGGTGCGAGATAAAGCGACCCAGCCACTTGAAACCATGGCCCCAGCACCAGTGCGCAGGCCGGTGCAGCCACACCGCGTGCAAGCCGGGGTAGCAGGTGATCACCTCCCAGGTGCTGCGGGCAGCGGGGTCGCGATCAAGGATGCACTGGATGTCGGAACGCAGGCGGGCAAACATGGTTTCGTTGTTTTTGGAATATGGAAATGCAGTCTAGCGCTTTGCCTGTGCCGTCTCGAGCATGGCTTTGGCGACACCACGCAGGATGTGGATTTCCTCCGGGCTCAGTTGCGCGCGGTTGAAAAGCTGGTTCAGGCGCGGCATGAGCTTCTTGGGCGCTGCCGGGTCGAGAAAGCCAATGCCGGCAAGCGCCTGCTCCCAGTGGGCGAGCATGCCAGCCACCTGGGCGGCATCGGCCTGCGCACGGGTGGGGGTGGCATCCTGCACCGCAAACCCGCCCAGCGCCTGGCGCCATTCGTAGGCGATCACCTGGATGGCAGCGCCCAGGTTGAGCGACCCAAACCCCGGGTTGGTGGGAATGGAAAGCGCCACATGGCAACGGTACACATCCTCGTTGGCCATGCCAAAGCGCTCGGAACCAAAGAGAAAGGCCACACCGGTTTCGGCAGCCGGCGCCTCAAAATTTGAAGCGTTTTTGACCTCCAGCCCTTTACCATCAAGCGCTAGAAGCTCTTTTTTTAATAGCATCTCGAAATGCGCCCGGGGGCTGGCGGCGGGCGGGCCGAAGTCGCGCGGCGTCATCGCGGTGGCGCACAGGTGGCTCATGCCATCCAGGGCTTCGTCGAGGGTGGCGACGATGCGGGCGTTTTCCAGCACATCAAGGGCACCGCTGGCGCGCTGAATGGTTTCTTCGCGCCGCAACACGTTGGGCCAGCGCGGCGCCACCAGCACCAGGTCGTCAAAACCCATGGTTTTCATGGCACGTGCGGCTGCACCCACATTGCCGGCATGGCTGGTCTGGATCAGTATGAAACGGGTACGCATGGTGAAATCAAAGAGAAACGGCGGGCCACCGGGGCATGCGCCATTGTCGCCGCTGGCCATGCGTGTGTGCCCCGAACGGGCGAGCGTTTGTCCCGAACCGCAGGTCGCTCCCTGCGCTCCCGGTTCGGAGTGATCGCGTAAAGCGCTGTTACAACTGCTGGCAAGGTGTGCACTGACCGCCCTCTCCAGGCGTTAAGGTGGCAGTGGCGTCTTTTATTGGGTAAACCATGGCGTTCACTTTTTCTCCCCCAACCCACAACAAGGTCTGCATGCACGCTCCCAACCCTCTCGCAAAAACCCTGGGCAGTTGGCTGCTGCTCATGTTCGCGCTTGTCATGTCGTCCACCGCATGGGCCCAGCGCGACGACGGCCAATACCAGATCCTGCAGGCCGTCTATGGCACCGATCAGCGCAGCATTGATGTGACGGACCGGCTCAAGCAACTGGCCGCGCGCGACCAGCGCTTCAAGCTCACCAACGACCTGTTCAACAATGTCGACCCGGCCCCCGGCCAGCGCAAGATGCTGCGCATCCATGCCCGCGGACCTGACGGTCAGCCACGCACCTTCGATTACATCGAGTACAGCTGGGTAGATGGCGCCCAGTTCTTGGGCTGGAGCACTGGCCGCTGGGGTCAGCGTGGCGACAACATGGGCAGGCAGGCGGTCGAACCCGTCAACGCGAACCGTGGCAATCAAGAAATTCTGCAAGCCACCTATGGCGCCCACACATCGCGCGTGGATGTGACCCAAACGATCCGCCAGCTGGTGCGACGCAACAAGCGCTTCCAGCTGACCAATGAGCTTTTCAATACCGACCCGGCCCCCGGCCAAAGAAAAACCCTGCAAATCCAAACGCGTGGTTACGGCGATCAGCCCCACATCCTCGAGTTTGCTGAGGGCAGCTGGATCGACGCGGCACGCCTCACGGGCACCCGTGCTGGTCAGTGGAACCAGGGTGGCAGGCGCAACGATGCGGGCTATGGCAACGATGCAGGCAATGGGCGGGTTACGGTCCAGCGCGCGCTCTATGGTGACGGCTACCGCCAGGTGGACGTCACCGCACGCCTGCGCAGCCAGGTGCGCGACGGTCGGCTGCAAGTGTCGGTGGACAACAACCTCGCCGGCACCGACCCTGCCCCCGGCGCACGCAAGAGCCTGACGGTCGAATTCACCCTCGGCAACGGCCCGTTGCAGCAAACCACGGCACAAGAAGGCCAGTGGCTGCGGCTGCCCTGACTGCGGCATGAAAGCCGCGCGAGGTCGCCAACGGTCGCTGCTGCACGGTATCAAAGGCAACATGCGGCTGAAGGCGGCTGGGGACGGCTGACGACAGCTCAGGGCAAATGACGCTGCCGCACAAGGCATCTTGCCCACGGCTCCATCGAGCACCCGCCCAGGCCAGTCTTGGGCGCAGCGGGTAGAATCACCTCCCTTGTCGCCGCATCGTCGGTTCAGGCCTGGCGTTCAGGCCCCTGTCCTTCTCTCACAATTTATGTCGTCCAATCTGCACCCCATGCTCAACGTGGCCATCAAGGCCGCACGCGCCGCCGGCGCCATCATCAACCGCGCGGCCCTTGATGTGGAATCGGTGCGGATCTCGCAAAAGCAGATCAACGACTTCGTGACCGAAGTGGACCATGCGTCCGAAAAGATCATCATCGAGACGCTGCTCACGGCCTACCCCGGCCACGGCATCCTGGCCGAAGAATCGGGCACCGAATATGGCGCCAAGGATTCAGAATTCGTCTGGATCATCGACCCACTGGACGGCACCACCAACTTCATCCACGGCTTTCCTGTCTATTGCGTCAGCATTGCGCTGGCCGTCAAGGGCAAGGTCGAGCAGGCGGTCATCTACGACCCTTCGCGCAATGACCTGTTCACCGCCACCAAGGGCCGTGGCGCCTACCTGAACGAGCGCCGCATCCGCGTGAGCAAGCGCACCCAGCTCAAGGACTGCCTGATTTCCACCGGCTTCCCCTTCCGTCCGGGCGACAACTTCAAGAGCTATCTCAACATGATGAGCGACGTGATGCAGCGCACGGCCGGCCTGCGCCGCCCCGGCGCTGCCGCGCTCGACCTGGCCTACGTGGCCGCAGGTTTTACCGACGGTTTTTTTGAAACCGGCCTGTCGATCTGGGACGTGGCGGCGGGTTCGCTGCTGATCACCGAGGCCGGTGGCCTGGTGGGCAATTTCACGGGTGAGGCCGACTTTCTGGAGCAGCGCGAATGCATGGCGGGCAACCCGCGCATTTATGGTCAGCTGGTGCCTCTTCTGGGCAAGTACAGCAAGTTCGCGGGTGCGGGCGACAAGGCAGCTGTGCGCCAGGCTGCCGGTGAAGATGCCGCGGAACCAGCAGCCCCCGCAGCCAGCGAACACCCCGACAGCCCCGCCGCTGCCGGCGAAGACGCTCCTTTCTGAACCCATCCACTGCGCACAGCCGCTAAGCCAGCACACGATGACCACCGGTGAGGTCTTGTCGCTGGACTATGCAGCGGGCGGGACGTACACCAGGGCAGCCGTGCAAGGGCCGCCCCGCCACACTGGCTGCGTTCCCCTCCCCGCATGGCGCAGCAATTCGAGAGAAGGGGGAAGGCGCGAAGCGGCTAAGGGGGTTGTACCTTATGCAGGGTCCGGATACTTTTGCGCAATGCTGCGAAAGTCTTCGGCAATGTCCACAAAGGCGTCCACCATGTCGGGATCAAAGTGGTTGCCCTTGCCCCGGACGATGGTGCCGCAGGCCTGGTCGTGCGAGAAGGCGGGCTTGTAAACTCGCTTGCTGATCAGCGCGTCGTACACATCGGCCACGGCCATGAGGCGGGCAGAAACGGGAATGGCGTCCCCCGCCAATCCTTCGGGGTAGCCCGAGCCGTCCCATTTTTCCTGGTGGCTGTAGGCGATTTCCTTGGACACACTCAAAAACGCCACGCGCATGCCCAAGCGGCGCTCTGCATCCTCAATGGCATTGCGGCCCAGCGTGGTGTGCGTTTTCATGATTTCAAACTCTTCCACCGTGAGCTTGCCGGGTTTCAGCAGGATGCTGTCCGGAATGCCGATCTTGCCGATGTCGTGCAGCGGCGCCGACTTGTAAAGCAGCTCGATCATGCGGTCGTTCAGCAGGTGCTCGAAGCGCGGGTGGTGCCGCAGACGCTCGGCCAGGGTTTTGACATAAAGCTGCGTGCGCCGGATGTGGTTGCCGGTCTCGTTGTCGCGCGTTTCTGCCAGCGAGGTCATGGCCATGATGGTCACGTCCTGGATGGCCTGCACCTCCAGCGTGCGCATGGCCACCTCGCGCTCCAGGTAGACGCTCTTGTCGCGCAGAAAATCTGACGTGGCCTTGAGCGCCAGATGCGTGTTGACCCGCGCCAGCAAAATGGGCGGGCTGATGGGCTTGGTGATGTAGTCCACCGCCCCCAGCGCCAGGCCGGCCCGCTCGTCGTCGGGCTCGGAGCGCGCGGTCAGAAAGATCACCGGAATATCCCGGGTGGCAGGCTCTGCCTTCAGGCGCCGACACACTTCATAGCCGTCCATCTGCGGCATGGTGATGTCGAGCAGGATCAGATCTGGGGGGGTGTCGGAGAGTGCAATTTTGAGCGCCTTCTCCCCGTGGTTGGCCACCTTGACCTGAAAATGCTCGCGCAGCAAGCTGCCCATCAAGGTGAGGTTGTCGGGCGTGTCGTCCACCACCAGCACCGTGGCAATGGGCTTTTGCGCATGCTCTGGAGGGCTGGAAGAAAAAGGCGCGTTGTCCATGATTTTTCCTGCAGATAGGGCCGTTCAATGCGGGGGAACCGTGTGCGGCGCGGGTTGGGTGCTGGCGGCATCCAGCACTGCCAGCGCCTTCTCAAAATCGTAGTTGCTGGTGTGTTCTTCGATGGCCCGCAGAGCACTGCCAAGTACCGGCTCCAACACCCTCACATTGTGTTGCAAATACTCCACCGCTGCTGAATCGTCCTGCGCCAGCAGGCTGCGCAATTGCGCCAGCACTCCAGGTGCCTCGCTCGGCCCGCCCTGCGCGGCGTTCGGCAATGGCACGGGCGCGCTTTGCACCCACGCCTGCAGGCCTGCCAGCAAGGGCTGAAGATGCAGGGCCAGCGCGTCGACTCGCTCTTGCAGCGCAGGCACGGGATCAGACTGCCGCACCCCCAGTTCAAGCGCTTGCGCCGCATCGGAAACACCCATTGCGCCGATGTTGGCGGCGACCGATCGCAAGGTGTGGGCCACGCGCTCGGCCAGCGACATATCGCCCACAGCCAGCGCCTCCCGCACGGTATGCACCACCTGGCCCTGCCCATCGCAGAACCTGCGCAGAAGATCGGCATAGAGCGCCGGCTTGCCCAGCGCGCGCTGCAGGCCCAGCGCCGCATCAAGCCCCGGCACTGACAGTGACGCAATCGGCGCGGAACCAGAAGCGGACGCCGGCACCGGTGCCGGTGTACCGTTCACGTCCGGTTCGGTCCCGGGCGCCTGCCCCAGCCCTGGCCGCGGGCGAATCCATCGTGCCAGCGCCGCCCACAGCACGCCTGGTTCAATGGGCTTGGCCACATGGTCGTTCATTCCGGCGGCAAAACACCGCTGGCGGTCGGTCTCCAGGGCGTTGGCGGTCATGGCAACGACGGGCAGGTCGGCGTAGCGCGCATCGGCGCGCAGCCGCCGCGTGGCCGTCTCGCCGTCCATCACGGGCATTTGCATGTCCATCAGCACCACGTCGTAGCGCTTTGCCTCCAGCATCTCCAGTGCCATCTGCCCATTGCCGGCAACATCCACCACAAAACCGGCATCACGCAGCAACTCGGCCGCCACCAGCTGGTTGAGCTCGTTGTCTTCGACCAGCAACACCTGCGCGCCCCGGATGGCCTCGGGCAGCACATCGTTGCCGGGTGCTGGATGGGGCTCTGGGCGCTCACCCATTGCCGTGTTTTCCGCGGGCTGCATCAGGGTGTCAAAAAGAACCGATGCATTCACGGGCTTGATCAGCACCGACTCTATGCCCTGCGTGCGGGCAGCGCGCATCACCTCCTCACGCCCATAGGCCGTGACCATCAGCATCTGCGGGGTTTCGGTCAGCCCCATTTTGCGAATGCGCGCCGCCAGTTCAATGCCGTCCATGCCGGGCATGTGCCAGTCCAGCAGCAGTAGGCCAAAGGGTGTTTGCTGTTGCACGGCGGTGCGCAGAACATCCAGGGCCTCGGCTCCAGAATGCGCCTGTTGCACCACAAAGCCCATGGACAACAACATGTCCGACAGCACGGTGGCCGCCGTGTGGTTGTCGTCCACCACCAGCACGCGGCGCCCGCGCAGGCTGGGAGGCGGCTCAAACCGGCGTGCAGGCGCGCCACGCTCCAGCGGCAGCGTCACCCAGAAGGTGGAGCCTTTGCCAAACTCGCTGTGCACGCCCACCTCGCCGCCCATCAGCTCGGCCAGACTTTTGCATATCGCCAGGCCCAGCCCGGTGCCGCCGTAGCGGCGCGTGGTGGATGTATCGGCCTGCTGAAAACTCTGAAAGAGCCGGTCCATCTGCTCGGCCGTGAGGCCGATGCCCGTGTCCCGCACTTCAAAGCGCAGCAGTACGCGCCGGGCATCCTGCTCTTGCACCCGCACGGCGATGCTGATTTCGCCGTGCTCAGTGAATTTGATGGCGTTGTTGGAATAATTGATGAGAATCTGTCCCAGCCGCAAGGCGTCGCCCACCAGGTTGGGCGGCACATCGGCGGCCACGTCGCACACCAGCTCAAGGCCCTTGGCGCCTGCCTTGTACCCCACCACATCCACCACGCCTTCCAGCATGCGGTCGAGCACAAAGGGATGTTTTTCCACCTCCAGCCGGCCCGCCTCGATCTTGGAAAAATCGAGGATGTCGTTGATCACGCCCAGCAGATGCTGGCCCGCCTGCTGGATCTTGCTCACATAGTCGTGCTGCCGGGCGCTCAGCCCCGATTTGAGCGCCAGGTGCGACATGCCGATGATGGCATTCATGGGTGTGCGGATCTCATGGCTCATGTTCGCCAGAAAACTGGACTTGAGGGCGGTGGTCTCCTCTGCCAGTTCCTTGGCCAGGCGCAGGTCTTGCTCGGCCTTCTGGCGGTCGGTGATATCCACAAAGGTGCCAATGGCGCCGCCCGGCGAGCCGTCGGCCTGCGTAAAACCATGCAGCCAGAAAAGCGTGTGGTGCATTTCGCCATCGGCGTAGGGCAGGTCCACCTCCTTGTGTACCGCTTGCGCGCCCGACAGTGCCGCCCCCGCATCCCGATCGAACCGGGTCCGCTCTGCCTGCGGCAGAAACGGCAGGTCGAGCACGGTCTTGCCGATCAGGTCTTCGCGGCGCACGCCAAAGGCTTTTTCGTAGGCGGCATTGAACCCGATGTAGCGCCCCTGCGCATCCTTGTAGAACAGCGGCACGGGAATGGCGTCAATCAGGGCCTGCTGAAAACCCAGCTGCTGCGCCACCTGCGCTTCCAGCTGTTTCTGGTCGTGGATATCGACATTGACCCCAACCACACGCAAGGCTTTTCCTTGTGCGTTGCGGATGATGCGGGCGGCCTCCAGAAACCAGCGCACCTCGCCATCGGGTCGCACGATGCGCCAGGAATTTCGCAAGTAGGTTTCTGTGCCTGCAACGCACTGATCAAAGTACGCACTGGCGCGCTCACGGTCATCGGGATGCAGACAGGTCAGCCAGCCGGCCCGTCCGCTGGGCTGGGTGCCCGCAGGCAAGCCGATCATGGACACCAGCTTGTCCGACCAGACGATGGAGTCGCGCTCCAGATCGACGTCGTACACGCCCACCTTGCCAGCCTCCTGGGCCAGCTCCAGCCGCTCTGCGGCCTGCTGCATGGCCACTTCGGCCTGCCGGGCCTCGCTGATGTCCTCAATCACCCAGATCGAAGCCGACTGGCAGCCCTCCAGTTGCAACCCGCGCCCCGACAGTCGCGCAACATAGGTGCTGCCGTCGAGCCGGCACAGCGTTGCTTCTTCCCGCAGGGCCTGCCCCTGCGCCAGCCGGGGCACCACGCGTGCAATGAACTGCTCGGAACCGCCAGAGCCGCTGAACAATGTGGCCACGCTTTGCCCCAGCAAACCAGCCACCGTGCCGCGCATCAGCTCTACAAACGCCGGGTTGAACTGTTTGAACAGCCCATCGCAAACCAGCAGGATGGGTGGTGCATTGTCGAAAATGGCGGTTTGCTGTTCCAGCAACTCGTTGAGCAGACGCTCGCGGCGCTGCACCTCCTTTTGTGCCTGCATGCGCTCGGTGACATCCTCGTGCAGGCCCACCATGCCAATGCGCTTGCCAAGTTTGTCAAACACGGGGGACAGCGTGACCTCGTCGTGGTACAGGCTGCCGTCGCGCCGCCGATTGACAAACTGTCCCTGCCAGGACTGCCCCGACAGCAACGCAGACCACATCTGCTGGTAAGTGCCCGGCGACGTCTGGCCACTGGCAACGATGGACGGTTTTTTGCCGCGCACGTCCGTCAGGGCATAGCCCGTGTTGCGCTCATACTGCGGATTGACCCAGTCGATGAATCCGTCGCCATCGGTGATCACCACGGCCACGGGGCTGCTCTCCAGCGCGGCGCCCAGCACATGAAACCGCTCGCGTGCTGCAGCCACGCGCCTGCGGCTGACCAGCATGTCCCGCACCAACAAGCCCAGCAGGCTCAGCGCCAGCAAGGCCGCGCCTCCCACTTGCAGCCGCAGGGGCAGCGGCGTCAAGGCGCTGACGTCGTCCAGCGCCAGCAGTTGCCAGCTTCCGCCTGGATCTTTCCAGTCCAGGTCGCGCCGCCCTACCGCATGGGCCACGCCATTGATGTCCACCTGGGCCGCATCGGGAGAAAACGGCAGCGCCGAGGCCACGCCGTTGTCAAAATGGTGCCCCATCTGCCGTGAAGCGCGAACGGCATCAATGCGCGCCTGCGTCAATGGCGGCGCCATGGCAAACAGCCATTCGGGGCGGGCCGACGCGAAGGCCACGCCCTGGGGAGACAACAGCAGCATGGGCAGCCCGGCACTGGCCAGCTGCGCATCCACCGATGCAAACCCCACCTTGATCATCACCGCGCCAATGATGGCGCTGCTGGGGGTGTCGCTTTCATAGAGTGGCGCCGCGTAATACAGGCCGCGCTCCCTGGTATTGCTGCCAATGGCGGCATACACGCTGGTGGCACCGCGCAGGGCCTGCTGAAAATAGGGGCGAAAAGCCAGGTTGATTCCTGTGGACCTGGTGCCCTGGGTTTCATGGGCCACCACGGTGCCATCGCTGGACATCACATAGACGCCATTGATCAGGAACCTGGCGCGCGCCACCGCCAGCCGGTTCAGGGCCGCGCCGTCATCTGGTGCCAGCGTGCCACGGGCCATGTCCTTGAGCAGCGGTTCGCTCAGCCCCAGCAGGGACACCACCCCCAGCAACCCGCCGCCCTGCACCTGCGCCATCAGCGCCTGGGCGGTCTGGTCCAGCAGCCGCGCGCGCTCCACGCTGCGCTCAGACTCACGCCAGCGCACCACCGCCTCCACCGCGAGCCAGCTGCCCAGCAGCGCCACCACCATCACCAGCGCCAATCCACTGGCCCGGCGCGCATTGCGATCCAGCACCCAGTCGAAAACCTGCCGGCCATCGCCGCCCCTCACCATGCGGCGTCTCCCGTCGGCGCGCGGATGCGTGCCGGCCTGTCAGTGCCCAGGGTGCAAATATGCATCGATGTTCTCCACAGGGCCCGGACGCCCAAACAAGTACCCCTGGAACTGCTCGCATCCATGCAAGCGCAAGAATGCCAGTTGCCCCGTGGTCTCCACCCCTTCGGCCACCACCTGCAGGTCAAGGCTCTCGGCCAATGCCAGGATGGTGCGCACAATGGCCGCGTCGTTAGGGTCGGTGAGCACGTCGCGCACGAAGCTCTGGTCGATCTTGACCTGGTCGAGTGGCAGCCGCTTGAGATAGCTCAGGCTGGAGTAGCCGGTGCCAAAGTCGTCCAGCGCAAATCCGACGCCTTCGCGCTTGAGCTGCCCCATGCGTTCAATAGTGTCTTCGATGTCGCCCAGCAACAGGCTCTCGGTGAGTTCGAGCTTGAGTTTGGTGGGGTTGGCGCCGCAGTTCGCCAGCGTTTGCAGTACGCCGCCAACAAAGTCCGGCTGGCGAAACTGGCGTGCGCTGACATTCACGGCGATCGAAAGGTTGCGCGTGGCGTCGTTGCCGCTCCAGCGCTGCAGCTGTTCGCACGCGGTCTGCAGCACAAATTGGCCCAGCGGCAGAATCAGGCCGGTCTGCTCGGCCAGGGGAATGAAGTCACCGGGGCTGACCATGCCGCGCTCTGGGTGACGCCAGCGCACCAGCGCCTCCACACCGATCAGGCGGGCGTGGTGGTCCACCACGGGCTGGTAGTGCACGCACAGCGCGCCACGCACCAGCCCCTGGCGCAGGTCGGCCTCCAGGTTGGAGCGGGCGTTGACGGCGGCCTGCATGTCCGGGTCGAAGAAGCGCTGGGTGTTGCGGCCCGCCGCCTTGGCCTGGTACATGGCCAGGTCGGCCCGTTTGAGCAGCTCGTCCACCGACAGGCGCTGGTCGCCAAACAGGGTGATGCCGATGCTGGGGGTGCTGTAATGTTGCTGCCCCCCCAGGTCAAAGGGCAGATTCAGGCTGGCCAGGAGTTTTTCGGCAACGATTTCAGCCTGGCTGGCAGCGTCGGGCAAATCGGTGTGCAGGGTTTCGAGCATGACCACGAATTCGTCACCGCCAAAACGGGCCACGGTATCGACTTCACGCACGCAACTGAGCAGCCGGGCCGCCACCTGTGACAAAAGATGGTCGCCCATGTCGTGGCCCAGGGTGTCGTTCAGGTCCTTGAAGTTGTCCAGGTCGATGAACAGCAGGGCGCCGAGCTGCAGCGAGCGTGCGCTGGCGGCCACCGCGCGCTGCAGCCGGTCGAGCAGCATGCGCCGGTTGGGCAGGCCCGTGAGCGCGTCATAAAACGCCAGCCGCTCGATCTCTCGTTCGGCGCGTTTGCGGTCGGTGATGTCCATGGTGAAGCCGTGGCACACCACCGAGCCATCGTCCTCGCGGTGGGGCACCGCATTGGTGATATGCCAGCGCACGCTGCCGTCGGGCATGAAAACCCTGTACTCACATTGCCAGGGCACCTGGGTGCGCAGTGAGACCGCCGCGGAGTGCCGCACATGGGCCGCATCTTCGGGCACGATGCGCCGCATCAGCACCTGAAAGTCACGGGTCACATCCTCGGGGTGGACCCCCATGAACTCGCGTACGGCATCACTGATGTATTGCACGCTGCTGGCGCCATCGGGATGCAGCCGGTATTCGTAGATGAACCCCGGAATGCGGCTGGCGATGCGCCGGATAAACAGCAGCTGCTCGCGCAGCTGCTCGGCTGCGCGGCGCTCGTCTGTCACATCCTGCACCACGCCCATCTCCACCGGCATGCCGTCGCCAGCACGCCCGTGGCGCACGCGTGAGCGCATCCAGCGGATCTCGCCATCCGGGCGGCGCCAGCGGTATTCGATGTCGGCGCCCTCCCCCCTCTCGCGCGCCTCTTCAAACACATGCCGGTCTTCGGGCAGGATGCCGCTGACCGCGCGCTCGCGGCTCAACCACTCCTGCCGCTCAAACCCGGCGATATCGCACAGGCCGGGAGACCACAGCAACACGGTTTCACCCGGGTCTTCAATCTGCCGCCAATGGCCGGTGCGCGCCAGGCTCTCCATGGAGTTGAAGACATCGCTCTGCTCGTGCAATTCACGGCGTGCTTCTTCCAGCGCGCGCTCGGATGCGGCCAGTGCGGCCCGCAGGGTTTCTGCCTCGGAGACATCGCGCACCGTCACCATGATGCTGTTGCTGGCGACACTGGCCACACTGCGGGCCGACATCTCCCAGGCCAGCACCGGCCGCCCCGGCTCGCGAACCACAGGCCGGCACTCCAGCGGCACACCCGCCCGGGCCACCGCGCACAGCTGCCCGACGATGCCCACGCCCTGCATCAGGTCAAACACATCCAGTGCGTCGGTGCCGGGGCCACGCACCGCGCCCAGCCCGGGCATGCGCCGCGCCGCTGCATTGGCAGCGACCAGCACCAGGCGCACACCCTCCAGCCGAAACTCCATCAGCGCGAGGGGCAGCACCTCAAAAAAAGCCTGCAGACGCGCCTGCGCGGAGGGCGCTAGCGCGCCCTCGCCATCGGGGGTCAGAAGATCGGTCAGCAATTCGGATGAGATCACTTTTGAGCACAACCCACTCGTAAAAAGGATGTTTGCGTGGACGCGGCGACGCAGAGCCCGCCCCCATTCACCACACAGATTATGTCAAAAGGTAACGGCAACCTAGGCAATTACGCGCCGATTCGCTAGGGGAAACCCGCAAAACGAACTGCTACAGTGCACGCCTCATTCACACCGCACCGCATGTCTGACACGCTCTCGCACCACACGCCCATGATGCAGCAGTATC
Source organism: Acidovorax sp. JHL-3 (assembly GCF_000526295.1). Lineage (NCBI taxonomy): Bacteria > Pseudomonadati > Pseudomonadota > Betaproteobacteria > Burkholderiales > Comamonadaceae > Acidovorax > Acidovorax sp. JHL-3. The sequence continues at coordinate 309,201 of NZ_JAFU01000004.1, forward strand.
TGGCCCTCAAGGCCGGGTACCCCGACACGCTGCTGCTCTACCGCATGGGCGACTTCTACGAGGTGTTCTGGCAAGACGCCGAAAAAGCCGCGCGCCTGCTCGACATCACGCTCACGCAGCGCGGCCAGTCGGCCGGCCAGCCCGTGGTGATGGCGGGCGTGCCCTTCCATGCGCTGGAGAACTACCTCGCCCGGCTCATCAAGATGGGCGAGTCGGTGGCCATTGCCGAGCAAGTGGGCGATGTGGCCACGGCCAAGGGCCCGGTGGAGCGCAAGGTGGTGCGCGTGGTCACCCCCGGCACGCTGACCGACAGCGAACTGCTCTCCGACAAGGCCGAGGCGCTGCTGCTGGCCGTGCACCAGGGCCCGCGCGCGCGCTGTGGCCTGGCCTGGCTCAGCGTGACGCAGGGGCGCGTGTTCCTGGCCGAATGCGCACTCGATGCACTGGGCGGCTGGCTGGAGCGTGTGGCCCCGAGCGAGCTGATCTACAGCGCGGGCGTCACCGACCGCTTTGAGCAGCAATTGCAGGCACTGCGCCAAGGCGGCTCCTTCACCTGCCCCATGGCCCCGCGCCCCGACTGGCAGTTTGACAGCCAGCTCGGCGAGCGCAAGCTGCTCGAACAGCTCGGCGCAGCCAGCCTGCAGGCCTGGAGCGCGCAAGACCTGGCCCAGGCGCACGCCGCCGCCGCCGCGCTGCTGCAATACGCCGAGCACACCCAGGGCCGCCAGCTCACCCATGTGCACAGCGTGCAGGTGCAGCGCGGCGGCGACCTCATCGACCTGCCCGCCAGCACGCGCCGCAACCTCGAACTCATCAAAACCCTGCGCGGCGAAGACGCGCCCACGCTGCTCTCGCTGCTCGACACCTGCATGACCGGCATGGGCAGCCGCTTGCTGCGCACCTGGCTGCTGGAACCCCGGCGCGACCGCACCGAGGCCCGCCAGCGCCTGTCCGCCACCACCGCCCTGCGCGGTGCGGGTGGTGCCGGGGGTGGCACCGGCCCCTGGAGCGCGCTGCGCGAGCAGCTCAAGGGCGTGAGCGACGTGGAACGCATCACCGCGCGCACCGCACTGCGCCAGGTGCGCCCGCGTGAACTGGTGGCCCTGGGCAAAACGCTACAAAAAGCAGAGCTTCTCGCGCATATTGGACAAGCGCCGGAGCCCTATTTGGCTCAAATTTTCAGCCATTTGCAGCCGCCCCCGGGCTGCGCAGATCTGCTGCACCGTGCCATCGACGAAGAACCCGCCGCGCTGGTGCGCGACGGCGGCGTGATCGCCAGCGGCTTCGACGCCGAACTCGACGAGCTGCGCGGCATCCAGAGCAACTGTGACGCCTTCCTGCTCGACCTGGAAACGCGCGAGAAGGCGCGCACCGGCATCCCCAACCTGCGCGTGCAGTTCAACAAGGTGCACGGCTTCTATATTGAAGTGACCGGCAGCCACCTCGACAAGGTGCCCGACGACTACCGCCGCCGCCAGACGCTGAAAAACGCCGAGCGCTTCATCACGCCCGAGCTGAAAACCTTCGAGGACAAGGCCCTGTCGGCCAACGAGCGCGCGCTGGCGCGTGAAAAATGGCTGTACGAGCAGGTGCTCGACCAGCTCCAGCCGCACATCCCCCTGCTCACCCGCCTGGCCCACGCGCTGGCCACGCTCGACGTGCTGTGCACGCTGGCCGAACGCTCGCTCACGCTGGGCTGGTGTGCGCCGCAGTTCGTGAACGAGCCCTGCATCGAGATCGAGGCCGGCCGCCACCCCGTGGTGGAGGCGCGCCTGGCTGAAGTCTCGAGCGGCGCCTTCATCGCCAACCACACGCGCCTGAACGCCAACACGCGCATGCAGGTCATCACCGGCCCCAACATGGGCGGCAAATCGACCTACATGCGCCAGGTGGCGCTGATTGTGCTGCTCGCCAGCATGGGCAGCCATGTGCCGGCGGCCAGTTGCCGCCTGGGGCCGATTGACGCCATCCACACCCGCATCGGCGCGGCCGACGACCTGGCCAACGCACAGTCCACCTTCATGCTGGAGATGGTGGAAGCCGCGCAAATATTGCACGCCGCCACGCCGCACAGCCTGGTGCTGATGGACGAGATCGGCCGTGGCACCAGCACCTTCGACGGCCTGGCGCTGGCCAGCGGCATTGCCACGCACCTGCACGACAAGACCCGCGCCTTCACGCTGTTCGCCACGCACTACTTCGAGCTGACCGAACTGCCTGCCAAGGCGCGCCACGCCGTCAACATGCACGTGAGCGCGGCCGAGAGCGGTGCCGACATCGTGTTCCTGCACGAAATCCAGCCCGGCCCCGCCAGCCGCAGCTACGGCATCCAGGTGGCCAAACTGGCCGGCATGCCCGCGCCTGTGCTGAACCACGCCCGCCACGCACTGGCCGCACTGGAAGAGCGCGCGGGCGAAGGCGAACTGCAGGTGGACCTGTTCGCCCCCCCTGAAGTGCCCGAGAGCGCAGGCGCCAGCCCGGTGGAAGCCGCGCTGGCCGCCATCCACCCCGACCAGCTCAGCCCGCGCGAGGCGCTGGATGCGCTGTACCAGTTGAAGGCCGTCATGGGGAAGCCCACGCAAGCTTGACGCCCTCCCATTTCATGCCGCATGATGGCATGACGTTTTTTGAAGGAGCACGCCATGCTCAAGGAAGTGGGCGCCAGCGGCCAGATATCGCTGGGCAAGAAGTACGCAGGGCAATTGTTCGAGGTGCAAACGGCTCCTGACGGAACCATCACGCTAATGCCGGTGAAAGTGGTGCCCGCCCCCCTCACCGCACAGGAAGAGCCTGCCCGCTACGCCGCAGCGGCGGGCACCGCAGACGGCTGGCTCACCCCCGAGCGCCTGGCGCGCCGCGCTGCCGCCGCCGCACGCAGCCCGGCTGAAATGGAAGCCGCACGCACCCAGTGGGAAGAAGAAAACAAGGAAGCCATTGAGGCCATGAACCAGCGCATGGCCAACATTGGCTCCACGGGACGCCGCATCCACGAATGGTCCTCGCAACACGCCACCGAAATCGACCAATACAACGCCTGGGCCGAGCAGCGTGAACCCTACTCACAGCGCGTGCGTCGCTGGCGTGCAGAACAACAAAAATGAGCCATGGCACGCCTCGACATTTACGACAACCCCATTGAAGAAGACCGCCACGCGTTTCCCTATGTGATGGACATCCAGAGCGACCTGCTCTACCGCTTTGCCGAACGAGTTTGCGTTCCGCTGGCGGTGCCAGGTGCCTTTCCGGGCATGACTAAACGGTTCAACCCCGCCATTGCAGTGAACGATCAAATCGCCCATCTGCACCCCCTCGGCATCGCCGTTTTCCTGCGCAACGAGCTATCGCAACCCCGTGCCACCGGAAAGCCCCAAATGCTGGAAATTGAAACCGCACTCGACATGCTGCTGCGCGGCTACTGAGCACCCCATGACCCCCAAGACTTCATCGCCAAATGGGGCGCGCCCGCTGGCGTGCCCGGCCCGGCCTACGCACTCAACGAAGAACAAGGCGCGCAAAGCCACTTTCTGGACCTGTGCGAACTGCTCGGCGTACCCAAGCCCGGCAGTGCCGAGGGCTACGAGTTCAAGACCAACCCCGTGCTCGACACCCTGGAACACATCGAATGCCGCGATGCGCTGCTGGACTGGGGCACAGCGCAGACAGCGCAAAAACAAGGCGCAGTGCAGACACCAGCGCCCGCCCCAGGCGCAGCGCAGGTTTCGGGTTCGGATCACGATTTTGCGCAGCAAAACTCGTGCTCAGACCCCGAAACCGGAACCCCGCCCCATCCCGGACCACCGGGCGCAGCCGCCGCACCGCAAGAAGCCACTTGGCCCACCGCCAACGTGGTCATCGGCAACCCGCCCTTCCTGGGTGACAAAAAAATGCGCGCCGAACTGGGCGACGCCTACACCACCCTGCTGCGCAAAACCTACGAAGGCCGCGTGCCCGGCGGTGCGCATGGGCCTTTGACGGGTCATAGCCCGCTTCGCTGACATTTCGCGAGAGTTCCCGCCCGATGGTGCTGCGGTGGCGACCAAGGTGCCCAGCGATGGCTGCAATGCCTATCCCTAGGCTGCACAGTGCGTGGATTTGGTATCGTTCTTCTCGGGTCAAGTGTGTGTAGTTCAAAGTGCTTTCCTTTGCGACTGGCCGGTCAACAAGAGAGCATCCTATGCACTCTTGGCCCAACCTATTGCTTGGTGCACTTCGTTCTGGAATCCGCCAGCCAAAACAGGCTCTAGCGCCCGTTCATCAAGCGCAAGTAGCTATCAAAACAATACCAACCCGCCAGGCCGCCACAGCCATTGCACAGGCCGCCCAGCGCCTGAGCACCCTGCGCCAGGCCTGGCTGAACCCGTCCGAGTGGACGGACACCGTGCCCGAGGTGGTGCCGCTGGGGCTGAGTGCATCGCCCTACCCCGACCGCACGGTGGCCAAGCCCGGCTTTGAAAAAGACCTGGCCAAGCGCACGCTCACCAACCTCTACAACCTGCGCCCCGCCTGGCTGGCTGCGGCCCATGCGCAGCTGGATGCAGCGGTGGCGGCAGCCTATGGGTGGGCGAACTACACGGCCGACATGCCGGATGATGAACTTTTGCGCCGCCTGCTGGCGCTGACCCTGCAGCGCAGCAGCGGGGCGTAAAAAACGCCTTCACCCAGAAGCCCCCATGCGCCCCATCCCAGCCACCCCAAAAGACATCGGCGACGGCGAAGACCGCCCGGTGGACCTGCAATCGCCCGAGGTGCCGCCCGCCATTCGCGCCAAGGTGCTGGCCACGGCGCAGCCGGGTGACCAGTTGTGGCGCTGCCCGCGCCTGGCGGCGCCACGCGGGGCGCTGGGCCTGCTGGGGGTGGGCCAGCGCGATGCGGTGATCGAGTGGTGGCTGCTGGATGTCGGCGGCGAACCGATCGAGGCGTTCTGGGAGGTTTAAGCAAAATTGGCCGCGGGCGCTTATGGAATAAGCGCGAGCAGCTATTGTTTTGATACCGCTCTTGCACAACCCAAGCTGGGTGCGGGCGCTGCTGCGGCACCGCACTACACTCTGTGCCTTTCCTCTTTCTCGCATTCCCCATGACGTATTGCGTCGCCATCAAACTCAATGCCGGGCTGGTTTTCCTGTCCGATTCGCGCACCAATGCCGGACTCGACCAGATCAGTTCATTTCGCAAGATGATGGTCTACGAGAAAGCGGGCGAGCGCTTCATGGTGCTGCTGTCGGCGGGTAACCTGAGCATTTCGCAGTCGGTGCGCGAAATTTTGCAGACCACCCAGATCAAGGACGATGCCGACGGCGAGCCCATCACCATCTGGAACGCCAAAAGCATGTTTGACGCCGCCCGCGTGCTGGGCGCCGCCGTGCGCCATGTGCATGAGCGCGATGGCGCGGCACTCAAGCGCGCGGGGGTTGATTTCAATGTGTCGCTGGTGTTTGGCGGCCAGATCCAGGGCGAGGGCATGCGCCTGTTTCAGGTGTATTCGGCGGGCAATTTCATTGAATCGACGGCAGAAACGCCGTATTTTCAGGTGGGCGAGTCGAAATACGGCAAGCCCGTGCTCGACCGCGTGCTCACGCCCGAGACACCGCTCGACGAGGCCGCCAAGTGCGCGCTGGTGTCGATGGACAGCACGCTCAAGTCCAACCTTTCGGTGGGGCTGCCCATGGACCTGGTGGTGTATGAAGCCGACCGCTTCACCACCGAAAAGATCGTGTGCATTGACGAGCAGAACCCCTACTTTCGGATGCTGCATGACAGCTGGGGCCAAAAGCTGCGCGCGGTATTCGACAGCATCGAGGACCCGGCGTGGGACGGCGGCTCGACCGATGCGCCCATTTTGGTGAACCCGGCGCGCAGCAAGCCGCTCAAAAAGATCACCAATTTCCGTGACAAGCTGATCTGAGCTTGCACACACCCTGACTGATTGATGGCCAAGATCGTTTTTTCGCACGGCAACAGCTTTCCGGCTGGCACCTACAACGTCCTTTTCGCGCACCTGCGTCAACGCGGTTTCGAGGTGACCGCCGTCGACCGCTTTGGCCACGATGCGCAATACCCGGTCACCAGCAACTGGCCGCACCTGGTGCAGCAGCTGGCCGACTTTGCCGCGCAGCAGGTGCAGGCTTCGGGCGAGCGCGTTTTTCTGGTGGGGCATTCGCTGGGCGGCATTCTGAGCGTGATGGCGGCCGCGCAGCACCCCGATCTGGCGCGCGGCGTGTTGATGCTCGACTCGCCGCTGATCAGCGGCTGGCGCGCCACCACCGTGGGCGTGGCCAAGCGCACGCAGGTGGTAAGCGCCGTGTCACCCGGCCGCGTCAGCCGCCAGCGCCGCATGAGCTGGGCCAGCACCGACGAGGCGCTGGAGCACTTCCTCAAAAAGGAGGTGTTCACGCGCTGGGACCCGCAGGTGCTGCACGACTATGTCACCCACGGCCTGCACGACAAGGACGGGCGCCGGGTGCTGGGCTTTGACCGCACGGTGGAAACCGCCATTTACAACACACTGCCCCACAACCTGGACCGCCTGCTGCGCAGGCACCCACTGCGCTGCCCGACCGCATTCATCGGCGGGCTCGACTCGGTAGAGATGCGCCAGGTGGGCATGGCGCTGACGCGGCGTATCACCGGCGGGCGCATCATGATGCTCGACGGCAGCCACCTGTTCCCCATGGAGCAGCCGCTGGCCACCGCAGCAGCCATCGAAGCGGCCTTGCTGAACCTGGCTTCGATCGCGCCCTGATCCCGGGCCGCGCAGACGCGCAGGCCGGGGCCAAAAATATTGACATACCGATTTCGAACGAGTCCGCTACACTGACACGTTACAAAACGATACGCCCGTCCATGACGCCGCAGCCCTCCGCCCCGAACCTGTCTTTTCAGGACATGCGGCGGCACGCCGACCCCTTGGGTGACGGCACCATCGCGCGAATCCTGGGCGATTGGCCAACGCAGGGCTGGCCCGGCGACGATGCCCCTCAGTGGAAGCGCATCGCCGAGGTCAACCGGCTGTTTGGCGAGTGGGCGGACAACGCCAGTCTCTTGCACTGGCAGGCGCCCAGCATGGTGCTCGGCGAAGAGGCCGCCCAGGCACTGACGGACTATGTGCGGCAGGCCCAGGCGCTGCCTCCGTGGGCCGACCCGCAAAAAATCCAGCGCGCCGAGCGGCTGTTCATGGAGCATGGCGCGCTGTCGTGCATCCTGCTGTTTTGCTCCAGCCTGCCCGAGTGTTACGTGCGGCCCGACCTGGCCGACGTGCTGCATACGGCAGGCCAGCTGGAGCAACACACCGAGTACCGCATTCGCTCGACCGCGGCGATGATCTTCCCCGTGATGATGCGCGGCGGCCTGGATGCAATGGGCGGCGCGGGCATTGCGCAGACCCTCAAGGTGCGGCTCATCCATTCGACCATCCGCAACCTGATCTTGCGCGGTGCGCCCCCCGATGCCCTGCAGGCCTGCCTGAGTGCGCTGCCCCCGCTGGCCCAGCCCGCCGCAAAGCCCACGCTCTACCAAACGCTCTTTGCCCGGGGCTGGAACGTGGCCGACAGCGGCCTGCCCTGCAATCAGGAGGAGCTGGCCTACACGCTGCTCACGTTCAGCCATGTGTTTCTGCGCAGCCTGCGGCGCCTGGGCATCGGCCTGCCCCGTGCCGACGAAGAAGCCTATCTGCACGCCTGGAACGTGGTGGGCCATGTGCTTGGCATCGAGCGCGGCCTGATGGCCGACACGATGGAGCAGGCGGCCAGCCTGTTCGCGCGGATGCAGGCGCAGGGCCGCAGCCAGGCCCTGGTGCCCGACCCGCGCCCGGCGCTGGGGACCGCGCTCATGCAGACCATGGCCCAGTCGATCCCCTGGCCCGTGGTACAGCCGATTCCCGTGCTGCTCACGCGCTACTTGTGCGGCCGCGAAACGGCGCACGACCTGGGCCTTGATCGACGCGTGCCGCTGGCCTCATCCGCGTTGTTTTGGGCCATGCTGCTGCTGGCCCGTGGCATCGACACCCTGGTGCGCCGGTGGCGGCCCCGGTTTTCCATCTCGCGAACGTTGACGCGGGTGCTGGGCTACCACTTCATGAGCCGCGTGCTCATGAGCCAGACACGCCCGCTGCAATTGCCCGACGGCCTGCTCAACCAGCTCGATGCCGTCGTCAAGGGCTGGAGCGAAGACCCCCACGCCCCCGCATGGCTCAACCAGCTGGAGGACCGGCTGACCACGCATGGCAGCTGGAACCCGGGCGTGGCGCGCAGCCGCGCAGCGCCATGAAGTTACTCACCCCCTCGCCGATGTTTGCTCGCTACAGCCTTCTCATGACATGGATGCGGCATTGGCACGCTGGGCGCTGCGCTGGCACCAGGCTGTGGCTGCGGTCAGTGCTGTCGGTGCTTTCTGTGCTGGGTTGGCTGACATGGTCGGCGGCGGCCCATGCGGCAGCGCCCCTGCAACTCACGCCTGGCAGCCAGACGCTCGACGCCTGGCCCGCCATCACCCTCCAGGCCGATGACACCCTCGGACGCAGTGCGCAGGAGATGCTGGGACGACTGGAGGATTTCAAAGCACCCGCAAACCTGAACGGATCGCTGGGCGTACGCGACAAGCAAGCGATGTGGCTGCGCGTTCCCCTGGAGGCTTCCCGGACGCCCGGCAGCCCCTGGGCCATCTACGTCGGCTACAGCTCACTGCAGGAAGTGGATATTTACCTCACCAGCGAAGGCCAGGTGCTTCAGCAGGCTTTGCTGGGCTACATGCGCCCGCCCGACAAGACCACCTTGTCGAGCCGTGTCCCGGCCATGCTGCTGAACCTGCAGGCAGGCCAAAGCTATGACGTGTTGATCCGCATCCGCACGCTGGGGCCCATGATCTTGCCCATCAGTGTCAGCGAACTTCCCCACGGACTGTACCTGGCCCAGCGCGAGCAGATGCTGCAGGGGCTGCTGATCGGGCTGGCGTTTTGCCTGCTGGTGTACAGCTTGATCCAGTGGGCCAGCCAGCGCGAGCGGCTGTTTGCCTACTATGAACTGGTCGTGCTGGGTAGCACGGGCTTTTCCATCCAGTTTTTTGGTATTGGCGCGCAGTTTCTCTGGCCGGGCAATGTGTGGATGGGGAGCCATGCGGGCATCACGGCGGGGCTGATGGCTCTGGCGGGGTCTTTTCTTTTCCTGAACCACGTCCTGGTGGGGCCGACCACGCAGGGCCTCTACCCACGCGTGATGCACGCCGGTGCTGCGGTCACCACGCTAGTAGGCCTGGCTTTCGTTTTCGACCTTTTGACGCCCCGTGGCGCCACGATTTTCATGAGCCTGGTCGGCCCGCTGCCATCGCTGCTCAGCATTCCTGCAGCACTGCGGCGGGTGCGCGAGAAAGACCCGATCGGCACCACCCTGCTGGTCGCATGGCTTGCCTATGGCTTGGCAGCCGTCGTAATGGTGTGCCTGGTGCAGGGCTGGGTGCCCGCCAATTTCTGGATGATGCACTCGTTTCAGTTCGGCGCAACCATCGACATGCTGCTGTTCATGCGTGTGCTGGGCCTGCGCAGCAAGGCGCTGCACCTCGCGGCACTCGATGCGCACCGCGAGCGTGACGCCATGCACTCGCTCGCCCACACCGATCCGCTGACCGGCCTGCCCAACCGCCGCGGCCTGTATGCGGAGCTGGCCAACAGCCTGCAGCGTTGTGACCCCCACCACCTGGTGGCGGTGTACCTGCTCGACCTGGACGGCTTCAAGCCCGTCAACGACCAGTACGGCCACGATGTCGGCGACGAACTGCTGGTTGCCGTGGCGCAACGCCTGCGCGGCCATCTGCGCGAGTCGGACGTGGTGGCGCGCCTGGGCGGCGATGAGTTCGTGGTCATGACCCCGCTGCTCAAACAGCCCGAACAGGCGCACGATCTGGGAATGAAGCTGCTCGACGCTTTTCGCTCGCCCTTCGCGCTGGGCAATCGGCAGGTCTGGGTAGGCCTGACCATTGGCTATGCCCTTGCCCCCCACGACGGCAGTGACGCCATGGGCCTGCTTAGGCTCGCAGACGCCGCCATGTACAGCGGCAAGCAGGCCGGCAAGTTCTGCCTGCGCCGCAACACGGGCGACCTCGCACTGGCTTCCGCCTGAGGCGCGAACCAGCACACGCCCGCGCCGGGCTCAGCTCAACGGCAGCAGCGGTAGGCCAGCCCCAGTGAGGCGGAGAAGGAAGTGGGCCGCACCGTCAGCGGGCTGCGGCGCGCGTCACCCTGAACCTGCGAAGCGCCCACGCCGCCCCACACCACCCAGTGGCGGCTGAGCGCCGTCATGACATCCACGCCCAGGTCAACGCTGTAAAGACCGCCCCCAGGCTCGTAGGCGGGCAACCGGCTGGGCCCCGCACCGCCCGCCACGGCAGGCACACCAAACCTGGCGCGCAAGTAGGTGCGGTCGCCAAAACTGGCGCCTGCACCAAAAACCACGCGGGTCTGCTGGGTGACGGGCAGGGTGTAGGACACGCTGGTGTTCAGCTGCGCGCCCCCGTCTCGCCCCAGAATGTCTTGCGACAACCCTGCGCCCACCGACCACCGGGGAGTGATGGCATAACCCGCGCTGATTCGGGCGCGCAAGGTGGATTGCACCTCGGGCAGTCCGGACAGCAGCGGCGAATCGCCGCTCTTGCGGCCGTTGTCCAGGCGCAGCGATGCGCTCAGGTTGAACTGGTCGTTTTCAGCCAGGACAGCGGTGGCGCCCGATTCGCGCTGCTCCAGCCCGTGCCCCATGAGCGTGCTGCCGCGCGATGTGCTCAGGCGAAACCGCCCATATTCGAGCGCCCACGCCGGGCGCACGTGCACCGAACGGCCATCGCCACCCGCATAGTCCGGGCCGCTGCTGACAATGGCGCCCAGCACATAGTTGAGCTTGGTTGACTCGTTTGCCTTGGGGGCCGCTGGCGCTTCATCGGCCATGGCAGGCAAACCGAAGCCCAGGCCCCACAACACAGTGCAGCCCCAAAGGCCCCGGCAAATACGCAGCATGCAAGTCATGGCGCCATTATCAGCCCGCCCACTGCACCAGGCCAGACCATGCCGAAACCAGCACCACCACCCCAAACACGATGCGGTAGTAGGCAAATGGCACAAAACTGTGGGTGCTGATATAGCGCAGCAGCCAGCGCACGCACAACCAGGCGCTGATGAACGAGAACACCAGCCCCACGGAAAACATCGGAATGTCTGCCGCAGTCAGCAGCGCCCGCTCCTTGTACAGGCTGTAAGCCCCCGCGCCAATCAGCGTGGGAATGGCCAGAAAGAACGAAAAATCCGTGGCGGCCTTGCGCGACAGGCCCAGCAGCATGCCGCCGATGATGGTGGCGCCACTGCGGCTGGTGCCCGGCACCATGGCCAGGCACTGCACCAGGCCCACTTTCAGGGCATCCAGCGCGGTCATGTCCTCCACCTCATGGATACGGGTGGCCGTAGACGGGCGGCGTTCGGCCCACAAGATGATGAAGCCGCCAATGATGAAGGTGCTGGCCACCACCACGGGGGTGAACAGATGGGCCTTGATGGCCTTGCCAAACAACAGCCCCAGCAACACCGCCGGCACAAAGGCAATCAGCACATTCAGCGCAAACCGTTGCGCCTGCTGCTCCGTGGGCAGCGCCGCCAGCGTGGCACGGATCTTTTGCCAATACACCAGGATGACGGCAAAGATGGCGCCCGTCTGGATGGCAATGTCGAACACCTGGGCCTTGGCATCGTCAAAACCCAAGAGCGAGCCCGCAAGAATCAGGTGACCGGTGGAGGAGATGGGAAGAAACTCTGTCAGACCCTCCACCACGCCCATGATGGCGGCCTTGACCAGCAAAACAATGTCCACGCGATCGCCCCTTTTGACCAGATAAAGCGCGAATTATCCGTTGCATCGCCCCTGATGCGCCTTCCCGCGCGCGGACGCCGTCGCCTTTCACGCTGCGGCAAGCGCATTTCACCCCCCGGCCCTGCAGCCTGTCGCAGCGTGCTGGCCTGGCCAGACACCACCGTGCACAGTGTGCTTGAACCTCTGCAGGCCCTGCCTGCATCGGCCACCGCCAACAGGAGCACAACATGCGGATCCAGATCGCCACCCACCAACCTCGGAGGCTGCCTGCCATCGTCCAACACACGCCCGTCTGGGTGTGGGGTCTGCTGGCGGCCCTGCTGTGGCTGGGCATCTTGCTCGCCAAGTGCATCGTGGGCGCGGTACCGGCCTTACAACCCGCACTGGCACACGACACCGGCGTTGCGCTGCAGTGGCTGCGCGGCACCTTTTCTTGAAAGAAAAGGCAAGGATCATGGGATCAGGTACCAAGCGAACGCAAAGGGACTACACGCTGGCTTTTAAGCTGACAGTGGTCGAACAGGTAGAAAAAGGCGAGTTGACACACAAGCAGGCGCAGCCGCGCTACGGGATCCAAGGGAGATCGACGGTGTTGGTGTGGCTGCGCAAGCACGGCCGCCAGGGCTGGGGCGCTGGGGCATCATGTTCGGCCATTTCCCGCCGGATGGCCACTGACACGGACGTGCCACGCCTTGTGGCATCGTTGTCCATTGGAGGCGGGTTTCGGCCAGGATAAGGTTTATGAAGTGTTGGAACTGCAAAAAATCATCGGTGTACAGCACAAGGCGCGGGCCGCCGCGCCTACCGGGGCTATGGGCAAAGGCCACAACGCAGCGCTGCGCGCGCAGGACAACTGCAATCCGACATGGGGGTGTTGACATGGCGCCGGGATTTTTCCGCACAATAGGTACCGCACCCACAAGGTTGACCAGCGCGTCAACGGGTGACGAAACGAAGCTGCGGGTCAGACGCGGTGCGCAGCAGGTGTTTGCCTGCGCGGCCCACCGTTTGTTCTCGATGCCTGACGTCATTGGGTTGAATTTTTCACCCGTTTTTCCCTGAAGAGAAAGTCCCTCATGCAACTCTACTTTTCAGCCGGCCTGATATTCGCCATTGTCTTGTGGGGGGTCATCGCCCCCGCATCGCTGGGCGGGCTCTTCGACATGCTGCTGGCAGTCATCACACGCGACTTCGGCTGGCTCTACCTGTGGGTGGTGCTGGGCCTGGTGGTGCTGGCGATGGTGCTGGCTTTCAGCCGCTACGGCGACCTCAAGCTGGGCACTGAAGACGATGAGCCGGAGTTCTCCCTCACGTCCTGGTTTGCCATGCTGTTTGCCGCCGGCATGGGCATTGGCCTGGTTTTCTGGGGTGTGGCCGAGCCGATCTCCCATTACGGTGTGCCACCGCCCGGCATTGCGGCCAACACGCCCGAAGCGGCCAACGCCGCCATGCGCTACAGCTTCTTCCACTGGGGTCTTCACCCATGGGCGGTCTACAGCATCGTGGCGCTGGCAATTGCCTTCTTCCAGTTCCGCAAGGGCGGGTCCGCGCTGGTGAGCACGGCGGTTGAATCGTTGCCGTGGGCGCCACTCAAAAAGCTCGGACCGGTGGTCAACGTGCTGGCCGTGATCGCCACCGCGTTTGGCGTGGCGGCTTCGCTGGGCATGGGCGCGCTGCAGATCAACAGCGGCCTCAATTCGCTGCTGGGTCTGCCGGTTGGCGATGCATCTCAGGTCGGCATCATCGTGGTGACCACCGTGCTGTTTCTCGCATCGGCCGTCACCGGTGTGACCAAGGGCATCAAGTGGCTCTCCAACATCAACCTCACACTGGCTGCGCTGCTGACGCTGGCGGTCTTCGTGATGGGGCCGACCGTGGCCATCATCGACACCTTCACCAGCACGCTGGGCAGCTACGTGAGCGAATTCGTTCGCATGAGCCTGCGCATGACACCGTTTCGCGACAGCGGCTGGATCAGCGGCTGGACCGTTTTCTACTGGGCCTGGTGGGTCAGCTGGTCGCCGTTCGTAGGGCTGTTCATCGCGCGCGTTTCTCGGGGACGCACCATCCGTGAGTTCATCCTGGGCACGGTGCTGGCGCCCACGCTGGCCGCCTTTGTGTGGTTCTCGGTATTCGGCGGCACCGCACTCAACCAGGAAATCATGCAAGGCCTGCCAATGGCCGAAGCCGTGGGTGCCGACGTGTCCACCGCCATGTTCGTACTGTTCGATGCCCTGCCCATGGGTGGCCTGCTCAGTGGCGTGGCCACCGTGCTGGTGCTGGTGTTCTTCGTGACCTCGGGCGACTCTGCCACCCTGGTGCTGGGCATGATGAGCACTGGCGGCCAGGCCAACCCGAGCGCTCGTGTGAAGGTCATCTGGGGCCTGCTGGTCTCAGGCATTGCCATCAGCCTGTTGCTGGCTGGCGGAGTGAAGGCGGTGCAGACCGCCACCATCGTGTTTGCCTTGCCATTCACGCTGGTTATCGTGCTCATGGCCGTGGCCCTGTGGCGCGGCGTGCGCGAGGACTGGGACGACGAACAAAGGCGCGATAAGGCGCTGCGTCGGCGCATGAAGAACTTGCTCGACCAGCCTCCCGTGGCATGACATCCGAACTGTTGCTGGCGGCGGGCAAAAGCTACCTGTTCGTGTTCGCCGCCATCCTGCCCATCCTGAATCCGGCGGCCACAGCGCCAATTTTCCTGAGCCTGACCGAGGGCGCGTCGCCCAGCACGCGCGCGCTGCTGGCGCGGCGCATCGCGCGCAACATGTTTGCGCTCATGGTGGGCTCGATGCTGGTGGGCACCTACGTACTGGAGTTTTTCGGCATTTCGCTTCCCATCGTGCGCGTGGGCGGCGGGCTCATCGTAGCCGCGTCGGCATGGCGCCTGCTCAATGCCAGCCATGCCAGCGACGACCGCCGCACGACTCTCGCCGAGTCGTACACGCCCGAGCAAGCCCGGCGCCAGGCCTTCTACCCACTGACTTTCCCCATCAGCTGCGGGCCGGGCTCGATTGCTGCGGCCATCACGGTAGGCGTAGCGCTGAACGACACGCGCCTGTCGCTGTCCCTGGCCCGCATGGGCGGAGGGGTGCTGGCGCTGCTCACCATCGGTTTGCTGCTCTACCTGGCGTTCCGTTACGCCCAGCAGTTGCTCAAGCCGCTGGGCGAGGCCGGCAGCGTGATTTTTTTGCGTTTGTCGGCCTTCATCCTGTTGTGTCTGGGCGTGCAGATCGTTTGGGATGGGCTCAGCGAGTTGCTGCTCAGTCTGCTGCTGTAAGTAATTGCTTTCGCAAGCCGCGCCCGTTTGCGATGACCTTGCACTACTTCAGCGGCGCCCGCCGCTGCGTGGTGCTATCGCTGCCCGTCCCGGCCCCCTCCGGCTGCGCCCCGTCCCACGGCCCCGCCACATTCTTGAGCAGCGCATTCACCGCTGCCAGCCGCCGGTTGCGCACGTCGATCAGGCTGCGCCGGGCGGCGAGCACGGTGGTCTGGGCGCTCAGCACATTCAGATAGCCGACGGTGCCGGCACGGTACTGGTTGCTCACCACATCCAGCGCGCGCTGGGCGGCGGCCACCGCATCGGTTTGCAGTTGCTGTTCGCGTTCCAGCGCGGTGGCAGCGGCAAGGTTGTCCTCCACTTCCTGCAGCGCGGTCAGCACCGTCTGGCGGTAGATCGCCACGGTCTGGTCGTGCGCGGCGCGGGCCGATTCCAAGGCGGCGCTGCGGGCGCCGCCATCCAGAAGTGAGACGGCCAATGCAGGGCCCAGTGACCAGAACAGGTTGGGGGCGTTCAGCAAATTGGCCAGCTCGGTGCCCCGGTAACCCGCCGCGCCCGACAGCGTGACCGCCGGAAAGAACGCCGCCTGCGCCACGCCGATCTGCGCGTTGGCCGCTGCCACGCGGCGTTCGGCAGCTGCAATATCGGGGCGGCGCTCCAGCAGGCGCGAAGGAAGTTGCGCCGGCACGGCGGGCGGTGCGGGCAGCGTGGCCGTGGCGGGCAGATTGAGCGCGGCCGGCGCCTGCCCGGTGAGCGCGGCCAGCGCGTGCTCCAGCTGGGCGCGGCTGGTCTGCGCTTCGAGTCGTTGCACCTGGGTGGACTTGTACTGCGCCTCGGCCTGCGCCACGTCGGCCGCCGAGGCCACGCCCGCGCGCTGGCGGTTGCGCGTGAGTTGCCAGCTGCGCTCGTACGCGGCCAGGGTGTCGTCCAGCAGTAGCGTCTGCGCCTCGGCGGCGCGCAGCGCGAAATAGGTTTGCGCCACCGTGGCCTGCACCGACAGGCGCATGGCGGCCAGGTCGTCGGCGCTGGCCTCTACGCTGGCGCGCGCGGCATCCACCCCGCCCGAGAGGCGCCCCCACAGGTCCAGCTCCCAACTGGCGTTCAGGCCCAATGCCTGGCTGTTGCGGGTGCGCGCCTGGGCGCTGCTCTCGGCGTTGGTACCGCTGCGCGAGCGCGTGCTGCTGGCCGTGGCGCCCAGGCTGGGCAGGCCTGCGGCGCCAGCACTGTCGAGCGCGGCGCGCGCGGCGCGCAGCCGGGCCACGGCCAGGGCCACGTTCTGGTTGCCGCTGGCGGCGCGCTCTTGCAGCGCATTGAGCGCGGGGTCGGCAAAGAGCGTCCACCACGCGCTGGGCACGCTGTCCTGCGGCTGGGCGGTTTGCCACACGGCGCTGCCTTGCACGCCTTGCTTGTAGGCAGCGGGCACGTCGAGCGCGGGGCGTTCGTGGGGCAGCGGGGTGCCGCAGGCTGTGAGCAGCGCCAAATTTACAAGCGAAAATGGCATCCAGCGCTTACTGGATAAGCGCAAGCAGCTATCAAAATAATAGTTTTTAGTGGCCATCAGAAATCTCCTTGCAGCGCAGGCTTGGGGCCGCCAGACGGGTGGCGGCGCCAGGGCGCCCAGCGCTGCAGGCGCCCGCGCAGCCGGTCCAGCGCCACATACACCACGGGCGTGGTGTAGAGCGTGAGCAGCTGGCTCAGCACCAGCCCGCCCACCACGGCAATGCCCAGGGGTTGGCGCAGCTCGGCGCCATCGGCCCGGTTCAGCGCCAGCGGCAGCGCGCCAAAGATGGCAGCCAGCGTGGTCATGAGGATGGGGCGCAGGCGCAGGCTGCAGGCGCGGTAGATGGACTGCGCGGCCGTGATGTGGCCAGCGCGCTGCCGCACCAGGGCGAAGTCGATCATCATGATGGCGTTTTTCTTGACGATGCCGATCAGCAAAATAACGCCGATGAGCGCGATCAACGAGAACTCGGTCTTGAACAGCATCAGCGCCAGCAGCGCTCCCACCCCGGCAGATGGCAGGGTGGAGAGGATGGTGAGCGGGTGCAGCAGGTTTTCATACAGGATGCCCAGCAAGAGGTAGATGGTGATGATGGCGGCCAGGATCAGCAGCGGCTGGCCCGCCAGCGCGTCCTGAAACGCCCCCGCCGTGCCGCCAAACGTGCTGCGAATTCCCACGGGCACGCCCAGCTCGGCCACCGCGTTGTGCACGGCATCGGTGGCTTGCGACAGCGACACACCCGGCGCCAGGCTGAAGCTCACGGTGCTGGCCGGCGTGCCGCGCTCGTGGCTGACCGACAGCGGGGTGTTGGTGGTGGTGATGCGCGCAAACGCGGTCAGTGGCACCTGCTGGCCCGCGCTGTTGACAAAGAAGAAGCCGCGCAGCGTCTCGGGGCTTTGCAGGTAGCGCGGGGCGGCTTCCATCACCACACGGTATTGGTTGAGCGGGTTGTAGATCACGCCCACCTGGCGCTGGCCGAACGCGTCGTTCAGCGTGGCGTCGATGGTGGCCATGGTCAGGCCCGCGCGCATGGCGGCGTCGCGGTCGATCACCAAGGTGGTCTGCAGGCCATAGTCCGACACGTCGCTGTTCACGTCTTCGAGTTCGGGCAGTTGCGCCAGGGCCTGGCGGATGCGCGGCTCCCAGGTGCGCAGCTCGGCAATGTCGTCGGCCTGCAGGGTGTAGTCAAACGAGGCGCTGCTTTGCCGCCCGCCAATGCGGATGTCACGCTGGGGCGCCATGAACAGGCGCGCGCCGGGCTCGTCTTTCAGTTGCGCGCGCAGGCGGGTGATGACGGCCTCGGACGTCTCCTGCCCCGGCCCGCGCTGGAGCGTCATGAACATCTGCGCCGCGTTGCGCTGCCAGCCACCGGTGAAACCCGTGACATGCTCGACTGCGGGGTCGGCCTGCACGATGGCCAGAAAGCGTTGCAACCGCTGCTCCATGGCCTGGTACGAGGTGGCCTGGTCGGCGCGGATGAAGCCCGAAATGCGGCCCGTGTCCTGCTCGGGCATGAAGCCTTTTTCGATGGCGGTGTAGAGAGTCACATTCAGCCCCACCACCCCGCCCAGCACCAGCAGCACCAGCGGCTGGTGGCGCAGGCACCAGGCCAGGCTGCGCCGGTAGCCGCGCAGGCCCCGGGCCTGCAGGCCATCCACCCAGCGCGAGAAGCGCGCCCACCACGCGGCGCCGGGCGCCGTGGCACCACGGTGCGGCTGCTTGAGCAGCGCCGCGCACATCATGGGCGTGGTGGTGAGCGACACGAGCAGCGACACCAGAATGGCCGCCGACATGACGATGGCGAACTCGTGAAAGAACCGCCCCACGATGCCGCCCATGAACAAAATGGGCACGAACACGGCAATGAGCGACAGGCTCATCGACACCACGGTGAAACCGATCTCGCGCGCGCCGTCCAGCGATGCCTGCAGCGCCGTTTTGCCGCGCTCCATGTGGCGCATGATGTTCTCCAGCACCACGATGGCGTCGTCCACCACGAAGCCGGTGGCAATGGTCAGCGCCATGAGCGAAAGATTGTCGAGCGTGTAGCCCGCCAGGTACATCACGCCAAACGTGCCCGCCAACGACACCGGCACGGCCACTGCCGGGATGAGCGTGGCGCGCCCGTTGCGCAAGAACAGAAACACCACCAGGACCACCAGCGCCACCGCAATCAGCAGGGCATGCTCCACCTCCTTGACCGAGGCGCGCAGCGTGGGCGTGCGGTCAGAGACGATCTCCACGTCGATCGCCGCCGGAATGGAGGCCTTGAGCTGCGGCAGCAGCGCGCGCACGCGGTCCACCGCCTCCAGAATGTTGGCGCTGGGCTGCTTGTACACCTGCAGCAGCACAGCCGGCTTGCCGTTGGCCACACCGAAATTGCGCACGTCCTGCACCGAGTCGGTCACCTCGGCCACATCGGCCAGGCGAATCGCATTGCCGTTTTGCCAGCGCAGCACCAGCGGCGCATAGTCGGCCGCCACGCGGGCCTGGTCGTTGGCGGCAATCTGCCAATAATGGTCTTCGCGCTCCACCGCGCCCAGCGGGCGGTTGGCGTTGGTGCTGCTGATGGCGCCGCGCACCTGCTCCAGCGAGACCCCGTTGGCCGCCAGCCGCACCGGGTCGAGCGACACGCGCACGGCGGGCAGCGCGCCACCGCTCACCGTGGCCTGCCCCACCCCTTCGACCTGCGAGAGCTTTTGCGCCAGCACGGTGGAGGCCGCGTCGTACATCTGCCCGCGCGTGAGCGCGCTGGACGTGAGCGCCAAAATCATGATGGGCGAGTCGGCCGGGTTCACCTTGCGGTAGGTCGGGTTGCTGGGCATGCCCGTGGGCAGCAGCGTGCGCGCGGCGTTGATGGCGGCCTGCACGTCGCGCGCGGCGCTGTCCACGTTGCGGTTCAGGTCGAACTGCAGGGTGATGCTGGTGCTGCCCAGGATGGAACGCGAGGTGATCTCGTTGACCCCGGCAATGGCCCCGAGCGAGCGCTCGAGCGGCGTGGCCACGGTGGCGGCCATGGTGTCGGGGCTGGCGCCAGGCAGGCTGGCACTGACCGAGATGGTGGGGTAATCGACCTGTGGCAGCGGGGCGACGGGGAGCAAAAAGTACGACACGGCGCCCACCAGGGCCAGGCCCAGGGTGAGGAGCGTGGTGGCGATGGGGCGGTGGATGAAGGGGGTGGAGAGGCTCATGGGGTGGGCCTCTGGGGTTTGAGATGTTTTTGGGTTCTAGCGCTTATTGGATAAGCGCTAGCAGCTACTGAACTGATAGCATCCTGTCTCGCCGCGGTTCGCTCGGGTTGAGCTTGTCGAATCCGGGGCTTGTACGCTGGTTTGGACGCATGCCTGGTTTGAGGGCGGGTGCCGGGATATGCGCCCGGCGGCGCACCTTCTTTTCTTGCGTCGCCAAGAAAAGAAGGCAAAAGAAGGCGACCCCCAGTCTGCGACCCCTGCGCTTCGCTACGGGGCAAACCTGCGTCGGGGCGGTTGCGGGGTGCGCCGTGGAACTCGCTTTGCTGCTGCGCAGCGCCGCTCGGACAGCCACGGCGAGTCAGATCACGATGCACGCGCGCTCCGACGCGCGTGCCACCCCACAACCGCCCCGCCGCAGGCGCAGCCAGCAGGGGATGAACATCCAAACAACCATTCGGGTCGTCGCTGCGCTCGACCCGGCCAGAGCTGCGCCCAGCGCGTGGCACATGCGCTGATGAGTTGGGGCCGAGCGAAGCAATGGCCCGAGCGGCTGTTGGGCTCCCACACCCCTCTGTGTGCGCCGAGGAGCGCAGCGGCCAGCGGATCAGGGCTCGCGATAGTCTGAGCGAAGCGCAGCGCAGCGAGTTCGAGCGAGACCCCGCTGGACGCGAGCACCGCAGGTTGCCCGAAGCGAAGCGCAGGGACGCAGACAGTGGGGTCGCCTTTTCTTTGGTGACTTTCTTTTGGCGAAGCAAAAGAAAGTTACTGCGCCGCCGGGCGCACTCCCCGGCTCCCGCCCCATGCAAAGGCATGAAGCCAAAAGTGCCTCCAACGCTTATAGGAAAAGCGCCGCAAGCTACAAAAAAAGGAGCACCCATCACACCCCCCCCCTACGAGCCCGCCACCTCTCAGCCCACCCCTCAAACGTCAAATAAATCACCGGCGTAGTGAACAGCGTCAGCAACTGGCTCACGATCAGCCCCCCCACCATCGTCACCCCCAGCGGATGCCGCAACTCGCTACCCACCCCACCGCCCAGCATCAGCGGCAAGGCCCCCAGCAATGCCGCCAGCGTCGTCATCAAGATTGGGCGAAAACGCAGCAGACAAGCCTGGTATATCGCCTCCCGCGCGGGCAGCCCCTGGTCGCGCTGCGCCTCCAGCGCAAAGTCGATCATCATGATCGCGTTCTTCTTGACGATGCCAATCAAGAGCACGATGCCGATCACCGCCACGATGTCCACATCCAGCCCCGCCATCCACAACGCCAGCAACGCCCCCACACCCGCCGAGGGCAAGGTCGAGAGGATGGTGACCGGATGGATGGTGCTCTCATACAGCACCCCCAGCACGATGTACATGGTGACCACCGCCGCCAGGATGAGCAGCAGCGTGTTCGACAACGAAGCCTGAAACGCCAGCGCCGCGCCCTGGAAGCCGGTGTCCACCGACAGCGGCAGCAACCCGGCCTCACGCGCCGCCGCCTGCTCGGCCTGGATGGCCTTGACGGCATCGCCCAGCGCCACGCCCGGTGCGGTGTTGAACGAGATGGTCGCCGCAGGCAGCTGGCCCACGTGGTTCACGGCCAGGGGCATGCTGCGCTCTTCAATGCGGGCCACCGATGACAGCGCCACCGGTTTGCCGGCGCTGGACGCAACGTAGATGCTGTTCAGCGCCTCGGGGCCCAGCTTGAACTGGGGTGCCACTTCCAGTACCACGCGGTATTGATTGGACTGCGTGAAGATGGTGGAAATAAGCCGCTGGCCAAAGGCGTTGTACAGCGCCGTGTCGATGCCCGCCACCGTCACACCCAGGCGGCTGGCCTGGGCGCGGTCTATCTGAACAAAGGCCTGCAGGCCCTGGTTTTGCAGGTCGCTGGCCACATCGGCCAGTTGCGGCAAGGCGCGCATGCGCTGCACCAGGTCGGCAGTGCTGGTCTGCAGCTGGGCCATGTCGGGCGACGAGAGCAGCAGCTGGTATTGCGTGCGCGCCACGCGGTCTTCAATGGTGAGGTCTTGCACGGGCTGGGCATAGAGGCGAATCCCCACGATGTCCCGTGTCTCATCGGCCAGACGGCGCAGCACCACGGGGGCGCGGTCGCGCTCGGCATGGGGCTTCAGGTCAATGAGCAGGCGGCCGGTGTTGAGCGTGGTGTTGGCACCATCCACCCCGATGAAGGAAGACAGGCTTTTCACGGCCGGGTCTTGCAGGATGCGCTCGGCCAGGCGCTGCTGTCGCTCGGCCATCGCGGCAAACGAGATGGACTGGTCGGCCTCGGTGGTGGCCTGCAGCGTGCCGGTGTCCTGCACCGGGAAAAATCCCTTGGAAACCCACAAATACAGCACCACCGTCAGCACCAGCGTGGCGCCAAAGGCCAGCCAGGTCAGGCCCCGGCGGTTCAGCACCCACTGCAGCGCACGGCCATAGTGGGCGATGGTGCGGTCAAATAACCGGCCGGTGGCCTGGTACAGGCGGCCGTGGCTTTCTTCGGGCGTGTGGCGCAGCAGGCGCGCGCACAGCATGGGCGTGAGCGTGAGCGACACCACGGCCGACAGCAAGATGGCCACCGCCATGGTGATGGCAAATTCATGGAACAGGCGCCCCACCACGTCGCCCATGAACAAGAGCGGAATCAGCACCGCAATCAGCGAGATGGTGAGCGAAATGATGGTGAAGCCGATTTGCCTGGCGCCCTTGAGCGCGGCCTGCAGTGGTGGCTCGCCCTGCTCCACATAGCGGGCAATGTTCTCGATCATCACGATGGCATCGTCCACTACGAAGCCAGTGGAAATCGTCAGCGCCATCAGCGTGAGGTTGTTGATGGAAAAGCCCGCGAGATACATCACGCCCAAGGTGCCCACCAGCGACAACGGCACCGCAAAGCTGGGAATGAGCGTGGCCGAGGCGCTGCGCAAAAACACAAAGATCACCGCCACCACCAAGCCAATAGCAAGCGCCAACTCGACCTGCATGTCCCCGACCGACGCGCGGATGGTGGTGGTGCGGTCGGTCAGCACCTGCACGTCCATGGACGCGGGCAAAGTAGCCTGCAGCTGCGGCAGCAGGGCCTTGATGCGATCGACCGTGTCGATCACGTTGGCACCGGGCTGGCGGCGGATGTTGAGGATGACGCCAGCGCGCGATCCGGTTTCGGGCGTGCCCGCCCAGGCAGCCAGGCGGGTGTTCTCGGCATCGTCCACCGTTTGCGCCACATCGCGCAGGCGAATGGGATTGCCGCTCTTGAAGGCCAGGATGAGGTCGCGGTATTCCTGGGCGGACTGGAGCTGGTCGTTGGCGTCGATGGTCGAAGCGCGCGCCGGGCCATCAAAGCCGCCCTTGGCCTGCTTGACGTTGGCGGCCGCGATCACGGTGCGCACATCCTCCAGCGTCAGACCGAGGCTGGCCAGCGCAGCAGGGTTGGCCTGGATGCGCACCGCCGGGCGGCGCCCGCCTGCAATGGCCACCAGCCCCACGCCATTGACCTGCGAGAGCTTGGGTGCCAGGCGGTTTTCCACCAGGTCGTTGAGGCGGATGACGGGCAGCGAGGGCGAGGTGATGGCCAGCGTGAGGATGGGCGCGTCCGCAGGGTTGACCTTGCTGTAGATCGGCGGCATCGGCAGGTCATTGGGCAGAAGGTTGCTGCCCGCATTGATGGCCGCCTGCACCTGCTGCTCGGCCACGTCCAGTGCCATGTCGAGCGCAAAACGCAGCGTGATGACCGAGGCCCCGCCCGAGCTGGTGGATGACATTTGCGACAGGCCCGGCATCTGCCCAAACTGGCGCTCCAGCGGGGCGGTGACGTTGGACGTCATCACGTCAGGGCTGGCGCCGGGGTACAGCGTGGTGACCTGGATGGTGGGGTAGTCCACCTCGGGCAGGGCCGAGATGGGCAGTAGCCGGTAAGCCAGCAAGCCTGCGATGAGCAACGCCACCATCAACAGCGAGGTGGCGATGGGGCGCAGGATGAAGAGGCGCGAGAGGTTCATGGCAGCAGTGCCGGCACGGCGCGGTGCATGATTTCAGCGCGCAACGGCCGCTGCCTCGATCACGCCCACCTTGGTGCCTTCGCGCAGGCGGTCGATGCCGTCGGTCACGACCTGGTCGCCATCTTTCAGGTCGCCGTCCACGCTGACCCGGTCCCCATCGGTCACGCCGACGCGAACGCGCCGCTGGGTCACCGTGCCATCGGGCTGCACCAGGTAGACATGGTTGTTCTGCACCGCCGTGCCCGGCACGGTGAGCGCATTGGGTATCAGGTTGAGCTGCAGCCGCACATTGACAAACTGGTTGGGGAACAGCCCGCCGTCCTCATTGGCAAACGCGGCCTTCGCCTTGATGGTGCCGGTGCTGGGGTCGATGGCATTGTCGACCGCGCCCAGGCGCCCGCGTGCCAGGCGCTGCTTTTGCTCGCGGTCCCACAGCTCCACGGGCAGCTCTGCACCTTGGTGCAGGCGCTGGTTAATTTGCGCCAGATGCGCCTCGGGCACGGCAAAGGCCGCATCGATGGGCTGGACGAGGTTGATGGCGACGATGCCATTGGCGTCCGCAGGGCCGACCACATTGCCCCGGTCGGCCTGGCGCAGGCCCAGGCGCCCGGCAATGGGCGCCGTGATGCGCGTGTAGCCCAGTTGCAGGCGGGCCGCATCCACCTGCGCGCGTCCGGCAGCCACAGTGCCCTCAAGCTGGCGCACCAGGGCCGCCTGCGTGTCCACCTGCTGGGTGGCAATCGAATCCTGGGCCAGCAGGTCTTTGTAGCGCTGCAGATCGAGTTGCGCATTCGTCAGCAACGCCTGATCGCGCTGCAGGTTCCCCTGCACCTGGCTCAGCGCGGCCTGGTAGCTGCGCGCATCGATCTCGGCCAGCAACTGGCCCGCCTTGACCTGTTGGCCCTCTTTGAAATGCAGCGCCGTCAGCTCGCCGCTGACCTTGGCCCGCACCACCGCCGTGGCGCGTGCACTCATGGTGCCAATGGCCTGGACCATTACGCGCACATCCTGGCGCCGCACCACGCCCACCGACACCGGTTGCACCTGCCCGCCAGCACTGAAGCGCCCCGG
Organism: Acidovorax sp. JHL-3; assembly: GCF_000526295.1. Classification (NCBI taxonomy): domain Bacteria; kingdom Pseudomonadati; phylum Pseudomonadota; class Betaproteobacteria; order Burkholderiales; family Comamonadaceae; genus Acidovorax; species Acidovorax sp. JHL-3. The sequence continues at coordinate 334,066 of NZ_JAFU01000004.1, forward strand.
CCCGCGCGCGCCCGCCGTTGAGGCTCCGGCCGTGGCACTGGACCCATCTGGGCCTGCCTGGCGCTGTTTCCACCACCAGCCCCCGCCCGCTGCGAGCGCCAGCACCACCAGCAACCACCACCAGAACACACGTCCTTTCTGGCGCAAAGCAGAACGCACCGGGGAGCGAAAAATACGTTGGGACAGCATGGGAGGCGCGGCAAAGTGAAGTCGGGCAATGGTAGCCACCCACCGCAACGCCCCTGATTGCATCCGGCAATGGTCGGCTGCTGTGCCCGGGTTTTACAACGTACTCACGTTGTCAGCGGTTGGTGGCCAGTAACAGGCCGCCTGCTCCCATGAAGAACCCGCCGGTGGCCTTGTTCAGCCGCACCACCCCGCGCGAGGTGCGGATGAACCGGCGAATCTGCCTGCCGCCCGTGGCATACGCCGCGGTGGATACAAACTCGCTGGCCAGATAGATGGACCCCAGCACCACAAATTGCCGTGCGGCGGGTTGCCCCGGATCGATGAACTGCGGAAAGATGGCAGCAAACAGGATGATGGCCTTGGGGTTGGTGATGCCCAGCAGAAACTCCTGCGCGATGAGGGCGCGCAGGCTGAAGGGGGCATCAACCGCCAAAGCACCCTCACCTTCCACCAGCGCCAGACCGCTGAACTCGCGGCTATGCCAGGCCCGCCATCCCAGCCAGAAAAGATAGCCAGCCCCCACCCATTTCACCGCTGTGAAAGCCGCTTCAGAGGCCAGCAGCATGGCGCCCAGGCCCACGGCCGAGATGCACAAAAAAATCGCAAACGCCGCCACACGCCCCACCGTGGCCACCAGGGCCGCACCTACGCCAGCGCGGATGCCGTTGTTGAGGCCACAAAAGTTATTGGGCCCCGGGGTCAGCGAGATGGCAATGGCCACGGGCACAAACAAAAGCGCATCCATGATGAAGCGGTCCTTGCAAGCCAAGCCGATCAGTATAAGAACGTGTTCACGTTCTCAGGCAGCCCCCCGGCGGGCCGTTGGCTTGGCGCCGACGCCCTCAGAGGGCGATCAGGTTCGCGCCAGATCGACCACAGTGCCCCAGGGCACACCGGCCAGTTTTTCATAGTGAGCGACCACCACCAGCCGGCCTGGCTGGGCAGCCACCGATGTCAAGGCCCGCGCTAGGTACTGGATGGACGGTTTGTCCAGCCCCGCCACGGGCTCGTCGATGAGCGTCAGTGGCGCGCCCGAGGCCAGTGCCCCTGCCATCAGCACCTTGCGCTTGCTGCCGGTGGACAACGCATAAAGCGGCTTGTCCAGATGCTCGCTCAGCGAGAACCCCTCGGTGTGCGCGGCCAGCGCAGCGGCATCCCACAGCGGATAGCGTGCGGGCAGGCCATCAAGCCAAGTGCGGGCAGTGAGCTTGTCCAGCCCATCAGAACGCGGATCGACCCAGAAGACCTTCTGCGCGCAGGCCGTGGGCGCGTCACTCAGGCGCACCCCCTGCAGCGTGATGCGACCAGCCTGTGCGGTCAGTTCCCCCGCCAGCAGGCGCAGCAGCGTGGTCTTGCCACTGCTCTCATCGCCGCGCACCAGCGCAAGACCTGCGGGCAGCGCCACCGACCACTGGTTGAGCACCCCACATTCGGGATAGGCAAAACACAGGCCCTCCACCTGCAAAACCACGTTGTCGGCCACCATGTTTCCTTTGCGGAAAAAAAGCAATTTTACGAAGCGCGCCGCGCCCACAGCCATCCCCCGGCCTGGTTGACCACCAGGCCACACAGCACGGCTGCGGCGCCCGCCCATTGCAGCGGCGCAGGTGTTTCACCCAAAAATGCATAAGCAGCCCAGAGCCCCACCACGGGCACCAGCAGCGAAAACGGTGTCACCCGCCCGGCGGCATGGCGCTGCAGCAATTGTGTCCACAGCGTGTAGGCCAGCAAAGTGGCCAGAATGGCCAGGTAGCCCACCGCGAGAAGCGCCGTGCCATCGATGGCCTGCAACTGCGCCACCACGCCGCTGGCACCTTCGGTCCACACGGCCAGCGCGAAGAACGGAACGATGGGCACCACGCTGCTCCACACGATGAACGAAAACGGCGCATAGGCTCCCACCTGCGCCGCGCGCCGCGCCACCAGGTTGGACACCGCCCACATGAAGGCCGCCCCGAGCGTGAGCACAAAACCGGCCAGCGTCATCTGCCCTGGCCCTTCGCCATGGGCCAGGCCTATCGTCATCAATCCCCCAAACGCCAGCAGCAGGCCCCACCACTGCCAGGGCTTGGCGCGCTCTCCCAGCAAAGGGGCGGCCAGCAGCAACGTAAAAAACGCTTGCGTCTGCATGACCACCGAGGCCATGCCCGCAGTCATGCCCAGCTGCAGTCCGAGGAACAGAAAACCAAACTGTCCCAGCCCCTGCGCCAACCCATAGCCCACCACAAACCGCCAGGGCAAGGCCGGGCGCGGCACGAACAGCAGAAAAGGCAGCGACGCCGCAGTGAACCGCAAGGCGCCCAGCAGCATGGGGCTCAGGCCCTGCAAGCCCAGCTTCATCACCACAAAATTCAGCCCCCAGATGACCACGACAGCCAGCGCGCGCAGCAGGTCGCCACGGCTCAATGCGAGCGCCGTCATGCGGACACCGCCGGCGCCCCGGCAGCAGCCACCGGCCGCCCTTGGTGTGCGCGGGCCGCCACGAAGGCATCGAACGCCTGGGCGCTGGTCTTGCCAGGCACATAGCCCAGCACCTCTTTGAGCGCGGTGTTGAGCAACACGGGGCGGTAGCGCAAAAAGTCCAGCTGCTCCGGCCCGTAGCGGCTCACGCCCAATGTGGAGCCCACCGCCAACGCGGTGCGCAGCAGGCCTGCCGGGAGCTCCAGCACCGGCTTGCCCAGGCGCCGGGCAATCTCGCGCAGGGGCAGCGCGCCATCGCCCGCCAGGTTGAAGCAGCCAGCACGCTGCGTGCGCAGTGCATGCAGGATGGCGCCGGTCACGTCCTCGTCCCAGATGAAGACAAATGGGCTCTCGCTGCCACGAATGGCCAGCAGACGCGGTTTGTCAAACAGGGCGGTGATCTGGTTGTCCACCCGCTCGCCCAGGATGGTGCCGATGCGCAGCACCGTCTGAGCCAACGCGGGATGGTCGGCACGGTACTGGGCCAGCATCTCTTCGACGAGCCGCTTGTGGTGGGCATACGCAAACACCTCGTTGCCGCGCAGTGCATCGGTCTCCCGCAGCCAGGCCGGGTGGTCAGCGTGGTAACCATAGGCAGCCCCGCTGGAGCTGACCACGATGTGCTTCACCCCCGTGGCCACACAGGCGGCCAGCACATTCTTGCTGCCCAGGACATCCACGGAATATTCAAATTCACGGCTGGATCCTTTGCCCGGCGTGACGATGGAGGCCAGATGCACCACGCTGTCGATGGCGTGTGCGGCCAGTGTCTGCGCCAGCGCGGGGTCACGCACGTCCTGCACCAGATAGATCACGCCAGGCAGGCGGCGCTCGGCAGGCACCTCGCGCACGTCGGCGGCGACCAGGGTGGATACGCCTTCGCGCGCCAGCGCCGCCACCACGCCCCGGCCCAGAAAGCCGTCGGCCCCGGTCACCAGGACGCGACGCGTTGTCAATGAAGGTGCAGCAGTCATGCGCCGTACTCCTTGGCAACAACGACCGGCGGCACCACGGCGGGCCTGCGGCCCCACCATCCTGCCAGCATCAGGCCCGCGACGATGTCCCAGAATCCCCAGACACCCGCCACCACGGCCATGCCGCCCAGGCCACCAAAGAAGCTAAAGATCAGCACCAGGCCCAGCCCGGCGTTGCGAATGCCCACTTCAATGGTCACGGCGCGCCGGTCGTAATCCGGCAGGCCACTGAGGCGCGCGCAGGCGTAGCCGGTGCCAAAAGCCAGCGCGTCGTGCAACACCACCGCCAGCAACACCAGCCCCACATAGTCGAGGAAGTAGCGCCAGTTGCCCGCCACGGCGCCGACGATGAAACCGATGAGGCAGACAAAACTCAGGATGCGCACGGGTTTGGTCACCCGCTGCGTGAAGCGCGGCAGCTTCTCTGCGCACAGAATGCCCAGCGCGAACGGTAGCCCGATGATGACCACGATGTGCCCTGCCATCTCCAGCGGATCGAGCGCAATGCTGCGCAGCAGCGGCGCCGCCGTGGGGTGCAAACCGCCCCAGAATGCAAAGTTGAGTGGCATGAGCACGATGGCCAGCGCGTTGGAGATCGCCGTCATCGATACCGACAGCGCCACATTGCCGCCCGCGCGGTGCGTGAGGATGTTGCTCACATTGCCCGGCGGGCAACAAGCCACCAGGATCATGCCCAGCGCAATGCTGGGGCCGGGTTTCAGCAGCAACGTGAGCACAAAGGTCACCGCAGGCAGCACGATGAACTGCGCTGCAACGCCCACTGCCATGGCTCCTGGCATGCGCAGCACGCGCCTGAAGTCGGCCACACGCGTATCGAGTGCAATGCCGAACATGAGAAAGCCCAGCACCACGTTGAGCGCCACGAGCGATGCGGGGTTGAAGTTGAGACGGATTTCGTCAACAGGCAGCATGGTGAGCCTTTCAGGCCAAAGCGGCGGAGGCTGCCCGCACGGCATTGCGGTAAGTGTCCTTGTGCACGTAGTACGCCATGCGTTCGAGCTTGAGGTACTTGAAGCCGCCCGACAGATCGGGCTGCGGGCCCGCCTTGGCCTGGCGCAGCGCGTCGGCGCGCGGCGATCCCTCTGCCTGCGCCTTGAAGAAACGCGCCATCAGCTCGGCCTGCTCGTAGCGGCCCTGCCAGCCGATGCCGCTGGCTTCGATCATGCCCATCACGGCCAGGTTGTCGAAACGCGGCGAGAGGATGTTGAGGTACAGGTGCGGCGCCATGCCCTGCCAGTTGAGCAGGCTGTGGTCAATAAACGGGTAGTGCAGCTTGTAGCCCGTGGCGCACAGCACCAGGTCATAGTCCTGTGCCCTGCCGTCCTTGAAGTGCACCGTGTGTCCTTCGAAGCGCGCGATGTCGGGTTTCACATGGATGTCACCATGGCCCAGGTGATGCAGCACCAGCGAGTTCACCACGGGGTGGGACTCGTACATCTTGTAATCGGGCTTGGGCAGGCCAAAGCGTGCGGGGTCGCCGGTGAACCACTGCAGCACCACGCTGTCGATCTTCTGCTTGAGCCAGGGTGGCAGCGGGCGCTTGCCACCCAGAGTATCGGCGGGCTTGCCAAACACGTACTTGGGCACGAAGTAGTAGCCCCGGCGCACCGACAGATCCACACTGCGCGCGTAATGCACCGCATCCACCGCGATGTCGCAGCCCGAGTTGCCCGCGCCCACCACCAGCACGCGTTTGCCCTTGAACAGCTCGGCACTCTTGTAGGCGCTGGTGTGCAGCAGTTCACCGTCAAACTGGCCTTCAAATTGCGGCATGTTCGGCTCGGCCAGTGTGCCGTTGGCAATGACCACGCCCTTGAACTCTGCGGTCTGTGCCGGGCCACCGTGCTGGCTCCAGGTGATGCGCCACAGCGGCGCGGCGCCCTCTCCTACGGGCTCGACTTTGAGCACCCGCGTGCCAAACCAGTAATGCGGGCGCAAGCCGAAGTGGTCCGCAAAGTCCATGAAGTATTGCCGCATCTCGCGGTGGCTGGGGTAGTCGGCCACATCCGCGCGCATGGGGAATTCGGTGAACTCCGTGGTGTGCTTGCTGGAGATGAGGTGCGCCGACTCATACACGGTGCTGCGCGGGTTCTCGATGTTCCACAGGCCGCCCACATCGGTGTGTGCTTCGAAGCCCTGGAAAGGCACGCCAACCTTTTGCAGGTTGCGCGCAGCGGCCAAGCCGCTGGGGCCCGCGCCGATCAGGGCGACTTGCGTTCGGGTGTCCACCACGGTGGGTGTTGTCTCGGGGTTCATGTGTGTTTTTCTTTCGGGTGCAGGGGACTTTTTTACTCACGCGGTTCGCCAGGCGGATACAGGCCGGGGATGGCCGTGGCCCCCGCCTCGCCCACCCGCGGCTTGCGGGGCTGGCCCAGCAGCAGGCGGTCATGCAGCGCGCCAGGCAAAAGGTTAAGCAGTCGGGCCAGCCAGCCGATGCGGGCCGGCAGAACAATGTGGGTGCGGCCCCGGGCAATGCCCGCCAGCATGGCTTTGGCCGCCGCCTCGGGCTCCATGAGGCCGGGCATGGCAAAGCGGTTGCCCGCCGTGAGTGCGGTGCGCAGATAACCCGGGCTGACCGTGCTGACCACGATGGACTCGCTGCGCAACTCGGCACGCAGGCTCTCCAGATAGCGGATCAACCCGCCCTTGCTTGCGCAATAGGCGCCGTTGCCGGGCATGCCGCGCCAGCCCGCAATGCTGGCCACCCCCACGAGCGCGCCACGTCGCTGCGCACGCATGGCTTTCACAAAAGGCTGAAAGGTGGTGGCCGCGCCCAGCAGATTGACTTCCAGCATGCGGCGCAACACCGCCAGGTCGTCGGCCTCGGCCGTATCGAAGCCACCCGCCACCCCGGCATTGGCAATGACCAGGTCGGGCGTGCCCCGGCGGGACATCCAGTCGGCTGCCATGGCCTGCATGGCGGTGCTGTCCGCCACGTCGGGCGTGTAGACGGCGCACCGCCCTGGTGCCAGCGCTGCCAAGGCCTGAAGGCTGGGCCGGTGCAACCCCACCAGCGCCACGACGGCGCCCTGGCTTAGCAGCTCGCGCGCCAGCGCCTGCCCAAGGCCGCCGCAGGCGCCGGTGAGTACCGCGTTCTGGAAAGTCTCTGCCATGGAGTCCCTGTGAGATATGGCTTTGCAGCTTAGCCACAATGCTCAATAATCCCGAAATGTTTTACGGATTCGTCTCGAATTTCGGGATTTATGACACGCCCTGACTCATCCCCCAGCCTGCGGCTGTTTGAACTGCTGGAAATCATGTGCGCCCGGGGCCGGCCTTTCACACTGGCAGATGCCATTGAGGCCAGCGGCTGGCCCAAGCCCAGCGTGCACCGCATGCTCGGTCAGCTCGAAACCGGCAGCTTGCTGGCCCGCGAGCCGGGTGGCCGCCGCTACACCCCGGCCCCGCGCCTGTTGCGCTTGGCCGAGAGCACGCTCAGTGCAGGCACCCAGCACGGTGTGCGCCACGCCGTGCTGCGCCAGTTGGTGGCCGACATTGGCGAGAGCTGCAACCTGACGGCACTGAGCGGCGCCGAGGTGATCTATCTGGACCGGGTGGAATCGGCCTTTCCGCTGCGCATGGAGCTGCGGCCGGGCACCCGCGTGCCCATTCACTGTTCGGCCAGTGGCAAGCTGTTTCTGGCGCACCTGTCGCCCGCGCGCCGGGCGGCCATCCTGGACGGCCTGCCCCTCTCCCGCCACACAGCCACCACGCTGACCGACCGTGCCGCCCTGGAGGCCGAACTGGAGCAGATCCTGCGGCAGGGCTACGCCACCGATGCTGAGGAGTTTGTGGATGGCCTGGTCTGCGTTGCCGTGCCGGTGCTGGGCACCGGGCGCCGCCAGGTACGCTGCGCAGTGGCACTGCAGGCACCAGCGGCACGCATGCCCCTGGCCCAGGCGCTGCAGCAGGTGCCCCGCCTGGGCGAGGCCGCCCAGGCACTGGGCCGCACCTGGGCGTGACACCCTCTTGAATGACGAACATGAACCTGAACTATCTGGATTTTGATTACAGCGAAGACGCCGACGGCGTGGGCACTTTTGATGCCATGGCCAGCGTTGCGCCGGCACAGATCGCTGCGTTGCACGCCGAAATCTGCGCCGTGCTGGCTTGGGCACAGCAGCATTGGCCCGATGCATGCGCCCCCATCGAAGAAGGTGGTGTGTGGCACTACGACCTGCACGGCGTGCAAGAGGTCAGCACACCGCTGTTGCTGGATTTTGATGAAACCTCCGGGCAGCTGTGCACGGCGACGGGCAACCCCGCAGCACCACGCACCACCATCACACTGACGATCAGCGGCAGCGCTGACTTTTGTGCAGCGCTGCGCGATGCTTTCGGACTGGAATAACCCGTGCCCGAGACTCCTCGCCACTTGCACCCTAAAAGCCCCACGTTGTAAACAGGTTAGGGGGCGCCGCCACTTCAGGCCTGCAGGGAGCGCTACAGTTGCGACTCATTAGTTCAACTCAATACTGGAGAGTTTCATGCTGTCACGACGTCACTTCCTGGGCGCAGGTCTGGCCACCACCGTTTACGCAGCGGGCTCTTTTGTCCCGGTGTGGGCGCAGAATGCGCCGAGCTTCGGCACGCCCACCCTGCCCCGCCCCGGCTTTCGCCGCATGAAGGTGGGCGATGTGGAGGTGATAGCCCTGAACGACGGCATCACACGCCGCCCACTGGGCGAAGAGTTTGTGAAAAATGCACCGCTGACCGAAGTGCGTGCGCTGCTGGCGTCCCAAGGTCTTCCCACCGACTACATCGATGTGCCTTACACCCCTTTTCTGGTGGTGGCAGGCGCGCGCAAAATCCTCATCGACACCGGCCTGGGCGAGTTTGGCGGCCCCACCACGGGCAAGCTGCTGGACAGTCTGCGCGCCGCTGGCATGCAGGCGGCCGACATCGACACGGTGCTCATCAGCCATTTTCATGGCGACCACATCAACGGGCTGCGCAACAAGGCCGGTGAATGGACCTTCCCAAATGCCAAGGTCATGGTGCCCGCCGCCGAGCACGCCTTCTGGATGGACGACGCCCGCATGGCCGCTGCGCCGGCTGGCATGAAAGGCGCCTTCGAGAACGTGCGGCGCACCTTTGCCAGCATGCCCGCAGACACGCTGGTGCAGTTTGCGGCGGGCGCCGAAGTCGCACCGGGTATCCAGTCGGTGGCGGCCTACGGCCACACGCCCGGGCACACGCTGTTTGAGCTGACCTCCTCGGGCCAGAAATTCTTTTATGTGGCCGACCTCACCAATGTGCCCGCGCTGTTTGCGCGCAACCCCGACTGGGCGGTGGCATTTGACATGGATGCCGAAGCCGCGCGCAAGGTGCGGCGCGAGGTGTTCCAACGCATCACTGCCAGCAACGCCATGCTGGGCGGTTTTCACTTCCCGTTCCCGGCGTTTGGGCGCATGGAAGCTTCCGGCAACGGCTATGCCTTCCTGCCGGCAGCCTGAACCAGCCCTGACCCGCCGCGCCCTGCTGGCGGCAGGGCTTGGCCTTGCCCCCTTGCAAGGTTGGGCCACACAAAACGCCGACGCAGAGGCCCTGCTGCGCAAAGGGGGCGTGGTGGTGGTGTTTCGCCACGCCCTTGCGCCCGGCACGTTCGATCCGCCCGGCATGCGCCTGGGCGACTGCAGTACGCAGCGCAATCTCAGCGACGCAGGCCGGGCACAGGCCCGGCGCATCGGCGAATGGTTCAAGGAGCGACAGTTGCAACCCGCCGCAGTGCGTTCCAGCCCCTGGTGCCGGTGCATGGACAGCGCCACGCTGGCCTTTGGCACCCCAGAGGTGTGGGCCGCGCTTGGCTCTCCCCACGGCGCCCCCGAGACCACGGGAGCCCGCCATCTGCATGAGTTGCGCAAAGCGCTCGTCACCGCGTCTGCGCGCAGCGGCCGGTTCGAGGCGTGGTTCACCCACATGTTCGTTCAGTCCGATCTGGCCAACGACAGCACCCGATCGGGTGACGCCCTTGTTTTGCAGGCCCACCAGCACGCCAACCCCCAGGTGCTGGCCAGACTCTCTGTGACGCCGTGAGCACGCGTGCTGCGGGCGCAGTCAATGCGGCATCCGGCTGACCGCAGGGTTCATCACGCAATGGAGGGCGCGATTCCCACAGGGCCCAGGCCCCCCTTTGCCCCATGCCCTTGCATCCGGCAGATCGAGGAGACAAGACCTCCTGAAAGGCCCTGATATCGGCTGTGGCCTAATATCACTCTTTTTTCCACTATCTCAGAGACCTACCATGGGCAACAAGATCGTTACCGAAGCAGACCGCAAGCGCACCCCCCAACCCAAGCCTCTGCCGGGCGTGAGCCTGCCAACGTCTGGCCGTGGTCAGCGCGTCAGCCTGGAGCGTGGCGTGGCTACGCGCAGCAAGAAGAACCCTGGCAAGCGCTCCAAAAAGGGCGGCTGATCGGCGTGGGGCCAAGCCCCCTCGCCAGCCAAAGATGCCCTCGCCTTGAGGGCATTCTTTTTTCTGCCCCGGTAAACCTGAAACCAGGGCGCACCTGCCCGACGCAGCGCCGCTAAGATGGCGCGCATGATCACTGTCCACCACCTTGAAACTTCGCGCTCGCAGCGCGTGCTCTGGTTGCTTGAAGAATTGGGTGTTCCCTACGAACTCAAGGTTTACCAGCGCGACAAGGCCACCAGGCTGGCGCCGCCCGAACTCAAGAAAATCCATCCCCTGGGCAAATCCCCCGTGATCACCGATGGCAATGAGGTGATCGCTGAATCCGGCGCCATCATCGAATACCTGGTGGAAACCTATGGCGCCCAGATCGGCGGTGACCTGGCACACCTGCAGCCGGCACCGCGCACCACCGAGCATCGCCAGTGCCGCTTTTGGATGCACTACGCCGAAGGCTCGCTGATGAACTGGCTGGTGATGAAACTGGTGTTCATGACCATTCCGACCCAGCCCATGCCATTCTTCGTGAAGCCCATCGCGAAGGCCCTGTGCGGCAAAGTACAAAAGAAGTTGATCGACCCCAACGTGGACACCGCGCTCGACTTCATGGAGAACCACTTGGCCACCCACCGCTGGTTTGCGGGCGAGCACCTGACCATGGCCGACTTCCAGATGAGTTTTGCCGTGGAGGCCGTCCTCTCGCGTGCCAGCCAGGCCCGCGCATTCCCCCACCTGCTGGCCTACAAAGAGCGCATGACGGCACGCCCGGCCTACCAGCGCGGCCTTGCCAAGGGCGGACCGGTGGTGATGGCGGCCTGATCGCCGGAGGTGTAGAGATGCACATTCCCACCGCCACCGCACGCCCGCAAGGTGCGGCGCATGACCGGGTTCTGCCAGCGGTTCAACAGCCCCGTGGCACCCGACCCTCACTACAGTGGCCCCGCCGGGTTTGAAGAAGTGCTTGGCCTGGCAGAAGACGCCTGCGAAGGCCTGCTGCTGTATGTGCGAAAGCAGCTGCCATGGCAGGCCCAGACAGGAGCCCCGGCCGCAGCACCCCGTTGGCCTGGCTAAGCTGCCCGCACCCCGCACACCAAACCATCTGTTTCGTCCTGAGGCCATTCGCGGACGTTTTTCGCCTGGGCAACCTCCATGTCGCGCGGCAGGGTGACGCCATTCTTCACGGCCAGGACTTCCGCCATCACGCTCACGGCGATCTCAGGGGGGGTTTTGCTGCCGATGTAGATACCGATCGGCCCGCGCAGGCGTAGAAGGTCTTCTTCGGTCTGATCGAAGTGCTCGATCATGCGGGCCCTGCGGGCTTGGTTGTTGCGGCGCGAACCAATGCCTCCCACATAAAATGCGTCGGTGCTCAGCGCCTCCAGCAGCGCCAGGTCATCGAGCTTGGGGTCGTGCGTGAGGGCCACCACACAGGTGCGGCGGTCGGGCTTGAAGGCCCGCACCGCATCGTCAGGCATGTCGTTGACCACGGTGACGCCCGGCACGCCCCAGGCGGCCCGGTATTCGTCGCGCGGATCGCACACCGTCACGGCAAAGCCGCTGAACTGCGCCATGGTGGCTAGGTACTCGGCCAGCTGGCCCGCCCCGATGAGCAGCATGCGGTATTCCGGCCCGAAGCAGTTGGTGATCTGCACAGAATCGGCCACCAGATCGCCGGGGGTGGTTGCCAGCGACAGGGTGACCACGCCGTCGGCCAGACGCACGCTGCGCTGCACCAGCCTGCCGGCTTCCAGCGCCGCGATCAACTCTGCCAGGCTGACAGGATCGGGGTCGTATTCCAGCAGCAATTCCAGCGTGCCACCGCAGGGCAGACCAAAGCGGTGTGCTTCGTCGGCAGACACGCCATATTTCACGAACGTTGGCGGGCCACTGGGAATGCGGTGGTCGGCATCGGTGCGTGCAACGTCTGGCGGCGCACTCTGCGCATAAGCCCGGGTGTGCCGGTCGATCAGGTCGTCTTCAATGCAGCCGCCCGACACCGAGCCCACCACGGCGCCGTCTTCGCACAAGGCCATGATGGAGCCCACCGGCCGGGGCGACGAGCCCCAGGTGCGCACCACCGTGGCCAGCAAAGCACGCCGACCGGCAGCACGCCAGCCGTGCAGGGTGCGCAACACCATCACATCCAGGTTTTCCATGGCACCTTCACCAGTTACAACCGCACCATTTCAGATTTGCATTGCGCTGCGCGCCTTCTGCCGCCCACGCTCATAGGAGCCTGTCGGACTTGGAAATCGTCGGCTGCAAATCGGCCGCAGCGGTCCATTTTTCACCATCTTTTTGCCCCATAGCCGGGCTATGGCGCTGCAAATCTGGCAAAAACTGTCCTCGCTGGGGCCGATTTTCGCTTTCGACGCTCCAAGTCCGACAGGCTCCTAGTTCACCCACAACGCTAGCACCACCAGCAGCGCTGCGCCAACCACCCACGCCCATACCGGGATGCCTCCAGGGGGATTGTCCTTACCGGCCGCGGCGCCCGATGCATCGTGCAATTGGTCGTATTCCGAGGGCACCGTGTCCGGCGCATCGTCATCGCGGGGGTAAAGGCGCTGCATCTCGTTGTCAAAACGCCTGAAGAAGTCTTCGGCCATGCTTTTGGCGGCGCCGTCGATCAGGCGCTGGCCCAGCTGGGCGATCTTGCCGCCCACGCTGGCATGCACCGTGTAGTTGAGCTCGCAACTGTCCTGCCCTGCCCCATCAACGAGCAGCGGCACCAGCAGAACCCGCGCCGTGCCCTTGCCAAAGCCGGCCACGCCGCCCGAACCGTCAAAGGCGATGGTGTAGCTCTCGGGCGGCACGATGTCGGCCAGCGTGATCTTGCCCGCAAACTTGGCAGACACCGGGCCGATCTTGACGGCCATGGCCACGGCGTACTGGTTGTTGCCCGCGGGCGCGAACTTGTCGCAACCGGGGATGCACAGCTTGAGCACCTCGGGATCGTTGAGCGCCTCCCAGGCCTGTTGCTGGCTGACGGCTAGGGTGCGGCTGGCTTGCATTTCCATGGGGAATTCCTCTCGCGTGGGTCTGAATCATCGTGGTGATCTGCTGTTTTGTGCAACTACTGGCGCAACACCGCGGCCATGCTGCCCGCCAGATCCTGCAGACGACCCAGGTTGTGCACCGCAACCATGCCGTGGACTTGCCGGAACAGCACCGACGCCCCACGCGCTGTGGGCGCATAGCCGTCAAAGCGCAGCAAGGGGTTGAGCCACAGCAGACGGCCGCAGTGGCGCCGCAACCAGCCCAGCTCTTGCTCCAGCACCTCGGGCGCGCCGGTGTCCAGGCCATCGCTGATCAGCAGCACCAGCGTGCGCCGCCCCACCAGCCGCCGGGCATGGTGCAGGCGCAGTTGCGCAAGGCTGTCACCCATGCGCGTGCCGCCGGCATAGTCGGTGATGGCATGGCTGGCCCACTGCAGCATGGCGTCGGTGTCGGCCAGCCGAAAGGCTGGCGTGAGGTCGGTCAGCCCTGTGCCAAACGCAAACACATCGCGACGCAAGGCGGCGCCGGTGTGGCGCGGCGCGGTGGCAGCGTGCAAAAACGCCAACAGCAGCCGCGCATACCGCTCCATCGAGCCCGACACATCCACCAGCACCAGCAGCGGCAACGGTTGCTGGCGGCGCTGCAGCAGTGGGATGCGCAGCACCTCGCCCCCATTGCGGGCCGCGTGGTGCATGGCACCGGGCCAGTGCGGGCGGCTGCCGCGCACGCCCGGCCGGGTGCGGCGGGCCGCATAGCGCGGCAGGGGCAAGGCAATGTCACGCGCCAGGCGCTCCACCAGCAGGTATTCGCTGGCCGAGAGCTGGTTGAAGTCGGCCTGGCGCAGGCGCTGCAGGTCGCTGGCCGTCATGGCGGCGTCGAAATCCACCTTGTCGTCCTCGCGGGGCGGCGCATTGCGCGCGGCCCGCACAGGGGCCAGCGCCTCGCTCACGCGCGGGCGGCGCCTGGCGGGCTCAGCCCTGGATTCGGCGCTTGGCAGCATCTGCGCCAGCAGTTTCTGGGCCACATCGGGGTTGCGAAAGTAGGCGTCGAACAGCTCACGGAACACCAGGCGGTCCTGCTCGCGGCTCACCAGCACTGCCTCCAGGGCGGCGCAAAAATCATCGCGCCGCAGGCCTACCAGCATCACCGCCTGCTGGGCCAGCGCCATGCGGGCCGCATCCACGCACACGCCTGCGCGGCGCAGGGTGCGGCCAAAGCCGCTCAGGTTGTCGGCCAGCTTGCCGGTGCGCGCATCGCCGAGTTGGGAAACCGTGGTCATGATGGCGCTTTACCAGGGTTCACGCGGTTCGATGCGCCGGGCTGGCTGCTGGCCTCAGCCAGCCCAGCCCGGACAGTGCTGGCGAAGGCTCCTGCGCACCGGGCCACGCAGTGCTGCGTGATCCCTCGTTGGCTGCTGAACCGCCGCACGCCTCAGCCCTCTGCCGCCAAGGGTTTGAGCAATTGCGTTGCCATGTCGGCGGTGAGCGCCGCCACATCCTCGCGCTGCTTGAACAAAATGCCCGCCGTATCCGTCACCACTTCAGGGTCTACCACGATGGTGTCGAGCGCCACTAGCGCCTTGGCCCACTCCACGCTTTCGGCAATGCCCGGCGCACGCTGAAAGGCGTTGGCAAACGGCTGGCTGCGCAGCCGGCCGACAAAATCCGCCACCTGTGTGGCCAGCGCTTCGCTGGCACCCGGAACCTGGGCGCGCACGATGGCCAGCTCGCGCTCGCGCTCGGGGTAATCGAGCCAGTGGTAGAGGCAGCGGCGCTTGACGGCGTCGTGCAGGTCGCGCGTGCGGTTGCTGGTGAGGATGGTGACCGGCGTGGCCGTGGCGCGTACGGTGCCAATTTCGGGAATGCTCACCTGGTACTCGCCCAGGTATTCGAGCAAAAAGGCCTCAAAGGGCTCATCGGCGCGGTCTACCTCGTCAATCAGCAGCACCGCGCCGGGCGCGGGCGCCTGCAGCGCTTGCAGCAGGGGGCGGCGGATGAGATAGCGGTCCTGGTAGACCTCTGCTTCGATATCGCGCGCGGCAGTGGCCGTGGGCGATACCGAGCCGCCGCCGGGCCGCCCCAAGGCGGCGAGCGCCCCCTCGGGGGGCAGCGACGACACGTCAGTGCGGAGCGTGGGGGTCAACATTTCAGCCGCACGCATGTGCAGCAGCTGGGCGGCGTAGTTCCACTCGTACAGCGCCTCGCGCTGCTCCAGCCCGTCGTAGCACTGCAGGCGGATCAGGCTGCGCTCCAGCACTTTGGAAAGCGCCTGGGCCAGCGCCGTTTTGCCCACCCCGGGCTCACCCTCCAGCAGCAGCGGGCGCTGCAGCTTGAGCGCCAGGAACACCGCCGTGGCCAGCCGCCGGTCGGCAAAGTAGCCCACACCCTGCAAGGCCAACACCAGGGCATCAATGGAGGACAGCGCGGGCGCGGTCATGGGCGCTGGAGGGGAAACAATCATTGCTATATTTTTTATAGCTACTAGCGCTTTAGGGATAAGCGCTAGAGGCCAATTTCATTCAAAGACCCGCCCAGGGATACTGTGCGGGTGCAGCGGATGCGCTCCTGCCCGTCAGCCCAACATCTGCGCTACCGCCCGCTGGGTTTGCACGCTGATGAGGTTGGCCCGGTAGGCGGCGCTGGCGTGGATGTCGGCATTCAGATCGCTCGCGTCCACCCTCACGGCGGCCGCCGATTGCGGCGTAAAGCTCTGGTTGAGCGCCGCCTCCAGCCCGGCATGGCGAAACACGCAGCTGGCCGCGCCGGTGACGGCCACGCGCACGCCGCCATCGGTTTGCGCCACAAACACGCCCACCAGCGAAAAGCGCGAGGCCGGCTGCCTGAACTTGAGGTAGGCCGCGCGCTGGGGGATGGGAAAGCGGATGGCAGTGATGATCTCGCCCTCTTCCAGCGCCGTGGTGTACATGCCCACAAAAAAGGCATCGGCCGCAATCTCGCGCTGGTTGGTGATGACCGTGGCGTTGAGGCCGAGCACGGCGCTGGGGTAGCAGGCGGCGGGGTCGTTGTTGGCCACCGAACCCCCCAGCGTGCCGCGTGCGCGCACCTGGCGGTCGCCGATGCGCGCGGCCAGGTCGGCCAGCGCGGGGATGGCAGCCTTGACCTCGGCACTTACAGCCACATCGGCGTGGCGCGTCATGGCGCCAATGACCAGCGCGTTGCCATCGCGGCAGATGCCCGCCAGCTCGGGAATGCTGTTCAGGTCAATGATCTTTTCGGGATTGGCCAGGCGCAGGCGCATCGACGGCAGCAGGCTTTGCCCACCGGCCAGCAGCTTGCCACCCTGGGCGATCAGGTCCGCGGCGGCGGCGGTGGAAGACGGGGCTTCGAAGGTGAATGCGTACATGTTCTGTCTCCTATGGTTTCCGATGCAGGTGCTTGGGTAGCAACCCGCGAACGGCGTGCGGCTCAGGCCAGCGGCCGCCGCGCAAGGGCCGCCCCACCGCGCTGGCGGCGTCCCCCTGGGGGGAAGGCGCGAAGCGACTAACGGGGGGCTTCATGCTTTTGCGTTTTGAATGGCTTCCCACACGCGGTGCGGCGACGCAGGCATGTCAAAGTCCTTCACCCCCAGCGGGCGCAGCGCATCCAGCAGGGCATTGATCACCGCCGGTGGCGAACCAATGGCGCCCGCCTCGCCACAGCCCTTGGTGCCCAGCGGGTTGTGGGTGCAAGGCGTGCAGACATGGCCCAGCTGGAACGTGGGGAAGTCATCTGCGCGTGGCATGGCGTAGTCCATGAGGCTGCCGGTGAGCAACTGGCCGGTTTCGCGGTCGTACACGCAGTTTTCCATCAGCGCCTGGCCAATGCCCTGCACCAGGCCGCCGTGCACTTGGCCCTCCACGATCATGGGGTTGATGATGGTGCCGAAGTCGTCCACCGCCGTGAACTTGTCCACGCGCGTGCTGCCGGTGGCCGGGTCAATTTCCACCTCGCAGATGTAGGTGCCTGCGGGAAAGGTGAAGTTGGTGGGGTCGTAAAACGCGGTTTCGTTGAGCCCGGGTTCGAGCTTGTCAAGCGGGTAGTTGTGCGGCACGTAAGCCGTAAGCGCCACCTGGCCGAAGGGGATCTTCTTGTCGGTGCCACGCACGGTGAATTCGCCGTTGGCAAAGTCGATGTCGGCGTCGCTCGCCTCCATCAGGTGCGCGGCAATCTTCTTGGCCTTGGCCTCGATCTTGTCCAGCGCCTTCATGATGGCCGCGCCGCCCACGCTGATGGATCGCGAGCCATAGGTGCCCATGCCAAACGGCACGCGGCCGGTATCGCCATGCACGATGTCCACGTTCTCCACCGCCAGCCCCAAGCGCGCCGCCACCACCTGAGCAAAGGTGGTTTCATGCCCCTGGCCATGGCTGTGTGAGCCGGTGAACACCGTCACGCTGCCCGTGGGGTGCACGCGCACCTCGCCGCATTCAAACAGGCCCGCGCGTGCGCCCAGGGCCCCGGCGATGTTCGATGGCGCAATGCCGCAGGCCTCGATGTAGCTGCTGTAGCCGATGCCGCGCTTCAGACCCTTGGCCTCGCTGGCGGCCTTGCGTGCGGCAAAGCCTGCCACGTCGGCCAGTTGCTCGGCCTGGGTCATGCAGGCGTGGTAGTCGCCGATGTCATATTGCAGCGCCACGGGCGTCTGGTAGGGGAAGGTGGTGATGAAGTTGCGCTTGCGGATCTCGTCTTGCGCAAGGCCCACGTCCCATGCGCAGCGCGAAACCAGGCGTTCGAGCAGGTAGGTGGCCTCGGGCCGGCCCGCGCCGCGGTAGGCATCCACCGGCGCGGTGTTGGTGAACCAGGCGTCCACCTCCACATAGACCTGCGGCGTGCTGTATTGCCCGGCCAGCAGCGTGGCATAAAGAATGGTGGGCACCGCGCTGGCAAAGGTGGAAAGGTAGGCGCCCACGTTGGCGTTGGTGTGCACGCGCAGGGCCAAAAATTTGCCGTTGGCATCCATGGCCATTTCGGCGTGGCTTGCATGGTCGCGGCCATGCGCATCCGACAAAAACGACTCGCTGCGGTCGGCCACCCACTTGATGTTGCGGTTGAGCTTTTTGGAGGCCCAGGTGAGGCAAACGTCTTCGGCATACAGAAAGATCTTGGAGCCAAAACCGCCGCCCACATCCGGCGCAATCACGCGCACCTTGTGCTCAGGCAGGCCCATCACAAAAGCGGTCATCAACAGGCGCTCGACGTGCGGGTTCTGGTTGCTGACGTAGAGCGTGTAGTCGTCGTTGGCGCGGCTGTAGCTGCCAATGGCGGCGCGCGGCTCCATCGCGTTGGGGATCAGGCGGTTGTTGATCAGATCCAGCTTCGTGACATGCGCGGCGTTGGCGAACACCGCATCGACCGCACCCTTGTCGCCAATCGCCCACTTGAAGCAATGGTTGTCGGGGGCGATGTCGTGCACCGACGCGCCGTCCACGGCACCGGCGGCCGCATCGGCCACGTTGACCACGGCAGGCAGCACGTCGTAGTCCACCTCCACCAGCTCGGCGGCATCGCGCGCCTGTTGCTGGGTTTGCGCCACCACCATGGCCACATGGTCGCCCACGTAGCGCACCTTGCCTTGCGCCAGGATGGGGTGCGGCGGCTCTTTCATGGGCTCGCCATTGGTGCTGGTGATGAGCCAGCCGCAGGGCAGGCCGTTGATGTTGTCGGCCGCCACATCGGCACCGGTGAACACACCCAGGACGCCGGGCGCAGCCTGGGCGGCATCGACGTTGATGCGGTTGATTTTTGCGTGCGCGTGCGGCGAGCGCACAAACACGGCGTGGCTTTGCGCGGCCAGCACCACGTCGTCGGTGTACTGGCCCGCACCGGTCAGGAAGCGGTAGTCCTCCTTGCGCCGGAGCGACTCACCGATGTGCGGCAGCTTGGAAAAGTCGGATGCACCCATGGTCTTGTCTCCTTGGATTCTTGTGTGAATGGGCTGGCGCTCAAGCCGACGCCATGGCCTTTTGGCCCACCTGCACCGCACGCACGATGTTCTGGTAGCCCGTGCAGCGGCAGATGTTGCCTTCGAGAAGCTCGCGGATCTCGCCCTCGGTGGCGCCCGGGTGGTTCTTGCACAGGTCCAGGGCGCTCATCACCATGCCGGGAGTGCAAAAGCCGCACTGCAGGCCGTGGCACTCTTTGAATGCGGCCTGCATGGGGTGCATCGTGCCGTCGGGGGCGGCCAGGCCTTCGATGGTCTGCACATCGGCGCCTTGCGCCTGCACGGCCAGCATCGAGCACGATTTGACCGCCCTGCCGTTGACATGCACGGTGCACGCGCCGCACTGGCTGGTGTCGCAGCCCACATGGGTGCCGGTGAGCAGCAAGTGCTCGCGCAGCGCATGGACAAGCAGGGTGTTGGGAGGAACATCAACGCTGGCGGCGCGCCCGTTGACGGTGAACTGGACTTGCATCTGGCTGTCTCCTGAAACGGCGTTGGCTGGAACTGCAAGCCGCATCTTGTGCCGCACACATTCACCCATTCCTAGGGACAACCCTCGTTTTTCCAGAGCCTGCAAGGGATATTCTCAAAATGAAACATGTTGCAGCGCACACCCGCAGCATCATGTGCACTGCCTGTTAAACCAGCACGCCCCACAGCACACCCCGCGCTGTGCCGTGCATGCCGGGTAGCTTGGGATGACCTGCGCAACCCACCTCTTCGGGAGTCCTCATGCTTGCCGTTGCCCCGCCACCGCCCACCGAGCGCCAGCACCTGATCGCCCAGGCGCGCAGCGCGCTGCTCTGCCGGGGGCCACAGCCCGCGCCGCCAGGAGGCGGCCAGACCTGGAGCATCGGTCGCGAAAGTGCGCCCCGGCGAGGACCGTTGTTGCCGGATCTACACCCCCGTAGCCCGGCCATGGGGCTAAAAGACGGCAATCAGTTGACCGCTGCGGCCCGCTTGCAGCCGACGGTGTCCAGGTCCGACAGCCTTCTGACCATCGAGCCCTGGATCGTGCGCTCGTGGCAGCGTTGCCTGGCCAACGGGCACCAGCCGGCGCAGCCACTGGCCTTCAATATGGTCAGCGCCCCCGCCGTGCAGCGCACGGCCGACCAGCACGCCGCGCTGCTGCAAGCCGCCCGGCCGGTGCTGGCGCAACTTACCCGCGCCATTGCGGGCATGCACTACTTCGCCTTGCTGACCGACGCACGCGGCGTGGTGATCGAGGTGCAGGGCGCGGTGGACCGCAACGACCCCCGCGCCCACGCCATCGGCCGCGTGGGCATCGACCTGTCCGAGGCCGCCGTGGGCACCACGGCCATCGGCGCTGCGCTGGCCGAGCTGCAGCCCGTGTGGCTGCACCGGGGCGAGCATTTCTTTGAGGTGAACAGCGGCTACAGCTGCGCTGGCGCGCCCTTGTTCGGCACCCACGGCCAGTGCGTTGGCATGCTCGACCTGACGGGCGTGGACGTGCCCGAGCGGCCCGAGTTGCGCCACTTGGTCGCCCGGTCGGCCCGAGCCATCGAAGACGCCTTGTTGCTGCAACTGCCGCACGCGCTGCTGCTGCGCATCAACTGGCCGGGCAGCACGCTGGGCGGTGAAGGCAACGGCCTGATGGCGCTGGACGCCGAAGGCACCGTGGTGGGCACCAACAGCATGGCGCGCCAGCTGGTGCCGCAGCCGCTGCGCGATCCCGGTGTGCCGGTGCATTGCAGCGATCTGCTGGCCCTGCCCTGGCCGCTGCTGTTTGATGCAGCGCAGCGCCAGCCTGCCGCGCCGATGGACCTGCCGCTATGGTCGGGCCTGCGCCTGCAGGGCCTGGCCCAGCGCAACACGGCAACCCGCCACGGCGTCGGCGTGCGCACGCCACTTCCACTGTCCCTGCCGCACGCCGCCCCTGCGGTGCCCGTCCCCAGCGGGCCGGCGCCGCTGCGCGCAGCCGAAGCCGCCCTCATTCGCCAGGCCGTACAGAACGCGCGCGGCAACGTTGCCGAAGCCGCCCGCGCACTGGGCATCAGCCGCGCCACGGTGTATCGAAAGCTCGGCGCCCCTAAAGGACATGGCACAGCAAAAATATGATTAAAAAGTGCCTCTAGCCCTTTATAGATAAGCGCAAGCAGCTATTATTTTGATACTTCTGGTGTGCCACCCGATACCCGCTGGCAGGGCGCTTTGATCCGGGTTTGACCTCGGCTTCGTCGCAGCACCCGGCACGGCCAGCGGCACATGGGTGTCTGCGCCCACCGGTGCGCACCCTCCCCGGCTTGCGGCGACAATGCGCCGGGCAAGCCGCGCACCACCCGAGTACCCCATGTCCAACGAAGAGCCGTCAGGCTTCAACACCCGCCTGTGGCGCCGTTTCGTGCAGATTGCACGACCCTACTGGCAATCCGAAGAGCGCTGGCGCTCGCGTGGGCTGCTGGCACTGCTGGTGCTGTTGCTGCTGGGGCAAACCGCCTTCAACGTGTGGTTCAACCACGAAACCGGCGAATTCACGTCCGCACTGGCCGCGGGCGACGCAGACCGCTTCTGGGCATCCATCCGGCGCTACACCCTCATCCTGGTGGCGGCCGTGCCCATTTATGCGCTGTATTACTACGTGCGGGACTCGCTGGGCCTGCGCTGGCGGCGCTGGCTCACGCAGCATTTTCTGGGGCGCTATTTCGACCAGCGCGCCTATTACCGGCTGAACGCCATCGTGGGCATCGACAACCCCGACCAGCGCATTGCCGAAGACATCAACGCGTTCACCCAGCAGTCGCTGTATTTTTCGATGATCGCGCTGGGCTCGGTCATTCAGTTGATCGCGTTTTCGAGCGTGCTGTGGACCATCTCGCAAGGGCTGGTCTATTTTCTGATCGGCTATGCCATCTTCAGCACCGTGTTCACTGCCAAGGTGTTTGGCAAGCGGCTGATCGGGCTGAACTACCGCCAGCTGCAGCGCGAGGCCGATTTCCGCTTCAGCCTGGTGCGGGTGCGCGAGCACGCCGAGCCCATCGCCTTTCACAACGGCGAGCAGCGCGAAATGTCGGCCCTGCGCCGCATTTTTGATGCGCTGTATGCCAACTACCAGCAGGTGCTGCGCTGGCAGTTCAAGCTCAACCTGTTCCAGTACACGCACAGCTTTCTGACCATCGTGCTGCCCAGCGTGATCATTGCCAACCAGGTGCTCTCGGGTGAGCTGGAGGTGGGCCGGGCCATCCAGGCCGCTGGCGCTTTTGCCGCCATCCTGAGTGCGCTGACGGTCATCGTCGAGCATTTCGAAAGCCTGAGCCGGTTCTCGGCGGGCGTAGACCGGCTGCACGCGTTTTCCACCACGCTGCACGACCAGGCCCACACTCCCGCGCGCCCCGCGCCGGACGGTGCCAGCGAGCCCAGCCTCGAACCCGCAGCGCAGATCCACACTGCGTCAGGCTTTGAGCTTGGCGTCACGCAGCTCACGGTGCTCACCCCCAACCGCGAGCACCTGCTGCTGCGCGACCTCACGCTCAGCGTGTCGCCGGGCAGGGGCCTGCTCATCGTGGGCCCCAGCGGCGCGGGCAAAAGCTCGCTGCTGCGCGTGGTGGCCGGCCTGTGGACCACGGGGTCCGGCGAGGTGAAGCGCCCCGCCGACCCCGACATGCTTTTTCTTCCCCAAAGCCCCTACCTGCCCCTGGGCGACCTGCGCTGCCAGCTGCTCTACCCCCAGACAGAGCGCGAAATCTCCGACGCAGAACTGCAGCAATGGCTGGAACGGGTGAACCTGCCCACACTGGCCGAGCGCTTTGGTGGGCTCAGCGCCCACCTGGACTGGGCCAAGGTGCTGTCGGTGGGCGAACAGCAGCGCCTGGCCTTTGCCCGCGCCCTGCTGGCCAAGCCGCGCTACCTGCTGCTGGACGAGGCCACCAGTGCGCTCGACACGGCCAACGAGGCCCTGCTGTATGGGCAGCTGGCGGGCCTGTCGATCACGCCGGTCAGCGTCAGCCACCACCAGAGCGTTTTGGGATACCACCACCAGGTGCTGGAGCTCACGGGCGATGGCTTGTGGGCCCTGCACGCGGCGGCCGACTACCGCTGGACATGAAGGCCGGGCCGCACACGCACTTGCCCCCAATGCAATGGCACTGCCCTGTGGCGCCCGCGTGCAGGCGCCGGACTATCATTGCTCCATGCTGATCGAGACCCTGGGAACCGCGCGCGATCTGGGCCGCCTGAAAGAAATTTTAGGCGTGATGGTGCGCCATGGGTTTGGCGACACCGTGCGCCGCCTGGGCCTGGCCGACAAGCTGGAGCGCGCAGGCCAGGCCCTGCACTGGGACCTGGCCGGTGACCTGACCCGCATCGAGCCGCCCGTGCAGGTGCGGCTGGCGCTGGAGGAGTTGGGGCCCGCATTCGTGAAGTTCGGGCAACTGCTGGCGGGCCGTGCCGACCTGTTCGGCCCCGACTGGATCGCCGAGTTTGAAAAGCTCCACAGCCAGGTGCCGGCCGTGCCCCTGGAGCTTCTGCGCCCCCAGCTGCGCGAAGATTTGGGCGGCGAGCCCGAAGAGGTGTTTGCACGCTTTGACACCGAGCCCCTGGCCGCGGCATCGATTGCGCAAGTGCACCGCGCTCAGCTGCACGATGGCAGCGAGGTGGTCGTCAAGATTCGCCGCCCCGGCATCAGCGAGGTGATCGAGGCCGACCTGCGCCTGCTGGAGCGGCTGGCAGCGCTGGCCGAAGCCGAACTGCCCGCGCTACAGCCCTACCGGCCACAGCAGCTGGTGCGCGAATTTGCCCGCTCGCTGCGGCGCGAGCTGAACCTGGCCGGCGAATGCCGCAGTGCCGAGCGCATTGCCGGCAATCTCACCAGCCTGCCTTTCATCGTGGTGCCGCGCGTGCACTGGCAGCACACCAGCGAACGCATCAACGTGCAGCAATTCATTCAGGGCGTGCCTGGCGGGCAGCTCGATGCGCTGACACCCGAAGCCGGTTTTGACCGCACCGTGCTGGCCCGGCGCGGCGCCCAGGCCGTGCTCCAGATGATTGTGCAAGATGGCATCTTCCATGCCGACCCGCATCCGGGCAACGTGTTTTACCTTGCAGGCAACCGCATCGCCTTCATCGACTTTGGCATGGTGGGCCGCCTGTCAGAGCGCAGGCGCATCGAGTTGCTGCAAATGCTGCTGGGCCTGGTAGAGCGCCAGCCGCAGGCGGTGGCCGATGTGCTGCTGGACTGGGCGGGCGACGCCCATGGCGTGGACCCAGGGCAACTGGAGATGGAGGTGGAAGCCTTTGTCGACCAATACCACGGCGTGCCCCTGGCGCAGCTGCAGCTGGGGCAAATGCTGGCCGATGTGACCAGCATCCTGCGCGAACACCACCTGGGCCTGCCGCCCGACCTGGCCCTGCTCATCAAGGCCTTTATTTCGCTGGAAGGCATGGGGCGCAA
Organism: Acidovorax sp. JHL-3; assembly: GCF_000526295.1. NCBI lineage: Bacteria > Pseudomonadati > Pseudomonadota > Betaproteobacteria > Burkholderiales > Comamonadaceae > Acidovorax > Acidovorax sp. JHL-3. The sequence continues at coordinate 358,469 of NZ_JAFU01000004.1, forward strand.
TCTCGACCCGCAATTTCACATGACCACCGAAGCCCTGCCGCTGCTGCGCCAGGTGCTGCGCGCACGCTACCAGCCGCGCGCACTGGCCGGCCGCGCCTGGCAGACCTTGCGCCGGGCGCTCGACACCGCAGAGCAATTGCCCGACGACCTGGCACGCCTGCTGCGCAACGCACGCCGGGGCCGCCTGCAGGTGGGCATCGAGCTGGCCCACCTCAAGCGGGTGGGCGACCAGATCGACCGCTCTGCCAACCGGCTCGCAATGGCACTGATCATTGCCGCCCTCATCATTGGCTCTTCCATCGTGATGACCGTGCAGGGCGGGCCCACGCTGTTCGGGCTGCCGGCCTTTGGCTTTCTCGGCTTCTTTGGCGCCGTGGTCTGCGGGTTGTGGCTGGTGCGCGCCATCTGGCGCAGCAGCAGGGACCGGTAGCCCCCCTGATGCGCCCAGTGCCTTCCCCAGAGGAGTACGCCCCCGGCCCCGGTGGCCTGGCAAATCCAGTTCCACTGGTCGCACGGGTTGGGGCACGCCAGGGGCTGGACCGCTGGATCTTTTTGAATGGCCTTGTTTGACGCGCTTAGACGCGCGACTTGTTACTTCGCAGCGTTCGGGAAGAACAGCTGCTCGCCGCCAATCTTGTAGTTGGCAATCGCCGTCTGGCCTGCGGGCGAGACCACCCAGTCCACGAATTTCTGCGCGTCCTGCGCCTTCACATGCGGGTGCCGGGCGGGGTTCACCACCATCACGCCATACTGGTTGAACAGGCGCGTGTCGCCCTCCACCAGCACGGCCAGATCGGCGCGGTTCTTGAAGTTGAGCCAGGTGCCGCGGTCGGCCAGCGCATAGGCGCCGCTGGATGCCGCAATGTTGAGCGCCGGGCCCATGCCACAGCCGCATTCCTTGTAGCCGCTGCCCTTGGCGGCATCGGCGCCGGCCAGCTTCCAGTAGCGCAGCTCGGCGGCGTGCGTGCCGCTCTTGTCGCCGCGCGAGACAAAATCGCCATTGCCAGCGGCCAGCTTTTTCAGCGCCCCGACGATGTCCTTGCCCTTGACACCGGCGGCATCGTTCTGGGGGCCCACCAAGATGAAGTCGTTGTACATCACGGGGTAGCGCTTCACGCCCCAGCCGTCGGCGACAAACTTTTCTTCGGCCACCTGGTCATGTACGAACAGCACATCCGCGTCGCCGCGGCGCGCCGTGTCGAGCGCCTGCCCTGTACCCAAGGCCACCACCTTCACATCCAGGCCGCTGGTCTTCTTGAACTCGGGCAGCAGATATCCAAACAGCCCCGACTGCTCGGTGGACGTGGTGGACGCCATGGCGATGGACTGCGCAAACGCCGGTCCGCATACTGCAAAAACAATAGCAGGCAGCGCTTTACGCACAAGCGCCAGAGGCCAAAAAGACTTCAAATTCTTCATACCGTTTCTCCTTTGACAAACAATCGGGCGGCGTCGGGCAGGGGGCCGTTGAAAAAATCGTGCACCGGCAAATCGGCCAGCACAGCGCCGTGTTCCAGATAAATCACCCGGCTGGCCAGCCGCTTGACCTGGCCCAGGTTGTGGCTGCTGAAAACCATGGTCACCGGGTGGCCGGGGCCCGCCTGGCCATGGCTGGCGGCAAGGTCGGCCATCAGCAGCTCGACCTCGCGCTTGGCATGGGGGTCGAGGCTGGAGGTGGGCTCGTCAAGCAGCAGCACATCGGGCCGCAGCGCCCAGGCACGCGCCAGCGCCACCCGTTGCTGCTGCCCCCCCGACAGCGTGCGCGCGTTTTGTGCCGCAATGCCATCCAGCCCCACGCGCTGCAATGCCAGCAACGCCTGCGCGCGCGCCTCGCGCCAGCGCACGCCATGTAGCCACAGGCCCAGCGCCACGTTGTGCTGGGCACTCATGCGCAGCATGTGCGGGCGCTGGAACAGCATGGCCTGGCGGCTGCCATCGCCCCGCAACAACTGGCCGCTGCTGGGTTTTGCCAGACCATGCAGCACACGCAGCAGTGTGCTTTTGCCGCAGCCGTTGGCCCCGATCAGCGCCACGCGCTCGCCCGGTGCCACCGACAGATGCACACCCTGGAGCGCCTGCACCAAGCCATAGCGCACTCCCACGCCGTGCAGGGAGAAAACGGGGGGATGGTCGGGCGCAGCCACCGATGTCCGGGCCACCATCTCCACATGGGGCCAGGGCGCAGCGCCATTCACGGACGGAACAGCGCTCATGCCAGCACTCCGGGCAGCGCGCCTTGCGAGGTGCCATCCACGCCTTCACGCCAGCGCCGCAACGCAGCGATCAGCACATTGAGCGCCAGCACCACCGCCAGCAGCACCAGGCCCAGGGCCAAGGCCAGCGGCAGATCGCCCTTGCTGGTTTCGAGGGCGATGGCGGTGGTCATCACGCGCGTGAAACCGTCGATATTGCCGCCCACAATCATCACGGCGCCCACCTCGGAAATGGCGCGCCCGAACGACGCAATCAGCACCGTCAGCAGGGCATAGCGCTCATCCCAGGCCAGCAACAGGCTGCGCATCACGGGGCCGGCCCCGATCGACTGCAACTGTTCGCCATGGCCACGCTCGGCATCGGCCACCAGCTGGCAGGTCAGGGCCGTGACCACCGGCAGCACCAGAAGGGTCTGGGCAATCACCATCGCCTTGAACGTGAAAAGCCAGCCCAGGGCGCCCAAGGGGCCGCTGCGCGACAGCAGCAGATACACCACCAGCCCGACCACCACCGAAGGCACGGCCAGCATGGTGTTGAGCAACGCCAGCACGGCGCCCCGGCCCGCAAACCGCGCCACACCCAGCCACGCGCCCAGCACCACACCGGAACCACAGGCCAGCAGGCAAGCCGTGCCACTGACCGCAAGCGAGCGGCCCACAATGGTCCACAACATGGGATCGGCCGAAAACGTGAGTTGCAGCGCCGTGATGGCGCTTTCAGAGAGTGTGGACATGGATTCGACTATCGTATGCACCGAATCAATCTCCAGCGATATGAACACCTGTGCATAGGGTCCAACTTCACTACACGCTCAGCCGCGATGCCGGCGACGCCCTGATCCGCAACCCGCTGCCCGAAATGCTGGAGGCGGTGGCACAGCAGGGCTCCATTTCTGGCGCAGCGCGCGCGCTGGGGTTGTCCTATCGCCATGTGTGGGGCGCCCTGAAACGCTGGGAAGACCAGTTGGGTGGCGAGCTCGTTACCTGGGGCAAGGGCCAGTCGGCGCAGCTCAGCGAGTTCGGCACCAAACTGCTGTGGGCCGAACGCCAGGCCCAGGCCCGCCTGGCACCCCAGATTGCTGCCCTGCACGCGGATCTGGAACGCGCCTTTGCCGTGGCGTTTGACGACAGCACCCATGTGCTCACCATGTATGCCAGCCACGACGATGCCCTGGGCGCACTGCGCGCCCACGCCGCCACGCCCGACGACTGCGGCGCGCTACACCTGGATATCCGCTTCACCGGCAGCGTGGACGCCATCCGCGCGCTGAACGAGGGCCGGTGCACGCTGGCAGGGTTTCACACGCTCGAAGACCCCGCCGCCGATTCGCTGGCAGCGCGCACCTACCGCCCACTGCTGCAACCGGGGCGCCACAAGATCATTGGCTTTGCGCGGCGCACCCAGGGGCTGATCGTTGCGCGCGGCAATCCATTGGGGCTGCACACCCTGGCCGATGTGGCGCGCACCGGCGCACGGTTTGTGAACCGGCCGCTGGGCACCGGCACCCGCGTGCTGCTGGGTGACCTGCTGGCCATGGCCGGGCTCACCCCCGAAGACATCACCGGCTACGAGCTGAACGAGCCATCGCACGGCGCCGTGGCGCAGGCCGTGGCGGCCGGCGCTGCCGACGTGGGCATGGGCATTGCCCTGGCGGCCCACGCCCGGGGGCTGGATTTTGTGCCCCTGGTGCATGAGCGCTTCCACCTCGCCTGTCTCAAATCCACGCTCGACCAGCCCGCCACCAGCGCCTTGCGTGCAGTGCTGCAGACGCCAGCCTGGCAGGAACGCATGCATGCCATGCCAGGCTATGCCCCCATGCACTGCGGCGAAGTGCTGGCCATGAGCACGGTACTGCCGTGGTGGCGATTCAGTGGTCGCAAGCGTAGCGCAGGCACTAGGCAAAAACCCTAATTGCTATGCTTTTGGAAGCTACCTAACAAGCATCTGTCGAGGGATAACACCGTCACGCTGCCGTCAGCCTCGGAATACAGTGCTCCGTAGAATTGCGCCCTTGTAAAAGTTTGTCGCGCCTTTCCGCCCACCGGCGGCCTGGCAGCGACATCGTGCGCATAGCCTTTTTCTTGGAGACACCATGCAGGCTTTACTCAAACTGTCCCGAGGGGTCGACTGGCTTAACACCCAGGTCGGCAAATACGTTGTCTGGCTCATTCTGGCGTCTACCTTGGTCAGTGGCATCAACGCCATTGTTCGCAAGGTGTTCAACGTCAGCTCCAACGCCTATCTGGAAGTGCAGTGGTATCTGTTTGCCGCCTCGTTCCTGCTGGCGGCGGGCTACACGCTGCTGCAGGGCGAACACGTCAAGGTGGACGTGATTTCCAGCCGCCTGTCCAAGCGGGCGCAGATCTGGATCGACATTTTCGGTTTTCTTTTCTTTCTCACGCCGTTTTGCGCTGCCGTTCTGTGGTTCGGCATCCCGTTCTTCTGGAAAGGCTATGTCTCGGCAGAAATGTCGAGCAATGCCGGTGGCCTGCTGCGCTGGCCGGTGTACCTGATGATGCCGCTGGGTTTCGGGCTGCTCATGCTGCAAGGCTGGTCTGAACTCATCAAGCGCATCGCTTTCCTGAAGGGTCTGATCGAGGATCCCACCGCCAAAAAGGTGGAAAAGACGGCCGAGGAAGAACTCGCCGAATCCATCCGCCGCCTGCGCGAAGCTGCCGCAGGCAACGGCACTGGCGCCACCAAGGCCGACTGAACGGAGACACGATCATGGAATTTTTCGTTCAAAACCTCGCCCCCATCATGTTTGCGGGGCTCATCTTCTTCCTGCTGCTGGGTTTCCCCGTAGCGTTCAGCCTGGGCGCCTGCGGCCTGTTCTTCGCCTTCATCGGTGTGGAACTCAACGTATTGCCCGAAGCCCTGCTGCAGGCCCTGCCGCTGCGCATCTTCGGCATCATGCAAAACGATACGCTGCTGGCCATTCCGTTTTTCACGCTCATGGGGCTGATTCTTGAGCGCAGCGGCATGGCCGAAGACTTGCTCGAAACCATCGGCCAGCTGTTCGGCCCGGTGCGCGGCGGTCTGGCGTTTGCCGTGATCTTTGTGGGTGCGCTGCTGGCAGCCACCACCGGTGTCGTGGCGGCATCGGTCATCTCCATGGGCCTGATCTCGCTGCCCATCATGCTGCGCTACGGGTACGACCGTCGCATTGCAGCCGGGGTGATTGCGGCCTCGGGCACGCTGGCGCAGATCATTCCGCCTTCGCTGGTGCTGATCATTCTGGCCGACCAGCTGGGCCGCAGCGTGGGCGACATGTACAAGGGCGCTTTCCTGCCCGGCATGATGCTGACGGGTTTTTATGCCCTCTACGTGGTCATTCTGGCCGTCTTCAAGCCCCACTGGGTTCCCGCGATGCCGGTCGAGGCCCGCACCCTGCGAGAAGACAACGGCAACAGCGGCCTGCCATCGCTGGCCATACTGACGGCGCTGTGCACGGCCGCAGCGATCTATGTGGGCAAAAACATGCCTGCCGTTCACACCTGGTGGGAAGGCGAGCTGGTCGAGAAGGTTGCGCTGGACGAAACCATTGTGGTGGCCATGTGTTCTGGCGTGGCGCTGGCATTCCTTGCCGCCATGTTCAACAAGGTCACGCGCCTGGGCCTGCTGTCGCGCATGGCCGAACGGGTGACCTTCGTGCTCATTCCCCCGCTGCTGCTGATTTTCCTTGTGCTGGGCACCATTTTCCTGGGCGTCGCGACGCCCACCGAAGGCGGCGCGATGGGTGCACTGGGCGCTTTCGTGATGGCCATGGCGCGGGGTCGCCTGAGCTTTTCACTGCTCAAGCAGGCACTGCACACCACCACCAAGCTGTCGTGCTTTGTGGTGTTCATTCTGGTGGGCGCCACGGTGTTTGGCCTGACCTTCCAGGGCGTGGACGGGCCGCTGTGGGTGGAACACCTGCTGGCCGGCCTGCCAGGTGGTCAACTGGGCTTCCTGATCGTGGTAAACATCATGATCTTCTTCCTGGCCTTCTTCCTGGACTTCTTTGAACTGTCGTTCATCGTGGTGCCCCTGCTGGCGCCCGTCGCCGACAAGCTGGGCATTGACCTGGTGTGGTTTGGTGTGCTGCTGGGCATCAACATGCAGACCTCGTTCATGCACCCGCCGTTCGGCTTCGCGCTGTTCTACCTGCGCAGCGTGGCCCCGGACAAGGAATACGTGGACAAGCTCACCAAGAAACTGATCAAGCCCGTGACCACCATGCAGATCTACTGGGGTGCCGTGCCGTTTGTGGCCATCCAGCTGATCATGGTGTCCCTGGTGATCGCCTTCCCAGGCATCGTTTCGAGCGGCCTGGACAAGGCCGAGGTGTATGACCTGGACAAGGTGCGCCTGGAAATGGAAGCCAACATGCCCGCCCCCATGGACCAGGCCGATCCCACCGAAGGCATGACGGGGGGTGACAGCACCGCTCCGGCCACCGACGACCCCCTGAAGGCGATGCAAGATTCGCTGGCCACGGAGCCCGAAAAGAAAGACTGATCCACGCGGGGGCCTCGCAAGGCCCCGCACAGCCCGCGCATTCGAAAGCCAAGCCCCCGCCGGTGCACTACCGGCGGGGGCTTTTTTTCTGCGCCCTGGCTTGCGCGCCCACCCGTGCCAGCGGACATGGCGCGCGTCACCCGCGTTGCCTCAGTACCTGACGCACCGCACCAAACCGCGCTCCCCAAGGTGCGGGTATCCCCACCATGCGTTGCTGCCCACTGCACGCCACCACGCATTGCGCCTTACGCAATGACGCATCGCGCGTCTCTGGATCGACACAGTGGGCGGCCGCCATCTGCTGCGCCGCTGTGGCCGCACTGGTCTGTTTTGGCACTGCGGCCCCTGCGGACTTCTCACTGATGGATACGGCCCGACAAAGCCGAGCCGCTCGCACTGAAGCTCATCAAAGGGCATCGACGCGCTGGCGCGGCACTTGAGACATCAAAGAGCCCAAAGGGCCGGATCAATAGCCACCCTGCACGCTTCGTTTCCCCGCCCCAGGAGCGCCCCAGGAGCGGTTGACGCCACGCAGTTGCGCGCGCCCGTGTGTGTTGTGATCCACGCGTGGGCGGCTTGCCCGCGCAGCTGTGAGCCAGCGCGGGCCGCAAAAAAGCCCGCCAGGCGAACCGGGCGGGCTTCGGGGAAAACAGCGCAGGTGCGCTGCGGCTGATCAGAGCTTTTGCGACGACATGAAGCTGTCGAAACGCGACTCGGCAAAGCGGAACCAGAGAATCTGGTCGCGCTGGAAATTGCGATAGTCGGCGTAGATCTTCTTCCACTCTGGATTGCTCTTGTCCAGATCGGCATAGAGTTCCATGGTGGACTTGAACGATGCATCCAGCACGGTTTGCGGGAACGGCACCACCTTGGTCTTGGCAGCCACCAGTTGCTTGAGGGCACCCGGATTGCGCGCGTCGTAACGGGCCTGCGTGGTCACGTGGGCTTCGTGGGCAGCAGCGCGCACAATGGCCTTGTTCTCGGCAGACAGGCCGTCCAGCGCCTTCTGGTTGACATAGAACTCCAGGTTCAGACTGCCTTCCCACCAGCCGGGGTAGTAGTAGAACGGCGCCACCTTGTTGAAGCCCAGCTTCAGATCGTCGTATGGTCCGATCCACTCGGCCGCGTCAATCGTGCCTTTTTCAAGAGCCTGGTAGATTTCGCCGCCCGGAATATTCTGGGGCACACCACCCATGCGCTCAATCACCTTGCCGGCAAAGCCGCCCACGCGGAACTTCAACCCCTTGATGTCCGCAGGAGACTTCACTTCCTTGCGGAACCAGCCGCCCATCTGTGCGCCCGTGTTGCCGCCCAGGAAATTGACGATATTGTATTTGGCATAAAACTCGCGCATCAGCTTGGTGCCGTTGCCGTCCACCATCCACGCCGTGAGCTGGCGGGAGTTCATACCGAATGGAATGGCGCCACCAATGGCGAAGGCTTCGTTCTTGCCAAAGAAATAGTAAGGAGCGGTGTGGGCGATTTCCACCGTGCCGTTTTGCACGCCGTCCACCACGCCAAACGCAGGCATCAGCTCGCCGGCCGCGTGGACAGAAATTTCAAACTTGCCGCCAGACATTTCCTTGACGGCCTTGGAGAACACTTCGGCAGAGCCGAAGATGGTGTCCAGGGACTTGGGGAAACTTGACGCCAGACGCCAGCGCACAGCAGCCTGGGCGTGAACAGCCGGTGCAATGCCCGCTGCGAGCACGCCGGCAATACCGGTCTTCTTGATCAGGGAACGACGATCCATGGTGATTTCCTTCAATACACATGCGCTTTTGGCACACGATGGGCCCAAAAAAACCGGCGTCAGCGCTGCCAAGGGTGTGCAGCACCGGAACCGGATCGAGAAAGAATGGGGCGGGGGCCCACCAGAGGCCTGCCGCCCAAGCGTGGGCTGATTACAGCTTCACGCCCGTCATGTAGTTGTCAAAGCGCAATTCGGAATACCGCGCCCACAGCAACTGGTCGCGCTGGAATGCACGCATGTCCTGGTGAATGGTCTTGAACTCAGCCGACTTGGCTTCGTGCTCGGCAAAGACTTCCATGGAAGCCTTGTAGCCAGCGTCCATGATTTCCTTGGGGAAAGCCTTGAGCTGCGTCTTGGCGGCCACCAGGCGCTTGAGCGCGATGGGGTTGAAGGCGTCGTACTTGGCGGTCATGTCGCGTGCAGCCACGGTGGTGGCGGCATCCACAATGGCCTGGAATTCCGGGGTCAACGCCGCGTAGGCCTTGGTGTTGATGAAGAACTCCAGCTCGGCACCACCCTCCCACCAGCCGGGGTAGTAGTAGAACGGCGCAACCTTGTTGAAACCCAGCTTTTCATCGTCGTAAGGACCGACGAACTCTGTGGCATCGAGCGTGCCTTTTTCCAGCGCCTGGTACACATCACCCCCGGGCATGTTCTGCGGGACCACGCCCAGCTTCTGCATGGCTTCGCCGAACAGGCCGCCACCCATGCGCATCTTCAGGCCCTTCAGGTCGGCAACCGTCTTGATTTCCTTGCGATACCAGCCGCCCATCTGCGTGCCGGTGTTGCCTGCGCTGCGGCTCTTGATGTTGTAGTTGGCGTAGAACGCATCCATCAGCTTGCGGCCGTTGCCGTGCTCCATCCAGGCGTCCATCTGACGCGCCGTGAGGCCGAAAGGCACCGCGCAACCGAACGCGAAGGTGGAGCTTTTGCCCGTGAAATAGTAGGGCGCCGTCTGGGCCATTTCGATCGTGCCGTTCTGCAGGGCATCCACCACGCCGAAAGCGGGCATCAGCTCGCCGGCGGCATGCACGGACACCTCGAACTTGCCACCCGAGAGCGCACGCACCGTCTTGGCGAACATTTCAGCGCTACCGAAAATGGTGTCCAGAGATTTGGGGAAGCTGGAAGCAAGACGCCAGCGCACAGCGGCCTGGGCATGGGCGGCAGGGGCGATGCCCGCGGCGAGCACGCCTGCAATACCAGCGTGCTTGATGATGGAACGACGATCCATGAGATTCTTTCCAAAATGATGATCACAGCGCCTCTTGAGGGTGCCCGAAGGCACCGCCCCGATGGAGGCGTATCGAAAGGCAATTGTAGAAACATGGCGGGGGCGCCCGTTGCGGGTTATCCCGCGGAATCCCCCATGCGGCACCCTGTATTCAGGGTTTTGCAAGCTTGAGGCCCTGAAGCGTTGTCCCTCGAACGCCTCGTGGCGTTGAGGCCTGGTTCAGCGCGCAGTCAGAGGGCCGGGGCAGGACCGAATCGCGCCGCGATGGCCAGGCGGATGCCTTCGGCGTCCAGACCCTGCAGCGACAGCAGCTTGGCCGGATCGCCATGCTCGATGAACACGTCAGGCAACCCCAGCTGCAAGACAGGCACCACCACCTTGGCAGCGGCCAGCGCTTCTATCACGGCACTGCCAGCGCCGCCCATGATGGCGCCCTCTTCCAGCGTCACGAGGGCATCGTGGCGCGCTGCCACTTCGAGCAACAGTGCGGTGTCGAGCGGCTTGGCCCAGCGCATGTTGACCACGGTGGCATCCAGGGCCTCGGCCGCCTGCAGCGCGGGATACAACAAGGTGCCAAAGGCCAGAATGGCGATGCGCGGAGTCGCCGCATCGACCTGGCCGCCCTTGCGCTCGCGGCGGATTTCGCCTTTGCCGAACGGCAGGCCCTCCAGCCCGCGCAGGGGCGCCACGCCCGCGCCACTGCCGCGCGGGTAGCGTACGGCAACGGGATGGTCTTGCGCGAACGCGGTGCTCAGCAGCTGGCGGCATTCGCGCTCATCGGCCGGGCAGGCCATGCTCATGTTGGGAATGCAGCGCACAAAAGGGATGTCGTATGCACCCGCATGGGTGGCGCCGTCGGCCCCCACCAGGCCGGCCCGGTCCAGTGCAAATACCACGGGCAGGTTCTGCAGGGCCACGTCGTGGATCATCTGGTCGTAGCCGCGCTGCAAAAAGGTGGAATAGATCGCCACCACGGGCTTCACGCCCTCGCAGGCCATGCCAGCGGCAAAGGTGACGGCATGCTGCTCGGCGATGCCCACGTCGTAATAACGGTCGGGGAAACGCTTGTGGAACTCGACCATGCCTGAACCCTCGCGCATGGCCGGGGTGATGCCCACCAGCCGGTCATCCTGCGCCGCCATGTCGCACAGCCATTCGCCAAACACCTGCGTGAAGGTCTGTTTGGGCGCGGCCGTGCTTTTGACCAGCCCCACGGCCGGATCGAACTTGCCCGGACCGTGGTAGGCCACGGGATCGGCCTCGGCCAGCTTGTAGCCCTGGCCTTTTTTGGTGACCACATGCAGGAACTGCGGGCCTTTGAGCCCCTTGATGTTTTCCAGCGTGGGGATCAGGGAATCGAGGTCATGCCCGTCGATGGGCCCGATGTAGTTGAAGCCGAATTTCTCGAACAGCGTGGCCGGAACCACCATGCCCTTGGCCTGCTGCTCCAGCCGCTTGGCCAGCTCCAGCAGCGGGGGCACGGGGCGCAGCACGGTCTTGCCCACATTCTTGGCGGCAGCATAAAACTGCCCGCTCATGAGCTGGGCCAGATAACGGTTGAGCGCGCCCACGGGCGGGCTGATGCTCATGTCGTTATCGTTCAGGATGACGAGCAGGTTGGCGTCGGCCACACCGGCGTTGTTCAGGGCCTCGAAGGCCATGCCAGCGGTCATGGCACCGTCGCCGATGATGGCCACGGCATGCCGGTCTTCGCCCTTGCGCTGCGCGGCCAGCGCCATGCCCAGCGCGGCAGAGATACTGGTGCTCGAATGCGCCGTGCCAAAGGTGTCGTAGACGCTTTCAGCGCGCTGCGGAAAGCCCGAGATACCGCCCAACTGCCGCAGCGTGTGCATGCGGTCGCGTCGGCCGGTGAGGATCTTGTGCGGGTAGGTCTGGTGGCCCACATCCCACACCAGCCGATCCTCGGGCGTGTTGAACACATGGTGCAGCGCCACGGTGAGTTCGACCGTGCCCAGATTGGAGCTGAGGTGCCCGCCCGTCTGGGACACGCTTTCGATCACGAACGCACGCAGCTCGGTGGCCAGTTGCTTGAGATCGGCGCGCGCCAGGCGGCGCAGGTCAGCCGGGTCATTGATGGTCTGCAGCAGGGGGAAGGATGTCGTGGACATTTACTATTATTTTGATAGCTTATAGCGCTTGATACACAAGGGCTAGAGGCCAATTTGACATAAAATTCAACGGCATCGAACCCCACCCGGGCTCAATACGATCGGTTCACCACCATGTCGGCCAGCGCCGCCAGTGCGCGCGTGTCCGCCAGGCCCGAGGCCGCCAGCGCGTCATGCGCCTGCGCCAGCAACTCCTGCGCATGGGCCTGCGCGGGGGCCAGCCCGAGCAACGAGACATAGGTGGGCTTGTCGCTGGCAGCATCCTTGCCGGCGGTCTTTCCCAGCGTAGCCGAGTCGGCGACCACATCCAGGATATCGTCCACCACCTGAAACGCCAGACCCAGCGCCGCACCGTAGTCTGCCAGCGCCTTCTGCGCTGCTGCGGTGGACACCCCGCAGGCCACGCCCATCATCACGCTGGCTTGCAGCAATGCACCGGTTTTAAGGCGGTGCATGTTGCGCAACTGGTCCTGCGTCAGCGCCAGCCCCACGCTGGCCAGGTCAATCGCCTGTCCGCCCGCCATGCCTGCAGATCCGGCGGCGCGCGCCAGCTGGCGGCACAGCGTGGCCTGCACGGCCGGGAGAATGCGCTCATCCTCCGGTGTGAGCAGCTCGAACGCAAACGCCTGCAGACCGTCGCCTGCCAGCAAGGCCTGCGCCTCGCCAAACTGCACATGCACCGTGGGCTTGCCCCGGCGCAGCACGTCGTTGTCCATGCACGGCATGTCGTCGTGCACCAGCGAATAGGCATGGATCAGCTCGACGGCGCACGCGGCGCGCAGGGCCGCCTCGTCCATCCCGGCGCGCAGGGCCGCCTCGTCCATCCCGGCGCGCGACGCCACCTCGCGGTCCATATCGCCCGCCCCGTTCTGCACCGCCTCATAGGCCGCCAGCACCAGCAACGGTCGCAGGCGCTTGCCGCCATCGAGCACCGCGTAACGCATGGCCTCGCCCAAGCGGGCGGGTGCATCCTCGCCAACCCAATGGCCCAGGGCCTGCTCGACCCGATCAAGGTGGTGTTGGCTCCAGCCTGCCAGGTCAAAGGCCGGTTGGGCGGTCTTGGCGGACATCATTCCTGCGTCCATGGCTGCAGCGCGCCTTCATCCAGCACCTTGATCTGGTCCTGAACCGCATCCAGCCGGTGCCGACAAAAAGCCAGCAGGGTAGCCCCGCGCTGATAGCCGGCAAGCATCTCCTCCAGCGGCAACTGACCTGCCTCGATGCGGCCCACGAGCTGCTCCAGCTCTTCCAGCGCCGCTTCGTAGCTGGCAGGTTCGGCGGGCGGGGCTTTGGAGGCAGGGGCCTTGGGCATGGGCAGGACGGCAGAAATTGCGCAGGTTAAACGCGTGATTTTAGGCGCAGCGACTGGAACGCCGCCGCCGCCCGCCCGCAGGAGTCCCTTGCCCTCACATGGAGGGGGGGCATCAGTGCTCCCCGAACCGCCCGGAGGGATACAGAACCAGTCGCTTTAGCTGGTTTGGCAATACACGTAAGAGGGGTGCGGGAATAACCCCACCGCCTATAATCCCATTCCCGTCGAGCCGGCTAGTCACCTAGCCGGTTTCTTTTTTTCCAGATGCGCACAGGCGCACCTCCCTGTGGGGAGTCTTTAGGTCAGGTCACCCATGTCTGATTTAAGTCTTCGACTGCAGCAGGCCGCAAGCCAACTACCAGTTTCAAGCTACTTTGACGAAGCGCTGTTCCAGCGCGAATTGGAAACCATCTTCCAGCGCGGGCCCCGTTATGTGGGGCACCAGCTTTCCGTGCCCAACCCGGGCGACTACCACGCCTTGCCCCAGGAGGGCGAAGGGCGCGCGCTGGTGCGCAACGCCCAGGGCGGTGTAGAGCTGATCTCCAACGTCTGCCGCCACCGCCAGGCCATCATGCTCAAGGACCGCGGCTCGCTGAACACCCAGCAAAAAGGCAGCGCGGGCGGCAACATCGTGTGTCCCTTGCACCGCTGGACCTACAAGGACAACGGCGAGTTGCTGGGCGCCCCCCATTTCTCGCACGATCCCTGCCTGAACCTCAACAACTACAAGCTGCGTGAGTGGAACGGCTTGCTGTTTGAAGACAACGGCATCGACGTGGCGGCCGATCTGGCCGGCATCGGCCCGCGCGCCGACCTCGACTTCACCGGTTTTGTCCTCGATCGCATCGAACTGCACGAGTGCAACTACAACTGGAAGACCTTCATCGAGGTCTATCTGGAGGACTACCACGTCGGCCCGTTCCACCCAGGCCTGGGGCATTTCGTCACCTGTGACGACCTGCGCTGGGAATTTGGCAAAAACTACTCGGTGCAGACCGTGGGCGTGGCCAACCGCCTGGGCAAGGCGGGCAGTCCCGTGTACGAGCGCTGGCACGAGGCTTTGCTGGCCTACCGCAACGGCGAGCCGCCCACGCATGGCGCCATATGGCTCACGCTGTACCCGCACATCATGGTCGAGTGGTACCCGCACGTACTCACCGTGTCCACACTGCACCCCATCAGCCCCACCAAGACGATGAACATGGTGGAGTTCTACTACCCCGAGGAAATCGCGGCCTTCGAGCGCGAATTCGTCGAGGCACAGCAGGCGGCCTACATGGAGACCTGCATTGAGGACGACGAGATCGGAGAGCGCATGGATGCCGGCCGCAAGGCCTTGCTGGCGCGTGGCGACAACGAAGTGGGCCCCTACCAAAGCCCCATGGAAGACGGCATGCAGCACTTTCACGACTGGTACCGCGAAGCCATGGGTACGGTGACTCCAAAGGCCTGAATACAGCGCCCAAACGCACCCAATACGCCAGACAGCGCTCGTGCGCTCTTATTACAATAGCTGTCAACGCTTGCAAACAAAGCGCTGGCAGCTTTTTTACTTTCCGACCTAACTTATCCACCTGATCCCATGCAAGCCCTCTGGATGGTGCTGGCCGCGTTCCTGTTTGCAAGCATGGGCGTGTGCGTCAAAATCGCCTCGGCCCACTTCAACGCGGCCGAACTGGTTTGCTATCGCGGCCTTATCGGCATCGTGATCCTGTGGTTGCTGGCGCGCTCGCAGCGCGTGACGCTGGTCACGCGCTACCCCGGCATGCACGCCTGGCGCAGCCTGGTGGGCGTGGCATCGCTGGGAGCCTGGTTCTACGCCATTGCCCACCTGCCCCTGGCCACAGCCATGACGCTCAACTACATGAGCAGCGTCTGGATCGCGGCGTTTCTGGTCGGTGGCACGTTGCTGGCCTGGCGCCCTTCGGCTGCATCGCCGCGTCCGGCGTTTCAGGGCCCGCTGGTGCTGACGGTGCTCACCGGATTTTTCGGCGTGGTGATGATGCTGCGCCCCAGCCTCGACCAGAACCAGGCGTTTGCGGGCCTGATCGGGCTCATGTCGGGCATGACGGCGGCATTTGCCTACATGCAGGTGGTGGCCCTGTCGCGGCTGGGCGAGCCCGAGTCGCGCACGGTGTTCTATTTTGCGGTGGGCTCGGCCGTGGCCGGCGGTCTTGCCTTGTTGCTGACCGGCACCTCGGCCTGGCCGGGCTGGCCCGCGCTGTGGCTCCTTCCCATCGGGGTGCTGGCAGCGGGCGGGCAGCTGTGCATGACCCGCGCCTATGCCAGCGCCAAAACCCAGCGCGGCACGCTGGTGGTGGCCAATCTGCAGTATTCGGGGATTGTGTTTGCAGCCATTTACAGCGTGGCGCTGTTTGGCGACCAGATTCCGCCCTTGGGCTGGGTCGGCATGGCGCTGATCGTGGGCAGCGGCATCGTGGCCACCGTGCTGCGCGCCCGCGCTGCGCCGGGAACTCCGGCCGAAGAACATTGACACAATAAAGGCCATCCTTTTGACCTTGCCGGTGCGTCTGCGCGCACCCGACCGCCCATGACCTACACCACACTGGTATCCGCCACCGAACTGCAATCCCTGGTCGCCAGCGGCGCACCACTGATGGTGTTTGACTGCAGTTTCGATCTCACCCAGCCTTCTGCGGGTGCGCAGCAATATGCCGATGCCCACATTCCCGGCGCCATCTACGCCAACCTCGACACCGACCTGAGCGCGCTGCACGGCGCCACCGGCACCGTTACGGCACACGAGGCCGACGAACCCGCCTCGGGCGGGCGCCACCCGCTACCCAGCCGCGAGCGCTTTGCCATCTGGCTGTCGAGCGTGGGCTTTGCCAATGGCATGCAGGCCGTGGTGTACGACCGCAACGGCGCCAACTACTGCGGCCGCCTGTGGTGGATGCTCAAGTGGGCCGGTCACGATGCAGTGGCTGTGCTCGACGGCGGCTTGCAAGCCTGGCAAGCAGGCGGTGGTGCCGTTGCCAGCGGTGCCGAACCCGCCCGGTTCCAGTCCAACTTTGAGTTGCGTCCCCCTCTGCGCCAGCTGGCCAGCGCGGCCGATGTGTTGGCCGCACTGCAGCAACCGGGCCAGACCCTGATCGATGCGCGGGGCGCGCCCCGGTACCGCGGCGAGGTCGAGCCACTGGACCCCGTGGCCGGGCATATTCCGGGCGCCCTCAATCGCCCGTTTGGCGACAACATCGGTGCCGATGGCCGCTTCAAGCCTGCTGACGTGCTGCGCACCGAATTCGAAGCCCTGCTGGCGGGCCGCAACGCATCCACCGTGGTCCACCAGTGCGGCAGCGGCGTGAGCGCACTGCCCAACATGCTGGCCATGGAAGTGGCCGGACTCGGAAAAACCACGCTTTTTGCAGGCAGCTGGAGCGAATGGTGCAGCGACCCTTCGCGCCCGGTGGAGCGCGGCTAGCGCCTGCAAGCGGGTTGTCCACAGCAGGCCGCTGGCCTGCCAGGAGGGGTTGCGGGGCTGCGGCGCTTGTAAGGCAAATTCCTACAAGCCCCACCCCGAAACCAGACACGCGGCACATCCAAACCCCGACTTAATTTTTGATTGGGGCAGTTTCACAATCCATTTCACCGGATCACGCAAAACCTGCAGTCAGCAGGCAACGCCAGAACCGGCCAAGAAAAGGAAAGCTGCCATGACCAACGAACAACTGCTCGCCGAAATTCGCGAAGCCAATCTCACCTACCTGATGCTGGCGCAAAACCTGATTCGCCACGACAAGGCAGAAGCAGTGTTTCGTCTGGGCATGAACGAAGACGCTGCCGATATTCTGGCATCGCTGTCGGCAGCGCAAGTGCTCAAACTGGCCTCCCGCAACACCCTTCTTTGCAGCTTCCGGGTAGACGACAACCTGGTGTGGAGCTTGCTGACCAACCACTCGGCCAAAAAGGTGGGCAACGAAGCCACCAACACGCTGCACGCCAACATCCTGATGGCCAGCCGCGTGTCCGAAGTGCTCTGATCCTGCACTGCACTTCCCGCTTCCCGCACCCCGCCCTCTGCCACCGAAAGCCACCATGTCCGTCACGCCCGCCACCCCCAAAGCACCCGCCAAAAGCGTTCTGAACGAATCCAAGCAGATTGCACGCGCTGCGATGCTGATCGAGATGGGTGCCCGCATGCAGGTGCTGGAGTCGGAGACCACGCTGTCGTACGAACGCCTGATCCGGCTTTACAAGGAGATCGCTGGCAAGTCCCCATCCAAGGGCCAGCTGCCGTTCTCCACCGACTGGTTTCTGACCTGGCAAGAGAACATCCACAGCTCATTGTTTTTGAATATCTACGAATACCTGTCCAAGGGCGTGGACCTGGACTCGGTAGAGCTGCTGACCAAGGCCTACCGCCTCTACAACGAACAAGTGGCTACGGCCGAGATCGAGCCCCTGCTGTCGTTCACCCGCGCCTGGCGCCTGGTGAAGTTTGTGGATGCCGGCATGCTCACGCGCACCAAATGCGCCGAATGCAGCGGCCAGTTCGTGACCGAGCTGTATGAAAACCGCCACTTCACCTGTGGCCTGTGCAACCCACCCGCACGGGCCGGCAAGAGCAAGACCGCTGGCGCGCTGATGCTGCACTGAAATTTGAACCAAATTGGCCTCTAGCGCTTATGCAGAAAGCGCTAGCAGCTATCAATTGGTGAGCTAACTTTTACCTGTGCATGGCGCAGCACAGGTTATTTATGCTGCCCGGCCGATTCACCGCCCCCTCAGCAACGTGCGCACATCGTCGTCCACTGGCACCACATAGTCATGCGCAGCCACCACGGCGTTGCCCGCTGGGCTGACCAGCTTCAGGCTGATATACAGCTGGCGGGCTGACACGGCATAGGTTCCCACCACAACGGCCTGCGCGTCATGGGCCTGGCCCACTTCATGCCACTCGCGCGGCACCAGCAGTTCGCCGGGATGGCGCTGCTGCACGGCCAGCGGCTCTTGCCACTTCAGTGCGGTGACGCGCACCCCGCGCTGCACCAGGCGACCGGCAATCTGCTCGGCCACGATAAGCCCCAGCTGCGATGGCTCAGAACGCTGATCCACATTCACCAGCGTGGTGACCAGCACGGGCCGTTGCGGGTCCAGGGCCACGGTCTTCAACAAGTTGTCGGTTGCGCGATGGCTGGCCTCCAACAGGTTGTCGCGCAGCATGTTGTCCACCGTGGAGCCCAGCGTGGGGCCGTATTTTTCGCCGTAGTAGTAGCCCGCGCAGCCGGGCAAGGCGGCAGCGCCCAGCACGCAGGCGGCCACCAGCATCCAGCGCTTCGTGGTGTGCTCATGGTGGCCATGGGCTATGCCTGAAACTGCATGGGCTGCGGCGGTGGCCTCGGTCACTGGCGCAGCGCTGCGCCGCCGCCCCCAAGGGCGCCCCATGACCGTGCCATCCAGGAAGTTCACGCGGGTGCGCATGGGGCGTCTTGTGTCAGCTTGCATCGCGCAATGCTAGCGGCAAGGCCTCACGACAAACCGGCAAACAACACGGGTTTTGGAGTGCACTTTGACACCACCCGCCTACAGGCGATGGCCGCCTACATGACAGGGGTGGCAGCTGCCGCACAATCCGCGCATGACCGAGCCCACAGAGCCCATCCAGCCCCCATCTCCGACCTCCCCGGCCTCACCGGCCTCCTCGGCCCCCGCCGATGCGCCACCCGCCGCCGCCGATGGGCCCGCCGCCACCCCGACGGCTCCCGCACAGCCCGCCGCCCATGCACCACGCCAGCGGGCGCCGGTGATGCTGCACATGCCGGTGGATGTGCGCAATGTGTCGCTGGCGTTGCTGGCGCTGTTTGCCAGCGTGGCGCTGCTGCACTGGGCCAGCGCAGTGTTCATTCCCATCATGCTGAGCCTGCTGCTGACCACTGCGCTCAGGCCCACGGTGGAAGCCCTGTGGCGCTGGCATGTGCCGCGCTGGCTGGGGGCGGGTTTGCTGCTGGTGGCCATTGTCTCGGGCCTGGCAACCACCGCCTGGTCGCTCAGCGACGGCGCGGCACAGCTGGTGGACTCGCTCCCCGTTGCCGCCAAGAAAGTGCGTGACAACCTCAAGAACCGCACCGGTGCCAGCAGCCCGCTGGACAACATGCAAAAGGCAGCAACGCAGATCGAGCAGGCCGCCAACGACAATGGCGCCAGCACCCCGCCGCGCCGCGGCGTGCAACGGGTCATCATCGAACGCCCGCCGTTCAATATCCGCGACTACCTCTGGAGCGGAACCATGGGGCTCATGTCGGCGCTGGGTCAGCTCATGGTGGTGATTTTTCTCACCTACTTTGCGCTGGCCTCGGGCAACCTGTTTCGCGACAAGCTGGTGCGCATCGCCGGCACCACCCTGGAGCGGCGCAAGATCACCATCCATGTGCTCGGCGACATCACCGGCCAGATCCAGCGCTACCTGCTGGTCCAGGTCTTCACCAGTGTGCTGGTGGGGCTGGCGACCGGCACGGCCTACTGGGCGCTGGGCCTTGAAAACGCGGCGGTGTGGGGCGTGGTGGCTGCAGTGCTCAACCTGGCACCCTACATCGGCTCGGCGCTGGTGACGGGGGCCTCGGCGCTGGTGGCTTTTTTGCAGTTCGGCACGCTCGACATGGCCCTCGCCATTGGCGGCGCATCGCTGGTCATTCACACCATCATCGGCAACCTGCTCACCCCCTGGCTCACCAGCCGCGCCAGCAGCATGAGCCCCGTGGCGGTGTTCGTGAGCGTACTGGCCTGGGGCTGGCTGTGGGGCCTGTGGGGGCTGCTGCTGGGCATCCCGGTAATGATGGCCGTGAAGGCAGTGTGCGACCGGGTGGAAGACCTCAAGGCCATTGGAGAACTGCTGGGCGACTGACCGGCCCCATCCCGTCTGAATAGAACGGGCGGGGCGGGGCCAGCCCGGTTCAGCCGGTGTTGCGCAGGCCCGCCGCAATCCCGTTGATCGAGATGTGGATACCCGTCTGCACGCGCTCATCGCCCTGCCCCGCGCGCCAGCGGCGCACCAGCTCCACCTGCAGGTGGTGCAGGGGGTCGATGTAGGGAAAGCGATGGCGGATGGACCGGGCCAGCGCGGTGTTGTGCGTGAGGCGCTGCTTGTCGCCGGTGATGCGGGTCAGCGCGTCGGCCGTGCGGTGCCATTCGGCCTCGATGGTGCTGAACACCCTCTTGCGCAAGCGGGCATCGGTCACGAGTTCGCTGTAGCGCGAGGCCAGGGCCAGGTCGCTCTTGGCCAGCACCATGTCCATGTTGGAAAGCAGTGTGCGAAAGAACGGCCACTGGCGGTACATCTTTTGCAACAAGGCCATCTGGGTCTTGGGGTCCTTGCCTTCCAGGTTGACAAACGCCTCCACGGCAGCGCCAAAGCCATACCAGCCCGGCAGCGTGAGGCGGCACTGCCCCCAGCTGAAGCCCCAGGGAATGGCGCGCAAATCCTCGATCTTCTGGCTGGCCTTGCGCGATGCCGGGCGCGAGCCAATGTTGAGCTCGGCGATTTCGCGGATAGGGGTGGAGTTGAAGAAATAGTCGGTGAAGCCCGGTGTTTCGTACACCAGCGCGCGGTAGGCGCCCATGCTGGCCTGCGAAAGCTGAGCGGCAGCGTCCAGAAACGCCTTGGTGGCCGATTTGGTGGGCTGCAGCAGCGTTGCCTCCAGGGTGGCCGCGACCAGGGTTTCGAGATTGCGGCGCCCGATCTCGGGATTGGCGTATTTGGAGGCGATGACTTCGCCCTGCTCGGTCAGCCGGATCTGGCCGCGCACCGTGCCCGGCGGCTGCGCCAGGATGGCCTGGTAGCTGGGGCCGCCGCCCCGTCCCACAGTGCCGCCGCGGCCATGGAACATGCGCAGCTGGATGCCATGGCTGGTATCGAGTTCGTCAAACAGCTCCACCAGCGCAATCTCGGCGCGGTACAGCTCCCAGTTGCTGGTGAAGATGCCACCGTCCTTGTTGCTGTCGGAGTAGCCCAGCATGATGTCCTGCTCGCCGCCGCTGCGCTGCACCAGCGCCGCCACGCCCGGCAGGGCATAGAACTCGCGCATGATGGGCGCGGCATTGCGCAGGTCTTCGATGGTCTCGAACAGCGGCACCACGATGAGGTCGTTGCGGGCGCCGGGCCGAGCGCCGGGCCGCCCCAAGCCGGCCCGAGCCCCACGCACCGGCGAAGCCTGGGCCCCTTCCCCTGCTTGGGGCAGCGAGGACACGCCAGTGCCAAGCGTGGGGGTACCATCCTCATCCAGCGTGCCGCGCATCAGGCCCACTTCCTTTTGCAGCAGCAGCACTTCGAGCAGGTCGCTCACGGTTTCAGTGTGGCTGATGATGTAGTGGCGAATCGCCTCGTGGCCAAAGCGCTCGCGCAACACGCGGGCGGTTTCAAAAATGGCCAGCTCACCCAGGGTGTGGTCGCCGTAGGTGGCGCCCACTACGCGCAGCGGCCGGGCATCGTTCAACAGCTTGATGAGCAGAGCGCGCTTGGCGGCCTCTTGCAGGCTGCTGTAGTCGGGTTCGATGCGGGCGGTGGCCAGCAGTTCGGCCACCACTTCTTCATGCTTGTCAGAGCTTTGGCGCAGGTCCACGGTGGCCAGGTGAAAGCCAAACACCTGCACGGCGCGAATCAGCGGGTGCAGGCGTTCGGCCGCCAGCGCCTTGCCATGGTGCGATTGAAGCGATGCCTCGATCACGCGCAGGTCGGCCAAAAATTCTTCGGCACCGGCATAGGCGTTCTGGGGTGCCACCGCATGGCGGGCTGCGTCGCCCCCTGTCAGGTCCTTGAGCGTGGCCGCCAGGCGCGCGTAGATGCCGGTCAGGGCGCGGCGATAGGGCTCGTCCTGCCGGTGCTCGCTGGTGTCGGGCGATCGCTGGGCCAGCGCCTGCATCTCGGGCGACACCGTGACCAGGCGCGCCGACAGCGACAGCTCGCCGCCCAGAAAATGCACTTCAGTGAGGTAGTGCCGCAGCGCCATCTCGGCCTGGCTGCGCAAGGCGTATTGCAGGGTTTGCGCCGTCACGTTGGGGTTGCCGTCACGGTCGCCACCAATCCACTGGCCCATGCGCAAAAAGCTGTGCACGGGGTACTGGCCCAGCTCCCGCTCCAGATCGGCATAGATCTTGGGAATCTCGCGCAAAAAGGTGGATTCGTAATACGACAGCGCGTTTTCGATTTCATCGGCCACCGTGAGCTTGCTATAGCGCAGCAGGCGCGTTTGCCACAGCTGGGCCACGCGGGCGCGCAGCAGGGCTTCGTTGGCGGCCAGCTCGCGCGGGGTGAGCGCGTCCTTGGCGCTGTTGTAGAGCTGTGCGCGCACCTGGATGTCGTCGCGCACCGCCAGCAGCTGGGCGATATCGCGCTCGGCGTCCAGAATGCTCTTGCGCTGGACCTCGGTAGGGTGGGCAGTGAGCACCGGGGCCACATAGCTGCTGGCCAGGGTCTGGGCAATGGTCTTGGGCGCAATGCCGGCCCAGCGCAGGCGCGACAGGGCGACCTCGATGCTGCCCTCTTGCGTGTCGCCCGCGCGCTCGTGCACGGCGCGGCGGCGGATGTGGTGGCGGTCTTCGGCCAGGTTGGCCAGGTGGCTGAAATAGGTGAAGGCCCGGATCACGCTCACCGTCTGGTCGCCCGACAGCGACTTGAGCAGCTTCTTGAGGGCGCGGTCGGCCTCCTGGTCGGCATCGCGGCGAAAAGCCACTGAGAGCTTGCGCACCTGCTCGACCAGTTCGTAGGCCTCCACGCCCTCCTGTTCGCGGATCACGTCGCCCAGAATGCGCCCCAACAGGCGGATGTCGTCGATCAGGGGCTGGTCCTTGTCGGATCGTTTCATGCGGGTGTCTCCGGATTGAGGGGGCAGCCGGCCGCTGCCAGCCTGCTGTGCAAGCCTGTGCGGACACCAGCCACCGGTGCGGCGCGATGCTAGCATCGCAGCTTGCCCAATGATTACAAATAGGTTACGAACTTGAGCCCGACACAACCCCTTACCCTGGTGATCGCCACGCGCGAAAGCCGCCTGGCCCTGTGGCAAGCAGAACATGTGCAAGCCCTCTTGCGCGCACGCGGCCACACCGTTTCGCTGCTGGGCATGACCACCCAGGGCGACCAGATTCTTGACCGCAGCCTCTCCAAGGTGGGCGGCAAGGGCCTGTTCGTGAAAGAGCTGGAAGTAGCGCTCGAAGAAGGCCGCGCCCACATCGCCGTGCACTCGCTCAAAGACGTGCCCATGGAGCTGCCCGAAGGCTTTGCCCTGGCCTGCGTGATGGAGCGCGAAGACCCGCGCGATGCCTTTGTGTCGCCCCGTTATGCATCGCTCGACGCCCTGCCCCAGGGCGCGGTGGTCGGCACCTCCAGCCTGCGCCGCCAGGTGCTGCTGCAGGCGCTGCGGCCCGATCTGCGCATCGAGCCGCTGCGCGGCAATCTCGACACGCGCCTGCGCAAGCTCGACGAAGGCAACTACGACGCCATTGTGCTGGCGGCAGCGGGCCTCAAGCGCCTGGGCCTGCAAGAACGCATCCGCACCGAATTCGCCACCACCGACATGCTGCCGGCAGCAGGCCAGGGCGCCCTGGGCATCGAGATTCGCAGCGACCGGCAAGATTTGATGGATGCGCTGGCGCCGCTGGCCCACCAGGACACCTGGCTCACCGTGACCGCCGAGCGCGCCGTCAGCCGCGCCATGGGCGGCAGCTGCTCGATGCCGCTGGCCGCGCATGGCCGACTGGTGCAGGGCACCCTGCATCTGGATGCCGCCTGGGGCGACCCCGACGCTCGCGTGCCGCTGGTTCGCGCCAGCGCCAGCTCCCCTGTGGCCACGCTGGAAGCCGCCGATGCCCTGGGCATCGCCATTGCAGCACAACTGCGCGCCGGCGGTGCCCGGGGCGTTGACCCCGTTGTCGGCTGAACCTGCAGTGACCACCAACCGGGTGATCGTGACCAGACCCGCGCGCGAAGCGGCGCACTGGGTGGAGCAGCTGGCTGCGCGGGGCCATGCCGCCACGGCGCTGCCCCTGATTGCCATTGGCGCCTGCACCGACCCCGGTGCGCGCGCCGCCATCGCCCGGGCCCGAGCCCAGCTCGACAGCTACCGTGCCGCCATGTTTGTCAGCGGCAACGCAGTGGACTACTTTTTTGAACAAAAAGAGCCTCTAGCGCTTACGGAAACTGCGCCATCAGCTATTAAAACAAGAGCATGGGCACCTGGCCCCGGAACCCTGCGTGCACTGTTGCGCGCGGGGGTTCCGCTCGACTGCATCGACAGCCCGGCGCCCGATGCAACGCAGTTCGACTCGGAATCCCTGTGGCAGCAGGTGGCGACACAGGTGCGCGCAGGCGACCGCATTCTCATCGTGCGCGGCTGCTCCGAGGGGGCCGAGCCAGGCCCCGGCATCGGGCGCGACTGGCTGGCCCGCCAGATCGAGCAGGCGGGCGCCACGGTGGAGTTTGTGGTGGCCTACACACGGGGTGCGCCGCGCCTCACCGCCGAACAGACCACGCTGGCCCATGCAGCGGCAGGCGACGGCTCGTGGTGGCTGCTCAGCAGCTCGGAAGCGCTTGCGCACCTGGCCAGCGCCGCACCTGGCCTGGCACTGCACACAGCGCGCGCGCTGGCCACGCACCCACGCATTGCACAGGCAGCGCGTGCCGCCGGGTTTGGCAGCGTGCACGAATGCCGGCCCGCACTGGATGACGTGGTGGCCTCGATAGAATCGGCGGCATGAGCCTCGTGCCCCCCACCGATTCTTCAGCTCCAGCCGCTCCAGGCAACCCGGTGACCGCTGCTCCGCCCGGCACTGGCCCGGCGGTGGGCGTCGCACCCACGGCATCGCTGCGGCACACCGGCACCTATCTTCTGGGCGCGGTGGCCATTGCCGCCCTGGTCAGCAGCGGCCTGCTCTGGCAGAAGCTCAACACCATCCAGGAGCAACTTGCTCGCCAGTCGGCTGATGCGGGAGCCCAGGCCATCGAGGCCCGCGCCATGGCGCGCCAGGCCCAAGAACTGGTGCGCGACACAGCCGCCCGCCTCTCGGTCACGGAAGCCCGGGTGGGCGAGGTGGCGCTGCAACGCAGCCAGCTCGAAGAACTGATGCAAAGCCTGTCGCGTTCGCGCGACGAAAACCTGGTGGTGGACATCGAATCGGCCATCCGCATGGCACAGCAGCAGGCCCAGCTTACCGGCAGCCTTGAGCCCCTGGTCGCCGCCCTCAAAAGCGCGAACCAGCGCATTGAGCGCGCCGCCCAGCCCCGCCTGACCCCCGTGCAGCGCGCCATCGGCCGCGACCTGGATCGCATGACCCGCGCCACCGTCACCGACACCGCCGGCCTGCTGGCCCGCCTCGATGACCTGGTGCGCCAGGTGGACGACCTGCCCGTGCAAAACGCTGTGGCGCAGGCCGCCGCAACGCGCCGCCTGGCCGCCGCTCCCAGCAACAGTGCACCGGACGCAGCCGCGCAAAGCGAGCAGGCCTGGTGGCTGGCCACGCTGCAACGCAGCTGGGAAGTGGTGCGCGACGAGGCCCGCAACCTGGTGCGCGTGAGCCGCATCGACCAGCCCGAAGCCATTTTGCTGGCACCCGAGCAAACCTTCTTCCTGCGCGAAAACCTCAAGCTCAAGCTGCTCAATGCGCGCCTTGGCGTGCTGGCTCGCCAGTTTGATTCGGCCCGGGCCGACCTGGCGGCCGCCACGGCGGCACTGAACAAGTATTTCGACCCCGCATCGCGCCGCACGCAGGCGGCAGCTGCCGTGCTGCAGACCGCCCAGGCCAGCATGAAGGCTGCCGAACTGCCCCGCCTGGACGAAACCCTGTCCGCGCTGGCAACAGCCGCTGCGGGAAGATGACATGACCCCTCCTGAGTCGCTTCGCGCCTTCCCCCCAAGGGGGGCGACGCCCTCACTGCGGGGCGGCCCTTGCTCGGCGTCCCTGGCCTGTGGTGCGCCTGTTTCGAAGATCGCGAACGCGCGCGAAGCATTGGACTACTGATATGCGCGCTGCACTCTGGCTTCTGGCGTTGTTTGGCGTGGCCGTGGCTGCGGCCCTGTTTGCGGGCAACAACCAGGGCACCATCACGCTGTACTGGCCCCCCTACCGCATCGACTTTTCCCTGAACATGGTCGTGCTGCTGCTGGTGACCAGCTTTGTCACGGTGTATGCCGCGCTGCGTGCGCTGGCGGCCCTGCTGGAGTTGCCCCACCAGGCACGCCGGTGGCGCGTGCAGCAAAAAGAGCGCGCCATGCACAGTGCGATGCTGGACGCCCTCACCCACATGCTCGCCGGTCGCTTCATCCGCTCCCGCAAGGCGGCTCTGTCCGCCCTCGTCAAGGAAGAAACGCTGGCCGCAGCGGGCGAAAAAGTGCCCCACGGCCTGCACCTGAAGGCACTGGCGAACATGGTGGTGGCCGAGAGTTCCCATGCGCTGCAGGACCGCGCCACGCGCGAAAGCTATTTACAGCTCGCCCTGGGCCTGGCCCCGGCAGGTGGCTCCGCCCACGAGCAGGAACTGCGGGAAGGCGTGCAGATGCGTGGTGCACGCTGGGCGCTGGACGACCGCGACGCCGATCTGGCCCTCCAACGACTTGCCGCCCTGCCGCAGGGCGCCGCCCGGCGCACGCTGGCACTGCGCATCAAGCTCAAGGCCACCCGCCTGGCGCGCCAGACGCAGGAAGCCCTGGACACGGCACGCCTGCTGGGCAAGCACCGTGCTTTCTCGGCCGACGCAGCGCAAAGCATTGTGCGCGGCCTGGCCATCGAACTCATCAACAGCGCGCACGACCCGTCCCAGTTGCAGCAGACCTGGCTGCAACTGGAGCAGCTCGAGCGCAACATGCCAGAGCTTGCCATCCAGGCCGCCCAGCGCCTGGTGAACCTTGGGGGCGAGCCCGCACAGGCGAGGGCCTGGCTGGTTCCGGTGTGGGAACGCATGGTGCAGTTGCCCAATGCCCTGCCCGATCACCATGCACTCAAGCTGGTGCGAGCCCTCGAATCGGGTCTGGACACGCTGGATGCAGCCTGGCTTGCACGCATCGAATCCGCGCAACTGGCCAACCCCCGCGATGCCCGTTTGCAATATCTGGCCGGCGTGGCATGCCTCAAACGCCAGCTGTGGGGCAAAGCACAGCAACTGCTGACCCAGGCCATCCCCCATTTGACGGATGCGGGCTTGCGCGCCAGCGCTTGGCGCCATCTGGCCGCACTGGCAGAGCGGCGCAACGACGGCGAAGCCGCCGCCGAAGCCTGGAAAAAAGCCGCGCTCGCGCATTAAAGCGGTGCAGAGGGGCTCCACCGCGCTGGCGGTGTGCGCTTGCTGGCCTTTCTGTGGGGCGCCAGCCAATGCACAGCATTGGGGAACTTTGATCACAGACGGTCGATCAATTCAGTTTTTTTGAATCAAGCCGTCAATTCATCTGAAACCCACAAGACCTGTGGCTTCATAGACTTGGTTCTTTGATACACGGCGCCCCCGAACCAAGGTTGCGCAACCCCCGCAACTTAGCGCCACAGGCACCCATCACCGCCTTCGCACACATGCACACCACACATCAGAGTCAGGCCTTTGCCACCCCGCGCTATACCCACACCGCCATGATGCTGCACTGGCTGCTGGGCGTGGCGCTGGTCATCCTGTTTGGCGTGGGCCTGTACATGGCCGATCTGCCGTTTTCTCCCCAGCGTCTGAAGCTCTACAACTGGCACAAATGGGCAGGGGTCAGCATTCTGGCGCTGTCGGTGCTGCGCCTCTTGTGGCGCCTGACGCACCGCCCGCCACAACTGCCCGCCAGCGTGGAACAAGCCATGCCGCGATGGCAGCAACGGGCGCACCACGGCGCGCACCACCTGCTGTATCTGCTGTTTTTTGCCGTGCCTTTGCTGGGCTGGGCCTATAGCTCGGCGGCGGGCTTTCCCATTGTGTTTCTGGGGCTGTGGCAACTGCCCGACTTCGTCGCTGCCAGCCCTGATCTGGCCGACGCCCTCAAGCCGCTGCACAAGCTCAGTGCGTATGCCATGGCAGCCCTCGTGCTGGTGCATGTGGCCGCCGCACTGAAGCACCAGTTTTTTGACCGCGACGGGCTGATGCTGCGCATGCTGCCCGGTCGCCGCTGATCCTGTCACCCGATTCTTCAGGAGTTTCCCCATGCAGATGTCTTCGTTCTTTTCCGCACTGGCCCTGGGCAGCGCAGCCTTGCTGGCGGCCCACCCAGCGGTCGCTCAGCAAAAGCTGGTGCCCGCGCAAAGCGAGGTGCAATTCACCGCGCGCCAAATGGGTGTGCCGCTGGAAGGCCACTTCAAGAAGTTTGACGCACAGGTCAGCTTTGACCCTGCCAAGCTGGCCACGAGCAAGATCGTCTTCACAGTGGATACCGGCAGCGCTACCATGGGTTCGCGCGAGACCGATGCCGAACTGCCCAAGGCCACCTGGTTCAATGTGCCGCAGTTCCCGCAGGCCACGTTCCAGTCCAGCGCCATCAAGGCCCTGGGTGCAGGCAAGTTCGAGGTCACAGGCAAACTCAGCATCAAAGGCATGGCACGCGATGTAGTGGTGCCCGTCACACTGGTGCAAAACGGCGCTACCACCATGGCCACCGGCGCGCTGCCGCTCAAGCGTCTGGCGTTCAAGATCGGCGAGAACGAGTGGGCCGACACCTCGATGGTGGCAGACGATGTGCAGGTGAAATTCAAGCTCGCGCTGACCGGCGTGGGCAAGCTCTGACCGATTTTTCCCGTCCCCTTGGCTTTTTCTACGACTTTCAGGAGAACCTTTCCATGCGCAAATCCCTCTTCGCTCTGGCCGCAGCCGCAGCGCTGACCGCAGGTGTTGCCCACGCAGCCCCGGCCACCTACGCCATCGACCCCGCCCACACGTTCGTGACCTTTGAAATCAGCCACTTTGGCGCCTCCGTCAACCGCGGCCGCTTCGACAAGAAAGAGGGCAGCGTGCAATTCGACCGTGCCGGCAAAGCTGGCAAGGTGGAAATCAGCTTCGATGCCACCTCGGTGAACACCGGCACGGCAGCATTCGACAAGCACCTGCAGGGCCCGGACTTTTTTGACGCGGCCAAGCACCCCACCATCAAGTTCACGTCGGACAAGTTCAGCTTCAACGGCGACAACGTCAGCGAAGTCACCGGCCAGTTGACGCTGCTGGGCAAGACGGCGCCCGTGACGCTGAAGGCCAACCAGTTCACCTGCTACCAAAGCCCCATGCTCAAGCGCGAAGTTTGCGGTGGCGACTTTGAAACCATCATCGACCGCTCGGTATTTGGCATGAACTACGGCATCGAATGGGGCTTCCCCAAGAACGTGCGCCTGCTGGTGCAGGTCGAGGCCGTCAAGCAATAAACGGGTTTTCCCCCTGTAAAGCCGCCTGCCGGGTATTCGGCGGGCGGCTTTTTTTTCATGCAACGGCCCTGCGGCGGGCCTGCCCCCCGGCGCCTCACCTGCACGCATCGCGCCGGGTGCCGCACCGCCTACAATTATTTTTAAGTAAATCAATTACGAATAGTAGAATTTGCGGGATTGATTCGAGGAGCCTCTCCATGACCGCTGCCCCCCGGCCCGCCCCCGCCACCCTGCCCGCCCCGGCTGCCATTCAGCAGTTGCACCACTACGCCTACAAGGCGCGCGATGCCGAGGAGACGCGGCATTTCTACGAAGACATCCTGGGCCTGCCGCTCTACCACATCATCCAGAGCGACTATGTGCCCAGCACGGGCGAATATTGCCCTTACACGCATTTCTTCTTTCGGCTGCAAGATGGCTCGTTCATCGCGTTCTTTGACCTGGGCGACGACGTCAAGCCACTGCCTTCGCCCAACACGCCACTGTGGGTGAACCACATCTCGTTTCGCGTGAACACGGTGCAAGACCTCGAAAACACCAAAACCCGCCTGCAGGCCCACGGCATCGAGGTGCTGGGCGTAACCGATCACCACATCTTCAAAAGCATCTATTTCTTCGACCCCAACGGCATCCGGCTGGAGCTCACCGCCCAGCTGGCCGATGCGGCCCAGATGCACAAAGACAGCACCGTCGCCCACCAGCGGCTGAGCGACTGGACGGCCCGCAAGGAGCAGTGGCGCAAAGAGCGTGCGGCGGGCAACGCCGCCCATGCGCTCAAGCCGCCCACCAACGACCGGCCGGAGTTTGCGCCGGGCAAAGCATGAATGCTATATTTAGCATAGCTACCAGCGCTTTATGGACAAGCGCCAGAGGCCAAAAACACTCATAATTTCAGGGCGTGGGCGCGCCATCCGGGCGCGCCGGTAAAATCAGTACATCCCGCCCCCAGTCAACCTGACGGCATCCTCAGAACGTGTTTACGATTTAGCAGGCATCGCTAAATCGTAAACGCGCTCTTAGGGGATGCCGTTTTCAATTGCGATCCCGCCATGAGCGACACCACTGCACAACCCGGCCTCGACAGCCTCTCCAAGTCCTTCGAACCCGCCGCCCTGGAAGCCCACTGGGGCCCCGAGTGGGAGCGCCGTGGCTATGGCGCGGCGGGCTTTCGGGGCACCGGCGCGCCCCAGGCGGGCGAGCCCGCGTTTTCCATCCAGCTGCCGCCGCCCAACGTCACGGGCACGCTGCACATGGGCCATGCGTTCAACCAGACCATCATGGACAGCCTCACGCGCTACCACCGCATGCGGGGATTCAACACGGTGTGGGTGCCCGGCACCGACCACGCGGGCATTGCCACGCAGATCGTGGTGGAGCGCCAGCTGCAAGAACAAGGCATCAGCCGCCACGACATGGGCCCCACACCGCCCGAGGCGCGCAAGAACTTCGTCTCCAAGGTGTGGGAGTGGAAGGAAAAGTCGGGCAACACCATCACCACGCAGATGCGCCGCATGGGCGACAGTGTGGACTGGAGCCGCGAATACTTCACCATGGACGACAAGCTCTCCAAGGTGGTAACCGACACCTTCGTGAAGCTGTATGAGCAAGGCCTCATCTACCGCGGCAAGCGCCTGGTGAACTGGGACCCAAAACTCCAGTCCGCCGTGTCCGACCTGGAAGTGGAAAGCGAAGAAAAAGACGGCTCGCTGTGGCACATTGCCTACCCCTTGGCCGATGGTTCGGGCCAGCTGGTGGTGGCCACCACGCGCCCCGAGACCATGCTGGGCGACGTGGCCGTGATGGTGCACCCCGAGGATGAGCGCTACAAGCACCTCATCGGGCAGATGGTGAATTTGCCCCTGTGCGACCGGCAAATTCCGGTGATTGCCGACGACTACGTGGACAAGGAATTCGGCACCGGCGTGGTGAAGGTCACGCCCGCGCACGACCAGAACGACTATGCCGTGGGCCAGCGCCACAAGCTGCCGATGATTTGCGTGCTGACGCTGCAGGCCACCGTCAACGAGAACGCCCCCGCCAAATACCAGGGCCTGGACCGCTTTGTGGCGCGCAAGGCCGTGGTGGCAGACCTCGAAGCCATCGGCGCCTTGGTCGAAGTGAAAAAGCACAAACTCATGGTGCCAATCTGCACCCGCACCGGCCAGGTGGTCGAGCCCATGCTGACCGACCAGTGGTTTGTGGCCATGAGCAAGGTGAGCGACCAGGACCCCACGGGCAAAAGCATCGCGCAAAAAGCCATTGACGCCGTGGCCACCGGCCAGGTGAGTTTTGTGCCCGAGAACTGGGTCAACACCTACAACCAGTGGATGAACAACATCCAGGACTGGTGCATCAGCCGCCAGCTGTGGTGGGGCCACCAGATTCCGGCCTGGTACGACGAAGAAGGCAACGTGATCGTGGCGCGCAACGAGGCTGAAGCCCAGGCCAAAGCCCCAGGCAAGCAGCTGCGCCGCGATGACGACGTGCTCGACACCTGGTATTCGTCCGCCCTGGTGCCGTTTTCCACCATGGGCTGGCCCGAACAAGGCACGGCCGAGACGGACGACTACAACCTCTACCTGCCCAGCAGCGTGCTGGTCACCGGCTACGACATCATCTTCTTCTGGGTCGCCCGGATGATCATGATGACCACGCACTTCACGGGCCGCGTGCCGTTCAAGCACGTGTACATCCACGGCCTGGTGCGCGACGCGCAGGGCAAGAAGATGTCCAAGTCCGAGGGCAACGTGCTCGACCCGGTGGACCTGATCGACGGCATCGACCTCGACCCGCTGCTCGACAAACGCACCACCGGCCTGCGCAAGCCCGAAACTGCGCCCACCGTGCGCAAGAACACGCAAAAAGAATTCCCCGAGGGCATTCCGGCCTACGGTGCGGACGCGCTGCGTTTCACCTTTGCGGCCTTGGCCAGCCTGGGCCGCAGCATCAACTTTGACAGCAAGCGCTGCGAGGGCTACCGCAACTTCTGCAACAAGCTCTGGAACGCCAGCCGCTTTGTGCTGATGAACTGCGAAGGCCAGGACTGCGGCCTCAAAGAGCACACCAAGGCCGACTGCCAGCCCGGCGGCGCTTTCGAGGGCTACATGGAGTTCAGCCAGGCCGACCGCTGGATTGCATCCCTGCTGCAAAAAACCGAAGCCGAGGTGGAAAAAGGCTTTGCCGAATACCGCCTGGACAACGTGGCCAACACGATCTACGACTTTGTCTGGAACGAATACTGCGACTGGTACCTGGAAATCGCCAAGGTGCAGATTCAAAACGGCAACGCGGCCCAGCAACGCGCCACGCGCCGCACGCTGATCCGCACGCTCGAAGCCATCCTGCGCCTGGCGCACCCGATCATTCCGTTCATCACCGAAGCCCTGTGGCAAACCGTGGCGCCCGTGGCCGGCTTGAAGGGCGAATCCGTCAGCATTGCCCGCTACCCCCAGGCACAGCCTGAAAAAATCGACGAGGGCGCCATCGCCCACATGGGCCGCGTCAAGGCCCTAGTGGACGCCTGCCGTGCCCTGCGCGGCGAAATGAACGTGTCGCCCTCCACCCGCCTGCCCCTGTTCACCGTGGGCGACACCGAGTTCATGCGCGGCGTGGCGCCGGTGCTGCAGGCGCTGGCCAAGCTCAATGAAGTGAAGGTGTTTGACGACGAAGCCGCCTGGGCCGCCGCCGCCCAGGCCGCGCCCGTGGCGATGGTGGGCGACGCGCGCCTGTGCCTGCACATGGAAATTGACGTGGCCGCCGAAAAAGCCCGCCTGTCCAAGGAAATCGCCCGCATCGACGGTGAAATCACCAAGGCCAACGCCAAGCTCGGCAACGAAGCCTTTGTGGCCAAGGCCCCCGCCGCCGTGATCGACCAGGAGAAAAAGCGTGTGGCCGACTTTGGCACCACCCTCACCCGCCTCCGCGACCAGCTGGCCCGCCTGGGCTGAGCCGACGCCTCTGCCACCATCCACCCTGCCCACGCACCATGATCCAGCCTAACAACACCCCCGTTCGCAAAGCCGTGTTTCCTGTGGCGGGCCTCGGCACCCGGTTTTTGCCCGCCACCAAGGCATCGCCCAAAGAAATGCTGCCGGTGGTGGACAAGCCGCTGATCCAGTACGCGGTGGAAGAAGCCTACGCAGCGGGCATCCGCCACATGATCTTTGTGACCGGCCGCAGCAAGCGCGCCATCGAAGACCATTTCGACACCGCCTACGAGCTGGAGGCCGAACTGGAGGCCGCAGGCAAAAAAGAGCTGCTCGACCTGGTGCGCTCCATCCAGCCCGACGACATGGACTGCGCCTTCGTGCGCCAGCCCCGCTCGTTGGGCCTGGGCCATGCCGTGCTGTGCGCCGAGCCGCTGGTGGGCAACGAGCCCTTTGCCGTGCTGCTGGCCGACGACCTGATGGTGGGCCCGCCCGGCGGCGAACCCGTGCTGGCGCAAATGGCCACGGCGTTTCGCCAGCAGGGGCGGTCGGTGATTGCCGTGCAGGAGGTGCCGCTCGACCAGGTGCACCGCTACGGCATCGTGGCCGGCGAGCCCGCTGGCGGCCCGCTGATTCGCATCGAGCGCATCGTTGAAAAGCCCAAGGCCGACGTGGCGCCCTCGCGCATGGGCGTGGCCGGCCGCTACATTCTCACGCCCGGCATCTTCAACGAAATCCGCAACCAGCCGCGCGGCGTGGGCGGCGAAATCCAGCTGACCGATGGCATCGCCCGCCTCATGCAAAACGAGGCCGTGTACGCCTTCCAATACGAAGGCAAACGCTACGACTGCGGCAGCAAGGAAGGTTTTCTGGAGGCCACGGTAGAGCTGGCCCTGCAGCACCCGCAGGTGGGTGCTGCGTTTCGCGAATACCTCATGACACTGGCGCTGTAACTCTTACTGCTTCACTTTTAATAGCTTCCAGCGCTTACCAGATAAGCGCTGGAAGCTACTTTTATTACCGACGCCGCAAAACGTGGATGTATTCGGCCCCCACCGTCTGCTGCTCTACCAGCTCGTTGCCGGTTTGTTTGGCAAACGCCTGGAAGTCGCGCAGCGAGCCGCTGTCGGTGGCCAGCACCTTGAGCAACTGGCCACTGGCCATGTCAGCCAGTGCCTTCTTGGCCTTGAGGATGGGCAGCGGGCAATTCAGGCCGCGGGTGTCGATTTCTTTGTTGGTTTCCATGGTGTTCAATCCTTTGGCGGCAGGTCAAACCCGCGCCGCCGTTCCGCATTTTCTTCGTCCGTAAAAAACACCGGCTCGTGCCCCCGCGTGCGCAACCAGTCGGCCAGCGCATAACCTGTGCCAGCAGGCCAGCACTTGAGGTCTGGCAGATCGTACAGCCGGTAGTCCACCAGCTCGGGCGACAGGCGCACCTCGCCCTCGGCCACCACATGGTAGGCAATGATGACCTGGTTCATGCGCAGAAACTCGTAGGCCCCGACCAGCGTGGCAGAGCGCACATCCAGGTTGGTCTCTTCCTTCACCTCGCGCGCAATGCCCTCTTGCGGCGACTCGCCCGCCTCCATGAAGCCGGTAATCAGCGCAAACATCTTGCCCGGCCAGGCCGCATTGCGGGCCAGCAGCACCTTGCCGCCCACCTCCACAATCGCCGCCAGCACGGGCGTGGGGTTGTTCCAGTGCGTCCAGCCGCAGGCGGGGCAACGCAACCGCTCTTTGTCACCGCCGTCTTCGGCCAGGGTGATGGGTTGCAGGGCGGTGCCGCAGTGCGCGCAGTGGCGGGTTTCGTAGTTCATATACTATTATTATGATAGCTGCTAGCGCTTAATATATAAGGGCTAGAGGCCAATTTCATCAAAATATTGACGCCAACGATGGTTTGAGCGCCTCACGCAGGAAACACGCCGGTAGACAGATAGCGGTCTCCCCGGTCGCACACGATGAACGCAATGGTGGCATTGCTCTCGCGCTGCGCGATCTGCTGCGCCACCCAGCAGGCGCCCGCCGCCGAAATGCCCGCAAAAATGCCTTCTTCGCGCGCCAGGCGGCGGCACATTTCTTCGGCGTCGTCCTGGCTTACATAAACCAGCTCATCGACCGCCGAGGCGTCGTAAATTTTGGGCAGATATTCCTGCGGCCACTTGCGGATGCCCGGAATGCGCGAGCCCTCTTGCGGCTGCGCCCCAATGATCTGGATGGCGGGGTTTCTTTCTTTCAAAAAGCGCGACACCCCCGTGATGGTGCCCGTGGTGCCCATGGCGCTGACAAAGTGGGTGATGCGCCCACCCGTTTGCTCCCACAGCTCGGGGCCGGTGGTTTCATAGTGGATGCGGGGGTTGTCGGCATTGCCAAACTGGTCCAGCACCTTGCCCTCGCCGCGCTTTTGCATGGCCTCGGCCAGGTCGCGCGCGTGCTCCATGCCGCCGCTTTTGGGCGTCAGCACCAGCTCGGCGCCAAAGGCCTTCATGGTCTGGGCACGTTCAATCGACAAATCCTCGGGCATCACCAGCACCATGCGATAACCCTTGATGGCCGCCGCCATGGCCAGCGCAATGCCCGTGTTGCCCGACGTGGCCTCGATCAGCGTGTCGCCCGGGCGAATCTCGCCGCGCTCCTCGGCACGGCGAATCATCGACAGCGCGGGCCGGTCTTTCACCGAGCCCGCAGGGTTGTTGCCCTCCAGCTTGCCCAGCACCACGTTGCCACGCTCGGCATGGTCTTGCGCCCCAATGCGCTGCAGCGCCACCAGCGGCGTGTTGCCCACCGCGTCTTCAATCGTCGGATATTTCATGCGCCCTACTGTGCCATAATTTGCGTCTTCACAAATTACCCGCCCGGGTGGTGAAATTGGTAGACGCAGGGGACTCAAAATCCCCCGCCGCAAGGCGTGCCGGTTCGATTCCGGCCCCGGGCACCATTTGACGGTCTCACAAGGCCTCAAGACCCCTCAAAACCCGCATGCTCCAAAGGCATGCGGGTTTTTCTTTGCCTCATGCCACCTCACTGGCTAACATGACATACCAACAAAACGTTGGTATCTGTGTAGGTATCTGGAAATCCCAGCGCCAGAGATACCAACAAAAGGGGCGTCCATGGCACTAACAGATACCTTCGTGAAAAACGTCAAACCCACTGGGTCCAAAGCGGGCGAAAAACACGCTGATGGCCAGGGGCTGTATCTCCACGTCAAGGGCGTCGGCAAATACTGGCGTATGAGCTACCGCTTTGTAGCCAAGCAAAAAACGCTGGCACTCGGCGTGTACCCTGCGGTTTCTCTAGCCAAGGCACGGGCGCGACGCGACAAGGCCCGTGAACTTCTAGCGGATGGGGTAGACCCCAGCACCGCCAAGCGGGAAGAAAAGCGCGCCAAGGCAGACGCAGCCGCTCACACCTTTGAACTTGTGGCGCGCGACTGGTTGGCCAAGACTGCCGCAGAACGAGCAAGCACCACGCAAAACAAAATCACCTCCTGGCTTGAGAAAGACGTGATCCCCTTCATTGGCGCCATGCCCATGTCGACTATCGGCCCCCGGGACATACTGGTGGCCCTGCGCAAGATGGAGGCACGGGGCGCACTCGACAGCGTGCACCGCGTCAAGCAAGTGACCGGGCAGGTGTTCCGCTATGCAGTGGCTATCGGCGCTGCCGAGCGTGATGTCACCCAAGACCTCAAGGGTTCGCTGGCCAAAGCCGCCCCAAGCCACTTTGCGGCCATCACCGAACCCCAGCAGTTGGGCGAGCTGATGCGCTCCATATTCGCCTACAGCGGCCACCCCAACGTGGTGGTTGCCCTGCGATTGACCCCGCTAGTGTTCGTGCGCCCGGGCGAACTCCGGACGATGGAATGGTCAGAGGTGGATCTGGAGACTGCAGAGTGGCGCATCCCTGGCGCCAAAATGAAGATGAAGGCAGACCACATCGTTCCGTTGTCCACCCAAGCACTGGCGCTGCTGCGCGGCATGCACCCAGCCACGGGCCACGGGAAGTTTGTCTTCCCGAGCCTGCGCACTGGCGAACGGCCCATGAGCGAGAACACCATCAATGCCGCCCTGCGGGGCATGGGCTACGCCAAAGAGGTCCATAGCGCCCACGGGTTCCGGGCCACAGCACGCACCATCATGGATGAGGTGCTGGGGGAGCGAGTTGACCTGATCGAGCACCAGTTGGCACACGCAGTGAAAGACGTGAACGGCCGGGCCTACAACCGCACGGCACACCTACCAGCACGGCGGGCCATGATGCAGCGGTGGGCGGACTACCTGGACAAGCTGCGCATTGGTGCGGACGTGATCCAGTTCAAGGCGGCGTGACCACCGACATGCACAGCATGGCCCTTCGGGGCCTTTTTTCATGGCGGCGGCCACATCCAATGCAACCCGCCCATTAACTCGCACGACTTATTTAGAGGCGGCTACCAGAACCTGTACTACTTCGAAGACAAGGCGGACGGCTTAGCACCACGCCGCGCATGTGCAGAAACGACCGCAACATTTGCGTTCTTTTGCGACCTAAATGTAATAGTTTGAAACAAAATCGCCCCACTCTATAGGGAAACAAGGGGCGAAAGTACCCGACAGAGGGAAACGAATGGAAATAACGGGGCCAGAGAGCGCGAAGCCACTCAAGGGAGCGTGCTGTGGTTCGGGAGCAACGAAAAAATAGGAGATATCCTTGGATCAGTGGACGGCGAAGAGAGTCCACAAAAG
The DNA here is from genome assembly GCF_000526295.1 of Acidovorax sp. JHL-3. Classification (NCBI taxonomy): domain Bacteria; kingdom Pseudomonadati; phylum Pseudomonadota; class Betaproteobacteria; order Burkholderiales; family Comamonadaceae; genus Acidovorax; species Acidovorax sp. JHL-3. Next base: position 396,584 of record NZ_JAFU01000004.1, read on the forward strand.
GCGAAGGCCCTGAGTGCTACCAACACAGAGGGCCTTCTAGACCGCCAAAACTCGAAAGCCTTGGAAGTCTCCCAGCGACGGGACTTTGATGGTATCACCGACCTGTTTTACGGCACAGGTGGGTTGTTGATCGGGTTTTGGTTTTTGCACAGCAACAACTGCCAAAGAAAACCCATGCCAGCAAAACTTAATCAACCCCAGCAAGACAGCTTGCTCCGCGTAGTCCCCCACATCACCGCCCGCATGGGCATCAGCCGCAGCGGCTGGTGGAAGGGCGTGAAGGACGGCAAGTTCCCGCCAGGGATCAAGCTGTCCCCGCGTGTGACCGTCTGGAAATCCAGCGAAATCGACTCCCTCATTGCAAGCCTTGGCCGGTAAGGGGGATACATGCACAAGCAACAACATGCCGCAACGGCAGGACACCCCACGCCCCGCGTAATCGCTTCAAACTTTGATGCCCTGCCAGACAGCGCATTTATCCGCGAGTCGCAACTGGTGCAAAGCCCCAAAAGGCCAGACACCCCGGCCCCCCTGCCCTTCAGCGCGCCGACGCTGTGGCGCAAGGTGAAGGCGGGCACGTTCCCCAAGCCCGTCAAATTGTCTGAGCGCGTGACCGCCTGGAAGGTGGGCGACGTGCGCGCATGGATCGCTGGCCACTGCGCAACGCAACAGGCTGGAGGCTAAGACCATGCACGTCATCAACACCATCAAGGTGGGCGCAAGCGTGCCCAATGAAAAAGTCGCCGGGGGCTACCAGACCACCACGGCGACTTCGAAAGAATGCACTCCAATTTTCCCACGCAGTGAGGGCGAGGGCAACATCCAGCCTATGCACCTGCCCCAACAGGCCCGACAAGTAGGCGTACCTGTTGCAAAGCACGGACGTGCTCAAGAAAAAGGCTTTGCAGCGAGTACTGCAGCGCTTACTGGCGAGAGCGTGCGCAGCATTCAGCGCCGCATTCGCCAAACTGAAATCCTGGGTGATGACCTGGATCGGATTATCGGCACCAGTCTTGACAAAGGCGTGGAGCTTGATGCTTTGATAAAACTGTCAGAACCAGACCGTAAGGAACTTATCGGGCGGGCGCAATCGGGCGGAAAAGTCAGTGCAGTGAAGGCGCTGAAAGCAACGGCTGATGATGAGTTTTACGTGGCGAACGTGAGAGCCAGAACCCTGCACGAGTTTCACCAAAAGCTGCGCCGGGTGACCGCGATAGTCGAATGGCACTTGGCAAAGAAGGGCGGTGCAGCATGACCACACCGACCCCAGACGCTGCCGCAATTCTGGCGGCGCTGCCCGTGCTGTTCACGCAAGACGATGTGATCGAGCTACGGGCCTTCCCCAAGGGCCGCAAGCGCACCGACGCGGGCTATTTTGACGGGCAGCACTGGCCACAACTGGCGGAACACGCGGCACGCCTGAGCACCAGCGGCGCGGCGGTTTACGTCACGCTGAACCCTGTTGATCCGCAGCTATTGAGCCGGTACAGCAACCGGATCGAAGGCTACGCATCAACCACCACCACCGACAAGCAAGTGACCCGGCGGCGCTGGCTGTTGATTGATATTGACCCGGTTCGACCATCGGGCACCAGTGCGACGGATGCGCAGCTAGACGCGGCGAAGGTGAAGGCGCGGGCGGTGTACGGCTACCTGAACGGGATTGGCTGGCCTGCCCCGCTGGTGGCTGAATCGGGCAACGGTATGCACCTGCTGTATGCCCTTGATCTGCCGAACGACGACGACGCCACGGCGCTGGTGAAGGCGGTATTGATCGCGCTGGGTGAACGGTTCGACGACGCGCAGACCAAGGTAGATCGGGCTGTTTTCAACGCGGCGCGAATCTGCAAGCTGTACGGCACGCTGGCCAACAAGGGCGACCACACGGCGGCAGCACCGTGGCGGCTTTCCAAGCTGTTGCAGACCCCGGCGCGGGCCGTGGTGACGCCTGAGCAATTGCGCGGCCTGATCCCGGCGGCGACGCCCGGAACGACAGCAAAAGCGGCAGCATCCATGCTCCAGTCTGGCGGCTTCAACCTGGAGGATTTTCTATCCCGGCACGGGCTGGCCTACACCACCGACCGGCACGACGGCAGCGAACGTTTCAAGCTGGCAGCGTGCCCATTCAACCCTGAGCACGGCAATGGTGAGGCGGCGATTTTTCGCAAGGCATCGGGGGCGCTGGGGTTCAAGTGCCAACACGATTCATGCAGCCCGAAATCATGGACCGACGTGCGCGACCTGTTGGATGGGCCACGACCGGCCAGCGCAGCAAAACGCAGCAAAACGCAGCACGGCGCGGCCTTCCCGTCATTGGAGGATGACGAGGCAGACACATGGCCAGACCCCACGCCATTGCCGGACGCATTGCCGCCTGTGCAAGCCTTCGACCCCGACCTGTTACCCGTGGCGTTGCGCGGCTGGGTGACAGACATTGCACACCGGATGCAGTGCCCCCCGGACTTCCCGGCGGTGGGCGCTGTGGTGGCGCTATCGAGCCTGATCGGTGCGCGGGCTGTGGTGCAACCCAAGGCGCGGGACGACTGGCAGGTTGTGCCGAATCTGTGGGGCTTGATCGTGGGCCGCCCTGGTGTGATGAAGTCGCCTGCGCTGGGTGAATCCCTCAAGCCTTTGAACCGATTGCAGGCGACGGAGTTTGAGCAATGGCAGGCAGCGCACGACGCCTGGGAACTCGATTGCAAGGTGGCCGAATTGCAGGGGGCGGACCGGGAGAAAAAAGCCAAGGGGCTGGCCAGCAAAGACCCGGCAGCGGCGCGGGCGCTGTTGGAGCCTGGAGACACGCCAGCGGAACCCCTGGCGCGGCGCTACATCGTCAACGATGCCACCGTGGAAAAACTGGGCGAACTGCTGACGGCGAACCCGTGGGGAACCCTGAGCTATCGGGATGAACTCTACGGGCTGTTGACCGGCATGGATAAGCAAGGGCAAGAAGGTTCACGGGCCTTCTACCTGCAAAGCTATGACGGGAATCAGGGCTACACCTTCGACCGAATCATCCGGGGCACGGTGCATATCCCGCGTGTCTGTCTGGCCATGATCGGCGGCATTCAACCGGGCCGGGTTCAAGAATATGTGCGCGGCGCGGTATCGGGCGGCAGCGCAGACGATGGCCTGTTACAGCGCTTCGGGCTGGCTGTATGGCCAGACACCAATGGCGAATTTGTCCACGTTGACCAATGGCCAGACACGCCAGCCAAGGCGATGGCATGGGAGGTGTTCGAGCGGCTGGCACAGCTTCAACCGGCCAGCGACACCGACCCGGTGATCTGGCGCTTTGACGATGCGGCGCAAGCCTTGTTTGTTGAATGGCGGACACCGTTTGAGCAGGAATTGAAACGCGGTGAACTTCACCCAGCAATGGAAAGCCACCTTGCCAAATACCGCAAGCTGATCCCGGCGCTGGCGCTGGTGTTTGCTCTGGTGGACACACCAGACAGCGGCGGCGTGATCCATGAGCGCGAACTGATCCGGGCGCTTGCCTGGGGCGACTACCTGCGCACCCATGCCGAACGGCTGTATGCGGCGGCGGTGATCCCTGAAACCGCTGCGGCGCGGGCGCTGCTAACCAAGATCAAAGGCGGCAAGCTGACCGACCGGGACGGCGTGATCGCGGACAGTTTCACACCCCGTCAGGTTGCGGTGAAGGGCTGGGCCGGACTGACCACACCGGACGCGGTGCGCAAGGCGGCGGACGTGCTGGCCGATTACGACTGGCTGCGGCGGGCCGTGGTGCATTCTGGCGCGGCAGGCGGCAGACCCAGTGACCGGTACGCCATCCATCCGGCCATGCTGGGCAGCGGGGGCGCGGCATGAGCTGGCTTGCACGCCTGAAAAAAAATGAATGTGCGCCTGAAACGGACACTGCGAAACCTACAAAACCGGGTTTCGTAGGTTCTGTAGGGGCCATTCCTGAGCCTTTTCAAAAATCAGGAGGTGATCCGGGCGCTGCAAACGACCCGGCACCTGATCCCGACCGCTGGGCATGGCCGCAAAGCACGGCGATGAACACAGCCGAAATCGACACCTTCACGGCACGGCTGGCACGGTTCACCGACCGGGGGCTGATCCTGGCGGACGCTGAAGCCTTGGCGGACAAGCTGGTGATCCGGGATCGTGAAGGCGACGACCGGCGGCTGTGCCTGGAATGCGCCAGCCTTCACCGTGGCGGGCGCTGTAGCAACTGGCAGGCGGCTGGTGTTGCCATCCGTGCAAGGGATGCGCAGCTACCCGGCGACTTCACGACGATGCTGCAACGCTGCGGCGGGTTCGGGGGCGCAACTTGAATCAATCCAACGGACACACACCCATGACCATCATCAAACGCACCTGCGCAACCTGCGCGGCATTTAACCCCACGGCGAGCGGCGACGATCCGACCTGCGCCAATCTGGTGAGCATACGTATTCACCATGTTGACGCGCAAGACCTGCCCATCGTGATTCGACAGCAACCCAATGCCGCCTTCTGGTGCGACGACCACCAGACGCATGAAGAAGAAGCGGCAAAGGATGTTGCCATCGGCAGGTTCTGGCAGCGCCTGGGCAACGAACAGAAGGGGCAGCAATGACCAAGCCAAAGGCAACCACGCCCAACCCCAAGGCCCTGCCTGTGGCCAAAGACCCCAGCCAGACGACAGAGCAAGCGCTTGCCCGCGCTGCCGTGAATCCATCCATTAACAGCGCGGCAGTGATGGGGGCATATCAGGGCAACCTGATGGGCAACACCTTGGACATGGGCGAGCTGGTGAACTGCCTGCGCGAGTCCTGCGAGAGCGTCAAAAGTGGCGACCTGTCTGATCTGGAGGCCATGCTGGTGACGCAGGCGACGACGCTGCAAACCTTGTTTGCCTCACTGGCGCGGCGTGCTGCGAATCAGGAACACCTGCGCCAGTACGAAACATTCATGGGGCTGGCCTTGAAAGCTCAGGCACAGAGCCGGGCCACCATATCAGCGCTGGTGGACTTGAAATTCCCCCGGCAAGCCACGTTTGTGAAGCAAGCCAACATTGCCCACGGGCCGCAACAAGTGAACAACGGAACGACAACACCGAGCGCCACTGCGCACGCGGGAAAACCGCAGCGCCAACCAAACGAACTATTAGAGGATCAAAGCCATGGCAGCGCGTACTTGGACACCAGAGCAACGACAGCGCCAGCGGGAGGCAATCCAGCGGTGGAAACCTTGGAGCCAGTCCACCGGGCCAAGAAGTCCCGAAGGTAAGACCAAGGCATCGCGCAACGCGTTCACGGGCGGGCACACGCTGAGGATGCGCCAGCTCGTCAAGGATCTGAATCAGGCCATGCGAGAGCAGCGGGAAATAATCGGCCTGTCTGAGAACAGATGAAGAACAGGCATCCACCTTTGGGAGGTGGACGGCATGGGGCTGTAACCACTGCCGGAGAGGGCTGCAATTCAAAAGACAGAATTTAGAGAACAGTACGCGCGCGCGAGGGAGTGGCAATGCAAGGGGGAGTCAGCTCCCCTCTTCCGTTTGGGGGCGGCGACTTGCGACACTATTTAGACGGCGCTCCGGGCTACTTGGCTGACGACGAGAAGTCACGCCTGTCTGCCGACTCACCTAGCCCATACTTCGTGGTCATCCTGTTCACCCACTCGTTAATGCATTGGTCGAACTGTTGTGTCTGCGCTTCCGTCATCTGCACAGTTCCGAATAGAGCTTGATCAAAATCGCGACCTTTGATGCGCATGCCGATCTGGATCTGCTGGTTCGATCGCACAGCCTTGGTGAGTTCAATGACTGATGTCAGATCAGTGAGGTAGATCAAGTAGCCAGGATCGTCTGACTTTCGGATCGATTGCCCCTTGATAGGTGTCGTGGCAGGGGCGCCGGGTGCCTTCATCCAAACATTGGTGGTTTCTAACGGCTTAAGTGCCTCCAAGCTGGCACGACCGGACAAGAGGCTCTTTACGTCAATCTCCGACGCCCGTCCTTTCACAAGCCCGGCTCCTTCACCAAGACTAAAAGAACCGTTGAACATCAGGAGCTTGCCACTCGGCACGCCTTGAACGGACTCCGTCACGGCAAGGACAACTCCACAAGACGACACCTCGCCATTGCGGATGTCCTGCTGCACACGACCCACCATTTCGGCCTCCGCCAAAGTCCCGCATTGCGCGGCTGCAGCCGACAGCAGAAAAAAGACGAACGCTGAATGTCTAGGTATATGCCGCATCACTTCCCTTTAGATGAGGCTCTCAAGTATCCACGCCACCAGCTATTGGGTGGCTGCAACGCAACTGAGCGTATCAAATTGACCACAAGCCGGGACACTTTGAAAAATGACGGTACTTTTGACGGTACTTTTGAGATTCATTTTCACAGAACAAAGCATCCATGAGGCATACAGCCTGATTTGTGATTCCGGCCCCGGCACCACAGACAAGGCCGCATGGTTCCACAACCGTGCGGCCTTTTTCTTTTCCCCTATGGGAAGTGGCTTTGACTAGTGCGCGAACGTGCGCCGAAGTGTGCCGGAATCCGGTGGGGGGTGGTGGTGGTTGGGGCAGGTGTTACGCGGTGCCCCACTCAATCCGGGAGAGCCACCCCCAGCTCGGCGAGCTTTTGCGCATATCCATCCCTGCGCTTGGCTGCTTTGGCGGCCGTATCCACAGCCGCCTGGATGGCCTTGGGGCCCTTGGCTGCTACAGCCTTGATCAGCCCTTGCTTGTGGGCGGCGTCTGCCTGCGCCCTTTTGTAAGTGGCGATCAGCTGGGCATGGGCAACGTGTTGATTCACAGGGGCTTTCCATTGGCTAAAGTGCCATTTTCGGCGCATTTTCCAGGCCCGCCTCGCACCGGCAAAGCCACGCGGTGAGGCGAATGCGACGACACGGACCCCAAGGGGGCATGGACGACAGCCCAGGGGCCGTTCAGCGGCTGGCGTCACCTTTCAGCTTGCGCAGTTGTTCCTCGGCCGCGTCCAGCTCGGCCCTCTGTGCCCGTATTTCCCTCTCCAGCCTTTGAATGTTGGCGGCACTGCCCTGATCGGCAGAAAGCAGCTTGCAATCGTGTTGCAGCGTGGCGAGTTGGTCAGCGAGTTGCTGGCGAAGCAGCATTCGCCCCTTGGCACGGGCGAGGTCGATGCGCTTTTCGAGTTCGGTCTGCTCTGCAGCGCATGAGGTGCTGTCGTGCACCGCAACCGCGGGCTGCGCCATGGCGGAGCCTGCCAGGGCCATGGCGATGACCAAAGTGCAACAAGAGCGGACGTGCATACAAGTACCAGAGGGATAGAGGGTTGAGCATGACAGCATTTGCGCATGCGCTTGCGGCCGGAATTTGGAGCGCGCAACGGGCGCGCACCGCAGCTGGGGCCAGAACCGAGGCCACGCAGTTGCAGCAGCGTGCGGTCTTGTCATGGCTTGTTGTGCTTTGAACAGACTCTTACTGCGCCGCCAGCACCAGGAAGTCCTGTTCATACCCTTTCACCGACTGCACCGCCTTGAACCGCTGCGCCGCCGTCATGGCGTTGTGCACGCGCGAGAAGCCTTCGCAGCCTTCTTCCACCAGCGTCTGCGCATAGCGCTGATAGGCCGCGTCGGGCGAGGTGTTGAAGCGGGCGATGTAGCCGCGCAGCAGGGTGCGGGCCTGCTCGGTGTTGGCGCGGTCTTGGGCAATTTTTTGCAGCATTTGCACCAGGTCTTTCTGGCGGCGCAGGCGTTCGGCGTAGGTGCGCTGGGGGTCAAACGATGACTGGGCGATATACGCGCGCAGTGCGGCTTTTTGCGGTTCGTCCAGGGTTCCGTAAAAGGTTTCTGCGCGTGACGAGAGTTGTTTGAAACGCTGCTCGCGCAGTTCGTCGGGCGCGAGGTCGACCCATTCCTCTTTCCAGTCGGCGTTGCTGCTGGCCTGTTTCTTTTGCAGGTTGCGGATCTGGGCGTCGGTGAGCTGGGTTGCCAGCCACACCAGCTTGGGCTCGGCCTGGGTTACCACCTTGTCGAGCTGGGTGCGCACCGCGTCGTAGGTGCGGCAGGCCTGGTCGGGCGACATGGCCGACGGCAATTGCTGCTGCACCTTTTGCAGCAGCTCGGCATGCCGGGGCAGCATGATGCCGCGGTGCCATTGGTGCAGGTCACCCAGTTCGTCGCGCACGCGATCGGTTTGGGTTTCGGACAGGTCGAAGTAGCTGTTGAGCTGCCAGTAGGCCAGGTGTGGCACCTGGTTGTAGGCCAGTTTGATGGTGCTGCAGCCTTGCAACAGCAGACCGCAGGCTGCCAGGGTGGCAGCACACAATGCTGTGCGAACGGGTGACGATGCGCGCACGCAGGCTCCTGGTAAATGAAGAATGACCGAACACCCAGCATAGGGCGATCGCGGTGCGGGGAAATTTGCGGGGTGCAATACCCCGGTCAGTGTGCAAGGATTGACGGTGACAAGGCGCCGCGGGGCGTTGCCGCACCGGCATTGGCGCTGTGTGCCGGGGGCTGGTATCGAGTGGCGCTGGTGCGCCACAGGGAGCTCAGTTGTCCTGCCGGCGAATCAGTTGCCGCCCCTGGGGGGTGATGGCCATTTCGCCGTCCGCCTTTTTGCTGATGAGCCCCCACTCCAGCAGCCGCCCCGACAGGTGCTCTTTGAGTGCGCCGTCCTGGGTGATGAGCTCGCCCATCTCCAGCCGTTTGAGAACATCGATTTCGTCCACGGTGGGGTCGAAATGCGCTGCGTGGTAAGTGTTCGTCATGGTGGGTCTCCGGGTAGCTGTTGTGCATGCCACTGGCGGCATCAGGGTAGACCGATGGCCTGCGCAGCGCAAGCGCCGCCCCAAAGAACCCGCTGGCCGTGTCGGCGATGATGGGCAGGTGCGGGTGGCTGGCGCCGCCCTTTGAACAAGTTCATGCCCTATGCCCATGCTTTACGCCATTGCTGCGCTATTCACTTTTCAATTGCTGGGGGAAGCCCTGGTCCACCTCCTGGGCCTGCCCCTGCCCGGCGCCCTGATGGGCATGTTGCTGTTGCTGGGCGCCATTGCCGCGCTGGGGCGGGTGCCCGAGGCGCTGGAGCGCACGGCGGGTGGCCTGCTGCAGGCCATGATGCTGCTGTTCATTCCGGCCATCGTGGGCGTGATGCTGCACTTTGAGCGCATCGCACGCGAATGGCTGCCGTTTCTTGCCGCCTGCGTTGGCGGTGCCGTGGTCACGCTGGTGGTGACGGCCTGCACGCTGCGCTGGCTGCTACGCAGGCAAGCGCCCGCGGAAAAGTGCGCCCCATGAGCGCCGATCTGCCCGCCCTGGTGGCCACGCTGGCCGGCACACCGCTGCCCTGGCTGGTGTTGACGCTGCTTGCCTATCTGGGCGCGCTGGCGCTTTACCGGCGCAGCGGGGCACACCCGTTGCTGATTCCGGTGTTGACGGCCGTCGTTTTCATCGTGGTGGTGTTGATGGCCACGGGCACGCCCTATGCCACCTACCGCGATGGCGTCAGCCTGCTGAGCCTGCTGATCGGCCCGGCCACGGTGGCGCTGGCTGTGCCGCTGTATGGCCAGCGTGCACGCATCCGCCCCATGTGGCGGCCCCTGTGCATTGCGCTGCTGGTGGGCAGCGCGGCGGCCATTGCATCGGCGCTGCTGATTGCCTGGGCCCTGGGAGGAACACTGGAGACGCTGATGTCGCTCGCCCCCAAGTCCGCCACCATGCCCATTGCCTTGCCGGTGGCCGAGCGCATGGGCGGCCTGTCCTCGCTGGCGGCGGTGGCGGTGGCCATCACGGGCATTGCCGGAACCATTCTCGCGGGGCCGGTGCTTCGGCTGCTGCGCATCCACGATCCGGCGGTGCGCGGTTTTGCGGTGGGCCTTACCGCCCACGCCATTGGCACGGCGCGTGAACTGCAGGTGCACCCTACGGCCGGCGCCTTTGCCGCGCTGGCCATGGGGCTCAACGGCGTGGTCACCGCTGTGCTGGTGCCACTGCTGGTGTGGTGCATGCAGTGGCTGGGCGCTTCATGACGCGGGCGCGTCACCCTGCACCACGCCTTGTGCCGCGCCCTGCAGCCACCGCGCAAACGCGGCCAGCACCGGGGGCTGGGCCTGCGCGGGGCTGATGAGGTAGTAGGCACGTTCGCCGCGCAACGGCCGGGCGCAGGCCACCACCAGCTCGCCACTGGCCAGCTCGGCCTCGATGAGCAGCGGCGGAATCAGCGCCACCCCCATGCCATGCGTGGCCGCCACGGCCAGCATGGAGAACAGCTCGTAGCGCGGGCCGTCGAGCGCGTGCGGGGCGTCCACCCCCATCGCATCAAACCACTGGCGCCAGCCATAGGGGCGCGTGCTTTGCTGCAGCAGGGGCAAGTCGGCCAGCGCCTCGGCGGCGATAGGCTGGTGCGCGCGACCCCGGCCGCGCGGCGCGGCGTGTTCGAGCAGGCGCGGGCTGCACACGGGCAGCACGTCTTCGTGCATGAGCAGCAGCGCCTGCACGCCGGGCCAGTTGGCCACCTGCTCGGGCGTGCCGGCATACAGCGCGGCATCAAACGTGGTGTCGGCAAACAAAAAGGGGCGCGTCTGGGTTTCGATGTGCACCACGATGTCGGGGTGCTGCTGCGCCAGTTGGGGCAGGCGCGGAATAAGCCAGCGCGTGGCAAACGTGGGCACCGCCGCCAGCGTGAGCGTGCCGCCCTCGCCCTGGTGGGCCATCACGTCGAGGGTGTCGCGCTCCAGGCCCTGCAGCCAGCGCGCCACCTGGCGGCCATAGTGCGCACCGGCGGGCGTCAGCACCACGCCGTGGCGGGTGCGGCGAAACAGCTGCACGCCCAAAAACTCTTCCAGCGCCTGGATCTGGCGCGACACGGCGCTTTGCGTAAGCGAAAGCTCTTGCGCGGCGCGGGTGTAGCTCTCGTGGCGGGCGGCGACTTCAAAACAGGCCAGGGCCTGGGTCGATGGAATGTTGCGGCGCATGATGAACAGGAACTTGAAACTGGCCCAGCACCCTGCATGAGCCCCTTGCGCCAGTATTCCATAAATTCATAAAGCGCATATCTGGATGAAAAGAACTCGCTTGCAGAGGCTCCGGCATCGGCCTACGATCCCGTTCAAGTCATCGCCCAATGCGCATTCTGCAGGGCCTGGCCCCGCCCTTTTCTTGTTCTTGTTTGATCTGGAGACACGCATGGCCCACGCCGCATTTCAATGGGATGACCCCTTTCTTCTCGACCAGCAACTGACCGATGACGAGCGCGCCATCCGCGACGCCGCCAACGCCTATTGCCAGGACAAGCTGGCCCCCCGCGTGCTCGAAGCATTCCGCCACGAGAAGATGGACACCACCATCTTCCGCGAGATGGGCGAGTTGGGCCTGCTGGGCCCCACCATCCCCACGCAGTACGGCGGCGCCGGCCTGAACTACGTCAGCTACGGCCTGGTGGCGCGCGAGATCGAGCGCGTGGACTCGGGCTACCGCTCCATGGCCAGCGTGCAAAGCTCGCTGGTGATGGTGCCCATCAACGATTTCGGCACCGAGGCGCAAAAGCAGAAATACCTGCCCAAGCTGGCCAGTGGTGAATTCATCGGCTGCTTCGGCCTGACCGAGCCCGACCACGGCTCTGACCCCGGCAGCATGGCCACCCGTGCCCACAAGACCGCAGGCGGCTACAAGCTCAAGGGCAGCAAGATGTGGATCACCAACAGCCCGGTGGCCGACGTGTTCGTGGTCTGGGCCAAAGAGGTGAGCGAAGGCGGCACCGTCGGCCCCATCCGCGGCTTCATTCTGGACAAGGGCATGAAGGGCCTCACCGCCCCCGCCATCCACGGCAAGGTGGGTCTGCGCGCCTCGGTCACCGGTGAGATCGTCATGGACGATGTGTTCGTGCCCGAAGAAAACGCCTTCCCTGAAGTGCAGGGCCTGAAGGGCCCCTTCACCTGCCTGAACAGCGCGCGATTCGGCATCGCCTGGGGCGCGCTGGGCGCGGCCGAGTACTGCTGGCACACCGCGCGCCAGTACACGCTGGACCGCAAGCAGTTTGGCCGCCCCCTGGCGGCCAACCAGCTCATCCAGAAAAAGCTGGCCGACATGCAGACCGAAATCACGCTGGGCCTGCAAGCCTGCCTGCGCGTGGGCCGCATGAAGGACGAGCACCAGAACGTGGTGGAAATCACCTCGCTGATCAAGCGCAACAGCTGCGGCAAGGCACTCGACATCGCCCGCCTGGCCCGCGACATGATGGGCGGCAACGGCATCAGCGACGAGTTTGGCGTGGCACGCCACCTGGTGAACCTGGAAGTGGTGAACACCTACGAAGGCACGCACGATGTGCACGCGCTGATTCTGGGCCGTGCGCAGACGGGCATTGCAGCGTTTGCCAACTAAGGCACGCTGAAACGGCCCAAGCCGCTGCAAAAACACCGTACTTGCGGTGTTTTTGCCTTCTAGCGCTTATGCAGCAAGCGCTAATAGCTATAAATTAGATAGCGATTGACACCCATGACCACACTCCCCTCCTCCGCTGGCGCCCTGGCGGGCATCAAGGTGCTCGACCTCTCGCGCGTGCTCGCTGGCCCCTGGTGCACCCAGGTGCTGGCCGACCTGGGTGCGGACGTGGTGAAGGTGGAGCGCCCCGGCCTGGGTGACGACACGCGCCAGTGGGGCCCGCCGTTTTTGAAGGACGCCAAGGGCAACGACACCACGCAGGCCAGCTATTTCACGGCCTGCAACCGCAACAAGCGCTCGGTCACCATCGACATGGCCACGCCCGAGGGCCAGGCACTCATCAAACAAATGGCCCTGCAGGCCGACATCGTGGTGGAGAACTTCAAGGTCGGGGGCCTCAAGCAGTACGGGCTGGACCACGAAAGCCTGCGCGCCCTCAACCCGCGCCTCATTTACTGCTCGGTCACCGGCTTCGGGCAAGACGGCCCCTATGCCGAGCGCGCCGGCTACGACCTCATGGTGCAGGCCATGACCGGCATGATGAGCATCACCGGCCGCGCCGACACCGAGCCCGGCGGCGGCCCGCTGCGCGTGGGCGTGGCGGTGATCGACCTCTTTACCGGCATGTACGCCAGCAACGCCATCCTGGCGGCGCTGCATGTGCGCGACAACGCCGCCACCGGCACGGGCCAGGGCCAGCACATCGACATGGCCTTGCTCGACGTGGGCATGGCCGTGCTGGCCAACCAGGCCTCGGGCTTTCTGGCCACGGGCCAGGCACCTGGCCGCATGGGCAACAGCCACCCGAGCCTGGCGCCCTACCAGGACTTCCCCACGCAGGACGGCAACATGCTCCTGGCCATTGGCAACGACGGGCAATTCCAGCGCTTTTGCGCTGCCGCAGGCCAGCCAGACTGGGCCGTGGATGCCCGCTTCACCACCAACACGCTGCGCGTGCAGCACCGCAGCGAACTGATCCCGATGATGGAAGCCGTCACGCGCACGCGCAGCACGGCCGCATGGATTGCGCTGCTCGAAGACAAGGCCGTGCCCTGCGGCCCCATCAACACCATTGCCCAGGCGTTTGACGACGCCCAGGTCAAGGCGCGTGGCCTGCGCGTGGAGCTGCCCCGCTCGGCGGGCGACGGCATCCGCACGATCGCTGGCGTGGCCAGCCCGCTGCGCCTGTCGGCCAACCCGCCCGTGCTGCGCAACGCCCCCCCCGCGCTGGGCCAGCACACCGATGAAGTGCTGGCCGAGCTGGGCCTGAACACGCAAGCCATTGCTGCACTGCGCGACAAACAGGTTCTCTGAGGCAGGCGCGTGCGCGCGCCTCTTCGCCCCCCACGGATTCCCCATTTCAACAACAGGAGACAACACATGATCCGTCGCAACGCCCTGGCCCTGAGCCTGCTGGCCCTTTTTGGCACCGCCGCCCACGCACAGGGCTACCCGCAAAAGCCCATCCGCCTGCTCGTGCCCTTTGCCGCAGGCGGCACCACCGACCTGATTGCACGCATCATTTCCGAGCCGCTGGGCCGTGAGCTGGGCCAGCCGGTGGTGGTGGAGAACAAGGGCGGTGGCGGCGGCAGCATTGGTGCAGCCGAAACCGCGCGTGCCACCCCCGACGGTTACAACCTGGGCATGGCCACCGTGTCCACTACGGCCACCAACCCGGCCATCAACCCCAAGATTCCCTACAACGTCGCCACCGACTTCACGCCCATCATCAACATTGCCGCCACGCCCAATGTGATTGCGGCCCACCCCAAGCTGCCCTTCCAGGACTACAAGGGCATGTTGGCCGCCGTGAAGAAGGAACCGGGCAAATACGCCTACGCATCGCCGGGCAACGGCAGCATCACGCACCTGATGATGGAAATGTTCAAGCTGAGCACCCAGACCTTCATGGTGCATGTGCCCTACCGGGGCTCGGGCCCGGCCCTGAACGACGCCGTGGCGGGCCAGGTGCCGCTGATTTTTGACAACCTGCCCTCGGCCCTGCCCTTCATCAAGGAAAAGCGCCTCACGGCCCTGGTGGTGGCAGCGCCCCAGCGCGTGCCCGCCCTGCCCGATGTGCCCACCTTCAAGGAGCTGGGCCTGGAGTCGGTAAACCGCATGGCCTACTACGGCATCATCGGCCCCAAGGGCCTGCCCAAGGACGTCGTGGACAAGATCAATGCCGCTGTCCGCAAGGTGGTGCAAGACCCTGCCATCCGCAAGCGCATCGAGGAAACGGGCTCCATCATCATGGCCGACACCCCCGAGGCATTCGCCAAGCAGATGCGCGAAGAGCTGGCCGTGTACAAGGACGTCGTGGCCAAGCAAAAACTCACCCTGGATTGAATTCCAGTCAAAACAGGCTGTAGCCGTTTGTAAGCAAGCGCATATAGCTATTTATTTGATAGCTATTTGCGCGCTCAGGCATCCCCTCCGGCCACGCATCGGTTCGCGGGGGCTGCCTGCCTGCCGCGCGGGATGGCGCCTGCGGTGGAAATTCGCCAGCCGAGGGTTGCGGCTGGTGCACCGGTGGAGTTTGAAGGCGTAACGTTTCACCCGCCGCACTTCGGCCTTGTCTTCACCGGCAAGGCCGTTGTGTTGTGGCGGCTGGCTGCGTGCTGGCAAGCAACACCTGGGGTACGCGGGACGCCTCGGTCTGCAAAAAAACCGCCACAGGACATTTTTGCGCTGCAAAATCTTGGCATACAAATAAATACATTTATTCCCACTGCGCCCCCGATCGACACGCGCCTGCGCGCAGTGCGCATTTAGCCGGTTTCAGCCATCCCCTGTTGCCGCGTCGGCCGGTGGCACCAAAGGACTCCCCATGAAGCTCAGCCTCAAACTCCCTCTCGCCTTTACCGTGTCGCTGTTGCTGCTGTTGGCGGCGGCGCTGTTTGGCATCAGCCGCCTGAACCAGGCGCTCGACACCTACCAGATCACCGTGGCCCAGAGCTTCGAGCATGAGCGAATGGCATCCAGCATGCTCAATGACTTCAAGGTGCAGGTGCAAGAGTGGAAGAACGTGCTGCTGCGCGGCAAAGACCCGGCGCAGCTCACGCGCTACTGGGCAGCTTTTCAAAAGCAGGAAAAATCCATCAACGAACAGGCGCAAAAGCTGCTGGCCGCCCTGCCCGCTGGCGAGGGACGCGAGCGCGTGGCGCAGTTTGTGCAGGCCCACGAGCGCATGGGCGCCGCGTACCTCCAGGGTTTTGAAGCCTTCAAGGCGGCCGACCACGACCCCCAGGTGGGCGACAAGGCGGTGGCCGGCATGGACCGCGAACCCTCTGAACTGATCGACCAGGCGGGAGCGCTGATCGCCAAGGCCAGCGGCGACGTGGCGGCGCGTGCCGCTGCCACCGCACAAACCGCCACCACCATCAGCCTGGTGGTGATGCTGGTGGTGTGCGCCCTGGGCATTGGCGGTGCCGTCGCCTTTAGCCGCACCGTGGTGAAACCGCTGGACAACGCCGTGCGCGTGTCACAGGCGGTGGCCGGTGGCGACCTTACGGTGGCAACCGAAGTGCGCGGCAAGGACGAGATTGCACAGTTGCTCAACGCCCTGTATGGCATGCAGATGAGCCTGTCGCGCGTGGTGAGCAATGTGCGCAGCAACGCCAACAGCGTGGCGGCCGCCAGCAGCGAGATCGCCCATGGCAACAACGATCTCTCGGCGCGCACCGAGCAGCAGGCCAGCGCGCTGGAGGAAACCTCGGCGTCGATGGAAGAGCTCAACTCCACCGTGCAGGCCAACGCCGACAACGCCCGCCAGGCCAATCAGCTGGCCGTGAACGCCTCCACCGTGGCGGTGCAGGGGGGCGACGTGGTGGCCGAGGTGGTGGCCACCATGAAGGGCATCAACGACAGCAGCCGCAAGATCAGCGACATCATCGGCGTGATCGACGGCATCGCCTTTCAGACCAACATCCTGGCGCTGAACGCCGCGGTGGAAGCCGCCCGTGCGGGCGAGCAGGGCCGAGGGTTTGCCGTGGTGGCCAGCGAGGTGCGCAGCCTGGCCCAGCGCAGCGCCGAGGCCGCCAAAGAGATCAAGACCCTCATCCACGCCAGCGTGGAGCGCGTGGAACAAGGCACCACCCTGGTGGACAAGGCGGGCGCGACCATGACCGAAGTGGTCAGCGCCATCCGCCGCGTGACGGACATTGTGGGCGAGATCAGCGCCGCCAGCAGCGAGCAAAGCGCGGGCGTGGCCCAGGTGGGCGAAGCCGTGACGCAGATGGACCAGGCCACGCAACAGAACGCAGCGCTGGTCGAACAAAGCGCTGCCGCCGCCGACAGCCTGAAGGTGCAGGCGCAGCAGCTGGTGGACGCCGTGGCCGTGTTCCGGTTGTTGCCCGGCGAGGGGCACGATGCAATCGCCCCCGGGCCGGGTCGGCAAGCCCGCCGGCTGACGGCGGCCTGAATCAACGGCCGCCCCCCGGTAGCCCTGCCGTTGCCCGGCGGGCGGTGCCGAGGTTGTTTTTTTGCTAGGGCTGAAACTACAGACCAAAACGCGCGCTAGACCAATACCATCGAGCGCAAGAAGCTATTATTTATATAGCACCTTGGAGCCCGAGAGTCAGGCCCCTGGATATCTCAAGTGCCATTCAGGCGGATTGCACCGAAGCCCCTGGACGGCCCCCAGGGCGAGCGGTGCAAACCGCATCGGGCCAGGGCAACACAAGCCACCCGGAGCCAGCCCCAGCACGAGAGCCTCCAGTGACCAGGCGGCCAGGCGGCGCAACAAGGCGACGGCATTACCGCACAGCCCTGCGCGCCCCTGGCGGCATCTGGCGGCACTTGGCAGCACCCGTTGGCACCCGGCGGCACAGGTCAATGGCGCCGCTCAAACCCGCTTTCCACCCAGGCCAGGGCACTGGCGGTAGTCAGCTTGAAGCTGGGCGGCGCGGGCGCGCGCGCCAGTTCCTCGCCCAACTCGTCCTGCGCGCTGAGCGTGGCCGTGGCACCCTCTTCATCGGGCACGATGACCAGGGCCACGCGCAGCCGCTGGCCTTGGGCCGTGGTGATCGTCACGTTCTTGTTGAGCTGTGCGTGCAGCTGCTGCTCATGGCGGCGCAGCACCTCGCTGGCCGTCTTGACCAGGGTGTTGAAGGCTGACACATCGAGTGGCTTGGGGTTTTTCTTGTCACGCCCCATGGTCCACGGCCCCACCAGCGCGGGCTCGGCCTCGCCATGCAGCGTCATCGACACGGCCCAGCCATCGTCGTCCTCGTTCTTGATGACGCGTGCCGTCCAGCGCTCGTCGCTCCAAAGGCGGGGTTCGTGGATGGGGGTGGGGGTGTCGTCGTCGGTGTCGGTGTGGGTCATGGGTGCGGGGCAAAACGGGAAAAAGGCGCAGAGCATACGGCGGTTTGGCCCGGTCTGGCCCGGTGCGGCCCACCACCGCTTGTAACAGCCGCGCATGGTGCGGGGGCTTTCGGCCCTGCACGGTGGGCACCGCCGGCCAGGCTGCGGCCGGCTTTGTCGGCGCGGGCTGATATTTCCCACTGCCCGAGCGCTTCTGCTTCTAAAATTTGTAAAAACGCGTATCCACGCAAAGGACATTCCCATGAAAAACGTGCAGCGAGATATTGAAGAGCGCACCAACCTCACAGGCACCAACCAGTTCGAGCTGCTGCTTTTTCGCCTGGGCGCCGACAGCGCACTGGGCAAATCCGAGCTTTTTGGCATCAACGTTTTCAAGATCCGTGAGATCGTGGCCATGCCCAGTATCACGCCCATCGCGGGCGCAACGGCGTATTCGCTGGGGGTGGTCAACCTGCGCGGGCAGATCATCCCGGTGCTGGACCTGCCGGCCATTGTGGGCTGCAAGCCCAAGACCGGGCTGAACATCATGCTGGTGACCGAATATGCGCGCACCACGCAGGCGTTTGCCGTGGAGTCGGTGGAAGACATCGTGCGGCTCGACTGGAAACAGGTGCTGTCCGCCGAGGCCAGCGGCGCCGCCGGCAAGCTGGTGACCAGTATTGCGCGGCTGGATGGCAACACCGATGGCTCGCGGCTGGCGCAAGTGCTGGATGTCGAGGCCATCTTGCAGTTGGTGTCGCCGCCCGAGGGCAACCAGGTGGATGCCCAGAAAGTGGGGCCCCGCCTGGTGATGAAGCCCGGCACCATCATTCTTGCGGCCGACGACTCGTTTGTGGCCCGCTCGCTCATCGAACAAGAGTTGCAGTTGCTGCACGCACCCTTCGAAATGGTGAAGTCGGGCAAGGAGGCCTGGGACCGGCTCAATGCCCTGGCCATCCAGGCAGCGACCGAAGGCAAGACTGTGTGCGACAAGGTGGCGCTGGTGCTGACCGACCTGGAAATGCCCGAGATGGACGGCTTCACGCTGACGCGCCAGATCAAGCAGGATGCGCGCTTTCATGGGCTGCCGGTGATCATCCACTCGTCGCTCTCGGGCTCGGCCAACGAAGACCATGTGCGCAGCGTTGGCGCAGATGGCTATGTGGCCAAGTTTGTGGCCGAAGACCTGGCAGACGCCATGCGGCGGGTGCTGCCCTCCTGACAGGGTCGGCGAGGCGATTATTCAAGCAAAAAATGGCTCTAGCCATTACTGGTAAAGCGCTGACAGCTACATAAATAATAGCATTTGCAACCTCTTTGGCGAGTCGGCGGATCACCAGGGTTTTGCGCGGCACTGTGGCGCGGTGGCGCCAGTCGTCGCACCCACCACGGCGGCGCACCACGAGGCAGGTCAACCGGAATGGCCCGCCAGGCGTCTAATGGATGGCGCAGGACCGCGAAGTTGTAACACCCCGCCGGGGCGCTTTTCACGGGCTTTACGCAATGGGCGGAACGCCATGCGCAACGCCAG
This sequence comes from Acidovorax sp. JHL-3, assembly GCF_000526295.1. Classification (NCBI taxonomy): domain Bacteria; kingdom Pseudomonadati; phylum Pseudomonadota; class Betaproteobacteria; order Burkholderiales; family Comamonadaceae; genus Acidovorax; species Acidovorax sp. JHL-3. The sequence continues at coordinate 415,808 of NZ_JAFU01000004.1, forward strand.
AATCTGACCACCATGACACATCACCCGCTTGCCCGCATTGTTTCTGCCGTTGCGCTTGCCGCACTGGCCACGGGCTGCGCCGTGGTTCCTGGCGACCCTTACTACACGCCACAGCCCACCGGCTACGGTGTGTATGAGCAGCCCGCCTATATCTACGGCAGCCCGCCTCCGGTGTATGGCTACCCGGTGGCCCCACCGCCCGGCTATTTTGGACGCCGGTACGACGATCGCAATGACTGGCGCGAACGCGAGCGTGCCCACCGTGAACGCGAAGCCCAACACCAGCGCGAAGCCCAGCGTGAGCGGGAAGCGCGGCGCGAGCGCGAGGCCCGTCAGGCCCGGGAGGCCCACCGCGAACAAGACGCGCGCCGGGACCGTGAGCGCGACCAGGCACGGGACCAGGCCCGCCGTGAACAGGCCCAGCGGGATCATGCCAACCGCCCCCAACGCGACGACGATCGCCGCCAGCGTGGCGACGGCACGCACCGACCCGATCGCCCGGACCAGCCCCGTTGGCGAACCGACGCCCCACGCGGCCAGGGCAGTTGAGAACGTACCCGCGTTCTGAGGACTTCTTTCAGGAAAACCACCATGCCCATCGTGCGCAACTCCCTGGCCGCCTGTGCGGTGCTTGTGTGTTTCACCGCGCAGGCCCAGGTGCTGCGCTGTACCGATGCGCGCACCGGCCAGGTCACCTACACCGATGGCACCTGCCCGGGTGCCGCATCGGTTCGTGAGGTCGAGCCCCGCAAGACGCCGCAAGAAATCCAGCTCGAGCGTGAGCAGGCCACCCAAGCGCTGGCGCGCAAGCAGCAGCAATTGCAGGCCGAAGCGGTCACCCGGCAAATCGACGCCGATCGCGACGCGCGGCGCGAGCGAGAACTGGCGGCAGGCGCCCCGCGCCCGGCTGCGCGCCCGCAGGACTATGCGCGGTCTGCAGAGTGCGCCCGGTCACGTCGCAACCTTGACGTGGTGCTCGGCAGCGCCGACGGCACCTACGAACAGAACCTGCGCGTCGAAGCCGCACAACGCCAGGTGGACCTGGACTGCCTGGGCCCCGAGGGCTATGCCGAGGTAGAAAAAGCCCGCGCAGGCAGGCAGATGCAGGCGCCTTCGGTCGTGGTGGTTCCGCCGCGCTATCCCGTTTACACCCGGCCGGCTCCGCCGCCGCCACCGCGCCGGATCACGCATTGCAACGTGTTTCGCTGCTACGACAGCCAGGGCAACAGCTACCCGCGCTGAACACCGGGCGGCGCCTTTCAGGGCGCCTTTGAGGGCAATCTTCAGGCGCGCAGGCCCGTGGCCACGGTGGGGTAGCGCAGCCGCAAGCCCAGCTCGTCCAGCAGGCGGTGGTTGTCAAGCCGGCGCGATTCGCTCATGAAACTCAACAGCATCACCGGCAGCGCATCCTGCGCGGTGCTGCGCGGCACCCTGGGCGGGCGCGGCAGCCGATACAGGTCGGCGGCCAGATCGAAATAGTCGCCCATCTTCATCGCGCTGGCATCGCTGACGTTGTAAACCCGCTGGGGCTTGCCACGCCACAGCGCTGCCAGGCAGGCGCGCGCCAGGTCATCGGCATGGATGTGGTTGGTGTACACGTCGTCTTGCGCCGTGAGCACGGGGGTGCCCCTGCGCAGACGGGCCTCGGGGGTTCCGCCCTCGCGGTCAGGGGCATAAATGCCCGGAATGCGCAGAATGCTGGTGCGCACGCCAGCGCGCCCCAGGTGGCGCACGGCGCGCTCGGCATTCACGCGGCGCTGGGCACGGGCGTGCCGGGTGCCACGGTGCGGGTTTCAGCCACCAGGGCGCCCGCGCAGTCGCCATACACCCCGCTGGTCGAGGCGTACACCAGCGACACCGGCAGGCTGCGCAGCCGCAAGGCCCGCGCCAAGGCCACGGTGCGCGGGTCGCGCCACCAGGCGGCACCGCCACCGCCTTCGCCCGGCGGTGGTGCCAGGTGCACCACGCGGGTGGCCAGGCCCGAAAGACGGCGCAGTGTGGCAGCGTGGTCCAGATTGCCCACCAGCGGCGTCACCCCCTGCGCGCGCAGGCTGCCCACGCGTTCGGCCTGGGATGTGAGCGCCAGCACACGCAGGCGCTGCGCCCCCGGGCCGGTCAGCAGGTTGCGCGCCATGCGCTGGCCCACATCGCCATAGCCCACGATCAGCAGGCGCTCGCGCCGAAACCGGGAGGGCAACGCGCCCAGCCCACTGGTGACCGCCACGGTGCTCATGGGGTCACCTCCGTGCTGCGCAATGCGGCGCGCACTGGCTGCAAGCGGCGCTGCACGGCGCCCATGCGGTGCCACTGCGCCACAATGGCACGGCGCTTGCCGTGGCTCTGGCGTGCTGCAGGCGCGCGCTGTGGCCATACGCGGTGGCAGGCCGTGGGGCTGTTAAGAGAGCGATCAGGTTCTAAGGGCAAAATCGGGGCCGTTCGCATGAAGACAACTTGAAGAATAGCCCAAGGATACCCACACCATGACCAGCACAGAGACGGCCAACGCAGCGTTCCAGATCACCGTGCAACCCAGCGGCCGCGCATTCAGTGCCAACGCAGACGAAGCCATCCTGGCGGCGGCCATCCGCAGCGGCGTGGGGCTGCCCTATGGCTGCAAGGACGGCGCCTGCGGTTCGTGCAAGTGCAAAAAAATCAGCGGCGCCGTGCACCATGGCGAACACCAGTCCAAAGCCCTGACGGCCGACGAAGAAGCCGCAGGTTTTGTGCTGACCTGCTGCGCCCACCCCCTGACCGACGTGGTGCTCGAATCGCGCCAGGTCACCGACGAAAGCGCCTTCCCCGTCAAGAAGATGCCCGTGCGCGTGGTTGCCTTCGAGAAAAAATCGCACGATGTCATGCAGTTGCGCCTGCAGTTGCCCGCGGCCGACACCTTCCGCTACCACGCGGGCCAGTACATCGAGTTCCTGCTGCAAGGTGGCGTGCGCCGCGCCTATTCCATGGCCAACGCCCCCCACACGCAGGCCGAGGCCCCGGGGCTGGAGCTGCACATTCGCCACATGCCGGGCGGCAAGTTCACCGACCATGTGTTCGGCGCCCTGAAGGAAAAGGAAATCCTGCGCATCGAGGGCCCGTTTGGCAGCTTTTTCCTGCGCGAGGATTCGGCCAAGCCCATCGTGCTGCTGGCATCGGGCACCGGGTTTGCACCCGTCAAGGCGCTGATCGAGCACATGCAGTTCAAGGGCATCACGCGCCCCACCACGCTCTACTGGGGCGGCCGTCGGCCGGGCGACCTGTATCTGCACGACTGGATGCTGGCGCGCGCCGCGCAAATGCCCAACCTCACCTATGTGCCCGTGGTGTCCGATGCCCTGCCCGAAGACGGCTGGACGGGCCGCACCGGCTTTGTGCACCAGGCCGTGCTGCAGGATTTTGCCGACCTGTCGGGCCACCAGGTGTATGCCTGTGGCGCCCCCATCGTGGTCGATTCGGCACGCGCCGCCTACAGCGCCGAGCGCGGCCTGCCGCCCGACGATTTTTTTGCCGACTCCTTCACCTCCGAGGCCGACAAGCACGGCTGAACATTGCCGGTTGGCCGGGATGCAGGCCGCCGGCACGGTGCCCATCGCACCCGCCAGCGGCCTTTTTTCAGGGGGCTCGCTCCGTTTTTTGCACAATGGCGCCATGAACCGCCGAAACATCCTCCTCGCATGTGCCGCTGCCGCAGCGGTTTTTTCCTCTTCCCTGGCCATGGCCCAGGACACGGGCGCACCCATTCGCCTGATCGTTCCCTACGCCCCCGGTGGCCCGCTGGACATCACGGCCCGCGCGCTGGCAGAGCGGGTGCGTGACTCGCTGGGCACGGTGATCGTCGACAACAAGGGCGGCGCGGGTGGCAACATTGGCGCCGACGCCATCGCCAAGGCCGCGCCCGACGGCCTGACCATCGGCATTGCCGCCACCGCCACGCATGCCGTGAACCCCTGGCTGTATGCCCGCATGCCTTACGACGCCGCCAAGGACTTTGCCGGCATCACCCAAATGGTGCGCGTGCCCAACGTGCTGGTCATGAACGCCGAAAAGGCGGCACAACTGAAGATCAACAGCGTGGCCGACCTCATCGCCTATGCCAAGGCCAACCCGGCCAAGCTCAACTATGGCAGCGGCGGCAACGGCAGCGCGGGCCACCTGGCGGGCGAAATGTTCAAGCAGCGCGCGGGCATCTTTGCCCTGCACATCCCCTATCGTGGCGGCAACCCGGCCCAGCTGGCTCTGCTGAGCGGCGAGGTCGATTTCAACATCGACAACCTGGCCACCGCCGCGCCCAACATCCGCTCAGGCAAGCTCAAGGCCTTGGCCGTGACCAGCCTGCAGGCCAGCCCGGCCCTGCCCGGCGTGCCACCGTTGTCCAGCACCTTCAAGGGCTTCTCGATCGACACCTGGTGGGGCCTGGTGGCGCCCGCCGGCACACCCAAGCCGGTGATCGCCAAGCTGAACAAGGCCTTCGTGGCCGCACTCAACGCCCCCGAAACCAGAACCCGCTTTGGCGCACTGCTCGCCGAGCCCGTGCCCACCACCCCCGAGCAATTCGACGCCTTCATGGCCAGCGAACGGGCCAAATACCAGTCACTGGTGAAAGCCTCGGGCGCCAAGGTGGATTGATGGATGGGGTGATCGCCTTCCGCCGCGACGGCAGGTAGCGCCCATTTATTTATATGAAATATGGCAGCAGCGCTTTATCCATAAGCGCAAGCAGCTATATATTCAGGAGCATTGCAACACCTGACTAACTGAGTTGACGTGTTGCCTGAATCGCCCAGTCAGCGCCCTGCACCCGGTCGATGCGCTGCGGGGCCACGGCCGCCAGCTGGTGCGCTGGCACCCGGTCAGGGGCCAGCTCGGCCAGGGGGCACAGCGCAAATGCGCGCTCGTGCAGGCGCGGGTGCGGCACCGTGAGCGTGGGGGTGTCGATCACCTCGTCGCCGTACAGCAGGATGTCCAGGTCCAGTGTGCGCGGGGCGTTGCGGTACGGCCGCTCGCGTCCGGCCGCCTGCTCGATCGCCTGCAGTTGCGCCAGCAAGGCATGGGGCGCCAGGGTGGTTTGCACCTGCGCCACAGCGTTCAGATAGTCGGGCCCGCCCGCATCCACCGGCGCACTGCCATACAGCGATGAAACGCCCTGCACGCGCGTGCCCGGCAGGGCCCCCATGGCCGACAGGGCGGTGCGCAGGGTGGCCAGCCGGTCACCCAGGTTGGCACCCAGGCCGATCCAGGCAGACACGGGCGCAGATGCTGCGGGGGCAGCGGAGGCCTCAGGCGCAAGTACAGGGTTGACCACCGGGGGTGCGGCACCCTGCATGAAGAAAACCCCGCTTATTCGCCAGCGGCGGCAGAGGCAGCGCCTTCGCCATTGCCAGCACCGGGCTTGCGACGGCGGCGGCGGCGCTTCTTGGGCGCATCGCCGTCAGCCAGCGGCGCGGCGGCGTCGGGCAAAGATGCCGTACCGGCGGCCGCCTCACGGGGCGCAGCCCCTGCGGCGGGTGCGCTGCGTGGCACGCGTTTGACTACAGGCTGGGTCTTTTGGCGGGCTTTCTGCTCTTCGCGGGCCTGGTCCATGAGGTCTTCGCGGCGTTCATCGCTGGCGCCCTGGAAGTCTTGCCACCATTCAGCCAGGGCCTCTTCCACCTCGCCCACGTCGGCACGCAGGCGCAAGAAGTCGAATCCTGCGCGAAAACGCAACTGATCGACCATGCCAAAGGGCCCGCTGCCTACCCGCTTTTCAAAGCGCGGCTGCATCACCCAGATCTCACGCATGTCGGCCGCCAGCTTGCCGCGACCCGACACGTCGCCAATGCGCTTGTCAAACACGTCGTCGATGGCCTCCTGCAGCGCCGGCAGAGGGTGCTGGCGCTGGTTCTGGCGCTCTGTCCAGCCATTGCGCACGTCCTCCCACAGCACGCAGGCCAGCAAAAAGCTGGGTGCCACGGGCTTGCCTTCGCCCACCCGGCGGTCGGTGTCGGTGAGGGCGGCGTTCACAAACGGTGTGGCGGCACGCTCCACCACCACGTCCAGCAACGGATAGATGCCCTTGGCCATCCCCAGCTTCTTCAGTTGCTCGATAGTGGCAATGGCATGCCCCGTTTGCAGCAGCTTGAGCATTTCGTCAAACATGCGGCTTTGCGGCACCTCGGCCAGCAACAGTTGCGACTGCACCAGGGGCGCGGCAGTGTTGGTCTCGATGGTGAAGCCCAGGGCGCTGAGCTTGGCCGCAAACCGCACGGCGCGAATAATGCGCACGGGGTCTTCGCGGTAGCGCGTGGCGGGGTCGCCAATCATGCGCAGTGTTTTCTTCTTGGCGTCCTGCAGGCCCTTGTGGTAGTCCACCACGATCTGGCTCACCGGGTCGTAGTACATGGCGTTGACGGTGAAGTCACGGCGCGTGGCGTCTTCGTCCTGCGGGCCCCACACGTTGTCGCGCAGCACGCGGCCGCTGGCATCCACGGCATGTTGCATGCCCGACAGCTGGGCCTTGCTGGTCTTTTCGTTGCCCGCCACCTGGCCTGCAGCGGCGTTGTCGAGGTAGGCGCGGAAGGTGGAGACCTCGATCACCTCGTGCTCACGGCCCCGGCCATGCACCACGTGCACGATGCGAAAGCGCTTGCCGATGATGAAGGCGCGGCGAAACAGCCCTTTGACCTGCTCGGGCGTGGCGTTGGTGGCCACGTCGAAGTCTTTGGGGCGCAGGCCCAGCAGCAGGTCGCGCACGGCGCCACCCACGATGTAGGCCTCAAAGCCCGCCTGCTTGAGGGTGGCCACCACGTCGGCGGCGCGGCGGTCCACCAGCTCGGGGTTGATGCCATGCACCGAGGCGGGCACCTCTTCACGCTTGCCGAAATGCGGCTTGCCGCCCGAGGTGCCGGGCGTGGATTTGCCGAGCAGTTTGTTGATGAACTTCTTGATCATGGGTATGCAGTAAACAGGTGGAGCGGCGCAAACATGCGGTCAAGGTGCAGTTTCAGGGTGCGGCATCCTGCGCGGTGGCGGGCTGTGCATTCTGGTTTGTGCCGTTCGAAAACAGGTCCAGTATGCGCCAGCCGCGCTCATGCGCCAGCGCTCTGAGCCGGGCGTCGGGGTTGGTGGCAACAGGGTGGTTGACTTTTTCCAGCAGCGGCACATCGTTCATGGAATCGCTGTAGAAGGTGCTCTCCACATCGCCCCACGAAAGCCGCCGCTCGGCCAGCCATTGTTCCATGCGCCGCACCTTGCCTTCGCGCATGGTGGGAATTCCGTCGATTTCGCCGGTGTACCAGCCCTGCGCATCGCGGGCCAGCTGCATGGCCAGCAACTGCTGCACCCCCAGCGCCTGGGCAATGGGCCGGGTCACGAATTCGTTGGTGGCGGTGATGATCAGCACCTCATCGCCGGCCGCCTGGTGCTGGCGCAGCAGATCGCACGCCTGCGGCTGTATGGCTGGCTCGATCACTTCGCGCATGAACTGGGCATGGGCGGCAGCGGCGGCCTCGGGCCCGCGCTGGCGCACGGCCTCGATGGCAAACCGCACATAGTCGTGCACATCGAGCGTTCCCGCCTGGTAGTGTGCATAGAACTCGTCGTTGCGGCGCGCAAACTCTACGGGGTCGTTCCAGCCAATGCGGATGGTGAACTCGCCCCACTCGTAGTCGGAGTCAATGGGCAAGAGCGTGTGGTCCAGGTCGAACAGCGTCAGCCGGGGGCGATTTGTCTGGGTATCAGTCATTGATTCTTTGGTATGCGATAGACCCTACCCGCAGCAGCAGCAACTGGCGCGGCCCGCGCCAGGGCTCCCGCGCAAGGGCCGCCCCGCCGCGCCGGGAGCGTCCCCCTTCCGAATCGCGCAGCGATTCAAGAGAGGGGGGCAGGCGCCGAAGGCGACACAGGGGGGTGTTCATCACTCCGACTCCAGCATGGCCTTGAGCAGCGGGATGGTGATGGCGCGCTGGGTGCGCAGTGCATAGGCATCGAGTTGATCGAGCAGTTGCATGAGGCTGCCCAGGTCACGCGAGAAGCGGTTGAGCATGAAGTCCATCACCTCATCGCCCAGAAAAACGCCCCGGGCATCGGCCTCCTGGCGCAGCACGGCGCGGCGGGCCGTTTCATCAAGCAGTTGCAGCTGGAACACATGGCCCCAGCCCAGGCGGCTGCGCAGGTCGTCGCGCAGCGGCAGGTCGGCCGGTGGCAGGTTGCCGGCCGCCAGCACCCAGCGCGGCGCACCATTGGCGGGGCTGATGGCATTCACAAACCAGTTGAAGGCCATGGCCTGCTGGGCCGTGCTGTAAAGGTGCACATCGTCCAGCACCACGGCAGCCCAGCGTTCGTCAAACTCGGCCGCGCTGGCCACCGAAGCATCGAGCCAGCCCACGCTGGCGCCCTGGTCGCTCAAGGCTTGGCGCACCGCCTTGAGGAGGTGGGTCTTGCCACTGCCCGCCTCGCCCCACAGGTAGGTGGGCACCGGTGAACGAGTGTCCGGCTGGCTGCCCTCCCCTGCCCACAGCCGCAGATGCTGCAGCGCGGCCTCGTTGGGGCCGGCGAAAAAACGCGCCAGAGTGGGCCCGGAGGCCAGGCCGATGTCCAGGGCCAGCTGTTTCATGGCTGCAGCCTGCTGACACAAGGGCAGGCGCAGGGATGGATCACAGGGGACAGCATGGGCGTGAAAGTCAAAACGAAGCAGGAAGTAAGGGTGAACGGACGGTGCGCGGTGCACAACCCGTAAAATCTGCGCAAATTTTAGTCTGCCGCGCACGCTGGTCCGTGCCATCCCTGCCATGAGCTCTTCCGCATCCACTCCTTCCCCCCTGTCTTACAAAGACGCTGGCGTTGACATCGACGCAGGCGACGCCCTGGTCGAGCGCATCAAACCGCTGGCCAAAAAGACCATGCGCGAGGGCGTTCTGGCCGGTATCGGCGGCTTCGGCGCGCTGTTCGAGGTGCCCAAGCGCTACAAGGAACCCGTGCTGGTCAGCGGCACCGACGGCGTGGGCACCAAGCTCAAGCTGGCTTTTGAATGGAACATGCACGACACCGTGGGCATCGACCTGGTGGCCATGAGCGTGAACGACGTGCTGGTGCAAGGTGCCGAGCCGCTGTTCTTTCTGGACTACTTCGCCTGCGGCAAGCTGGATGTGGATACGGCCGCTGCCGTGGTCGGCGGCATCGCCAGGGGCTGCGAGCTTTCGGGCTGCGCCCTGATTGGCGGCGAAACCGCAGAAATGCCCGGCATGTACCCTGCAGGCGAATACGACCTGGCAGGCTTTGCCGTGGGCGCGGTCGAAAAATCGAAAATCCTGACCGGCAAGGACGTGAAGCCCGGCGACGTGGTGCTGGGCCTGGCATCGAGCGGCGTGCACTCCAATGGCTTCTCGCTTGTGCGCAAGTGCATCGAGCGTGCCGAGGCAGCGGGCACCTTGCCCGCCACGCTAGACGGCAAACCCTTCAAGCAGGCCGTCATGGAGCCCACGCGCCTGTATGTGAAGAACGTGCTGACCGCGCTGGCGCAACATCCCATCAAGGCGCTGGCCCACATCACCGGCGGCGGCCTGCTGGAGAACATCCCGCGCGTGCTGCCCGAGGGCACCGCTGCCCACCTGCAAAAAGGCAGCTGGCCCCAGACCGAGCTGTTTGCCTGGCTGCAAAAGACCGCCGGCATTGACGACATCGAGATGAACCGCACCTTCAACAACGGCATTGGCATGGTGGTGGTGGTGGATGCGGCGAATGCCGAAGCCACGGCCGCCACGCTGCGGGCCACGGGCGAGCAGGTCTACACCATTGGCGCCATTGCGCCGCGCGGCGAAGGTGCCGCCGTAGTGGTGGCCTGATCGGCGCCGGGTTCGTTCCATCCCCTCGTCGCGCATGGCGCAACGCCCTTCCCCGGCCCCCAACGCCGCCACACAGCCTGAGCACGCCCCCGCCACGCCACCACCGCGCACACTGAGCCAGGGCATTGTGGTGGCCAGCTACCTGCTGATGGCGGCAGCGCTGCTGCTGGTGATGTGGCGCGGCCTGTTGCCCGGCCTGCTGTGCGTGTGCCTGGGCTTTCTGCTGACCCGCGCACTCACGGGCTGGTTTGCACAAGGGCTGAGGCGCCTGCAGCGCCACAACGCCCCAACAGCCCCCAGCCTGCGTGCGGCACAGATTGCCGCTGCGGCCCTGGTGATGCTGTTGCCGCTGGCACTGCTGGCGGCGGGCCTCACGCACTCGCGTGGCTACCTGGTCACTGCCCCGCAGCAATACCAGGAACTGCTGAACTACATGGCGCGCACCGTTCTGGAGCTGCGCCTGAAGCTGCCGGTGGATGTGGCCTCCCATCTCCCCGAGGGCGCTGCGGAAATCCAGCGCATCATCGCCAACTACCTGGGTGCCAAGGCGGGCTCGTTGGCCATGGCCGGTCGCGCCTGGCTGGCCGGGTTGTTGTTCGCCTATGTGGGCCTGCTGATCGGTGCGCTCGCCGCTGTGCGGCCACCGGTGCTGGCGCAGGCCCCGCTGGCCCAGCAGCTCAAAACGCGCATTACGCTGTTTGGCGAAGCGTTCCGGCAAATCGTGGCGGCGCAGTTCTGGATTGCCGCCTTCAACACCTTGCTCACGGCCCTGTTCCTGCTGTTCGTGCTGCCGCTGTGGGACCTGCGACTGCCCTACACGCCGATGCTGATCACGTTCACGTTTGTGGCCGGGCTGGTGCCCATTGTGGGCAACCTGGTGTGCAACGTGGTCATCACCATCGTGGGCTTGTCGGTGTCGCCACTGGCCGCCGCCGCCTGCCTGGGGTTCTTGATACTGATTCACAAGGCCGAATACGTCATCAACGCCAAGGTGGTGGGGCGCCGCACGCAGATGGGCGTGTGGGAACTGCTCTCGGTGATGTTTGTGGCCGAGGCCGTTTTCGGGCCTGCCGGGCTGGTGGCAGCGCCGCTGTTTTACGCCTATCTCAAAAAAGAACTGGTGGCGGCGAGGCTGGTGTAGCGGCTTTGGCTGCACGCAGGCGGCATTGGCGGCCTGGTTTCCTGCAGCCGCCGCGTTTGCGCAACACCGATGCGCAAACCCAGAACCCCCAGGCATGCCCGTTGAGTGTTTCAGGCATCAAAGAATAGAATCTGCATGTAACACGCGCCATCTCCCGCCTTGATCCACGGGTTTCTGGTCTTTCATCTCTCTTTTCCCTCTGAAACGCTCCATGACTATTGCAAGAAAACTGGCACTCCTGGTGCTGTGCGCCCTCCTGGGCATGGTGGTCATGACGGCCTGGTTCCTGGTGTCCGAACGCAAGCTGATCCTCGAAGAGCGTCAGACCGGCGTGCGCCAGGTGGTGGAGGTCGCCCACGGCATTGCGGTGCATTTTCAGGCGCTCAGCAGCAAGGGCACGATGCCCGACGAAGAGGCAAGGCAACGCGCAGCGGCGGCCATTCAGGCCCTGCGCTACAGCGGCAATGAATACATCTGGATCAACGACATGCATCCCCGCATGGTGATGCACCCCATCCGGCCCGAGCTGAACGGGCAAGACCTCAGCGGCAACAAGGACCCCAACGGTCTGGCACTGTTTGTGGAGTTTGTGCGCACCGTCAAGGCCCAGGGCGCTGGTTTTGTGCCCTACATGTGGCCCAAGGCTGGCAGCGACACCCCGGTGGAGAAAACTTCTTACGTCAAGGGCTTTGAGCCCTGGGGCTGGGTGATTGGCTCGGGCGTGTACATCGACACCGTCAACGCCGCCATCTGGCAGCGTGCCCTGGGCTTTGGCGTGGTGGCGCTGGTGCTGGGCGCAGCACTGCTGGTGCTGGGCACCCTGGTTTCGCGCAACCTGCTGCGGCAGCTGGGCGGTGAGCCCGACTATGCGCGCAGCATTGCGCGCAGCATCGCCCAAGGTGACCTGGCGGTGGCGGTGACCACCCGGCCCGGCGACCAATCGAGCCTGATGCTGGACATCCAGGCCATGCAGGGCAACCTGCACCGCATCGTGCAGCGGGTGCGCAGCGGCACCGAGCACATTGCCAGCGCGTCGCAACAGATCGCGGCCGGCAACCACGACCTGTCCAGCCGCACCGAATCGCAGGCCAGCGCCCTGGAGCAAACCGCCGCCTCGATGGAAGAAATGACCTCCAACGTCAAGCAGAACGCCGACAACGCGCACCAGGCTAGCGTGCTGGCGCAGTCGGCCTCCGACGTGGCACGCAAGGGTGGCGCGGTGGTCGAAAAAGTGGTGCAGACCATGGGCTCCATTGAGGCCTCATCGCGCAAGGTGGCCGACATCACGGGGGTGATCGAGGGCATTGCCTTTCAGACCAACATCCTGGCGCTCAATGCCGCCGTGGAAGCCGCCCGCGCGGGCGAGCAGGGCCGCGGCTTTGCCGTGGTGGCCACCGAGGTGCGCAGCCTTGCGCAGCGCTCTTCCGAGGCTGCCAAGGAAATCAAGGCCCTCATCGGCAATTCCGCCGAACAGGTCAAGGCCGGAACGCACCTGGCCCATGAGGCCGGCACCACCATGCAGGCGGTGGTGGACAGCGTGCTGCGGGTGTCGACCATGATCGAAGAAATCAGCCAGGCCAGCCGCGAGCAGACCGACGGCATCGAGCAAATCAACCAGGCGGTATCGCAGATGGACCAGGGCACACAGCAAAATGCCGCGCTTGTGGAGCAGGCCGCCGCAGCCGCTGCATCGCTGCAACAGCAGGCACAAGAGCTGACGCAGGTGGTGGCCACCTTCCAACTGGGCTCCTCACAGGGGGCGCACGCCGCACTTTCGGCGGGCACCGCCCCCCTGCGGCTGTCCTGAGCCATTGCACACCCCTCGCCCGCCCTGGCGGGGGAACGGCAATGCGCCAGATCACTGACAGGTTGCAAATGGCGTAGTGGCCATCAAAAATAATAGCGCTTAGCGCTTATCCAATAAGGCCTAGCGGCCTATTTTGTTAAACTTTTCTTGAACTGGCGCGCAACAAACGCCCACACCAGTGCCGAGGCGTCTGGCCCCGCCGGATCGCTGTAATTCAGGCCGGGCGCGCCGCCGCTCCAGGCGTGTCCCAGGCCCACAATTTCTCGCAGCGTGACCTGCGCTCGGCCGCGCGCCTTGTACTCGGTCACCCGCACCGCATGGCGCCGGCCGCGCTGCATGGTGCGCACCGGGCCTGCGCGCGCGCCCAAAGACTCGGCCCACAGCACGGCTGTGGCGGCTGCGTTGCGCACCGAGACCACGTTGTCCGCATCACCATGCAGAATCAGCAACGGCGGCAGCGGCGCCATGGCTGCCCCTACGGCAGCCAGCGCCTGTGGCGGGTCAGGCAGGTGCGCTTCCCGGCGCCCATGCATGGCCGCCATGGCGGTGGCGGCAGAGTCGGCCGTGCCGGGGGCCACCCCCGAATGCATGGCCACGGCGCAAAACCGGTCGGGGTAACGCGCCGCCAGCAGGGCAGCCATGCTGGCACCGGCCGACAGGCCCGCCACGGCCACGCGGGCCATGTCCACCGGGTGGCGCCGGGCCACCAGCTCGATGGCAGCCAGCAGCGTGGCCGCCTCGGCATCGGCCTTGCCGCTGCGGCGGTCAAACCAGTTCCAGCAACCATGGGCATTGGCCAGGCGCTCCTGCTCGGGGTAGAGCACCAGAAAGCGATGGCGCACCGCCAGGCGGTTCATGCGCGAACTGGCCGCCAGCTCGCGTCCGGTCTGGCCACAGCCGTGCAGCATCACCAAAAGTGGCAGTTTTTCGCCCGCACGCAAGGCAAGCCCCGGCGGCACATACAGGTGAAAGCGCCGCGCGCCTGCAGGGCCAGGGGCAATGCCGGCAAGCCACTCGCCGCTGGCGGGCAGCGGCTTGCGCGGCGTGCGGGCAACGGGCGCCGCCTTGGGCCGCGCACGCGACACGGCTACCGCCTTGGCACGCACGGGCTTTGCGGCACGCACCGGCTTGGTGACGCGCGCAAAGGCCTTGAGGTTGCGCTGATAGGCGCGCGTCAGAGCGGACAGGGAGAACAGGGGCGAGCGACGGGACATGGGTGCGGGGGGCCATTCATCAGGGAAAACCCTGTCCACAATAGCAGCTTACGGGCCAGCGCGTTTTTTGCCCTGGATCACGTAGCGGCCTGCGCGCTGGCCATGGCACAGGTGGCGCGCACCTCGCCCCGCCACCTTACCCGGCTGTTGCTGGAAACTGCGGGAATCGCGCCCCTGCAATACCTGCGCCGCATCCGCCTGCCGGCTGCCGGAGCAGCGCTGCGGACCGGGCGCCACGCCACCCGGACGCCAGCGCTGGCGGGTTCAGCTCAGATGCGCGGTTGCGCCGGGCATGGCACCAGTTCGGGCAGCCGGGAACGCGTTCTCAGGGTGGCGAGCATGATCGCTGAATGCGAGCATCGGCCCAAAAAAGGTCAGCCCCCCAGGCGACGCAACTCCACCAGCCGGTCGGCGATCGCAGCCACGTCAAGTCCGTCTTCCACATGCGCCAGGTAGGTCTGCAGATCGGACACCGCCTGCGCCACATTGCCGCGCTCGGCATGCGCCAGCCCGCGGTCGCGCCACTCGCCCCAGGCCTGGGGCAGCAGCACGATCAGGCGGTCCTGCACGGAGATCAGGCGCTGCCAGTCTTCTTGCGTGCGGTGCACCTCCTTGAGATTGCGCAGCATGCGGGCAATGATGTCGCGCGGCATGGCCGCCTGCAGGTAAAGGCCCAGCGGCACGTCGTAGTCGTCCACCAGGCCGCTCTGGCGCTTGAAAGGCTCCAGCCGCTCGGAAAGCTCTTCCCGGCTGAGCGACTGGCCAGACACGGGGTCCATCACCACCTGCCCCTTGGGCAGCATCACCTTGACCATGAAGTGCCCGGGAAACGCAATGCCGCGGGCCCGCAACCCCAGGCCCTGGGCCAGCTCCATCCACAGCACGGCGAGCGATATCGGAATGCCGCGGCGCGTGCGAAGCACGGCATTCAGATAGCTGTTTTCGGGGTCGTAGTAGTTGTTGATGTTGCCGGCAAAGCCAAGATCGGTAAAAAAGAACTGGTTGAGCATGCGCAGGCGCTGCAACGCGGGCGCATCGGCGGGCAAGCGGCGCTGCAGCCGGGCCAACAGCTGGTCCACATCACCCAGGAGCTGCTGCACATCCAGGTCGATGTATTCGTCTTGCGCCAGGCTGGCGGCGGCTTCGAGCAGGGGAAAGTGCTCGTCGCTTTGCACCAGCGCGGCAAAATATTCCAGTGCGGTCGGAACGGAATAGCTCAGAGACATGGCAGGGTTGTACGGTGGGCGCCGGGGCACGTCAAGCCACACCCAGCGCGGGTTTGAGGGTCATTGCTGTGCGCACGCGGCGCGGCGGCGTCAGCGCCGAAGCATCTGGCGCAGCTTCAATCCGGCGGCCCACAACGCCCCGAAATACAGCACCACCGAGGCGCACAGCACCAGGGCCAGCAGACCCGCACGCTGGCCACTTCGCGATCGCATCTCCAGCCACGGGAAATACTGCGCCGCCCACAGCAACAAAACCGCCAACAGGGTACTGGCGGCCACCACCTGCAAGGCAAAACGTGCCCAGCCGGGCTGGGGCCGGTAACTGCCGCGGCGCAGCAGCCCCACCAGCAACCACAGTGCATTGACCAGCGCACCGAGGCCAATCGACAGCGCCAGCCCCGCGTGGGCCATGAACGGCACCAGAGCCACATTGAGCAACTGCGTGATGACCAACACCACCATGGCAATTTTTACGGGCGTGCGGATGTCCTGGCTGGCGTAATAACCGGGCGCCAGCACCTTGATGGCCACCAGCCCCAGCAAACCGGCCCCATACCCAACCAGGGCGATGGCGATCTTGCTTACGTCGCTGTCGAGCAAGGCGCCGTGGTGGAACAGCGTGGCCACCAGGGGCGTGGCAAAGGTGAGCAGTGCCACCGCGCTGGGCACGGCCAGCAGCACCACGATGCGCAGACCCCAGTCGAGCATGGCCGAATAACGCTGCGAGTCACCCGCGGCCTTGGCGGCGGCAAGGTGGGGCGTCAGCACCACGCCCAGCGCTACGCCCAGCAACGCGGTGGGAAACTCCATCAGCCGGTCGGCATAAAACAGCCAGGTGACGCTGCCCGGCGTCAGGTACGAAGCGATCTGGGTATTGATCATGAGCGAAATCTGCGCCACACCCACGCCCAACAGTGCCGGAGCCATCAGCGTGAGAATGCGGCGCACGCCGGGCTCGGCCCAGGCGGCGCGCACGGCGCGCCAGCTCACGCCGATGCGCGGCAGCAGGCCCAGCCGGTACAGCACAGGCAACTGCACCGCCAGCTGCAGCACGCCACCCAGCATGACCCCCCCGGCCATCGCGTAAATGGGTTCGATGCCACGGGCGGCCAGTTGCGGGGCACCCAGCCAGGCCGCAGCGATCATGCACAGATTCAGCAGCACCGGCGTGGCGGCGGGCACGGCAAAACGCTTCCAGGTGTTGAGCACGCCCGCCGACAGCGCCACCATCGACATGAAACCGATGTAGGGGAACATCCAGCGCGTCATCAGCACGGCGGCATCAAAGCTGTCCGGGCTCTGGCGCAAGCCGCTGGCCAGCAGCCACACCAAAAGCGGCGCACCCACCACCCCCAGCACGCAAGTGAGCAGCAGCACCCACGCCAGCGCTGTGGCCACTGCGGCAATCAGCACGCGCGTGGCGGCATCACCATGCTGGGCCTTGGAAGCGGCCAGCACCGGCACGAACGCCTGGCTGAAAGCGCCCTCGGCAAACAGGCGCCGGAACAGGTTGGGAATGCGAAAGGCCACATTGAAGGCATCGGTCAGCGCGTTGGCACCAAACATCGAGGCCATCAGGAGGTCGCGCACCAGGCCCGTCACGCGGGAGGCCAGGGTCAGGAGGGAGACGGTGGAGGCGGCTTTGAACAGGGACACCGCGGGAAGTGTAGCCCCCCTGAGGCACTGCGCGCCTTCGCCCAAAGGGGGACACACCAGCCGTGGCCAGCTCAAGCCAGTTCCATAGCGGCGCTGGCGAACGCACGACTCCGGTTCAGCGCCGCAGCCACCGTGAGCCTGATTGGGCTATAATCGTCGGCTTTGCTGGCATCATCCTCAGACACAAGGAAACACATCAATGGCATCCGCTAAACCAAAAAAGAAGAACCCGCGCCTGGCGTCGGGCCGCAAGCGCGTCCGTCAGGACGTCAAGATCAACGCCGCAAACACCTCGCTGCGTTCCAAATACCGTACCGCTGTCAAGAACGTCGAAAAGGCTATTCTGGCTGGCGACAAGACCAAGGCGAGCGAACTGTTCGCCAAGATGCAAGCCGTGGTGGACACCGTGGCCGACAAGGGCATCTTCCACAAGAACAAGGCAGCTCGTGACAAGAGCCGCCTGTCTGCCAAGGTGAAAGCCCTGGCACTCGCAGCCGCTTAATTCACCGCCTGCCCCGGCAGGCAAACAGCCCGGACGGGTCACACCGTTCGCCGTTTGTAACGGGTGCGCTGCCAGCAAAGCAAAAAACCGCCTTCGGGCGGTTTTTTGTTGGGCAAAGCCCAAGCGCGCAAAGCGCGCCTTTGCTGGCACCCTGCTGAGTCGGGGACAGACCGGGATCGGCTCCAGCCGAGACCGCTCTGTCCTCGACACTTCAAAGGTTTGTGGGCGCAGCCCAAGCGCCCTGCCTGCAGCAGCGGACTGGAGTCAGCGTTGCAGAGGCTCCGCGGGCGGGTCGGGCAGCAGGCAGGCTTCTGCCACCTGCAGGTTGTTGTCGCGTGCGAAATTGATGACGAAATCCCAGGCCATGGGCTCGTGGTCGCGCAGGTCGCTGTTGACCACCACGCATTTCACGCCATTGAGCGTGGTGGGAATGCACCAGGGGGAATAGCTCAGATGGCTGCCAGGCTTGGCGCCGCCGGGCCGAAAGCTGCTCATCACCCCGGCCAGCCGCTCGGCCCAGTCGCTGGGTCGAAAGGTTTTCCCTTCGTGGGTGATGCCCTGAATAAAGACTTCTTTGGAGGAGGGAGAAACCATCGGGGGTCTGATTGGTAGAGGACGGATACCGCAGGATCGCTGCTTGCCACGCCACGTCTTGCATTCTAACTCTTATATAAGAGCTGACCCACCTCCTCCCCATCAGCGCATTGCAGTGATGCGCAATCGTCATCGTCTGGCACCTGCGCTCGCCCTAGAATCGTGCATCGCCTTTTCGGGTGGCGGCCAGCACGGGCCGGCCCTTTACCGCAACGTCTGGAGAACACTGCATGACCGCTTTCATTGAGGCCGCCTCGCCCCACGTGATGAACACCTATGGCCGCGTGCCGATTGCGCTGTCGCACGGGCAAGGCTGCCGCGTGTGGGACGTGAACGGCAAGCAGTACCTCGATGCGCTGGGCGGCATTGCCGTCAATACGCTGGGGCACAACCACGCCAAGCTGGTGCCCGCACTGCAGGACCAGATCGGCAAGATCATGCATTCGTCCAACTACTACCACGTGCCGGGACAAGAGCAGCTGGCCGCCAGGCTGGTAGAGCGCTCGGGCATGACCAACGTGTTCTTCTGCAACTCGGGGCTGGAAGCCAACGAGGCCGCCATCAAGATCGCGCGCAAGTACGGCGTGGACAAGGGCATCGCCAAGCCCGAGATCGTGGTGTATGAAAAGGCCTTTCATGGCCGCTCGATTGCCACCATGTCGGCCACGGGCAACCCCAAGATCTACAGTGGCTTCGGACCGCTGGTCGAGGGTTTTGTGCGCGTGCCGGTGAACGACATCGACGCCATCAAAAAAGCCACCGAGGGCAACCCCAACGTGGTGGCGGTGTTCTTCGAGACCATCCAGGGCGAAGGCGGCATCAACCCCATGCGCGTTGAATACCTGCAGCAGCTGCGCAAGCTGTGCGACGAGCGCGACTGGCTGATGATGATCGACGAAGTGCAGTGCGGCATGGGCCGCACCGGCAAATGGTTTGCCCACCAGTGGGCCGGCATCGTGCCGGATGTGATGCCCCTGGCCAAGGGCCTGGGCTCGGGCGTGCCGATTGGCGCCGTGGTAGCTGGCCCCAAGGCGGCCAACGTGCTGCAACCGGGCAACCACGGCACCACCTTTGGCGGCAACCCGCTGGCCATGCGTGCCGGCAATGAAACCATCCGCATCATGGAAGAAGACGGCCTGCTGCACAACGCCGCCGCCGTCGGCCTGCACCTCAAGACCGCACTGCAACATGCACTGGGCGGTCTGCCCGGTGTGAAAGAAGTGCGCGGCCAGGGCCTGATGCTGGGCGTGGAGCTGACCAAGCCCTGCGGCGTGCTGGTGGGCCGCGCGGCCGAAGCCGGCTTGCTGATCAGCGTGACGGCCGACAGCGTGATCCGCCTGGTGCCACCGCTCATTCTCACCATTGCCGAGGCCGACGAAATCGTCGCCACACTCACCCCTCTGGTCAAAGCCCTGCTGGCGGAATAAGCCAGCCCGCAACGAGAGCGCCATGAAACATTACCTGCAGTTCAACGACCTCACCGCCGACGAATACGCCTACTTGTTCGAGCGCGCCGCGCTCATCAAGAAAAAGTTCAAGGCCTACGAAAAGCACCACCCGCTGGTGGACCGCACGCTGGCCATGATTTTCGAGAAAGCCAGCACACGCACGCGCGTGAGCTTTGAGGCGGGCATGTACCAGCTGGGCGGCAGCGTGGTACACCTGACCACGGGCGACAGCCAGCTCGGTCGCGCCGAGCCGATTGATGACAGCGCCAAGGTCATCAGCCGCATGGTGGACCTGGTGATGATCCGCACCTACGAGCAGACCAAGATCGAGCGCTTCGCCGCGCACTCGCGCGTGCCGGTCATCAACGGCCTGACCAACGAATTCCACCCCTGCCAGATCCTGGCCGACATCTTCACCTTCATCGAGCACCGTGGCTCCATCCAGGGCAAGACCGTGGCCTGGGTGGGCGACGGCAACAACATGGCCAACACCTGGCTGCAGGCGGCTGCGCTGCTGGGCTTCAAGGTGCATGTGAGCACACCCCGCGGCTACGAAATTGATGAGAAATTGGCCGTTGGTGCAGGCGGGACAAGCGCTAGCAGCTATCAATTTTTTAGCAATCCGCTCGAAGCCTGCCAAGGTGCGGACCTGGTCACTACCGATGTGTGGACCAGCATGGGCTACGAGGCCGAGAACGAAGAACGCAAAAAGGCCTTCGCCGACTGGTGTGTAGACCAAGAGATGATGGCCGCCGCCAGGCCCGACGCCCTGTTCATGCACTGCCTGCCCGCCCACCGTGGCGAAGAAGTCGAGGCCGATGTGATCGACGGCCCGCAGTCAGTGGTGTGGGACGAAGCAGAAAACAGGATGCACGTGCAAAAGGCGCTCATGGAGTACCTTTTGCTCGGCCGCGTTGCATGACATGCGACACGGTGGCGCGCCAGCGCCAGCAGCCTGTTTCGGCGCAGGCTCATGTCCGCAACGCGGACGTGAAGCAGCCGCAGGCTGCGGGCCGACGCCAAAACCACATGCACGTGCAAAAGGCGCTCATGGCGACCCTTTTGCTCGGCCGCCAAGGCGCATGACCCACCCCTGCCTCACCTGCGGCGCCTGCTGCGCGAGTTTTCGCGTGGACTTCTCGGTGCACGAAACGCAGGAGATGGGCGGCGACGTGCCCGATGGTCTGGTGGTGGAGGTGACGGGCGCCACCAGCCGCATGCGCGGCACCGACCACAGCCCGCCGCGCTGCGCGGCACTCACGGGCAAGGTGGGCACACAGGCGGCCTGCGGCATCTACGAATGGCGCCCCTCGCCCTGTCGCGAGTTTGCGGCGGGCAGCCAGGCCTGCGACCGGGCGCGCATGCGCCAAGGGCTGTCGCCCTTCCCCGCCCAAGCGCATTGGGCCTGACGGCGCGGCAAGGCCCGCGCGTTAGGACTGTGCGTTACTGCACCGGAAGCGGCGGCATTGCCATGCCATCGGCCTGTGGCGCCTGTGTCGGTGCATCCCCCGCCACGCACACCCGGTTGCGCCCCTCGGCCTTGGCCTGGTAGAGCGCCCGGTCCGCCAGGTCGATCAGCGCGGCCGGTGCCACCCGGGCGTTGTGTGCACAAGCCACCCCCACCGACAGCGTGACGCCAATCGGTTGACCATCGGCCAGCCAGCGCCGCTCGGCCACCTGCTGGCGCAGGGCTTGCGCACGCTCCACGGCGGTTTGCAGCCCCATGCCAGGCAAAACCAGCAAAAACTCTTCCCCACCATAGCGGCAACAGATGTCGCTCGGTCGCATGGACTGCAGCAGCAGGGCCGAGATCTGGCACAGGACATCGTCCCCGGCCGCGTGACCATGGCGGTCGTTGATCTGTTTGAAAAGATCGAGATCGATCAGCAGCAGGGCCAGCGTGGCGCCCTCGCGAGCGCAAGCGTCGATTTCGCGTTGCAGCGCCGTGGTGAGGTAGCGGCGGTTGTAGAGGCCGGTCAACGGGTCGCGATTGGCCTGCTCGGTCAACTGGTCCTGCAAGGACTGAATGGCCTGCAGCTGGCTTTGCAGCGCCGCTTCGCTCTGGCGCAGCCGGGCCCGCGTGGCGCTGAGCGCGACGGTGCGGGTGTGGGCGTCGCGGGCAAACAAGACCAGGTATGCCGACAGGCACAGCATGCTCATGAGGCTGACGCGCAGCGAGGTCTCGGGGGTAAAACGCCACCCGTCCAGCGCCACCATCAACGTCGCCCCGGCGGCTGCGGCCGCCAATGCCTGCAGCACCCCCTTGAGCGCCCGGAACGCAGTCATGTTGATGCAGCCGCAAATGACCAGGGTGAAAACAATCCACAGCGGAAAACCGAGCGCTGCGGCCCACAGACCGAAACAGAAGTTGTCCAGCAGCAGATTGTGGATTTCCGCCGTCAGCGAATCCCTGGCACGGCGGGCCCGCAAATAAACCACATGCGGATAAACCAGAAACTGCAGCACCATGAGCCACCATGCCCAGGGGCCATGACCGTGCTCCAGAAAGTGAACCGAAAGAACCGCAACGAAGATCAGCCAGGACACGCTGCGATTGCGGTAGTTCATGCGAACGACCCAGTGGGCTGGCGCAGCAGGTTCGGCGGTCATGGAGCAGGTGCGGCGGTGGCGAAAAATGGTCGCCCACAAACGGGCGCAAAAAAACCGCCCCCTCCGCAAACGCATCACGCACAGGAGCAGCCGTTGTCCTGCAAATGTAACAACAATTTTTGGGGAAGATCCAGCGCTTTGGACCTGATAGGACGCGCTGCGCCCGTTCCACCCATCAGCGCTTCGGGGCTATCCACACCGCCTTGCGCTGCGGCGACTGCGCATCGGGTGCGTGCAAGGGCGTGGCGCAGCCCCCGCAATCGCTGCAAGCCCCGCAAGACGGTGCCTTGCCCAGCCCTGGCCGCAAAGCGCCCAGACGCCTGCGCAGGGCAGCGGGCAACCAGTACCACGCAGCATAGCCCGCTGCCAGGGCCACGATGGCTCCCACCGCAATGTCTTGCCACATGGTCAGGCGCCTCCCCACGCCAGCGCCAACCGGTAGGTCAGCCAGCTGGCGCCATACGCCAGCGCAAAAAGATACGCGGCCATCAGCAAGGCCAAGCGCCACGAGTTGGTCTCGCGCCGCACCGTGGCCAGCGTTGACAGGCACTGGGGAGCAAACACAAACCACACCAGCAGGGACAACGCCGTGGCCAGCGACCACTGCTGGGCGATCAGCGGCCCCAGCTGGGCCGCCACATCGTCACCCGAGGCCGACAGGGCATACACCGTGCCCAGCGCACTCACCACCACCTCGCGCGCCGCCATGCCGGGCACCAGCGCCACGGCAATCTGCCAGGTGAAACCCAGGGGCGCAAAGATGACCTCCAGCGCGCGGCCCAGTTGCCCGGCAAAGCTGTACTGGATGGCCGGGCCCACGGCCCCCTCGGGTGCGGCCGGATACGACGACAGAAACCACAGCAGCACCGTGAGCGCCAGGATGATGCCGCCCACGCGCTTCAAAAAAATCGTGGCCCGCTCGTACAGGCCCCGCGCCAGGCTGCGCAGGTTGGGCAACCGGTACGGCGGCAGCTCCATCAGCAGGGGCGTGGCCCGCATGGGGCCGCGCCAGATCTTCAGCACCGCCGCCACGGCCATGGCGCTCAGGATGCCGCCCATGTACAGCGCGAACATCACCAGGCCCTGCAGGCTGAAAACGCCCCACACGGTGCGCGCAGGAATGAAGGCGGCGATCAGCAGCGCATACACCGGCAGGCGCGCCGAGCAGGTCATGAGCGGCGCGATCATGATGGTGACCAGCCGCTCGCGCCAGTGGGTGATGGTGCGCGTGGCCATGATGCCCGGTATGGCGCAGGCAAAGCTGGACAGCAGCGGGATGAACGAGCGGCCCGACAGCCCCACCGTGCCCATGAGGCGGTCCAGCAGAAAGGCCGCCCGTGGCAGATAGCCCGAGTCTTCGAGCGCCAGGATAAACAGAAACAAGATCAGGATCTGCGGCAAAAACACCAGCACCCCGCCCACGCCGGCCAGGATGCCATCAACCAGCAGGCTGCGCAGCGCGCCATCGGGCAGCCTGGCATGCACCCACTGGCCCAGCGCCTCGGCGCCGTCCTTGATGGCCTCCATGGGCGGCGCGGCCCAGCTGAACACCGCCTGGAACATCAGGAACATGGTGGCCGCCAGCAGCAGCATGCCCCACAGCGGGTGCAGCACCACGCGATCAATGGCGTCGTCCAGGCGCATCGGTTCGGCTGGCTCGTGCACCGCAAGGCGCAGGATGCGGCGTGCCTCCTGCTGGGTTTTCAGCACCTGCTCCATGCCCTGGGGCTGCCAGGGCCGGGCCTGCACCGCGCCCTGGGCACGCCAGCCATCAAGAAACTGCAGCAGCTCATGCGCCCCGCCCTTGCGGATGCCCACGGTTTCCACCACGGGCATGCCCAGCTCGCGCTCGAGCACGGCGCGGTCGATGGTGATGCCCGCGCGGCGCGCGGCATCGCTCATGTTGAGCGCCAGCACCATGGCGATGCCCATGGCCTGCGTCTCCAGCACCATGCGCAGACCAAGCTGCAGGTTGGTCGCATCGACCACGCACACCAGCAGGTCGGGCGCCGCCTCGCCAGCACGCTGGCCGGTGATCACGTCCCGCGTGACGGCCTCGTCGGCGCTCAGGGCGTTGAGGCTGTAAGCGCCCGGCAGATCGAGCACGCGCACACGCTGGCCCGAGGGCGTGGTGAGCAGGCCCTCCTTGCGCTCCACGGTCACGCCGGCATAGTTGGCCACCTTCTGGCGGCTTCCGGTGAGCAGGTTGAACAGGGCGGTCTTGCCGCTGTTGGGGTGGCCCAACAGCGCCAGGCTCAGGGGGGCGGCCGGCACGTTCATGCCTGCACCTCACCCACCGGTGCCGTGGTGCTGACACCCACCAGCGCCGCCTCGCGCCGGCGCAGGGCAAAGGTGGTGCGCCCCACGCGCACGGCCAGCGGGTCGCCTGCCGGAAACGCCCGCGCCACCACACGCACGCGCTCACCCGGCAGAAAACCGATTTCCAGCAGCCGCAGCAGCACATCGCCATCCTGGGGCGCGGCATCCATGCGCAACGCGCTCACCCAGGCATCCACGCGCAGCGGCAGATCGGCCAGGCCAAGGGGCTGTTCACGGGCGGGGGCGGCGGCAGCGCTGCGGGGCAGATCGGTCAAGGGCTTCACCAGCTTCTAAATGAAAATAGTTCTCATTTTATAATCTCAACCAGATGAACGGAGGCGGCTTCGATGGCAGAAAAGCGCTTTCTTGATGCTGCGCAAATCCATTCACCGGCTTCACGGTGATCGGATTTCTGCCCGCGTTGCCATAAAGCGACACCACGAACGGGCCAGCGCGCTACCTTGTGGTCCATGCAAAAGCTCTGGGACATTTCCCCCACTGTCCACGCCGGCACACCGGTGTTTCCCGGCGACACGCCTTACCAGCAGCATTGGTGCGCCACCATGGCGCCAGATTGCCCCGTCAACGTCAGCGCCATCACGATGTCGCCCCATGTGGGCGCCCACGCCGATGCGCCGCTGCACTACGACGAGCGCGGCGCCGCCATTGGGGATGTGTCACTCGACGCGTTTCTGGGCCCCTGCCGCGTGGTGCACGCCATCGGCTGCGGCCCGCTGATTGAGTGGCGGCACATCGCCCACGCGGTGGACGCCACCTTGCCGCAGCGGGTGTTGGTGCGCACTTACGCCAAGGCCCCCGTGCATTGGGACGGCCAACTCACCGCCTATGCCCCCGACACCATTGAGCGCCTGGCCGACCGGGGCGTGCTGCTGGTGGGCATTGACACCGCCAGCATCGACCCGGCCGACAGCAAGCAGCTTCCCAGCCACCAGGTCATCCGCCGCCGCAACCTGCGCGTGCTGGAAAACCTGGTGCTCGACGCAGTGCCCGAGGGCGATTACGAACTGATTGCCTTGCCGCTCAAGCTGACCACCGCCGATGCCTCGCCGGTGCGCGCCGTGCTGCGCGCGCTGTGATGCACTGATTTCAAGACTTTTTGGCCTCTAGCGCTTATGCGATAAGCGCCAACAGCTATCACAATAGTAGCAACTAACCTTGGCTGCCATGACCACCACCCACCAAGACTGCCGCACCCTGGATGCACAAGACCCGCTGGCGCCGTTGCGCGATCACTTCAGCCTGCCCGCAGGCGTGATCTACCTCGATGGAAATTCGCTGGGCGTGCTTCCCAAGGCCACCGCCGCCCGCGTGGCCGACGTGGTCACGCGCGAATGGGGGGCCGACCTCATACAGTCCTGGAACACCGCCAGCTGGTTTGACCTGCCCCAACGCCTGGGCAACCAGTTGGCCCCTTTGATCGGCGCGGGCCCGAATGAGGTGGTGTGCACCGACAGCACCTCCATCAACCTCTACAAAGTGCTGAGCGCGGCGCTGAACATCGCCCGCGAGGACAGCCCTGGGCGCCGCCGCATCGTGAGCGAGCGCAGCAACTTTCCCACCGACCTCTACATTGCCGAAGGCCTGTGCAAGGAGCGCGGGCTGGAGCTGGTGCTGGTGGAGCCCCAGGACATTGCCACCGCCCTCACCAGCGATGTGGCCGTGCTCATGCTCACCCATGTGAACTACCGCACCGGCGCCATGCACGACATGGCCGCCACCACCGCCGCCGCCCATGCAGCCGGCATCCTGTGCGTGTGGGACCTGGCGCACAGCGCGGGTGCAGTGCCCGTCGATCTGCATGCTGCAGGAGCCGATTTCGAGGAATGGAGAGCGTCGAAATCTGCCGATTTCGCGGTGGGCTGCGGCTACAAGTATTTGAACGGCGGCCCTGGCGCCCCCGCCTTTGTGTGGGTGCACCCGCGCCACGCCAGTCGGCCGGATTTGAATTTCATGCAGCCACTGTCGGGCTGGTGGGGCCACGCCACGCCATTTGCATTCACACCCGACTACCAGCCCGCACCGGGCATCACGCGCTATCTGTGCGGCACGCAGCCCATCATCAGCCTGTCGGCCCTGCAATGCGGGCTGGATGTGTTCACTGCCGCCGAAGCCCTGGGCGGCATGGCGGCGCTGCGCACCAAGTCGCTGGCGCTGACCGACCTGTTCATCCAGCTGGTGGAAGAACGCTGCGCAGGCCACGGCCTGGGCCTGGCCACCCCGCGCGAGCATGCCCGGCGCGGCTCGCAGGTGTGCTGGACCCGTGACGAAGGCGCAGGCGTCCATGGCCAGGGCAGCGGCGCCTACGCCATCGTGCAGGCGCTGATCGCACGCGGTGTGATTGGCGACTTCCGTCGAGACGACGGCGGCAATGGCCCGCACAAGGACATCCTGCGCTTTGGCTTCACGCCGCTGTACATCGGCTTTGAAGACGTGTGGAATGCCGTGGAGCATCTGCGCCAGGTGCTGGACACCGCCGAATGGCAGCGCCCCGAATTCAACCAGCGCCACGCCGTGACCTGACCGAGAAGGAACCCCGCCATGTGCCCCTTTTCCCAAAACCCTGCCAGCGCAACGCCCGCGCCCGCATCCGCAACGCCCGAAGCCATCGTGCATGCCGAGCGCGCCCAGCTCGACTTCAGCCAGAGCATGAGCTACGGCGACTACCTGCAGCTGGACGCCATCCTCAGCGCGCAAAAGCCGCTGTCGCCCGCGCACGACGAGATGCTGTTCATCGTGCAGCACCAGACCAGCGAGCTGTGGATGAAGCTCATGCTGCACGAGCTGCGCGCCGCCATCGGCCACATCGCAGGCGATGCGTTGCAGCCCGCGTTCAAGATGCTGGCGCGCGTGTCAAAGATCATGGAGCAGCTGGTGCACGCCTGGGACGTGCTGGCCACCATGACGCCGCCCGAATACAGCGCCATGCGGCCCTATCTGGGCAGCTCCAGCGGGTTTCAGAGCTACCAGTACCGCAGCATCGAATTCGCCCTGGGCAACAAGAACCGCGCCATGCTGCAGCCCCACGCCCACCGGCCCGACCTGCTGGCCCAGGTGCAGGCCGCCTTCGAGGCCCCATCGTTGTACGACGAAGCCCTGCGCCTGCTGGCCCGGCGCGGCCTTCCCGTGCCCGCCAGCCACACCGACCGCGACTGGACGCTGCCCTACGCCGAAAGCGATGCGGTGGAGCGCGCCTGGCTCACCGTGTACCGCGACCCCGCGCAGCACTGGGACCTGTACCAGCTGGGCGAGGAGCTCACCGACCTCGAAGACGCCTTTCGCCTCTGGCGCTTTCGCCATGTGACCACGGTGGAACGCATCATCGGCTTCAAGCGCGGCACGGGCGGCACCGGCGGCGTGAGCTACCTGCGCAAGATGCTGGATGTGGTGCTGTTTCCCGAAATCTGGAAACTGCGCACCGATCTGTAAAATTTGAGCCAAATCGGCCTCTAGCGCTTGTGTATAAAGCGCGAGCAGCTATTAAAAGCAGAGTGCCACCACCGCGACAGCGCCTGCACGCGGCGGCTGGTAGTCTGCTTCCTGCGCACGACGCCCCGCCCCGCAACCATTTCCGCTTCACCGCCTGTGCCCCATCCCGACACCGCCCCCACACACCCGCCGCCTGCCACGCCAGTGGCACCCCTGCCACCATCGCAGGCCACGCTGTGGTTCATGCTGCTGGCGCTGCTCTCGGCCTTTGCGCTGAGCCAGGCCTACCGCACCGTCACCGCCATCATGGCTCCGGGCCTGCAGGGCGACTTTGGCCTTTCGCCGGCGTCGCTGGGGGCGTTTGCCGGGCTGTTTGGCCTGTCGTTTGGCGTGACGCAATTTTTCATGGGCATCGGCATGGACCTGTATGGCCTGCGCCGCACACTGCTCAGCGCCTTTCCGCTGGCCATTGCCGGCGCGGCCGTGTCGGCCTGGGCACCCAACTACGGCTGGCTGATGTTCGGCCAGCTGCTCATTGGCGTGGGCTGCGCGCCCGCCTTTCTGGCCTGCACGGTGTTCATTGCGCGGCATTTTCCGGCTTCGCGCTTTGCATTTCTGTCGGGCGTGGGCATGGGCGTGGGCGGGCTGGGCCTGCTGCTCACCGGCACGCCGCTGGCCTGGCTGGTGCAGCAGTGCGGTTGGCGCAGCGGTTTTGTGCTGCTGGCCGTGCTGTCGGCGCTGGCGTGGCTCTTGATCTGGCGCCGCGTGCACGAGCCCGCCCTGGCCGGCCCGGCACCCGCACGCGAGCGCTGGGGCACCGCCGTGCGCCGCTACGGCGCGCTGTTCATGCTGCCGCACACGCTGGGCATCTTGCTGCTGGGCATGGTGGGCTACGCCTCGTTTCTGGCGCTGCGCGGGCTGTGGATTGGCCCGATGCTGATCGACCGCTATGCGTTCACGCTGGTCGAGAGCGGCAACATGGCCCTGGGCATGTCGCTGATTTCACTGTTCAGCCCGGCCTTTTTTGGCCGCATCGACCCCGGCCCGGCACGCCGGCGCGCCTGGATGGCCAACTTTTCGCTGCTGGTGGCGGCCCTGTACCTGTGCGTGGGGCTGGTGCACCACGCCACGCTGAACCTGGCCCTGGTGGTGTGCATTGCGGTGCTGTCGGGCTATTCGGTGCTGCAGTATTCGGACGTGCGCTCGTCGTACCCGCCCGACCTGACCGGGCGCGCGCTGTCGGTGTTCACCATGGCCATGTTTCTGGGCGTGGGCCTGGTGCAGTCGCTCACCGGCTGGGTCGCCGACTGGGCGCAGGGCCTGGGGCTGGAGCCCTACCGCGCGGTGATGGCCACCATTGCCGCGCTGTTGGCACTCGGCTCCATCGCGTTCCGCTGGCTGCCGGCATCGCCGCTGCTGCAACACCCCGGCGTGCAGGGCAAAGATTTGGCATAAAACGCACGTCAGCGCTTATTAATAAAGCGTCAACAGCTATATTATTAATAGCAATCAATCACCCGCAACTAGAGAGAGCTGGCGCTGGAGCCATCGCCCCGGTACAGCCAGGGCACGTCCAGCAGCCGCTCGCCCAGCAGGCGCAGCGAAGCGTCGCGCGCCCAGCGCACGGGGCCCGTGGCGTGAAAGATGCGGCCATTGCGCGTGGAGCGGGCCTGCACGCGCGCGTTGCGCTGCCAGCGGTTGAGCGCGTAGCGGCGCAGGCGCAGCGGCACATCCAGGTCGTGCATGGCCAGCGCGCGTTGCAGCTCGGCGGCGTCTTCAATGGCCATGCCCGCGCCTTGGGCCAGATACGGGCGCATGGGGTGGGCGGCGTCACCCAGCAAGGCCACCACGCCCTGGGCCATCTCGTTCGGCCCGCGCACGGGCGGGCGGTCGCACAGCGGCCACAGGCGCCAGCCACCGCCTGCCTGGACAACACCGCGCACCACCTGCTGCAGCGCTGTGCAGGTGCCCTTTAGCGCCGTTTCCAGGTCGGCGCCGTTGGCCGCGTGGTCCCAGTTTTCCAGGTCGTTCGGCGCGGGGCCCTGCACGATGACCACCAGGTTCTGCAGCTCGCCCCGGCGCACGGGGTACTGCACCACATGCAGGCGCGGCCCCAGCCACGCAGTGACGTGGCGGGTGCGCAACGCCTTGGGCAGCGCGTGCTGCGGCACCAGGGCGCGGTAAGCCAGGTGGCCCGACACGCGGGGATGCTGCTCGCCCAGCAGCTGTGTACGGATGCGGCTCCACAGGCCATCAGCCCCCAACAGGGCATCGCCTTCCACGTCCTTGCCACGGCTGGTGCGCACCGTCACCACGCCCTCGGCGTCGGTGAAGCGGTCGATTGCGTGGTCCAGATGAAATTGCGTGTCGGTGTATTTGCCAACGGCGGCCAGCAGCAGGCCATGCAGGTCGGCACGGTGGATGGTGGCGTAGGCCGCGCCGTAGCGCTCTATCGCGGTGGCGCCCAGGGGCAGCGCAGCCAGCTCATGGCCCGTGAGTGCGCTGCGAACCTGCAGCCGTTCAGGAAATACTGCCACATCCTGCAGCGGCCGCTGCAAACCCCAAGCCTGCAGGCGGCGCACCACATTGGGCCCCAACTGCACGCCTGCACCCACCTCGGTGAATGCGGCGGCGCGTTCATACAGCCGCACCTCCCACCCCGCGCGCGATGCCCCCAGGGAGGCCGCCAAACCGCCAATGCCGCCCCCCGCGATCAACAACTGTTTTCTCATCCTCGCATTGTGCCGCGCGCCGCCAACCCCCGGCCGGGTCGCGCGCGTTTGGGCATCTCGGCGTTTTTACGCTTTGTCGTTTTGGCGTTTGGCCCTGTCAGGAGCCCGCCAGCAGCT
This sequence comes from Acidovorax sp. JHL-3, assembly GCF_000526295.1. Classification (NCBI taxonomy): domain Bacteria; kingdom Pseudomonadati; phylum Pseudomonadota; class Betaproteobacteria; order Burkholderiales; family Comamonadaceae; genus Acidovorax; species Acidovorax sp. JHL-3. The sequence continues at coordinate 446,433 of NZ_JAFU01000004.1, forward strand.
GGCGCAGCACGAACGGCAAGATGCCACCCGCCCGGTAGTAGTCCACTTCGATCGGCGTGTCGATGCGCAGCGTGACCACCACTTGCTGGCGCGTGCCGTCTTCGCGGTGAATGACCAGCGTGGCATCGCTTTGCGGGGTGAGCGCGGCATCGGGCAGCACATCAATCACCTCGGCACCTGTCAGGCCCAGCGATTGCCACGAATCGCCGCCCTTGAACTGCAGCGGCAGCACGCCCATGCCCACCAGGTTGGAGCGGTGGATGCGCTCAAAGCTGCGCGCCACCACGGCCTTGATGCCCAGCAGCTGCGTGCCCTTGGCGGCCCAGTCACGGCTGGAGCCGGTGCCGTATTCCTCGCCGGCAAACACCACCGTGGGTGTCTCTTGTGCCATGTATTGCATGGCCGCGTCGAAGATGAACATCTTCTCGCCCCGCAGCGGCCCCTCGTTCTGGAACACCGTGACGCCGCCTTCCTCGCGAGAGCCATCGGCCGTGGGTGCAATCATGAGGTTCTTGATGCGCACGTTGGCGAAGGTGCCGCGCACCATCACATCGTGGTTGCCGCGGCGCGCGCCGTAGCTGTTGAAGTCGGCCTTTTGCACACCGTGCTGCACCAGCCACTGGCCGGCGGGCGAGCTGGCCTTGATGGAGCCAGCGGGCGAGATATGGTCGGTGGTGATGGAATCGCCAAACAGCGCCATGATGCGAGCACCCTGCACTGTTATTTGGCCGTTTTGGCCTGTAGCGCCCACCCCTTCTGCGCTAGCAGCTCCTTTTTCGAGAGCGAAATTGGCAAAAAATGGCGGCTCGGCAATGTAGGTGCTGGCAGGCCAGGTGTAGGTGGTGCCGGCCACCCCCTTGATTTTTTTCCACAGCTTGCCAGGGTCGGTGGCGACCTTGGCGTAGTTTTCGCGAAAGGCCTTGCCCTTCATGGCGAACTTCATGAGCCGGTGAATCTCGTCGCTGCTCGGCCAGATATCGCCCAGGTAAATGTCTTTGCCCCCCTTGCCCTGGCCCACGGGCTCGATCATCAGGTCCCTGAGCACCGTGCCGGCAATCGCATAAGCCACCACCAGCGGCGGACTGGCCAGAAAGTTGGCCTTGAGGTTGGGGTGGATGCGCGCCTCGAAGTTGCGGTTGCCGGACAGCACGGCCGCGCACACCAGGTCATTGCTGGTGATGACCTCATTGAGTTCAGGCGTGAGGTCGCCCGCATTGCCAATGCAGGTGGTGCAGCCGTAGCCCGCCAGTGCAAAGCCCAGCTTTTCCAGGTAAGGCAGCAAGCCGGTTTCTGTGAGGTATTCGGTCACGATGCGCGAGCCAGGGGCGAGCGATGTCTTGATGTGCGGCTGCACCTTGAGCCCCGCCTCCACGGCTTTCTTGGCCAGCAGGCCAGCCGCCAGCAGCACGCTGGGGTTGCTGGTGTTGGTGCAGCTGGTGATGGCAGCAATCAGCACGTCGCCATTGCCCACCGTGGGGTCGGTGCCTTTGGCAGGCAGCGTGGCCGCGCTGGCCTCTTCATGCGCAGTGGCCAGCGCCGGCTTGTTGGACTCCATCTCGGCCACAAAACGGGGCGCGCCCATGGGTGTGGGCTTGCCATCTGGCGTGGCGCCAACCACCACCTCATCGCGGCGGTGGATGTGAAAGCGCGTGTGCAGCAAATCGGCTGGGCGGTTGAAGCCGTTGTCGGCATTGGACTTGCTGAACAGGTCGGCAAACTGGCCCGCCACCTTGCCCAGCTCGATGCGGTCTTGCGGGCGCTTGGGGCCAGCCAGGCTGGGGGTGACTTGCCCCAGGTCGAGCTTCACGACCTGCGAGTAATCCACCTCGCCCGCCAGCGGCACGCCAAACAGCCCCTGAGCCCTGAAATAGGCCTCGAATGCTTCGATCTCACTCTTGGTGCGGCCCGTGCCCTTGAAGTACTCGATGGTTCGCTCGTCCACCGGGAAAAAGCCCATGGTGGCACCATATTCTGGCGCCATGTTGCCGATGGTGGCGCGATCGGGCAGCGCCAGGGTGCGCGTGCCCTCGCCAAAAAATTCGACAAACTTGCCCACCACCTTGTGCTGGCGCAGGATTTCGGTCACGGTGAGCACCAGGTCGGTGGCGGTGACGCCTTCGCGCAGCTGGCCGGTGAGTTCCATGCCCACCACATCGGGGGTCAAAAAATACACCGGCTGGCCCAGCATGGCGGCTTCGGCCTCGATGCCGCCCACGCCCCAGCCCACCACGCCAATGCCGTTGATCATGGTGGTGTGGCTGTCGGTGCCCACCAGGGTGTCGGGGTAGTACACAGGGAGTGCGCCGGCCTTCGCCGACGCGTAGCCCTCCTTGCGCTTGTGCACGCCGCGCGCCAGGTATTCGAGGTTGACCTGGTGCACGATGCCAAAGCCCGGCGGCACCACGCCAAAGGTGTCAAAGGCCTGCATGCCCCATTTCATGAACTCGTAGCGCTCGCGGTTGCGCTGAAATTCGAGCTTCATGTTCAGGTCGAGCGAATTCTTCTGGCCGTAGTGATCGACCATGATGGAGTGGTCCACCACCAAGTCCACGGGCACCAGAGGCTCGATCTTCTTGGGGTTCTTGCCCAGCTTGGCAGCCACGCTGCGCATGGCGGCCAGGTCGGCCAGCAGCGGCACACCGGTGAAGTCCTGCAACACCACGCGCGAAACGACAAACGGGATCTCATCCTTGCGCGCGGCCTGGGGCGCCCATTGGGCGAGTTGTTGCACATGCTCGGCAGTCACTTTGCGCCCATCGCAATTGCGCAGCACCGATTCGAGCACGATGCGAATCGACACGGGCAATCGGTTGACCTGTGGAAACTGCCTGGCCAGCGTGGGCAGAGAATAAAACTGGCCTGCTTTGCCGGACGCAGTCTTGAAACTCTTCAGCGTGGAGGCAAAAGCGTGGCGGGCGGGCTTGGACGACGAGGCCATGGTGAACTCCGGTAAGGAACAACAAGGCCTATTCTGGCAGTCTCACCGGGCGGTGCAATCGTGGGGCCATACAGAAACAGGCGCCATACTGTTTCACGTGCGAGATGGAAGTCGGCCCCGCACGGGCGTTGCACCCGCTATTGCCCATTGCTGCCACAGCGGGCCTGCCATGCAATACCGTGAGCTCTCAAGTGTGCAGCGTTACAAATAGAACGCTTGTGCTATTTCAATCAGGTCGCAGCAGATTCTGCCGTCTTCGTTCAGAACCAGGGAATGACAGGCCGGGTAATACGCGCATCCATTTATGCTTTATCGCACGTTATTGCGGCCGATCAAGACAAAGCGGGCGGGCGGGCAGCCATGCGCGCCACCGCGGCAATTGCCACCCCACCCTTGCGGAGTGAATGGCCATAAAAAAAGTCCGCCAAGGCGGACTTTTTGAACGAATGCAGAAATGGATTAAATGGCGAACTGCTCGCGGTTCTCATTTTGAATCCACTTGGGAGCCTTGCCACGGCCGGTCCAGGTCTGTCCGGTGGCAGGGTTGCGGTATTTGGGGGCTACCTTGGAACCAGCGCTGGCGCTGCGTGCCTTGCCTGCTGGAAAAACATCCTGCGCGGTGAGGCCAAACTCCGTCACCAAAGCACGAACTTGCGAGACCGCTTCCGACAGCTCATTGCGCCGGGCTTCGTTGATCTTCTGCTCAAGGGCTTCGCGCTGCTTCAGGAGTTCTTTGTAGCTGGACATGGTGTGTAGTTAAAGGTGGTTTTGAAGAAGTCTGCATTATAAGAATAATGTCATCTTTGTGCAGGCACTCTTCAAACTACCAGTCAATTTCAACAAAATTTTCCGATCCTGAGCGGCGCGCTGGATATTCAGCCTTCCTGCGCCAAGGAGTCGGGTTGCGCGAGCACCTTGTCAATTCGCTTTCCATCCAGATCCAGAATTTCAAATATCCACCCTGCACAGGCAATACGCTCGGCCACTGCAGGCAAATGGCCAGATTCGGCCATCAGAAGGCCCGCCAGCGTGTTATAGCGCCCACGGTCTTCTTCGGGCAAATCCCGAATATCGAGCCGTGCCTTGAGTTCGGTCACGGGCATCAAACCGTCCAATAACCAGGTTCCGTCGTCGCGCATCGTCGCCCAGGCATCGGCCGATGCGCCCGGCTGCAATTCCCCGGTAATGGCTTCCAGCAAATCGCGCGGCGTCATGATGCCTTGCACGACACCATATTCATCCACTACAAATATCATGCGGCCCGACCGTGCACGGAACTGCTCCAGCAATTCCATTCCACTCAGCGTTTCGGGCAGAAAAGCTGCAGGCTGCGCATAAGACTCCACAGTGCCGGGAGCCTCTGGGCCCAACTCCAGCATGCGCGCCACGCTGATTACACCCACCACCTCGTCAAGCGAACCGCGACACACCGGGTACCACGAATGGGCGCCCTGTTCGCCGCCAGTGCCCGCCATGCGCAAGCCTTCCAGCACGGTCAGGCTGGCATCGAGCCATTGAACATCGGTGCGCGGCACCATCAGCGACGTCAGGGGCCTGTCGTCCAGACGAAACACGTTTTGCACCATCTGGTGCTCGTGATGCTCAATAACGCCCGCATCACGCCCCTCATCAAGGCTTGCGGTGATTTCTTCTTCGGTCACCATTCGGCCCGCATCGTTGTCCACCCGCAGCAGTTTGAGCACGCCCTGCGTGGACAGCGACAGCAGGCGCACAAAGGGCTTGGCGCCTTGTGCCACCCATGTCATGGGGCGCGCCACAAACCGCGCAACGGTTTCGGGGTAAAGCTGGCCAATGCGCTTGGGCACCAATTCGCCAAACACAATGGTGATGAAGGTGATGACCGTGACCACGATGGCCGTGGCGCTCACGCTGGCCGCGCTTTCCGGCACCCCCATGGTCTGCAACCACACACCCAGGCGGCTGCTGAACGCGGCCTCGCCAATGATGCCGTTGATCATGCCAATGGATGTGATGCCTACCTGCACCGACGACAGGAACTGCGTGGGATTGTCGAGTAAGGTAAGGGCAGCCTGAGCCCCCTTGTCACCGCCCTCCGCCATGGCAGCGAGCCTGGATTTGCGGCTGGAAGCCAAAGCGAGTTCCGACATGGCAAACACGCCGTTGAGCAGTGTCAGCAGCGCGATCAGCAGAAAATCCATGAATCAAAAGGTAAAACGAACACCATGGCACTTTACTGTATTGGCGATATCCAGGGTTGCGACAGCGCATTGGGGCGTCTGCTCGACCTGATCGGTTTTTCTGCGAGCAGGGATACCGTCTACCTTTTGGGCGATCTCGTCAACCGGGGCCCCGACTCCGCCGCCGTGCTGCGCCGATGCATGGCGCACGGCGATGCCCTGCGCCCCCTGCTGGGCAACCACGACCTGCATCTGCTGGCGGCCGCACATGGCGCCCGCAAACCCTCGCGACGCGACACGCTGGCCAGCATTCTGGAGGCCCCGGACCGCGACGCGCTGCTGCAATGGCTGCGCCTGCAGCCGCTGGCCCGCCAGCATTTACACGGCGGAAAACCTTTGCTGATGGTGCACGCGGGCGTGCTGCCCGCCTGGACTGCGGCCGAAACCCTGGATCTGGCCGACGAAGTGCACCGTGTTTTGCAGAGCGCCGATCTGCCGGCATTTCTGCAGCAGATGTATGGCAACACCCCGGATCATTGGAACGCTTCCTTGACGGGCCCGGACCGCTTGCGCGTGATTGTGAATGCGCTCACGCGGTTGCGTTTTTGCTCAGCCCAGGGAGTTATGGATTTTGATAGCACCGAGAGCGCCAGTGCTGCACCACCCGGGTTGATGCCCTGGTTTGACGTGCCTGGCCGTTCCACGGCCGATACCTTGATCGCCTTCGGACACTGGTCCACGCTGGGCTGGCTGAACCGCCCGCATTGCCTGGGGCTGGACACGGGGTGTGTGTGGGGAGGCTGCCTGAGCGCGGTGCACTTTGGCAGCTCACTCGATGAACGCGAGCTTCTTCAGGTTCGGTGCGTGCAAGCACAAGCCCCTGGCACCTGAAGAAGTCGCCCGGTCGCTTTCAGGCAGTCCCGCGTGACAGTGCTGCGGCCATGCCCGGGGAATACCACGCGCCGCGGTCGCCAGAGACCACCAGCGCCTCGACCTCCGGCTGGCGTGCCACCAGCGCTTTGCCGCCCTGTGGGCCTTGCACCATCATGGCAGCACCCAGACCATTCACCTGCGCCACGTCACGGGCCAGCAAACTGACGCCATGCACACCGACGGTTGGGTATCCCGTGCGGGGATCCAGAATATGGTGCTCGCGCTTGCCACCCACGAAGAAATAGCGCTCGTAGTCACCCGACGATGCCACCACCGCCTGGCCCTCAACAGACAGCGCACCCAGCAGGCGCTCTGGCGCACGCGGATCACGCAGACCCACACGCCATGGACGCCCCTGCAGCTGCCCCATCACCAGCACGTCGCCGCCACCGTTGATGAGTGCGTTGCTTACGCCCTGCTGGCGCAACACCCGCATGCCGGCTTCCAGGATGGGCAGCTTGGCAATGCCCCCCAAATCCAGGGCCATGCCCTGCCGGGCGAGATAGGCAGTGCCCGCCTGCTCGTCCAGCACCAGGCGACGGGCATCGACCAGTTGCCGTTGTCGTGCCAACACGCCAGCGGGCGGAACCGTCTTTCGGCCGGCCTCGAAGCTCCACCCCTTGAGGGAACCCACGGTGACGTCGAAGGCACCACCACTGAGCCGGAACAACTGCTGCGACGTTTTGAGCACCGCCATCACTTCTGACGGAACGGCTACCGGCTGAACACCGGCTGCAGCGCTGATGCGGCTGACCACGCTGTCAGGCTGGTAGCGACTGAAAAGCGCTTCCAGCCGCGCCATTTCGGCATAGGCGTGGTCAACGGCATGGCGTAGCAAAGGCTCGTCACCACCATCCACCACGATATCGACCTGCGTGCCCATCAAGGCACGCGATTCACGTTGCGGCGCCCGGGAAACCGGGGCCGCCGAAGCCCACGACACGCACCCCAGCAAGGGGAGCGCCATGGCCACCCGGCGCCTGGTCGGGCTGAACATCGTCGATTCAGCGGATTTCATGGTGCGCCCGGATCAGATGGATTGATCAGCCATGAAGTCCACAGCGGCCTTCACCTCATCATCGGTCAAGGATGTACCACCGCCACGCGCCGGCATCATGCCCTTGGAACCCGTGTATCCCTCAATCGCGTGCTTGTACAGCGTTTCCTTGCCCTGGGCAATGCGCGGGCCCCAGTCGGCCTTGTCACCTGGCTTGGGAGCACCCGCCACGCCAGCGCCATGGCACAGGGCACAAGTTTTTCCGTACACACTCTTGCCGACCGAGTTTTCCGCTACAGGTGCTGCAGCAGGAGCGGCGGCCGGAGCTGGAGCGGCTGCAGGTGCAGGTGCGGGTGCTGCGGCCGGTGCTGCCGACGGCGCGGCCGCTTCAGTCGACTTCTTGTCGCCACAGGCACCGAGTGCCAAAGAGAGAGCCGCAAGTGCAACCAAACCAGATAGTTTTTTCATGGAGATATTCCTGTACTCAAGGTCAATAAAAAGAAGAACGGAAAAAGCTCCTGGCAAAGCCAGGAAGGCTCTGAGCGCACCAAGGCAATGCCAGGGCGCACCGTCCAGCCACTTTGCAAGGCATCCCATCCCAACTCAACCCTGCCGGAACGACACACCCGGTGAACATCATAAGAACAAGAAGGATGCAATGCATGGTGGACAACGCCCACACTATAGACCGACCGGCTTGACAAGCGCCCTCCTTTCGGCCGTCAATATGTGACTTAGATCAATTTGATTCACTTTGAATGAACCTATATTCGACCTCCATGAACACAACCAATCCCATGGCCCGATTCCGTTTGTGGGTGCTGGCGTGGTTTTTGATGTCGCTCGGCGCAGCCACTGCGACGCCAATATTCCAGCCCAAGATGCTGGATGTCGTCTGCACCACCTCTGGGACGCTGAAGTTCTTCGCCCTCAGCGATGACGGAGCGGCAGAGCTCAATACCGACGCGCTGAACTGCCCAATGTGCCTGGTGGGCGGTGCGCCCCCCACCGACGCCTTTTCGCTGCCGCCAGCAACTCCTGCCGCAGCGACCCCTCCGTGCCTGCGTTCTGTTTCCCGCACTGTTGCAACTACAGCCGCGCCTCCACCGGCGCGAGCCCCCCCGTTTTTTCTGAGCCAATCCTAAAGAGGTGAACCATGAGTAATAAGAGAGAAGTGACTACAGAAACCGTCGGCATCGGCCGTCGCCGTTTCATCAATACCGCAGCACTGGCTGGCCTGACCGCAGGCGTAGCAGCTTGTAACGACAAGCCCGCCAACGCCCCCGCCACCGCAGCCTCGGGTCCTGTATCTGCACCCACCGCCGCCCATTCGAGCGCGGCCAACAACACCCACCTCAAGCCCGGCGAACTTGACACCTATTACGGCATCTGGAGCGGCGGCCACACTGGCGACATGCGCATTCTGGGCCTGCCCTCGGGTCGTGAAATCCACCGTATTCCCTGCTTTGTGCCCGATGCGCTGGTGGGCTGGGGCATCACCAACGAATCCAAGGCCGTCATGGGCACGAAGGCCGATGGCAGCCTGCGCTACACGGTGGCCGACACCCACCACACGCACGCCTCCTACAAGGATGGCAACTACGACGGCCGTTACGCCTGGATCAACGACAAGATCAACAGCCGCATTGCGCGCGTTCGCCTGGACTACTTCGTCTGCGACAAGATCACCCAGCTGCCTAACGTGCAGGGCTTTCACGGCATCTTCCCGGACAAGCGCGACCCGGTCGATCCGGCCATCAACTACACCACGCGCGTGTTCTGCGGTGCCGAGTTCAGCATCCCGCTGCCCAATACCGGCTCGGAGGATCACACCAAGTACCGCTCGATGTTCACCTGCGTGGACGCCGAGACCATGGAAGTGCGCTGGCAAGTGCTGATCGACGGCAACTGCGATCTGACCGCCACCTCCTATGACGGCAAGCTCGCCGCGACGAACCAGTACAACGTCGAGATGGGCGCCAAGTACGAGGACATGATGTCCGCCGAGCGCGACGCCTGCCTGTTCTTCAACGTGGCCCGCATCGAAGAAGCTGTCAAGGCCGGCAAGTTCAAGACCGTCGGCTCCTCCAAGGTGCCCGTCGTCGATGGCACGCACGAAGCCAACAAGGACCCCAAGACCGCTCTGACCGCCTACGTCAGCGTGCCCAAGAACCCGCACGGCGTGAACGCCAGCCCCGACCAGAAGTATTTCATCTGCGCCGGCAAGCTCTCGCCCACCGCCACCGTGATCGAGCTGGCCAAGGTGCTCGACTGGTTTGACGGCAAGCTGGAAAAGCTCGACGACGCCATCGTCGCCGAGGTCGAAATCGGCCTGGGCCCGCTGCACACCGCCTTTGACGGCCGTGGCAACGCCTACACCACGCTGTTCCTGGACAGCCAGGTGGTCAAGTGGAACGTGGAAGCCGCCATCAAGTTCCACGCCGGTGACAAGAACGCCAAGTACGTGGTGGACCGCCTGGACGTGCACTACCAGCCAGGCCACATCAACGCCTCGCAGTCCGAAACCATCGCCGCCGACGGCAAGTACTTGGCCGTGGGTTGCAAGTTCTCCAAAGACCGCTTCCTGCCCGTGGGCCCGCTGCACCCCGAGAACGAACAGCTCATCGACATTTCGGGCGATAAGATGGTGCTGCTGGCCGACCACCCGGTGCGTGGCGAACCGCATGACTTCATCATCTTCAAGCGCGATCTGGTCAAGCCCAAGCAGGTCTACAGCCTGGACGAGTTCCCGCTGGCGGTGAAGGATGCCAAGGATTCGGGAGTGTTCCGCAATGGAAAGAAGGTCACCGTCAAGATCACCTCCCAGGCTCCTGCCTTCAGCCTGCGCGAGTTCAAGCTCAAGAAGGGTGATGAGGTCACGCTGATCCTGACCAACCTCGACAAGATCGAAGACTTGACGCACGGGTTCGCCATTCCGAACTACAACGTCAACTTCATCGTCAATCCGCTGGAGACCAAGTCGGTGACCTTCATCGCCGACCAGCCCGGCGTGTTCTGGTGCTATTGCACCCATTTCTGCCACGCGCTCCACCTTGAAATGCGCACGCGCATGATCGTGGAAGCCTGATAGGCGGTTTACCGGGAGGCTCGGCGCATGGGCGCCTTGCCTCCCTTGACAGGAAAGCGCGATGACATTGCTTGGCCAACGGTTTGCGATCCTTGGGGTCGTTTTTTTTCTGGTGCTGTCGCTGTTTGCACCGCGTGTTCAGGCGGGCGCCTACGAGGCGGAGTTGCCGGCGGAACTGGCCACGGCCAAAGACATGTGCGCGTTGCTGCCCTGCGCAGAGGTGTTCCCCGGGGCCAAACATTTCTCGGAACGCAAGGGCCAGCCACCATATGTGGAGGCCTATGACAACGACAGCGCCCAGAAGAAGCTGCTGGGTTATGTGATGCTCTCGACCGACATCACCGACACGCCTGCCTACTCGGGCAAGCCGGTGGTGACGCTGATCGGCATGGACCTGCAGGGGCGTTTTGTCGGGGTGCAGGTGCTCAAGCATTCCGAGCCCATCCTGCTGCTGGGCATTCCCGAATCGGCCCTGGTCAATTTCAACAACCAGTACCTGGGCAAGTCGGTCAAGGACACCATCGAGGTCGGCCCGTCCCGGCCCGAGGAAAACGTGATTGGTCTGGACGCCATTTCCGGCGCCACCGTCACCGTGATTGCGCAGAACCAGGTGATGATGATGTCGGGCGCCGCCGTGGCGCGGCAGACGGGCATCATTGAACCCACTGTGCGCGACCCCGCACGGTTTGTCGCCAATGGGCAGCGCTACGACTGGGCGCAACTGGTCCAGATGGGCCTGGTGCAGCGGCTGCTGGTCAAGCCCGAACAGGTGGGCCTGCCGCGTGGCCCCGAACCCTTCATTGAACTGTGGTTTGGCGACCTCAACCACCCGGACCTGGGGCGCAGCCTGCTGGGCGAGCGGGGCTATGACAATCTGCGCTCGCGCCTGCAGCCGCAGGAGAGCGCCTTTTTCATCATTCGCACGGCCGGCGTGGAGTCGTTCAAAGGCTCGGGCTTTGTGCGTGGCGGTATCTACGACCGCGTGCAGGTCAAGCAGGGCGCCGATTCGTTCACTTTCCGCGACCTCGATTCCTACAACCTATACGGCCTGGAGGCGGCAGGGGCCCCGCGCTACGGCGAATCGGCCATCTTCGTGATCCGCACGTCGGCTTTCTCGGCCGCATTCCCCTGGAAGCTGGCCTTTCTGGGCAACCGCGTCGATCGTGCGACCGGGCACCGCAGTTTTGCGGTGTTCGAGTCCAAATACTGGCTGCCCGCCAGCCTGCTCGAAGGCGGGCGCCCCAAGGTCGTCGAGCCCGATGCGCCCTGGGTGCGCGTCTGGAAGTCGCAAGCCTTGCCGATCACCCTGTTCGCCCTGTTGCTGGTGGCCGTGACCGTGGTCTATGCCTACCGCGAGACGCTCACGCGCCTGTCCACACACAAGAACAAGTGGCCCGTCAACGCCTTCAAGTACAGCTTCTGGGCCATCAGCATTTTCTGGATCGGCTTTGGCTACATGGCTCAGCCCTCCATCACGCAGGTGCTGACCTGGTTCCATGCACTGCTGTTCCAGTGGACCTGGTCGCTGTTCCTGTCCGATCCGTTCATTTTCCTGTTCTGGATCTTCATCATCGTCACGGTGTTCCTGTTCGGGCGCGGCCTGTTCTGCGGCTGGATGTGCCCGTTCGGCTCCCTGCAGGAAGCGATCTTCAAGATCGCCAAGGCCGTCGGTTTGAAGCGGTTCCAGACCCAGTTGCCGCAAAAATGGCATGACCGGCTCAAGTGGATCAAATACGCCGTGTTCTTCTTCCTGGTCGCGGTGTCCATGTTCTCCATGGGACTGGCCGAGAAGCTGTCCGAGGTCGAGCCCTTCAAGACCACTTTCCTGGTCGGTGTGCTGAACCGTTCCTGGCCCTACGGCTTGTTTGTGGCCGCCATCCTCGGTGTGTCGATTTTCATCGAGCGCCCCTACTGCAAATACATTTGCCCCCTGGGCGCCTCGCTGGCCATGCCCAGCACCTTCCGCTGGTTCGGCCTCAAGCGCAAGCACGACTGCAACAGCTGCAAGGCCTGCGCCGTGGGCTGTGGCGCCCAGGCCATCGATACCGATGGCCGCATCGACCACCGCGAGTGCCTGCACTGCCTCGATTGCATGATTCTGTACACAGACACCAAGGGCTGCCCGCCCCTGTCCAAGGAACGCAAGCGCCGCGAAAAGGACGGACTGGAGATCACGCCGATTGGTGCCAACGGCTACTTCATCCCGATCCACCCCGCGACAAGCTTCACCGAGCAGATCAGCGCCAAGGCCGCAAATGGCCCCGACCCACGCATGCCGACCGAGCCTGCGACCCCCTTCCACAAGGCAGCTGAATCCCGCCTGAAGTGGGTCATGCTGGAATTGCGTGACCACATCTGGCCCTGGAGCACCGAAGGGTGGCGTAGCCAGCGTGCGCTGCAGGTAGCGGGCTTTTCGCTGGCGGTAGCTGCCACCGTGGCCTGGGTCATGGCCGCGATGGGCAGTCTGTCCTCCGGCGCGATCATTGGTTGGTGGTTTGGCTGGAGTGTGTATGAGGTACTGATTCGCCTGTCGGGCCGCCGTTACGTGAAGGATGGCGTCTGGTGGCGCGGCAACTACCGCGTGGCCAGCGTAATGGACATGATGAGCTACGTTGGTTTCAAGAACCTGTTGATCGGCGCTGCCCTGTTCCTGGCGCTCAAGGCGCTGGGATTGCTCAACTTATGAGGATTGCACTGCTGCGCGCGGCGTTGTCCGCGCTACTGGGCCTGGGCACCGCATGCCTGTCCTGGGCCGCCACCGTGTCGGTGCAGCCAGGTCAGGACCTCGCGGCCGCCATCAAGGCGGCAGCGCCGGGCGACGTGATTGAGGTGGCTCGCGGCCTTTATCGCACCAACCTGCTGATCGACAAACCCCTGACGTTGCGCGGCATCGACCGGCCCACCCTCAGTGGCGGCAACCAGGGCGACACCATCCGAGTCACCGCACCCGACGTGGTGCTCGAAGGCCTGATCGTGCGCGACTCGGGCGACAGCCTGAAAAACCAGAACGCCGGCATCTACCTCTACCCGGGCGCCCACCGGGCCGTGGTGCGCAGTTGCGACCTGACCTACAACCTGTTCGGCCTGTGGATCGAGAAGGCCGATGACGTGCTCATCGAGCGCAACACTATCACCGGCAAGCGCGAATACGGCTCGTCGCAGCGCGGCAATGGCGTGCAGCTCTACAACACCCAGCGCGCGCGCATCCTGCACAACAACATCAGCTTCGTGCGCGATGCGCTGTATGTCGACGTGTCCCACCATGCCGTGTTCCGGGGCAACAAGCTGCACCACAGCCGCTACGGCACACACTACATGAACTCCTACTACAACCTGTGGGAAGACAACGACACCTACTACAACCGGGGGGGCCTGGCGCTGATGGAGGTGCGCGAGCAGGTGGTGCGCAACAACCGGGCCTGGGGCAACTCCGACCACGGCATCATGCTGCGCACCCTGCAGGATGCCGTGATCGAGAACAACATCGTGGCCGGCAACAACCGCGGTTTCTTCATCTACGACGTGGAATACATCAAGCTCAAAGGCAACCTCGTGGTGGACAACGTGGTCGGGGTGCACTTGTCCGCCGGCTCCACGCGCAACGTGGTCGAGGGCAACGACTTCATCGGCAACCGCGAGCAGGTGCGTTACGTCGGCGCGCGCGACGAACGCTGGGGCGTCGAGCGCGGCAACCACTGGGCCAATTATTTGGGGTGGGATCGCGACGGCAACGGCGTGGGCGACGTACCCTATGAAGCCAACGACATGGTGGACCGGCTCAGCTGGCGCTATCCGAGCATGAAATTGTTGCTGGCCAGCCCCGCAGTGCAGGCATTGCGCCTGGTGGGCCAGCAATTTCCGATCCTGCGCGTGCCCTCGGTCGTTGACCCCAAGCCGCGCATGGTTCCGACCCATCAAAATTGGAGTGAGTGGCGTGGCAAGCATTTCCCCGGTCAATAAGAGCATGGCGGTTTCGCTGCGCGGCGTGACCAAACATTTCGGCGCCTTGCATGCGGTGGACGGGGTAGACCTGGACATCGCGCGCGGCGAAATTTTTGGCCTCATCGGCCACAACGGCGCGGGCAAAAGCACGCTGTTCAAAATGATGCTTGGCCTGATCCCGGCCACCAGCGGCGAGATCCTGGTCGGCGGTGCTTCAGTTCGCGGACGCGGTTTTCGGGCTGCGCGCCGCCACCTGGGCTACCTGCCCGAGAACGTGGTGCTCTATGACAACCTGAGCGGCCTCGAAACCCTGCGTTTTTTTGCCAAGCTCAAGGGCGCCCCCCTGGCGCAGTGCCAGCCAGCACTTGATCGGGTGGGTTTGGCCCATGCGGGCAAGCGTCCGGTGCGCGAGTACTCCAAGGGCATGCGCCAGCGCCTGGGCTTTGCGCAGGCGCTGCTGGGCTCGCCCCAGGTGCTGTTTCTGGACGAGCCCACCAGTGGCCTCGACCCGCAAGCCATCCGCGACTTTTATGCCACGCTGCGCGGCCTGCAGGCCGAAGGCGTGACCATCATCATCACCTCCCACATCCTGGCCGAGCTGCAAGAGCGCGTCGGGCGCCTGGCGATTTTATCGGCCGGAAAAGTGCAGGCCGTGGGCAGCGTGCAGGCACTGCGCGAGCAAACCCACATGCCCCTGGTGTTTGAGCTGCAACTGCAAGCAGGAGACACGCCCGCCATCGCGCAGGCGCTAGAACACGCCACGGCAGCCACCCCCGAGCCAACCGCCCAGGGCTTGCGCCTGGCCTGCCCGCGTGAGCAAAAAATGGCCGTGCTGGCCGCGCTGGCTCCCTTTGGGGCGCGTGTGCTCGACATCAAAATGCACGAGCCCTCGCTGGAAGACGTGTTCTTCGGGTTTTCGGACTGAAAGGACTGTCCATGGAATTGACACAAATTTTCACCGTTGCCGGCAAGGAATTTCGCGACCGCATCCGCAACCGCTGGGTGCTGGCCGTGGCGCTGGTGTTTGCCGTGTTCTCGCTCGTCATTGCCTACTTTGGCGGTGCGCAGCAGGGCGCGGTGGGCTTTCGCTCCATCGAGTTCACCATTGCCAGCCTGGTCAGCCTGGTGATTTACCTGATCCCGCTGATTGCGCTGCTGCTCGGTTTTGACGCCATCGTGGGCGAACGCGAGCGCGGCTCGCTCGACCTGCTGCTGTCACTGCCCATCACCCGGCTGGAGCTGCTGCTGGGCAAATACCTGGGCCTGGCTGCGGCACTGACCTTGTCCACGCTGGTCGGTTTTGGCCTGGTCGCGGTGCTGCTGTATCAACACGTCAGTTGGTCCGGGCTGTACCACTACATTGGCTTCATGATCAGCTCAGTGCTGCTGGGCTTGGCATTTTTGAGCATGGCCGTGCTGATGTCCGTGATCGCCCGCGACCGCACCCGCGCCTCGGGCCTGGCCATTGCCATGTGGTTCTTCTTTGTGCTGGTGTTTGACCTGCTGCTGCTGGGCGTGCTGGTAGCCACCGGCGGCAGCTTTGGCGGCGATGCATTTGCCTGGCTGCTGCTGCTCAACCCGGCCGATGTGTTCCGTATCCTGAACGTTTTTTCGCTCGACGAAGTGCGCACGCTCTATGGCCTGGCCAGCATCGTTCCGTCTTCGCTGGGCAGTCCCGCCATCATGGGCGGCGTCATGGTGGCCTGGATTGTGCTGCCGCTCGCGCTGGCCCGCTGGAGATTCAAATGAAAAACATGACCTGTTCCTGCCGCCGTCGCCACATTCTGGGGGGGCTGGCAGCGGTGACTGCCCTGGGCGCCTTGGGCGGCCTGACCGGCTGCGGTGAGCAAGGCGGCAGCGCCCAGACACTCGCCCCGGTCGAGATCGACCGCTCCACCAGCTGCGAGCTCGACGGCATGTTGCTGTCCGACTACCCCGGCCCCAAGGCACAAGTGCATTACGCCGGGCAGGCGCAACCGAGCTTTTTCTGCGACACGGTCGAACTGTTCAACACGTTGCTGGCCGGCGAACAGGTGCGCGCGGCCAAGGCGGTGTTTGTGCAGGACATGGGCAAGGCCAAGTGGGAGCAGCCGGTGGGCCACTGGATCGACGCCAAGACCGCCATTTACGTGCTGGGCAGCAAGCGCCACGGCTCCATGGGGCCGACCATTGCCAGCTTTGCGCAAGAGGCCGACGCTGTGAAATTTGCCGCCGAATACGGTGGCAAAGTGCTGCGCTTTGGCGAGATCACGGCCGACATGGTCGACCTGTCGGGCGCGGCGCTGCACGACACGCGCATGTAAGCCATGCACGCACTGCGACAGCCACCCAACAGGCGCCGGGCCCTGTTCGCAGGCCTGGCGGGTGTGGGCGCGCTTGCGGCGTCCGCGGTTGCCTGGAAGTTCTATGCACCGGGGGCGGACCCTCGTGCAGCCGGGCAGGCGCTGCCCGATGATGTGTGTGTGGTGGCACCGCCCACGCCCTTCGATCCCGCTTCAGGCCAGCGCCTGGAAGCCCCCCGGGCCATCCCGACGGATGCACGCTGCCCGGTGTGCGGCATGTACCCTGCACGATCAGCCGAATGGGCAGCCCAGATCATTTTTGCCAACGGCGATGCACATTTCTTTGACTCCCCGCTGAGCCTGTTCCAGTACCTGGCCGACGTGGCGAAATACAGCCAGGGGCGCACGGCGCAAGAACTGGTGGCGCGCTATGTCACCGATGCCGAAACCAAGACCTGGATCGCCGCCGAGACCGCGATGTACGTGGATGGATCGTCCGCGCGGGGGCCCATGCGTGCGGGCAATCTGCCCGCCTTCGCCTCGACCGAGGCAGCACGCCGCTTCGCCGAGCGGCGGGGTGGAAAGGTGCTCGCTTTCGGCCAAGTGGACGCGGCCGTACTGGAGCGGCTTGCGCCCGGGCGCACCGAAGAACCCCACACACACGAAGCGCATTCAACCAATTAAAGTTGATAGCACCTAGCGCTTGCCACATAAGGGCTAGAGCCCTTTTTCGTCAGTAAAAAACCAAAACCGCCGCAGCGCCGACACCGTCGGTACACGCGCGTGGTGTTTTTATCATTCCAAAAAAACGCGCACCTCAAACGCATGAGTGCCACGCTTGAACCCGGGGGCGCTTTCAACAAGCGCGCAGACGCAAGGCGCCAGCGCGCGCCCTGGTGAGCGACTTACTGATCGGAAGTTTCTGGCTGTGGCTGTGCGGCCACCGCTGTCTCTGGCGGTACCGCCTTGAACAGGGCTGCCACCTTGCGCTTGGGCTTGATGTTGGCCGACACGCCACTGCGGGCAGGCGACTTGGCCGCCGCTTCCCAGGCGGGCGCTACATCAGCGGCGCTCGACTCGTAGGGTTTTTCGAAGAAGGGATCGCGCGAAGCCACGGCGGGACGGAAGCCCCGGTATTCACGTGGCTCGCGCGGTTCGCGGCGCTCGCGTTCGCGCGGAGCGGCGTCACGGCGCGCGGCATCATTGCGCGGCTCGGCCGATGCACCGCCCTCACGCCAGGCGCGGCGCCCGTCGTTGATGCGCCCCTGCTGCTGGATGTTCGGGCGGTCTTCGTCGTATTCAAGTGCTTCGATATCGAGCTTGGTCTTGAGCAGCTTCTCGATGTCGGCCACCAGGCGGGCGTCACTGCCCGACACCAGGGTGACGGCCAGGCCAGAAGCGCCGGCACGGCCGGTGCGGCCAATGCGGTGCACGTAATCTTCGGCGTTGAAGGGAACGTCGAAATTGAACACGGCCGGCACATCCTTGATGTCGAGGCCACGGGCGGCCACGTCGGTGCACACCAGCAAATCGACCTCACCCTGCTTGAAGGCATCCAGTGCCTTCAGCCGCTCGTCCTGGCTCTTGTCGCCATGCAACGCGGTGGTCTTGAGGCCTTCGCGCTCCAGGCTGCGGGCCAGGCGTGCACAACCGAGCTTGCTGTTCACAAAGATGAAGGCCTGCTTGATGCCGCGCGTACGCAGCACCTGGTGGATGGCACGGCGCTTGTCGTCGTCATTGGCGCTGTAAAAGCGCTGCTCCACCGTGGACGCCGTTTCGTTGGGACGGGCCACCTCGATGGTGATCGGGTTTTGCAGGTAGCTGCTGGCCAGGCGCTTGATTTCGGGCGAGAACGTGGCGCTGAATAAGAGCGTGGTGCGCTGCTTGGGCAGGTACGAAAGGATGCGCTGCAGATCGGGCAAGAAGCCGATGTCCAGCATGCGGTCGGCCTCGTCGAGCACCACATACTCGACCTGGTTGAGCACCGCGTTCTTGGCCTCGATGTGGTCCAGCAGACGGCCCGGCGTGGCCACCAGCACCTCGACGCCCTTTTTCAGCTCAATGGTCTGCGGCTTCATGTCCATGCCGCCAAAAACCACGGTGCTGCGCAGCTTGGTGTATTTGGCGTACAGCGCAATCTGCTGGGCCACCTGGTCGGCCAGCTCACGCGTGGGCAGCAGCACCAGGGCGCGCACGGGGTGACGGGCGGGAGATGTGGAACTGCTCTCGTGCTTGAGCAGGCGTTGCAGCAGGGGCAGCGAGAACGCCGCGGTCTTGCCGGTGCCGGTCTGGGCAGCGCCCATGACGTCTTGCCCTGTGAGGACCACGGGAATGGCCTGCTCCTGGATGGGCGTCATGGACTCGTAGCCCATTTCGGCCACGGCGCGTGCCAGCGGCTCGGCCAGCGATAAATTGGAAAAAGAACTTGTCATTTAGCCTGCTATTGTCGCACCGGTGGCAAAAGAGGCCTTATTTATGTGCGTTGCCCCTGCACAACGGGCGCGACACCAGAAACAGAGCGCCATCAATTGCTATGTTTTACATAGCAAATAGCGCTTTATCCATAAGGATTTGATACCAATTCAGGTCATTTTTTCTGCACAACCCAGATACCCCAGCCCCCCCCGTTGCCACCGTGCGATGCCCCCAAGAATCAGAGATTGCGGCTGGAAAACGTGTCGCAGGTCTTGATATTGCCGTTTTGCAAACCGTTGTTGAACCAGCGCTGGCGCTGGGCGCTGCTGCCGTGGGTAAAGCTTTCGGGCACCACGGCGCCTCCGCCCGCGCGCTGCAGGGCATCGTCGCCAATTTTGGCAGCGGCGTTCATGGCCTCTTCCACGTCGCCCTGCTCCAGAATCTGGCGGGCATTATGGGCATGGTGCGCCCACACGCCGGCAAAGCAGTCGGCCTGCAACTCCAGCCGCACCGACAGGGCGTTGTATTCGGCCTGACTCACGCGGCCACGCATCTGGTCCACCTTGCCACTGATGCCCAGCTGGTGTTGCACGTGGTGGCCCACCTCGTGGGCAATGACATAGGCCTGCGCAAAATCGCCAGGGGCCCCGAGGCGGCTTTTGAGCGTTTCGTAAAACCCGAGGTCAATGTAGACCTTCTGGTCGGCCGGGCAATAAAACGGCCCCATGGCAGCCTGGCCCGTGCCGCACGCCGTAGGCGTGGCACCCCGAAACAGCACCAGGCGCGGCTCCTGGTAGGTTGCGCCGCCTTCGCGAAAAACACCTTGCCATACGTCTTCGGTGTCGGCCAGCACAGTCGCTACAAAGCGCCCCATGGTGTCATCGGCAGGCGGTCGCTGGGCCGGGGCCTGCTGCACCTGCGCGGTGGGTGCACCACCGCCACTGAGCAGGCTCAAGATGGTCAGCGGATTGATGCCCAGTGCCCAGCCACCCAGCAGGGCAATCACGATGGTGCCAATGCCGATGCTGCGCCCCCCGAACACGGGCATTCCGCCGCCTGAGCTGCGGCGGTCTTCCACATTGTCCGATTCCCGATTGCCTTCCCACTTCATGACTGCCTCCTGTTCGCCTCGTTCGCAAGAGGCTTGTCACCACCATGGTACGCCCCGCGCCACCGTGTGGTCACAAAGAAGATACCCCCGCCTCATTGCCGCACCCGGCTGTACGCATTCGCTGCCCGGCCAGTTGTGACAGGGCGCTCAGGCCTTGGGCAACGTCACGCCCACCTGGCCCTGGTATTTGCCGCCACGGTCCTTGTAAGACACTTCGCAGACGTCGTCCTTGTCGCTCTCGAAGAACAGCACCTGCGCGCAGCCCTCGCCCGCATAGATGCGTGCGGGCAGCGGCGTCGTGTTGGAAAACTCGAGCGTCACATAGCCTTCCCACTCGGGTTCGAACGGGGTGACGTTGACGATGATGCCGCAGCGTGCGTAGGTGCTCTTGCCCAGGCAGATGGTGAGCACATTGCGGGGAATGCGAAAGTACTCCATGGTGCGCGCCAGCGCAAAGCTGTTGGGCGGGATGATGCAGCTGTCGCCGTGAAAATCGACAAAGCTTTTCTCGTCAAAATTTTTCGGGTCCACCACCGTGCTGTGGATGTTGGTGAACACCTTGAATTCGGGTGCGCAGCGGATGTCGTAGCCGTAGCTGCTGGTGCCGTAGCTGATGATTTTTCGTCCCTCCACCTCACGCACCTGGCCGGGCTCGAAGGGCTCGATCATGCCGTGCTCGGCCGCCATGCGGCGGATCCATTTGTCGCTTTTGATACTCATGCTGGAGTGCTCCTGGCCAATACTACGTTTTTGATAGCTATCAGCGCTTGACCATCAAGCGCAAGAGCCGTATTTTGCTTGAGAAATGACTGTTTTTTCTACCAGCCGGTCGTCGCCCAGCACGATCATGGCAAACAGCAGCTCATCGATGCTGCCCGCCTGGGCCGTGCGGCGCGCCAGCAGCGGCGTGGCCTGGGGGTTGAGGACGATGAAGTCGGCCTCGCACCCGGGCTGCAGATTGCCCACCACGCCCGCCAGCCCCAACGCCCTGGCCGCACCCGCGGTGTGTTGCCACCACAGGTGCTGGGGCGAAAGGCTCAGGCCGCGCTTTGCCTGCCCCTCCCTGCCCACGTAATACGCTGCCAGCATGGTGTGAAACGGGCTGAAGCTGGTGCCGCCGCCCACGTCGCTGGCCAGACCGTAGCCCATTCCCACGCGATCGGCCTCGGCATAGTCGAAAAAGCCGCTGCCCAGAAACAGGTTGCTGGTGGGGCTGACAGCCGCCACCGCCCCGGTGTCGCACATCAGAGCGCGGTCGTGTTCGTCCAGATGGATGCAATGGGCATACACGGCGCGCTCGCGCAGCAGGCCAAAGTCGTCGTACACCGACAGGTAGCTGCGCGATGCCGGAAACAGTTCGTGCGCCCACCGAATTTCATCGAGGTTTTCGGCCACATGCGACTGGATCCACACACCGGGGTAGCGCGCCGCCAGCTCCCCGGCGCCACGCAGCTGCTCTGGCGTGCTGGTGGGCGCAAAACGCGGTGTGATGGCATAGCCCAGGCGGTCCACGCCGTGCCAGCGCTGGATGAGGGCCTCGGTGTCGATCAGGCTTTGCTCGGTGTCGTCGCGCACGCCATCGGGCGAGTGGCGGTCTTGTAGCACCTTGCCGGTGATCAGGCGCATCTGGTGGTGCTGCGCCTCCGCGAACAGCGCCTCAGCCGACGCGGGGTGCGATGTGGCAAACGCCAGTGCCGTGGTCACGCCATTGCGCAGCAGCTCTGCTATGAAAAACTGAGCTACTTGCGCACTATAGTCGGGCGCTACAAAGCGTTTTTCATGGGGAAAGGTGTAGTTCTCCAGCCAGGGCAGCAGGCCATCGGCTGGCGAGCCGATCACATCGGTCTGCGGAAAGTGGATGTGCATGTCCACAAACCCGGGGGCAATGATGCGGCCCGGCAGGTGCTCGACAGGTCCGCTGCCAAAGCGGGGGGCCAGGTCAGACCAGGCCCCCGCTGCCAGCACCCGCTGGCGCCCTTGTGCATCGGGGCCCACGGCCAGCAGGCCATCGGGGTCGAACAGGGCCATGCCGTCGTCGGCAAAGCGCAAAAGGGCGGAGCGAAATACAGGCATGGCCGCTAGCTTAGCGGTAGCCAGCGCTGCCGCGCCCGGCCCCGCCAATGCGTATCAGCGGGGCAGCTTGCCCTGCACCCCTTCGGCGAGCCAGTTCATCTGCAAAATCTGCAGGTCCGAAAGGGTTTGCCCGGCTGGGATGACCTCCTGCCCTGCGTTGTCGCGCACAGCGGCCTTGCCCGCACGAAACGGGTGCAGCCTGCCGGCGCCCACCGCCTTTTGCGCGGCCAGCACCTCTTTTTGCACAGCGACGGGTACACGGCTGCCAAAGTCGCCCACGCGGATCATGCCCTCGCGCACGCCGCCCCACACACTGCCGCTTTTCCAGCGGCCGTTTTGCACGGCGCGCACGCGCTCGGTGTAGTAGCTGCCCCATTGGTGGGTCACGGCCACGATCTGCGCATCGGGCCCGGTACGGCGCATGTCCGAGTGGTAGGCCACGGCCAGCTTGCCACGCTCTTGCGCCGCCGCCATCACTGCGGTGGAGCCGGTATGGAACGCGATCACGTCCACGTCCTGGTTGAACAGCGCCATGGCGGCGTCGCGCTCTTTGGGCGGATCGAACCAGACGTTGAGCCACACCACCTTGACCGTGGCCTGCGGATTCACCGAGCGCATGCCCAGCGCGAAGGCGTTGATGCCCTGCAGCACCTCGGGGATGGGAAAGCCGGCCACATAGCCCGCCACGCCGGTCTGGCTCATGCGGCCCGCCGCGATGCCCGCGAGGTAACGGCCCTCGTAATAACGCGCATTGGCAGAGGCCACATTGGGGGCGGTCTTGTAACCCGTGATGGACTCAAACTTGACGTTCGGGTAGTCCTGCGCCACCTTGAGCGTGGGCTCCATGTAGCCAAAGCTGGGCGTAAAGATGATCTGGTGGCCCGTGGCAGCCAGGTCGCGAATCACGCGCTCGGCATCGGCCCCCTCGGGCACGTTCTCGACGAAGGTGGTCTGGACCTGGCTGCCCAGGGCTGCCTCGACGGCCTTGCGGCCCTCGTCGTGCTGGCGCGTCCAGCCCGCTTCGGTGATGGGCGAGACATAAACGAAGCCCGCCTTGACGGGCGCGGCATGCGCCTTGGTCGTGGCGGGGGTCTGGGCAAAAACGGGGGCGAAAAAACAGGCGGCCGCGAGCGCGGCAGCGAGGTTTTTGTACATGGTGTTCCTCTACATGGTCCCGGAGACTGAAAAAGCAAAAGACCGCCGGGACAGCGGTCTTTGCAAAGCATTTTATCAGGCGGGCCCCATCACCGCAGGCCAGCCCCAACGCCCTTACCGCGCCGGAACATTCACCGTGGTGCTGCCGTTTTTGTCCGTTGCGCCAGTGGCGCCGAAGGCACCCTGCGGGCCCGCCAAGCCGGGAGTCCGCGCACAGCCTGCGGTCAAGCCCAGCGACATGGCGGCGGCAGCGATCGGGCTGCGACTGCTCTGGTGCGTTGGCGCAACGCTGCACATCCTGCATCACCCCCCCTGCTCATCCATCCGTGAGCCCACGACAGCCCCCGTGACAGCGCTCTCGGCGGTGGCAATGTCACGCCCACGTCCGCCGCCCACCTGGTGCACCGGGATTCCGTCCACTGCGGCGGTGCTCCAGGCTGCGGCCCGGGGCGGCAAAATGCGGACTGGCCTGTGCGCGCCGGCTCCGTTTCAGCGAGGCCGCCTGCCGCACATGGCAATGACCACACAGCAACCCCTTGCACCATCACCTAGAGGAGCCCCGCGATGCCCATGTTTGTCGACACATCCCCTCCTGGCCAGTGCATCTTTTGCCGCCTGGTGGCGGGCGAAATTCCGTCCGCCCGGGTGTATGAGGATGCACTGACCATCGCCTTCATGGACCTGGGCCAGGTCAACCCAGGCCATGTGCTGGTGGCAACCAAACGCCATGCGGCCACTTTGCTGGACATCACCCCCGAAGAGGCAGCCGCCGTCATGCAGACGGCCCAGCATGTCGCCCGTGCGGTGATGGCGGTGTTCAACCCACCGGGGCTGACGCTGCTGCAGGCCAATGGCCGCGAGGGCGACCAGACCGTGTTTCACTTTCACATGCATGTGGTGCCGCGCCATGCGCAGGATGGCATTGCGCTGTCGTGGCCGCGCAAAGACCCATCGGCCGAGGTGCTGCACGACCATGCGGCCAGGCTGCGCGCGGCCCTTGCCGCTGGCTGAGGCCGCACCCGCACCGCACCCGCGCCGGGGATTCGCGGCGACGGCGGGGCGCCTGGTCCGTCGCGTGGTCAGTCGTGCTCGACGAAGCGCTCGAAGGTTTCCTTCAGGCGGTGCTCCCACACACGCTTGTCGGCATTGCTCGCAAAGCTGGCCTCGAAACTGTTGAACGCCAGCTGGTAGGCGTGCCGGGCCGTCATGGCTGTTGCGGCAAACACCTGGGTAAAGTTCTCGTTGATATAGCCGCCAAAGTAGGCCGGATCGTCGGAGTTGACGGTAGCGCACAGGCCGGCGTCGAGCAACTGGCGCAGGTTGTGGTTCTTCAGGTCGGGAAACACGCACAGCTTCTGGTTCGACAGCGGGCACACCGTGAGCGGGATGCGGTCTTGCGCCAGGCGCTGCATCAGGGCCGCATCGTGCACAGCCTGCACGCCGTGGTCGATGCGCTCGACCTTGAGCACATCGAGGGCGCTCCAGATATAGGCCGGCGGCCCCTCTTCGCCCGCATGGGCCACCAGGTGCAGGCCCAGCTCACGGCAGCGGGCAAAGACGCGTGAAAATTTCTCTGGCGGATGCCCCAGCTCACTGCTATCGAGGCCCACGCCCACGATCTTGTCCAAGAGGGGCTGCGCCTGCTCCAGCGTTTCAAAGGCCGAGGCCTCGCTGAGGTGGCGCAAGAAGCACAGGATCAGTGTGGAACTGATGCCCAGCTCGGAGCGCGCGTCCTCACAGGCGCGGTGCAGGCCGTTGATCACCGTCTCGATCGCCACGCCGCGTGCGGTGTGGGTCTGAGGGTCAAAGAAAATCTCTGCATGCGCTACGTTATCCATAGCAGCTCGCGCAAGGTAGGCGCGGGCCATATCGTAAAAATCCTGCTCATGCAGCAAAACGCTGGCCCCGGCGTAGTAGATGTCCAGAAAGCTCTGCAGGTTGGTAAAGGCATAGGCCTGCCGCAGGGCCTCTACGCTGGCATAGGGCAGCGGAACATCGTTGCGCTGCGCCAGGGCAAAGATCAGCTCGGGTTCGAGCGAGCCTTCAATGTGGATATGCAGTTCGGCCTTGGGCATGGCGCGCAGCAACTCTTGCAGTCGCCGTGCGGAAACAGGGGGCACTTTAAACATCAGCAGACTCCAAAAATGATGCCGCTTTGCTTGCAACAGCGGCGCATGGCACATGATGCCTTGTCGGCAGCGGTATGCAAACCGCACACCGCGCAGCGCAGCCACTGCCAGCCAAAAAAAGGCCGCCCGAAGGCGGCCAGGGTCAGACGGTCAGCCAGCGAAGCGCTTACTTTTTGTCGCCACCGGGGATCTTGCCTTCCACGCCCTTGACGTAGAAGTTGATGCCCCCCAGGAACTTGTCGTCGGCCACCACGTCTTTTTCCAGCACGGGCTTGCCGTCCTGGCCCACGATGGGGCCCTTCCAGATGGCGAAGCTGCCGTCTTTCAGGCCTGCCTTGATGGACTCGACCTTGGCCTTGGTTTCCGCTGGCACGTCGTCAGCCATGGAGACGATGTCGATGGCGCCTTCCTTCACGCCCCACCAGTTCTGGCCCGTGGCCCAGGTGCCTTCCAGTGCATCCTTGGTCGCCTTCACGTAGTAAGGGCCCCAGTTGATCACGGCCGATGCCAGGTGGGCCTTGGGGCCGTAGGCGGTCATGTCGCTGTCCCAGCCGAAGGCACGCTTGCCCTTCTCTTGAGCGGTCTTGAGCACGGCAGGCGAGTCGGTGTTCTGGAACAGCACGTCGGCGCCGCCATTGATCAGGCTGGTGGCCGCTTCGGTTTCCTTGGGTGGGCTGAACCACTCGTTCACCCAGACCACCTTGGTCTTGATCTTGGGGTTGACCGACTGCGCACCCAGCGTGAAGCTGTTGATGTTGCGGATCACTTCAGGAATAGGCACCGAGCCCACCACGCCCAGCGTGTTGGACTTGGTCATGGCCCCCGCGATCACGCCGGCCATGTAGGCGCCTTCGTAGGTGCGGCTGTCGTAGGTGCGCATGTTCTCGGCCGTCTTGTAGCCGGTGGCGTGCTCAAACTTGATGCCGGGGTTGTCGGCCGCCACCTTGAGCATGGATTCCATGTAGCCGAAGGTGGTGCCAAAAATCAGCTTGTTGCCCTGGCCCGCCATGTCGCGCAGCACGCGCTCGGCATCGGCCGATTCGGGCACGCTTTCGACAAAGCTCGTCTCGATCTTGTCGCCGAATTCCTTTTCGAGGGCCTTGCGACCGTTGTCGTGCGCATAAGACCAGCCACCGTCGCCCACGGGGCCCACGTAAGCAAATGCAATCTTCAGAGGCTCCGGCTTGGGTGCGGGTGCTTCGGTGACGGGGGCAGGCGCGGGCGCTGGGGCCGGTGCCGGCTCTTCCTTCTTGCCACAGCCCACGAGCGCGGCAGCAGCCACGGCAGACAGCGCGGCGACCTTGAGCAGGGAGCGTTTCTGGAGATCAGTCATGTAGGTTCCTTATGAATGAGAAAGGGGTTGCAACAATGTAAGCAAAATTTCAGGAGCCAGGATAGAACGGTTTACCCAGCGATGCCGGCATGTTCACCCGAATCCACGCCGGATTGCGTGAAATCAGCGCCAGCACCACGATGGTGGCCACGTAAGGCAGCATGCTCAGCAACTGGCTGGCCACCTGCACGCCGGTGGCCTGCAAATGGAACTGGAGCATGGTCACGCCACCAAACAGGTAAGCACCTAGCAATACGCGTGCCGGGCGCCAGGTGGCAAAGGTGGTCAGCGCCAGCGCGATCCAGCCGCGCCCGGCCACCATGCCCTCCACCCACAGCGGCGTATACACGGTGGAGATGTAGGCGCCCGCCAGGCCGCACAGGGCGCCACCCGCCATCACGGCCGCCAGCCGGATGCGGCGCACGGGGTAGCCCAGCGCATGGGCCGACTCGGGCGACTCACCCACCGAACGCAGCACCAGGCCCGCACGCGAACGGTACAGGAACCAGATCAGCCCCGCCACCAGCAGCATGGTGAGGTAGACCAAGGGGTGCTGCTGGAACAGCGCAGGCCCGAGCAGCGGCACATCGCCCAGCACAGGGATCGCGTATTTGGGCAGCTCGGGCAGCTTGGCCTGCACATAGCTGATGCCCGCAAACGCCGAAAAACCCACACCAAACAGGCTGAGCGCCAGCCCAGTGGCGTATTGGTTGGTGTTGAGCCAGATCACCAGCACGCCAAAGATGGCCGCCAGCAACGCCCCCGCTGCCATGCCCGCGGCAAAGCCCAGCCAGGTGTTGCCGGTGTGCACCACGGTGGCAAAGCCAGCGATGGCGGCGCACAGCATCATGCCCTCGGCCCCCAGGTTGACGATGCCGGCCTTCTCGTTGATGAGCAGTCCCAGCGCCGCCAGTGCCAGCACGGTGCCCGCGCTCAGCGTGGCGCCGATCAGCAATGCATACGATTCCATCAACGCACCTCCTTGCGGGCACCCACCCATCGCACGCGGTAGGCGATCAGCGTGTCGCAGGCCAGCAGCGTGAACAGCAGCAGGCCCTGGAACACGCCGGTCAGCGACTTGGGCAAGCCCATGCGCGACTGCGCCAGCTCTCCGCCGATATAGAACATGCTCATGAGAATGGCCGAAAACACCATGCCCACCGGGTGCAGGCGCCCCACAAAGGCCACGATGATGGCCGCGAAGCCGTAGCCCGCCGGCACATAGGGCGTGAGCTGGCCCAGGGGGCCAGCCACCTCCAGCGCGCCCGCCAGGCCTGCCGCACCGCCCGAGACCAGCAGCGCCGTCCACAGCGCCCGACGCGACGAAAAGCCTGCGTAACGCGCTGCTGCGGGCGCCAGCCCGCCCACCTGCTGGGCAAAGCCGGCACGCGTGCGAAACAAGAACACCCACAGCGCACCAGCGGCCGCCAGCGCCAGCAGCAGGCCAATGCTCACCCGCGAGCCCTGCATGAGGCGCGGAATCTGCGTGACCTTCTCAAAAGTCTTGGTTTGCGGAAAGTTGTAGCCCATGGGGTCTTTCCAGGGCCCATAGACCAGGTAACCCAGCACCAGCGTGGCCACATAAACCAGCATCAGGCTGACCAGGATTTCGTTGGCGTTGAACTTGTCGCGCAGCAGCGCCGTCAGCCCCGCCCAGGCCATGCCGCCCAGCACACCGGCCAGCAAGATGGCGGGCACGATCCAAGGGCCCGTGGTCTTGTCGGCCAGCAGCGCCACGCCACCGGCCACCACGGCACCAATGACAAACTGCCCCTCGGCGCCGATGTTCCAGACGTTGGAGCGAAAGCACACCGCCAGCCCCAGTGCAATCAGCAGCAGCGGCGTGGCCTTGACCATGAGCTCGCCCAGCGCGTAGGGCGTGCGCACCGGCTCCCAAAAGAACACCTGCAGCCCGCGTACCGGGTCTTTGCCCAGCGCGGCAAACAAGGCCACACCGATCAGCACCGTGACGGCCAGGGCCAGCAGCGGAGAGCCATAGCTCCACCAGCGCGAAGCCTGCGGTCGGGGTTCAAGCCGGAACATGCGGCACCCCCTGGGTCAGCGCGGCAAGCTGCTCGCGGTTGCGGGCCAGGTGCGCCTGCACGTCGGCATGCCACAGGCCGCTCATCCACTCGCCAATGCGCTCCACCGTGGCTTCGGCACGGGGCACCGAAGGCGACAGATGCCCCTTGGCCACCACATGCAGGCGGTCACAGATTTCAAACAATTCGTCCAGCTCCTCACTCACGACCAGCACGGCGCAGCCAGCGTCGCGCAAGGCCAATATCTCGCCGCGAATCTGCGCGGCCGCACCCACGTCCACGCCCCAGGTGGGCTGCGAGACGATGAGCAACGTGGGGTTGGCGTCGATCTCGCGCCCCACGATGAACTTTTGCAGGTTGCCACCCGACAGCGATTTGGCCGCCGAATTGGGGCCACCCGCCTTCACGTGAAAGCGCTCGATGATGGACTGGGCATGCTTTTGCAGTGCCCCCACCTGGATCCAGCCACTGCCACTGACGGCATTGGTGCGCGTGAGCAGCAGGTTGTGCGCCAGGCCCATGGTGGGCACGGCGCCGCGCCCCAGCCGCTCTTCCGGCACAAAGTGCAGGCCCAGCGCACGGCGCTGGCCCGGGCCCATGCGCCCCGCGTTCTGGCCCGCCACCTGGATGCTGGCCGGCCCGGCCCGCTGGTCTTCGCCCGACAGTGCGTAGAGCAGCTCCTTTTGCCCGTTGCCCGAGACCCCGGCAATGCCCACTACCTCACCCGCCTTCACCTCGAACTGAAGGTCGATCAAATCCACCCCGAACTGGTCGGCGCGCGGCAGCGACAGGCCCTGAACGCTCAGCACAGTGGCGCCGGTCTGCACCGCGCGGTGCTCCAGCGCGGGTGGCTCGGCGCCGATCATCAGGCGCGAGAGCGATGCGTTGGATTCTTCAGCCGGGTTGCACACGCCGGTGACCTTGCCACCACGCAACACCGTGCAGGCCGTGCACAGCGCACGGATCTCGTGCAGCTTGTGGCTGATATAGAGAATGCTGCAGCCTTCGGCCGCGAGCTTGCGCAGCACCACAAACAGTTTTTCGACCGCCTGGGGCGTGAGCACCGAAGTGGGTTCGTCCAGGATCAACAACTTGGGGCTGGTGAGCAGTGCGCGGATGATTTCGACGCGCTGCATCTCACCCACACTCAGTGTGTGCACCGGACGCAGGGGGTCGATGTCCAGCCCGTATTCAGACGCCTTGGCCGTAATGCGCTGCGTGACCTCGGGCAGTGTGATGCGCTTGTCCAGGCCCAGCCACACGTTTTCGGCCACCGTGAGGGTGTCGAACAGGCTGAAATGCTGGAACACCATGGCAATACCCAACGCGCGCGCCTCTTGCGGGTTGCGCACCTGCACCGCCTGGCCGTTGAAGTGCACGCCGCCTTCGTCGGGCTTGACCGAGCCGTAGATGATTTTCATCAGCGTGGATTTGCCCGCGCCGTTTTCGCCCAGCACGGCATGGATCTCGCCGGGCTGCACCGTCAGCGCCACATCGCTGTTGGCCACCACCGCCGGGTAGCGCTTGGTAATGCCCACCAGCTGCAGCCGGGGCGGCATGGCGCCGGACATGCCCGACGGGCCTGGCTGGCGGAAGTTAGGGGTGGAACTCATGCGGGCGATTGTCTCTCAGTTTTCACGAATGTCGATTGGATTCAAAAGGGGTTCCTGCGCTTGTTCCATAAGCGTAAGCAGCTATCCTTTTAGCAGCAAAGCTACCACGGCACAGGGCGTTTTTCCATGCCACGGTGCCCCCCGCATCTGGCGTGGAAATTGCGACACTGGCCGGGGCGGCATAAGCTTGCGCCATTGCCGGGTGCGCTCTGGTGTTCCGCTTTCCAACAACGTGTTTACGATCTCCACGCATCAAAGTGGCATTTTTCATATGACAACCAGACCCTTGCAATTTTTGCGCCGTGGCCAGCCGGTGGCGCTGGGCAATGTACCACCCGACCGCACGCTGTTGCAGGTGCTGCGCGAGGACCTGGGCTGCACCGGCACCAAGGAGGGCTGCGGCGAGGGCGACTGCGGCGCCTGCACCGTGGTGCTGGGCGAGGCGCGCGATGGCAAGGTGCACTACAGCGCGGTGAACAGCTGCATCCGGCTGGCGCATTCGATCGATGGCATGGCACTGTGGACGGTGGAGGACCTGACGGAAGACCCGCTGATCCAGCCGGTTGCCTTGCCCCACAAACCGACGCGAGCGGACGGCGGGCTAGGCGTACGGAGCACAGGAACCGGAATGGGCGTGCAGGTCCATGAGGATTACGACGAGCGGGAAGAAAAGGGGCCCGCTACCCTTTCCGGCGCAACGACGCCCCCCGTTCGCGCAGTAGGTTTGCATCCTGCCCAGGAGGCCATGGTGCAGTGCCACGGCTCCCAGTGCGGCTTTTGCACTCCCGGCTTTGTGATGAGTCTCTTTGGGATGTATCAAAACCACGTTTGCCACGGCCAGCCCGTCACCCGCGCACTGGCGCAGGAAGAACTCTCGGGCAACCTGTGCCGCTGCACTGGCTACCGCCCCATTCTGGACGCCGCGCAGCACATGGCCACGCTGCCCGCCGTAGCGGTCAACGAACCCCAGTTGCTACAAAAATTAGAGCTTCTTGCGCTTACCAGCAAAGGGCTAGAGGCCAATTTTTCACATATTTCACCGACCACACTGCCCGCCCTGCTGGCCGCCCGGGCCGCGCACCCGCACGCCCAGGTGGTGGCTGGCTGCACCGATGTGGGGCTGTGGATCACCAAGCTGCACAAGCAATATGCTCAGATTCTGGATGTGACGCGCGTGGCCGCGCTGCGCACGGTAGACACCACGCCGCAGCACATCCGCATCGGCGCGGCGGTCACGCTGACCGATGCCTTTGCCGCCCTCACCGCCCAGTGGCCGCAGCTGCACCGTTTTGCCACCCGCTTTGCCGGGCTGCCCGTGCGCAACGCGGGCACGCTGGGCGGCAACGTGGCCAACGGCTCGCCGATTGGCGACTCGATGCCGCTGCTGATCGCCCTGCGCGCCCAGGTAGTGCTGGCCAGCACGCGCGGTGAGCGCACACTCGCGCTGGAAGACCTCTACACCGGCTACCGCCAGAACGCGATGGCCCCCGACGAGCTGCTGGTGCACATCCTCGTGCCGCGCCCTGCGGACACCGAAAAGCTGGCCGTCTACAAGGTGTCCAAACGCTTTGACGACGACATCTCGGCCGTGTGCCTGGCGCTGAACCTGGACATCGCAGGCGGCGTGGTGCAGCGCGCCCGCATTGGCGCGGGCGGCGTGGCCGCCACCCCGGCGCGCGCGCGGCAGGCCGAGGCCGCCCTGCAGGGCCAGCCCTGGACCGAGGCCACCGTGCAGCGCGCCGCGCTGGCACTGCAGGCCGAGCTCAGCCCCATCTCGGACATGCGCGCCAGCGGCGCCTACCGCAGCGCGGTGCTGGGCAACCTGCTGCAGCGCTACTGGCTGGAGAGCCAGGGCCAGCAGGCCGCAAGCCTTGAAGATCTTGACCTGGAGTCCGTGGCATGAACGCCCCCCACACGCTGTTTCCCCAGGTGCCGCCATCCTCCACCGGCCCCGCCATGGGCCAGTCACACATCCACGAAAGCGCACGCGCCCAGGTGGCGGGCGCCGCCCATTACATCGACGACCTGCCCGAGGTGAAGGGCACGCTGTATGCAGCGCCCATCCTCTCGACGGTGGCCCATGGCCGCCTGAACGGCGTGGATGCGCGTGCCGCGCTGGCATTGAGCGGCGTGCGCGGCGTGGTGCTGGCGGCCGACGTGCCGGGCGACAAGCTGCTGGCCGCCTTTGCGCACGACGAACCAGTGTTCGCAGTGGACACCGTGCAGCACATGGGCCAGGTGGTGGGCCTCGTGGTGGCCGATTCGGTCATGCAGGCCCGCCGTGCGGCGCGCGCCGTGCAGCTCGACATCACGCCCCTGCCCGCCGTACTTTCGGTGCAAGCGGCGCTGAAGACCGAAAGCTATGTGCTGCCGCCGGTGTTCGTGCGCCGGGGCGACGCGGCCGCGGGCCTTACGCAAGCGCCGCACCGCCTTCAAGGCGCCTTCGAAGTGGGCGGGCAGGAGCATTTCTACCTTGAAGGTCAGATTGCCTATGCCGTCCCGCAGGAGCAAAACCAGTGGTCGATCCATTCGAGCACGCAGCACCCCGGCGAAGTGCAGCACTGGGTAGCGCACGCTCTGGGCATCAACAACCACGCCGTGCGCGTGGAGTGCCGTCGCATGGGTGGCGGCTTTGGCGGCAAAGAAACGCAAGCCGGGCACCTGGCCGTGTGGGCGGCCGTAGCGGCCCACAAATTCGGCCGCCCGGTCAAGCTGCGGCTGGACCGGGACGAAGACTTCATGGTCACCGGCAAGCGACACCCATTTGCCTACGAGTACGACGTGGGCTTTGACGAAACGGGCCGCATCACGGGCCTCAAACTGCAGATGGCCGCCAACTGCGGCTTCAGCGCCGACCTGTCAGGCCCCGTGGCCGACCGCGCCGTGTTCCACGCCGACAACGCCTATTACCTGAGTGACGTAGAAATCGCCTCGTACCGCTGCAAGACGAACACGCAAAGCCACACGGCGTTTCGCGGCTTTGGTGGCCCGCAGGGCGTGATCGTGATCGAGGCCATTTTGGGCGACATTGCCCGCACGCTGGGGCTGGATGCGCAGGACGTGCGCCTGGCCAACCTGTATGGCAAGGACGCCAGCGAGGGCCGCAACGTCACCCATTACCAGATGACGGTGGAGGACAACATCCTGCACGCGCTGCTGCCGCAACTGGAGCAAACATCGCGCTACCGCCAGCGGCAGGCCGACATCGCCGCCTGGAACGCGCAAAGCCCGGTGCTCAAGCGCGGCCTGGCCATCACACCGGTCAAGTTCGGCATCAGCTTCACGGCCACGCTGTTCAACCAGGCGGGTGCGCTGGTGCATGTTTACACCGATGGCAGCGTGCAGGTGAACCACGGCGGCACCGAAATGGGGCAAGGGCTGCACACCAAGGTGGCGCAGATCGTGGCCGACGAGCTGGGCGTGCCGCTCGCCCGCGTGCTGGTCACAGCCAGCGACACCAGCAAGGTGCCCAATGCCAGCGCCACGGCGGCCAGCAGCGGCACCGACCTCAACGGCCGCGCCGCCCAATACGCGGCACGCCATGTGCGCGACAATCTGGCCGCGTTTGTCTGCGGGCTCGATGGCTGCGGCGCAGGCGCCATCCGCTTTGCGGGCGGGCAGGTCATCTCGCCCAAGACGGTGCGCAACTTCGATGCCGTGGTGAAAGATGCCTATGCCAACCGCATCCAGCTGTGGAGCGACGGTTTTTATCGCACGCCCAAGATCCACTACGACAAGGCCACGCTTACCGGGCGGCCGTTCTACTACTTCAGCTACGGCGCAGCGTGCACCGAAGTGGTGATTGACACCTTCACGGGCGAGAACCGCGTGCTGGCCGTAGACATCCTGCACGACGTGGGCCACAGCATCAACCCCGCCATCGACATCGGCCAGATCGAAGGCGGCTTTGTGCAGGGCATGGGCTGGCTCACCACCGAGCAGCTGGTGTGGAACGACAAAGGCTACCTAGCCACCCACGCGCCCAGCACCTACAAGATTCCGGCCACGGGCGACATTCCGGCGCATTTCAAGGTGGACTTGTGGCCCGAGGCCAACCGCGAGGACAACGTGGGCGGCAGCAAGGCCGTGGGCGAGCCGCCGTTCATGCTGGCGATCAGTGTGTATGAGGCGTTGCGCAATGCGGTGGCGGCGGGGCGCGGGGGGGTGGATGCTGCGGCGCAGGTGGTGTTGACGGCGCCGGCGACGGCGGAGAATGTGTTGCGGGCACTTGGCCGACTAGTGGATTGATTGATTGATTGATTGATTTCCGGCTCTGGCGCTTTTGGATAAAGCGGTAGCAGCTATTTTTTGATAGCAAACAGTCTCGTCACCCGTTCGGGGAAGCCTGTCGAAGCCTGGGTGCTGATTGGGTTTCATGCCTGAGTGCATGCCTGAGTTCGGGGCGGAGGCCGGGATTTCGCCCCGGCGGGCGACTCACTTTTTTTTGCCTCGCCAAAAGAAAGTAAGCCAAGAAAAAGCGACCCTACAGGCTGCGTCCCTTCGCTTCGCTGCGGGCAACCTGCGGTGCTCAGTTTTGCCGGGGTCTCGCTAAACTCGCGCCGCTTCGCGTCACTCAAACAGACGCGAGCCCTGATCCGCCAAAACCTGCGCTCCTCGGCGCATCCTGAAGGGAACCCGAAACCGGACATCCACACGGGCCATTGCTGCGCTCGGCCCAAACCGCCCGGGCGCAAGCGCCACGCGCTGCGCAGACTGGGCCGAGCGCAGCAATGGCCCGTGTGGATGTTGGGATGTTCTTTCCCCACCCCCTTCTGGCTGCACCTGCGGCGGGGCGTTTGCGGGGTGGCATGGGCGCCTTCGCGCGCATGCTTCGTGATCTGACTCGCCGTGGTTGTCCGAGCGCAGCGCGCCAGCGCGTAGCGAGTTCCACGGCGCACCCCGCAACCGCCCCGACGCAGGTTTGCCCCGTAGCAACGCGAAGGGGTCGCAGACTGTGGGTCGCCTTTCTTTTGGGTACTTTTCTTTGGCGAAGTGTATGGACCGGGCACATTGTTAACAGGTGTGCGAGGACATGGTTAACACTTTCGGTGAACTTCGCCGGAGGTCTATATGCCATGGAAGGCTTGCAACACCATGAACCTGAGACAGGAATTCGTTGAGCTGGCAAGGCAAGAAGGGGCCAACGTGCGTGAGCTGTGCCGACGCTTTGGCATCAGTGCCCCAACCGCGTACAAGTGGCTCAATCGCTTTGAAGAGCAAGGCAGTGAGGGGCTGGTAGATCGATCGCGCAGGCCCCGCAACAGTCCAAGCAGCTCCTCACCGCAGGTAGAGGCGGCCGTCATCGCGGTACGCACCGAGCACCCCTCGTGGGGCGGGCGCAAGATCAGCTGGCGTTTGCAGCATCTGGGTGGGCCCTGTGTGGCTCCCAGCACCGCCACCTCCATCCTGCGCCGCCACGGCCTGATCACGTCCGAGGCCAGCGAAGCGGCCAAGCCCTGGCAGCGGTTCGAACGTGAAGAGCCCAACGCACTGTGACAAGCCGACTTCAAGGGTCACTTTCAGACTCTTCAGGGGCGCTGTTCGCCGCTGACCATGCTGGATGATCACTCGCGCTTTAACCTGGCTTTGCAGGCCTGCGGCAAGACTGCCACCGAGGTCGTTCAAGCGCACATGACAGAAGTATTCAGGCGCTATGGCCTGCCCGCGCAGATCAACTTCGACAACGGCGCTCCCTGGGGCTCACCAAGTGCGCCGGGCCAGCTCACAGTACTGGGCGTGTGGCTGGTACAACTGGGCATTCACGTCAGTCACAGCCGACCCTACCACCCGCAAACCAATGGCAAGGACGAGCGCTTCCATCGAACACTGGAGATCGAGGTGCTCAAGGGACGGTGCTTTGAGAGCTTGGAGAGGGTACAGGCGGCGCTGGATCGCTGGCGTGCGGTCTACAACCATCAGCGCCCGCACCAAGCACTGCATGGAGCTACACCGGTCACGTGCTATCGGCCCAGCAAGATAGCGTTCCCGGAGCAATTGAGCCTGCCCGAGTACAGCAGTGAAGACGAAGTGAGCACGGTCGACTGGAACGGGATCCTGAAGTTCAGGGGCAAGCGATACAAGCTGAGCAATGCCCTGCATCGCCACAAGGTGGGTATCCGGCCCAAGCAGGACAAGGACGGCTGCTTTGAGGTGTTCTTCGCACACCATCGCTGCTTGGTAATTGACCTGGCTGACACCGAGGCCGTTTAATCAGATCTGTAAACCATGTGTCCGCACATCTGTTAACAATGTCCCCGGTCCATACAGGCGAAGCAAAGAACAAGTACCTCGCCCGCCGGGGCGAGACCCGGCCTCCGGCCTCAAAAAAAGTACACCATAAAATACAAAAACCATAGCTACCAGCGCTTACCCCACAAGCGCCAGAGCCCAAAAACACCAAAAAAACACACCCCAGCAAGAAGGCTGAAAAACCACCCCTACACCGGCCCCAACGCCATACGCCCCGAGGCCGCAGCCTGGTCGGCATGGCGCGTTTCCACCCGGTTGCGCCCCGCCCGCTTGGCGTCGTAGCACGCCATATCGGCCGCATACAGCACCGAAGGCACATCCTGCAAGCTGGCATCCAGCACGACCAAGCCAATACTCACCCCCAGCGTGAAGCTGCGCCCCTGGTACGAAGGCTCCCACGCTTGCACTGCGGCGCGCAGTTGCTCGGCCAGCGCCTGCCCGCGTGCCAGCGAGCAGCCGGGCAGCACCACGGCAAACTCGTCGCCGCCCAGGCGCGCTGCCCAGCCGATCTGGCGCACCTGCGACTCCAGCAGTCGCGCCACATGGCGCAGCACGTCGTCCCCCGCATCGTGGCCGGCCACATCGTTGACCACGGTGAAATAGTCCAGGTCAAGAAACAGCATCACACCATCGCCCTCGCCCTCGGCGGCATCCGCGGCCGCAATGCCCGGTATGCGGGCCCGTGCTGACCGCTCGGCCAGCAGCACGCCCATGCGCTGGACAAAGGCTTCCCGGTTGCACAGCTGGGTCAAGGGGTCATGAATGGCGGCCCAGTCCTGCTGCTGCTGCGCCTCGCGCGCGGCCGTCAGGTCTTCCAGAATCCAGACGGTGCCGCCCGCCATGTCGTGCACCCGCACGCCCCGGCCCTGCACCCGCGCCCAGACGGGGCTGCCGTCCTTGCGCATGAAACACACGTCCCCGTCAAACGCCGCGTGGGCCGCAAAATCGGCCTGCACCCGCTCGCCCAACCGCGCGTAGTCTTCATCCGACGCATAGAGGGTGCGCGCCGCGCGGCCCTGCAACTCTTCGGTGGTGTAGCCGAGCATCTGGCAGGCCTGCCGCCCCACCACTTCCAGAATGCCCTGCCGGGTGATCACGATACCCACCGAGGCGTTGTCCAGGATGGCCTGAAACTGCCCTTCCAGCTGGTCCCGCTGCTGACGCTGCTGCGCGCTGTGCTGCACCTGGCCTTCAAACACCTGCACCAGGGCTCCCACCTCACCCGAGGCGCGGGGCCACACGATGCCATCGCCGCGCTGCCCGCGCGCCAGCTGCAACGCGCTGTGGCACAGCTGGGCCAGTGGCTGCGCCATCCACACCATGAGCCCCGCCAGCAGGGCCATGCTGGCACCGATCAGCGCGGCAGCAAGCCACCACGCCTTGCGCTGCGCACCTTCCAGGGGGGCCAGCATGGCGCGGGCATCGCTCACACGGGCCACGAACCACTGCGGCAGCGGCATTCCGGCCATGCTCACGATGTGCGCCGGCAGCACCTCGGTGGTGCCGCGCCCGGCCACCGGCTGCGCCTGCTGCAGCCACCCGGTGTACACCGGGCCCAGCCCCGTTTCATCGCGCACGTTTCCCAGAATGCGCAAAGGATCGGGGTGCGAGAGGATGGTGCCGTCGCGGGTAAAAACAATCAGCCGGGAGTCGTCGCGCGCCGGCAGCGTCATGGACGGCGGCAGCAGCCCTTGCGACTGCAGCTTGAGCGCCCCGGCCACCACCCCCATGACCGAGCCATCCTCGCGGCGCAGCGGCATGGTGAACATGACCCGCGCCTCGGCGGTACGGCCCGCCACCAGCTCGGACACCAGGGGTTTGCCCCCCGTCAGCGTGCGCCGCAGGGCATCGCGCTCTGAAGGGTCGAGGTTGGCTGCGTCTTCCAGGCGGCCAGAGTGCAGATTGACACGCAACGCCCCGTCGTGGCGGGCCACCTGCATGGAATCGAAAAACTGCACAGCCGGCAGACCCTGCTGCAACAGCCACTCCAGGGACGACGGCGAGTTGAGCATGTCCGGTGTGATGCCCTCGGCCACGGTGCGCAGCACTTTCTGGCTTTGCTCGATCTTGCTGGCCAGCAGCCGCGCCATCACCTCGACCTCTTCGGTCTGCTGGCCCACCAGGCGGCGGATGGACTCGCGCCCCGAGGCGAGCGAAGCCAGCCACGCCGACAGCGCCCCCGACACGGCCACAGCCAACAGGGCCACCAGCATGAGGCGCAACACCAGCGACCCGGGCCACCGCCAGCCTGGCGAATCGGTGGGAGCCGGCGTGCGCGCCCAAGGCGTCATGCGCATCCCGCGCGCGGCAGGCCCAGGGCAAAAGGAGGGAGAAGGTGCGACATGGGTACAGGCTTTGCCAGAGAAGTCTCCGGCAAATATACGCAGCGCCCCGCCCTGGGCGCATGGGTGGAACCCTCGTTTCAGCCCAAGGAAAAACCCTGAGCCAACAGACTGGGCAATGGGGTCAGCAACCCGCCACCGACTGCAGCGCGTGCGGCTGCGGAAGATTGAGCACGTTGCCGGTGCCGGCGATCAGCCCGTGCTCGCGCAGGTGGCGCAAAACACGCGAAAAGGTCTCGGGGGCGATACCCAGCTGCGCGGCAATGAGGCGCTTGCGCTGGTGCAGCGTCACGCTCATGGCGCCGCTGTGATCAGGAAGTGCATGGTTGAGCAGCCACTGGGCGCAGCGCGCCTCTGCATCCTGCGCCAGCCGGCTCACGGCCAGCTCGGACTGCTGGCGGTACCCGGTGGCCATGTCCCGCAGCAGCCCCTGTGCCACGGGCGGCAGCGACGCACACCCGCGCCGGAACTCTTCGATCGGAAGGCGGCGCACCTGAATGCGCGTCTCTGCCACCATGTCCACGGGAAAAGGCTTCTCCAGCATCGCGGAAGCCGCATCCAGCCAGAAAGGCCCTTCCACCACGCCCAGCTGGTGGCGCATGCGCCCGTCCTCATACACGCCGCGCAGTACCCGCCCGCTTTCAAGGTGCAGCACCGAAGTCAGCGTCTGGTTGCGCCTGCGAAGCACTTCGCCGGCGGCGAGCACTTCGATCTGGGCAGGAAGGGAGAAGAATGTGGATGGCAACATGTAGCCCACTTTGCCGCG
Source organism: Acidovorax sp. JHL-3 (assembly GCF_000526295.1). Classification (NCBI taxonomy): domain Bacteria; kingdom Pseudomonadati; phylum Pseudomonadota; class Betaproteobacteria; order Burkholderiales; family Comamonadaceae; genus Acidovorax; species Acidovorax sp. JHL-3. The sequence goes on from NZ_JAFU01000004.1 coordinate 486,000, forward strand.
CGATAGTGCTGCGCGTTTTGAGGAAGATCAAATGTGAGTTTGACCCTGCCAGGGCGCACACCTGCCGTATGCGCCGGATCAAAAACACGGAGAACACGAAAAACAACAGTTGAAGCACTCATGCGGCATAGAACTTGCAACAGATTGTTGGTGACACGATCATGCAGGGCGCAACGCACTGTCATGACGGTGTCATGCCCTTTCTGGCCGGGATAACCGGCACTTACAACCCCCTGCAGGAGTTTCTATGAAAAAAAACCTGATTGCCTTGGGCGCCGCACTGCTGTGTGCCGCCGGGGCCCACGCCCAAAGCTCCGTCCAGCTCACCGGTCTGGTGGACGTGTTTGCCGGCTCCATGAAGATGGCTGGCGACGCCTCCAGCAAGTCGGTGGTCGATAGCGGTGGCCTGACCACCTCGTGGTTTGGCATGAAGGGCACCGAAGACCTGGGCGGCGGCCTGAAGGCCCACTTCAACCTGACCTCGTTCATCAAGGTGGACACCGGCACGCAAGGGCGCTTTACCGGCGACACGTTCTTCTCGCGCGATGCCAACGTCAGCCTGTCGGGCGGTTTTGGTTCGGTGCTGCTGGGCCGCTGGATGGCGCCCAACTTCCTGCCTTCGGTGGTGGGCAACCCGCTGGGTGACTCGTTCACGTTCTCCCCGCTGATCCTGCACAAGGATGTGCCGCTGTTCAACGGCACCGGCTGGCGCTCCATGACCCCCGCCGACACGGGCTGGAGCAACCAGATCGTGTACTCCACGCCAGACATCGGCGGCTTCAAGGCCAACCTGCAATACCAGTTTGGCGAACAGGCGGGCAAGAGCGGCAAGAACAACGTGGGCGTCAACTTCTTCTATTTTGGTGGCCCGCTAACCCTGACCGGCTTCTATGAAAACGCCGACATCAACAACCCGGTGAACACGCTGCTGGCCAACAACCAGAAGTACTGGATGCTGCTGGGCGCCTACGACTTCGGCATGGTCAAGCCCTACCTGAGCTATGGCGAAAAGAAGATCGACGACACCGCCTCCACCAAGGGCAAGACCTACCAGGTGGGCGCCTCTGCCCCCTTGGGCAATGGCAAGCTGCTCGCCGAGTGGGTGAAAACCGAGTGGTCCACCCCCGACGTGAGCCGCAAGACATTCACGCTGGGCTACGACTACAACCTGTCCAAGCGCACCGACGTGTACGCCATGTACATGAACGACAAGATCACCAGCCAGACCAACGGCAACAGCTTCGGCGTGGGCATCCGCCACCGCTTCTGATCGCCGCGCCCTAGGGCGCTTGCAAGGCACGGCAGAGCGATCTGCCGTGCCTTTTTTCATGCCACGGCGCTGGCGGCCACCACCCCATCAAATTTGAGTCAAAAGTGCCTCAAGCGCTTATTCAGAAAGCGCTAGCAGCTATAAAACAAGGAGCACCCTGAAGTCATTCACGTTGGTATGCGTGGGCCCGGTGATGACCAGATCACCCAGCGCCTCGAAGTAGCCATAGGCGTCGTGGCGGTCCAGGTGATCGGCCAAGCGCAATTGCGCCGCTGCGGCGCGCGCCAGGGTGTCGGGCGTGACCAGCGCGCCCGCGTTGTCTTCGATGCCATCAATGCCATCGGTGTCGGCCGCCAGCGCCCACACGCCATCCATGCCCTGCAGCGCCTGCGCCAGCCCCAGGCAGAACTCGCCAGCGCGCCCGCCGCGGCCAGGGGCCGCGCCCTCACGGCGCGGGCGCACCGTCACGGTGGTTTCGCCGCCGCTCAAAATCACGCAGGGTCGCTCAAACGGCTGGCCGCGCAACGCCACGCCGCGCGCCAGTGCCGCGTGCACACGCCCCACCTCGCGGGATTCGCCTTCCATCTCGTCGGACAGGATGTAGGCCGCCAGCCCCGCCCCGCGCGCCATGGCCGCTGCCGCCTCCAGTGCCTGCCAGGGTGTGGCCACCAGGTGCACTGAATGCCCGGCAAAGGCGCCATCTGCCCGCTTGGGCGTCTCCAGCGCACCGCTTCGCAGGGCCTGGCGCACGGGCGGCGGCACGTCGATGCGGTAGCGCGCCAGAATTTCCAGCGCATCGGCGCAGGTGGTGGCATCGGGCACCGTGGGGCCGCTGGCGATGACCGACGGGTCATCGCCCGGCACATCACTGATGGCAAGCGTGACCACACGCGCAGGCGCGCAGGCCGCGGCCAGGCGCCCGCCCTTGATGCGCGAGAGGTGCTTGCGCACGCAATTCATCTCGCCAATGCTGGCCCCGCTTTCGAGCAGGGCACGGTTGATGCGCTGCTTGTCTGCCAGCGCCAGGCCGTCTGCGGGCAAGGTGAGCAACGACGAGCCGCCGCCCGACACCAGGCACAGCACCAGGTCGTCGGCCGTCAGCCCCGCCGTGAGTGCCAGCATGCGCTCAGCCGCCGCCATGCCCGCCGCGTCGGGCACGGGGTGCGCGGCCTCGACCACTTCAATGCGCTGCACCAGTCCGTCTGGCCGGGGCGGCACATGGCCATAGCGCGTGACCACCAGGCCCGACAGCGGCGCTTCGGGAGGCCACAGGGCCTCCAGCGCCTGCGCCATGGAGCCGCCCGCCTTGCCGGCGCCCAGCACCAGCGTGCGCCCACGCGGCGGCTCGGGCAGCCAGGCCCGCATGCCTTGCAGCGGCTGGGCGCTGCGCACGGCGGTATGGAAAAGCGCTTGCAAAAATGCGCGCGGCTGGGTGCGGTAATCCGGCAGGGCCTCGCCCGAAACGTCAGAAGGTGCTTGCATGGCAACCATTGTCGCCGCGGCCCCGCGCTTTAAAAAGCGGGCGCTGCCGGCACGGCGCAGGCCCCTCTTTAACCCAACCGGGGCAAAAACGCCGCTGGCTAACGGTCAGCAGCCGGGGCCACGCCTCCCCCCCGGCAAGCCGCTGTCAGTTTTGCGGGGCAGCGGGTGCGGCGCTGGCCGCGGCATCGCGCCAGCCGCCGCCCAGCGCCTTGTACAGCGCCACCTGGTTTTGCCGCTGCGCCAGCTGCGACTGGGCCAACGCCTGCTGTGTGGCAAAAAGGGCGCGCTGGGCATCGAGCACATCAAGGTAACTGGCCACGCCATTGCGGTAGCGCAGGTCGGCCAGGCGGAAGCGGTCGGCCTCGGCGGTGGCTTGTGCCTGCTGGGCCAGCACCTGCTCGCCCAGCGTGGCGCGGCCGGCCAGGGCATCGGCCACTTCGCGGAACGCGCTTTGAATGGCCTTGTCGTACTGGGCCACCGCAATCTCGCGCCCGGCACGGGCCGAGTCGAGTCCGGCCTGGTTGCGCCCGGCATCAAAAATGGGCAGCACGGCCTGGGGCGCCAGCGTCCAACCCCACGAACCGCTCTTGAACAGGCCCGACAACGCATTGCTGGCGGTGCCAGCGCTGGCCGTCAGGGCAATGCGCGGAAAAAACGCCGCCCGCGCCGCACCGATGTTGGCGTTGGCCGCAATCAGCTGCTGCTCGGCCTGGCGGATGTCCGGGCGGCGCTCCAGCAGGTCGGATGGCATGCCTTCGGGCACATCACGCAGCGCCACTGCGCCGCCATCGGCCTGCACATTGGGCAGCAACCGCTCGGGCACGGGTTGCCCCACCAGCAGCGTGAGCGCGTTCACATCGAGCGCGCGCAGGCGTTGCTGCTGGGCCAGGGTGGACCGCGCAGCAGCCGTCAGGGATTCGGCCTGGCGCAGGTCCAGGGCAGAGGTCACGCCCTGGTCAAAGCGCAGACGATTGAGCCGCAGCGAGTCGTCCCGGGTGACCATGGTGCGCTGCGTCAGGCTCAGCAGTTCTTCGTTAGTCTGCAGGCTCAGCCAGGTGCTGACCACCGATGCAATCAGACTGGTCTGCACCGCGCTGCGCGCCTCCTGCGTGGCCAGAAATTGCGCCAGGGCCGCTTCCTTCAGGCTGGCCACACGGCCAAAAAAGTCGATCTCCCAGGATGCCATGGCCAGACCAGCGGTGTAGGCGCTGCTGATCCCGCCACTGCCGTCAGCCGCCGGCTGGCGGTTGCCCGTGGCGGCGGCGTTGATGGTGGGCACCTGGTCGGCACGGCGAATCTGGTACTGCGCCCGGGACTGCTCGATGGAGAGCACCGCCACGCGCAGGTCGCGGTTGTTTTGCAGCGCCAGCTCCACCAGCTCGCGCAGGCGCGGATCGCCCACAAAGTCCTGCCAGGGCAGATCGGCCGCTGCCGTGGTGGCGGTGGTGCCTGGGGCAGCGCCCACAGCGGGCCATTGCGCCGCCACAGGGGCCGGCGGACGCTCATAGGTGGGGATCATGGAGCAACCGGCCAGCAGCGCCACAGCGGCAAGTGCCGTGGCAGCGGGCAGGCGGGCCGCGCTAGAGCCGGCAGCCCGGCGGGGCGTAAAAATATCAAGCATGGGTGTTTCCTGTGTCCGCCTGGTGCGAGTGCTGGGCATCAAATTGCCGCTGGCGCGCGCTGCCCTTGAACAGGCTGCGCACCACCACGAAGAAGATCGGCACGAAAAACACGGCCAGGAAGGTGCCCACCACCATGCCCGAGATCACGCCGGTGCCAATGGCACGCTGGCTGGCCGAACTGGCGCCCGAGGCAATGGCCAGTGGCACCACCCCCAAAATGAAGGCCAGCGAGGTCATGACGATCGGACGGAAGCGCAGGTGGGCCGCAGCCAGTGCCGACTCAATAACGCCCTTGCCCTGCGCCTGCAGGTCTTTGGCGAACTCGATGATCAGAATGGCGTTTTTGGCCGACAAGCCGATGATGGTGATCAGCCCCACCTGAAAGTACACGTCATTCGTCATGCCGCGCAGGGTGATACCCAGCAGCACGCCCAGCACCCCCAGAGGCACCACCAGAATGACCGACAGCGGAATCGACCAGCTTTCATACAGCGCTGCCAAACACAAAAACACTGCCAAGATGGCAAAACCATACAGCACCATGGCCTGCGAGCCGGCCAGCTTTTCTTCGCGCGACTGACCCGTCCATTCAAAGCCAAAGCCCGCGGGCAGCTGCGAGGCCATGCGCTCCATCTCGGCCATAGCGTCGCCCGTGCTGAAGCCGGGCGCCGCGCCACCGGCAATGCGCATGGCGGGGTATCCGTTGTAGCGCACGGTTTGCATGGCACCGCTGATCCAGCGCGTGGTGGCAAACGACGACAGCGGCACGGCCTTGCCCTGGCTGTTCAGCGCCGTGAGCTTGAGGATGTCCTCGGGCTGCATGCGGGCCTGGGCCTCGGCCTGCACCACCACGCGCTGCAGACGCCCGGCGTTCGGGAAGTCGTTGATATAGGCCGAGCCCAGCGCCGTGGAGATGGCGTTGTTGATGGCGGAAAAACTCACGCCTTGCGCGCTGGCCTTGTCGCGGTCGATGTCGACCTGCAGTTGCGGGGCGTCTTCCAGACCGTCTGGGCGCACGCCCGCGAGCACCTTGCTCTTGGAGGCCATGCCCAGCATCTGGTTGCGTGCCGCCACCAGAGCATCGTGGCCGTTGCCACCACGGTCTTGCAGGCGGAAGGTGAAGCCCGAGCTGACCCCCAGCTCAGGAATGGCGGGCGGGCTCAGCGCAAAGATGAAGGCGTCACGCACACCCGACAGCGCGCCCATGGCACGGCCGGCAATGGCCTCTGCCGTGTGCTCGGCGCCCGCGCGCTCGGACCAGTCCTTCAGGGTCACAAAAGACAGGCCGGCGTTTTGCCCCTGGCCCGAGAAGCTGAAGCCCAACACGGCAACCATGTTCTTGACTTCGGGCTGCTTGAGCATGAAGTCCTCGACCTTCTCGACCACGGCCTGCGTGCGCTCCAGCGTGGCGCCCGGCGGCAACTGGATGTTGACGAGCAAATTGCCCTGGTCTTCGTTGGGCAAGAACGAGGTGGGCAGGCGCGTGTAGAGCACCCCCACGGCAGCGATCAGCGCCACATAGACGACCATCATGCGGCCGCCCCGGCGCAGCAGTTTGGCCACCCAGCCTTCATAGCCCTTGGCGGTGCGGGCAAAGCCGCGGTTGAAGCCGCCAAAAAAGCCCTTCTTGGAATGGCCATGCCCGGCCTCGACCGGCTTGAGCAAGGTCGCGCACAGCGCGGGCGTGAGCGACAGCGCCATGAAGGCCGAAAAAGCAATCGACACACCCATCACCGCCGAGAACTGGCGGTAGATGTTGCCCACCGAGCCGGCAAAGAACGCCAGCGGCAAGAACACCGAGATCAGCACCACGGTGATACCGATGATGGCGCCCGAGATCTGGCCCATGGCCTTGCGCGTGGCCTCCAGCGGGGGCAGGCCTTCCTCGTTCATGATGCGCTCGACGTTTTCCACCACCACGATGGCGTCGTCCACCACGATACCGATCACCAGCACCATGCCGAACATGGTCAGCACGTTGATCGAAAAGCCCATGGCCAGCAGCGCACCAAAGGTGCCCAGCAGCGCCACCGGCACCACGATGGTCGGGATGATGGTGTAGCGGAAGTTCTGCAAGAACAGATACATCACCAGAAACACCAGCACGATGGCTTCGAGCAGGGTCACGGCCACCTGCTTGATGGAAATCTTGACGAAGTTGGAGCTGTCGTAGGGAATGGTCCAGCTCACGCCAGGCGGAAAGTATTTTTCCAGCTCGGCCATGCGGGTCTTGACGGCTGTGGCAGCGGCCAGCGCATTGCCCGAGGGCGACAACTGCACCCCCATGCCGGTGGCGGGCTTGCCGTTCAGGCGGGCGGTGGTGGCATACGACTGGGCGCCCAGCTCGATGCGCGCCACATCCTTGAGGCGCACCGTGGAGCCGTCGGCATTGGCGCGCAGCACGATCTCACCAAACTCCTTGGTCGAGCTGATCTGCCCGGGCACCACCACGGTGGCCGAGATGCTCTGGCCGCTCATGTTGGGCAACTCGCCCAGGCTACCCGCAGACACCTGCGCGTTCTGCGCCTGGATGGCGCTGGCGACGTCGGCCGCCGACAGGTTGAAGCCCTGCAGCTTGGCCGGGTCCACCCACACGCGCATGGCACGCTCGGCGCCAAACAACTGCACCTGGCCGATGCCGGGCAGGCGCTGCAGCTCGGGCACCACGTTGCGCGCGGCGTAGTCGCTCAGCGAGTTCACGTCGAACTTGGGGTCGGACGACGACAGCATGGTGAACAGCAAGAAGTTGCTGCGCGACTTGTCCACGCGCACGCCCTGCTGGTTCACCACCGCTGGCAGCCGCGGCGAAGCGCGCGAGAGTCGGTTTTGCACCTCGACCTGCGCCAGGTCGGGATTCGTGCCCGGCTCGAAGCTGAGTGTGAGGGTGCCGGTGCCGTTGGCCTGGCTCACGGCCTCCATGTAGGCAAGGCCGGGCGCGCCGTTCATCTCACGCTCGATCACGGCCAGCACGCTGTCTTCGAGGGTTTGTGCCGAAGCACCTGGATAGGCGGCACTCACCACGATGCTCGGCGGTGCCACCGAGGGGTATTGCGACACGGGCAGCTTGGTGATCGACACGGCGCCCAGCACCATGACGAACAAGGCAATCACCCACGCAAAGATGGGGCGGTCAATAAAGAACTTGGCCATGGGGCTGGCTCCTTATTTCTGCTCGGCACTGGCGGGAGCAGCGGGGGCGCTGGCCGCAGGTGCAGCGGCCGGTGTAGCGGCAACGGGTGCAGCAGCGGCGCTGCCGGGGGCTTGCCAGGGCACCGCCTTCACGGGCGTGCCGGGCGGCATCATCTGGAGCTTCTGAAAGCCATCGACCATGACCTGCTCACCGGCCTTGAGGCCTTCCAGCACGATCCACTGGTTGTTGCGCGCGGCACCCACCTTCACCATGCGCGGGCTGAGCTTGCCATCGGCGCCTACCACCGTGATCTTGTCGCCTTGCTGGGTGCGCGTCACTGCCTGCTGGGGCAGCGTGATGGCATTGGCCACCTGGGCCTGCTCCAGACGCACGCGCACATACAGGCCGGGCAGCAAGTCACCCTTGGGGTTGGGCACCTCGGCGCGCAGCGTGATCTGGCCGGTGCTCGGGTCCACTGTCAGGTCGGAAAACAGCAGTTTGCCGGGGAGCGCATATTCGCTGCCGTCCTCCAGCACCACGCGCACGATGGCGGCTTCGCTGCCCCCGGCGCGCTGGAGCTGGCCATCGGCCAGGGCACGGCGCAGTTTCATTACCTCGCCAGCCGACTGGGTGAAGTTGACATACACCGGATCAACCTGCTGGATCACGGCCAGTTGCGTGGCTTCGCCCTGCCCCACCAGAGCGCCTTCGGTGACCAGGGCGCGGCCGATGCGGCCCGAAATGGGCGCCGTGACGCTGGCGTAATTCAGATTGATGCGGCCGGTCTGCACGGCGGCACGGCCTGCGGCCACGTCGGCCTCGGCCTGCTTTTGCGCCGCCACGGCGTTGGCGTATTCCTGCTGGCTGACCGCGTTGGCGGCCAGCAGTGGCTTGTAGCGCTCGGCCAGCGCGGCCGCCTGCGTCAGGTTGGCCTGGGCGCGGGCCAGCGTGGCCTGGGCACTTTGCAGCGCCGCCGCATAGGGAGCGGCGTCAATCGTAAACAGGGCCTGCCCTGCCTTGACGTCGCTGCCTTCGCGAAACAGCCGCTTTTGCAAGATACCGGCAGCACGGGCCCGCACCTGCGCCACGCGCGAGGCTTCCAGGCGCCCGGGCAGCTCGGTCACCAAACCCACATCACCCGGTGTGGCCACCACCACGCCCACTTCGGGTGGCGGCATGCCGCCACCGGCCGCCGCCGGTGGCGCCTCGGACTTGCCACAGGCCGCCAACAGCAATACAACGGACAGGCCACCCGCCGCAACGCCCAGGCGCACACGCGCAGGGGACAAGGCAGAGGCAACAACGGGGGCAGTCTTGACATTGGGCAAGGCAGACATGGTGTTCCTTGGAGAAAAAGGTGCGGCAAATCCGCAGAGTGAACCAGTTTAGTGTGGCGCGCCGATCTGCGCACAGGCCTGCAACATGGCCCACGGCACGGCAACGAAGGCTTGCATTAAAGCATACATACATTCAAGAATGTATGTATAGTGACGAATACACCCCATCAAGTGAGGTATTTCATGGCCCGACGCACCAAGGCGGACGCACAGACCACGCGCAACAACCTTCTGGATGCTGCGGAACAATTGTTTCAATCGCGTGGCGTTTCACACACTTCCCTGAATGACATTGCCACGGCCGCAGGCACCACGCGGGGGGCGATTTATTGGCATTTCAAGGACAAGGCCGATCTGTTCAACGCCATGATGGAGCGCGTGACCCTGCCGCTGGAGCAAACCCTGGTGGTGGCGTATGTGGAGCAGTCAGCCCACCCCGTGGCCGAGATCCGCAGTGCCATGCTGGAGGCGCTGCGCCTGATTGCCACCGACGAGCAAACCTGCCGCGTCCTCAAGATCGCCACCCACCAGGTCGAATACACCACCGACATGGGCGCCGTGCTGGAGCGCCACCTGAGCGTGCACGGCGGCTGCGTGGCGCGCAACCATGCTGCGCTGCAACGCGCCTTTGCCGCCCGCGGCCAGTCCCCACCCATGGCGCTGGACTTTGCCGCCCGGGGCTTGCAGGTGCTGGTGGAAGGGCTGGTGCACCAATGGCTGCTCAATACCGAAGCATTTGACCTGCAGGCCAACGGCCGTGCGGCGCTGGATGTGTACCTGAGGGGCCTTGGCCTGCACGACACGGCACCCGGCTGATCTGCGCGCCGGATCGTTGCATCCGGCCCATCCAACCCCTCCAACCGGTCACTGGGTGGCGGCACCCGCCTGGTACCAGCGCCCGATCAGTGCACGTTCTTCGTCGGTCATCTGTGTGGCGTTGTTCATGGGCATGAGCTTTTGCACCACGGCCTGCTGGTAAATGGCCTGGGCGTGCTGCTTGACCAGGGCGGTCGAATCCAGCCGCAGGTTCTTCATCTGTACCTGCTCGCCATGGCACATGTAGCAACGCTGCTCCAGCACTGTTTGCACTGATTTATAGTCATTTTGATCTGTAGCGTTTATGGGATAAGCACCACTAGCTACTAAATCAGTAGCGCCCATCTGCACCGTCGGCGGCGCAGGCCGCAGCCAGGCCACCATGGCGACCATCACGGCCACCCCCACCAGCGCATACGGCAGCGGATTGCCGCTCTTGCCCAGCTTGTAGCCATGGCGCATCACAAAGAACTGCCGAATGGCCGCTCCCGCGAACATCATCATGATCAGCACCAGCCAGTTCTGCGGGTGGCTCCAGGTAAAGCTGTAGTGGCCGCTGAGCATGGCAAACAGCACCGGCAGCGTGAAATAGGTGTTGTGCACGCTGCGTTGCTTGCCACGTTTGCCGTGAATCGGGTCCACCGGCAGGCCTGCCTTGATCTGCGCCACCACCGTGCGCTGGCCGGGGATGATCCAGAAGAACACGTTGGCACTCATGGCCGTGGCCATCATGGCGCCCACCAGCAAAAACGCCGCGCGGCCCGCAAACCAGTGGCAGGCCAGCCACGAGGCCACGCACACCAGCGTGAACACGAGCGCGCCCACAATGGCATCACCGTGCTTTCGCTGCCCGAAAATGCGACAAACCGCGTCGTACAGCAGCCAGAACACCACAAAAAACGCCAACGCCACCACAATGGCCGTGGCGGGCACCCAGTCCATGCGCGACTTGTCGATGAGGTAAGTGCTGGCGCTGTACAGGTACGACACCGTGAACAGCGCAAACCCGCTGATCCAGGTGCTGTAGCTCTCCCAGAAGAACCAATGCAGGTGTTTGGGCAGCCGGGGCGGCGACACCGCAAACTTGACCGGGTGATAGAACCCGCCGCCGTGCACGGCCCAGAGCTCGCCGCTCACGCCCTGTTGCTTCAGGTCTTCATCCTCGGGCGGCGTGAGGCTGCTGTCCAAAAAGACGAAGTAGAACGACGAGCCAATCCAGGCAATCGCTGTGATGACGTGGACCCAGCGCAGCAGCAGGTTGGCCCAGTCGAGAAGATAGCTTTCCATGTTTACGGTTCTCAACCTTCGCGGCACGCCATAGCGCGCGCCACATATGCAACCTGCTCACCACTGCGGGCGCTCTGAGCAGACAAAAGGGCCGCGCACCATGGCAACACACTGCCGGGGCACCGCTGCGACCCACCATTCTCACGTTTCGGCACAAAGTGTATGCAGGAACTGTTCCTGGTCAGCGCACACACCACCGAAGCCCGGTGGCCCAGCTGCGGCAGGCATTACCCAGGATGCGGGTGCATGGCTGTTACCGACGCTTGCAATTTTTCCAGGGCTGGCGCCGCGTACAGGGTTTGCAGCAGCTGTGCGGCCACTGCCACCGCAATCACCTCGGGCGCTTTGCCGTGTATGCCCGGCACACCGATCGGGCAGGTCACCTGCGCCAGATCGTGCGGCATGAAACCCCGCCCCTGCAGCCGGTTCGCAAACGTGGCCCACTTGGTCTTGCTGCCGATAAGACCGATAAACGGCAGATCGCCCTGCTCGCGCTGGCGGCGCAGGCAGGCAGCCACCACGTCCAGGTCTTCGGCGTGGCTGAAGCTCATGATGAGCACGCGGCTGCCAGGGGCCAGCCGGGGCACGGCCAGCTGCACTGGTTCAGAGTGTTCACACCGCACGCCCTCGGGTGCAGGATCTGGAAAAACCCCGTCGCGGCTGTCGATCCAGGTCAGGGCAAACGGCAGCGGCGCCAGCACGCGCGCCAATGCATGGCCTACATGCCCACCACCAAACAAGGCCACAGGGTAGAGCGCTGGCGCCAGGCGCTGCTGAAGGCTTTGCGCATGCTGCGCCCCGACCAACTCAAACCCCAGGTGCATCACGCCCCCGCAGCACTGCCCCAGGGCCGGGCCGAGTGCGTAGCGCTGCCGCGGCGCACCGGCAAGCCCGCTCAGCCGAAGCCGCGCCTGGGCAATGGCCTGGTGTTCGATATGCCCCCCGCCGATAGTGCCCACCAGACTGTTGGCAAAAACAGCCATCCAGGCCCCCACTTCCCGCGGAGCAGAGCCTTGTGTAGACTCGACGGTCACCAGACAGGCCGGGGCGGCCTTCAGGCTCTCCAGCAATAACAGCAGATCAGTCACAACCAACTTTCAGTATGTTCACGGCACACCATGCACTGCTCGCATGGACCGTGCCCACCAGCATAGCGACCGCACCATGCCACCCACTTCGCACCAACGTTCTTCCCGAACCGGCCGCCACTGGTTGCTGGCTGGACTTATGGCGGCCGTGGGTGCCATCGTTGCGGCCTGCAAATCTGCCCCGGAAGCCCCGCCGCCACCTCCCGACAGCCGCATGCCCAGCACCAACGCAGGGCAGGCACCGGGCAGATCGGCGTTGCCCAGCCCCTCGGCGGCCATCAGCGCGCGCGCCTATCGCCGCGACGCGGCAACCCACGTGTACAACCTGAACCCCCAGCGGGTTTTCAAGGGCAAGCTGCCGCCCATGCTGTACGCCATTGGCGTGCTGGAAGTAGCCATTGACCGCAGTGGCCACGTCACCAAGCTGCACTGGATGCGCGCACCGCGCCATGCGCCGGAAGTGGTTGCCGAGATCGAGCGCACCGTGCGCGCCGCGGCCCCGTTTCCGGTGCCTGCACGCATGGGCCGGGTCGTCTACACCGATACCTGGCTGTGGGACAAAAGTGGGCATTTTCAGCTGGACACCCTGACCGAAGGACAGCTCTGAGAACGTCTTGGCGCCCTGGCACGCCGCGCTCACAAAAACAGAGCTGCTGACGCCTGCGTTTTATAGGTTTCAAGCACTTTCTTGGCACAAATCACCGCCGATAAAGCGCGATAAGCTCCTTTTTCAGGAGCACTCCTCACGATCCTCTGTACGTGGAATAGCTCCACGGGCTCACCAGCAACGGCACGTGGTAGTGCTGGTCGGCATTCGCGATACCAAAATCCAGGCTCACACGGTCGAGAAAGTTGGGTTCTGGCAACACCACGCCCCGGGCCTTGAAATAAGCCGCCACATCGAACGTGAGGCGGTAGGTGCCCTTGCGCAGGCTGGCGTTGTCAAACAGCGGCGCATCGGTGCGGCCATCGTGGTTGAGCACCAGGCGCTGGAGCAGCGTGGCCTCGTCACCCTGGGTGGAAAACAGCGACACCGCCATGCCGGCCGCAGGGCAGCCGTGCATGGTGTCCAGAACGTGGGTGCTCAAGCCCATGGTGAAATCTCCTGAAGGTGGATGGCCGCAAACGGGCCGTGTGGTGCCCAAAGTGTATGCACTGTGCACCGTTCAACCTATCATCCGGTCCATGTTTTCGTCGCCTGCCAGCGCCCTCGCCGAGGCCTTGGCGCGTGCCGGCGCCCTCCAGCGCCGACGCCCCAATGCCGGGCTGGCCTGTCATTTGCTTGCCAAGGCTGTGCCCACCGACGCCCCGCTGCCATCTGGCGGCTGCGCTGTCCGCTGACAGACCCTGCACCCGTGACTCTTGCTGCACTCCATGATCTACGACACCACCCTGCCCTACCCGCGTGACCTGATTGGCTATGGTCAGAACCCGCCCCACGCGCAATGGCCGGGCGGCGCCCGCATTGCCGTGCAATTTGTGCTGAACTACGAAGAAGGCGGCGAAAACGCCGTGCTGCATGGCGATGCCGGTAGCGAGCAGTTTTTGTCGGAAATGTTCAACCCCGCCAGCTACCCCGAGCGGCACATGAGCATGGAGGGCATCTACGAATACGGCGCGCGTGCGGGCGTGTGGCGCATCCTGCGCGAGTTTGAAAAGCGCAAATTGCCGCTGACGGTGTTTGGTGTGTCGAATGCCCTGCAGCGCCACCCCGACCTGACGCGGGCGTTTGTGGAGCTGGGGCACGAGATCGCCTGCCACGGCCTCAAATGGATTCACTACCAGCACATCCCCGAAGCGGTGGAGCGCGCGCACATGCAGGAGGCGATGGACATCCTCCAGCGCATGACCGGCCAAAGGGCTCTGGGCTGGTACACCGGCCGCGACAGCCCCAACACCCGCCGCCTGGTGGCCGACTTTGGCGGCTTTGAATACGACAGCGATTACTACGGCGACGACCTGCCCTTCTGGATGAAGGTGCGCAAAACCGATGGCAGCGAGGTGCCCCAGCTCATCGTGCCCTACACACTCGACTGCAACGACATGCGCTTTGCGCTGCCCCAGGGCTACTCGCACGCCGACCCGTTTTATCAGTACCTGAAAGACACCTTCGACGCGCTGTACGCCGAGGGCGACCCCGCCGGCGACAACGCCCCCAAGATGATGAGCATTGGCATGCACTGCCGCCTGCTGGGCCGCCCGGGGCGCATCACGGCGCTGCAGCGTTTTCTGGACCACATCGCACAGCGCGACAAGGTGTGGGTGGCCCGCCGCATCGACATCGCGCGCCACTGGGCGCAGCGGTTTCCCGCACCAAAATTTTGAGTCAAATCAGCCTCTGGCGCTTATCCCATAAGCGCAAGCAGCTCACTTTATTGAAGCACGCACCATGCCCCTGACCCTGGAACAACTGAACACCGCCAGCGCCGCCGAGGCGTTGCAACTGCTGGACGGTGTGTATGAACATTCGCCCTGGATTGCCGAGCAAGCCCTCGCGCAGCGGCCGTTTCGCTCGCTGGCGCACCTCAAGCACGCCATGGCCCATGCCGTGCGCACGGCCAGCACCGACGCGCAACTCGGCCTGATCCGTGCCCACCCCGAGCTGGCAGGCAAGGCCATGGTGGCGCAAAGCCTGACGGCCGAATCGACGCACGAGCAATCGAAGGCGGGCCTCACGCAGTGCACGCCCGACGAGTTTGCGCGCATTCAGCAGCTCAACGCCGACTACAACGCGCGCTTCGGCTTCCCGTTCATCCTGGCGGTGCGCGGGCCACGCGGCACGGGGCTGAGCAAACAGCAGATCATCGACACCTTTGCGCGGCGGCTGGACAACCACGCGGACTTCGAGCGCGCCGAGGCCCTGCGCAACATCCACCGCATTGCCGAGATCCGCCTGAACGACAAGTTGGGTGCCGAGCCCTTGCTGGGCAACGACGTGTGGGACTGGCACGAACAACTCGCCGAGCACTCCGACCCCGGCTTTGCCGAAAAGGGCCAGCTCACCGTGACCTACCTCACCGACGCGCACCGTGCCTGTGCACAGCGCATCAGCCACTGGATGCGCGAATGCGGCTTTGACGCGGTGGAGATGGACGCCGTGGGCAACGTGGTGGGCCGCTACCACCCGGCGGCCCCCGGCGCACGCTACCTCATGACGGGCAGCCATTACGACACCGTGCGCAACGGCGGCAAATACGACGGGCGCCTGGGTATCTTCGTGCCCATGGCCTGTGTGCGCGAGCTGCACCGCGCGGGCCGCCGCCTGCCGTTTGGCATCGAGGTGGTGGCGTTTGCCGAAGAGGAAGGCCAGCGCTACAAAGCCACCTTTCTGGGCTCGGGCGCGCTCATCGGGCACTTCAACCCGGCCTGGCTGGACCAGAAGGACGCCGACGGCATCACCATGCGCGCGGCCATGCACAACGCAGGCCTGTGCATTGACGACATTGCCACGCTGCAGCGCGACCCGGCACAGTACCTGGGCTTCATTGAAGTCCATATCGAGCAAGGCCCGGTGCTCAACGAGCTGGACCTGCCCCTGGGCGTAGTCACCTCCATCAACGGCGGCGTGCGTTTTGTCGGCGAGATGATCGGTACCGCCAGCCACGCCGGCACCACGCCCATGGACCGCCGCCGCGATGCCGCCGTTGCCGTGGCAGAGCTGGCGCTGTACATCGAGCAGCGCGCCGCACAGGACGGCGATTCAGTGGGCACCATCGGGCAGCTGAACGTGCCGTGCGGCTCCATCAACGTGGTGCCGGGGCGCTGCCTTTTTTCATTGGACCTGCGCGCCCCCACCGACTCGCAGCGCGATGCGCTGGTGCGCGATGTGCTCGAACAGCTCGCCCAGATTGCCGCGCGGCGGGGCCTGCGCTACACACTGGAAGAGTCCATGCGCGCAGCGGCCGCCCCCAGCGCACCCGCCTGGCAACACCATTGGGAGCGCGCGGTGGACCACCTGGGCCTGCCTGTGTTCCGCATGCCCAGCGGGGCCGGGCACGACGCCATGAAGCTCCATGAAATCCTGCCGCAGGCCATGCTGTTTGTGCGCGGAGAAAACTCAGGCATCAGCCACAACCCGCTCGAATCCACCACCAACAACGACATGCAACTGGCCGTGGACGCCTTCTCCCAGGTGCTGCACCAGCTTGCCGAGGAGCCCCGCCCATGACCACCCCCACGCAGGCCTCTTACACCGCCCTGGACGCCTGGATCGACCAGCACTTTGACGAGGAAGTGCGCTTTTTGCAGGCCCTGGTGCGCGTGCCCACCGACACGCCCCCCGGCAACAACGCGCCGCATGCAGAGCGCACTGCCGAGCTGCTGAAAGACTTTGGCTTTGACGCCGAAAAACACGCCGTTCCCGCCGCCGATGTGCAGGCCTATGGCATGGAATCCATCACCAACCTGATCGTGCGCCGCCCCTACGGCCAGGGCGGCAAAACCATCGCCCTGAACGCGCACGGCGACGTGGTGCCGCCCGGCGAAGGCTGGACGCACGACCCCTATGGCGCCGAAATTGTGGACGGCAAGATGTACGGCCGCGCCACCGCCGTGAGCAAGAGCGACTTTGCCAGCTTCACCTTTGCCGTGCGCGCGCTCGAAGCCGTGGCCCAGCCCACACGCGGTGCGGTGGAGTTGCACTTCACCTACGACGAAGAGTTTGGCGGCGAACTGGGCCCCGGCTGGCTGCTGCAAAAGGGGCTTACCAAGCCCGACCTGATGATCGCGGCGGGCTTCTCGTACGAAGTGGTCACCGCCCACAACGGCTGCCTGCAGATGGAAGTGACCGTACACGGCAAGATGGCCCATGCTGCCGTGCCGCACACGGGGGTGGATGCGCTGCAGGGCGCCGTGCACATCCTCAATGCACTGTATGCGCAGAACGATGGGTACAAGAAAGTCACGTCCAAGGTCGAAGGCATTCAGCACCCCTACCTCAACGTGGGCCGCATCGAGGGCGGCACCAACACCAACGTGGTGCCCGGCAAGGTGATGTTCAAGCTCGACCGCCGCATGATCCCCGAGGAGAACCCGGTGGAGGTGGAAGCCACCATCCGCCGCGTGATCGAGCAGGCAGCGGCCGAGCGTGCGGGCATCAGCGTCAACATCAAGCGCCTGCTGCTGGCCAATGCCATGACACCGCTGGCCGGCAACCAGCCGCTGGTCGATGCCATCCAGAAGCACGCGCTGGCGGTGACGGGCGAACCCGTGCCCGCCGTGGGCACGCCGCTGTACACCGATGTGCGGCTGTATGTGGAGCGCGGCATTCCCGGCGTGATTTATGGCGCCGGCCCACGCACGGTGCTCGAATCACACGCCAAGCGGGCCGATGAGCGGCTGGACCTGGAAGACCTGCGCCGCGCCACCAAGGTCATCGCGCGGGCGCTGAGTGATTTGCTTGCGGGCTGATTGGGGGTCTTTTATCGCTCTGGCGCTTTGGTAACAAGCGCGGGCAGCTATTACTTTTATAGCTATCGCTGTACCTGGCTTGTCAGCGGGGGCCGGGAGCCTGCGCCCAAACCAGGCGCACCGCCCGCTCACTCCTCAAATCCAGTATCCTCCTGCCCTCGATCTCGGCTGTGGCCCTGAACGTTTTCTTCCATGGCGCCAGCCGCGACACCTCCGCCGCTGTCCCCGCCGCACGCCAGGCCGACGCCCACTCGCGTCCCCCTGCCCGCTGCCGGAGAAACTGCCACAGCCTGCGTGGCATCGCCACCCTGACCGCCCGGGGTACCGGGCTACCGGGGAACCTGGGGGTCTGGCTTTGTGCCGCACGCGCACCAACCGACCTGCCAGCCACCCACGCCATCGGGTACCGTTGTTTTGCATTCCGCCGAGGACTTCCAGGATTTCCGTATGACCCAGAACATTTCCGCCGCCGAGCAGGCCCTGCGCGATGCTGCGCGCGAATACCACCGCAACCCCAGCCGGGGCAAGATTTCGGTGAACCCCACCAAGCCTCTGTCCAACCAGCGCGACCTGTCGCTGGCGTATTCGCCCGGCGTGGCCTACCCGTGCCTGGACATCCAGGCCGACCCGACCAAGGCGTTCGACTTCACCTCACGCGGCAACCTGGTGGCCGTGATCACCAACGGCACTGCCGTGCTGGGCCTGGGCGACATCGGCCCGCTGGCGGCCAAGCCGGTGATGGAGGGCAAGGGCTGCCTGTTCAAGAAATTTGCCGGCGTCGATGTGTTCGACATCGAACTGGCCGAGCGTGACCCCGACAAGCTCATCGACATCATCGCGGCGCTGGAGCCCACGCTGGGCGGCATCAACCTTGAAGACATCAAGGCGCCCGAGTGCTTCTACATCGAGCGCGAGCTGAGTAAGCGCATGAACATTCCGGTGTTCCATGACGACCAGCATGGCACGGCCATCATCTCCAGCGCCGCGCTGCTCAACGGCCTGGAGCTGGTGGGCAAGGACATCGGCGCCGTCAAGATCGCGGTGTCGGGCGCCGGTGCCGCCGCCATTGCCTGTGTGGGCGTGATGGTGGGACTGGGCGTGAAGGTGGAGAACATCTTCATGTGCGACTCCAAGGGCGTGATCTACGAAGGCCGCCCCGGCGGCTATGACGAGTCCAAGGCCCGCTACGCCCGGCAGACCGATGCGCGCACGCTGGCCGATGCCGTCAATGGCGCCGACGTGTTCCTGGGCTGCTCGGCCCCTGGCGTGCTCACGGCCGAGATGGTCAAGACGATGGCCGCCAAGCCCATCATCCTGGCGCTGGCCAACCCCGAGCCCGAAATCCGCCCCGAGCTGGCCAAGGCCGTGCGGCCGGACTGCATCATCGCCACGGGCCGCTCGGACTACCCGAACCAGGTCAACAACGTGCTGTGCTTCCCCTACATCTTCCGGGGCGCACTCGACTGCGGCGCCACCAAGATCACCGAAGCCATGAAGCTGGCCTGCGTGCGCCAGATTGCCGACCTGGCCAAGGCCGACATCAGCGAAGAAGTGGCCAGCGCCTACGCGGGCAAAGAGCTGACCTTTGGCCCCGACTACCTCATCCCCACGCCTTTTGACTCGCGCCTGATCCTCAAGATCGCGCCCGCCGTGGCTCAGGCTGCGGCAGATTCCGGCGTGGCCACGCGCCCCATCACCGACATGGAGGCCTACAAGGAGACCCTGTCGCGCTTCGTGTACCAGACCGGCATGCTGATGCGCCCCGTGATCATGGCGGCCAAGGCCCTGCCCGACGCGCAAAAGCGCGTGGCGTATGCCGATGGCGAAGACGAGCGCGCGCTGCGCGCTGCGCAGATGGCCATTGACGACAAGATCGCCGTGCCCATCCTCATCGGCCGCCCCGCCGTGATTGCGGCCCGCATCGCCAAGGCCGGCCTGCGCATGCAGCTGGGCAAGGATGTGGAGGTGTGCAACCCCGAGGACGACCCGCGTTTTCGCCAGTATTGGGAGCACTACCACCAGCTCATGAAGCGCAATGGCGCGTCCATCGAAGTGGCCAAGGCCGCCGTGCGCCGGTCCAACACCATCATCGCCTCGCTGATGGTGACGCTGGGCGACGCCGACGCCATGATCTGCGGCCTGGTGGGCACCTACGAGACGCACCTGGAGCGCATCCACAGCATCATTGGCCGCCAGGCGGACGCGCGCGACTACGCCACGCTCAATGCGCTGATGACCAACCGGGGCACGCTCTTCATTGCCGACACCTATGTGAATGAAGACCCCACGGCCCAGCAGCTGGCCGACATCGCCTGGATGTCGGTGCAAGAGGTGCAACGCTTTGGCATTCCACCCAAGGTGGCGTTCCTGTCGCATTCGAGCTACGGCTCGTCCAAGCGCGCATCGGCCAAGAAGATGCGCCTGGCACGCGACCTGTTTGTGGCCGCCCACCCGGAGATCGAATGCGACGGCGAGCTGCATGGTGACGCGGCGCTGGAGCCCAACATCCGCAACGCCTACATGGCGGACTCCACCCTGACGGACTCGGCCAACCTGCTGATCTGCCCCAACCTGGATGCGGCCAACATCCTCTACAACGTGCTCAAAACCACCACCAGTGGCGGCGTCACGGTGGGCCCCATCCTCATGGGCGCAGCCGCCACGGCCTACATCCTGACCCCGGCCGCCACGGTGCGCCGGGTGCTCAACATGACGGCACTGGCCGTGGCCAGCGCGGCAGCGCGCCCCAAGTAAGGGCAAGCGCCAAGGGCGTCGGTAAGGGCGCCGACAAGGGCGTCGGCAAGCGCCAAGGGCGCCCTGCAGTCCAGGGCGGTGCAGGCACGCAGGGTTTCGCCCCCAGTCGGGAAACCCTGCATGCCCCCATGCACCACTTCGGGGAACAATGGCTTCGTGCCTGGCTCTGCTGCGGCGAAAGCGGGCATTGATTTTGCTGAGTACATGGCCACACGGCCGTGAAGACGGCACCTTTCAACGCCTTTCCCCGACAGGAGCCCTCCCCATGAAGAAGCGATCTTTCCTGCAGTCCGCCGCACTGCTGGCCGCTGTCAGCACGTTCTCGCTGGCACAAGCGCAAACGCTTACCCCCATCAAGTTCCAGCTCGACTGGCGTTTTGAAGGCCCCGCCGCCCTGTTCCTGCAGCCCGTGGCCAAGGGCCACTTCAAGGCCGCCGGCCTGGACGTGACGGTGGACGCCGGCAACGGCTCGGGCGGCGCCGTGCAGCGCGTGGCCTCGGGCAGCTACGACATGGGGTTTGCCGACCTGGCCGCCGTGATGGAGTTCCACGCCAACAACCCCGACGCACAAAACAAGCCCGTGGCGGTGATGATGGTCTACAACAACACGCCCGCATCGGTGATGGCGCTCAAGAAGAGCGGCATCACCAAGCCCGCCGACCTTGCCG
This sequence comes from Acidovorax sp. JHL-3, assembly GCF_000526295.1. Classification (NCBI taxonomy): domain Bacteria; kingdom Pseudomonadati; phylum Pseudomonadota; class Betaproteobacteria; order Burkholderiales; family Comamonadaceae; genus Acidovorax; species Acidovorax sp. JHL-3. The sequence goes on from NZ_JAFU01000004.1 coordinate 506,863, forward strand.
GTAAAAAGCTGGGCGCACCCGTGTTCGACGCCGGCCGCCGCGCGTTCCCGATCTTCCAAAAGGCCAACGGTATCGGCCCCGTGCAGTGGACCGCCATGGACCCGCCGCTGCGCGAAACCATGCTGGTGCGCGGCGACGTGGACGCCATCACCGGCTTCACCTTCACCTCGCTGCTCAACCTGGAAGCCCGTGGAGCCAAGGCCTCCGATGTGTTGGTGCTGCCCTATGCCGACTTCGGCGTGAAGCTGTATGGCAACGTGGTCATCGCGTCGCCGAAGCTGATCAAGGAGAACCCGGCTGCCATCAAGGCCTTCCTCTCGGCCTTCACCAAGGGCGCGAAGGAGGTGATTGCCAACCCGGCTGCCGCCATCGAACACGTCAAGGCGCGCGATGGCATCGTGAACGTGCCACTCGAAACCCGCCGCCTGCAACTGGCCATCGACACCGTCATCAACAGCCCCGATGCACGCGCCGAAGGCTTTGGCCAGGCCCAACCCGGCCGCCTGGCGCTAATGGCGTCCCAGGTGTCGGATGCGTTCAACACCAAGACGCGCGTCAATGCCGACCATGTGTGGAACGCCAGTTTTCTGCCAAGCGCGGCCGAGCTGAACATCCTGCCGAAGAAATGAAACACCCCCTGAGTCGCTTTGCGCCTTCCCCCTCTCTCAACTCGCTACGCGAGTCGGGAGGGGGACGCCCCCAGTGCACGCAAGCGAAGCGCCGCCTACGCGGCATGGCGGCCCTTGCACGGGGGCGCTGGCTTGGGCCGCGCCAGTTTCGTGCGGTGTTGGGTGGCGCGCAGCGCTGTGGATAACTGAAATGCACGGGCCGCACACGCGGTCCTGTGCGCAACCTCTTTTTACGGACCCCTGATGCAGGCTGCCGATTCCTATTTTGTGGACTTCCGCGATGTCTGGCTCGCCTACAACGACGAGCTGCGCGCGCAAAACCAGTTTGCCGTCGAGGCCATCCACCTGCAGGTCCGGCAAGGCGAATTCATCGCCATCGTCGGTCCCTCGGGCTGTGGCAAATCCACCTTCATGAAGCTGGCCACCGGCCTGAAGATGCCGTCGATGGGCAAGATCCTCATCGACGGCCAGCCCGTGACGGGGCCGCTCAAGGTCTCGGGCATGGCGTTTCAGGCACCTTCGCTGCTGCCCTGGCGCACCACGGTAGACAACGTACTGCTGCCCCTCGAAATCGTCGAGCCCTACCGCAGCAATTTCAAGCAAAAGCGCAAGGAATACGAAGAGCGCGCCCGCAAGCTGCTGCAAAAAGTAGGGCTGGCGGGCTATGAAGACAAGTTTCCGTGGCAGCTGTCGGGCGGCATGCAGCAGCGCGCCAGCATCTGCCGCGCGCTCATCCACGAGCCCAAGATGCTGCTGCTCGACGAGCCCTTTGGCGCGCTGGATGCCTTCACGCGCGAGGAGCTGTGGTGCATCCTGCGCGACCTCTGGACCGAGCAGAAATTCAACGTGATTCTGGTCACGCACGACCTGCGCGAGTCGGTCTTTCTGGCCGACACCGTGTATGTGATGAGCAAGAGCCCCGGCCGCTTTGTGGTGAAGAAAGAGATCGAGCTGCCGCGCCCGCGCGAGCTGGAGATCACCTACACCAAAGAGTTCACCGACATCGTGCATGAGCTGCGCGGCCACATCGGCGCCCTGCGCCAGGGTGCAGGCAAAGCTGGCGCCCCCATCCCGCAGTAACCACCCATCGACACACAAGCACCATGCACAAAAAAACCGCAGAACGCTGGTCCCCCTGGATCCTGCTGGGCGCCATCGTCGTGCTGTGGCAGATCATCTGCTCGGCCTTCAATGTCTCGGAGTTCATCTTCCCCAGCCCCTGGGCCATCGGCACGCAGCTGGTCGAGTTTGGCGGTGTGATTGCCGCCCACGCCTGGCGCACCTATTGGGTCACGATGGCGGGCTTTGGCATTGCCATCGTCGTGGGCGTGTTGCTGGGTTTTGTGATTGGCAGCTCGCGCCTGGCCTATGCGGCCGTGTACCCGCTGATGACGGCCTTCAACGCATTGCCCAAGGCCGCCTTCGTGCCCATCCTCGTGGTGTGGTTCGGCATTGGCGTGGGGCCAGCCATCCTTACCGCCTTCCTCATCAGCTTCTTTCCGATCATGGTGAACATCGCCACCGGCCTTGCCACACTGGAGCCCGAGCTCGAAGACGTGCTGCGCGTGCTGGGCGCCAAGCGCTGGGATGTGCTGACCAAGGTGGGGTTGCCGCGCTCCATGCCCTACTTTTTTGGCTCGCTCAAGGTGGCGATCACGCTGGCGTTTGTGGGCACCACGGTGTCCGAGATGACAGCGGCCAACGAAGGCATTGGCTACCTGCTCATCAGCGCGGGCTCGTCCATGCAGATGGGCCTGGCGTTTGCGGGCCTGATGGTGGTGGGCGCCATGGCCATGGCCATGTACGAACTGTTCAGCGTGATTGAAAAGCACACCACCGGCTGGGCACACCGGGGCTCGCAGGGCGAGTGACACAGGCGGTGACAATGCACCCGGGGCGCCACTGGCGCCTTTTGTCATCCACCCGACGCCCTCCAGGCCGGCCCTGCACCACCGCAGCCTGAAAGACATTTGCATGCCCCGTTTTGCCGCCAACCTGTCCATGCTCTACAACGATGTGGACTTTATCAACCGCTTTGCCGCTGCCGCCCGTGATGGCTTCAAGGGCGTGGAGTTTCTCTTTCCCTACGCCTACCCGGCGCACGACCTGGCCACGCGTCTGCAGGCCAATGGCTTGCAACAGGTGCTGTTCAACGCCCCGCCGGGCAACTGGGATGCGGGCGAGCGCGGCCTGGCCTGCCTGCCCGGGCGCGAGGCGGAGTTTCGCGACAGCATTGCCCAGGCCCTTGCATACGCTTGCGCGCTGCAATGCCCCCGCATCCACGTCATGGCTGGCGTGGTGCCGCAGGGCGCTGACACATCCACCGTGCGCGCCAGCTACATCGCCAACGTGCGCCACGCGGCAGAGCAGGCTGCCCCGCACGGCATCCACATCCTGCTCGAACCCATCAACCACCGCGACATGCCCGGCTACTTCCTGAACCGCCAGGACCAGGCCCATGCGCTGATCGCCGAGATCGGCGCGGCCAACGTCAAGGTGCAGATGGACCTGTACCACGCGCAAATCACCGAGGGCGACCTGGCCATGAAAATCCGCCAGTACATCCCCACGGGCCAGGTGGGCCACTTTCAGATTGCGGGCGTGCCCGAGCGCCACGAGCCCGATGTGGGCGAGGTGCACTACCCCTATCTGTTCACACTGCTGGACAGCCTGGGCTATGGTGGCTGGATTGGCTGCGAATACCGCCCGGCACGCGGCGCTGCGCCCCACGCCACATCGGACGGGCTGGGCTGGCTCCAACCCTGGCTGTAGGCATTGCCGTCGCCAGATGGTTTGGGCACGCCGCTTTGGGTGCATGCACTGTGATCAAAACGAGCCCCTGCAGCCTGTCTGCCAACCCTGATCAGCTATTTTTTCAATAGCAAACAACTCTTATGCCCTGGCACGCAAGCTTGCAACTGGACTACACCCTGGAAGGCCCCCGCACGGTCGCCCGCCATGCGCACAACGGCCCGCTGCGCATTCTGCAAAGCCTGTACCCCGAGGGCGATGCGGTGTGCCACAACGTGCTGGTGCACCCACCCGGCGGCCTGGTGGGCGGCGACACGCTGGACATCTCAGCCACGGTGGGCCCTGGTGCGCATGGCCTCGTCACCACACCGGGGGCCACCCGCTTTTACCGGTCTACCGGCGAACGGGCCCTGCAACGCACGCACCTCACCCTGGCCGAGGGTGCGCGGCTGGAGTGGTTGCCACTGGAGGCGCTTTGCTACAACGCCTGCAATGCCGAGAACCACCTCACGCTGAACCTCGCCCCTGGCGCCGAGTGCATGGGCTGGGATGTGACCGCACTGGGCCTGCCGCATGCCGGGCAGCCCTTTGATACCGGGCGCTTTGTGCAGCACATCGAAGCGCCCGGCCGGTGGCTGGAGCGCGGCGTGATCGACGCGGCCGATCACCGCCTGCTGGAGAGCCCGCTGGGTCTGGCCGGACAGCGCTGCATGGCCAGCCTGTTCTTTGTGGTGGGCACCCCGCTGGAACGCGCCCGGCGCGACACCGCCCTGGACGCCGCCCGCGCCGTCATGGATGCCCACGCGCTCAAGGCCACCGCAGGCGCCACCAGCCCCAACGGCCAGGTGCTGGTGGTGCGTGCGCTGGCCCCGCAGGTGGAGCCCGCCATGCAACTGCTCCAGCAGGTTCGGGCCGCATGGCGCGCAGCGCTGTGGCAGCTGGATGCCGAGCCACCACGCATCTGGGCCATGTAGGCTGGAGCAGGCCTGGAATGGGGCCCATCTTCAGATCGCCACCAGGTTGCGGATGCCCTTGGTTTGCATCTCACTACCCGCGCCGCGTGCGATGACCTCGCCACGCTCCATCACCAGGTAGTCGTCGGCCAGCTCCTGCGCAAAGTCGTAGTACTGCTCGCACAACAGGATGGCCATTTCTCCCCTGTCGGCCAACATGCGGATCACACGGCCGATGTCTTTGATGATGCTGGGCTGGATGCCCTCGGTGGGCTCGTCCAGGATGAGCAGGCGCGGGCCGGGGGCCAAGGCGCGCGCGATGGCCAACTGCTGCTGTTGCCCACCCGAGAGGTCGCCGCCGCGGCGCTTGAGCATTTGTTTGAGCACGGGGAACAGCTCGTACAGGTGTGGCGGCACGGGCGTGGAGCCGCTTTTGTAGGCCAGGCCCATGCGCAGGTTTTCTTCCACCGTGAGGCGGCCGAAGATTTCGCGGCCCTGGGGGACGAAGCCGATGCCTGCGCGGGCGCGGTCGTAAGGCTTGGCCTGATCGATGGGTTTGCCGTCGAACGTGATGGCGCCACTTTTGATGGGGACGAGGCCCATGAGGCTTTTGAGCAGCGTGGTCTTGCCCACGCCGTTGCGACCGAGCAGGACGGTGACTTTGCCGGGGGCAGCGGTGAGGCTCACGTCGCGCAGGATGTGGGAGCCGCCATAGTACTGGTTGATGTTTTGGACGGTGAGCATGGTGGTTTTTTGAGTATTTTTGGCCTCTAGCGCTTATTCAGAAAGCGCTGGCAGCTATAAATTTGGAAGCATTCGGCATGCTTGTGCTGAGTGGCGGGAGCTGGGACGCTGAGCGTGCGACGTGCTTCAGCGCAGGGCGGAGGCCGGGAGTCGCCCGGCGTGCGAGTAACTTTCTTTCGCTTCGCCGAAAGAAAGTCACCAAAGAAAGGGCGACCCTACTGTGCGTGTCCCTTCGCTGCGCTACGGGCAACCTGCGATGCTCGGTCAGGGGGTGCGCCGCAGAACTCACTGCGCGCTGCGCGCTCCATTCAAACAACTGCGGCGAGTCAGTGCACGAAGTGCGTGTGTCCTGCGGCACACGCACGCACCCCCTGCCCTGCGCTTCTCGGCACGCACAGAAGGGAACCCGCAACCGGACATCCCCACAGGCCACCGCTGCGCTCGGCCTGGATTGCACAGCGCAAGGCGCTTGCGCCCGCGAAGTCAGGGCCGAGCGCAGCGATGGCCCGTATGGCTGTTGGGTGGTTGGGCTCCCCACCCCTTCTGTATGCGCCTGGGGCGCGCAGGAGGCGGGGTGGCGTGGGTGTGCCGCAGGACACACCCGCGCTTCGTCAACTGACTCGCCGCGTCTGTCTGAACGGAGCGCCACAGGCGCGCAGTGAGTTACGCGGCGCACCCCGCATCCGAGCACCTCAGGTTGCCCCGTAGCGCAGCGAAGGGGTCGCAGACAGTAGGGTCGCCTTTCTTTTGGGTACTTTTCTTTGGCGAAGCAAAGAAAAGTACCTCGCCCGCCGGGGCGAGACCCGGCCTCCGCACTCAAAAAAAGCACACCGCCAGCCAAGAAAAGAGAGCGGGCAAACACCATCACCGCCCCAAGTAAACCTCAATCACCCGCTCATCCGCCTGCACCTGGTCCAGCGTCCCCTGCGCGAGCACCGCCCCATCGCACAACACCGTCACGATCTCCGAAATCGTCCGGATGAAAGACATGTCGTGCTCCACCACCATCAGAGAATGCTTGCCCTTGAGCGTCAGAAACAGCTCCGCTGTGCGCGCCGTCTCCTCGTCCGTCATTCCCGCCACCGGCTCGTCCAGCAACAACAACTTCGGGTCCTGCATCAGCAGCATGCCAATCTCCAGCCACTGCTTTTGCCCATGGCTCAGATTCCCCGCCATGCGCGCCACGCTGTCCGCCAGATGAATCGTGTGCAGGATCTCGGCCAGCCGGTCCGATTGCGCTGAATCGAGACGGAAAAACATGCTCGACGTCACACCCTTGTGCGTCTTCAAAGCAAGCTCCAGGTTCTCGAACACCGTGAGCTGCTCGAACACCGTAGGCTTTTGGAACTTGCGACCGATCCCCAAGCTGGCGATTTCGGGCTCGTTGTGGCGCAGCAGGTCGATGGTGGAGCCAAAGTACACCGTGCCGCTGTCCGGCCGCGTCTTGCCGGTGATGATGTCCATCATCGTGGTCTTGCCCGCACCATTGGGGCCGATGATGCAGCGCAGCTCGCCAGGCGCAATGTCCAGGCTCAGGTGGTTGATGGCCTTGAAGCCGTCAAAGCTCACGTTCACATCTTCCAGGTACAGGATGCGGCCGTGGGTGACATCCACCTCGCCAGGAACTGCTACCCGCGAGAAACCTGCGGCACGGCCACCCGATTCCGTCTGGCCCAGGGCCGTGGGGGCCAGCTTGGCCTGAATGCGCCGTGCGCCCTCCTCCATCAGATCGGGGGTCATTGCACAGCTCCCTTCTTGCTTTTCTTGCCCTTGATTTTCTTGAGCAGGCCCACCACGCCATCGGGCAAAAACAGCGTGACGGCGATGAACAGCGCGCCCAGAAAGTACAGCCAGAATTCCGGCGCCGTTACCGTGAGCCAGCTCTTGGCACCGTTGACGATGAACGCCCCGACGATGGGCCCGATCAGCGTGGCACGGCCACCCACTGCGGCCCACACCGCGATCTCGATGGAATTGGCAGCGCTCATCTCGCCGGGGTTGATGATGCCGACCTGGGGCACATACAGAGCACCCGCCACGCCGCACATCATGGCGCTGATGGTCCAGATGGTGAGCTTGTAGGGCAGCGGCGAGTAGCCCGAAAACATGACCCGCGTTTCGGCATCGCGCACGGCCTGCAGCACGCGGCCAAACTTGCTGCGCACCAGCCAGCGCGCCAGCAGGAAGAACCCCAGCAGCGCCAGCCCGGTCAGCACAAACAGCGTCATGCGCATGGTCGGAGTGGCAATCGGTGTGCCCAAGATGCGCTTGAAATCGGTGAAGCCGTTGTTGCCGCCAAAGCCCGTCTCGTTGCGGAAGAACAGCAGCATGGCGGCATACGTCATGGCCTGGGTAATGATGGAGAAATACACACCCTTGATGCGCGAGCGGAAGGCGAAGTAGCCGAACACGAACGCAATGACGCCCGGCACGGCCACGATGAGGAACAGCGTGGCGATGAAGCTGTCGGACAGCGCCCAGTGCCAGGGCAGCTCCTTCCAGTCGAGAAACACCATGAAGTCGGGCAGATCGCTCTTGTAGTTGCCGTCGCGGCCGATCTGGCGCATGAGGTACATGCCCATCACGTAGCCGCCCAGCGCAAAGAACAGCCCGTGGCCCAGGCTGAGGATGCCGGTGTAGCCCCAGATGAGGTCCATGGCCAGCGCGCAGATGGCGTAGCACATGATCTTGCCGAGCAGCGCCACGGCGTAGTCGCTGAGGTGCAATGCGCTGCCTGCGGGCACCCACAGGTTGAGCACGGGGGCCACGGCGCACACCACGATGAGTGCCACGATGAAGGCCGACCATCCGCTGCGTGTGAGCAGCGGTGCTGGTGCGGGCAGTTGAACGGCAGGTGAACTAGTAGTCATTTCGTATATTCATTGAGCTTTGCGCCATTCACAACGCATGAAACCGGCACGACCGAGGCCAGCGCCCCCGCGCAAGGGCCGCCCCGCCGCGCTGGGGGCGTCCCCCTCCCGCATTGCGTAGCAATGCGAGAGAGGGGGAAGGCGCGAAGCGACTCAGGGGGTGCTTCATTAATCTGCCGTGCGCCCTTTGACCGCAAAGATGCCCTGGGGCCGCTTCTGGATGAAGATGATGATGAACACCAGCACCGCGATCTTGGCCAGCACGGCACCCGCCCAGCCTTCCAAAAACTTGTTGAGAACGCCCAGGCCCAGCGCGGCATACACGGTGCCCGCCAGCTGGCCCACGCCGCCCAGCACCACCACCAAGAAGGCATCGACGATGTAGCTCTGGCCCAGGTCGGGGCCGACGTTGCCCACCTGGCTTAAAGCGCAGCCCGCCAGGCCGGCGATGCCCGAGCCCAGCGCAAAGGCATAGGTATCGACCCGCGCCGTGTTCACGCCCATGCACGAGGCAATGGGGCGGTTCTGCGTGACGCCGCGCACGAACAGGCCCAGACGCGTCTTGCTGATGAGAAAGGCCACACCGGCCAGCACCGCCAGCGCGAAGGCGACGATGATCACGCGGTTCCAGGGCAGCTGCAGGTTGTCCATGAGCTGCACGCCGCCGCTCATCCATGCGGGGTTTTCCACGCCCACGTTCTGCGCGCCGAACACGCTGCGCACCAGTTGCTGCAGCATCAGGCTGATGCCCCAGGTGGCCAGCAGGGTCTCCAGCGGGCGGCCGTACAGAAAGCGGATCACGCCACGCTCCAGCACCGCGCCCATGAGGGCCGATGCCATGAAGGCGGCAGGCACGGCCGCGACCAGGTACCAGTCGAACGCACCCGGAAAGTAGCGTTGGAAAACGCCCTGCATCACATAGGTGGCGTAGGCGCCGATCATCATCAGCTCGCCATGGGCCATGTTGATCACGCCCATCAGGCCGTAGGTGATGGCCAGGCCCAGCGCCACCAGCAGCAGGATGGAGCCCAGGCTGATGCCTGAGAACGCAGCGCCCAGGCGCTCGCCCCAGGCCAATTGGCCATCAATGGCACGCAGGGCAGCCTGCAGCGCGGCCTTGACCTTGGCGTCTTCTTCGACGGTGACGCGCTCGTTGAGCAGCAGGCGCGTGTCGGGCGTAGCGCTGAGCGACAGCGCCTGGGCCGCCGCAATGCGCTGCGCGGCATCGTCGCTGTCCAGCAAGGTAGCGGCGCGGGCCAATTCCAGCTGGGTCTTGATTTTGTCGTTGGTTTCCTGCGCCAGCGCCTTGTCAAGCAGGGGCAGGCGGCCTGCGTCGGGCTCTTTGGTCAGTGCCTTGGCGGCGGCCATGCGCTTGGTTTCATCTTTGCCAAAAAGCGCCAGGCCCGCCAGGGCCGTGTCGATCTCGCCGCGCATGCGGTTGTTGTTGATGATGTCTTCAGCATCTGGGGGCACGGGCACCTCGGCGCCGGTCACGGGGTCGATGCCCTTGTCGTCACGCACGATCAACGCCTTGCCGTCTGCAACCTTCACCGCGTCATCGGCCAGTGCCTGCAGGAAAGCGGCAGTGCGCTCGCTGGGCTCCACCACGGCCTGCTGCACGGCGGCCACGCGGTCATCGGTCTCGCCTGCGGCCATGGCCAAGGCCTGTTCGGCGGTCAGTGCGTGCGCCTGCACCGCTGCACACAGCAAGAGACAGGCGATCAGGCGTGAAAAAAAGGAGGAATGCATGACGGAGGATCTATGAAGGCGCAGTGGGCCACAGCGCAAGCGCGATGCGAAGGCGAGAGCCGCCGCGCAAGGGCCGCCCCGCCGCGCTGGCGGCGTCCCCCCTCCCACGCGCCAGCGTGAGAGAGGGGGTGAAGGCGCGCTAGCGCCTCAGGGGGGTGTCACTTCTTTTCAGGCTCGTCCTTCTTCTTGTCGTTGCCTTCGATGTAAGGCGACCAAGGCTTGGCCTTCACCGGGCCGGGCGTCTTCCACACCACGTTGAACTGACCATCGGCCTTGATCTCGCCGATGAAAACGCTCTTGTGCAGGTGGTGGTTCTTCTCGTCCATCTTGCTGACGATGCCGCTCGGTGCCTTGAAGGTCTGACCAGCCATGGCGGCGATCACCTTGTCCACGTCCGTGCTCTTGGCCTTTTCGACCGCTTGCTTCCACATATTGATGCCGATGTAGGTGGCCTCCATCGGGTCGTTGGTCAGCGGCTTGTCCTTGTGGCCAGCGATGTTCTTTGCCTTGGCGTAGTCCGCCCACTTCTTCATGAAGGCGGTGTTCTCGGGGCTCTTGATGGACTGGAAGTAGTTCCAGGCGGCCAGGTGGCCCACCAGCGGCTTGGTGTCCACGCCGCGCAGTTCTTCTTCACCCACGCTGAACGCGACCACCGGCACATCCTTGGCCTTCAGGCCCGCGTTGCCCAGCTCCTTGTAGAACGGCACGTTGGAGTCGCCGTTGATGGTGGAGACCACCGCCGTCTTGCCGCCCTGGCTGAACTTCTTGATGTCAGCCACGATGGTCTGATAGTCCGAGTGACCAAACGGCGTGTACTTCTCGTCGATGTCGGAGTCCTTCACGCCCTTGGACTTGAGGTAGGCGCGCAGGATCTTGTTGGTGGTGCGGGGGTACACGTAGTCGGTGCCCAGCAGCACCCAGCGCTTGGCACCGCCGCCGTCCTTGCTCATCAGGTAGTCCACCGCAGGGATGGCCTGCTGGTTGGGTGCGGCGCCGGTGTAGAACACGTTCTTGGACAGTTCTTCACCCTCGTACTGCACGGGGTAGAACAGCAGGCCGTTCATTTCTTCCACCACCGGCAGCACCGACTTGCGGCTCACGCTGGTCCAGCAGCCGAAGATGACCGAGACCTTGTCCTGGCCCAAGAGCTGCTTGGTCTTTTCAGCAAACAGGGGCCAGTTGGAGGCCGGGTCCACCACCACGGGTTCGAGCTTCTTGCCGAGTACGCCGCCCTTGGCGTTGATCTCGTCAATCGCCATCAGCACGGTGTCTTTCAACACGGTTTCGGAAATGGCCATGGTGCCCGACAGGCTGTGCAGGATGCCGACCTTGATGGTTTCTTGTGCATGGACTGGCAGTGCGGACAGGCCAGCGAGCGCAGCGACGGCCGCAAGGGCCTTGAGGGAATAACGACGTTGCATGTGTGCTTCTCCGGTGGGTGGTTTCAAACCGTTTCGCCCGATGGCCCCGAAGGGCGCTTTTCTCGGTCGATGGAATGGATTCTGGAGACAGCACCCCCGATCGGAAATACGCCGGGTGGCGTATGCCACGCAGGCTCGGTGCGCGCTCAGCCTTCGAACTGCGGGTGGAACTGGCGGATGCGGTTCATCGCCATGGCGGCGGCGGCGGTGCGCGTCTCCACGCCCAGCTTGGCAAACACGCGCTCCAGGTGCTTCTTCACCGTGGCGGGGCTGGCGCCCAGGATGTCGCCGATGTCGCGGTTGATCTTGCCCTTGACCACCCAGTACAGCACTTCGGCCTCGCGTGCGGTGAGCTTGAAGGACAGGCGCATGGATTCGATGATCGTGGCATCGGACACCTCGCGCATCACGATGAGCCAGTCGCCGCCGCCCGCGCTGTCGCCGGCCTGCTGGTGCAGGCGGAAGGTGAGCCGCCGCGCGCCTTGCTCAATGGCCAGGCGCGGTGGCTCGGCCAGCGAAGCGGCCAGCAGCTCGGCCGCGTTGTCGGCCAGCACATGGCGGCGCAGCCAGGCCTGCACCGGCTCGGGCGCCCATTGACCGAATGCGGTGGGTGTGCCGTCAGGCCCCACCTCGCCAAAGTAGCTTTGCAGCAGTTCGCGCGCCAGCGGCGTCTGCCAGACGATGCGGCCATCGGACGCGCGCACCGTGATGCTGGCGTAACCAAAGGCATCGAGGGCGTTGCGCGCCTCGCGGGCCTGGCGGGCATCCTGCCGGGCCTTGCGCGCCGCGCCCAAGTGCACGCCCATGCGGGCCATCACCTCGCGCGGCTTGATGGGCTTGGTGACGTAATCCACGCCGCCCGCCTCCAGCGCGGCCACCAGGTGTTCGGTTTCGGTGAGGCCGGTCATGAAGATGATGGGAATGTGTGCCGTGGCGGGCGATGCCTTCAAGCGCCGCGCCACTTCAAAGCCGTCCATGCCGGGCATCATGGCGTCGAGCAGCACGATGTCTGGCAGGGCCTGTGCCGCGCGCTGCAGCGCGGCTTCACCATGCGTGGCAACGAGCACGGTGTAGCCCGATTCATCGAGCGCGTCGTGCAGCACGGCCAGGTTGTCGGGCACGTCGTCCACGATCAGCACCACGTCGCTGTCTGCGCGGTCCAGCGCTGCACCGGGCGCTGCAGGCGCCTGGAAGGAAGGTGGGTTTGCGGTGGTCATCACGGTGGCGCCTGCTCCAGGATCTCGCCCATGGCATCGAACTGGAACTGTTTGGCCAGTTGACGCATGGTGTCGACAAAAACGCTGTGCGCGGGCTGGCTGCGTTCGATGTCGTCCAGGGTGTTGAGGATGCCCCTGTAGTAGCCCAGCGCCACCACCTGCGCCAGGGCCGCCAGCGCGGTGGCGTCGGGGTATGTGAGGGGATCGGGCGCAGCGGATGCCGCGGTGGACGCTGGCCCGGCGGGTGTCTCCGTGGCATCGTCGTGTTGCCACTGCAGACTCAGGCGGCGCTCCAGCCAGTCCAGCAGCTCGCTGTGGCGCACGGGCTTGACAATGAAGTCCTCGGGGCGGATATCCACGTCGTTGTCCAGCGCCTTATCGAAAGCATTGGCGGACACGATCGCGCAGTGGATGGCCCCCCACGCTCCGCACTGCGTGTCGTCGCTGCCCCCCGAGGGGGCCCCGTCCGGCTTGGGGCGGCCCGGCGCCGAACGGAATTGCCCCCACGCTCCGCACTGCGTGTCGTCGCTGCCCCCCGAGGGGGCCCCGTCCGGCTTGGGGCGGCCCGGCGCCGAACGGACTTCCTCAAGGTGCATCTGGCGCACGCGCCGCAGCGTCTCCCAGCCGTCAATGCCGGGCATGGCCAGGTCCATGAAGATGGCGTGCGGCCGGTAGCCCGTGGCCAGCAGGTCCAGCGCGTCGTGGCCGCTGGCGGCTTGGCGCAGCTCAAACCCCAGGGGTTCGAGCAGTTGCACCAGCAGTTCACGGTCGGGCTCTTCGTTGTCCACGACCAGGATGCGGCGGCGGTCGCCTGCGTAGCCTTTGCGGGCGCGCTGCGCGAGAGCGATCAACGCAGCGGGCGGCGGGGCGGCTTTGCCCTGCGCGTCGGCATGCACCTCGGGCAAGAAGAGCTTGACGTGGAACACGGAGCCTACGCCGGGTGTGCTGGTCACCGTCAGCTCGCCGCCCATCAGCGCGGTGAGCATCTTGGCAATGGTCAGCCCCAGCCCCGCACCGGGCGCTGTCATGGACCCGCTGCCGCCCGAGCCACCGCGCGCAAAGGGCTCGAAGATGCGCTCGATCTCATCGGCGCTGAGGCCCGGCCCCGTGTCCTGCACCTCAATGCGTGCCATCTCGCGCGCATAGCGCACGCGCAACGTGACGGTGCCATGCGCCGTGAACTTGACGGCGTTGCCCAGCAGGTTGATGAGGATCTGGCGCAGCCGCTTTTCGTCGGCACGCACCACCTCGGGAATCACCCCCAGCACATCGAACTGGAAGGCCAGGCCCTTGGCGGCAGCCTGTAGCTCGAACAGGCTGGCCATCTCGTGCAGGCCGTCGGCAAAACGCATGGGCGTGACATCGAGCGTGAGCTTGCCGGACTCGATGCGCGCGATGTCCAGCGTGCCTTCGATGAGCGACAGCAGGTGCTCGCCGCCCCGGCGGATGACGTGCACCGCCTGCTTGCGGTGCGGCGGCACGCCCGCATCCTCGCCCATCAGCTGCGCGTAGCCCAGGATGGAGTTGAGCGGTGTGCGGATCTCGTGGCTGATGGCGCTGATGTAGCGGCTCTTGGCCTGGTTGGCCTGGTCTGCCGCCCGCTTGGCTTCTTCGGCCACCTGGCGCGCCTGCTCGGCCACGCTGCGTGCCGTCTGCAGTGCGTCGTCGGTCTGGCGGTGCAGTTCGATCTCACGCACCAACAGGCCCGTCTGGCGGTTGGATTCCTCCTGCGCCACCTGGCGGCTCTTGTGCGCCAGCACCAGCCACCAGGCCACGATGCCTGAGATGACCAGCAGCGCCAAGTAAGCCTTGAGCAGGCCCGAGCGCAGTGCCGCCTCGGGTGCAGCCAGCACCTCGGTGTTCGTGGCCGCCTGCGCAATGGTGTTGAGTTCCTGGTGGTACAGCAGGCCCATGACGGACGCCAGCAGCGGCGCAATCACCAGCATCAGCAGCAGAAAATGCCCCAGCCCGGTGTCCAGGTAGCGCCACATGGCGCGCGGCAGCACCCAGCGCAGCGCGGCCGACCACTGCACCGCCATGCTGGCCTGGGGTTTGCACAGGTCGCCGCAGCGCGCATCAAGCGTGCAGCACAGCGAGCAGATGGCGCCCCGGTAAGCGGGACATTGGGCCATGTCGGGGGCTTCGTATTCGCGCTCGCAGATCACGCAGCGCTGCACCGTGTAGCGCATGTAGATGCCCAGGTCTTCGCCCCTCCTGCCCGGGCCATGCATGGGAACCGCCTGAACATCGGCCAGCGCAGCGGGTTCCGATTGGCGCGCAATGTAGTAGCGCCCTCCGGTGGCCCAGGCAATGAGCGGCGCGGTGACAAACGCCACAGCCATCGCAATCACGGCCGAGAACGCCTGCGGCAGCGGGCCGAACAGCCCCAGGTGCGCGCTGATGGACAGGATGGACGCGAGCGCCATCGCCCCCACGCCCACCGGGTTGATGTCGTACAGATGCGCGCGCTTGAACTCGATGCCCTTGGGCGACAGACCCAGCGGCTTGTTGATGACGAGGTCGGCCACCACGGCCATGATCCAGGCGATGGCGATGTTGGAGTACAGCCCCAGCACCTCGCCCATGGCGCGGAACACGTTCATTTCCATCAGCATGAAGGCGATGAGCGTGTTGAACACCACCCACACCACGCGCCCCGGGTGGCTGTGCGTGAGGCGCGAGAAGAAGTTGGACCACGCCAGCGAGCCCGCGTAGGCATTGGTCACGTTGATCTTGAGCTGCGAGATCACCACAAACAGCGCCGTGGCCGCCACCGCCCAGCCGTAGTGGGGGAACACGTATTCATACGCGGCCAGGTACATCTGGTTCGGGTCTACCGCCCGGTCGGCCGGCACCATGTGGGTGAGCGCCAAATAGGCCAGCAGCGCGCCGCCCAGCATCTTGAACACGCCCAGTACCACCCAGCCTGGCCCGCCCACCAGCACCCCCAGCCACCAGCGCCCGCGCGTGGCAGGCGTGCTGGCCGGCATGAAACGCAGGTAGTCGGCCTGCTCCCCCATCTGGGTGATCAGCGCAATGCCCACGGTGAGCGCCGCACCAAACAAGGGCAACTGAAAGGTGGCGCCGCCCCCCAATTCACCACCGTAGTGCACCACGCCAGAGAACGCACCAGGATCGCGCAGCAGCACATACGCAAACGGCACCACCAGCATCACCAGCCACAGCGGTTGCGTCCACACCTGCAGGCGGCTGATGGCCGACACGCCATGCGTGACCAGCGGAATCACCACGACGGCACAGATCAGGTAGCCCCAGGTGGGCGGAATGTCGAGCGCCAGCTCCAGCGCATAGGCCATCACGGCGGCCTCCAGCGCAAAGAAGATGAACGTAAAGCTGGCGTAGATCAGCGAGGTGAGCGTGGAGCCGATGTAGCCAAAACCCGCGCCGCGCGTGAGCAGGTCCATGTCCACACCATAGCGCGCCGCATACACGCTGATGGGCAACCCGGCAAGAAAGATGATGAGCCCCGTGGCCACGATGGCCCAGAAGGCATTGATGAAACCGTACTGCACCAGCAGCGTGGCGCCCACGGCCTCCAGGATCAAAAACGACGCCGCGCCAAACGCCGTGTTGGCCACCCGCCATTCCGACCATTTGCGAAAGCGCTGCGGCGTGTAGCGCAGCGCGTAGTCCTCCATGGTCTCGGTGGCCACCCAGCTGTTGTAGTCGCGGCGGACCTTCACCACCTGTTGGGGCGCGTCCACGGCCACCGGTGCGACAGGCTCGACGGCGGAGGTTTCGATGGGCGCGGTGTGTGCGGGCATGGGGAAATGGCGGCTGCAACCCATTCGGTGCAGTTTCCATGCCACGGCCTGCGCCCTACGGCGTATGGACGGGCATGGGGCTTGCTCAGTACGATCCGACCACGTCAGCGCGAACACAACAAAAGCACCATCACACCGGCACGCTTTGGAACTGACTCCTCGCGTTCGGCCGCCCTTGCGGCCGCGCGAGCCAATGACACCAGCATTGAGTGAAACGATATGGAACTGACTCCCCGCGAAAAAGACAAGCTGTTGATCTTCACCGCCGCCCTACTGGCCGAGCGCCGCAAGGCACGGGGCCTCAAGCTCAACTACCCCGAGGCCGTGGCCCTGATCAGCGCCGCCGTGATGGAAGGCGCGCGCGATGGCAAGACCGTGGCCCAGCTCATGAGCGAAGGCCGCAGCGTGCTGACCCGCGCAGATGTGATGGACGGCATCGCCGAGATGATTCCGGACATCCAGGTGGAGGCCACCTTTCCGGATGGCACCAAGCTCGTCACCGTCCATCAGCCCATTCTTTGACCCAACCCCACAGGACTCGCCTTCATGCTGCGCATTACCCGAAAACCGATCCGATTCATCACGGCCTGTGCCCTTTGGCTGTGCGCCGCCACCACGTTTGCCCATGACGGCCACAGCCAGCAGGACAGCCACTGGCACGCCACCGATCTGTGGGGCTTTGTCGCCATGGGTCTGGTGCTGGCCCTGGCTATCTGGCAAGGCCGCAAGTAACGTCACCCAGGAGCCCCGCAATGATCCCCGGCGAACTCTTTACCGACGCGGACGAACACCTGCTCAACACCGGCCGCCGCACGCTCACGGTGGTCGTGCGCAACACTGGTGATCGCCCCATCCAGGTGGGCTCGCACTACCACTTTGCCGAGACCAACAACGCCCTGGGCTTTGACCGCGCCGCCGCACGCGGCATGCGGCTCAACATCGCATCGGGCACCGCCGTGCGCTTTGAGCCGGGCCAGGAGCGCACCGTGGAGTTGGTGGACTACGCGGGCGAGCGCCGCGTGTTCGGCTTTCAGGGTCTGACGCACGGTGCGCTGTAGAAATTTCAAGCCAAAACAGCCTCTGGCGCTTTATGAATAAGCGCCAGCAGCTATCAAAAACATAGTCATCAGTTCTCGCGGAGCACACCCCATGGCAACCATTGGACGACGCGCCTACGCCGAAATGTTCGGCCCCACCGTGGGCGACCGCGTGCGCCTGGCCGACACCGAACTCATCCTTGAAGTGGAAGCCGACCACACACTGCGCGCGGGCAGCTATGGCGAAGAGGTGAAGTTTGGCGGCGGCAAGACCATCCGCGACGGCATGGCGCAAAGCCAGCGCACCAATGCCGGGACTGGAACAGGCCCTTCCGGTGGCGGCGCGGTGGACACCGTGCTGACCAATGCCCTGGTCATCGACCACACCGGCATCTTCAAGGCCGACATTGGCCTGCGGGCCGGGCGCATCGCGTCCATCGGCAAAGCGGGCAACCCCGACGTGCAGCCCGGCGTGGACATCATCATCGGCCCCGGCACCGAAGTCATCAGCTGCGAGGGCAACATCGTCACCGCAGGCGGCATCGACAGCCACATCCACTTCATCTGCCCACAGCAGATCGAGGAAGCCCTGGCCAGCGGCGTGACCACCATGCTGGGCGGCGGCACCGGCCCCGCCACGGGCACGCTGGCCACCACCTGCACGTCGGGCCCCTTCAACCTGGAGCGCATGCTGCAGGCGGCCGATGCCTTCCCGATGAACCTGGGCTTTCTGGGCAAGGGCAACGCCAGTCTGCCCGATGCGCTGCACGAGCAGATCAACGCAGGCGCCATTGGCCTCAAGCTCCACGAAGACTGGGGCACCACACCGTCGGCCATCAGCAACTGCCTGGATGTGGCCGAAGCCACCGATACCCAAGTGGCCATCCACAGCGACACGCTCAATGAATCGGGTTTTGTGGAGAACACCATTGCCGCCGTGGGCGGGCGCGGCATCTGCGCCTTCCACACCGAAGGCGCGGGCGGCGGCCACGCGCCCGACATCCTGCGCGTGGTGGGTGAAGACAACTTCTTGCCCAGCTCCACCAACCCCACCATGCCGTACACGCACAACACGCTGGATGAGCATGTGGACATGCTCATGGTGTGCCACCACCTCGATGCCAGCATTGCAGAAGACCTGGCCTTTGCCGAAAGCCGCATCCGCAAGGAAACCATCGCGGCTGAAGACATCCTGCACGACCTGGGCGCCATCAGCATGATGAGCAGCGACAGCCAGGCCATGGGCCGCGTGGGCGAGGTCATCCTGCGCACCTGGCAGACCGCGCACAAGATGAAGCTGCAGCGCGGCAGCCTGCAGGGTGACACCGCCCGCAATGACAACCAGCGCATCAAGCGCTACGTGGCCAAGTACACGATCAACCCCGCCATTGCACACGGCATCAGCCATGAAGTGGGGTCGCTTGAAGTGGGCAAGTGGGCCGACATCGTGATCTGGAAGCCCGCATTCTTCGGCGTGAAGCCCGCGCTCATCCTGAAGGGCGGGCTGATCGCCATGGCTGCGATGGGCGACCCGAATGCCTCCATCCCCACGCCACAGCCCGTGCACTACCGGCCGATGTTTGGCGCCTTTGGCGGCGCCATTGCCAAGACCTCGCTCACCTTCGTCTCGCAAGCTGGCCTGAACGCTGGCATTGGCGAGCGCTTTGATTTGCGCAAAACCTTGAGCGCCGTGCACAACATCCGTGGCATCCGCAAACGCGACATGGTGCACAACAGCTACACGCCCAAAATGGAAGTGGACGCGCAGACCTACACCGTGCGCGCCGATGGACAATTGCTCACCTGCGAGCCCGCCACGGTGTTGCCGATGGCGCAGCGCTACTTCCTTTTCTGACGCTCCATCAATGATCCAGGTCTCCAAACTCATCCCCCATGGCCAAGGCCTTGCACCCGTTTTGCTCAAGCGCGCCACCACGGTCGCACTCGACTGGGACGTTCGCCAGAAAAGCCGCTTTGCCGCCACCGACTCGGCAGGGCGCGAGTTGGGCATCTTTCTGCCGCGCGGCACCCTGGTGCGCGGCGGCGATGTGCTGGTGGCCGAAGACGGCTCGCTGGTCCGCGTGATTGCGGCGCCGCAGCCCGTGCTGGTCATCACCCACTGCGCCAACCATGGCACCGCATTCGACCTGACCCGCGCCGCCTACCACCTGGGCAACCGCCATGTGCCCATCGAACTGCAGTCCGACCACCTCAAGATCGAGCCCGACCATGTGCTGGCCGACATGCTGCGCGCCATGCACCTCATCGTGAAAGCGCAGGACCTTCCCTTTGAACCCGAAGGAGGCGCCTATGCGGCAGGGCATGGCGGTGGGCATGACCATGGGCACAGCCACGACCACGGGCATTCAAACGATGCCGGTCACGACCATGCGCATGAGCACGCGCATGACCACACCCACGCTCCGGCACCTGCCCGCCCCGTGTCTATCCCGGTTGTGGCCCAGGGCCATGTGCATGGCCCCCACTGCAACCACGACCACTGAGCCGTCGCAGCGATTTCATGCGCCTGGACCGCACCGCCTCCCTGCCCGCCGCCAGCTTTTTGCAGCTGATGTGGCTGGCCTCCCCGGCTTTGCCTGTGGGCGGTTTTTCGTATTCCGAGGGGCTGGAGAGCGCCATTGAAAACGCGGGCATCTCCAGTGAATCCGCCGTGGGCGACTGGCTGCTGGACCAGCTCCACATCACCCAGGCACGCGGCGACATGGCCCTGATCGCCAAGGCCACAGGCGCCTGGCGCCGTGCCGACTGGGTGCATGTGCGCGAACTCAACGACTGGGTGCTGCACACCCGCGAAACCAGCGAGCTGCGGCTGCAGGCCGAACAGATGGGGCGGTCGATGGCCGACTGGCTGCGCAACCAGCACCAGGGCAATGAAGAGGTGATGCCCGCCGTGCGCCACCTGGCCGCACTGCCCCCCACCTACCCCGTCGCCTTTGCGCTGGCCGCATCCGCCACGCAGGCCAGCGTGCGCGAGGTGCTGCTGGCCTACGCCTTCGGCTGGGCCGAGAACATGGTGCAGGCCGCCCTCAAATCCATGCAGCTGGGCCAAAGCGCAGGCCAGCGCATCCTGGCGCGCCTGGCCGATGCCATCCCCGCCGCTGCAGACCACGCCATCGGTCTGATGGACAGTGAGCGCCAGGCTTTCTCGCCCATGCTGGCCATCCTTTCGGCCCAGCACGAAGTCCAATATTCAAGGCTTTTTCGGTCGTAGCCCTTATAGATAATGCGCAAGCAGCTATATTTTTAATAGTAGAACCATGTCCACACTGCACCACATCCCCAACCGCACCAAAAACCTGCCACCGCTGCGCGTTGGCATTGGCGGCCCCGTGGGCTCGGGCAAGACCACGCTGCTGGAGATGCTGTGCAAGACCATGCGCGATGACTACGACCTCATCGCCATCACCAACGACATCTACACCAAAGAAGACCAGCGCCTGCTCACGGTGAGCGGCGCCCTGCCCGCCGAGCGCATCCTGGGCGTGGAAACCGGCGGCTGCCCCCACACCGCCATCCGCGAAGACTGCTCCATCAATCTGGAGGCCATCGACCGCATGCTCGGCGAGTTTCCCAACGCCGACATCGTGTTTGTGGAAAGCGGCGGCGACAACCTGGCCGCCACCTTCAGCCCCGAGCTCTCGGACCTCACCATTTACGTCATCGACGTGGCCGCGGGCGAAAAAATCCCCCGCAAGGGCGGCCCCGGCATCACCAAGAGCGACCTGTTCATCATCAACAAGACCGACCTGGCCCCGCACGTAGGCGCAAACTTGGAGGTGATGCGCGCCGACACTGTGCGCATGCGCACCAACGCACAGGGCCTCAAGCCCTTTGTGATGACCAACCTCAAAACGCAGGCGGGCGTGGCCGAAGTGGTGAAGTTCATCGAGACCCGGGGCATGCTGCAAAAACCTGCGCCCGCTGCGGGCCCGGCGCCGCGATAGTCATCCTGCGCAAGGTGCTCTGGTGGGGCGCCCTGGCAAGCGAGATTTACAGACGGGCGAACGGATCGACCAGTGACGCCAGCGTCACGGCGCCCGGCGCCACGGTGCCCGCGCGTCGGGCGGCCTCGGGCGGCTCGTCAACGGGGGTGAGCGCAAGCGGCTGCATGCTGCGGCCATAGATGCGCTGCACACGCTCTGCCAGCGTGGGGTGCGAGTCGAGCCAGCGCTCCATGGCGCCAGCGCCCGGCAGGTCCACCAGCAGCATGTGCTGCACGGCAGGGTGTGCCAGGCCCTGGTGGGTGGCGCGTTCGTAGCCTGCGGGGGTGTCGCGGCGCTGCGCCATCACCTTGCGCAGTACTCCGCCCAGGCCGTCGCGGCTGCGCGTCCATTGCACGGCGCGGGCATCGGCCAGGTATTCGCGCTGCCGCGACACAGCGGCCTTGAGCATGCGGCCCGCCAGCCAGCCGGCAAAACCCGCCAACATGATGGCCGAGCCAAACAGCCATGCCAGACCACGGCGTTCGCGCACTTCGTCGCCAAAGTTGTAGACCAGCTCCAGCCCAAACACCATGCCCGCCAGCCGCATCTTCAGGCGCGTGTCGCCCTCGTGCAGATGGCTCAGTTCGTGGGCCACCATGCCCTGTAACTCTTCGCGCTTGAGGTGATCCAGCGCGCCCTGGGTGACCGCCACCACGGCATCGCTCGCGTCCCACCCGGCGGCGAAGGCGTTGATGGCATCGGTGCGCGGCACCACCATGACCTGCGGCTGCGGCATGTGGGCGGCGATGCTCAGCTCTTGAACGATGTTGCACAGGCGTTGCTCGGCATGCGACACGGACGGCCGGGCCTCGCGCGCGCCAATGCGCTGGGCCAGCTTGACGCCACCCGCACGCAGGTTGGAGGTTTCGACCCACCAACCGCCCAGCACCAGCATCAGCGACACCCCCACGTTCACGGCCAGAAAACCGGCCGGAAACGGCAAATGCACCGGCAGCACCGCCACCATCAGCAGCCAGGCCACCACCAGCGCCCCATGCACGGCCGCCACCAGCACGGCCACGGCCAGTGCAAAGGCGAGCAGCAGCCGCCGCGTTTCGCTGCGGGCGCTGTGCTGGTGGTCCCAAAATTTCATGGGGATGACTTATGCGGGAAGCTGGTCAGAACTGCACCTTGGGCGCGGCCCGCTCTTCGTCGCTGCGCGTGGATTCGAGCATGGGGGCCGTGGGAAACCCCAGCAATCGGGCCACCACGATGGCCGGAAACTGCGCGGCCTGGTCGTTGAAGTCGAGCACCTGATCGTTGTAGGCCTGGCGGGCAAAACCCAGGCGGTTTTCGGTGCTGGTGAGCTCCTCGCTGAGCGACTGCATGGTCGCGTCTGCCTTGAGCTCGGGGTAGCTTTCGGCCACCATCATCAGGCGCCCCAGGCTGCCACCCAGGGCCTGCTCGGCCACCGCCAGCGCACCGATGGCGCTGGCACTGGTGGGCGCCGCCCGCGCTGCGGCCGCCGCACCTTGCGCCTGGCCGCGCGCCTTGATCACCGCCTCCAGCGTGGCCGCTTCGTGGGCCAGGTAGCCGCGCGCCACTTCCACCAGGTTGGGCACCAGGTCGTAGCGGCGCTTGAGCTGCACATCAATCTGGCCAAAGGCGTTGGCAATGCGGTTGCGCAGTTGCACCAAACGGTTGTAAACGGCGATGGCCCAAATCACCACCACGGCGACCAACGCCAGAAAAATCCATGCAGTTGCCGACATATCCCACCTCCCATTTGATTGAATGGGAACATCTTAACGGCCGAAGATGGCTTGTCCGACCGGGATCTGAGCGCCGACGTTCACTGTGCGCAAGCGCCACAGCACCATATTCGCAAAATATGCATGAGATACGGCTAAAACCTTTTGTAGGAAAGCGCTAACAGCTATTAATTTAATAGCGTTTGTTCAACGACCTCAAACGCCCTTGTTGCGCATCCAGTCGGCGGTGCCCATGAAGCTTTCGCGCAGGCGCGCGCGCAGCGCGTCGGGAACGCCCGTCTCTCCCATGGCCTGGTCCATGCAGGCGACCCACTGGTCGCGCTCTTTGATGCCGATAGCAAAAGGCATGTGGCGCGCGCGCAGGCGAGGGTGACCAAACTGGTCGGTGTAGTACGACGGCCCGCCCAGCCAGCCGCACAGAAACATGAAGAGCTTTTGCCGGGCATCGGCCAGCTCATTGCCGTGGGCGGCACGCAGCTCGGCGTAGCCGGGCTCCAGGTCCATCAGGTCGTAAAAGCGCTCGGTGAGCGCATGCACCCGGCTTTCACCGCCGATCCACGCAAAGGGCGTCTCGGCGGCTGCGGGGTCGGAGCGGTCTGCGTGCGCATCAGGGACGGAAGAATTCATATAAAAACAGGCTCTAGCCCAATGGTATCAAGCGCTAGCAGCTATCAAATCAATATCAAAAATTGTCGAGGCAACGGTCGCACGCCATCACCTACTCTGCGGCACGGCGCAGCGTTTCCACCACGGGGCGGTTCAGCACATCGCGCAGCCCCCACCAGCCCGCCGCCAGCGCCAGCACCGCGCCCGCCAGGGCCCCCGCCAGCGGCACCCAGAGTGCGGCGGTCCAGGCGAAATCGAACACATACCGCGCCAAGGCCCAGCCCACGCCCACGGCCACGCAGCTGGCCAGAAAGCCCGCGAGCAACCCCACGCCCACCAGTTCGGCGCGCTGCACTTGGCGCAACAGGCTGGCACGGGCCCCCATGGCACGCATGATGGCGAACTCGCGCGCGCGCTCTTCGCGCGTGGCGGTGACGGCCGCGAACAACACCACGAGCCCGGCGGCCAGCGTGAAGGCAAACAAAAATTCGACCGCCTGGATCACCTGCTCCAGCACGCGCTGCACCTGGGCAATGGTGGCGCCCATGTCCACGTTGGTGATGTTGGGAAACTGGCGCACCAGCGCGTTGTCAAAACCCGCCTTGTCGGGCGCCCGATAAGCGGCCAGGTAGGTCACGGGCACATCCTTGAGGCTGGCCACGGGATACATCACGAAGAAATTGGCGCGCATGGAACCCCAGTCCACCTTGCGCAGGCTGGTGATGCGGGCCTCGTTCTGCACACCGCCCATGTCGAACTGCAGGCGGTCGCCCAGCTGCAGGCCCAGGGTTTGCGCAATGCCTTCTTCCACGCTGATGGCCCCTTCTTCGCCCGGCGTCCATTGGCCGGCAACCACCTGGTTGTGGCCGGGCGCTTCGACCGCGTTGGAGAGATTGAACTCGCGATCCACCAGGCGCTTGGCGCGGTCTTCGGCATAGCTGTCCGGCCCCACGGGTTGGCCGTTCACGGCTAGCAGGCGGCCGCGAATCATCGGGTACCAGTCGTAGCGGGCCACGCCAGCGTCTTGAAGCACCTGCTGAAAGGCCTCGGCCTGGTCGGGCATGACGTTGATGACAAAGCGGTTGGGCGCATCCGGCGGGGTGGCCTGGCGCCAGCTGGAAATCAGGTCGGTGCGCAGCAGCACCAGCAGCACCAGCGCCAGCAGCCCCACGGCCAGGCTGCTGACCTGCACCACGGCATAGGCCGGGCGGGCCGATATCTGCCGCGTGGCCAGCACCAGCCAGCGCGGTGCGGTGGACTCGTTGACGCTCTTGCGCAGCAGTTTCACCGCGCCCCAGCTCAGCAGCGCAAACAGCGCCACGGCTGCAGCAAAGCCACCCACGGCAATCAGCCCCAGCGCCAGGTCGCTGCTCACGGCCAGCAGCAGTGCTGCAAAACCGGCCACGCCCACCGCTAGCACCACCAGCGACACGGGTTTGAGCCCACCCATGTCGCGACGGATCACGCGCAGCGGCGGCACCTGGGCCAGTTGCAGCACCGGCGGCAGCCCAAAGGCCAGCAGCAGCGTAAGGCCCATGCCCAGGCCAAATGCCACGGGCCACAGGCTAGGCGCGGGCAGTGCCGACTCCACCAGCCCCGCCAGCAGCAGCACAAACACGTTGTGCACCAGGTAGCCAAGCGCCACACCCATCGCACTAGCAAACAAACCGATCAGCGCGAACTCGGTGGTGTAGGCGCCCGCGATGGCGCGCTGGCTCTGGCCCAGCACACGCAGCATGGCCGAGGCATCCAGGTGGTCGGCCGCAAAGCCGCGCGCTGCCAGCGCCACGGCCACGGCCGACAGCAATGCCGCCAGCAGGGCCACCAGATTGAGGAATTTCTGGGCGCGGTCCAGCGTCTGGCGCATCTCGGGGCGGCCGCTTTCAAGCGACTCGACCCGCACGCCGTGCACTTCGGGCTTTGTCGCCTCGATGGCAGCCCATTCGCTGAAAGCCTTGACGGCTGCAGGCGAACCGGCCACGGCAAAGCGGTAGGTCAGGCGGCTGGCGGGTTGCACCAGGCCGGTGGCGGGCACATCGGCCTGGTTGAGCATGGCGCGCGGCGCAAAGCTCATGAAACCGGCGCCCCGGTCGGGCTCCACCACGATGATGCGTGCAATGCGCAACTGGGCATCGCCCAGCAGCAACATGTCGCCCATCGACAGCCCCAGCGCTTCCAGCAAGGGGGCGTCCACCCATACCTCGCCCGGCGCAGGAATATCCCGCGTGGGCTGCGGCATGGCATCGGGCGAATCGGCCACCTGCAGGCTGCCGCGCAAGGGATAGCCCGGCTCCACGCTCTTGAGGGCCACGAGCTTGGTGGCACCGCCTTGCACATCGCTGGCCCGGCCCATGGTGGGAAAGCCCATGGTCGTCACGGTCTGCAGGCCGAGCGCCCGCGCACGCTCGGCAAAGGCGGGGGGCGTGGGGTTGTCACTGGCCACCACGGCATCACCGCCCAGCAATTGCAGGGCGTCACGCTGAAGCCCTCCCTGCAACCGGTCTGCAAAAAAACCCACCGACGTCAGCGCCGCTACCGCCAGGGTGACAGCCACCATGAGCAGGCGCAACTCACCCGCACGCAGGTCACGGGCCAGGGTGCGCAACCCCAGGCGAAAAAAGGACAGATTCATGGAAGCGAACCTTAGCGCAATTGCGCCCCCGAAGCGGGTTTAGGGGCTTGCCCAAGCCATCGTAGGTGGGCCGCGCCGCCAGGTCCATGCAGCATGGTTGTTATGCGAGACGCCCGTTAGCCTACAGCGACAGGTGCGACAGGCGGAACCACCGCCAGTTCGGGCTGCAGCAGCAAGCGGTCGGCGCCGCTGTAACAAACGAAGCGACGGTTGGTTGCACGGCCAATGGCGCACAGGCCAAGTTGCTGCGCCACGGCGTGGCCCATCTGCGTCATGCCGCTGCGCGACACCACGATGGGAACGCCCATCTGGGCCGATTTGATGACCATCTCGCTGGTCAACCGCCCCGTGGTGTAGAAGACTTTGTCGCTTCCGGCCATTTCACCGGCCTGCATCCACATCCAGCCGGCAATGGTGTCGATGGCGTTGTGTCGGCCCACGTCTTCTACAAAGATGAGCAACTCTTCACCGCAAAACAGCGCACAGCCATGCACTGAGCCGGCAGACTTGTAAGTGCTTTCCTTGATGCGGATGGCATTGACGATGCCATAAAGCTGCGCCTGGGTGAGCTGTGCCGCGGGCAGATCGATGCGATCCACCTCGTCCATCAGTCCGCCAAAAACGCTGCCCTGGCCGCAGCCCGTGGTCACCACCTTGCTGGCAGTGCGTTCTTCGATGCGCGCAATGCCGTGGCGCGTCTTGACCGCTGCCGCATGGACTTCCCAATCGACGGTGATGGATTCGATGTCCTGCACCGATTGCACCAGCCGCTGGTTGCGCAGATAGCCCAGCACCAGCAATTCGGGCTGCGCACCCAGGGTCATCAGGGTGACAAGCTCGCGTTTGTCCACGTAGATGGTGAGCGGCCGCTCTGCGGGAATCTGCACCTGCTCCCGCTCGCCCCATTCATTGACAACCTCCACACTGTGGGTGAGAGGCGCCTGGGCTTGCGTAAGACGCGGCAGCGTTGGCACAACAGAAGCAGAGTGCGAGGAACGTTTCATGGTGCCAATATACGCGGCAGCCGCTCATGCGGCATGGCGCGGGGACTGTCGATGACGGGCTGCACTGGTGCTGCGACGATCTGCGCACTGTCCGCAGGGCGTCGGTCCGGTCCTGCTACAAAAAAAGCCACGCCCACAAAGTGGACACGGCTTTCATCCAGGCAATGGCTGCCTTCAGGACTTGGGTGCAGACGCGGCTGCCGCAGCGGGCACCAGGGTGCTGGGTGGACTGCTGGCCGTGCCTGGTGGCGAATGCGCGCCCGCTGCCTCAGCGGGCTTGGCCGCTGGGGGCGTGTAGGCAAAGGGGCCGGGATCGGTGCAACCCGAACCCACCGCA
Source organism: Acidovorax sp. JHL-3 (assembly GCF_000526295.1). Taxonomy (NCBI): domain Bacteria; kingdom Pseudomonadati; phylum Pseudomonadota; class Betaproteobacteria; order Burkholderiales; family Comamonadaceae; genus Acidovorax; species Acidovorax sp. JHL-3. The sequence goes on from NZ_JAFU01000004.1 coordinate 534,314, forward strand.
GCGGCTGGCTTGGCCGATGGTGCCGTGTTGCGGTAGTGGGCGGCCACGCGATCTTGCGACAGACACAGCTTGTAGTTGCCCACCTTGCCAGCCCAGGCGGCCTTGGCAGCTGCTTCGGCAGCCTTGGCAGCTGCCTCTGGCGAAGGTGCAGGCAGCTTGGCAGATGCCAACGTGCAAACACTGGCTGCGCACAGCGCCAGCAACGAGGAACGGGAAAAATGCGTCATGGTGCGAAACCTCATACCTGCGCGGGACGACCCGCAGATGGTGTTGCGGCAGCATCGGCCGCCGGGTGGCTGGCGCTGCGTTGCCGTGGAATCTTGCCCGCCTGGACATCGTCATACCAAAGTTCATGGTGCTCACGGGCCCAGCCTTCGCTGACGTAGCCGGTTTTCATGGCCTTGTAGGCACCACGCATGCCGACGGTTCCCATGTAGATGTGACCGCAGATCAAGGCCATCATCCAGATCGCCAGCACAGCATGGATCATGTGGGCGACCTGCATGTCGCCACGCACATCGCCAAAGCCGGGAATCAGCTTGTCCAGCACCAGGCCCGTGGCCACCACGACGATGCCGGGAATGGTGATGCCCCACCAGAACAATCCCTTTTCGCCCGCGTTGAAGCGGTGCGACGGCACCTGATGATCGCCACTGCCGAGCAGGCCGCCGCCTTTGCTCAGCCAGACAAAATCGGCGCGGTTGGCAATGTTGTCCTTCACAAAAGTGACAATGATGACCAGCAGCGAGACGGCAAACAAGGGGCCCATGAAGTTGTGCACGTTCTTGAGCGCGTAGGCCAGCCAGCCAAACAGCGTGCTGCCCATGACAGGCAGCAAAAAGAACTTGCCAAACGCCATCACGATGCCCGAAATAGCCAGGGCAATGAATGCACCGGCGTTCGCCCAGTGCGCGGCGCGCTCAAACGGTGTGAAACGCTCGATCTTGCGGCCCGATTCAGGGTGCTCATGCCCCAGAGAACCCTTGGTGAAATAGAAAATCGCCAAGGCAAGCAGCACAATGCCCAGCAAGGCCGCGCCATAAGGAATGATCCACTGGTTGCGCACCTGGCGCCAACCCTCGCCAGCGTTGGTGAAACGCGCGCCTGGGTACTGCACCATCGGCTGAATCAGGTTGCCAGCCTCGGGCGCCTGGCTCAAGGGCAGGCTGCTGTAGCCGGTAACGCCCTGCCCCACCTGGCGCCACATCGGCGCGTTGTTGCCCGGCTGCACCTTACCGCGCTCGCCGTTGGTCTGCTCAGCGTATTGGGGGTCGGCGCTGGCGTCGGGCTTCACCTGAAAGATGTTCTGGCTCTGAATCCCTGCCACTGCAGGCGCAGCGGAAGGTGCGGGAGCCACGTCAGGGGCCGCAGGCGTCTGAGCGTTCACGGTGCCCAACGCCGATGCCATTCCCAACAACAAGGCACACACGATGTGTTTCATAACGGGCCTCGCTTTATTGGGTGCGGGTGTATTCGTTCTGGCCGTATTGCTGGCGCGCCTTCAGATGCTGCTCCCAGCCCGCCTTGTCGCCTGCTTTCCAGCCCGGCTGGGTGAAATTGCTACCCGTGCCCGCGAAGGGTGCAGCGTCTTGCTTGACGCCACCACCGGTCTGCGGTTTTTCGGTGCAGGCGCTCAGGCCGGCAAGGGCCAATACCGCCGTCAGGGTGATGGAAATACGTTTCATGGCTTGGCTCCTGCAGGTGGCTGGGCACCCTGTTGTGTGCCATAGGCGGTGCCCCAGCCCCACACTTCGGCCCCTTTGCCGCGCTGAACGACACGGTTGCGGAAAATGTCGGCAACCACATCACCATCACCCGCCAGCAGGGCCTTGGTCGAGCACATCTCGGCGCAGGCTGGCAACTTGCCTTCAGCCAACCGGTTGCGCCCGTACTTTTCAAACTCTGCCTGGCTGCCATTGGCCTCGGGGCCACCGGCGCAGAAGGTGCACTTGTCCATCTTGCCGCGCACGCCGAACGTGCCTTGCGACGGAAACTGGGGTGCGCCAAACGGGCAAGCGTAGCTGCAATAGCCGCAGCCGATGCAGACATCCTTGTCATGCAGCACCACGCCTTCGTCCGTGCGGTAAAAGCAGTTCACGGGGCAGACTGCCATGCAGGGCGCGTCGCTGCAGTGCATGCAGGCCACCGAGATCGATTTTTCGCCGGGAACACCGTCGTTGAGGGTGACCACGCGGCGGCGGTTCACGCCCCACGGCACCTCGTGCTCGTTCTTGCAGGCGGTAACGCAGCCGTTGCATTCGATGCAGCGCTCTGCATCGCAGATGAATTTCATTCGTGCCATTGTTCTGTCTCCTGGTCAGCGCGGTGCGCTCAAGCCCGTTCCACGTTGCAGATCGTGGTCTTGGTTTCCTGCATCATGGTCACGCTGTCGTATCCATAGGTAGTGGCGGTGTTCACAGCCTCGCCCCGCACGATGGGGGCGGCCCCCTTCGGGTAGTGCGCCAGCATGTCGGCACCCTGCCAGCGGCCAGAGAAGTGGAAAGGCATCCAGACCGTGTCCGGTGCGACCCGTTCGGTGACCAGCGCCTGCACATTCAGGCGGGCGCCCGTGGGAGAGCTCAGCCACACGCGCTCGCCGTTGCGAATGCCCCGGTCGGCAGCCGTCTTGGGGTTGATTTCCACAAACGCCTCTTGCTGCAACTCGGCCAGCCAGGGGTTGGAGCGGGTTTCTTCGCCGCCACCTTCGTATTCGACCAGACGGCCGGAACTCATGATGAGCGGGAATTTTTCGTAGACCTTGTCGGCCACATTCTTGTCCTGCAGGCTCTTGTAGAGCGTGGGCAGGCGCCAGAAAGCCTTCTTGTCGTCGTGCGTGGGGTACTTGGCCACCAGATCGGGACGCGTGCCATAGATGGGCTCGCGGTGCTGGGGAATCGCATCGGGGAAGTTCCACACCACGGCCCGCGCCTTGGCGTTGCCAAAGGGATGGCAACCATGGTTCTTCATGACCACGCGGATGATGCCGCCCGAGGAATCGGTCTTCCAGTTCTTGCCTTCGGCCGCCGTCTTCTCGGCGTCGGTCAGCTCGTCCCACCAACCCAGCTTCTTGACCAGCACATGGTCAAACTCGGGGTAGCCGGTGGTGATGTCTGCGCCCAGTGAGTGCGATCCATCTTCGGCCAGCAGATTCATGCCATCCTTTTCCACGCCAAAGTTGGCGCGGAAATTACCACCACCGTCCATGACGTGGCGCGAGGTATCGTACAGATTGGCAGAGCCCGGGTGCTTGAGGTCGGGCGTGCCATAGCAAGGCCAGGGCAGTCCGAAATAATCTCCGGTGAAGTCGTACCCGGTTTCCTTGTCCTTGCCGCCCTTGGCCTTGAGGGTTTTCACGTCGAACAAGTGCATGTTCTTCATGTGGGCCTTCAGGCGCTCGGGGCTCTGGCCGGTGTAACCGATGGTCCAGACACTGCGGTTGATTTCACGCAGGATGTCCTCTGGCACAGGCTCGTCCATGCCCTTGACCTTCTGCATCTTGTAGTTCTTGGACAACTCGTTGGCAAAGCCGAGTTTCTCTGCGAACTGGTGCATGATCATGTGATCGCTGCGGCTCTCCCACAACGGCTCGATCACCTTTTCGCGCCACTGCAGCGAGCGGTTGGATGCCGTGCACGAACCGCTGGTTTCAAACTGCGTGGCAGCTGGCAGCAGGTACACCGCGCGGTCCGGGTTCAGATCTTCGGGGTTGCCGGGCATGGCCGCCATGGCTGCGGTAGCCGACGGATAGGGGTCGACCACCACCAGCAGATCGAGCTTGTCCATGGCCCGCTTCATTTCGAGGCCACGCGTCTGTGAGTTGGGAGCATGTCCCCAGTAGAAGACGCCGCGCAGGTTGGAGTCCTGGTCGATCAGCTCATTCTTCTCCAGCACGCCATCGATCCAGCGCGACACGGTGATGCCGTTCTTGCTCATCATCGCGGGCGAAGCGTAGCGGCCCTTGATCCACTCGAAATCCACGCCCCAGGCTTTGGCAAAGTGCTTCCAGGAGCCCTCGGCCAAGCCGTAGTAGCCGGGCAGCGAATCGGGATTGGGACCCACGTCGGTGGCACCCTGCACGTTGTCGTGGCCACGGAAAATATTGGTACCGCCGCCGGTCTTGCCCACATTACCCAAAGCCAGCTGCAGGATGCACGAGGCGCGCACCATCGCATTGCCGATGGAATGCTGCGTCTGGCCCATGCACCAGACAATGGTGCCGGGGCTGTTGTCGTGCAGCATCTTGGCGACCTTGAACATCTGGTCTTCCTTGACGCCGCAAGCCTCTTCGACCTTGTCGGGGGTCCACTTGGCCAGCACTTCCTCACGCACCTTGTCCATGCCATAGACACGATTGTTGATGTATTTTTTGTCTTCCCAGCCGTTTTTGAAGATGTGGTGCAGCAGACCAAACAGGAAAGGAATGTCGGTGCCGGAACGAATGCGCACGTATTCGTCCGCCTTGGCGGCGGTGCGGGTGAAGCGCGGGTCCACCACGATCATCTTGCAGCCGGTTTCCTTGGCATGCAGCATGTGCAACATGCTCACCGGGTGGGCCTCGGCCGCGTTGGAGCCAATGTACAGGGCGACCTTGCTGTTTTGCATGTCGTTGTACGAGTTGGTCATGGCGCCGTAGCCCCAGGTGTTGGCAACGCCGGCCACCGTGGTGGAGTGACAGATGCGGGCCTGGTGGTCGCAGTTGTTGGTGCCCCAGAAGCTCACAAACTTGCGCAGCAGGTAAGCCTGCTCGTTGTTGTGCTTGGAAGACCCGATGAAGTAGACGCTGTCGGGACCGCTGGCCTTGCGCAACTCCTGCATCTTGTTGGTGATTTCTGTCAGGGCCGTATCCCAGCTGATGCGCTCGTATTTGCCATTCACCAGCTTCATCGGGTACCGCAGACGGTATTCGCCGTGGCCGTGCTCACGCAGGGCCGCACCCTTGGCGCAGTGAGCACCCAGGTTGATGGGGGAATCGAACACGGGCTCCTGGCGTACCCACACGCCGTTTTCCACCACGGCATCCACCGCGCAGCCCACCGAACAGTGGGTGCAAATGGTGCGACGCACTTCCAGCTTGCTGTCGCCGATGGCGACCTTGGCGCCTTCGGCAGCGTTGGACTTTTTGACCAGAGTGAGCTGCGTTGCAGCAATACCCACCCCCACGCCCAGACCAGAACGGCGCAGGAAAGAACGGCGGTCCATGGTGGGCAGCGCCTGCGACAAGCCCCGGCGCAGGCTGTGCACAAACGGCGAAACGGGTGCGGAGGTGCCCTGGTGGGCGTGCGAAGACTTCTTGGTTAGCAACATGGCGTGCCCCGCTGTCAGAGTTGGGTGGTTTTGTAGTACTGCTTGACGTGGTCCGACACGTAGTAGCCACCGCCTTTTTCAGGGGCCACACGAGCGACCTCGGCCACTACGGCATCGGCCGGGGCCATGCGGGGCAACGTGGCCACAGCTGCTGCAGCGGCGCCCACCGTGGCGGCGCCTGCAAAGAACTTACGACGGGAAGAAGAAGGCTGGCGATCCGGCATGCATGTCTCCAGTGGCTGGCAGTTATGAACGTATTTGCATACAGTCTATGTCAGTGTGTAAATCCCTGCAATTGGTTGAAACGCCTGCGACCGATGGAGCCGCGAGGCAAACAACACCTGGAGGGATACCCACCATCAGTCGAGCATATCGAAGCCCTGCGCTTCCACCGCCACAAAAGCCCGCGTGAATTGGGCCAGCGCGGCATAAAAGTGGGCTGCGGGCTGCCCCTGCAGGGCATCGCACAACTGCAAAATCCAAGGCTGCAGATGTGTCGCAAAAAAGTTGCGTTGCGCCGTCAGGTTGCAGACAGCCACGTCGTCACCCGCAATAAGGTAACGCATCACTTCGCACAGATAGGCCACATGGTCTTCGGTTTCCGGCATCGCTTCGCCACGCGCCAGGCCCAGCGCCGCAAGGTCGCTGCGCAATCGCACCAGCGGCTTTTCGTTCAAAAATCCGCTCAGGTAATGCGAGCCATACAGAAACACTTCTGGCTTGCCCACGCCACCGAACAGGCGGTCAAATTCTGCGGCAATGGCCTCGTCGTCCTGGGCCCGCGCAGCCCCCACCAGTTGCTGCCAGGGTTCCTGCAAAAAACCGCCTGCCGCGGGGGCTTCGGTGACCGCCACGCGCAGTGCCGCCAGGGTGTCAGGGGTAGGCTTGGCGTAGTACAGCTGCGCCAGCAGCCCATACAGCTCGGCGCGCGCGGTTTCTTCGTCCAGCGCCGAACTGCCGGCCAGATTCAGGGAGAGGGAATCGCTCACAGGTCGGTCACTTTCGTTTCGCTTTGGGAGGAATACAGGTCGATGACGCGGCAATCGCTGCACATCTTGAGCCGTTCCAGTGCCTCGCCCTGGAACATGGCGTGGCCCGACAACTTGCCCAGCATGGCCTCAATGGCCTTCACGGTGCCGAAGGGTTTGCTGCAACGCACACAGGCCCAGGGCTTGGCTTCGTTGAGCACGCGCAACTGGCTGCGCTCGGGCGTGAGCAGCAGCCGCGGCTGCAGCGCAATGGCGTCTTCGGGACAGGTGGTGGCGCACAGGCCGCACTGCACGCAGTTTTGCTCGATAAAACGCAACTGTGGCAGCTGCGGGTTATCTTGCAGTGCACTGGCCGGGCAAGCGCTCACGCAGCTCAGGCACAGCGTGCAGCGGTCTTTGTTGACCGTGATGGTGCCCAGCGGTGCGCCCGCCGCAGGCAGCGCAATGGCTTCGGGCCGCTGGGCCGCGGGCATTGGGGCTTGGGCAATCAGGTGGTCGAGTGCCAGCTCCAGCGTGCTGCGCTTTTCTTGCGCCACGGCAAAACGCGCAGCCGCCGCCGGCACCGTCTGGCGGGTGTGCGACAGGGCCTGCAGACCCGCATCCAGATCGGTGGGATTGCGCGCGCGCAACAGTTTCAGGTGCGTGCCTGCATAGCCCAGACCATTGAGGATGGCCTGGGCCACCGCCATCTGCGCCTCCAGGCCGTCCAGGTATTGGGGTGCCTCCTCGCTGGTGACCAGCACCACGATCTGCGAGGCGCCAAAGGCCACGGCACTGAGCCACAGGTCGACCCCCGTGCTGGCCGTGTGCCACAACGCCACCGGCAGCACATGCGCCGGAACCCCGTGGGCAATCTTGAGCTGCGCCGCCCGGCCCAGCTCTTCCACCAAAGCCTGGCCACACTCCTGGCTGTGCAGCAGCAACACGGCATCCTTGCCACCGGCCGCCGTGTAAGTGGACAACAGGGTCTTGAGCTTCAGGCCCTGATCGGTGGCACCGGGGTAGGCATAGGTCAGCGCGCCCGTGGGGCACACGGTGGTGCAGGCGCCGCAACCCACGCACAGGTTGGGGTTCACCTTGATCTGTTGACGGCTCTTGTCGCTGGTGATGGCTTCGGCCGAGCAGATGTCCACGCAGGCATTGCAACCCACGGTTTCGTTGCGGCTGTGCGCACAGAGCTTTTGCTTGTAGGCAAAGAACTTGGGCTTTTCGAACTCGCCCACCAGCTCGCGCAGGCGCAGCAGCGTGCCCATTTCACGCCCGTCCCAGCGGAAATAGCCTTGGGGCAGCGCGTGCTGCAAAAAGGTGGGGGTGGCGTCTGCCGGGCGCAGATCGAGCACCAGATCGAAGCGCTCCTGGTGCGCCGCGGCCTCGCGGGTGAAATCGATGGCTCCCGCCACCTGGCACACCTTGACGCAGGCGCGGTGCGACTGGCAGGCGGACAGGTCGATCTGGTAGTCGAGCCCGATGGCGTTTTCGGGGCAGGCGGCCACGCAAGCGTTGCAGCGTGTGCACAGATCCAGGTCAATCGGGTTGTCGGCCGCCCACTGCAGCTCAAAGGCTCCCAGCCAGCCCGCGAGGCCCGTGATGCGCCCGCCCAGCACCGGAAAACGCCGTGCCTGCGCCCCGCCCGCGTTGCCGGGGCCCTGGGTGAACAGCGTGACATCCAGCACATCGGCCACCAGAGCGGCCGCCTGCTCTGCTGCATCCAGCGCGCCGATGATGAGCAGCCGCCCAGCGCTCTTGAACGTGACGGTAGGCACCGGGGCGGGTTCAGGCAGATGGGCGGCGGCCAGCAACGCCGCTATCTTGGGGCTGGCCTTGCCGGCGTCGCGGCTCCAGCCACCCGTTTCGCGGATGTTCACGAAACGGATAGGAGAAAGCGCGCCTTCGGTCTGCTGCCCCAGGTCGGCAAACAGCCGCTGTTCCTGCGTGCAGGCCACCACAACGGTTTCACCGCTCTGGATCGCACGCTGGAATGCGCCGGCATCACGCCGGCACAGGGTGGAATGAAGGGTCAGGTTTTCATGCAGTGCCTCGCCCAGCGCTTTCGCGTTGAGGGGCATCGTCTGGTTGCAGTCGCAGATCAGCGTGGTCATGTGGGTTGTGGCTGGCAGGCAGGGCCGGTTCGCCGGGGTGCGAACGCATGGCCGTCACCGGCGTGCTGGGTAATTCAGTGCAGTCCCCCGACTGTGCCACGCCTTCGCTGACACTTGCGTCAGCATCATCCCCAGTCTGACCGTCTCCAGGGGCCATTACCGGCCCCTGGGCCACAGGTGCGGACTCTTGCGTTTTTTTCTCGTCGTCAAAAAAGCCCAGAAACTGGGCGCTGGCCATCTGGCGCAGCATGGATGCGGGCAAGGGGTCGGGAATGGAATAGTCCCCGATATAGATGTCGAGCCCATCCATCACGTTGTAATGCGGGTCGGCAAACAACTTCTTCATGGCCGCGTTGCGCACTTCGGGTGCCACACCACGGGCCACGAAGGGCTTGAAATCGGAATCAGAGGTGAGCGCCTGGGCGTCGGCCAGCGTGGGGGGCGGCGGCTCGGCCGCTGCCGGTGCAGAGGTTGCGGGCACCGGAGCGGCCTGCGCGTTCACTGCCTGCGGGCCGCTGCCCGGTGCCGCAGCCGGTTCCAGCAGCACAGGGGCGGGCGCGGGTTCCTGCAGCGGTTTGCCCTCGCGCACGTCCCGCTTGCGCTGCGACCAGCGGCCCAGGAAGCCGTCAGCCATGGTTTCCTCCTGCACCACCGCCACCGCCACCACCCCGCATTTTTTCGGTAGACACCGACGCGGGGTTGCCAAAACGGTCCTGCAGCGACCTAAAACTGTCGGGCCGCTTGCGGCGCTTGGGCTCGGGCTGGTAATGGGCGTCTACAAAGGCGCGCAGGCCTTCCAGCACTTCGGGGGCGGCTGGCACCTGTTCCACGGACTCCTGCGCATCGAGCCAGCGGCCGGCGTCGTGGTAGCTCAGGCTCACCGCCACGGGGCGCGCCAGCGGTGTGTTGGTGCCGGTGTCCTCATCCATGCGCCACATCACAAACCAGCAGGGCGCGGGCGACGCCAGGTTCAGGTGATAGCCCTCGGCATCGTCGCGAAACAACTCTACGGCAAAACCGGGGAACAGCCACAGCTCTTCACGCTCATCCTGCCGCAGCCGCCGGGGCTCGGTGCCAAATGCAGGCTCATGGGGCACCACATCGGCCAGTGACCAGCGCCAGGGCTGCCAGCGGTTGTCAATGCGTTCGCGGCGCATCAGAACGGCGACTTCAGAAGTAGGACGGGGGGTGGACATGGCCTGACTTTACCCCGGCGCAATGCCCCATGGGCCACCCGCGGGCAAAGCCCTCGTCTGCGTCATTGCGCTGATGGTGGCAGCACGGTGATGGCCACGGCGCAATATTTGAACTCGGGGATCTTGCCAAACGGATCGAGCGCCGCGTTGGTCAGCAGATTGGCCGCAGCCTCCACATACGCGAAGGGCATGAAGACCGTGCCGCGCGGCGTGCCGTCGTCGCGCCGCAGCCGCACCTTCACCATGCCGCGCCGGGAGCGGATGCCCACCAACGCGCCCGGCGCCACGCCCAGCCGTGCCAGTTCGTCGCCGTGCACGGAGGCCGTGGCCATGGGCTCGATCGCGTCCAGCACCGTGCTGCGCCGCGTCATGCTGCCGGTGTGCCAGTGCTCCAGCTGGCGGCCGGTGATGAGCACCAGCGGAAACTCGGCATCGGGCTTCTCTGCCGCCGGCGTCCCACTGGCAGGCACCAGCGTGAGGCGGCCCGTGGGCGTAGGAAATTTCTCGGTAAAGACGATGGGCTGGCCCGGGTCGTCTTCGGTGAGGCAGGGGTAAGTCACGCTCGAATCGCGCTCCAGCCGGTTCCAGGTGATGCCCTCGATGCTCGCGTGCATGGCCTGGCGCATTTCGTCGTACACGGCGGCTACGCCAGATTCCTCGCCTTCGTAGTTCCAGTCCAGGCCCATCCGTCGAGCAAGTTGCTGGATGATCCACAGATCAGGCTGAGCATCACCGGGCGGGTTCAACGCGCGGCGGCCCATCTGCACCATGCGGTCGGTGTTGCTGGCCGTGCCGGTCTTCTCGGGCCAGGCACTGGCGGGCAGCACCACGTCGGCCAACCAGGCGGTCTCGGTCAAAAAAATGTCCTGCACCACCAGATGCGACAGGCTGGCCAGCGCGTGGCGCGCGTGGTTCAGGTCGGGGTCGCTCATGGCGGGGTTCTCGCCCATGATGTACATGCCGCGCACCTTGTGCGGGTCGCTGTCAGGCGCCAAGGCCTTGTGCATGATCTCGACCACGGTGTAGCCCGGCGCTTCATCGAGCTTGGTGCCCCAGAAGTCCTCGAACCAGGCGTGCGCCCCGGCGTTGTCCACGCGCTGGTAGTTGGGGAACATCATGGGGATCAGGCCCGCGTCGCTCGCGCCCTGCACGTTGTTCTGGCCGCGCAGCGGGTGCAGGCCCGAGCCGGGCTTGCCGATCTGGCCGGTGACGGCGCACAGCGCAATCAGGCAGCGCGCGTTGTCGGTGCCGTGGATGTGCTGGCTCACGCCCATGCCCCAGAGGATCATTGAGGCCTTGGCCTGCGCAAACGCACGCGCCACCTCGCGCAGTGTCTCGGCCGGGATGCCGCACACCGGCGCCATGGCCTCGGGGCTGCAGCCCATCACGTTGGCCTTGAGCGCCTCGAAATTGTTGGTGCGATCGCGGATAAATGCCTCATCCACCAGGCCTTCGTCGATCACCGCGTGGATCAGCGCGTTGAGCAGGGCCACGTCGGTGTCGGCCTTGAACGGCAGCGTGCGCCAAGCATGGCGGCCTATGTCCGTGATGCGCGGGTCGGCCAGCACAATTTTGGCTCCGCGCTTCGCAGCGTTCTTCATCCAGGTCGCAGCCACCGGGTGGTTGGCCGTGGGGTTGGAGCCGATAACGAAGATCAGCCCCGCATGCTCCACGTCGTTGACCGGGTTGCTCACTGCGCCCGAGCCCACACCTTCGAGCAGCGCGGCCACGCTGGAGGCGTGGCACAGCCGCGTGCAGTGGTCCACGTTGTTGTTGCCAAAGCCGGTGCGCACGAGTTTCTGGAACAAGTAGGCCTCTTCGTTGCTGCCCTTGGCCGAGCCAAAGCCCGCCAGCGCCTTGGGGCCGCGCGTGTCGCGCAGTGACTTCAGCGTGCCGGCGGCCAGATCGAGCGCCTCGTCCCAGCTGGCCTCGCGGAACACCGCCCGCCAGTCGGCACCGTAGGGCTGCACCTCTTTCGGCACGCCGGGCTTGCGGATCAGCGGCACCGTGAGGCGGTCGGGGTGGTGGGCGTAGTCGAAACCGAAGCGCCCTTTCACACACAGGCGGCCATGGTTGGCGGGGCCGTCGCGGCCTTCGACGCTGATGATCTTTTCATCGCGCACGTTGTAGGTGATGAGGCAGCCCACGCCGCAGAACGGGCAGACCGAATCGACCTTGCGGTCCACCTTTTGGGAGCCAATGTGCGTCTTGGGGCTGAGCGCGCCCGTGGGGCAGGCCTGCACGCATTCGCCGCAGGCCACGCAGATGCTCTCTGCCATGGGGTCGTCGAGGTCGAAGACGATCTTGCTGTCGGCACCACGCAGCGCGTAGCCGATCACGTCGTTGACCTGCTCTTCACGGCAGGCGCGCACGCAGCGGTTGCACTGGATGCAGGCGTCCAGGTTCACCGCCATGGCGGGGTGGCTCAGATCGGGCGCGGGCTGCTGGCGGCGCAGGGCTTTCAGCGCGGGCCGCACTGCCACGCCCAGGCGGGTGGCCCATTCGCTCAGCTCACCGTGTTGACCTGTCGATTCTGGAGTTTTAGAGTCAAATTGGCCTCTAGCGCCTTCTGGATAAGCGCTACCAGCTATTAATTCAGGAGTATTTTTCTGTTCGTCGTTCCACCGGTAACCCATATCGGGCATGTCCGACAGCAGCATCTCCACCACCATTTGCTGGCTCTTGCGGGCGCGCGGGCTGGCCGCCTGCACCTTCATGCCCGGCGTCGGGGCACGGCAGCAGCTGGGTGCCAGCGTGCGCTCGCCCGCGATCTCGACCACGCAGGCGCGGCAGTTGCCATCGGGGCGCAGGCCGTCGCTGTAGCAAAGGTGGGGAATTTCCACACCGTGGCGCTGCGCGGCTTTCAGGATGGTTTCGCCGGGGCGGGCGGTGACGGGCTGGCCATCCAGCTCAAAAGCCACGCCGGGCTCGACGGGTGTGGCGCAAGAGGTCAACACGGCGCTCATGGCTTCGCCCCTCCAGGCAGTTGCTCGGCCAGCGGGCTGTTGCGCGGCTTGGGCAGGTCGCCCGGCCAGGGCCCGGCACCCACTTCGTGCGCAAAGTATTTGTGGATGCAGCGGATGGGGTTGGGCGCGGCCTGCCCCAACCCGCAAATGGATGCATCGGCCATCACCTGCGCCAGGTCGTCCAGCAGTTCTTCGTCCCACTGCGGCACCTGCATCAGTTGCGCCGCCTTGGCCGTGCCCGCACGGCAGGGCGTGCATTGGCCGCAGCTTTCGTGTTCAAAAAACCGCATCACGTTCAGCGCCGCATCGCGCGCCCGATCGTGCTGGCTGAGCACGATGACGGCGGCCGAGCCGATGAAGCAACCATAGGGCTGCAGGGTGTCAAAGTCGAGCGGGATGTTGGCCAGGCTGGCAGGCAGGATGCCGCCCGAGGCACCGCCCGGCAGGTAGGCGTAGAGCTGGTGGCCGTCCGCCATGCCGCCGCAGAATTCGTCGATGAGTTCCTGCACGGTGATGCCCGCAGGCGCCAGCTTGACGCCAGGGTGCTTCACGCGCCCGCTCACGCTGAAACTGCGCAGCCCTTTGCGGCCGTGGCGGCCAAAGCTGGCAAACCAATCCGGGCCGCGCTCGACGATGTCGCGCACCCAGTACAAGGTCTCGAAGTTGTGCTCCAGCGTGGGGCGGCCAAACAGGCCTACCTGTGCAATGTAGGGCGGGCGCATGCGGGGCTCACCACGTTTGCCTTCGATGCTTTCGATCATGGCCGACTCCTCGCCGCAGATGTAGGCGCCCGCGCCCCGGCGCAGCTCGATGTGCGGCAGGGGGCATGGTGGCTCGGCGCGCAGGTGATCCAGCGCCGTCTGCAGCAGTGCGCGGCAGCCGTGGTATTCGTCGCGCAGGTAGATGTAGACGGACTCGGTGCCCACCACCTGGGCCGCGATGAGCACGCCTTCCAGAAAACGGTGTGGGTCGCGCTCCAGATAGGTGCGGTCCTTGAAGGTTCCAGGCTCGCCTTCGTCAATGTTCACGGCCATCACGGCCGTGCCGCCAAACGCCCCCGTGTCGCTTGGGGCGGCCTGGGGCTCGGCAAGAGCGGCTTGCTCCCGAACAATGCGCCACTTGCGCCCTGCCGGAAACCCCGCACCGCCCAGGCCGCGCAGGCCCGAGTTCTCCATGGCGGTCAGCACGGCCTCAGCATCCATCTCGCCATTGACCAACGCTGCGGCCGTCTGATAACCGCCGTGGGCGCGGTAGGTGGCGAGGTCGGTGTGGGCGGGGCTGACCCCGTCCGGCTGCACCGGCACACTTTGCCCGGCCAGCGTCGCAACATCAAAATTGATAGCTACTAGCGCTTTTGGATGAAGCGCCAGAGCCCGATTTGGCTTTAAATTGACGGCGTCCAGCACGGCATCGACCGTGGCGTGCGGCACCGGGCACTGGTGCACCACAGCCACCGGCGCCTGCTCGCAGCGGCCCACGCAGGGCACAGCCTGTACCTGCACATCGCCCAGCCCTCCACCCAGGTTCATCGCACGCAGGCGCTCGGGCAACGCAGCCAACAGTTCGCGTGCACCGGCCAGGCTGCAGCTGAGGCTGTCGCACACGCGCAGCACCAGGCGCGGGGCCACAGCGTCGTCGCCACGCACGATGTCGAAGTGGTGATAGAAGCTGGCCACCTCGTATACCTCGGCCATGGGCAGATTCATCTGCCGGGCCAGCGCCACCAGGCGCCGGTCGTGCAGCACGCCAAAGTGGTCATTCAGGCGGTGCAAATACTCAATGAGCAGGTCGCGCCGCAAGCCTGTGGCCGGGCGCGGGCCCAGCAACTGCGCCACCTCGGCCATGGCGGCGTCTTCGGGCTGGCGGCCCTTGAGGTGGCTTTTGCGGCGGATGCGCTCGCGCATGTCATCAACGGACACGGCGGCCACGGTGGGGGCTTCGGGGGTGGATTTCATGGGGCCATCAAGCGAAAAGCGTCAACCGCAGGCAGTGTGGCGGCCGCTTGCAGCCGCGTCAATGCCGCGCCCCCACCGCACGGAGCCGCCACGGCCACCGCCCGATCCGCCCGGCGCTCAGGTGTTCTTGCTGATCGAGATGGTGGGGAACTTGCTCGAAAAGTCTTTCGCCTGCCGGGCGATCTTCACCGCCACCTCGCGCGCCACCTTCTTGTAGATCTGCGCCACCTCGCCATCCGGGTCGGCCACCACGGTGGGTTTGCCGCTGTCGGCCTGCAGGCGGATGCTCATGTCCAGCGGCAGCGCGCCCAGGTAGTCCATGCCGTAGTCGGCCGCCATTTTTTTGCCGCCATCGGCGCCAAAGATGTGCTCCACCTGTCCGCAGTTGCTGCACACATGCACCGCCATGTTTTCGACAATGCCCAGGATGGGCACGCCCACCTTTTCAAACATCTTGATGCCTTTTTTGGCGTCGAGCAGCGCGATGTCCTGGGGCGTGGTCACGATCACGGCGCCGGTCATGGGCACACGCTGGCTCAGCGTGAGCTGGATATCGCCCGTGCCGGGCGGCATGTCGATGATGAGGTAATCGAGGTCTTTCCAGTTGGTCTGGCGCAGCAGTTGCTCCAGCGCCTGCGTGGCCATGGGGCCGCGCCAGATCATCGCTTCGTCCTGGTCCACCAGGAAACCGATGGACATGACCTGCACGCCGTAGTTCTCGAGCGGCTCCATGGTCTTGCCGTCATCGCTTTCGGGGCGGCGGTTGATGCCCATCATCATGGGCTGGCTGGGGCCATAGATGTCGGCGTCCAGCACACCCACGCTGGCGCCTTCGGCCGCCAGGGCCAGCGCCAGGTTGGCTGCGGTGGTGCTTTTGCCAACACCGCCCTTGCCCGATGCCACGGCAATGATGTTCTTGACCTGCGGAAGCAGTTGCACGCCGCGCTGCACGGCGTGGGCCACTACCTTGGTGCTGATGTTGACCGAGACGTTCTCCACGCCCGCCACTCCCTTGGCGGCGGCCACCAGGCTGCGGCGCAGCTCGGGCAGCAGGCTCTTGGCCGGGTAACCCAGCTCGACATCAAAGGCTACATCGCCGCCATGAATCTGCACATTGCGCAAGGCGCGGGTGCTGACGAAATCCTGGCCCGTGTGGGGGTCCTGCACGCTGGTGAGCGCGGCCAAAAGGCCTTGTTCGGTGACTGCCATTCAAATAACTCCTGTGGGGCGGGTAGTCTATCCAAGCGACTCAACCCCATGCGTTGCAGGACAATGCCTGCGCCCGCCAGCCGCCCACCACCCCGACAACAAAAGGACTTCCGTGAAATTCAAGATGCCGCCCAACTCCCTGTTTGCCGTGCTGCTGCGCTCGCCCTGGTGGATCAGCTTTGCGCTGGTGGGCCTGATCGCGCTGGTGGCCTTTGCCCTGCTGCCCGCGCAATATGCGGTGGTGGGGGCGCTGGGCGGCCTGCCGATCTTTGTGGTGGGCTGCATGGCGGCGTGGCGGCAGCTGCACGCGCCCAGCCCGGCGCGTGTGGCGCAAGCCCTGCAGGCGGCGCAGACCATGCCCTGGCGCGGCTTTGCCGACACCCTGGACGCCGCGTGGCGCCAGGGCGGTTTTGAGGTGCAGCAACTCGACGGCGGTGCCGCCGATTTCTGCCTGACCAAGAGCGGCAGCACCACGCTGGCCAGCGCGCGCCGCTGGAAAGCCGCCACCCATGGCGTGGAGCCGCTGCGCGAGCTGCGCGCCGCCATGGAGCAACGCGGCGCCACTGCGGGGCTGTATGTGCTGGCCCAGGGCAGCCTCAGTGACAACGCCCGGCTGTATGCGCGCGACAACAGCATCACCATCGTGCAGGACAACGCACTGGCCGCCCTGCTGCTGGCCAAGTCCTGACGCGGCGACAGCACCCACCCAAAAAAGCTGCACCGCGCCATGCCATCGCCCACCCCAGCACGCACGCCAGCGCCCAAGGCTCCCAAACCCCCATCACCCCGCACGGGCCTGCTGCTTACCGGAGGCGGGGCGCGGGCCGCCTACCAGATGGGCGTGCTGGAGGCCATTGCCGACCTGCGCCAGGCGTGCGGCGCGGGTCGCGAGCCCAACCCGTTTCCCATCATCACGGGCACGTCGGCGGGGGCCATCAACGCCGCCGCGCTGGCCTGCGGCGCTGATGATTTCGACCGCACCGTGCGCCGCATCGCCCGCGTATGGCGCCAGTTCCATGCGCACCAGGTGTATGGCGCCGACTCGCTCTCGGTGATGCGCAGCGGTGCGCGCTGGCTCACGCTGGTGTCGCTGGGCTGGGCCCTGGCGCGCTGGCGCCGCCTGCGCCCGCGCTCGCTGCTGGACAACGCGCCGCTCGAAAAACTGCTGGCCAAGATGGTGCCGCTCATGCGCCTGCCCCGGCTGATACAAAAGGGCCATCTCACGGCCCTGGCGGTGACGGCATCGAGCTACAGCTCGGGCGAGCATGTCACCTTTTATGAATCGGCCCAGGCTGTGCAGCCCTGGGTGCGCTCGCAGCGCAAGGCGGCGCGCGACCGCATCACGCACGAGCACCTGCTGGCCTCTTCGGCCATTCCCTTTATGTTTCCGGCCAAGGGCATCACCATCGACGGCCACACCGAATACTTTGGCGACGGCTCCATGCGCCAGTCGGCACCCATCGCTGCGGCCATTCACCTGGGGGCCGAACGCGTGCTGGTGATCGGCGCGGGCCGCATGCACGAGCCCCGCGGCGACAGCGCCGCCCCGCCCTCCCCCAGTTACCCCTCGCTGGCGCAGATTGCCGGGCACGCGCTGTCCAACATCTTTCTGGATGCGCTGTCGGTCGATGTGGAGCGCGTGCAGCGCATCAACCAGACCCTGTCGCTCATTCCTGAAGAAAAGCGCACCCACAGCGCGCTGCGGCCTGTCGAGCTGCTCGTCATCGCCCCCTCGCAGCGGCTCGATGCCATCGCCGCCCGCCATGTGGGCGACCTGCCCGGCCCCGTGCGCACCATGCTGGGCGCCCTGGGCGTCACCTCGAACATGGCCGACGTGCGCGGCGCGGCACTGGCCAGTTACCTGCTGTTCGAACAGGGCTACACCCAGGAGCTGATGGCCCTGGGCCGGGCCGACACCCTGGCCCGGCGCGCCGACGTGTGCCGCTTCTTTGGCTGGAAAGACACCGGCGCCGCGCTGCGCACCCGCCTTCCCACCTGACACGGCGTGAAAGAACCCGCCAGCACCACGGGACTTGAAACGCCTAAAATCGCGGGTTCCGCCTGAGAAAGCCGCTTTTCATGACGTCATCCGCACGCAAACTCTTCGTCACCACCGCCCTGCCCTACGCCAACGGCAACTTCCACATCGGCCACATCATGGAATACATCCAGGCCGATATCTGGGTGCGCACGCAGCGGCTGCTGGGCAACGCGGTGAACTTCGTCGGCGCCGACGACACCCACGGCGCGCCCATCATGATCGCGGCCGAGAAGGCCGGCAAGACGCCGCAGCAGTTCGTGGCCGACATCGCCGCCGGGCGCAAGCAGTACCTCGATGGCTTTCACATCGATTTCGACAACTGGCACAGCACCGACGCGCCCGAGAACCACGAGCTGGCCCAGGACATCTACCGCGGCCTCAAGGCCAACGGCCTGATCGAAACCCGCACCATCGAGCAGTTCTTCGACCCCGAGAAGAACATGTTCCTGCCCGACCGCTTCATCAAGGGCGAGTGCCCCAAGTGCCACGCCAAGGACCAGTACGGCGACAACTGCGAGGTCTGCGGCGCCGTGTACGCGCCTACCGACCTCATCAACCCCTACTCCGCACTCTCGGGCGCCAAGCCGCTGCTCAAAAGCTCGGAGCATTTCTTCTTCAAGCTGTCGGACCCGCGTTGCGTGGCCTTTTTGGAAGACTGGACGCAAAACGGCCGCCTGCAGCCCGAGGTGGCCAACAAGGTGCGCGAATGGTTCACCGTGCGCACCAACCCCGACGGCACGAAGAGTGAGGGCCTGGGCGACTGGGACATCTCGCGCGATGCGCCTTACTTCGGTATCGAAATCCCCGACGCGCCGGGCAAATACTTTTATGTGTGGCTCGACGCCCCCATTGGCTACCTGGCCTCGTTGAAAAACCTGCTGACCAAGCGCGGCGAGGACTACGACGCCTACATGGCCGACCCGGCGCTGGAGCAGTACCACTTCATCGGCAAGGACATCGTCACCTTCCACACTCTGTTCTGGCCCGCCACGCTGAAGTTCAGTGGCCGCAAGGTGCCCGATTCGGTGTTCGTGCACGGCTTCCTCACGGTGAACAACGGCGAGAAGATGAGCAAGAGCCGGGGCACCGGCCTCGATCCGCTCAAGTACCTGGGCCTCTCGATGAACGCCGAGTGGCTGCGCTACTACCTGGCCACCAAGCTCAGCAGCCGCAACGAAGACATCGACTTCAACGCCGATGACTTCATGGCCCGCGTCAACAGCGATTTGATTGGCAAATACATCAACATCGCCAGCCGCGCGGCCGGGTTCATCAGCAAGCGCTTTGGCGGCGCGCTCGGCGAAGTCTCGGCCGACGGCGACGCGCTGCTGGACCACCTGCGCACCGTGGCGCCGTCGGTCATCGAGCTGCTGGCCGAGCGCGAATATGGCAAAGCCCTGCGCGAGACCATGCTGCTGGCCGACCGCGTGAACGCCTATGTAGACCAGAACAAGCCCTGGGAGCTGGCCAAGCAAGACGGCATGGAAGCCCGCCTGCACGACGTGTGCACCACCTGCATCGAAGCCTTCCGCGTGCTCACCATCCTGCTCAAGCCCGTGCTGCCAGCGCTGGCCGCGCAGGTCGAGGCCTTTTTGAAGGTCGAGCCCTTCACCTTCGCCAGCGCGCAGGTGATGCTGGGCCAGGGCCATGTGATCGGCGAATACAAGCACCTGATGCAGCGCGTGGACATCAAGCAGCTTGAAGCATTGTTTGAGCCTCCAGCCCAGTCAGATCAAGCGCAGGCAGCTACTGAAACAGTAGCACCCGGCGGCGAAGAACTGGCCCCCGCCATCACCATCGACGACTTCACCAAGATCGACCTGCGCATCGCGCTGATCGTGAACTGCGAGGCCGTGGAAGGCTCGACCAAGCTGCTGCGCCTGACGCTGGATGTGGGCGAGGGCAAAACCCGCAACGTGTTCAGCGGCATCGCCAGCGCCTACCAACCCGCCGACCTGATTGGCAAGCACACCGTGATGGTGGCCAACCTCGCGCCGCGCAAGATGAAGTTTGGCGTGAGCGAGGGCATGGTACTGGCGGCGAGCCATGGTGACGAGAAGGCGAACCCAGGGATTTTTGTGCTGAACCCCTGGCCCGGTGCAACGCCAGGCATGCGGGTGCGCTGAAAGCGACCCGGCCCATGCGCTGTCTGGCCTGTGCTCTGGCGGGCGCCTTGCTGCTGCCGCAGTTGCTGGCCGGCTGCACGGTGGTGGCGGTGACCGCCACGGCCGTTAGCGTCACGGCCACCGCCGTGGGCTTGGCGGCGGATGCTGCCGTGGGCACTGCCAAGGTGGTGGGCAAGGGCGTGGGAATGGCCGTCGATGCCCTGTCCAGTGACGGGACAGCGGCGGACAGCAGTGGCATCCAGATCAGGGAGTCCATCCGCCCGGCGCCCGCAGAGCAATCCGCACCGCCCGCTCTGCCGGGCACACTGCCCCAGTCCAACCCGCCCACCGCTCACTCTCCGGTATAGCGCCCCGGCCGGTGGCTGATCCACAAAAAGCCGCTCATCACCAGCACCGCCAGCACCGAATACGCCACGCGCTCCACCGGCACGATGAAAAGTGCCAACAACACCACAGTGCCGTCGATCATCATCTGCACCTTGCCTGCACGCATGCCGTAACGGGCTTGCAGGTACAGCGATATCACCGTGGCACCCCCCAGGCTGGAGCGGTGGCGCGCCAAAAACAGGCAGCCCGTGCCCAGCAGCAACCCGCCCAGCAGCGAGGCGAACAGCGGGTTCAGGTAGTCCACATGCATGACGTGCGGGAAGAGCTCCGTCAGCAGTGACAGCAGGGCCACGCAGACAAAAGTCTTGATGGTGAACTCGCGGCCCATGCGCGTCCATGCAAACCAGTAGAACGGCAGGTTGACAACAAAGAAGAGTTTGCCAAACGAGATGCCCGTGACGTAGTGCAGCAAAAACGCCACACCCGCCGTGCCCCCCACCAGCAACCCCGCCTGGTTGAACAGCATGAGTGCCATGGCCACAAACAGGGTGCCGGCAAACAGTGCCTGCGCATCTTCAAACGTGCCGTGGCGCAGGGAGGATGGCGGGGCGGAGGCGTCAGACATGGGTGGATTCATGGGATGGAGGCAAGCAAGCAACGCGCCAGACGGCGGGGCGGCTGACCGCTGCGCCAACCGATCCCGCCGCACGATTTTCGATCATATCGGCCTGCAGCGCTTACCAATCAAGCGCTATAAGCTATTAAAAAAATAGCGACAGGATCGACGGCAGGCGATCGGGGTGCGGCCGCAACGGTTGCACTTTGTCACCGGCTCACTACACTGGCGCACCGGCTTGGGCCTTCGTTCTTTACCCACTCCCTCTCCATCCATGCGTTTCTCGTTTGCCTTCCGCCCCCGTCTGCTGGATGCCCTGCGCGGCTACAGCCGCAACCGCTGGCTCGCCGATGTGGGCGCAGGTGTCACGGTGGGCATCGTCGCGCTGCCGCTGGCCATGGCGTTTGCCATCGCCAGCGGCCTCAAGCCCGAGGCGGGGTTGTGGACGGCCATCATCGGCGGCTTCCTCATTGCGCTGCTGGGCGGCACCAATGTGCAGATTGGCGGGCCGGCCGGGGCGTTCATCGTCATCGTCTACGGCATCGTCGAGCGTTATGGCGTGGCCAACCTGCTGATTTCTACGGCCTGTGCGGGGGTGCTGCTGTTCCTGCTCGGGATGTTCAAGCTGGGCAGCCTGGTGCGCTTCGTGCCGGTGAGCATCGTCATCGGCTTCACCAACGGCATTGCGGTGCTGATCGCGCTGTCGCAGGTGAAGGACTGGCTGGGGCTGTCCATCGACAAGATGCCGGGCAACTTTTTCTCGCAGGTTCATGTGCTGGGCCAGCACATCGGCACGCTGAACCCCTATGCGCTGGGGCTGGGCGGGCTGTGCCTGGGCGGCCTGTTCCTGTGGCCGCGCCTGTTCATGCACGGCTCGCCGGTGCTGCGCATTGCCGAGGGCCACACCGTGCGCTCTTTTGCACGCGTGCCTGCGCCCGTGGTGGCCCTGATCACCCTGACCGCGCTGGCCTATGTGATGGACTACCCAGTGGAGACGATTGGCTCGCGCTTTGGCGGCATTCCGCAGCAGGCGCCAGCGTTTGCGTTGCCCGATTTTTCGTGGGACACCGTGCGCCTGCTGGTCACGCCCACCGTCACCATTGCGCTACTGGGCGCCATCGAGTCGCTGCTGTGTGCGCGCGTAGCCGACCAGCTGGCCACCAACCCGCACCACAAGAAGCACGACCCCAACCAGGAGCTCATGGCCCAGGGCGTTGCCAATTTCATTGTGCCGTTCTTTGGGGGCATGCCCGCTACCGGCACCATTGCGCGCACCGTGACCAACCTGCGCGCGGGCGCCACCAGCCCCATCGCCGGCATCGTGCACGCTGCCACGCTGGCGCTCATCGTGCTGCTGGCCGCGCCGCTGGCCCTGCACATCCCGCTGGCGGTGCTGGCGGGCATCCTGCTTTATGTGGCCTGGAACATGGGCGAGTGGCACGAGTTTGTGCGCCTCAAGCATTTCAGCAACCACTACCGGCTGCTCATGCTGGGCACGTTCTTCCTGACCGTGGTGTTTGACCTCACGGTGGCGGTGGAGGTGGGGCTGGGGCTGGCCTGCGTGCTGTTTGTGCGGCGCATGAGCGCACTGTTCCGCGCCGAGCCCGAGTTGCCCCGCGCCACCACGGCCACGGCCCCGGCCGCTGACCAGGGGGAATTGGCACCAGGAGCCTGTCGGACTTGGAGCGTCGAAAGCGAAAATCGGACCCAGCGAGGACAGTTTTCGCCGGATTTGCAGCCCCATAGCGGGGCTATGGGGCAAAAAGACGGTGAAAAATGGACCGCTGCGGCCGATTTGCAGCCGACGATTTCCACGTCCGACAGGCTCCTAGCGGCAGGCCCCCGCCCCCGCTTGGCCTGGCGCCTGCACGGTGCGCTGTTTTTTGGGGCTGCCGCCAAGATCGACCCCATCGTGCAGGCCGTGGAGGCTGGCCCCGAAGGCCCCGAAGTGGTACTGAACGCGCGCGACCTGTTTGCCCTGGACACGACGGGCCTGGAAGGCCTGGAGCAGATTCTGAAAGCCGTGGGCCAACGCGGCGGCGTGCTGTGCGTGCAGGATGCCCAAGAGCAGCCGCGCTCGCTGATGGAGCGTTCCGGCTTCAACGCCCGGCTGGCAGCGCAGAACGCAGCCCAGCACCGCAAAAGCTCCTAAAAAGAGAGCTGCTTACGCTTATGCAGCAAGCGTTTCAGCCTTTTTTTACTATCAATCGTTGGCACAGGGCGCAGCGTCCCCACTGCCTTGCATGGCACGCGCCTGCCAGTCCCCGGGCGCACACCCTGTCCAGCGCCGAAACGCCCGGTTGAACGCGCTGGCCTC
The DNA here is from genome assembly GCF_000526295.1 of Acidovorax sp. JHL-3. NCBI lineage: Bacteria > Pseudomonadati > Pseudomonadota > Betaproteobacteria > Burkholderiales > Comamonadaceae > Acidovorax > Acidovorax sp. JHL-3. The sequence continues at coordinate 557,459 of NZ_JAFU01000004.1, forward strand.
CGAAAACCCCAGCCTGCGCGCGATGACGACGAACGGTTGCGCACCGTCTGCCACGGCCCGGCACGCCAGCGCCCGGCGCGCACTGTCCAGCAAATCCGAATAGTGCACGCCCTCGGCCGTGAGCCGCCGGGCAAACGCCCGCTCGGTCAGGCCGAACTGGCGCGCAGCCTGCGCCCGCTCGGTCACGCCCCTGTCGATGGCACCCGCCAGCCATTGCTCCACGCGCGAGCTCAGGCCCTGGGGCACCGACAACGCCGCCAGCTGGGCCGAGGCGTGGGCGCGGTGCAGGCCGGAGAGCGCCGCATCGGCCTGCGGCAAGGGCGCATCCAGCACGGCATTGGCCAGCAGCAGGCCGTTGAAAGCCTGCTCGAACTCCACCTCGGTCTCGAACACCGCGGCGTAGCCGGGCAGCGGCCCCAGTTGCCGGTGGGTGAACTGCACTCGCAGCGGCTGCACGGCGTGGCCCGAAACCCAGTGGCTGAAGCTCACCGTGGCCGCCAGCACGGCCTCGACCTGGTGCGCACTGAAAGCCAGCTCGCCCTGCTGCGGGTGGTACACCACCCAGCTCTGGTGCTCGCCGGCCAGGATCTGGAAGCGCCCGCCATCGCTGATGAGCCGCTGGTATTGCTGCAACAGGCCGATGGCATTGCGCAGCGTGGACGACGACAGCAAGATGAAACCGACCACATTGAAGCTGCCTGGCCCCACCGTGCGCCCGGCGTTCAGGCCGAAAGCCGGGTCGCCCGTCAGCTCGGCGGCCGCACGCCACAGGCGTGTGATGTCGTCGATGGGCCAGCGCGGCGCGTCCAGGCAACCGCTTGCCAGGCCCGCGCGTGCCAGCAGCCGCCCGCGCGCCAAGCCCTGGCGCTCGGCAGCCGCCACGACGGTATTGACCCAGCTCATCGCAACGCTGGGCGCCAGTAAATGGCTCACGCCCTGTTCATGGGGAACACATGGCTTCAACACCGTCATGCCCGTCGTCGCCCTGAGGAAAGGTCACGATCGGGCTCCAAAGTCAACATGCATGGTCTCCAAGGTCAAGGCTGGAGCGATCATAAAACGCTATCGTCTGGCGCACAAAGAACCTTACAGAGAACCGCACAGGTTCCACAAACAGGAGACAAACCATGGCAGCACAGCACCATGATGTGGTGATCGTTGGCGGCGGGCTGGCCGGCATCGTCACCGCGCTCGAAGCCCTGCGCGCGGGCCAGTCCGTGGCGCTGGTGGACCGCGATGCCCCCGAGCGCCTGGGAGGCCTCGCCCTGTGGGCGTTTGGCGGCATGGCGCTGGTGGGCACGGCGCTGCAGGCACGCATGAAGATCCCCGACTCGCCCGAGGCCGCGCTGCGCGACTGGGTGCGATTTGGCGAGATGGACCCGGCCGACACCTATCCGCAGCAGTGGGCGCGCTACTACGTCGAGCATTCACGCGCCGAGGTGTACGACTGGCTTCTGGGCGAGGGCGTCAAATTCATGCCTGCGGTCAACTGGATCGAGCGCGGGCGGCATGGCGAGGGCAACAGCGTGCCGCGCTACCACATCATCTGGGGCACGGCACGCGAGCTCACGCGCCGCATGATCGCCGCGATGCGCCAGGCCGACACGGGCGGGCGGCTCACCGTGCTGCACCGCCACCGCGCCAGTGCGCTGGATTTGCAGCAAGGCCGCACGTCCGGCGTGCTGGCGGTGAACGAGGACACCGGTGCCGAGGTGCGGCTGACGGCTGCTGTGGTGGTGCTGGCCATGGGCGGCATCAACGGCGGCCACGCGCAGACCCGCGCCAACTGGCCCACCAACCGCCCCCTGCCCGCCACCCTGCTCAATGGCGCACACCCCTTTGCCGACGGAGCGATGCACCACCACGCCGCCGATCGCTGGGGCGCGCAGATAACCCACGCAGGCGAGATGTGGAACTACGCAGCCGGTTTTCCGCACCCTTTTCCGCATTTCGAGGGGCATGGCCTGTCCACCATTCCGTGCAAATCGGCGCTGTGGCTCAACCACCGGGGCGAACGCATCGGACCGGAACCGCTGGTCACCGGTTTCGACACCCACTGGCTGTGCCAGCAAGTGGCCGCGCAAGAGAAGCCCTGGACCTGGCACCTGCTGAACTGGCGCATCGCGGCCAAGGAGTTCGCCATTTCCGGCGCCGAGCACAACCAGCGCATCCGCGACATGCAGTTCCCCGCTTTCCTCAAAGAGACGTTGCTGGGCAACCACCGGCTGGTGAAGCAGATGGCCGCCGAGAGCAAACACTTTTTGGTGGACGACACGCTGGCGGGGCTGGCCGCGAAGATGAACGCGCTGGCTGGCACCAACGACGTGCAGCCCGCCGTGCTGCAGGCCACGGCCGACACCTTTGACGCCAATTTTGCGAACGGCGCCAAGCTGCACAACGACGACCAGATCCGCCGCATCCTGCACGCGCGCCAGTGGGGGCCCGACAAGCTGCGCACCTGCGCGCCCGCGCCGCTGCAAAAGGCAGGCAGCGGGCCGTACATCGCCATCCAGATGCAGCTCATCACGCGCAAGAGCTTGGGCGGCCTGCGCACCGACCTGGCAAGCCGCGTGCTCGACGGCGCCGACCAGCCCATCCCCGGCCTGTACTGCGTGGGCGAGGCGGCGGGCTTTGGCGGCGGCGGCGCAAACGGCAAGCGCTCGCTGGAGGGCACCTTTTTGCCCGGCTGCATTCTCACGGCGCGTGCTGCGGCGCGGCACATCACCACCGGACGCTGAGAAGGTATGAACAAACCCACCATGCCCGCCCATTCCGGATTCATTCACATCTTCTGAGGAGCCATCATGCAAGGCGACATTGTTTCGGGCGTGCTGCTGCCGCTCATCCTGGCCTTCATCATGTTTTCGCTCGGCCTGGGGCTGACGGTGGGCGACTTCCGGCGCATCTTTGCCCAGCCGCGCGCGCTGCTGGTGGGGGTGGTGTGCCACTTCGTGCTGCTGCCGCTGGCGTGCTTTCTGCTCCTCAGTGCCTGGGGCATGACCGGCGTGTTTGCCGTGGGCTTCATGATTTTGGCGGCCTGCCCCACGGGCAGCACCTCCAACCTGCTCACCTACCTGGCGCGCGGCGACGTGGCGCTGGCGCTGAGCTTCACCGCCGTGGCCAGTGTGGCCACCATCTTCACCCTGCCCCTGGTCGTGACTTGGGCGCTGGGCCACTACCTGGGCGCGGCCCGGGCGGTTGACGTGCCCGTGGGGCTAATGATGGGCCAGGTGGCGCTGGTGCTGGGCGTGCCGGTGAGCCTGGGCATGTTCGCGCGCCAGCGCTGGAGTGCCTGGGCACAGCGCTTCGAACCGCGCGCCACGCGCGTGGCCACGGTGCTGTTCGTGCTCATCGTGGTGCTGGCCGTGGCCAAGAACTGGGCGCTGCTGCGCGACAACTTCACCACGCTGGCGCCCTTTGCGCTGATCCTCAACCTCAGCATGCTGTGCGTGGGCTTTGGCGTGGCGTGGGCCGCGCGCCTGTCGCGCAGCCAGTCGGTCACCCTCGGCATTGAAACCGCCGTGCAGAACGCCGCCTTGGCGCTGGTGATTGCCAGCACCGTGCTCCAAGACGACGCCATGGCCATTCCCGGCGCGCTTTATGGCGTGCTCATGTACGCCGGGGGCCTGCTGTTTGCCCTGGCCATGCGCCGCCTGCTGCCCGCCGCCCCAACCACCGCCACGGTTGCCACAACCGCCGTTTGACCCTTTCAAAGAGGAACACCCCATGCCCACCGCCCCCCTGAACGGCGCCCAGGCGCTGATGAAAACACTGGTCGATGCCGGTATTGAAGTCTGCTTCACCAACCCCGGCACCAGCGAGATGCACTTTGTGGCCGCGCTCGACAGCGAACCGAAGATGCGCGCAGTGCTGGCCCTTTTTGAAGGCGTGGCCACGGGTGCCGCCGACGGCTACGCGCGCATGGCCGGCAAACCCGCCGCCACGCTCTTGCACCTGGGCTGCGGCCTGGGCAACGGCCTGGCCAACCTGCACAACGCGCGCAAGGGCAAAGTGCCCGTGGTCAACATCGTGGGCGACCATGCCACCCACCACACGCAGTACGACGCGCAACTGCAGTCCGACATCGAAACCGTGGCACGCAATGTGTCGCCCGGTTTTGTACGCACGTCGCAAAGCACGGCGGCACTCTGCCAGGACGCGGCAGACGCCGTTGCCGCCGCGCGCGGCCTGCCCGGCCAGGTGGCCACACTGATATTGCCCGCCGATGTGTCCTGGGGCGAGGGCGGCGTGCCTTGCCCACCGCCACCGCCGCCGCGCCCCGGGGCGGCCGACGACGCCACCGTCCAGGTCATCGCCCAAGCGCTGCGGGCGGGCGGCAAGGCCGCGCTGCTGCTGGGCGGACAGGCGCTGCGCGAGCCCGGCCTGCGGGCCGCCGCGCGCATCGCCGCGCACAGCGGCGTGAAGGTGTTCGCCGAAGTCTTCCCCACCCGGCTGGAGCGCGGCGCAGGCCTGCCCACCGTGGAGCGCATCGCCTACCTGGCCGAGCTGGCCGGGGTACAGCTTGCCGGCATCGAACACCTGATTCTCGTGGACGCCAAGGCGCCCGTGTCGTTCTTCGCCTACCCGGGCAAGAAGAGCGACCTGGTGCCCGACGGCTGCACCGTGCACCAGCTCTCCACGCCCGCACAAAACGCCGCCGCCAGCCTCGAAAAACTCGCCCAGGCGCTGGGCGCCGCGCAGGCCCAGCCCGCGCTACAGGCCCCCGCACGCCCCGGGCGCCCGCGCGGCAAGCTCACCGCCGAGAAGGTGTGCAAGGCCGTGGGCCACTTGCTGCCCGAGAACGCCATCCTCATCGACGAGGCCATCACCTCGGGGCTGATGCTCGCGCCCTTCACCGCCGGGGCGCCACGCCACGACCTCATCACGCTGACGGGTGGCGCCATCGGCCAGGGCCTGCCCAACGCCGTGGGCGCGTCCATTGCCTGCCCGACACGCCCGGTGCTGGCGCTCATTGGCGACGGCACGGCGATGTACACCATCCAGGCGCTGTGGACCATGGCGCGCGAGAAGCTCAACGTCGTTTCCATCATCTTCAACAACGCCTCGTACTCGGTGCTCAACGTGGAGCTGGAACGCGTGGGCGCCGAAAAAGTGGGCGCCAAGGCCCGGTCGCAGCTGGACCTGAACGGCCCGGTGCTGAACTTCGCCCAGCTCGCCGAGGGCATGGGCGTGCACGGCGTGCGCACCACTACGGCGGAGGAGTTTGTGCGGGCACTGGAGTACGCCCTGGCCACGCCCGGGCCACACCTGATCGAGGCCATGGTGCCGCAGTCGCTCAGCGGCCTCAAGCGCAAGCTGCTGCCCTGGCTGCTGCGCTCGCTGCCCAGCTTGCCTCCGGGGGTGGCGCGGGCACTCAAGCGCAAGATTGCGCCGTGAATGCCCACAAGGCAGCGCACCGGATTTCTGAAATCAGCGCCCGCCCTTGTTCTCTGGCGCGTCCATGTCGGGGCCGATCTGCGTACGCAGCACCGTGGCGCCGTCTTTGGTCACCACGGTAAACACCTTGGGGATGTTGGGCGCCTCGGCAAAGCGCCAGTCGTGGTGCGTTTCGCCGCTGAGGCGGTAGGGCGTGACCTTGGCAGGCTTGCCCAGATTGCGGCGCACCTGCGCCATGTCGGTGCCGGGTGTGATGCGGGCAAAGTTCTCGGGCGTGAGCACCTGGCGCACGGCCACCAGCCGGCCATCGGCACCCACGGTGATCATGTAATTGATCTGCCCGGCGGGCTGGCGGTTGTATTCCAGGGTGCGCGCGCCATCGGCCTCGTCCCAGATGGTTTCGGGGACGCCAAAGCGGTCACGCACGTCGGCCTCGGTGGAAATGCCAGGCTGCAGTTCGCTGATGCGCTGCGCGTCGCATCCGGCCAGGGCGACCAGGCTGAAAGCCGCCGCGGCAAGCGCCAGGGCACGAAAAAGAAAGGGCATGGAAGGCTCCCGGTAAAATCAAGCCAGAGAGGTTATCAGTCCATGTCCATTTTTCGCCGCCCCGACTACAAATCCGATGCCACCCAGTTCATCGACCAGCTCAAGGCGCAAAGGCCCGAGCTGGATGAACAGCAGCGCGCAGGCCGCGCCCTGCTGTGGGACAAGCAGGTAGACCGCAAGATCTGGGGCGACTACCGCGATGCCCAGGTCGCGCAAAAGCCCTACCCCTATCAGACCAACGCTGATTGAACATAAAAATGGCCTCTAGCGCTTTACCATAAAGCGCTAGCAGCTATTTATTCAATAGCACAAATGCGCAGCGCAAGCCCTGCCGAGGCCACTGCGGCTACCCCGGGCACCATGCCCGACGTGGTGGACCAGGTGGCGCTGGCCCGCCTGTATGGCGAGCCGCTGTTTGCGCTGCCGCAAGACCTTTACATCCCGCCCGACGCGCTCGAAGTCTTCCTTGAGGCCTTTGAAGGCCCGCTCGATCTGCTGCTGTACCTGATCCGCAAGCAGAACTTCAACATCCTCGACATCCCCATGGCCGGCCTCACGCGCCAGTATCTGGTGTACGTGGAAGAGATCCGCAGCCGCAACCTGGAGCTGGCCGCCGAATACCTGCTGATGGCGGCGATGCTCATCGAGATCAAGTCGCGCATGTTGCTGCCCCCCAAAAAGCAGGAGGGAGCCGACGAGGCCGAAGACCCGCGCGCCGAGCTGGTGCGCCGCCTGCTCGAATACGAGCAGATGAAGATGGCCGCCATGCGCCTCGGGCAACTGCCGCAATATGGGCGCGACTTTGTGAAGGCGCAGGTGTACATCGAGCAAAGCCTGCAGCCGCGGTTTCCGGATGTGCATGTGGTCGATCTGCAAGACGCCTGGCGCGACATCCTGAAGCGCGCCCGGCTGGTGCAGCACCACAAGATCACCCGCGAGGAACTGAGCGTGCGCGAATACATGAGCATGGTGCTCAAAACGCTGCAGGGGCGCCGCTTTGTCGAGTTTGAAGAACTGTTCGATCCCGCCAACGGCAGCACCGTGCTGGTGGTGACCTTCATCGCGCTGCTCGAGCTGGCCAAGGAAACGCTGATCGAGATCACCCAGGCCGAGGCCTTCGCCCCCATTTACGTCCGGCTGGCCTATACACCTGCATGACCCCCCTGAGCCGCTTCGCGTCTTCCCCCAAGGGGGACGTCACCCGTGGCCTGGCAAAGCCCGTTCCACGGTGGCACTGGCGTAGTGCAGCGCCCGTTTCGCACGCCACGAGAAACCACCATGCAATCCCACGACTTTGACGTACTCATCGTAGGCAGCGGCCTCGCCGGTCTCTCGGCCGCCCTGCACCTGGCGCCCACGCACCGCGTGGCTGTCATCACCAAACGCCAGCTGCAGGACGGTGCAAGCGCCTGGGCGCAGGGTGGCATTGCCGCCGTGCTGGCCGACGATGACAGCTTTGCCGCGCACATCGAAGACACCCTGGTGGCCGGTGCCGGCCTGTGCGACCTGGCCGCCACGCGCTTCGTGGTGGAAAACGCGCCTGAGGCCATCGCGTGGCTGCGCCAGCTGGGTGTGCCTTTTTCGATGGAGGGCGACCAGCTGCACCTCACGCGCGAAGGCGGCCACAGCGCACGCCGCATCGCCCATGTGACCGACGCCACCGGTGCCGCCGTGCAGCGCACGCTGATCGACGTGGTGCGCGCCACGCCAGGCATCACGGTGTTCGAGCAACACACGCTGGTGGACGTGATCACCAGCCACAAGCTGGGCCTGGCGGGCCCGCAGCAGTGCCTGGGCCTGTATGCGCTGGATGGCGCCACCGATGAGGTGGTGACCTTCCGCGCGCCGCAAACCATTCTGGCCACGGGCGGCGCGGGCAAGGTCTACCTCTACACCACCAACCCCGACACCGCCACCGGCGACGGCATTGCCGCCGCCTGGCGCGCCGGTTGCCGCGTGGGCAACATGGAGTTCATCCAGTTTCACCCCACGGGGCTGTACCACCCGCACGCCAAGTCGTTCCTCATCAGCGAGGCGGTGCGCGGCGAGGGTGGCAAGCTGCTGCTGCCCGACGGCACGCGCTTCATGCCGCAGCACGACGAGCGCGCCGAACTGGCACCGCGCGACGTGGTGGCCCGCGCCATCGACTACGAAATGAAGCGCCACGGCCTCGACTGCGTGCATCTGGACATCTCGCACCAGAGCCCCGAATTTCTGCACGAGCACTTTCCCAACATCCTGGCGCACTGCGCGTCGCTGGGCATCGACATCACCAAAGAGCCCATCCCCGTGGTGCCCACGGCGCACTTCACCTGCGGCGGCGTGCTGACCGACCTGGCCGGCCGCACCGACCTGCCCGGCCTGTTTGCCGTGGGCGAGGTGGCCTGCACCGGCCTGCACGGCGCCAACCGCCTGGCCAGCAACTCGCTGCTTGAATGCATGGTGTTTGCCCGCGCCGCCGCGCACGCCATTGCGGCCACGCCGTGCACGCCCGTGCCCGAGCTGCCGGGCTGGGACGACAGCCGCGTGCAGGACGCCGACGAGTCGGTGGTCATCTCGCACAACTGGGACGAGCTGCGCCGCTTCATGTGGGATTACGTGGGCATCGTGCGCACCAACAAGCGCCTGGAGCGCGCGGCCCACCGCATCGCCCTGCTGCAAGCCGAGATCCAGGAGTTCTACGCCCACTTTCACATCACGCGCGACCTGCTGGAGCTGCGCAACCTGGTGCAGGTGGCCGACCTCATCATCAAGAGCGCGCAAATGCGCCGCGAAAGCCGCGGCCTGCACTACAGCCGCGACTACCCTGCGCTTGCGGCGCCCGCCGCGCCCACCATCCTGGTTCCGCCCATTGCGCGCCACTGAGCGCGGCATGGAACACCACCGTCAACAAACCTGCACCGCCATGTACCGCACCCTGCTCAAATCCAAGATCCACCGCGCCACCACCACGCACTGCGAGCTGCACTACGAAGGCTCGTGCGCCATCGACGAAGACCTGCTCGACGCCGCCAACCTGTGCGAGAACGAACAGGTCCACATCTGGAACATCAACAACGGCGAGCGCTTCATCACCTACGCCATCAAGGGCCAGCGCGGCAGCGGCATGATCTCGGTCAACGGCTCGGCCGCGCGCCGCGCTACCGTGGGCGACCTGCTCATCATTGCGGCGTTTGCCCAGGTGCCCGAAGACAAGGTGGCCACGCACGAACCCCAACTGGTGTTTGTCGACGGCCACAACCGCCAGACCGAACTGCGCCACCACGTGCCTACCCAGGCGCTGTAACGCCCGCTTTTTCCACCCCCGCCGAAAGCAGACCATGCCCCACCTGATCGTCGAATACTCGCAAAACCTTGCCGGTTTTCCCGAGGCGCAAGCCCTCACCGAGCTGAACCAGGCCGTCACCAGCAGCCCCGAAGTGCTGGACGAGGCCGACCTCAAAAGCCGCTTCGTGCTGGTGGACAGCTTTGAAATTGGCACCGCCCCCGCCAACCGCGCGTTTGTGCACGCCCAGCTGCGCCTGCTGTCGGGCCGCACGCCCGAGGCCAAAAAAGACCTGTCCGAACGCGTGGCCGAGGTGCTGCGCCGCCTATCGCCCAAGCCAGCGGGCGTGATGGTGCAGCTCAGCGTGGAAATCGTCGATATGGACCGGGGCTCTTACGTCAAAGAGCGGCTGTAAGCCACCGGCCTCGCCGCCATTTTTTAGCCAAACAGGGCTGTAGCGCTTATCCATCAAGCGCTAGCAGCTCTTTTTTTTATAGTGACTCCACTCAGCACCAGCCGCCCGCGCTGCCCCGCCTGCCTGCGCCCGCACAGCGCCTGCATCTGCCGCTGGGCCACCCCGGTGGCGCACCGCACCGAGGTACTGATCCTGCAGCACCCGCTGGAAGTGCACGAGGCCAAAGGCACGGCGCGGCTGCTGCACCTGAGCCTGCCGCACAGCCGCATGGTGACGGGCGAGCGGTTTGACGACAGCGCGCTGCAGCCCCTGCTGACCGCGCCATTTGGCGCAACAGATGCAGCCACCGCCCCGCGCCACGCCCTGCTGCTCTACCCCGAAGCCCCGCAAGACGCCACCCTGGGCATTGCCACCCCGCCGCCACTCAACCCCGCCTGGCTGCAATCACCCGAGCGCCTGCGCCTGGTGGTGCTGGACGGCACCTGGCGCAAAAGCCGCAAGATGCTGCACCAGAACCCGTTGCTGCAACAACTGCCGCGCCTGCCGCTGCGCGAGCTACCGGCATCGCGCTACCGCATCCGCACGGCGCACCAGCCGCACCAGCTCTCTACCCTGGAGGCCACCTGCGCGGCACTGGCGCAGCTGGAAGGCGCCGAAAGCCTGGCACCCCTGCTGGCGGCGTTTGACGGGTTTGTGGCGCAGCAAGCGGCCTGGCAGGTGCGGCGATAGGTGCGGCGGTAGGTGCGGCGGTAGGTGCGGTAGAGGCCGCACCGCATTACGGCGGGTGGTGCATTGCTACGGCGTTGCAGCGCCCCGCCCCGGCAGCCCTGCCGCCACGTCCCTGAAGGCCGCCAACGCAGCCTCCAGGTGCTCGATGATTTCTTGCTGCAACACCTCGGGCGGCGGCAAATCATCCAGGTTGTCCAGGCTGTCGTCTTTCAGCCAGAAGATGTCCAGGCTGGCCTTGTCGCGGGCCATCAGCTCGTCGTAGCTGAAGAACTTGAAGCGATCTGTGGCGATGCGCTCGTGGCGGTTTTCCGGGTGATAGCAGGTGATGAAATCCTGCAAGTCATCGAGCTTCAAGGTGCGCGTCTTCAGCGTGAAATGCTTGTTGGTGCGCAGGTCGTAAAACCACACGCCCTTGGTATGCACGCGCCCATCTTTTGGGGCGTTGTCAAAGAACACCACATTCGCCTTCACGCCCTGCGCATAGAAAATGCCCGTGGGCAGGCGCAGCACGGTGTGCACATCGCAGTTTTCCAGCAGTTTCTTGCGAATCTTCTCGCCCGCCCCGCCTTCAAACAGCACGTTATCTGGCAGCACCACCGCCGCTTTGCCGTCCACCTTCAGCATGCTGACGATATGCTGCAAAAAGTTAAGCTGCTTGTTCGACGTGGTTTCCCAAAAGTCTTGCCGCTCGTAGGTCAGCGCCTCGCGGTCTTCCTCGCCCTCTTCGTTGGTGATGGTCATGCTGCTCTTCTTGCCAAAGGGCGGGTTGGCCAGCACGTAATCCACCTTGCGCCGGGGCTCGGTAATCAGGGCATCCGAGCGCTCCACCGACGGCTCGCCATCGAGCTCACCGATGTTGTGCAAAAACAGGTTCATCAGGCACATGCGGCGCGTGCCCGGCACGATTTCGTTGCCGTGAAAGGTCTGGTCGCGCAAAAACGCTTTCTGGCGCTTGTCCAGCGTGGTGCCGGGGCGCGTCAGCCAACTGTAGGCACCCAAAAAGAAACCGCCCGTCCCGCATGCCGGATCGGCAATCGCCTTCATCGGTTCGGGGCGCACACAGGCCACCATGGCTTCGATCAGCGCGCGCGGCGTGAAATACTGGCCTGCGCCGCTCTTGGTGTCTTCGGCGTTCTTTTGCAGCAGGCCTTCATACAAGTCGCCCTTGGTGTCGGCATCCAGGCTGATCCAGCTTTCGGCATCAATCAACTGCACCAGGCGCGAGAGCTTGGCCGGGTCTTGAATTTTGTTCTGTGCCTTGAAAAAAATGGCGCCCAGCATGCCCGGCTCCTGCCCCAGCCGGTGCAGCGTGGCCAGGTAATGCGCCTCCAGCGGCTCGCCTACTTTGCTGGTCAGGCTGGCCCAGCCATAGCCGTTGGGGATGTGCGTGTCGCGGTTGTAGGGCTCTTGCGCGTATTCGTGCGCCAGCTTCAAAAACAGCAGGTAAGTGAGCTGCTCCAGGTAGTCGCCATAGCCCACACCGTCGTCGCGCAGGGTGTGGCAAAAGTTCCAGACTTTCTGGACGAGGGAGGAGGTGTTCATGCGTCAGATTTCGTCGTGCTGGCCGAGTAAGCCTGGCGTGGATCGTTCGGGTTGGGGTATGCGCGCTGCAACTGTTTGCGGGCGACCAGGGGATTCAGAATGCGTTTGCGCAAATCAACCCCGTCGGGGTTGCGACCCAACAGCTGTGCCAGTGCACGCAAGCCCAAGTACCGATCGGCGCACAGTGCCAACACGGTTTGCTGCACTAGCTCCGGGCTTGCGCGGCCACGCTCGGCCACCGGCGCGGCCAATGCTCGCAGTCTTGCGAGTTCGGCGGAGTCCATCTGGGTAAGGTCAGAAATCACCGTTGGCCCAGGCGCAGCCACCGGAGCGCTGTCCGGCTGCTCCGGTGTTATGGGGTTTAGCTCCGGTGTTAAGGGGTTTAGCTCCGGTGTTAATGGGGTTTCCCCTGCAGCAAAACCCATGGACGCCGCCTGCGGCTCCCACGGCAGGTAATACACCATGCCCCGGCCTGTGCCTTGGGGCGTTAACAAACCATCGCGTACCAGACTGGCCAGCATCTTGGTAATGTCTGCCGGATGATCGGTGGCAATCTGGCGCAAGCGCGCATGGTTCAGCACCCCTTCCGTGCTGGCTGTAATCAGTGCCAGCCGCGCCAACTCTGGCAGGGCCGTGAAGCTTTCACCCAGGCGATTTTGCAACTCCACCAGCACGTCTTGTGGCACCAGGCTGCTCATGCGCAGCTCCATCAGCGTTTGCTCAGGTTCACGCAATTCGTGCAACACCGGTCTGCGCCAATGCTCCCCAGCCCAGTTCCGATAAATCTTCGGCAACCCAGACCCCGCATGGTCACCATAGCCCACCAGCTGAAACATCTTTTGTAAGCGCCGGTTGCGGCAATCGCTATTGCCGCCAATCACCGCCTGCTCCAGCGGTACGCGCATCAGGCCGGGGTTGCGAAAGCCAAACATGTCCGGCCGCTTCACGACCAGCACGGATACCCGGCCCGAGAAATCGGCATGGATCAAGGTGTTGACCAGAGCCTCGCGCAGCGCCTCATGCACCGGCGTGTCGTCAATCCGCTGGCCCGCCTGCAACTGAAAAGGCACCTTCAGATCTACCGTCAGCTTCAGGTACACCTTGCGGAAAAAGTCATACACATTGCCCGACCAACTGCCATCGGGTACTAAGCGGTCAATCCAGCGCTTATCGGCTTTGGGTTCTGGCCTTTCCTGGTAATCCACCATGTAGTGCGGCAGCGCATCGCAGATCACCTCGGCCCGGCCAAACATCAACAAACCCGCCAGCCGCAAACCGCTGAGGCCTGCCTCGCGGTCTTTGCCAAACGCCCCAATGCGCTCCAGAAACTCGGGCAGGGGCAGGTCGCTCCACACATGGCCCGGCTTCACCGCCGCAAACCGGTTGCGGTATGCCGCGACCGTATCCATGTCTAGGTCGCCAAAGTCATACCCCTTGAGCACCCGCTCATCACGCGAGTCCTCCACGCGCTCGGCCACCATGCGGCGCACCGCCTCGTCATCCGCCTGATAGTCCCCCTCGTAGCGGCGCAAATAGGTGCCCCCAAACGGGTTGCTCCCCACATGCACGGGCCGCTGTTGGCGCGATGCCCGTGGCACGCGGACGCGCAGCACCATGTGGTCGTCGATCTGCACCACATCCACATCCTGCTCGGTCAGCAGGTTGACGCTGACCTGCTTGCGGTTATGCAAGTTGTCCCACAACGCCTTGCGCACCCGTTCAACATCCGCCAAACCCAGGGCACGGAAGCTGCCCCGTGGCTTTTCCTGCACGCCCAGCAGAATCACCCCACCATCGGCATTGGCCATGGCGCTGTAGCTTTTCCACACATCGTCTGGCAGCTCGCCACGGCCATCGCGCCCCTGCGCTGCCTTGCATTCCAGGTCGTAGGCTTCTGCCAGGCTGGCCACATCCATTTCGTCCACTCCGTCGCTCGAATTCATGCGGCCTCCTTGGCTTTGCGGCCACGCGGTTTTTTTACTGCGCCCTGCGCGGCCCGCTCGGCGCGGATGCGCTCTAGCAGTGCGCTGGCCGGTTCGTCGTGGGGGTCTTGCGGCACCAGTTGGCCGGAGAAGGCGGCGCGCAGGATGTTTTGGCGTTGGGCGGTGGATTGTTGGAGGGAGATTGCAATGCTCGCAGCCATTTCCTCATTTGAATTTAAGGCGACGACATACTCTTCAAGGATTCGTTCTTGCTCTCGAATCGGAGGCAAGGCAATAAACGTGTCGTTGAGTATCTTTTGACTTATGAATGGCTGGGCACCACCCTTGGAGCCAGACCCCAAGTTTGCGGCCTGCATCGTTAACTCAGAATGCGCCCACGTTATGAACTCGTTTTTAGCTGTTGCGTAAATGGCGTTATCCGTGACCCAAGCCGCTGACTCTGTGCGGAACACGTTCCCGCAGTGGGCTCCGACTCGACCTATAACAATAGTGGCGTGACCTACATTGGCTGCATTGTGTCTGCCGTTTATCCCATTTCCACCATAGACAGGGTAATCGCCATCGATCTGTGCGGAAGCAGGTAGAAAGTCCCCGCTGCCCCATGAGAAAAGCATTTCCGCAGTCGCCCACACCCACCCCTGCGGCAATTCCGGCAAACCGCTGGTATCGGGCTGCACCGGCTCGGGGTATTTCTTCTGCCAGTCCTTGGGCGGGGTTTTGCCTTGCTCCGCAAACTTGGCGAGCTGCCTGGCCTCCCAGCGGGCGCGGCGCTCTTGCAGGATGCGTTGCAGCAGTTGCGCGCCGGTCTCGGTGGGCTGGTGCTGCGTGCGCCACGCGGCGGTGAGCGCGCCTTCCACGGCGGCTTTCAGCAGCGACTGGCGGTATTGCGCCAGCTTCTTCTGCGCGGCCTTGAGTTCGGCCACCCCGGCATCGAGGTCGGAGAGCAGTTCTTCGAGTTTGGCGACGATGCGGGTTTGTTCGTGCCGTGGGGCAAGAGGAAATCTGTAAGCCTTCAAATCGCCGAGATAGATGTTCTTTTGGGTAACGCCCGAACCTAGTGCAAGCAAATTACGGCGCTCAGCGCGCAAATAGTGGTAGAGATACTTGCTGTCAAACGCCCATTTGTTCGGCAGTGAATATGCAATAGCTTGATTTGTTGTGACCGGGATGCCGGCAATACCTAGCTTCCCGATAGACCCGTAAAGAGCCACCAGTATTGAACCGACAGGAGCAAGCTTTGCTGCACTGTTTTCTAGTGCGGCCTCCGTGATTGATGCGAATGTGCTGAGTACAACCCCATCTTTAAGATCAGAGATCGTCACCCACGGTATTGCACCGCCGAAATATGCCGGATTGGATCGACTCGGCGTACCTCCGCTTCCCCAATCGGAAAGTTCGCCGAGGCTTGTTTCTACCCATCCTTTTGGCAACTCACTCACGCGACCAACTCCCAATTCATTTCATCCATCAGCGTATCCAGCTCCTTGCCAAACAGCCCCCACGCTTTCTGCAGCCCACCCTTGTCCGCCAGCTCGGCGTAATCAAAATCGTCGCGGTGGATGGCGCAGCTGCTGGCAATGTGCTCTTTCATCAGCCGCAGCCACTCGGTTTGCTCGGGCGTAAAGGCGGTGCCGCGCTGGGCGTTGTGCCGAAAAATCCAGGCCTGAAAGCGCTTGTCCACTTCGTCGGCAAAGGGCTTGAGTTCAGCGCCTTCGCCGTCCAGCCCCAGCGCAAAGCGCACCAGGCTCACCAGGTCGGTCAACTGGCGTTTTTTGTCCGCGCCTTTCACCTGCGCTGCCTGCACGCGGGCATAGGCGCTCCACAGGCGTTCGGTGGTGAGCATCAGCGGTGGTTTGGCCAACTGTTCGTGCAGCTCTTCGATGAGGTCGAAGGTGAGCGCGCGGCGCTGGTAGGGCTGCTGGTAGAAAAAACCGAGCGCCGCGATTTCGTCTTTGTGCTGTTGCAGGTAGTCGGCAAAGGTCTGTACCACCGCCTGGGCCTGCGCCTCGGCCTGCTCGGAAAAGCCCGCGAAGGTGACGGTATCGAGGTTGATGTGGTCGATGAGCTGCTCGCGCTCGCGGCGGGCGTTTTCGATTTCGTCGCGCAGCGCGGGTTGGTCAAACGGGGCGCAGGCGGCGGCCACGCGGGTGGCACGGGCGGCTTCGAGTTCCTGCGGCAGCAGGGTGTCTTCGCTGCGGGTGATGCCCTGGGCCTGCGCGCTGGCCAGCGCGGTTTGCACGATGGCGTCGGGGTTGAGCGCGGTAATCAGGCCCTTGCCCAACTCGGCCACGGGGATGCCGCCGCTGGCTTTTTCAATGCGCGCCTGCGCTTTGTCGCCCAGTTGCTTGGCCAGGCGCACCAGGCGGTTGGCCAGGCTGAGAACGGTGTCGTCGTCGCGGCTGCCCATGGCCACGCCTTGCAGCAGGTCTTTGAGCGGCACGCCGGGCTTTTTCTCCAGCGGGCGGCTTTCGGTTTTGAGCGACTTTTCCACGCCCACGGCGTCGATCAGCACAAAGCGGGTTTTGGCGCCATCGGCACTGTTGCTGACGCGCTTCAAGCTGTCGCCATCGAGGCTGCGCACGCCCCGGCCTTTCATTTGCTCGTAATAGCCCTTGCTGCGCACGTCGCGCATGAAGAGCAGCACTTCCAGGGGTTTCACGTCGGTGCCGGTGGCGATCATGTCCACGGTGACGGCGATGCGCGGGTGGTAGTCGTTGCGAAAGCTGCTGAGGATGCTGTCGGCGTCTTCTTCGGCGCGGTAGGTGACCTTTTTGCAGAACGCGTTGCCCTGGCCATACACCTCGCGCAGGATGCGGATGATGTCGTCGGCGTGGCTGTCGGTCTTGGCAAAGATGAGGGTTTTGGGCGTTTCTTTGCGCGCGGGGAAGATCTGCGTTTCCACGGCGGTTTTCATAGCCTGGATCACTTTGCGAATCTGGCTCACGTTGACCACGGAGCGGTCCAGCTCTTTGCCGGTGTAGGCGGTGTCTTCTTCGGTTTCGCTCCAGCGCTTTTTGCGGGTTTGCCGGTCGCGGTGGTCCACCCATTCTTTGGCCTTGAGCTCGGCGCCTTTTTGCGTGACCTCGGTTTCGATGGTGTACACGTCGTAGCCCACGTTGACGCCATCGGCCACGGATTGCTCGTAGGTGTATTCGGCCACGATGTTTTCGTTGAAGAAGCCAAAAGTGCGCTTGTCGGGCGTGGCGGTCAGGCCGATCAGGCTGGCGTCAAAGTAGTCGAGCACCTGCTTCCACAGGTTGTAGATGCTGCGGTGGCATTCGTCGATGACGATGAAGTCAAACGTTTCCACCGGCACGGCCGGGTTGTAGCGCACCAGCTTTGCCTGGCTGGCGGTTTGCTGCACTTCATTGAGCGACAGGTCTTCGGCCGATTCGTCGATGGGCTCGCCACTCAAAATGGAATACATGCGCTGGATGGTGCTGATGCACACCTGCGCGTGCGGGTCGATGCTGGGCGAGGCCAGGCGCTGCACGTTGTAGAGCTCGGTGAACTTGCGGCCATCGTCGGGTGGCGTGTAGGCCATGAACTCCTGGTGCGCCTGTTTGCCGAGGTTGCGGGTATCGACCAGAAACAGGATGCGCTTGGCACCGCCAAACTTGAGCAGGCGGTACACCGACGTGATGGCGGTAAACGTTTTGCCCGCGCCGGTGGCCATGTGCACCAGGGCGCGGGGTTTGTTGAGCGCCAGCGACTTTTCCAGCCCGGTGACGGCGCTGATTTGGCAGTGGCGCAGGTTTTGCTCGGGCAGCGCGGGCATTTGCTCGGCCAGGCGGCGGCGCAGGGTGTCTGGTTGTGCCAGCCACGCTGCCAGCGTTTCGGGCTTGAAGAAATGAAAGATTTCGCGCGAGCGCGGCGCGGGGTCGGCGCCGTCGGTAAAGCGGATGATCTGGCCGGTGGCCTCGAACAAAAAGCGCAGCGGCGTGCTGTCTTTGCGCCATTTGAGGTTGGCGCTGGCGTAGCGCTCGGTCTGGGCCTCCGTCGCGGTGAGGTTTTCGCCAGCGCTGTCTTTTTTGGCTTCGATCACGCCCACGGGCTGCCGGTGGACAAACAGCACATAGTCGGCGGGACCGGTGTCGGTGGGGTGTTCGCGCACGGCCACTCCGGTGGCTGCGCCCAGGTTGAGCGCCTTCATGTCTTGCACCACCCAGCCGGCCTGGGCGAGCTTGCGGTCGATGGATTCGCGGGCCAGTGCCTCGGGCGTCATGGGCGTCCTTCAGGGGGAGTGGGTGGGGCGGGGAACTCGCCCATTATCAGGACAAGGTTTTGGGCGGTTTACACACTATAACAATGATAGCTACTAGCGCTTACCAGATAAGCGCTAGAGACCAAAAACACCCAAACATCATGACACCAGTTCGGCGGCCAGCCAGCCGCGCAGGCTGTTGACGAATGCCCAGGCCTGCACGCGCGGCAGGTCTTGCAGGCGCACCACGGCCTCGGTCAGGCGCCCTTCGCGCAGGGCCACGGCGCGGCCCACGCCGGGCAGCAGGCCGCAGGCCAGCGGGGGGGTAACCCAGCGGCCGTCCAGCAGCATGGCGATGTTGCCGAACGTGGTTTCGGTGATCTCGCCCGCTTCGTTCCACAGCACGGTGTCGAACACACCGGGCGTGGTGGGCGCCAACGCGGCGTAGTGCGCGCGGCGCGTGGTCTTGTAGCGCACGAATTCGCCATGGGCCTCTGGCAGCGGGCGGCCCGCCAATTGCAGGCGCACGGGCACGGGCGTGGGGTGCAGGGCAAAGGCCTCGGCGTGGGGCTGGCCGCTGGCGCGCAGCAGCAGGCGCACGCGCCAGGCACCGGCGGGGTGGTTGCCTGCCAGCGCCTGCAGGCAAGCCTGCACGGCAGCGGCGTCGAACGGCACATTGAAATGCGCCGCCGCGCCCTGCAGGCGCGCCAGGTGCTCGGCCCGGTGGCGGAACTGGCCATCCACCAGCGCCAGGGTTTCGAGCAGGTCAAACGGGGCGCTGGCGCGCTCCACAAAGGCGCGCTTGTGGCGCCACTCGTTCCATTCGGCATCGGCCGTGGCACCCGAGGTGATGCCGCTGCCAATGCCGCAGGTGGCGGTGGTGGTGCCATCGGCCCCGGCCCGCAACACCACGGTGCGGATGGGCACGTTGAAAGTGGCGGCCACGCTGTGCAGGCCATCCGCCCCGGCCACGCCGGCCGGCCGCACCACGCCGATGGCGCCGCAGTACACACCGCGCGGCGCGGATTCGAGCGCCCGGATCATCTGCATGGCGCGCACCTTGGGCGCGCCGGTGACCGAGCCGCAGGGGAACAGCGCAGCAAACACGTCGCTCAAGGTGGTGCCGGGCCGCGTGCGGGCCTGCACGTCCGACGTCATCTGCCACACGGTGGGCAGGCCCTCGGTGTGGAACAGCGCGGGCACGCGCACGCTGTGCGGCTGGGCAATGCGCGAGAGGTCGTTGCGCAGCAGGTCCACGATCATGACGTTTTCGGCGCGCTCTTTGGGCGATGCGCGCAGGTGGGCGGCCTGGGCGGCGTCGTCTGCGGGGGTGGCGCCGCGCGCGGCGGTGCCTTTCATGGGACGGGCCAGGATGCGGCCGCCGCCGGGCGCATCGTGCCAGTCAAAAAACAGCTCGGGCGAGACCGACAGCACCTGCTCGGGGCCCGCTGCCATGTGCGCGGCATAACCGCCGGGCTGGGCGCGCTGCAGCGCGGCAAACAGCGCGGCGGCGCTGCCCTGGCGCAAGCTGCCGGTGAGTGGGGCGGTGTAGTTGACCTGGTAAAGCTCGCCCGCACTGATGGCCTGCTGGATGTAGGCAATGGCTGCGTCAAAACCAGCGCGGTCGGGGCCGCCGGTCCACTCGACCTGCGCGGCGGGATCGGCTGCATCCGCAGACCCATCGGCAGGCCAGGGCAGCGGTGCGTCGTACACGGCAAACCACGCCAGCGGGCCGTCGGCGGCATGGGTTTGCAGGGCGGCGTCAAAGGCCGCTGCGGCTTCGTAGCGCACATGGCCGACGCACCAGTGGCCGCGCTGTGCGGCGGCATGCACGGCGTCGAGCACGGCGCGCACGTCCTGCAGCTGGTGGGCTTGCAGCACCTCGCGCGGGGCGCCAAAGGCATGGCGCAGGCGCGGCGCGCTGCGGTCGTGCGGGTCGGCAAAGTCAATGTGCGCAGTAAGGGTCAAATTGGCCTCCAGCGCTTATGGGAAATGCGCTAACAGCTATTAAAAACAAAGCAAAAGCCGCCGTGTACAGCGTGCCCCTACCGATGCACGCCCCGGCCGTGGCGCTGGGGCGCGGGGTAACTCAGGCGGCGCCGATGTTCGGCACGAGGCCGCTGGTGGGCAGGCCGTTTTTGAGCGCGGCGGTGAAGGCCAGCATGCGGTCAATCGGCAGGCGCGCGCGCGGGATGATCTGCGCGTTCACGTCGATGGCGTTGGCGCCGGTTTCCAGCACCTGCGCCACACCGGCCAGGCCGTTCATGGCCATCCAGGGGCAGTGGGCGCAGCTTTTGCAGGTGGCGCTGTTGCCGGCGGTGGGGGCTTCGATGAACAGCTTGCCGGGGTTGAGCGTGCGCAGCTTGTGCATCATGCCGTTGTCGGTGGCAACGATGAATTCTTGGGCGTCCATCGTCTGCGCGGCCTTGAGGATGGCCGAGGTGGAGCCCACGGCGTCGGCCAGGGCAATCACGTCGGCCGGGCTTTCGGGGTGCACCAGCACCTTGGCGTTCGGGTGCTCTTTTTTCAGCGATTCCAGCTCAAAGGCCTTGAACTCGTCGTGCACGATGCAGGCGCCGTTCCACATCAGCATGTCGGCACCGGTCTCGCGGCGGATGTAGTCGCCCAGGTGGCGGTCGGGCGCCCACAGGATTTTGTGGCCCTGGTCCTTGAGTGCACGCACGATGTCGAGCGCGCAGCTCGACGTGACCAGCCAGTCGGCCCGCGCCTTCACGGCCGCGCTGGTGTTGGCGTAGACCACCACGGTGCGGTCGGGGTGCGCATCGCAGAACGCGCTGAATTCGTCGATGGGGCAGCCGAGGTCGAGCGAGCAGGTGGCGTCCAAGTCGGGCATGAGGATGGTTTTTTCCGGCGAGAGGATCTTCGCCGTCTCACCCATGAAGCGCACTCCGCTCACCACCAGCGTCTGCGCGGCATGGTCGCGGCCAAAGCGCGCCATCTCCAGCGAGTCGCTGACGATGCCGCCGGTTTCTTCGGCCAGGTCCTGCAGGTCGGGGTGCACGTAGTAGTGCGACACCATGACCGCGTTCTTTTCCTTCAGCAAACGGCGGATTTTGTCCTTGAGCGCGGCGCGCTCGTCCTGCGACGGCTCGGGAGGCACACGCGCCCAGGCGTGCTTGGTCGCGCACACGCCGCCGCCTTCGGGCTGCTCGTAATCGACTTCCTTGAGGGTAATCACAGTGTTCATATCAGTCATTCAGTGTGCGTTGCGCCAGTCTCGGCACGTACAACAGGCACGGCCCAGGCCAGCGGCCACCGCGCAAGGGCCGCCCCGCCGCGCGGGTGGCGTCCCCCTTCCCGCGCTCCGCGCGAGAGAAGGGGGAAGGCGCGCAGCGCCACAGGGGGTTGGTCACTCTAACTCCTGCAGGCGCATCGAGAAGTCGGTGGCCTTGACGTCTTTGGTGAGGGTGCCAATCGAGATGCGGTCCACACCGGTTTCTGCAAGGGCGCGCAGGCCATCGAGCGTCACGCCGCCCGAGATTTCGAGGATGGCGCGACCAGCATTGATGCGCACGGCCTCGCGCAGCGTAGGCAGCGGCATGTTGTCGAGCAGCACCATCTTGGCGCCAGCGTCCAGAGCCTCCTGCAACTGCTCAAGCGTCTCGACTTCGATCTCGATGAACTTGGCTTGCGCCGCCACCTGCTGGGCAGCGCGCAGCACGGCCGTGACGCCACCGGCAGCGGCGATGTGGTTTTCTTTGATGAGCACGGCGTCGTGCAGGCCGATGCGGTGGTTGGTGCCGCCACCCACGCGCACGGCGTATTTTTGCGCCAGGCGCAGGCCGGGCAGAGTCTTGCGGGTGTCCACGATGTGCGCGCGGGTGCCAGCCACCACGTCCACGTAGGTGCGGGTTTTGGTGGCCACGGCACTGAGCAGTTGCAGAAAGTTGAGCGCCGTGCGCTCGGCGCTGAGCAGCGCGCGGGCATTGCCCTCGATCTCCAGCACCACCTGGTCGGCAGCGCAGCGGGCGCCTTCGGCCACATGCCAGGTCAGTTGCACGGAAGGGTCGAGCGCACGCAAGGCGGCCTCGGCCCAGGGGGCGCCACAGATCACGGCGGCCTCGCGCGCCAGGATGCGCGCGCGGGTGCGGCGCTGGGGGTCGATCAGGCCAGCGGTGAGGTCGCCGCTGCCCACGTCTTCTTCAAGGGCACGGGCCACGTCCAGCAGCACCTGGGTGTGCAGGGCCTGGCGGGTTTCGTCTTCTGGATAGGTCATGGCCGTGAAGCATAGCGGCTTCGCCTTGCCCATCAACCCCCGGTGGTGAGGGCCTGCGCTGGTGGAGCGCGTGGTCAGTGACCGGGCGCGCCGGGTGCCACCAGCTTGCTGAGCAGCTTGACGGCGGCACCGCCACCGGGCACCAGGGTGCCCGCCATCTCGGCGCCAATATCGACCAGCATGTCGCGGGTGAGCACCTGGCTGACCTTGTCCTTGAACCAGCGCCCGTTCTCCACCACCTCGCCCGTCAGCCCATCGACCTCGATCACCCCGATCTTGTCCGCGCTGCTCCAGCGGAATTCGAAAGCAAACACGGGCCGCAGATACAGGTGGGTGCGCTCGAAGTGCGTGAGGTCGGCCTGGATTTCGTAGGCATTCACGGCCTCCGAGGTCAGGCTGGCGGTGGCCAACTGCTTGGCGGCGGCCATGGAGATCAAGGGTTTGAGCAGCTCGTCAGGCCGCTCCACACGCTCGGTCTCGGTGAATTTGTATTTCTCGATGTAGGCCTTGAGCACCGCGGGCTTGATGTCACGCTGCATGCCATCGATCATCTGGTCGAAATGGATCTTGCGATGGCAGTGCTCGATGGCGACGAACTCGATGCGCGCCTTGTCTTTTTGCCGCGTCACCTCAAACACTTTGTCGTCGAGTTGCAGGGTCTGGGCATAGAGGTTGTGCACCGGCACCTGGTAGGTGATCTGGCAGGTGTAGTCCACCGAGCGCTGCGCCACAACGTGCCAGAACGGCTCCAGGCGCATTTCCTGGCGCGACAGTTGCACCGTGTCCTCGCGCGGACGGTTCAGGGGGTTGAACTTGGCCATCATGCCGAAGGCGCTGAGTTTTTTCTTTTCGGCCTGCTCCTGCGCCGCGCGGAACGGATACACCTCTTCGAAGACAAAAATCTTGCTGGCATCAGGCGCTTGGGCTTGCACTTGCACGGGCTGTGGTTCCACGGGAGTCCTTGTGTTGCATTGGCGGCCCCCTTCCCCTTGTGAGGCCCGCTGAACAAAGAATGTAGCGCAAGGCCACATGTTGTTACAGACCTGCAGTGCGCCACCCACGGCCCCGCTGTGACTTAGACTGCGCGCTTTTGTCGACTTTGCAAGGAGTGACGCCATGACCGAGCCGACCCAGACATCGCCCCAAACACCTACGCAGGCCACTCCCGCCACGCCCACCACTCCCTATGGCACGCTGCCGCCTGCGTCACCCCTGCCCCAGCGCCGGCCCGTCAGCCTGCCGCGCCTGGCGCAGATGCGCGAGGCCGGTGAAAAAATCACCATGCTGACCGCCTACGACGCCACTTTTGCCGCCGTGGCCGATGCAGCGGGCGTCGAGTGCATTTTGGTGGGCGACTCGCTGGGCATGGTGTGCCAGGGCCTGCCCAGCACCGTGGGGGTATCGCTGGACACCATGGCCTACCACACGGCCAGCGTGGCGCGCGGCCTGCACCGCGTGCAGGGCACGGCCTGGCTGGTGGCCGACCTGCCCTATGGCACCTATGCCGAAAGCCGCGAACAGGCCCTGCGCAGCGCCTGCACGCTGATGCAGGCGGGCGCGCACATGGTCAAGCTGGAGGGCGGCGGCTGGACGGCGCCCACGGTGGAGTTTTTGGTGCAGCGCGGCGTGCCCGTGTGCGCGCACCTGGGCCTGACGCCGCAAACCGTGCATGCCCTGGGCGGCTACCGCGTGCAGGGCAAAACAGAAGACGCTGCCCGCACGCTGCGCAAAGAGGCACTGGAGCTGCAAAACGCTGGCGCCGCCATGCTGGTGCTGGAGATGGTGCCGGCCGCGCTGGCCGCCGAAATCACCGCCGAGCTGCCGCACTGCCACACCATAGGCATTGGCGCGGGCAACGGCACGGCCGGCCAGGTGCTGGTGTTGCACGACATGCTGGGCGTGAACCTGGGCAAGATGGCCAGGTTTGTGCACAACTTCATGCAGGACGCTGGCAGCGTGCGCGGCGCCATGGAGGCCTATGTGCAGGCCGTCAAGCAGGGCCGCTTCCCCGACAACACATTGCACGCCTGGTAAGGGCCTCTTTCACCCCGACATCCCAAAATGCTCATCGCCCACTCCATTCCCGAACTGCGCGCCGCCCTGGTCGGCCGCCGCCCCGCCTTTGTGCCCACCATGGGCAACCTGCACGAGGGGCACCTGTCGCTGGTGCACCAGGCCCGGCCGCTGGGCGACACCACCGTGGTCAGCATCTTTGTGAACCGCCTGCAGTTTCTGCCCCACGAAGACTTTGACAGCTACCCCCGCACCTGGGATGCCGACTGCGCCAAGCTGCAGGCAGCCGGGTGCGACGTGCTGTTTGCCCCGCGCGAGACCGACCTCTACCCCGAGCCACAGACCTTCAAGGTGCACCCCGACCCGCAATTGGCCGATCTGCTCGAAGGCCAGTTCCGCCCCGGCTTCTTCATCGGGGTGGCCACGGTGGTGATGAAGCTGTTCAGCTGCGTGTTTGGCGCCAACGGCGGCGGCACGGCGGTGTTTGGCCGCAAGGACTACCAGCAGCTCATGGTGATCCGCCAGATGGTGCGGCAGTTTGCGCTGCCCATCGACGTGATGGCGGGCGACACCAGCCGCGCCCCCGACGGTCTGGCCCTGAGCTCGCGCAACGGCTACCTGAGCGCGCCAGAGCGCAAGGAAGCCGTGGCGCTGTCGCAGGCGCTGCAGCAACTGTCCGACCGCTGGGCCGCAGCGCAGGCCGCTGGAACGCTGCAGGCTACCGGCCTGGAGCAGCAAGCGCTGGACCAACTGCGCGCACGCGGCTGGCTGCCCGACTACCTGACGGTGCGCCGGCGCGCCGACCTGCAGCCCGCCGCCGCGCAGGATGCGCCCGGAACCCTGGTGGCCCTGGGCGCCGCCCGGCTGGGGGCCACACGGCTGATTGACAACCGGGAGTTCTGAGTGCCGCCACTCCGGCTTTGTCGTGGAACCCAGTCGAATCGGGCGCTGGCGCCTGCGCATCAGGCATCGAATGCCATTAATTTAATAGCATTTAGCGCTTATCACATAAGGGCTGGAACCCCATTTCATTCAAAACCATCAACCCAAAGCCTGCGAGTGTCATCAGCATGCTGCGCCGGCGCCATGGGCACGCGGGGGCACGGAGCGCTGTCCAGAATAAATGCCCGGTAAACTTCAGCGCCCCGGATCCAATGATTGATCCACCGCACCCTTGCGCTTTTTCCTGCACCCGGATCGCCTCCATGTCCAACCCTTTCTCGCCCGCGCAACTGTGGTCCCTGGCCGACCAGTTCGGCACCCCGCTGTGGGTGTATGACGCCGCCACCATCCGCCAGCGCATTGCGCAGCTGTCCAACTTTGAAACCATCCGTTTTGCGCAGAAGGCCTGCTCCAACATCCACATCCTTGCGCTGATGCGCGCGCAGGGCGTGAAGGTGGATGCGGTCTCGCGCGGCGAAATCCTGCGCGCGCTGGCCGCCGGTTACCAGCCGGGCCAGCAAGGCGACGGGCGCTCCGAGATCGTGTTCACGGCCGATCTGTTCGATGCCGCCACGCTGGCCTGTGTGGTCGAGCACGGCGTGCCGGTGAACGCCGGCTCCATCGACATGCTGCACCAGCTGGGCGCGGCATCTCCAGGGCATGCGGTGTGGCTGCGCATCAACCCCGGCTTTGGCCATGGCCACAGCAACAAGACCAACACCGGTGGCGAGCACAGCAAGCACGGCATCTGGCACACCGACCTGCCTGCCGCACTGGCCGCCATCCGCCAGCGCGGGCTGAAGCTGGTGGGGCTGCACATGCACATTGGCTCGGGCGTGGACTACCGCCACCTGGAGCAGGTGTGTGGTGCCATGGTGGAGCTGGTGCGCACCACGCATGCGGCAGGGCATGACCTGCACGCCATCTCGGCCGGCGGCGGCCTGTCCATTCCCTACCGCGATGGCGAGCCGGTCATCGACACGCAGCACTACCACGGCCTGTGGGATGCCGCGCGCCAGCAGGCCGAAGCCATCGTGCAGCACCCGCTGGGCCTGGAGATCGAGCCCGGCCGCTATCTGGTGGCCGAATCGGGCGTGCTGCTGGGCGAGGTGCGCGCCACCAAGGATGCGGGCAACAACCATTTCATGCTGCTCGACACCGGTTTCAACGAGCTGATGCGCCCCTCCATGTACGGCAGTTACCACACCATGAGCGTGCTGCGCCGCGACGGCAGCACCACGGCCGACCGGCCCAGCGTGGTGGCGGGGCCGCTGTGCGAATCGGGCGACGTGTTCACGCAGGGCGACGGCGGTGTGGTGCTGCCGCGCAACCTGCCGGATGCGCAGGTGGGCGACCTGCTGGTCATCCACGACGCGGGCGCTTATGGCGCTTCGATGTCCTCCAACTACAACACGCGGCCCCTGATTGCCGAGGTGCTGGTCGATGGCGGCCAGGCGCGCCTGATCCGCCGCCGCCAGACGGTGGAAGAACTGCTGGCGCTGGAACTGGGTCTGTAAATCAATCCGCGCGGGCATCGCTGGGCGCTCCGCGGGTAGGCACAGGCCTACGCCACCGCGCAGCACATGCGCACACGCGCCGCGGGCACGCGGCGATAAGGTCAAGGCATCACTTTTTCAAGGAGATTGCCATGCCCGTTATCTTGTGGTTGCTCGGAGTTCCGTTGTCGGTGGTGCTGTTGCTGATGCTGTTTGGCGTGTTCTGACCACACGCCGACGCACCAGTGCGCGGCACTGCAGCGCCCTGCCCGCCGGGCTAACGCAGTTCGGAGCCCGGATCGCGCCCCATCAACCGCCCCACGGCATCGGCCGGGGCCAGACGGCCATCTAGCAGTGCCACCACCGCCTCGGTGATGGGCATGTCCACACCGAGCCCCGCCGCACGCTGGGCCACGGTGCGGGCGCAGTACACACCTTCGGCCACATGGCCCAAAGAATCCACCGCCTGTTGCAGGCTCTGGCCTTGCGCCAGCAGCAAGCCGACGCGGCGGTTGCGCGACAAGTCGCCGGTGGCCGTCAGCACCAGATCGCCCATGCCCGACAGCCCCATGAAGGTGTCCGGCCGCGCGCCCAGCGCGACCCCCAGGCGTGTCATCTCGGCCAGGCCGCGCGTGATGAGGGCCGCCCGGGCGTTCAACCCCAGGTTCAGCCCATCGCACAGGCCAGTGGCAATGGCCAGCACGTTTTTTACCGCGCCGCCCACTTCCACGCCCACGATGTCGTCGTTGGCATACACCCGCAAGCTAGGGCTGTGGAAGGCGGCCACCAGCGCATGGCGCACCAGGGCGTGCCGACTGGCCGCCACCAGTGCCGTAGGCTGCCCGCGCGCCACTTCTTGCGCAAAGCTGGGGCCGCTGAGCACGCCGGCTATCAAATCAGGAGCTACCTGCGCACACACCTCGTGCGCCAGCAGGCCAAAAGAGCCGGAATCCGCCGGTGCCACCGCCTCGAAGCCCTTGCACAGCCAGGCCACAGGTGCCGCACAGCCGCGCAGGGCCAGCAGCATGCTGCGCAGCGCCGCCATGGGCGTAGCCACGATGACCAGATCGGCAGCGCGCGCCAGTACCAAAGGGTCTGCGCCCGACACCGCAAGCGCTGCCGGGAAATCAATGCCAGGCAGGTAGCGCGCGTTCTGCCGCCGCGCCAGCATGTCAGCCACCTGCTGGCCATCACGCGCCCACAACGTGACAGCGTGACCGCCCGGTTGCCGGGCGGCCCCCATGGCCAGCGCCGTACCCCAGGCACCGGCACCAAGTACTACTATTTTCATAGCTGCTTGCGCTTATGGATAAAGCGCCAGAGGTCTAAAAGACCTCCGAACTGCATCACTGCGTGATGATGGGCGAGGGTTCGCCAGCGGCCTGGGCCTGCTGCTGCTCGTACATGGCCTGGAAATTGATTTCGGCCAGGTGCACCGGCGGGAAGCCAGCGCGGTTCACGATGTCGGCCACATTGCCGCGCAGGTAGGGATACACGATCTGGGGGCAGGCAATGCCCATGATGGCGCCCATCTGGTCTTCAGGGATGTTGCGGATTTCGAAAATGCCGGCTTGCTTGGCTTCGACCAGGAACACGGTCTTGTCCTTGATCTTGGTCTGCACCGTGGCGGTCACGGCCACTTCAAAAATGCCTTCGGCCACGGGCGTGGCTTCCACGCCGAGCTGGATGTCCACGCTGGGCTGCTCTTGTTCGAGCAGGATGCCGGGCGAATTGGGCTGCTCCAGCGACATGTCCTTGAGGTAGACGCGCTGAATCTGGAACACGGGGTTTTCTTGGTCGGCCATGGTTGAAAAGTCTCTTTTGCAAACGGGGTTTCAGCAAAACAAAACCCGCCGGGGAGCAGCTCCCACAGCGGGCACATGGGGCTGCATTATGCAGCGCCCGGGTGACGCATCAGGCTGCGCCGAGCAGGGGCATGAGCCCGCCGCGGCCGTCCAGCGCCACCAGGTCATCGTGGCCACCCACATGGGTTTCACCGATGAAGATCTGTGGCACCGTGCGGCGCCCGGTGATCTCCATCATGTGACTGCGAGCGGCGGGGTCGTTGTCGATGCGGATCTCTTCGATCTGCTCCACACCCTTGGATTTGAGGATCTGCTTGGCCCGGGTGCAATAAGGGCAGACAGCGGTGGTGTACATCTTCACGGGTTGCATGGCGATCTTTCCTGTTGGGCAACAAAACCAGTCATAAGCCTGTCGGCTATGAAACAGTTGGGGACAGTTCAGGCTTTTTCCACCGGCAGGCTGGCTTCGCGCCAGGCCTTGAGGCCGCCGGCCATGGACTGGGCGTTGTCGTAACCGAGCTTTTTGGCAATGGCCACGGCGCGGTTGGCGCGGGCGCCACTGACACAGACCATCACCAGCGGCAGGGCCTTGTTCTTCACCAGCGTGGGCAGGCGCTCTTCGAGCTGGCCCAGCGGCACATTCTTGGCGCCGCCCACATGGCCAGCGGCAAACTCCTCGGTCTCGCACACGTCGATGACCACGGCTTTCTCCCGGTTGATCAGCTGCACGGCACGCACAGGCGTGAGCGAACCACCACTGGCACTTTTGAGCAGCGGCCACAGCAACATGGCGCCCGATGCAAGTGCCACGAGGATCAAATACCAGTTGTCGATAACGAATTTCACGAAGATTCCTTGGGTTGGCAAACCGCACGATTCTAAAATGTATGGTTTTGACCCGCTTTCCCTAGGGACACCATGCACAAACTCGTTCTGATCCGACACGGCGAATCCACCTGGAACCTTGAAAACCGCTTCACCGGCTGGACAGACGTTGACCTCACGCCCACCGGGGTGTCGCAGGCCATGTCCGCAGGCAAACTGCTCAAGGCCGAGGGCTACGAATTCGACGTCGCCTTCACCAGCGTGCTCAAGCGCGCCATTCACACGCTGTGGTATTGCCTCGACGAAATGGACCGCACCTGGCTGCCCGTGCAAAAAAGCTGGCGCCTGAATGAGCGCCACTATGGCGCCCTGCAGGGCCTGAACAAGGGCGAAACGGCCAAGCAATATGGCGACGCACAGGTGCTGGTGTGGCGCCGCAGCTATGACACGCCGCCACCAGCCCTGGAAGCCACCGACCCACGCTGCGAACGCGGCGACCCGCGTTATGCCGGCATGAACCCGCAGGACGTTCCCCTGACCGAGTGCCTCAAGGACACCGTGGCGCGCGTGCTGCCCTACTGGAATGACACCCTTGCACCCGCCATTCGCTCGGGCCAGCGGGTGGTGGTTGCCGCCCACGGCAATTCCATCCGGGCGCTGGTCAAGTACCTGGACAACATTTCCGACCACGACATCGTGGAACTGAATATTCCCAACGGTATTCCACTGGTATACGAGCTCGACGACGACCTCAAGCCCATCCGCCACTACTATCTGGGCGATGCCGAGGCTGCTGCCCGTGCCGCCGCCGCCGTGGCGTCGCAGGGTAAAGCGTAAAGTCGGCGTAAAGCCGGGCCAAAACCCGAAAAATCCTGCGAAAGTGAGCACCCGCGCGGAACCGCAGCGGGCGCGGCCCTTCCAAGTTGTATATTGAAATGAAGCGGTAAAGGTGTTCTATGGGCCACAAACTCAAAATTGCAGGGTGGGTATCGATTGGCGTGGTGGCCGGAGCGCTGACCACGGTGTCCCTGCAGACGGTGGCGCGCGGCGCCATGACGCCTCTTCCGCTCGAAGAGATCCAGCAGCTTTCCGCCGTGTTTGGCCTGGTCAAGACCGACTATGTCGAACCCGTGGATGACAAAAAGCTGATCACCGACGCCATTTCCGGCATGGTGGCCAGCCTGGACCCCCACTCCCAGTATTTCGACAAGAAATCCTTCAAGGAATTTCGTGAAGGCACCTCGGGCCGGTTTGTCGGCGTGGGCATCGAGATCACGCAGGAAGACGGGCTGATCAAGATCGTCTCGCCCATCGAGGGCTCTCCCGCCTTCCGCGCCGGGCTCAAGACCAACGACCTGATCACCAAGATCGACGAAACCGCCGTCAAGGGCCTGTCGCTCAACGACGCCGTCAAGAAAATGCGTGGCGAGCCCAACACCAAGGTCACGCTGACCATCCTGCGCAAGGAAGAAAGCCGGACCTTCCCGGTCACCATCACGCGCGAAGAAATCAAGACCCAGTCGGTCAAGGGCAAGCTCATCGAGCCGGGCTATGGCTGGGTGCGGCTGTCGCAGTTCCAGGAACGCACGGTGGATGACTTTGTGCGCAAGGTCGAAGAAATCTACAAACAGGACCCACAGCTCAAGGGCTTGGTGCTGGACCTGCGCAACGATCCCGGTGGCCTGCTCGATGCGGCCGTCGCCATCTCGGCGGCCTTCCTGCCAGAAAACGTCACCGTGGTCAGCACCGACGGCCAGCTGGCCGAAAGCAAGGCCACCTACAAGGCCGCGCCCGAGTTCTACCAGCGCCGCGGCAGTGGCGACCCGCTCAAGCGGCTGCCTGCAGCGCTCAAGACTGTGCCACTGATCGTGCTGGTCAATGAGGGCTCGGCATCGGCCAGCGAAATCGTGGCCGGCGCATTGCAGGACCACAAGCGTGCCACCATCATGGGCAGCCAGACGTTTGGCAAGGGTTCGGTGCAGACCGTGCGCCCCCTGGGCCCGGACACCGGCCTCAAGCTCACCACGGCCCGCTACTACACGCCCAGCGGCAAGTCGATCCAGGCCAAGGGCATCGTGCCCGACGTGATGATCGACGAGTCGGAAGAAGGCAATGTGTTTGCCGCCCTGCGCATGCGCGAGGCCGACCTGGACAAGCACCTGGGCAGCGGCCAGGGCGAGGAGAAAAAGGACGAGGCCCGCGAAAAGGCCCGCGAAGAAGCCCGCAAGCGCCTGGAAGAAGAAGCCAAGAAGCCCATGGCTGAGCGCAAGATCCCCGAGTTCGGCACCGACAAGGACTTCCAGCTGACGCAGGCCCTGAACCAGTTCAAGGGCCGTCCCGTGCTGGTCAGCAAGACGCTGACCGAACGCAAGGAAGAAAAGAAAGAAAACTGAGACAGTGATCGTCCCACCGAGGCCGGGCTTCCCAGGAAGCCCGGCCTTTTTCACGCGCCACTCCCCAACATACCTGCCATGACCGACGACCAGCTCCTGCGCTACTCCCGCCACATCCTGCTCGACGAAGTGGGCATCGAGGGGCAAGAGCGCATTCTGGCCAGCCATGCGCTGATCATCGGGGCGGGCGGGCTGGGCTCGCCGGCAGCACTGTTTCTGGGATCTGCGGGCGTCGGGCACATCACACTGGTCGATAACGATGTGGTCGATCTCACCAATCTGCAGCGCCAGATCGCCCACACCACCGCCCGCGTGGGGCAGCCCAAGGTGGTGTCGGCCGCGCAGGCCATCACGGCGATCAATCCCGAGGTTCAGGTCACGGCCCTGCAGGCACGCGCCGATGCCGCACTGCTCGACACCCTGGTGCCCCAGGCCACCGTGGTGCTCGACTGCAGCGACAACTACGCCACGCGCCACGCGGTCAACGCTGCCTGTGTGCGGCATGGCAAGCCCCTGGTGGCCGGGGCGGTGATCCGCTTTGACGGCCAGATCACCGTGGTAGACCCCCGCGATGCGGCGTCGCCCTGCTATGCCTGCGTGTTCCCACCCGACGCCGTATTCGAAGAGGTGCAGTGCTCAACCATGGGGGTGTTTGCACCGCTGGTGGGCGTGGTGGGCGCCATGCAGGCAGCCGAAGCGCTGAAGTGGATGTCTGGCGCAGGCCCGTCGCTGGCGGGCCGCCTGCTCATGCTGGATGGCCGCGCCATGGAATGGAACACCATGCACCTGAAGCGGCACCCGGATTGCCCGGTGTGCTCGGCCGTGAAGTAAGAAACGTCCTACGGCTACAACGTGTAACGGCTGGCAGAATCCACCCATCGACCCCGTTAAATTCAAGGCTCGGCCTTCGCACCTTTGCACCGGTCGCACCCCATGGATCAGGCTGTGAAACTCCGTACCTATATTGTTGAAGACAACGCCACGATCCGGGCGAATCTGATTGACGCACTGGAAGAACTGGCGTGTGTAGAAGCCGTAGGTGTCGCCGCCACCGAAGATGAAGGCAAGGAATGGCTGATGGCCCACAGCGGACAGTGGGACTTGGCGATCGTGGATCTTTTTCTTCGCCAGGGCAGCGGCCTTGGCGTGCTGGCAGCCTGCCGCGCACGCGAACCTGGCCAGAAAATGGTGGTGCTGAGCAACTACGCCACTCCCGATGTGCGTATGCGTTGCGCGCAACTGGGTGTCGATGCGGTCTTTGACAAATCCAATGAAATCGATGCACTGGTGGACTATTGCATCGAGCACAGCAGCAAGGCGTCAGATTGTGCTCCAACACCTGGACCGGACGCACCGTGACACCCCTTGCCCTGCACAGACTGTGCCGGGGCACCCCTGACAAGGCGCCGCCAAAGCGCTGCCGGGGGCACAGGCCCCGCCTGTCAGTCGATCAGCCGGTTTTTCAGCGCGTAATAGGTCAGATCGCTGTTGGACGAAAGGGCCATTTTTTCCATGAGCCGCGTGCGGTAGGTGCTGACGGTCTTCACACTCAGCGACAAGGCCTTGGCGATATCACCAGCCGTTTCGCCCTTGGCCAGCTTCAAAAACACCTGGAATTCCCGCTCAGACAACTGCTCGTGTGGTGGCGCATCGTCCTTGCGATTGAGTTGCTGCGCCAGCAGCTCGGCCACGGCAGGCGTGAGATAACGCCGCCCCAGCGCGATGGTGCGAATGGCCTCGACGATCTCGGAGGGCTCGCACTCCTTGTTGAGGTAGCCACTGGCGCCCTGGCGGATCAGGTTGATGGCGTAATGCTCTTCGGGATAGCCGCTCAGTATCAGAATGCCCATGTCAGGCGCCTTGGCCCGCAGCATGGCCAGCGCATCCAGCCCGCTCTGGCCGGGCATGGACAGATCCATCAGCAACACGTCAATTTCATGGTTGCGCACGAGATCGATGGCTTCGCGGCCATTGCCTGCCTCGCCCTCCACGCGCAAGTCCACATGTTCCGACAGAAACTGCCGCAGCCCGGTACGGACAATGGCATGGTCATCCACAATGCCTATCTTGATCATTTAGCCTCTTTCAGGAGATGGACAAACCACTCCGGGGTCGTTGTTGTTGCACACGCGTGCGCTGCCCTGTGCTGCACCGCCCGACCTTGCACACCACAGGCGACAGCGTAGCAGTTCACCGCCATTATCCGAATATCCCGCATGACCCTCAAAGATCACTCTTGGCACTGGCTCCGCAAAAGCCGTTCGATGGCCATCAGCCTTCCATTCGCCCTGCTGGCCGCACTGCTGCTCATTGGCATCAACGAAGTGGGGCACAAACGCTCCCAGGATGCTGTTCAGGCCATGAGCCACGGGCAGCAAACCCGCAATGCAGCCAACCGCCTGCTGCAAAGCATGCTGGACGCAGAAACGGGCCAGCGCGGTTATCTTCTGACTGGCAATGAAGGATATCTGGAGCCCTACGACAAGGCCGTCATCACGGTGCAAACCAACCTGCAAGAGTTGCACACGCAGTATCTGCATTCAACAGAAGACCTGCAGCAGTTTGCCCTTTTGGCACGGGCGGTATCGCGCAAGCTGGCCGAAATGGAACTGAGCCTGCGCCTGCGCCGACAGGGCAACGAAGATGCATGGAAGTTCATTCTCTTCACCGACGTGGGCCGGGAACACATGGACTCCATCCGCCAGCTGGCCCACACGCTGATTGAACGCAGCAGCCGCAAGATCCAGGAACACCAAAGCCAGATTGTGCAGTCGCTCATGCTGTCGCGCATCGGCATTGCCACCGTGACGGCCATCGGACTGCTGGCGTTTTACATGTACCTGCGCCAGGCACGCACCCTGCAACAGATCAGCCAGCGCGAACAGGATGTGCTGGAGCATGAGCGTGAGCGGCTGGAAGGCCTGGTGCGCGAGCGCACCGCGTCGCTGTCCGAGCTGGCCAGCCATCTGCAGCAGGTGCGCGAAGACGAGCGCGGCTTCCTTGCGCGTGAGCTGCACGACGAACTGGGTGCCTTGCTGACCTCTGCCAAGCTCGACGTGGCCCGGCTCAAGTCCAAGATCGATCACCAGGCGCCCGACATTGCCGAACGCCTCAAGCACCTGAACGAAACGCTGAACAGTGGCATTGCCCTCAAGCGCCGCATCATCGAAGACCTGCGCCCCTCCTCGCTGTCCAACCTGGGGCTGACGGCAGCCCTTGAGATACTGACCCGCGAACATGCCGAGGGTGCCGGTATCGAGGTCGAGACCAATCTGGAGGCTGTAGAACTGACAGAGGCCACCCAGCTCACGGTCTACCGGCTGGTGCAAGAGGCCCTCACCAACATCAGCAAATACGCCAAGGCAAAAAAGGTGCTGGTGACCGTGCACGGCTACCCCACCCATGCGGCGGTGCAGGTGCGCGACGATGGCGCGGGCTTCGACCCGGCGGGCGTAGGCCCCACGTCACACGGGCTGGCCGGCATGCGCCACCGGGTAGAAGCCGCAGGCGGACGTCTGACCATCACTTCGAGCCCCGACAGTGGCACGCTGATATCGGCAGTTCTGCCCAAGCCGCGCTGAGCCAACCGCGCACAACGAACTGCTGACTCCCCGCCCTGCACATGCGTGCGGGGGCTCCAACCGTGGCCGGACCATCGGTGACGTCCTACAAGCCGGCCATCCATGCGCTGACACGGGGCCGCGCCAGCCACCGGCATTCAGCGCGGGCGGTGTTGCCTACAGTACATCTCAGGCGCTGAATTTTCTGGCGCCAACCAACTGCCGGTACCACCGGCCCCATAAGGAGATGGAAATGCTGCATTACGCCGTTGTCTTTCTGGTCATCGCACTCATCGCCGCCGTGTTCGGCTTTGGTGGCATTGCGGCAGGCGCCGTTGGCATTGCCAAGATCCTGTTCTTTGTGTTCGTGATCATGGCCATCGTGACCTTTGTGCTGGGCCTGATGAAAAAGGGTTGACCCCTTCCATCCTGCCTGCCACTTCCTTTGACGCCACGCGCTAAACACCCCATTTTTTCC
The DNA here is from genome assembly GCF_000526295.1 of Acidovorax sp. JHL-3. Taxonomy (NCBI): domain Bacteria; kingdom Pseudomonadati; phylum Pseudomonadota; class Betaproteobacteria; order Burkholderiales; family Comamonadaceae; genus Acidovorax; species Acidovorax sp. JHL-3. The sequence goes on from NZ_JAFU01000004.1 coordinate 593,249, forward strand.
GGAGAATTTCCATGAGTATCCAGTCCACCACCGACAAAGTAGCAGACAACGCCCGCAATCTGGCAAACAACGTGCTGCAAAGCGCCCAGGACGCCGTGCAGAGCACGCGGGACGTTGCCAATGAATCCCTGGACAAGGCCGAGACCGGCGTGCGCCACCTGCGCCGCGAAGCCAGCCCGGTGATCGACGACCTGGCCACCCGCGCCCAGGACCTGGCTGCGCGCAGCATCGATTTTTGCGCCGACACCGGCGCCCGCGCACGTCGCCAGGTGCAACATGCCGCCGACGCCACCACGCGTTACGTGGTGCAGCAGCCGGGCAAGTCGGTGGCCATTGCCGCCGCTGCAGGTGCCGTTGTGGCAGCTGCGTTGCTGGCGTTGTCCCGTCGCCGCAACTCCTGATCCATCACAGCGCTGTTGCCCACGTTGAAGGTGCCACCATGAATACGATCAGCCAGCTAGCCCCCCATGCCTTGGGCATGACGCTCGACGAGAAGGCCCTCAAGGCCGCGGGCTCGAGCCACCTCGACGAGGGGGCTGTCACGCCAGCTTTCCGCCAGCATCGCGATGACATCGTGCGCCTGCTCAACGATGCCCTGGCAACCGAGCTGGTGTGCGTGCTGCGCTACAAGCGCCACCACTTTACCGCTCATGGAATGTCGTCGCCCGCCATTGCAGCGGAGTTCATGGTGCATGCCAATGAGGAAACGGCCCACGCCGACCTGATTGCCCGGCGCATTGTGCAACTGGGCGGTGAGCCGGACTTTTCGCCCGACACGTTGCTGGCCCGTAGCCATGCCGCTTACGACACCTCGTCAGACCTCAAGGCCATGGTGAAAGCCAACCTGGTGGCCGAGCGGATCGCCGTGGAGGCCTACCGCCAGATGATTGCAATGATTGGTGACAAAGACCCGACCACCAAACGCATGCTCGAAGCCATACTGGCCGACGAAGAAGAGCATGCCGACGAACTCAAGGATTTGCTGGAAGCCTAGCCCCCGCTTTCAGCACCACAACAGGCCGCCGGTTACGGAGGGTGCAATAAACCGGCAGACTGTGATTTTCCCTAGCACCCGCGTCCCAACTCTATGAAGGAATACACCATGAAATACGCACGTGCCCTTGCCTTTGCCGCAGCTGCCGCCATCACCGTTGTCACCGCCACCGGCTGCGCCGTTGCGCGCAACCAGCAAACTGCTGGCTCTTATATCGACGACGCAGGCATCACCACCGCCGTCAAGGCCAAGATGGCTGAAGACAAGACGGTGTCGGCCACTTCCATCAGCGTTGAAACGCTGAATGGCACGGTCCAGCTGTCGGGTTTTGCAAAATCGCAAGCCGAGAAGAACCAGGCTGAAGCCATTGCGCGCAACACCAAGAACGTCCGCGAAGTGCGCAACAGCATCGTTGTGCGCCCCTGAGCGTTGACGCCCGTCGCTCTCGGCAACGGCGCAAGCCCTGCCGCAGCGGTGAGGTTGATAAAGGGCACAAGCGCCGGACACACATCCGGCGCTTGTGCCCTTTTTCTTTGTGTCCCGCTGCCTCGCGCCTCCCTCTTTGCGATCTTTGCCTGTTTGGCCCGCCCCGCGCTTGTTCGCAGGGGTTAAGCTGCACCACCATGCGGGTATTCAATTGCGACCATTGCGGTCATCTGGTTTTTTTTGACAGTGTGCAGTGCCTGCACTGCGGCAGCACGCTCGCCTTTGTGCCCGACCTGTTCACCATGGCGGCGCTGGCCCCCGCTTCGCAAGACGGGCCGGACCTGTGGCGCAGGATGGGACACCGCGGCAGTGCCGACTACAGCGGCAGGCTCTATCGCATGTGCGGCAACCGCACCGCTTACGACGCCTGCAACTTTGCCGTACAAGCCAACGATTTTTCGCCGCTGTGCGCATCGTGCCGCCAGACACGGGTGCTGCCCGACCTCTCAGAGCCCGCCAACCTGGGCCGCTGGAAGCAGATTGAATCGGCCAAGCGCCAGCTTTTCTACACCCTCGCACGCCTGGGACTGGAGCCCGCGCCGGGCCGGGCCGGGCCGGTGTTCGAGTTTCTGGCCGACTGGCCTGGTGGGCCGCCCATCCTCACGGGCCACCACGGCGGCACCATCACCCTCAATGTGGCAGAAGCCGACGACGGCGAGCGCGCACAGCGGCGTGTGGCGCTGGGCGAGCCCTACCGCACCCTCATCGGCCACCTGCGCCACGAATCGGGCCACTTCTACTGGGACCAGCTGGTGCGCGACGGCCACCGCCTGGAGGCCTTTCGCAGCGTGTTTGGCGACGAGCGCCTTGATTACGCCGCCGCCTTGAGCGCCCACTACGCCAGAGGCAACGACCTGGGCGACTGGCGCCAGCACCATGTGAGCAGCTACGCCGCGTCGCACCCCTGGGAAGACTGGGCCGAAACCTGGGCGCATTACCTGCACATGGTGGACCTGCTCGAAACCGCGGCCAGCTACCAGACCAGCGTGACCGTGCCCGACCCGAACGCTGCCCAGCGCCACCAGGTGACCGACCCCTTCGCCAACCCGCGCCCGTCGTTTGACGACATGGTGCGCCAGTGGGTGCCCCTGACCCTGATGCTCAACAGCCTGAACCGCAGCCTGGGGCAGAACGACGCCTACCCTTTTGCGTTGTCATCTGGCGCCATGGGCAAGCTGCGGTTTGTGCATGACCTGGTGCAGGCCCCCGCAGGCTGAGACTCAGGCCGATGCTGCGCGTTGGAGCTTGTGCATCAGGCGCTCGTGCACCACAGGCGAGACAAACTGCGCCACGTCGCCGCCCAGCGTGGCAATTTCGCGCACCAGCGTGCTGCTGATGAACTGGTGCTGGCTGCTGGGTGTGAGGAACACCGTCTCGATGTGCGGCACCAGCGCCCGGTTCATGCCCGCCAGCTGGAATTCGTAGTCGAAATCGGTGCCCGATCGCAGGCCGCGCAGCATGGCGGTGCCGCCGCGCGCCGCGGTGAACTCGGTCACCAGGCCCTCGAAGGGTTCGACGCTCACCTGTGGGCAGTCGCGCAGGGCCGCGCGCGCCATGTCCATGCGCTCGTCCAGGTTGAAAAGGGTCTTTTTGTGGTGGGCCATGGCCACGGCCACTATCACCCGGTCAAACAGTTGCGCCGCACGGCGCACCAGGTCTTCATGCCCCAGGGTGATGGGGTCGAAAGTTCCGGGGTAAACGGCGAGCACGTTGTGGGCCATGGGCTGGGGTCTCCTGGTGGGTAGATGGGTTGGCCTCGGCTTGCGGACCTGATGGCCGCCACGGCAAGCCTGCCGGGCCGTGTGGGCGCATTATGCGGCGCGCTGCGCGCACGCAAGGGCCGCAATGCCCGCCCGCTGACTTTTATGCCAAATAGGGCTCTAGCGCTTGTCCAATAAGCGCAATTAGCTATATTTATTATAGCAATTCAGCACAAATATATCAGTCTTTCGGTCGCCGTTGAAGCAGGTGTGCATGCACCGCACCGGCCTTCAGGTGGCGGTGCACGGTCAGCCCAAACGGGGCCAGCGCCTCATCGGTCCATGCCGTTGGCGCCTCCAGGTACACATAGCCATCTGCCGCCACAGCCTGGGCGGCGGCCTGCAGTGCGGGCTCGAACAAGGCGCTGTCAAACGGGGGGTCCACCAGCACCAGATGCAGGCTGGCTGGCGCTGCGTGCTTGATCGCAGCAACACCGTCGCCACGCTGCACACGCACCACGGTGGCCGCCAGGCGCTGCTGCAGCTTGTGCAGCTGGGCCACCAGGGCGGGGTCGTTTTCCACCAGCTGCACGGCGGCGGCGCCGCGCGAAGCCGCCTCCAGCCCCAGCGCGCCAGTGCCAGCAAACGCGTCCAGGCAGTGCCAGCCGGTGAGGTCCTGGCCCAGCCAGTTGAACAGGGTTTCGCGCACGCGATCGGGCGTGGGGCGCAGGCCGGGGCGCTGGGCCACGGCCAGGCGGGTGCGCTTCCATTGGCCGCCGATGATGCGGATTTCGCCCGATCCCTTGGAGGCTGCGGGGGCAGCCGTTTTTTTGCCCGGCTTGGTATCGGGCGCTGCTGCGGCAGCCGCCTGGGCTGCACGGGCCAGGCGGCCGCCGGGCAGGGATTCGGGGCGCAGGGTGGATCGGCTCATGGAGAAACTTTCAGGCAATGGGTGGGGGTGCAGACGGGCCGGGGGCGTCCGGGCACGGCCCTCATGGCTGGCCCCCCACCACCACGGTCACCATGCGTTCAGGTTGCAGTTTGCGCGCCATGGCGGTGCGGATGTCGGCCACGGTGAGCGCCTCGACCCGCTTCGTCCAGTGGTCAAGGTAGTCAAGCGGCAGGTCGTTCCAGGCGATGTTGGCCACGTTGCCCAGCAATTTGCGGTTGCTGTCGATGCGCAGCGCAAAGCCGCCAATCAGGTTGTCCTTGGCGGCACGCAGCTCGGCCGCGGTGGGGCCTTCGCGCACAAAGCGGGCGAGCACGTCGCGCGAGACCTGCACCGCCTGCGCGGCCTGGTCGGGACGGGTCTGCAGGCCGATGGTGAAGGCGCCCGCATGCAGGCCGGGCGCAAAACCGCTGTACACGCTGTAGCTCAGGCCGCGTTTTTCACGCACCTCGTTGGTCAGCCGCGCGGTGAAACCACCGCCGCCCAGGATGTGGTTGCCCACCAGCAGCGCCAGAAAATCCGGGTCGCGGCGCGCAAAGCCGGGCTGGCCGATCAGCACATGGGCCTGGGCCGATGCAAAGGGGATGCGCTGCTCGGCCGGTGCGGTGAGGACCTGCACTTCGGGCACCGCCGGCAGCGGGGCGCATTCTGCCCCTGAGCGCTGCGGCAGGCGTGACAGCAGCGTGGCCACCAGCGTCTGCGCCTGGGCGCGGTTGACGGCGCCCACGATGCTGACGCGCGCGCGGCAAGCGGCAATGGTGCGGGCATGAAACGCCTGCATGTCGGCCACTTCGATGCGCGCCAGCGTGTCTTCGGTGGCCCGGTAGCCATAAGGGTGGCTGCCATACACCGCAGTGGCAAAGGCTTCGCCTGCCACGGTGGCAGGGCGCGTGCGGGACTCCTTGATGCTGGCGCTCCAGCGGGCGCGCTCGCGCTGCCAGATATCGGCTGGCCAGCTGGGCTCGCCCATCTGGCGCGCGGCCAGCAGCGCAGCGCGTTGCAGCAGCGCGGGTTCGGTCAGGGAGCGCAGCGAAAAGTGCAGCCCATCGCTGCCGGCGCTGGCGTCGAAGCTGGCACCCAGGTCGGCCCAGGCCTCGCCCAGCGCGTTTTCGTCGAGCGGCGGGGCAGCGCCCTCGCCCGCCATGGCCAGAACGCCCTTGGACGCCATCGATGCCACGGCACCTGCCAGGCCGGCCTGCCCGGCCGGGTCGCGGCGGCTGCCAGCGTCAAAGTCAAGCTGCACATCCACCATCGGGATCACGGGGCTTTCCACCAGCCAGACCTGGGCGCCGTTGGGTTCGGTCCAGTGCTGGATGGGCAGCAGCGCCCAGGCTGAATTGACACCAAACAGGGCTCCAGCGCTTATCAGTAAAGCGTTAACAGCTATTTTTTTAATAGTAAACATGCTATGCCTCGGGTGCGGGGTCAGTGGCGCGTGGCGCCGGCGGCCGGTGCGGTGCGCTTGGCCTTGGCATCCAGCGGCTGCGGCAGCAGCGTGGCCACGGTGAGCTGGTCGTCGCCAAAATAACGGGCGGCCACCTGCTGCACCTGCTCGGGTGTCACGGTGCGCAGCAGCGCCAGCAGGCGCTCTTCGGCATCCAGGGGCAGGCCCTGCACCCAGTTGCTGCCCAGGTCCTGGGCCTGCCCGTGCACAGAGTCGCGCTGGTACACGGTCGAAGCAATCCACTGGGTTTTGACGCGCGACAGCTCGGCCTCGCTCACGCCCTCACGGGCCACGCGGGCCACTTCGGCACGCAGGGCGTCCTCGACCTGCTGCGCCGTCTTGCCCTGGGCGGGCACGCCGCTGAGCAAAAACAGGCTGGGGCCGCGTCCCGTCACCATGGCCGAACTGCCCGCGCTGTCGGCCACGCGCTCGGGGCCCTGGCTCAGCGCGCGCTCCAGGCGTGCACCGTCGTAGCCGCTGAGCACGGCCGACAACACCATCAGCGCCAAGGCATCGCGGTCGGCATCGGTGAGCACCTCGACCCGATTCATGCCGGGCACGCGAAACGCCAGGGCCACATAGGCCTGCTCGGCCGGGGCCTTGACGGCAATGCGGCGCAGGCCCTGCTGTGCGGGCTCGGTGCGCGGCTTGCGCGCCGGCAGGGCACGGGCGGGCAGGCGGCCATAGTATTTTTCGGCCAGCGCGCGCACCTTGGCCACATCCACATCACCGGCCACCACCACCGCCGCGTTGCCGGGCACATACCACTGGCGGTGGAAAGCGCGCACGTCCTCGGGCGTCAGGGCGTCCAAATCGCTCATCCAGCCCACCACCGGGCGGCGGTAGGGCGAGGCCATGAAGGTGGTCGCAAAAAGCTGTTCGGCCAGAAGGGCACGGGGCTGGTCTTCGGTGCGCAGACGGCGCTCTTCCTTGACCACCTCGATTTCACGCTTGAACTCGTCATCGGGCCACTGATTGTGCGCAAAGCGGTCGGACTCCAGGCGCATCACGTCTTCCAGACGGTGCGCGGGAATCTGCTGGTAATAGCCTGTGTAGTCGCGGCTGGTGAAGGCGTTTTCCTGACCACCCAGCGCTGCCACCCGGCGCGAAAACTCGCCCGGCGGCACGGTCTTGGTGCCCTTGAACATCATGTGCTCCAGCACATGGGCCACGCCCGAGGTGCCATCGACCTCGTCCATGGAGCCCACGCGCAGCCACACCATGTGCATGGCCGTGGGCGCACGGCGGTCGGGCTGCACGATGAGCTGCATGCCATTGGCCAGCGTGAACTGTTGCGCGCCCGAAGCCGTGGCAGCCTGCGCGGACAGGGCCGATGGTGGTGTCGCAAAGGGGGTTGGGGACACCGGGGATTGCGCCCCGGCACTCAGGCAGGCCAGCAGGCCCAGAAGGGGGAAAGCACGTTTCATAGAATGGAGTGATTCTAAGTACCTGCCAATGTTCAGTTTTTTCAAGAAAAAACCCACTCCCACGCCCGCACAGCCCGCTGTGGCGGCCCCTGCGACACCCGCCGTGCCGGATGCACTGCCCGCGCCAGCGCCAATAGCGCCGCCCGCGCAGCAGGCACCCGCCAGCCAGCCCACGCAGGCGGCGCCGTTGCCAGCGCCCTCTTCTGCCGCCGCCCTGCCCCCGGTGGCCGACGCGGCGCCGGCGGCGGGCGCTGCAGCTTCCAGCCCGCAAGCGCCGGCCGCCCAGCCGGCAGCCAGCGGTGGCTTTGGCTGGCTGCGCAACCCCTTCGCGGCCAAGCCGCCCATGCCCGCGCCTGCAGCAGCACCAGCGGTTGAACCACCGCCTGTCCAGGTGCATGTGCCGGTGCCTGCACCGATACCTGTGCCGACCTCTGCGCCGGTATCCCGGCCCATGCCCGCCGTGGCGGTGGCGGCCGAGCCCGTTGCCGTGGCAGCACCGCCGGTGCCTGCGGTATCCCCGGTGCCAATAGCGCCAGTGGCGCCAGTGGCACCAGTGGCACCTAACGTGCCGACCGGGCAAGCGCCCACGCCCGCTGAACGCAAGGGCTGGCTCGATCGCCTCAAAACCGGTCTGCGCAAGACGGGCTCCAGCATCGCCACCGTGTTCACTGGCACCCAGATCGACGATGCGCTCTACGAAGAGCTCGAAGAAGCCCTGCTGCTTGCCGACACCGGCGTCAAGGCCACGCAGTGGCTGCTGACCGATCTCAAGCGCCGCGTCAAGGACACCAAAACCACCGACCCCGCCGCCGTCAAGGGCCTGCTGGCCGACGCCCTGACCGACCTGTTGCGCCCGCTCGAAAAAGCCCTGGTGATTGGTGAGCACACCCCCACCGTCATCATGGTGGCGGGCGTGAACGGCGCGGGCAAGACCACGTCGATTGGCAAACTCACCAAGCACCTCGCCAACGAAGGCGCCAGCGTGCTGCTGGCGGCGGCCGACACCTTCCGCGCCGCAGCGCGCGAGCAGCTGGGCGTATGGGCCGACCGCAACACGGTGGAAATCGTCAGCCAGGAGGGCGGCGACCCCGCCGCCGTGAGCTTTGACGCCGTGACCGCCGGCAAGGCACGCGGCAAGGACGTGGTGCTGGTGGACACGGCAGGCCGCCTGCCTACGCAGCTGCACCTGATGCAAGAGCTGCAAAAGATCAAGCGCGTGGTGACCAAGGCCGACGCCACGGCTCCGCACGAAGTGCTGCTGGTGATTGATGGCAACACCGGCCAGAACGCGCTGGCCCAGGTGCGCTCGTTTGACGACGCGCTGCAGCTCACCGGCCTGGTGGTCACCAAACTGGACGGCACGGCCAAGGGCGGCGTGCTGGCCGCCATCGCGCAGGAGCGGCCGATTCCGGTGTATTTCATCGGCGTGGGCGAAAAGCTGGAAGACCTGGAAACCTTCAACGCACGCGAGTTCGCCCAGGCGCTGCTGGGCTGAAAGCTACCCCGGCAGCGTCTCCTGCCGCACCCAGTCGGCATAGGCGGCGCTTGCCTGCAGCGGCTGCACCAGCAGCTGCGGTAGCTCGTAGGGGTGCTGCGCCTGCAACAGCTGCAGCAGGCCCGCAACGCTCCGGGCCACTGTCTTGCACACCAGTCGCCACTCAGCCTCCTCGTGCAGCGCCCCCTGCCAGCGGTAATGCGAGGTGATGGGCTCGACCTGCACGCACGCCGCCAGGCGCTGCTGCAACACGGCCTGCGCCAGCCGCCGGGCGTCCTCAGGGGTGGCCACGGTGGTGGTGACGGCGCACACGCCATCGGCCGCAAGAACATCAGAAGGGGAGTTGCCGGGCATGGACTTTGGCTCCGCAGCGGGGTTAGCGCTGGTTGTGGGGTCTGATGAAGCATGCATATAAGCTATTATTTTTATAGCTTATAGCGCTTATGGGTATTGCGCTAGAGCCACTTTTTATCATAATTCTTGCTACCCCGGAACCGCAGGGCGCAAGGTCCATTTCGGCAGACCGCCAGGGGCCTGGGTGGTCGGCCACAATGGTGCCCATGACCATGGACCCACACCGCCCCGCAGCGCACGCACACAGCCCTCGCAGCGAGCCACAAACCGCATGAACGCCTGGGCCGCGCTTTTGGTGCCCCCCGCCGCTTGGGGGCTGGGCTGGCTGGGCCTGCGCTGGTTGCGGCGCGAACTGGCACCGCCCCGGCTTGAACACCCCGGCGCGGTCGCTCCGCTGACCGGCCTGCAATGGGTTTCGGTGCCCACCGCCAACGGCAAACACCTGGCCGCGCAGTGGTTGCCCGGCCCCGCCGGGCGCGGCGTGGTGATCTTGCAGCACGGCTGGGGCGGCAACGGCAGCCAGTTGCGCCCTGCGGCGCTGGCCTTGCACCGCCGGGGCTGGTCGGTGCTGCTGCCCGATGCACGCAACCACGGCCGCAGCGACCCCGACGGGCACAGCTCGCTGCCCCGGTTTGCCGAAGACCTGCACGCCTGCCTGGACTGGCTGCCAGGCCAGCTCGGCGAACCCGCGCAACCGGTGGTCCTGATGGGGCATTCGCTGGGCGCTGCCGCCGCGTTGCTGGCCGGCTCGCAGCGCAGCGACGTGGCGGCCATCGTCAGCGTCTCAGCCTTTGCGCACCCCGAGCAGGTGATGCGCCGCTGGCTGGCCGAATACCGCATTCCGTTCTGGCCGCTGGGCTGGCTGGTCAACCGCTATATCGAACGGGTGATTGGCCAGCGGTTTGACGACATCGCCCCCGTGTCGCGCATCGCGCACATCCAGGCCCCGGTGCTGCTGGTTCACGGCCAGGACGACACGGTGGTTCCGCTGGAATGCGCCCAGCGCCTGCAAGCCAGCGCCCCGCACGCCAGCCTGCTGGTGCGGGCGGGGCGGCACGATGGTTTCGATGAGGAAGATGCGCTGTACGCCCAGGTGAGCGACTGGCTGGACCGGAATGTTCCAGCCGCCCCGCCAGCGTGCGCACCAAGGCCGCAGCCATAGGCATGAGCGCCTTCGCGAAGCAGCCCACGCGCGGCAAGATCAGCGCCCTGGCCACCAACTGCGCAGACCTGGCTGACAGCAAAGCCATCCCCCGGGCAATGCCCCAGACACCGGCCCAGAGGCCACAGGCTACAGGCCCCGTTTGCAGGTTTACACGCCGAGCGTTTTGAGCTTGCGGTAAAGCGAGCGCTCGCTGATGCCCAGCGCCGCCGCCAGCTCGGCGCGGCTGCCGGTGTGCATGGCCACCCGCTCGCGCAGCGCCGACAACTCCAGTTCACGCAACGATGCCGCCGACACCACCGGTGCGCCGCGACCGACCTGCGTGGTGGTGGCCGGCGCGTATGGGGTGGGCACCTGCCAGGTGCTGCGCCGCCCGGAATTCAGCGCCTGGGCCACGTGTTCGACCTCGATGCGGTCGCCGTCGCACATCAGCGTGGTGCGCTCCAGCAGGTTGCGCAGCTCGCGCACATTGCCCGGGAAAGGCTGCTCGGCCAGCAAGGCCAAGGCTTTTGGCGCAACGCTCAACGAGCGTTGCGGGGCCACACGGGCCAGCAACGCTTGGGTGAGCAGCGCGATGTCCTCGCGCCGTTCGCGCAGCGGCGGCAGCGCGATGGGAAACGTGCTCAGCCGGTGGTAGAGGTCTTCACGGAAACGCCCCTCGGCCACCATGCGGTCCAGATCGCGGTGTGTGGCCGACACCACGCGAATGTCGGCATGGCGCAGCTCGGTGCTGCCCACGCGGCGGTAGGTGCCCGACTCCAGCAAGCGCAGCAGCTTCACCTGCATGGGCAAGGGAATGTCGCCCACCTCGTCCAGAAACAAGGTTCCGCCGCTGGCGGCCTCCACCAGCCCCGCCTTGCAGGTGTTGGCGCCCGTGAAGGCACCGCGCTCGTGGCCAAAAAGCTCCGACTCAAACAGCGTCTCTGGCAAGCTGGAGCAGTCCACCACCACCAGGGGTTTGGTGGCGCGGGGACTGGCATCGTGCACTGCCTGCGCCACCAGTTCCTTGCCCGTGCCAGACTCGCCCAACAACAGCACCGTGGCCAAGGACGGCGCCACGCGGGCTACGAGCGCCAGCATGTGCTGGAACACCGCGCTGCGCCCGATCAGGCCCTGCGCCACAGAAAGGCCATGGGCCACTTTCAGGGACGCCATTTTTTCCACAAAAAAGGCGTGCTCCCCCGATGCATCACGCAGCGGGGTGAGCTCGATGTTGACGTATTCCTCACCCTTGGGCGTGTGATGCAGATGCAGCACGCGCTCGCGCTGGCCTGAAGCACGGGCCTGGGCCAGCGGGCACGACTCACCCGCCTGGTCGCAAGGCACCTGGAAATGGTGCGACACCTCGTAGCAGGTACGGCCGATCACACTGCGCTGGGGGCTGAAAGCGCGGCGGTAGGCGGCGTTGGCCATCACGATGCGGTATTGCGCATCAAACAGGATGTGCGGCTCACTGAGGCCTTCAAGAAAGTCGGTCAGCTCGGGCAATGGCTTCATGGAAACTCGGATGGACGTGGTCCGTCAGTGTAGGCCCTGGCTGCCACAGTCTGCCACTTTTGACATAGAGCGCCCCATTTGGCAGTCGTCTGGTGCGGCGGCTCCATCGTTCATCGTTGATTTCAAAGCGTTTTTTCTGCGCAGAGGGGTGGCATGTTTCTTGGATGGTGAAGGGCAGTGGGTACTTTGCGACCTGCCTCGCTTCAACTGGAGGATTCCATGACACACCCGTTCACCGCACCCGCTTTCCCCGCATCGAACCCCGACACGGGGCGCCATGACGCCGAGCGCCGCCAGTGGCTGTTGGCCACCACGGCCATGGGCTGCGCGGCAACTGCAGCAGTGACAGTGCCGTTGGTGGCCAGCTTTGCCCCCAGCGAGCGGGCCAAGGCACAGGGCGCCAGCGTGCAGGTGGAAATTGGCGACATCCAGCCCGGTGAGGTCAAGGTCGTCGAATGGCGTGGCCAGCCGATCTGGGTCATGCGCCGCACGCCCGAGATGCTGGCCCAGCTCGACGGCATGACCGACCTGGCAGACCCCGATTCACAAAAAAAACAGCAACCCTCTTACGCCACCAACACCCATCGCTCCATCAAGCCCGAGGTGCTGGTGACCGTGGGCATTTGCACCCACCTGGGCTGCTCCCCCGTCACCCTGAACGAAGGCACCGCCAATCCCAGCGTGCCCGCCGACTGGAAGGGCGGCTTTTTTTGCCCCTGCCACGGCTCCACCTTCGACTTCGCGGGGCGCGTGTTCAACAACAAGCCTGCCCCCATCAACCTACTGGTGCCTCCCCACAAATACCTGGCCGACAACACCTTGCTGATTGGCGAGGACGACGATGCAGCTGGCTAGGAGCGCGGCCAGTCCGTGCGGCAGGCTATGCTGAGCAAACACGGACTGCCGCTGCGCACCCACCACGACAGCAAGGGCGACAAGCAGACGTTGCGCGCTGGCGCAGCGGACTTGCGCCCCACCACTCCCTTCGCCGCGTGAGGAACCTGACTCCATGCAACCTGCCGCTCACATCACCGTCATTGGCGCCGGCTTTGGCGCCCTGTCCACCGTGCGGGAAATTCGCCAACGCGACCCCGATACGCACATCACCCTGGTGGCACCACGCGCCGAACTGCACTACCTGCCGGGCATCATCTGGATTCCGTCGGGGCTGCGCACCCGCAAGCAGCTGGTGGTTCCGCTGTCCAACTTTTTTTCGCGCATGAAGGTGAACCACATCGCTGCCGAGGTCACCGGTCTTCGAGACGGTGGCCGGGTGGTGCTCACCACGGCTGGCGAGCTGCGCAACGACGCACTGGTGATTGCCAGCGGTGGGCGCTTCATCAAAAAATTGCCGGGCATTGAACACGCCATCACGCCTTGCGAAGGCATTGCGGCGGCCGAGCGTATCCGTGACCGCCTGCGTACCATGACCGGCGGCACCATTGCCGTGGGCTTTGCCGGCAACCCCAACGAGCCCAGTGCCGTGCGCGGGGGACCGATGTTCGAGTTTCTGTTCGGCATTGATGAGCAGCTCAGGCGCGAGGGCCGACGCAACAAGTTCAACATCGTGTTCTTCAACCCCTCCACCGAGCCGGGCAGCCGCCTCGGACCGAAGGCGGTTCAGCACCTGCTGGCCGAGATGACACGCCGCGGCATCAGCACCCGCCTTGGCCACAAGCTGGTGCGCTTTGAGCCCGACCGCGTGGTCACCGAGGGCGGCTCGTTTCCGGCCGATCTGATCCTGTTCATGCCCGGAATGACCGGCAACGCCTGGTTTGACCAGACGCCGCTGGCCCGCTCCGCCGGTGGTCTGCTCCAAGCCGACGCGCAATGCCGCGTGCAAGGCACGCAACATGTGTATGTGGTGGGAGATTCGGGCAGCTTTCCCGGCCCCGACTGGATGCCCAAGCAAGCCCACATGGCCGACCTGCAGGCGGCCGCAGCGGCCGACAACCTGCTCAAAGGCCTGCGCGGCGAAACGCCCACAGCCACCTTCAAGGTGGAGCTCATTTGCATCGTCGATGCCATCGATCACGGCACCCTGGTGTTTCGCAACACCCGACGCCAGATCATCCTGCCCTCATCCCGCCTGTTTCACTGGGCCAAGCGCTTCTTTGAGGGCGTCTACCTGAGGAAATACCGATGAACACCCGCCGTCACAGCAACACCGGCGCCGGTGGCAGTGCACGCAGCCACCACCGCCGCGCCACCTGAACCCCGACCAGGACACCCCCATGCCCGTCACAAAGATCCGGCTCTGCCCGAACCACACCGCACTGCTGCTGGCCGCGCTGCTGAGCTGGCCCGCACTGGCACTGGCCAGCCCACCACTGCAACCAGGCCAAGCACTGCCCGAGCTGACACTGAAAGACCAGCACGACCAGGCGTGGAAAGTGAGCGCCGACACGAAGCTGGTGCTGTTTGCCGCAGGCCGCAAGGCCTCCAACCTGGTGCAGACCGTGCTGGCGGACCAGCCGGCAGGGTTTTTGGCCACGCGCCAGGCCGTCTACCTGGCAGACATGAGCCGCATGCCCGGCTTTGTGACCCGCACCTTTGCCTTGCCCGCGCTGCGTGAAATGCCGTTTGTGTTGGGCGTGGTACTGGACGAGGCGCTGCTAAAAAACTGGCCCCGCCAAGACGGCGCGGTGACGCTGATCGCGCTGCAAGACGGCCGCGTGAGCACGGTGAGCCACGCCAGCACCGAAGCCCAACTGCGCACAGCCCTGGGCCTGGCGCCGTGACGGCCTGAAGGCTTGAGTTTCCCCCCGTTCTGCCTGCTGACCCAACCCCGGAACCCACCCATGAAAGCGTTTCAAGACTACTACCCCGAAAACGTGTCGCATTGCTACGGCTGTGGCAGCAACAACCACCACGGCCACCAGATAAAGACTTTCTGGGAGGGCGAAGAAACCGTGACCCGTTTCAAGCCCGAGCCGTTTCACACCTCGATACCTGGCTACGCCTATGGCGGGTTGATTGCTTCGCTGATCGACTGCCACAGCACCGGCACGGCTGCCGCCGCCATGTACCGCAGCGAAGGCCGTGAAATGGGCACGCTGCCACCGTTTCGCTTCGTCACCGGCTCCCTGCATGTGGACTTTCTCAAACCCACGCCGCTGGACGCAACGCTGGAGATTCGCGGCCGCGTGAAGGAAATCAAAGGCCGCAAGGTCGTGGTGGAAACCACGGTCATGGTGGCGGGCGTGATCACCGCACGCGGCAGCGTGGTGGCGGTGCAAATGCCCGACAGTTTCGGGCAGGCCTGAAAACACCAGCGCCGCCCTGCCGGGCGGCGCTGGACGGACTCCACCCGATTGGAATAACTTCATTACAAATCAATGGGTTAAGCCCATGTTGGGGTGTACCGAAAGCCCGACTCCGGTGAGAAAATACCAAAGCCTGCAACGAGAAAAAGCAAATGTTGTGCCAGGATGACCTCTTTCCCAACCACACGGGAACTCCGGCCTTAGCACTCCGTCAAAGAGAGTGCTAACATAAAAGCTTAGAGGAAAGGACTCCCGGAATGAAACTTCAATCTGGAACCGCAGCGACGACTTTGGCGCCCGCCAACCCATGGGCGCTGGTGCCGCCTTTGGGCAATCTGGACGCCTACATTTCGGCTGTCAACCGCCTGCCCCTGCTCACCCACGAGGAAGAGCAAACCTATGCCCGCCAGCTGCGGGACCACAACGATGTGGACGCCGCAGGCCGTCTGGTGATGTCGCACCTGCGCCTTGTGGTGTCGATTGCGCGCCAGTACCTTGGCTACGGCCTGCCGCACGGCGACCTGATCCAGGAAGGCAACGTGGGCCTGATGAAGGCCGTCAAGCGCTTTGACCCCGAGCAGGGCGTGCGCCTGGTGAGCTACGCCATGCACTGGATCAAGGCCGAGATCCACGAATACATCCTGAAGAACTGGCGCATGGTGAAGGTGGCTACCACCAAGGCGCAGCGCAAGCTGTTCTTCAATCTGCGGTCCATGAAGCAGGGTTTCAAGGCCGATGCGGCAGCAGCCGATGCCGCCACGCACCGCGACACCCTGTCCGACCACGAAATCGACTCCGTGGCAGCACAGCTCAATGTGAAGCGCGAAGAAGTCATCGAGATGGAAACCCGCATGTCGGGCGGCGATGTGCTGCTCGACCCGGCTCCGTCCGATGACGGCGAGCAGGCTTTTGGCCCCATTGCCTATCTGGCCGACGCTTCGCACGAGCCCACCGCGATGATCGAGTCGCGCCAGCGCGATGAACTCGCCACCGATGGCATTGCCACCGCACTGGCCAGCCTGGACGACCGCAGCCGCCGCATCGTGGAAGAGCGCTGGCTCAAGGTCAACGACGATGGCTCTGGCGGCATGACGCTGCACGACCTGGCTGCCGTCTATGGCGTAAGCGCCGAGCGCATTCGCCAGATCGAGGTAGCCGCCATGAAGAAGATGAAAACCGCGCTGGCGGCATACGCCTGAGCAGTGCCGGTCTGCTGACGCACCCGCAAGCACGGGTGTGGGCAGCAGGGATAATTCAACGCGCAACCCTGGTTGCGCGTTTTTTTTGGGTGCCGGCAAAAACCGCCCTCGCACCCGTCCATGACCGGAGGATTTACTGATGACCCCATCCCCCCTGCGTCGCGCTGCGCTGGCTCTGGCCCTTGCCGCCACTTTCAGCCCCGCACTTGCACAATCCACCACGGCCGCGGCCACACCCGGCTGGCCCAGCAAGCCCGTGAAGCTGGTGGTGGGCTTTCCGGGCGGGTCGTCGCCCGATCTGGTGGCGCGCACGCTGGCCGAACCGCTGGCCAAAGCCCTGGGGCAGCCGGTGATTGTGGAAAACAAGGTGGGCGCAGGCGGCAACATCGCAGCGGACGCCGTGGCCAAAGCCACAGACGATCACACCCTGGGCATCATGATCAATGGCAACCTGACGATTGCCAGGCTCATCAACCCCAGAATCAACTACGACCCGCTCAAGGACCTGACTCCCATCAGCCTGATCGCCACGGCCCCGCTGGCCCTGGCCGCACCGGCCAACGCGCCGGGGGCAACCGCGCAAGAGTTTTTTGCGGCGGCACGCGCCAGCGGCGACCGCTGGAACTACGGCACGCCGGGCGTGGGCACGGTGGCACATATCGGCATGGAGCTGCTCAAAAACAAGGCAGGCATCAACCCGGTGCATGTGCCTTATCCGGGCAATCCGCAGGTCATCAACGCCATCATTGGCGGCCAGATCCAGCTCTCGCTGCTTCCTCCGGCCATGGCCGCCGCGCAGGCGCGCGCGGGCAAGCTGCGCGTGATCGGCGTCACATCCAGTGGACGCAGCACCCTGGTGCCCGAATACCCCAGCCTGGCCGAAGCGGGCGTGAAAGACTTCAACCTCGAAATCTGGAATGCGGTGGCGGCCCCCCGGTCTCTGCCCCAACCAGTGGCGGCGCGCCTGTCGGCGCTGTTCAGCGAAATCGCCCGCAGCCCGGAAGTGCGCGCCAAGCTGTTTCAGCAGGGTTGGCAGGTCAAGGGCACCACCGCCGAAGGTCTGGCCAACCGCATCCAGACGGATACGCGCGCACTCGGCGCGGTGATCACCTCGCAAGGGATCAAGGCCGAATGACCCGGCTGCCCCATCCAGCGTGCGCGATGGCGGCTTCGCTGGTCGTACAGGGGTAGCGCCAGCGCTTGGCCTTCACCGTCGCGCTGGACAGCCCAATGCGATGCGCGACCGGGGCTAACGCCGGCGCGCGCTGCGCGCGTCAGCCTGCCTCTTGCAGCAGCGCCCGCACATCGGCCCCCAGGGCTCGCGCGCCGCTGCCGTAACGGTTGTAAACACGCAGGCGGCCTGCCGTGTCATACACGTAACTGCCCGCAGAGTGGTCCATGGTGTAGCTGGTGGGGGTTTTGCCATCGACCTTCTTGTAGTAGATCTTGAAGTCCTTGGCCACAGCGGCGGTCTGCTCGGGGGTGCCTGACAGCGCCAAAAAGCTGGGGTCGAAATTGGCCATGTAGGCCTTGAGCATCTCGGGCTTGTCGCGCTCGGGGTCGACGGTGACGAAAATGCCCTGCAGGCGGTCGCCGTCCTTGCCCAGCATCTGTTTGACCTCGACCAGCTCCTGCATGGAGGTGGGGCAGACATCGGGGCATTGGGTATAACCAAAAAACACCACCACCACTTTGCCGCGGAAGTCCTGCAGGCTGCGCTTTTGGCCGTTGTGGTCGGTCAGTGGAATATCGCGGGCGTAGTCGGCCCCCGTGATGTCCACACCGCGAAATTCGGTCTTTTTGTCAGAACAAGCGCCTAATATGCCTGCAGCGCTGATGGATAAAGCGCCAACAGCTATTAATTTAAGAGCGTTTCTTTTGTGCATCGTGTTCACATCGCATAGTGGTCCACCAGCAGTGCGGCAAACAGCACGCTCAGGTGGATGAGAGAAAAACGAAAGGTCTTGCGCGCCAGGGCGTCGGAGTAATTACGCCACAACGCAAAGCCGTAGCCGCAGAACCCGGCGCTCAGCAGCACGGCCGCCACAAGGTAGATCCACGAACTCATGCCAAAAATGAACGGCATCAGGCATCCCGCAAAGAGGATCAGCGTGTACAAAAACACCTGCAGGCGCGTGAACTCGTTGCCGTGCGTGACCGGCAGCATGGGCAGGCCCGACTTGCGATAGTCCTCCACCCGGTACAGCGCCAGCGCCCAGAAATGCGGCGGCGTCCACAGGAAGATGATGAGGAACAAAATCAGCGCCTCGGGGCCCACGTCGCCTGTCATGGCGGCCCAGCCCAGCACGGGGGGCATGGCGCCCGAGGCACCGCCAATCACGATGTTTTGCGGCGTCAGCGGCTTGAGGATGACGGTGTACACGACGGCGTAGCCCACAAAAGTGGCGAACGTGAGCCACATCGTCAGCGGGTTGACCCAGACATACAGCAGGGCCGAGCCGGCCGCACACAACAGGGCCGAGAACAGCAGCGTTTGCGTGTTGGACAGCTCGCCCTTGGCAGTGGGCCGCCAGGACGTGCGCTTCATCTTGGCATCAATGCCCTGCTCGACGATGCAGTTGAACGCCGCGGCAGCGCCCGCCACCAGCCACACGCCAGCGCTGGCCAGCGCCATCTGCCCCAGCTGCGCCAGCGTGGGCAGGCCTGGCACGGCCAGCACCATGCCAATCAGCGCGCAAAACACGATGAGCTGCACCACGCGGGGCTTGGTCAGCGCGTAAAACTGAGAAAAGCGCGACGGCGCTGGGAAAGTGGAAGCAACACTCATGCGGAAACCCTCGGTGCGCTGGATGGTGCAAAAGACCCCTGGGGCGCCAGGGCAGCGCGGCTGGAAGATAGCGCCCAGGTCAGCACCACCACCAGGGCGGCAGCGCCCCCCGTGTGCAAAACCGCAGCGAGCAGGGGCCAACCCAGCACCACGTTGCTCAGGCCCGTGGCCAGCTGCAGCAGCGCCAGGCCCGCAAGCCACCGCGCCTGCAAGCGCAGCGCCGTGGCGCGGTGCAGGCGCCATGCCAGCCATGCCAGCGCCAGCAACACCCCATAGGCCACCAGGCGGTGCGCATAGTGGATGGCGGTCAGGCCGGCAAAGCTGATGTGGCTGCCGTCCTGCAGCAGCCCAAGCGGCCGCCAGAGTTGAAACCCCTGGGCAAAGTCCATCACGGGCCACCAGCTGCCCTGACAGGTGGGAAAGGTGGTGCAGGCCAGCACCGCGTAATTGGTGCTGACCCAGCCTCCCAGCACAACCTGCAGCGCCACCAGCGCGCCCGTCACGAGCACCCTCAGCCGCAGCGGCGCCGCCAGCACGGCAGGCTGCACGCCCCGCACTGCCTGGGTATGGCGCACGGCCTGCACGCACAGCAGTGCCAGCAGCACGACGCCACCCATCAAATGCAGCGTGACGATGGCGGGAAACAGCTTCATGGTGACCGTGAGTGCGCCAAACGCGCCCTGCAGGCAGACCCAGACCAGGGTGAAAGTGGGCCACCACGGGCTCATCACGGGCGGCGACACCGTGCTGTCGGCCCGGGCACGCCGCCATTGCAGCCAGGTGGCCACGGTCAGCACAATGATCAGCACGCCAACGCCCGTGGCGAGGTAACGGTGGATCATCTCCACCCAGGCCTTGCCGTGCGTCACCGGCCCGGTGGGCATGGCTTCTTGCGCCGCCGCAATGTCTGCGCGCGCGCCCACCGGGCTGGCGCTGCCGTAGCAGCCCGGCCAGTCGGGGCAGCCCAGGCCGGAATCCGTCAACCGGGTGAAAGCGCCGAACAGCACCAGATCAAAAGTCAGGAACAGGGTCAGCACCGTCAGCGCCTGCAAACGGTGCCCCCGGGCGCTGCCGCGATGGCGCCAGCCCACCCAGGCCACAGGCCCGAGCGCGATCACGATGCCCAGCAACATCATTTGCGCCAGCGGTGCAAGGTCGTAAAGCGGTTGGGAGTCCATCAGGGTTGCCCTGGCCGTCCGGCGTCGTCCCATGAAGACGAGGCGCGCAGCAGGCGTTCCAGATCCCGCTTGGCCTTGCCGGCGCCTGATGCATCCATCAGGGCAGGAAATCGCATCATCCAGTTGCCCATCGGGTCCACAACGTAAAGGTGCTCGGACAGCGCGTGGCCCGGGGCGGGCTCCAGCCACTGGGCAAGCGCAGGGCCATTGACCCGCAGTACTGTGGCCTGCTGCAGCGCGGGGGAGATATCCGCCGGCAAAGGGGCGGCATCGGTCACCAGCCAGATCCAGTCCACCCGGTCTTTCTCTTTGCCCACGCTTTCCCGCAGTTGCCTCTGCAGATACAGGTGCTGCTGGCACGTGGCATCACACGCGCCGCCCCCCACACTCACCAGCAACCACTGGCCCTTGAGCGCGGGCAGCTTGCCGGGCGCACCATCGAGCGCGGTCGTGGCCAGATCGGGCAAAGTGCGTTGCGGCTGTATCAACTCACCGTAGTTGCGACGGCCGTCGGGGCGCACCACGTAGTACGTGAAATACGAGGCAATGACCGGGGCTGCGCAGACCAGCAGCACCGCAAGCATCTTCCAGCGTCCGTGGCGGGCGTTCTGTGCATGGGCCACGGCGTTGCCGGCCTCGGGCAGGTTATGCACCGTAAGCCCCAGAGGATGGTCAGCGCGCGCCTCAGGCAAGGGACTTTGGGCGCGGGCGGAGTAAGCGTCGGACGAGTTGGAACCAGACATAGAGAAGTGCAATCAGGCTGCTGAGCCCGAACCATTGAAATGCATAACCGTAGTGTTTGTCGACGCCGGCGCCGATGACGGGCCACTCCCGTTGCATGCCCTCGCTGGCGGGCCCGGTCTGCAGCACCGACAGATCCATCAGTGCAAGCCCCGTTTCGGTGCGAAACGCGGCAAGATCCAGATTTTGCCGGATGCGGGAAGACCCCTGCGAACTATCGGCACTCTGGAACTCATACAGGCGCGACGGCGGCGGCGCGATGCGCCCGGCAAGCTGCACCACGCCCGGCGCCGTCTGCACCGGGGGCAGCGACTCGCGATCCTGAAAATTGCGGGGCACCCAGCCGCGCTGAACCAGCACCACCCCGTCGCCGCCCTCCAGCTGCAGTGGCGTGGCCACAAAAAATCCGGGCCGGCCCTGCATTTGCCGGTTGTCCAGATAAACCGTGTGCTCTGGCACCCAGCGCCCTTGCAGCACCACTGCGCGATGCGTCAGGTCTTGGGCAGTGCCTTCACCGGCAAGTGCCCGTCCGCGCAGCGCACGGTTGTCGAGCGGCGGCAAGGCGGCGCGCTGGTCCAGCAGCGATTGCAGGGTTTGCTTTTGCGCGGCACGCGACAGCTGCCATCGCCCCAGTGAAGCGGTAACGAGGATGCTGGCCACTGCCGCCACGGTGATCAACCAGAACCGCAGGCCCCAGGCACTTTGAGCAGGTGTCACAGGATAATGTGCTCCATGAAATATCTTGTCGCTGTGGCGTTTCTCGCCATTCTCGCCAGCCTGGCCTCTGCACTCTTTTTCATGATGCGTAACGGACGCGATGACAAGGCCAAAGGGAACCACATGGCCAAGGCGCTGGCACTGCGGGTGGGGCTCTCGATTGTCCTGTTCATTTGCGTTCTGATTGCATGGCAACTGGGTTATATCCAGCCCACCGGCCTGCCTGCCACGCGGTAAGACGCCAGGCCCTCTCAACAAAAAAGCGCCTTGCGGCGCTTTTTTTGCTTTGCGGGCCGGCTTACATCCAGTACACAAGAATGTAAAGACCCAGCCAGACCACGTCCACAAAGTGCCAGTACCAGGCGGCCCCCTCAAAGCCAAAATGCTTGTCGGCAGTGAAGTGGCCCTTTTGCAGGCGCAAGGTGATGACCAACAGCATCAACATGCCCAAAAACACGTGGAAGCCATGAAACCCCGTGAGCATGAAAAACGTGGAACCGAACACGCCCGAGCTGAGCTTGAGGTTCAGATCGGTGTACAGGTGGTAATACTCATACCCCTGCACACACAGGAACACAAAGCCCAGCAGAACGGTGGCCCACATGAAGCCAATGGTCTTGCCGCGGTGGTTTTCACGCAGCGCATGGTGGGCAATGGTCAGCGTCACACCAGAAGTCAGCAGCAGGGCCGTGTTGATGGTAGGCAGCCAGAAGGGACCAACGGTCTGGAAGGGCTCCACGATACCGGCAGGGGAACCCGTTGCACCTGCCGCGAGGCTGGGCCACACGGCCTTGAAGTCGGGCCAGAGCATGGCGTTTTCGAGGCTGCCCAATGCGGGCACCGAGTGCGCACGCGCCCACCACAGGGCAGTGAAAAAAGCGCCGAAGAACATCACCTCCGAAAAGATGAACCAGCTCATGCTCCAGCGGTAGGACAGGTCGATCTTGTGACCGTAGAGACCCCCTTCGCTTTCGCGCGCGGCATCACGGAACCACTGGTACAGCACAAAAAGCCACCACACCAGCCCCAAGGCCAGGGAATACTTGCCCCAGTCATGGCCGTTGATCCACTGGGCCGCGCCCAGAATCACAAAGAACAGGCCTGCGGCTGCCAACACAGGATGGCGCGACTCGGCGGGCACATAGTAGTACGGGGTTCCACCGTGGGTTGATGCACTCATTTCAGCTCCTGAATCTCAAAATCTTTGTTGTTGGATGGGAATGTCGGCGACGGTCAGACCACCCAGTTCACTACCGCAATCAGCGACAACACCAGCAAAAAGATGGCCACCAACCCCACCACAATGATGTGCAGCGGATTGATCTTTTCCAGGTCCTGCTGGTATTCGCTGCCTTTGCGCAGGCCGATCAACGACCACGCAACCGCACGAACCGTGCGCAACAGGGACCCCTTGCGCCGCACCACGGGTTCGGATGGATTGACGGGGCTCACGACCCCTCCTTCACGGGGTGCAGGGAAGCTGCCGCCGTGGACTCGGGTGCGGGCGGTGTCTTTCCGCCCACCTCGAAGAATGTATAGGACAGCGTGATGGTCGTGACATCCTTGGACAACCGCGGATCAATCACGAATGCCACCGGCCATTGTTTCTTCTCGCCCGGCTCCAGGATGTACTGGTTAAAGCAAAAGCACTCGAGCTTGTTGAAATGCGCAGCCGCCTGCCGCGGCGCGTAGCTGGGAATCGCCTGCGCGGCCATGCGGCGGTTTTGCACGTTCTGGAATTCGTACATCACCGTCGTCAGCTCACCGGGATGCACTTTCACCGAGCGCTGTGCAGGCTTGAAATCCCAGGGCCCCCGCGCATTGGCGTCAAACTCCACGGTGATGGTGCGGCTCGTGTCCACCTGCGTGTTCGCGGGCACCTTCACATCCTTGCCGGCAACGCCGTTGCCAGGCACCTGTCGCTCCGAGAGCGACAGGATGTTGATACCAGTCAGCTCGCAGATGTGCTTGTAGATCGGGATCAGCGCGTAGCCAAATGCAAACATGCCCACCGTAATCACGGCCAGCTTGCCCACCATCTTGGCGTTTTCGCGGCGAATGTTCATGGCGCGGTGCTCAGCGGGAGAGCAGAACGACTTTGACCATGAACCCGACGAAGAAGACGGCAACCACGGACGCCAGGATCAGCGCCATCCGCAGATTGCTCTTTTTTTGCTCAGGAGTCATGGACATATTCTTCAACCGATCACGCGGGTAGCCGTTGCGTCCAGCTTGGGTGGGTTCTCAAAGGTGTGGAATGGGGCGGGCGAAGGCACCTCCCACTCCAGACCTTCCGCACCGTCCCAAGGCTTCTGCGGTGCCTTGGCACCACGGCCACGCATCGCAGGAACAATCACTGCCAGGAAGAAATACACCTGTGCCAAACCAAAACCCAGGCCGCCCACCGATGCGATCGCGTTGAAATCGGCGAATTGCATGGGGTAGTCGGCGTAGCGGCGCGGCATGCCGGCCAGACCCAGGAAGTGCATGGGGAAGAAGGTGATGTTGAAGAAGATCAACGACGTCCAGAAATGGATCTGGCCGCGGGTTTCCGAATACATCACGCCAGTCCACTTGGGGAGCCAGTAGTACACGCCGGCAAACATGGAGAACAGCGAACCCGCCACCAGCACGTAGTGGAAGTGCGCCACCACGTAATAGGTGTCCTGCAACTGGATATCGATCGGGGCCATGGCCAGGATCAGGCCGGTGAAACCACCCATCGTGAACACGAAAATGAAGCCCACAGCAAACAGCATGGGGGTTTCAAAAGTCATGGAGCCACGCCACATGGTGGCCACCCAGTTGAAGATCTTCACGGCCGTGGGCACCGAGATCAGCATGGTGGCGTACATGAAGAACAGCTGGCCGGTGACCGGCATGCCGGTGGTAAACATGTGGTGGGCCCACACGATGAACGACAGGATGGCAATCGACGAGGTGGCATAGACCATGGAGGCATAGCCAAACAGCTTCTTGCGCGAGAAAGCGGGCACGATCTGGCTGATGATGCCGAAGGCCGGCAAGATCATGATGTACACCTCGGGGTGGCCGAAGAACCAGAAAATGTGCTGGTACATCACCGGGTCACCGCCACCGGCGGGGTTGAAGAAGCTGGTGCCAAAGTGGCGGTCCGTCAGCGTCATGGTGATGGCGCCAGCCAGCACGGGCATCACGGCGATCAGCAGGTAGGCGGTGATGAGCCAGGTCCAGGCAAACATGGGCATCTTCATCAGCGTCATGCCGGGGGCGCGCATGTTGAGGATGGTCACGATGATGTTGATCGAACCCATGATGGAGCTGGCACCCAGGATGTGCATGGCAAAGATGCCGGCATCCATCGAGGGGCCCATCTGCAGCGTGAGCGGCGCATACAGCGTCCAGCCGGCAGCCGGGGCGCCGCCAGGCATGAAAAACGAGGACACCAGGGTCAGTGCCGCAGGAATCATCAGCCAGAAGCTGAAATTGTTCATGCGCGCAAAAGCCATGTCGGATGCGCCGATCTGCAGCGGAATCATCCAGTTCGCAAAACCCACGAAGGCCGGCATGATGGCCCCGAACACCATGATCAGGCCGTGCATGGTGGTGAGCTGGTTGAACAACTCAGGGTTCACCAGTTGCAGGCCGGGCTGAAACAGCTCGGCGCGAATCAGCAGCGCCAGCACGCCACCGATCATCAGCATGGTGAACGAGAACAGCAGATACAGCGTGCCAATGTCCTTGTGGTTGGTGGCGTACACCCAGCGGCGCCAGCCGGTGGGAGCATGGTGGTCGTGGCTGTCGTGTGCGTGCCCGTGATGGTCGAGAACTGCGCTCATTTTGAATTCCTCAATGCGGTGGGGCGGTGATTACTTGCCACGCTGGGCCACAATTTCTGCTGGCTGGACCAGCTGCCCGGTCTTGTTCGACCAGTTGTTCTTGGTATACGTGACCACTGCAGCGATGTCGGTATCGCTCAGTTGCGCCCACGCGGGCATGGAACCGTTGTTCACGCCCTTGAGCAATACCTGGATCTGCTTGGCGTGATCGGCATCCAGCACGATGGCAGAGCCATCGAGGGCCTTGATGGCCCCGGCGCCCTTGCCGCTGGCCTGGTGGCACGCTGCGCAGTTGGCGGCATACACCTTCTCGCCACGCTTGAGCATGTCGTCCAGCGCCCACACCTTGGCGGGATCGTCCAGCTTGGCTGCGGCCTTCTTTTGCTGGTCGGCTACCCACTGACTGTAATCCTCGGCCGACAGCACCTTCACATGAATCGGCATGTAAGCGTGTTCCTTGCCGCACAGTTCAGCGCACTGACCGTAGTAGTCGCCAATTTTTTCGGCGCGGAACCAGGTGTCGCGCACGAAACCGGGGATGGCATCCTGCTTGATACCGAACGCGGGCACCATGAACGCATGGATCACGTCATTGGCGGTGGTGATGATGCGGACCTTCTTGTTGACGGGAACCACCATCGGGTTGTCCACTTTGAGCAGGTAGTTGGCCGGCGCCTCACTCACATTGCCGCTGTCGGACATGGCACGGTGGCTGCTGTCGAGTGTGGAGATGAAGGCCAGACCCTCGCCTTCGCCCGTGATGTAGTCGTAGCCCCACTTCCACTGGTAACCGGTGGCCTTGATAGTCAGGTCAGCATTGGTGGTGTCTTTCTGGGCCACCAGCACCTTCGTGGCTGGCAGGGCCATGAGGATCACGATGATGAACGGCACAACGGTCCAGACCACCTCCACCGTCACCGACTCGTGGAAATTGGCCGATTTGGCGCCTTTGGATTTGCGGTGCTTCCAGATCGAATAGAACATCACGGCAAACACCGCGATGAAGATCACCGTGCAGATGATCAGCATCATCCAGTGCAGGAAATGCTGCTCTTCGGCAATTTTTGTCACCGGGGGATGGAGATTGAGCTGATTGACCGCAGGGCCGCCGGGAAGGTCTTGAACGGCATGGACCGCGGTGCCCACCCATGCACCAGCAGTCAGCAGCAGAGACGCCAGCTTGTTGGAAATGCTCTTCATAGTTCTCACTTACTTCTAAGCCTTAATTAACCAATCACCTGGCGCGCCCACTGGGGTTCAGGCAGCGCGCAGGGCCCTGCGTATCTCGGATGCCAGGGCCGGGCGAAGATCGGGGCGCACAAAGCGCCCCACTTCAATCGAACGGCCCTGTGCCGACAGCGTGATCAGCGAACGGTCTGCGGTTTTGGGCTCCACCCGAACCCGGCTCCGGTCAAACTCCGCGCGCTCCAGCCGGCCCGCAGTCTCCCTCTCGACCACAAGGCGAGCGCCTTGCAGAGAAATCCTCTCGCCGTCCGCCGCATGGCGGCCGAACCTGGCCAAGCCAACGGCCAAAACCATGATGGCCAATGCAGCAAAGGCGATGGCCCATGGGGCCCCCGCCAGCCAAAAAATCAAGGCGGTTGCCAAAGGCACGGCACACAACCACAACCGGGGGCGCGCCACTGGGCCATTGCGATACAACTGCCAGTCAATGCGCTGGCCGGACACCGTGGCAAAACGAAAAATCAGACTCGTCAATGCAAACGCCTTGAAAACCGCTACGACACCTGTGCAGTGCGCAAAGGCACCCCACTCTCATCTGGCGAGAATTGTAGCGCGCCTTGTTCTAGATCATTGACAAGTGACTACGGTTTAACCCTTAGATGAACCCTCACGCAGCATGGCGCGCATGTCCTCCAGGGAAACCGCACTGCTGGCGCTTACCCGCACCCTTGGCTTGGGTTTGTAGGCATGTCCGTAGATGATTTCAAAGGTCAGGGCCAGCTGTCCACCCTCGTCCGGCTCCCCGAGCTTGTCCTGCAGCACTTCGTGGAGGCGGCGGCGCCAGTGGCGTCCACGCAACGCAGGGAACCGCTGAGGGTGCAGATTGCACCCCAGCTCTGCCAGCTCCTGCAGCAGCCGCTGTGGCGTGGCAAAGGTCAGCCGGATGCGCTCCATGTCCATCACCGGCTCGGCAAAGCCGGCCTGCACCAGCATATCGCCCCAGTCGTGCATGTCGGTGAACGCATGCCCGGCCGGCGGCCAGCCGAGTGCTGCATACACCGCGTGCAGCTCCTTGGCGGTGTCGGGCCCAAGGCACGAGAACATCAGGTAGCCATCCACAGACAGCGCCCGGTGCCATTGGGCGATGAGGGCTTGCGGGTCGCTTGCCATGTGCAGGGCCATGTTGGCCCAGAGCATCTGCACCCCCCCCTCTTGCGGCAAACCAAACCGGGGGCGCCCCGCACTCCATCGCGCGGGGCTCCACCATGGCCGGGTCAGCGCCTGCATCGCCACCGGAACGCAGTGGGGCGACGTTTCCGTTACCAGGCAAAGCGCTTGCGGATAGCGGGCACTGACAAGGGCGTGGCCTTGCAGCCCCCCGCGCACCGCGTCCCAGTGGCACCAGGCTGCGGGGGCCTGGCGAATCCATTGCAGGCGGTCGTCCATGCGCCGGGCCACCTCTTCGTGCAACCAGGGAGATTGGGCAGGGGCTGCGGCGTGCCAGCGGGCGGCTGCAACGGGATCAATGGTGGGAGGGTGCTCGGTGGACATGGCGAAAGAAAAGGGCAGACGAGTATATTGACTGGATGTTCTACAAGATGCTGACAGGGGCATCCGGACGCATCGGAGCACTCATCGACCAGCTGCCGAGCCAGTGTGCCGTGTGCCACGCCTGGCCCGCCCGGCGCGTCTGCGATGGCTGTGCCGCCCGGTTTGCACAGCCCCGCACACGCTGCGCGCGCTGCGCCCTGCCAGTGCCCGAAGGTGTTTCGCAATGCGGCGCCTGCCTGCGCGAGCCCCCGCGGGTGGACGCTTGCCTGGCCGCGGTGGACTATGGCTACCCATGGGCTGGCGCCATGGCCGATTTCAAGTTTCGCGGAGACCCGGGCTGGGCCTCGGCGCTGGCCACGCTGCTGCGCAGCGCGCCCTGGGTAGAGCCGGCACTGGAGTCTGCCGACCTGGTGCTGCCGGTGCCCCTGTCACGCGAGCGCCTGCAAGAGCGCGGCTTCAACCAGGCCGCCCTGCTGGCCCGCCACATTGCCGGCCCCAGGGTGGACACCGCCCTGCTGCTGCGGCTGCGCGCCACCGAAGCGCAAAGCGGCCTGCCGCGCAGCCAGCGCCTGCGCAACCTGCTGGGTGCGTTTGCCGTCGAGCCCACCCGCGCGGCCGCCGTGCAAGGGCGGCGCATTGTGCTGGTGGACGATGTGATGACCACCGGTGCCACCCTGAATGCGGCGGCCCACGCGCTGCGCGAGGCCGGTGCTGCGCACATCACGGCCATGGTGGTGGCGCGCACAGAACCGGACTGAAACTTTTGTTTACGACGGCGCTGCGCCACGCCCGAATGTCCGAACGACAATACGGAGCATGTTTCATATCGTTCTGGTCGAACCCGAAATCCCGCCCAACACCGGCAACGTGATTCGCCTGTCAGCCAACGCGGGCTGCACGCTGCACCTGATCGAGCCCTTGGGATTCTCGATGGAAGACCGGCTGATGCGCCGCGCCGGGCTCGACTACCACGAGTACACACAGGTGCAGCGGCATCCGGGGTGGACCGCCTTTTTGCGTAACGCCCAGCCCGACCCCACGCGCATGTTTGCCATGACGACACATGGCACCCAGACCGCCTTTGACACCTGCTTTTTCCCCGGCGACTGGCTGGTTTTCGGGGCCGAGACGCGCGGATTGCCCCCCGAGTTGCGCGAGACCTTCCCGCCCGCACAGCGGTTGCGGCTGCCCATGGTGGCCGGTCAACGCAGCCTGAACCTGTCCAACGCCGTGGCAGTGACGGTGTTCGAGGCCTGGCGCCAGAACAGCTTTGGCGTACCGGGCGTGGCAGTCGCTTCGCCGGTAGAGCAATTGCTCTGAGGCGCTGCCGCCTTCAGGCGCTCTGGCACACAGAGGCCAGGCGCTGCGAGTGCTCGCTCTCAAAATCAAGAAACACCCGGATCTGCGGCGACCCGTGAGACGCTGAAAACCGCAGCGGGCTGAACGCGCTTTATGGCGCAGCGCCGTAGCTGCGTGCCACGGATTCAGCCACGCAGGCTGGCTTGTCGCTGCCCTCGCGCTCCACCGTCACCAGCCAGGTCATCTGCAACCCGTCGGGCGCCAGGGGCTCAGTGGCCTGCAGCACCAGCCGCGCGCGCAGGCGGCTGCCCACTGGCACGGGTGCCGTAAAGCGCACCCGGTTCAGGCCGTAGTTCACGCCCATGCGGGCGCCTTCGATGCGCATGCCGCCCTCAAAAAATCGCGGAATCAGCGACAGCGTGAGAAAGCCATGGGCAATGGGCGCACCAAACGGCCCGGCCTTGGCCCGCTCGGGGTCCACATGGATCCACTGGTGGTCGCCCGTGGCCTGGGCAAACAGGTTGACCTGTTCCTGCGTGATGGTGATCCAGTCGGTCACGGCGACTTCCTGGCCCACGCAGGCGCTGACTTCAGAATAAGAGCGGAAGGTTTTCATGAGGGCAATGGTGCGCCGCTACCCGCCCGGCGCCTGTCAGGCGCGTGACAGCGACACCCCGTGCTGCCTGCGGTTTTCAGGCGTCCAGCCAGGTGCAGATGCCCTGCCACTGCTCCAGGTCACGCGCCACGCGTGCGGGCGCCACATCGAAAAGCGTGAGCCCGTGCGCTGCCAGGTGCACATAGTTTTGCGTGTCGCGCAGATAGCCCAGCACCGGGAAACCCAGGCTGTCGACAAAGTGGTGCAACTGCTCGGCGGCCTTGGTGCGCGCATCCACCCGCATGCCCACAATGCCCACCTGCACGCCCGCGGCGTGGCGGTGCTCGGCCAGCTGGTCCAGAAAAGCGCGCGTGGCAAAAATATCAAACACGCTGGGCTGCAGCGGCACGATGATGCGGTCGGCCAGCTTGAGCACATCGCCCAGACGCCGGCCATGCAGGCCCGCCGGGGTGTCGAGCACCGCGTGCGAACTGCCCTTGGGCGGCTTGGTGATCTCGTCGGCACTGACATCCCATGCGCCAATCGGGCGGGCGGCGGGCGGGCGCAGGCCCAGCCACAGACGGGCAGACTGCTGGCGATCGGTGTCCCCCAGGATCACCAGATGCCCCTGGCGGGCGTAATACCCGGCCACGTTGGTGGACAGCGTGGACTTGCCCACGCCGCCCTTGGGATTGGCAACAACGACCACTGGCATGACACAACCTCCCGGAATCACCCGTTGGATAGAATTTGAATGGAATCGGCCTCTAGCGCTTATAAATCAAGCGCTAGTAGCTATTATTTAAATAGCATTTTTAACTCACGCGTGCTGCCCGCCACGCTTGACAAAAAACAGCCCCGCACCCACCGCCATCAGCAGCCCGCCAAACACCCGGTTTTGCGTGCGCACCGCACGGGCACTGCGCATCAGGCGGCGCAGGGCGCTGGCACCCGCTGCGTAGCCATGCATCACCGTCACGTCCACGGCCACCGTGGTGGCGGCCATCACCAATAGCTGCAACCACAGCGGGCGGCCTTCGGTCATGAACTGGGGCAGCACGGCCACCATGAAGATGATGCCCTTGGGGTTGGTGGCGTTGGTCAGAAAACCCGTCAGAAAACGCTTTTTCCAGGGGCCGGCCGGAGCCGCGTCGTTTCCTTGAATGGGCGAAGTGGCACCCGCGCGCCACTGGCTCCAGCCCACATAGATGAGATAGCAGGCGCCCAGCACCTTGACCACGCTGAAAGCCACCTCGGAAGCCAGCAGCAGCGAGCCCACGCCCGCACCGGCAATCAGCAAGATCAGCAGCAGCCCGGCCTGCAGCCCGGCAATGGTGGCCCCGGTCTTGCGCACGCCATACGACAGGCCGTGGCTCATCGACAGCACGGCCCCCGAGCCCGGCGACACCGCAATCAGGCAAGACGCCGCAAAAAAAGCCAGCCAAGTCTGCAAGTCCATAAAAAAGCCCCAAGCGAGAAGGGCTGGCATCTTAGCAACGGAACTTCCGATGCACGCAACAGCGGCAAAAACCGGCTCCACTGAAGCGATGCGCCAGCAGCCCCAGCCTTGCATCCGTTCAGGCCGGGCCTGCCAAAGTCCGTGCTCTCCCTGCCCACGGACCTTCATCCGGCCCATGGCAAGCGGGTTGGCCTGCGGCGGGCATAAAAGTCAAGCAAAATATGACTCTAGCCCTTTCGAAGAAAGCGCTAGCAGCTATATATTCAATAGCACTTTACACCTTCTGCGATCCACCCGCCTGCACCAGCACGCGCGCCACTGTTGGCTGCTGTCACCGCCGCGCCTGCACAATCCATCCCCATGGACCTCGCTGAAACCCCGTGGATACCCACCCTGCGCTTTGTGCTCGAAATAGCCGCCACCGCCGCCTTTGCCTTGTCGGGAATGATCGCCGCCGCACGCCAGCGCATGGACGCGGTGGGCGTGTGCGTGGTGGCCTGCGTCGCCGCCTTTGGCGGCGGCACCTTGCGCGACCTGCTGCTGGACCAGCGGCCCTTTTTCTGGGTGCGCCACACTGGCTATGTGTGGGGCATTCTGGCGCTGTGCGTGGGCGCCATGCTGTTCATGCGCCAGCGCCACTTCAAACCCACCGAGCGTGCCATGCTGCTGCCCGACACGATTGGTCTGGGCCTGTTTGCAGCCATCGGCGTGGACGTGGCCATGGCCGTGGGCATGCCGGCGCTCATAGCCGTGATGATGGGCGTGATCACCGGGGTGTTTGGCGGTGTGCTGCGCGACGTGCTGTGCAACGAGGTGCCCCAGGCCTTCAGCGACCACCGCCCCTATGCCCTGTGCGCCTTTGCCGGCGGCTGGGTGGATGTGGCGCTGCGCCAGGTGCAGGCTCCCGACTGGGCCCCGCTGCTGGCCTGCGTGCTGGTGACCGCCGGACTGCGCGTGCTGGCGCTGTGGCGCAACTGGCAGCTGCCTGCGTGGCGGGTGTAAGAGCCTGGACCAGGCTCTAAAGGCCCACTGCCGGTGCCGCGTACCTTGAAACAAAAATAGCTGCTGGCGCACTATCCATGTGCGCCAGCAGCTATTAATTTATAAGCAACCCGGCTACAGATCAGTCCAGGCTTGCGCCCGACGACTTGACCACCTTGCCCCACTTCACCGATTCAGACTGGATGAAGGCGGCAAACTGGGCAGGGGTTTCATTGACGGGCTCGCCGCCCTGGTCAACGATCTTCTTCTTCACCTCGGGGTTCGCCAGCACCTTGGCCAAAGCACCGCTGAGCTTGGCCAGCACGGGCGCGGGCGTGGCCGCAGGCGCGAGCAGGCCGAACCACGACATGGCCTCATAACCGGGCACACCGGCTTCGGCGATGGTCGGCACATCGGGCAGCTCGGGCGAGCGCTTGGCGGTGGTGATGGCAATGGCGCGCAACTTGCCCGAACGCACATGCGGAATCACCGAAGGCAGGTTGTCGAACATGATGGCGATCTGGTTGCCCAGCAGGTCGGTCACGGCCGGTGCGCTGCCCTTGTAGGGAATGTGCGTGAGTTCGACCTTGGCCATCGCATTGAACAGTTCACCCGACAGGTGCGGAGAAGCGCCGTTGCCGGGCGAGCCAAAGTTGATCTTGCCGGGATTGGCCTTGGCATAGGCAATCATTTCGGGCACCGTTTTGAACGGCTGCTGGGGGTTGGCCACCAGCAGGTTGGGCACATTGGCCACGCGCGTCAGCGGTGCGAAGTCCTTGATGGGATCAAAGGGCATCTTCTTGTACAGGCTGGCGTTGATGGACTGCGTGCCCACGGTGCCCATGAACAGGGTGTAGCCGTCGGCCGCGGCCTTGGCGGCATATTGCCCGCCGATGTTGCCGCCCGCACCGGCCTTGTTTTCAATCACCACCGGCTGGCCCAGCTCGGCCGAGAGGTATTGGCCCACCAGGCGCGCCAGGATGTCGGTGGTGCCGCCCGCCGAGAAGGGCACGACGATGGAAATAGGCTTGGCGGGATAAGCGGCCTGCGCAAAAGCGGCGCCCGGCAGGGCAGCCGTGCCCGCAGCCAGGCTGGCCAAAACAGCCAGGGCCTTGCGGCGGCCGGTCAGGAAGGTGCGGTGTGTGGAAGTGGTCATGGTTGTTTCCTCTGTCTTTCTCGGTTCAATGGAATCCGCCGTGCCGGGCAAACATGCGCCCAGACGCAGCAGACGGGTGAAAGGGCCGGTTCGGGCGGCGCGGTGAAGGGTTGTGAACAAGGCGCTCACACGCCCGCCACGCCCACGGTCATGCCGCCGCAGACATACAGAACCTGCCCCGTGACGAAACCACTGCGCGCATCCAGCAGGTAGCTGGCGGCGTGGGCCACGTCGTCGGGCGTGCCAATGCGCCTGACGGGCACGGCCTCGATGATGGCGCGGGTGCGCGGGGCGTCGGGCGGGTTGGCACGGTCGAACAGCGCAGTGCGGATGGGGCCGGGCCCGATGGCGTTGGCTGTGATGCCGTGCGGCCCCAGCTCCAGCGCCCACACCCGTGTCATGCCGATCAGGCCGGCCTTGGTGGCGGCGTAGGCGGTGCGCAACTCTTTGCCCAGCGCCGCGCGCGAGGACATGTTGACAATGCGCCCGAAGCCCGCAGCCTTCATGCCCGGCAGCAGTGCCTGCATGCACTGAAACGCGCAGCGCAGGTTCAGCGAAACGGCCAGGTCGAACTCGGCCAGCGTCTGGTGCTCGGCATCGGCCGGCACCACCACGCCCACGTTGTTCACCAGCCGCGTGATGGGACCGCTGGCCAGCGCCTCTTGCAGTGCGCGCGCGGTGTCTGCCGCATCCGACAGGTCGGCACGGATGGCGCCGGGCACGGAGTCCACCACGCGGTCGATGACGATCGGCAGGTAGCCCTCGGCACGGCAGCGCTCGGCAATGGCAGCACCGATGCCGGCGCCGCCGCCGGTGATCAGCACGCGCTCGGGGGTGGTATTGGGCTGGGTCATGGTTTTTGCGGGTGAATGGCGTGGGGCGCCAACGGTTCAGGCACCCATGGCCAAAAAGGCGGCCAGCGCGTCGTCAAACGCAGCCGGTGCTTCTAGGTTGGACAGGTGCGAAGCCGGTACTTCGGCCAGGCGCGCACCGGCAATGGCCCGCTGCATGGCCTTCGCATCGGCCACGGTGGTCACCGGGTCACTGGCACCGGCAATCAGCAACGTGGGCACGCGAATGGCGGCAATGGCATTTCGCAGGTCGGCCTGGGCCAGTGCCTCGCAGCAGGCGGCATAGCCCTCGGGCGCGATGCCGGCAATCCAGCCTTGCGCCAGGGCCACCCGCGCGGGCTGGGCCGCGATGAAGGGTTCGGTGAACCAGCGGCCGGGCGCCGAAGCGGCCAGCTCGGCCATGGCCGCGGTGCCTTGGTTGCGCACCAGCGCAGCACGGGTTTGCCAGCCTTCGGCCGTGCCAATTTTGGCGGCACTGTTGCAGACCACCAGGTGGTTCAGGCGCCCGCCCGCGTGCACGCCCAGCCACAGCCCGGTGAGGCCGCCCATGGAGATGCCGCAAAAGCTGGCCTTGGCAATGCCCAGCGCGTCCAGCAGCGCCAGAACATCACCGCCGAGTTGCTCCAGGCTGTAGGGGCCTTGCGACACCACGCTGCCGCCATGGCCGCGCGTGTCGTAGCGCAGCACGCGGTGGGTCTGGGCGAAGTGCTGCGCCTGCGCGTCCCACATCTCCAGCGGCGTGCCCAGCGAGTTGGAAAACACCAGCACCGGCGCATCAGCGGGCCCATCCAGGCGCACGCGAAAGCGCCCGCCGGGGGTGTCGATGGTTGGTGTCTGCACGGCTTGTGTTGGCGCGGTGAGTTTTGGCACGGTCAGACGCGTTCGAGGATCACGGCAATGCCCTGCCCCACGCCAATGCACATGGTGCACAGCGCGTATTTGCCGCCGGTGGCGTGCAGGCGGTTCACGGCCGTGGTGGCCAGGCGGGCACCGCTGGCGCCCAGCGGGTGGCCCAGCGCAATGGCGCCGCCCCAGGCGTTCACACGGGCGTCGTCATCTTTCAGGCCCAGGGCGCGCAGCACGGCCAGGCCCTGCGCGGCAAAGGCTTCGTTGAGCTCGATCACGTCCATGTGGTCAATGGTGAGGCCGGTTTGCGCCAGCACCTTCAGGGTGGCGGGCGTGGGGCCAAAGCCCATGATGCGCGGCGCCACGCCGGCGGTGGCCATGCCGACCACGCGGGCGCGCGGCGTCAGGCCATACTTGGCGGCGTTGGCTTCGTCGGCCAGCAGCAGCGCGCAGGCGCCGTCGTTCACACCGCTGGCGTTGCCGGCCGTGACGGTGCCGTCAGGCCGCACCACGCCCTTGAGCTTGGCCAGCGCTTCCAGGCTGGTCTTGCGGGGGTGTTCGTCGGTGTCCACGACGATGGCATCGCCCTTTTTCTGCGGGATGGTGACCGGGCAGATCTCGCGCGCCAGGTGGCCAGCTTCGATGGCGGCCACGGCACGCAGCTGGCTGTTCAGGGCCATCAGGTCCTGCGCCTCGCGCTCGATGCCAAAGTCGGTGGCCACGTTTTCGGCCGTTTCGGGCATCGAATCCACGCCGTACTGCGCCTTCATCAGCTTGTTGACGAAGCGCCAGCCAATCGTGGTGTCATACACGGCGTTGTTGCGGCTGAAGGCGCTTTCTGCCTTGGGCATGACAAACGGGGCGCGGCTCATGCTTTCCACGCCACCGGCAATCATCAGACCGGCCTCGCCGGCCTTGATGGCGCGCGCGGCCGTGCCCACGGCATCCAGGCCCGAGCCGCACAGGCGGTTGATGGTGCCGCCGGGCACTTCCAGTGGCAGGCCCGCCAGCAGGGCCGACATGCGCGCCACGTTGCGGTTGTCTTCACCGGCCTGGTTGGCGCAGCCATAAAGCACGTCGGTCACGGCGGCCCAGTCCACGCCCGGATTGCGCTCCATCAGCGCCTTGAGCGGGATGGCGCCGAGGTCGTCGGTGCGCACGCTGGACAAGGCACCGCCGTAGCGGCCGAAAGGGGTGCGGATGGCGTCACAGATGAAAGCTTGGGTCATGGGTGTCTCCTGGGGGTTTGTCGGGATTGAGGTGAATTCAGGCCTGGATGGGCAGGCCGACAAGGCGTTCGAGCTCAGCGTGCTCCAGCCCTTCGACCTTGTCGATGAGCTGCAGGCCCTGCGGCGTGCAGGCCAGCGTGGCAAGGTCGGAGTAAATGCGCTTGACGCAGCCGATGCCGGTGAGCGGATAGGTGCACTGCGCCACGACCTTGCTGGCGCCCTGCTTGGTGAGCAAGTCCATCATCACCCAGGTCTGCTTGGCACCGATGGCCAGGTCCATGGCACCGCCCACGGCAGGAATGGCGCCGGGCTCGCCCGTGCTCCAGTTGGCCAGGTCGCCCGTGGCCGACACCTGAAAGGCGCCCAGCACGCAGATGTCGAGGTGACCGCCGCGCATCATGGCAAAGCTGTCAGCGTGGTGAAAATACGCGCCGCCGGGCAGCAGGGTCACGGGCTGCTTGCCTGCGTTGATGAGGTCATAGTCTTCGCTGCCCGCAGCGGGCGCCGGGCCCATACCCAGGATGCCGTTCTCGCTTTGCAGGACGACTTCGCGGCCTGCGGGAATGTGGTTGGCCACCAGGGTCGGCTGGCCGATGCCCAGGTTGACATAGGCGCCGTCGTGGATGTCTTGCGCCACCCGTTTGGCCAACTCTTCTTTACTACGTTTTTGATAGCTACTCACGCTTGCTCCTTTTGCGCCAGAGGCCAATTTCATGCAGATTTCTTCATGCCACCCGCCTGGGTGGCCACGCGGGCGATCTTCACCACGTGGCTCACATAGACGCCCGGCGTGACGATGGCTTCGGGGTCGAGCGCGCCCAGCTCCACCAATTCGTGCACCGTGGCAACCGTGGTCTTGGCGGCGGTGGCCATCACGGGGCCAAAGTTGCGCGCCGACATGCGATAGGTCAGGTTGCCCCAGCGGTCGCCCTTTTCGGCCTTGATCAGGGCCACGTCGCCGTAGATGGGGTACTCCAGCACGTAGTGCTTGCCATTGATTTCGCGCGTCTCTTTGCCCGCGGCCAGCTCGGTGCCATAGGCCGTGGGGCAGAAAAAGGCGCCAATGCCAGCACCTGCGGCGCGGATGCGCTCGGCCAGGTTGCCCTGCGGCACCAGCTCCAGTTCCAGCTTGCCGCTGCGGTAAAGCTCGTCAAACACATAGCTGTCGGCCTGGCGCGGAAAGCTGCAAATGATCTTGCGCACCTGTCCGGCCTTGAGCAGCGCCGCCACGCCCTGCTCGGCGTTGCCGGCGTTGTTGTTCACGATGGTGAGGTCGCGCGCACCATGGGCGATCAGGCCGTCGATCAGCTCGTCAGGAATGCCCGCCGTGCCAAAGCCGCCAATCAGCACCGTGGCGCCATCCTTCACACCCGCAAGTGCCTGCGCCACCGAGTCCGCTATCTTGTTGATCATGGAAAGTCTTCCGGGAAGTGTCAAAAAATTGCCACCAATTTGTTCGTATAATGAACAAATGTTCGCATAGAGAATTATAAACCGGGCATTTCATGAACACCAATACCCCTCCCGCCAGCCCGAAACCGGGCGACAGCTACGTGCAGTCGTTTGCGCGCGGCCTGGAAGTGATCCGCTCGTTCAGTGCCACCGCGCCGCAGCAGACGCTGAGCGAGGTTGCCGCGCAGACCGGCCTGACGCGCGCGGGCGCGCGGCGCATTCTGCTCACGCTGCAGACGCTGGGCTATGTGGAAAGTGATGGTCGGCTGTTTCGCCTGACCCCGCGCATCCTTGATCTCGGCTTTGCCTACCTGTCTTCCATGCCCATCTGGGATCTGGCCGAGCCGGTGATGGAGGAGCTGGTGGAGCAGGTGCGCGAGTCGTGCTCGGCGGCCGTGCTGGACGGCCTCGATATCGTCTATGTGCTGCGGCTGCCCACGCACAAGATCATGCGCACCAACCTGGGCGTGGGTTCGCGCCTGCCCGCGCCGTGGACATCGATGGGGCGGGTGCTGCTGGCGGGCCTGCCCGACGAAGAACTGGTGGCACGGCTGCAGGGCCTGAACCCCCAGCGCTTTACCCAGCACACCACCGTGGACGTGGCCACGCTGCTCGAACGCATACGCCAGGCACGCACACAGGGCTGGTGCCTGATCAATCAGGAACTGGAGGAAGGGCTGATTTCGATTGCCGCGCCGCTGACCAACCGCGCGGGCCAGACCGTGGCCGCCCTCAATATCAGCGGCCAGGCCAACCGCACCAGCGCCGAGGTGATGCAGGCCACCATGCTGCCCGCCCTGCTGAAGGCAGCGCGCACCATTTCACGGCTGCTGAGCCTTCAGCGCAACTGACGTGCGGGCCTTGGGGCCGAACAGCCGCCGGCAAACGGCTAACAGCGCGCACCGCGTATTCGCGCTGCCTGCCCAAGCAGTTCAATTCTTGCGAAAACCCAGCACCAGCACCACGGCCCCCAGCGCAATGGCGCCCAGGCTCAGCCACTGGGGCACATTCACCGATTCCTTGTCTTTCACGGTGAGCTCCAGCGGACCCAGCTTGGCCTGCGTGGTTTCTTTGGTGAAGCTGAAACCGCCGGTAAAAAACCCGGCCAGCCCCAATACGATCAGGATCGCTCCGGTCAGACGCAGTGCATTCATGGCATATCTCCCAAATCCGGGGCTGTTGGACAAAGGCGCAGCAGCGACCCCGGTTTCCCCGCCTGTGCCCGGCCACTGTAGACGCGCCCGGCGCCTGCGCATGTAGGACGCCACCGCAACGGCGCACCACCCGTTGTGCGCCGGCATCGCTGCCACTGCGTGCTACGCTCAGGGCCATGTTCAACCCGTCCCAAGCCGATGTGCGCCGCTTTCTCTGCGCAGTGCACGCCAAGACCCTGAGCGGCGCCCCCATGGAGGCCATCGAAACGCTGGCCAGCCTGTGGATTGCAGAGCACCCCGAGTACCACGCCGAGCTGGCCGACGCCGACGCCGCCGTGGCGCGCAACTACGACGAAACGCCAGAGCAGACCAACCCGTTTCTGCACCTGTCGATGCACCTGTCGATCAGCGAACAGTGCAGCATCGACCAGCCGCGCGGCATCCGCCAGGCGGTAGAGCTGCTCACCGCGCGCCTTGATTCCCTGCACGACGCCCACCACGCCACCATGGACTGCCTGGGCCAGATGCTGTGGGAAAGCCAGCGCGCCGGCCGCCCCCCCCGATGGAGACGCCTACATCGCCTGCGTGCAGCGCCGCGCCACCCGGGACTGAAGCGGTCGCCAACGCTGCGTTGATCGCGGCGCAAGCTCCACCACAGGTTTTGGGCGCCTGGGCGCTCAAACGCTGAACGGGACGGCGCAAGCGTCAGGCCGACAAGCCAGAAACAGCACAGTTTCGCGCCGTTGTGCGGCCTTCGCGCAACGCATAGTCGCGCGGAAACACCAACACATCACATTGCACGTGGCCCACCAGCCGGACCGCGACACTGCCCATCAACCAATCAACGGGTGCCGGGCGGCGCTGGTACCCGACTGCAATGAGATCGGCTCCTGAGGCTTCGTGTTGCACGGCAAGCTGCCGGGCCGGGTCTCCGGCTCCCAGCACCGAGGCCACACGGTTGCGCCGCGTGTCCAAAGCGGTGGCAAGCGGCAGCATCTTTTGGCGTGCCTGCTCGCGCACTTCGGCGCGATAGGCCTGAATGGCCTGCATCGACGCTTCGGCGCTGCGCAGTTTGGCTTCGTTGCGCCGGTCAATCGCGTGATAAAGCTCCAGTCGCGCCTCCCCTTGCAGCCCCCCGGCATACCGCACCAACGCCCCTGCGGTCTCGGAAAAATCCACCGCAACCAGTACATGACGATAGGCACTTTTGGGTGCGTTCTGCACGATCAGCACCGGACAGCGACTGCCACGCAAGACTCGCGCCCATGGCGAACCCCGCAGCAGGCGCCCCCAGTTGAAATGCGCCCGCCGGTCCATCACCAGCAAATCTGCTCCCGCCGTTGCGGCCAGCGCATCGGCCACCACGTCGCCGGTGCCCTGCCTTGCGGCAACGACGGCAACATCATGGCGCCGGGCCAGCTGGCGCGCCCGCTGTTCCAGCCGCGCGTGCGGATCGGCGAACTTGGGATCGGGCGTGTCGGTGCCGTAGTGGATGCGCAAGCGCGCATGGTGATCGGCTGCAACCATGGCAGCGCGGTCCAGCGCCTGCTCGGCGGCGGCAGAAAAATCGGTGATGGCAACAATGGTCTGAAGGTGCATGGAACTTCCCGGTAAGCGTACAAACGGCCGGCGCAAAGCGCCGCGCTGGATGGCGCCATCAGTGCGCCCACGCAACGGAAAACCACGAAACGTGAGCGGTGAAAACCGGAATCTCAATGGCCGCAGCACGACATGCTGTCGCGCGCACTGGTCCGGCATGACTGCCCGGCGGTGGGTCGATGACGCTCTTGGGGAAAGAAGAAACCGCCGGGCCTAGGAATCTGCGGCCGTGGAAGCTGGTTTCAGAACACCCGTCCTTTGCACGATGTGTGCGGGCAACGCAGCAGTCGTGGACGACTCGGCGGCACGGACACAGGAGGGAGAAACCAGAAAACGCATAGGGGTATTTTACGAACGACTCCCCCAAAGGACAACCAAGCCCCTGCGCGGTGTGCCAGATAGGCAGGCGCCTGCGACACCAAGCGCCATGTGTGCATGGCCAGAAACAAAAGAGCCCGCTGGCTGCGGGCTCTGTGCGAATGGCCTGGTTTGCGGGACGAGGCCCCAACCGGCGGTCAGCTCAACGAAAACGCGATTGCGGCACCGTGTGCAGGTCGCTTTCGAGCGAGCCCACATAGCTTGCAATTGCCTTCAGCTCCGCGTTGGTGAACTGCTTGGCGATGCCGCCCATGATGGCGTTGCCGCGGCCGACATGGGTGTTCTTTTCCACCTTGTAGGCCTTGAGCGCCACGAACAGGTAATCAGCGTGCTGGCCCGCTATCTTGGGATAGGACGGATCGATGGGCTTGGCAAAGTTGTCGCCGTGGCAGGAAACGCAGGCACCCTTTTTCAGCAACTCGGCCACTTGCACGCTGGGTTCGCGACCCGACTTGGCGGGCAGCTCGGCGCTGGTCTTGCCGTGTTGTTCGTAATAGGCCGATACGTCGGCAATGTCCTGCTCGGTCAAGGAGTCGGAGACGCCGCGCATCGTGGGGTGCTTGCGCTCGCCCTTTTTGTAGGCCGTGAGGGCGGCAGCAATGTACTTGCCGCTTTGGCCCGAGATCATGGGTACCTTATGCACTTCGGGAAAGCTCGACTGGTAACCCGGAATGCCGTGGCAGCCGATGCACATCGCAATTTTCTGCTTGCCGGCTTCGACATCTCCCTTGGCTTCCTGGGCGTGGGACACCGCCGTCACGCAAGCGACAGCCAGGGCGAATATCGTGGTCAACGTCTTGTTCATTTTGCGCGCACAATCGTATGAAGGTTCAACTCGTGGCTCTGATCCGATGGCGATTATAGCCACCGCTTGTCAAGCCCATCCATCAACGATTCGGTGTTTTGTTCATGAAATTTCAAGGTTCCCAGACTTACGTCGCCACCCAAGACCTGATGCTTGCCGTGAACGCGGCCATCACGCTGCAACGCCCGCTGCTCGTCAAGGGCGAGCCCGGCACCGGCAAGACCATGCTGGCCGAAGAAGTGGCACAGGCGCTGGACATGCCCTTGCTGCAGTGGCACATCAAGTCCACCACCAAGGCGCAGCAGGGCCTGTATGAATACGACGCCGTGAGCCGCCTGCGCGACAGCCAGCTCAACGATGGCGACAGCGCCGAGCGCGTCAAGGACATCCGCAACTACATCGTCCAGGGCGTGTTGTGGCAAGCCTTCACGGCCGACCGCCCCGTGGCACTGCTGATCGACGAAA
Organism: Acidovorax sp. JHL-3; assembly: GCF_000526295.1. NCBI lineage: Bacteria > Pseudomonadati > Pseudomonadota > Betaproteobacteria > Burkholderiales > Comamonadaceae > Acidovorax > Acidovorax sp. JHL-3. The sequence continues at coordinate 635,469 of NZ_JAFU01000004.1, forward strand.
TCGACAAGGCCGACATCGAGTTCCCGAACGACCTCCTGCGCGAGATCGACCGCATGGAGTTCTACTGCTACGAAACGCGCGAACTCATCAAGGCCAAGCACCGGCCGCTGGTGTTCATCACCTCGAACAACGAAAAGGAACTGCCCGACGCCTTTTTGCGCCGCTGCTTCTTTCACTTCATCAAGTTCCCCGAAGCCGACACCATGCGCCAGATCGTGAACGTGCACTTCCCCACGCTCAAGAGCGAGCTGCTGGGCGTGGCGATGAAGACGTTTTACGACGTGCGCAACCTGCCTGGCCTGAAAAAGAAGCCCTCCACCAGCGAGCTGATCGACTGGCTCAAGTTGCTGGTGGCTGAAGACATTCCGCTGTCGGCCCTGCAAAGCGCCGACAACAAAGTGGCCGTGCCACCGCTGGTGGGTGCACTACTGAAGAACGAACAGGATGTCAGCCTGTTTGAAAAACTCGTCTTCATGAATCAACGCAACCGTTGATTGCCGGAGCCCGGCCATGAGTTTTGTTCAACCACTGGTCATGCGCCACAACGGCGTGCGCCTGGAACCCCTGGCGCTGTCGCACGAGGACGGGCTGCGCGCGGCGGCTGCCGATGGCGAGCTTTGGAAGCTGCGCATCACATCGGTACCCGAACCGCATGAGACACGGGCCTACATCGAAACAGCGCTCAAGATGCGCGAAGACGGCCACCGCTTTGCTTTTGCGGTGGTCGACGATGCCACCGGCACAGTGCTGGGCACCACCAGCTACCACGACATCCTGCCCGCCGTGAAGCGTGTGGAGATTGGCTGGACCTGGTACCGCAAAAGCGTGCAGCGCAGCCACGTCAACACCATCGCCAAGCTTTTGATGATGGGCCACGCCTTTGACCAGCTCGGCTGCAACGTCGTGGGCTGGCGCACCGACAACTACAACTTTGCCTCGCAACGCGCCATCGAACGGCTGGGTGCCAAAAAAGACGGCGTGATCCGCGGCCACGCGCTGCGCCGCGACGGCACCATTCGCGACACGGTGATGTACAGCATGCGCTTGGGCGAATGGCCAGAGGCCCGGGCACAGTTGCTATACCTTTTAGAGCATCATACGCTTGTCACATAAGCGCTTGAGGCCAATATCATGTTAATTGACTTTTTCTACACCCTGCGCGCGGCCAAGCTACCGGTTTCGGTCAAGGAATACCTCACGTTGCTTGAAGCCCTGCAGGCCGGCGTGGTGGGCCCCAAGTCGGCGGACGGCTGGAGCCTGGACGATTTCTACCACCTGGGCCGCACCGTGCTGGTCAAGGACGAGAAGCACTACGACAAGTTCGACCGCGCTTTCGCCGCCTACTTCAAGGGCGTGGAAATGGTGGCCGACTTCACCAAGGAGATCCCGGCCGACTGGCTGCGCAAGATCCTGGAAAACGAGCTCACGCCCGAGCAGAAAGCCGCCATCGAGAAGATGGGCTGGGACGAGCTCATGGAGACGCTGAAAAAGCGCCTGGAAGAGCAGAAAGAACGCCACGAGGGCGGCAGCAAATGGATTGGCACCGGCGGCACCAGCCCGTTTGGCCACGGCGGCTACAACCCGCAGGGCGTGCGCATTGGCGGTGCCAGCAAGAACAAGAGCGCCGTGAAGGTGTGGGAGCAGCGTGCCTACCGCGACTACGACGACCAGCAGGAGCTGGGCACGCGCAACATCAAGGTAGCCCTGCGCCGCCTGCGCAAGTTTGCGCGCGAGGGGCACGAGCTGGAGCTGGACCTGCCCGACACCATTCGCAGCACGGCGGCCAACGCGGGGTATCTGGACATCAAGATGGTGCCCGAGCGCCACAACAACGTGAAGGTGTTGCTGCTGATGGACGTGGGCGGCACCATGGACGAACACATCCAGCGGATCGAAGAACTCTTCAGTGCTGTCAAGACCGAGTTCAAGCATCTGGAGTTCTACTACTTCCACAACTGCGTGTACGACTTCATGTGGAAAAACAACCGGCGCCGCTTCGCCGAGAAATTCCCCACCTGGGACATCATCCGCAAGTACAACAAGGACTACAAACTGATCTTTGTGGGCGACGCCACCATGAGCCCGTATGAAATTTTGCAGCCAGGCGGCAGCGTGGAATACAACAACGAAGAGCCGGGCGCCGAGTGGATTCAACGGCTCACGCACGCCTTCCCCAAGCACGCGTGGATCAACCCCGAGCCACAAGGCGTGTGGCAATACCGCCAGAGCATCAGCATCATCCAGCAGCTCATCGGCAACCGCATGTACCCTTTGTCACTCAAGGGGCTCGAAGAAACAATGCGGCTGCTGTCAAAATAGGCACATGCCCATCGCTCTTTCAACGCCGGCCCGATGGCCGGCGTTGCTGTTTTTCTGCGTGGTGTGCCTGCAAGGCTGCAGCCTGTTGCCCCGAGGCGAACGCAACGCCACCGCAGACACAGCCTCCACCCCGGTCAACGACAGTTCCTCCTTGCCCGCGTTCACCCTTGAAGTGAACGCGCCCGACGGCGTGCGCGAGACCCTGGAGCGCCATCTGGAACTACAACGTTTCCGTGCACTGCCCGATCTGCAAGACGGCGAGTTGCAGCGCCTGCTGGCCGCCGCCGACGCTAACGCGCGCGAACTGCTGGGCACCATGGGCTACTTTGCCCCCACCATCACGGTGCTGATGACCGACACCCCCGAAAGCAAAGCCGCCTTGCGTGCCGTGGTCGTAGTGGTAGAGCCCGGCCCGCAAACCCGCATTGCCAGCACCCAGATCACCGTGGCCGACAGCACCGACAAAGACACCGAAAGCCACGCTCGCCGCGAGCAACGGGTGCAACGCAACTGGTCGCTGTTGCCAGGACAGCCCTTCACCCAGTCGGCCTGGGACAGTGCCAAGGCCGACGGCCTGCGCCAGCTTCAGGTGCGCCGCTACCCCACCGCCCGCATTGCGCAAAGCCGCGCCGAGGTGGATGCCGACACCCACCAGGCGGCACTGAGCGTGAACTACGACACGGGCCCCTCTTACCGCTTTGGTCCCCTGAAGGTGCAAGGCAGCGAGCGCTATGACCCCGATGGCGCGCGGCGCCTGGCCCGCTTGCCCACCGGCGCTTTTTATGACGAGGCGCAACTGCTGGATGCGCAGTTGCGCCTGGCCAGCAGCGGTTACTACGACGCGGTGTTTCTCACCCTCGACACCGAAGGCACCGACCCGCAGGCCGCCCCCGTGGTGGCGCAGTTGCGCGAGGCCAAGCTGCAAAAGCTGGTGTTTGGCGCTGGCATCTCCACCGACAGCGGCCCCCGGCTTTCCATGGACCACATCCACAACCAGTTGCCCGTCATCGGCTGGCGTGCGGTAAGCAAGCTGCTGCTGGACCGCGAGACCAAGCTGGCGAGCACCGAGTGGACCGATCTGCCCGACGAAAACGGATGGCGCTGGTTTGCCTCGGCCCAGGCGCAGCGCGAAACCACGGGCGACTACCAGGTCAACAGCGCACGCCTGCGCTCGGGCCGCAGCAAAAGCGGTGCACGCATTGATCGCAACTATTTTCTGCAATACGACTACGCCAACAGCCAGGGCCTGAATGCCCCGCCTTCGGGCACGGCGATCAGCGTGAACTATGGCTGGACGGGCCGCTATTTCAATAGCACCGTGGCGCCCACGCGTGGGCACGGGCTGGCGGTGGAACTGGGGGCAGGCACCACGCTGCACCCCGACCGTGCGGCTTTTGTGCGCACGCTGGTGCGCTGGCAATCGTTCATCGCGGCGGGCCGCGTGCAGGCCGAAACCGGTGGCGCGCGCAATGCCCGCATCGCCCTGCGGGCCGAAGCTGGCGCCGTGATGGCGCGGCAGACGGCGCAGATCCCGGTAACGCAGCTCTTTCTGACCGGCGGCGACACCACCGTGCGCGGCTATGGCTACCGGGCAATCGGCGCCCGCACCGAAAACAACCTGCTTTATGGCGGCCGCTATCTGGGCCTGGCCAGCGTCGAATGGCAGCGCCCCATCGTTTACAACGGCGCCATGACCGACTGGGAGAGCGCCGTTTTTGTGGATGCCGGCGCCGTGGCCGACCGTGTGGGCGACCTGGACCCCCGCGTTGGCGTGGGTGCCGGCGTGCGCTGGCGCAGCCCGGTGGGCCCGCTGCAGGCCGACCTGGCCTATGGCGTGCAGTCCCGGCAACTGCGGCTGCATTTGCGCCTGGGGTTCAGCTTCTGATGCGCCGCCAGACGCCCGCCCAGCGCACGCCCCCGGCCGATTTCTCTGCGGGCGGCGCCACCCCGCCCGCCGCACCCGTTCGCGGCAAACACGTACGCCGGGTCCTGCGGTTCTCGGGCTGGTTGCTGGTGGGCCTGTGCGCCCTGGTGCTGGCAGTCGGCACGCTGGCCTGGTGGTGGTCGGGCCGCGACAGCTCTTTGGCAGCCCTGCTGGCGCGCGCCGCCCTGCATCTGCCGGCCGGGCAAACACTGGACAGCCGCGAGGTGAGCGGATCGCTACGCAGCGGCGGCCGCATTGGCTGGCTGCGCTGGAGCAGCCCGACCCTGCGCGTGGAAGTCAACGATGCCATCGTGGGCTGGCAACTGGCACCCTTGCTGCAGCGCCGCCTGGAGCTGGGCGAGGTGCATGCCGCCACCGTGACGATCACCCCGCTGGGCCCGCCCAGCCCCGAGCCCCTGACGCCACTGGACACGCTGGTGCTGCCGCTGCAGATTGGCCTGCCCTTTCGCATTGACCGCCTGCAATGGGCAGGCACACCGGCCGTGGAAGCCCTGGGGCTGGCGGGTGACTACCGCTTTGATGGGCGCCAGCACCATCTGGCCATTGGCAATGTGGCACTGGCCCAGGGCCAATACACCGCCCGCGCCACCTTGGACGCCCAGGCTCCCATGGCGCTCGATGCCACGGTGGATGGCAGCGTGCACCAGGCCGTACCCGGCAGCAGCGCCAGCGTGCAGGTGCAGGCCCACGCCACACTCAAAGGCACCTTGTCCACCGCTGCCGCGCAATTGCAGCTGGATGCCCAGTTGCGCCCGCTTGCCCAGGCTGCGCAGCCCGCCACCGCCACGCCCCAAGCCCCCGGCATGGCTGCGCCTACCCGGCAGCGCACCCCATCCACCCCCGCCGCCGCCGCCGTACCCGAAGCCATGCAGGCCGCTCTGCAGGCCACGCTGGCCCCGTGGGCGCCTCAGCCGGTGCAGCAGGCCCGCGCCACGCTGCGCGCCGTCAACCTGGCCACGCTGTGGCCCCAGGCGCCCGCCACTCGGCTGAACGGCGCGCTGCAGGCCGGCCCCACCGCGGACCAAGGCACTCCTGGCTGGGCCGTGCAGGCACAAATCAACAACGAGCTGGCAGGCCCATGGGACCAATCGCGCCTGCCGCTCACCGCCCTTGCCACCAGCGCCAACTGGGATGGCACGCGCTGGAGCATTCCCGACGCTACGGCCAGCGTGGGCAAAGGCACGGCCACGCTGCAAGGCCACTACACGCCCGCCACGGGCGCCATCGACGGACAGGCCCAGCTGCGCAACCTGCCCCCCGAGGCGCTGCACACGGCGCTGGCGGCAGCGCCGCTCTCGGGTAGCGTGGTAGCGCAAACCCAGGGCAACGGCAGCATGGCTTTCACGGCCGACATCCAGGCCAGCAAAGCCACAGCGCCGCAAGCGCCACGCGCCCCTGCGCTGCGCATCAATGCCTTGCAAGCCAAGGGGCAGTGGCAGGCGCAAGAAAATGGCGGCACGGTACGACTGGAACGCCTGCTGGTCGATGCCATGCAGGCCCGGCTGGAGGCCACCGACCTGCGGGTGGCGCTGGGCACCTCATCCGCACAAGGGAAGTTGCAACTCACAGTGCCCGGCGCCAGCGCCCAGGCCACGGGTGCAATGGCCCCCCGCACCGGTGCCGGATCGCTGCAGGTGCAGTGGACCGACGCCGACCGCACCCAGCGCTGGCTGACCAGCCTGCCGGGCCTGGCCACGGCCCTGCAAGGAGCCACGATCAAGGGCCAGGCGCAACTGACCAGCCGCTGGACCGGCGGCTGGCAAAGCCTGGCAGAGCAGTTGCAGGCTGCCCGGGCAGGCACGGCGCCGCCCGCAGACAAAACCCCGTTCACCCTGCAGGCCACGCTGACCGCACCGCAACTCGACCTGACCCTGCCGCCGGGCAACGCATCTACGGCGACCGCTGTGCAGTTGCAATCGCTGCGGGCAGAACTGGCGGGTTCGCTGCGGCAGACCACGCTGGCACTGGACGGCACGCTGCGCACGGGCACGCTGCAGACCACGCTGCGCACGCGCGTCGCGGGCGGGCTGGCATCCGCCGCGCTGTGGAAAGCGCAGGTGAACGAGCTGCGAATGCAGGCGCAAGACACCCAACGCCCCGGCCCCTGGACACTGGAGCTGTTGCAGCCCCTGGCCTTGACGGCGCAGCTGGGCCAGCCACCCGCCACGCCCGCCACACCTGGCACGGTGGCGCTGCAGGCTGCGGCGGGCCAGGCCCGCCTTACCGGCCCGCTGCCCGGCAGCGTGGCGCTGCAATGGCAACCCACGCGCTATCAGGCCGGGCCCGGCACGGCAATGCGCCTGCAAAGCCAGGGCCGCTTGCAAGGCCTGCCCTTTGCATGGCTGGATGCGCTGGGGCTGGAAGGCACGCCCGCGGTGGCTGGCAAACCGGCCCAGCCGCTGCTGGCCCGCCTGGGCCTGGGGGGCAACATGGTGCTGGAGGGCCAATGGAACGTGGATGCCGGTGCCACGCTGCGCGCCCAGGCCAGCCTGCGGCGCACCAGCGGCGACCTGCGCATCCTCACCGGCGAAGCCGCCCCGGTCACGGTGCTGCAAAGCTCTGGCCAGGGCACCGGCGCGGGCAGCCCCACCTCCATCACCACCCCGCAGCCCGGCAGCCCTGCCGGCGTGCGCCAGGCCGAACTGACGCTGGAGGCCGAAGGCGACGCCCTGCGCGCGCGCCTGCTCTGGGCCAGCGACCGCGCCGGTGATATGGATGCCACCGCCAGCACCCGCCTCACCCTGGGCGACTCGCCGGCGGGGGGCAACGCACTGGCGGGTGTCACCTGGGCGCCCGATGCTCCGTTGGCCGCCACCGTGCGCGCCCGCCTTCCCGATGTGGGCGTGTGGTCGGCCCTGGCTCCACCGGGCTGGCGCGTGCGCGGCACCCTCGACGCCAACGCCACCCTTTCGGGCACCCGCAACGCCCCCCGCTGGGCCGGCACGCTGGGCGCCGACGGCCTGGCCGTGCGTTCCATCGTCGATGGGGTCGACCTGCAAGGCGGCCAGCTGCGCGCCACACTGCGCGGCAATCAGCTCGACATCACCGAATTCCGCTTGCAAGGCGGGCGCGGCAGCAACGCGCGCATTGCCGGCTTCAGCGGCAACCGCACGCCCGCGCCGCAAGACGGCGGCACGCTCACGGGCTCGGGCCGGCTGAGCTGGGGCGAGCCCAATGCGGGCATGTCGGGCATTGCCATGGACATCACGGCCGAGGCCCGCGCGCTGCAGGTGCTGGTGCGCGCCGACCGGCAGGTCAGCGTATCAGGCCAGGTGCAGGCGCAGCTGCAACAGGGCCAGTTCAGCGTGCGCGGCAAGCTCACCACCGACCGGGCCACCATCATCCTGCCCGACGAATCAGCGCCCAGCCTGGGCTCGGACGTGGTGGTGCGCTCGGCCGCCAAAGACCGCGCAGACCAGGCCAAGGCCCAGGTGGCCGCCCGCGCCAACCAGAAAGCAGCGCAAGCCGAAACCCCTCGGCCACCTGCCATTGCCATCACCCTCAACCTGGGCCGCGACTTTGCGCTGCAGGGCCAGGGCATCACCACGCGCCTCACCGGCGAGCTGGACATCCGCAGCAGCACCGTGCCCGGCGCCCCGCCCCGCGTAACAGGCGAAGTGCGCACCGAAGAAGGCCGTTACCGCGCCTGGGGCCAGATGCTGGACGTGGAGACAGGCCTGATCCGCTTCAACGGCCCCTACAACAACCCCGCGCTCGACATACTGGCGCTGCGCCCCAACATCAGCGTGCGCGCAGGGGTGCAGGTCACCGGCTCGGCCCTGTCGCCCCGCGTGCGGCTGTATTCCGACCCCGAACTGCCCGACGCCGAAAAACTGTCGTGGGTGGTGCTGGGCCGCGATGCGGCCAACGGCGGCGCCGAAGCCGCTGTGCTGCAACAAGCCGCCCTGACCCTGCTGGGGCGCGGCGGCGGCAGCAACCCCACCGCCCAGGTGGCCAGCCGCCTGGGCCTGGACGAAATCGGCTTCAAGGGCCCCGGCACCGGCGAAGACGCCACCAGCGCCGCGCTCACCTTCGGCAAGCGCCTTTCCAAAGACATGTATGTGACCTACGAGCGCAGCCTGTCGGGCACGCTGGGCACGCTCTACATCTTCTACGACCTCTCGCGCCGCCTCACACTGCGCGGCCAGACAGGCGAAAAAAGCGCCGTGGACATCATCTACACCGTGCGCTACGACTGATTTCACCGCGAAAACCGGCGCCCCGCCCAGCCTCTACAATCGTCGGCTGCCTCCTCGTAGTTCAATGGATAGAACGAGTGCCTCCTAAGCGCTAGATACAGGTTCGATTCCTGTCGAGGGGACCACATGCAAGGCCGGAAGCTTCCGCAAGCTTCCGGCCTTTTTCTTTTTCCCCTGTGAGAAGTGGCCTGGATCCATGCAACAACATGCTGCGAGGCGTTGAAGCCAGTTGCAATGGGCCCATCACGCCTCGGACAAATGCCTGCATTGCCGTATAGCGCGCATGCCGCGCCTCCAAGGCGTGGTGAATGCTCCGCCGCAACCGACATGAAGACAGGCGCATGACTGATCGGGAAGAGACGCCGAAGGCAGGGAAAAACACTCCGTTGACAGATATTGAGTCAAATCGGCCTCTAGCCCTTTATTCATAAGCGCAAGCAGCTATCAAATCAGGAGTTAACTTAACCATGCGCGGGCCGCGTTCGCCGCGCTTGCCTTGCTGCGCACCCTCGCCTGCAGCGGGCACGCCCTACAGCTGAAACCCCACCGCCCGCACCACGCCCTCGGCGATGTCGCGCAGCCACGACGGCTGGCGTGCGTGGTGGGGCTCGGCGGTGGCGATGTGGCGGGCGCACCAGTGGGCCAGCCATTGCACTTGCTCGCGGTCGTAAAAGGCCGTCATGTGTTCGTAGTTAAGGAACAGGCTGCGCGCATCGAGGTTGACCGAACCGGTCAGCGCCATGCTGTCGTCGATAACCACCGCCTTGGCGTGCACCATGCCGGGGGCCAGCCACACCCGTGCGCCCGCGGTGGACAGCTGGCGCAGGGCGCGTTCGCGGGCCAGGTCGGCCAGGCGGTGGTTGGAGCGGGCGGGCACGATGAGGTGCACCTGCACCCCGCGCCGGCAGGCAATGCACCAGGCATCGAGCAGGGCCTCGTCGGGCACGAAATACGGCGTGATGGCCACAATGCGGCGCTGCGCGTGATAAGCCGCCGTGAGCAGCAGCGCATAGACGGTGTCGTCGGGCTGATCGGGCCCGCTGGGCACCCACTGGGCCAGCGCGCCGCCGGGCGGGCCGACCAGCGCATGGCGCGGTGGCGGCAGGTGGCGGGTGAAGCGCACACGGCCGGTGGCGGCGCGCCAGTCGGCCCGAAACTGCGCCTGGGCCAGCGCAGCCAGTGGGCCTTCGACATCAAAGCTCAGGTCCAGCCAGGCGGGCTTGCCGGGGCGGTCCAGAAAGTACTCGCTGGCCAGGTTGCGCCCGCCGCTCCAAAGGCGTGCCCCGTCGGCCACGGCGACCTTGCGGTGGTTGCGCAGGTTGGTGCGCCCGCGCATGGGGTTGTGCAGCAGGGGCATGAAGCGCCGCACTGTCACGCCCTGGCGGGCAAGCTGGCTCAGCACGGCAGCCGGCGTGTGCAGGCTGCCTACGGCATCCACCAGTAGCCGCGTGGCCACGCCGCGCTGGGCGCATTGCACCAGGGCCTGGGCCACACGGTCGCCCACCTCGTCGTGGTGGAACACAAAGGTGCACACGTCCAGGCTATGCCGGGCAGAGTCGATGAGGGCCAGCAAGGCCTGAAGGGCCTCAGGGCCGTCTTCGTGGAAGTGGACATGGGCGTTGCGCACGGCGGGCGCCAGGTCCATGCCCGCCAGCAGGTGCGTGGCCCAGGCGGGGCCCTCGCCCGTCGCCGCGTGGCTGAGCGTCGTCGCAGTGCCGGGCCGGTGCAGCGTGCGCAGCGGCCGCGCAAACTTGCGCGAGCCCACCAGCAAAAACAATGGCAGCGCCACATAGGGAAACGCCACGATGCCCAGCACCCACGCCAGCGCCGCAGAGGGATGGCGGCGCTGGTGGTCGATGCGGGTGAACATCACATACACCAGCAAGCCAGCAACCACCAGCATGGCGTGGCCCAGGCCGGACAGCAGCACGAAGTCGGTCATGCGGCACCTTGTGGTGTGGCCATGCGCCGACAAGGCGGTGCCAGGCGGGCCGAGCCGCCCGGGGTGGCACAGCCGGTGGTGGACATCCAGTGGCCTGCTCCTGCGGCGCAAGCCCTTGGCATGGCACGGTGGATTGCAACGACAGAACCCCGTTCGCCCCGGACTTGCGAAAGGGCTTCGACAAGCCCAGCCCGAACGGGGTGGCACGCTTCAAAAGGCCGGATGAACCGGGCGTTGCCAGGCGGGGGGTGAGTTGGTGCAAACAGCCGCATGGTGCCCAAGCATAGCGACGGCGCATGGCGGCCGCTGGGCAACAGCGCCGGGCCGCAGAGCCCGGCGGGTTTCAGGCGCGGCCGCGCAGCGTGCGGCTGAGCAGGATCACCGGCACCAGCCCCACCGCCACCAGCGCCAGCGAAGGCAAAGCAGCCTCGCCCAGTCGCTCATCGCGCGCCAGCTGGTAGGCCACCACGGCCAGGGTGTCGCTGTTGAAGGGGCGCAGCACCATGGTGGCGGGCAGCTCTTTCATCACGTCCACAAACACCAGCAGCGCGGCGGCGGCGGTAGAGCGGCGCAGCAGCGGCCAGTGCACATTGGCCATCAGGCGCGCGCTGCCCGCGCCCAGCATGCGGGCCGAGTCGTCCAGGCTGGCCGGAATGCGCGCATAGCCGCTTTGCACCGATTGCAGCGCCACTGCGCAAAAACGCACCAGATACGCCCACACAATGCCCACCGCCGTGGTGGTGACCAGCGCGCCCACGCCCCAATGCGGAAAGTGCGCCTGCACCCAGCCCACCGGCAGCAGCAAGCCCACCACGATCACGGCGCCTGGTACGGCATAGCCCACACTGGCCAGCCGCACCACGCCGCGCGTGAGTAGGTCGGGCCTCCGGCGCACGGCAAAGGCCAGCGCCAGCGCCACGGCCACTGCCAGGCCGGCGGTGATGCCACCGAGCCGCACGCTGTTCCAGGCCCATTCGAGAAAACGGCTCCAGGGCAGCACCGACCAGTCCGACGCCAGCGGGCGCAGCATGAAGGCCACCGGCGCCACAAACCCCATGAACACGGGCAGCGTACACACGCCCCAGGCCAGGCCACGCGCCAGACCACGCAGTGGCACGGGCTGGGCCTCGGTGGCACCCGCGTGGCCGGTGCCCTTGGCAGTGAAGCGCATGCGCCGCTCGGCACGGTGCTCCAGCCACAGCAGCACCAGCACCAGGGCCAGCAGCATGGTGGACAACTGCGCGGCGGCAATGCGGTTGTCCATGGACAACCAGGCCTTGATGATGCCGGTGGTGAAGGTCTGGATGCCGAAGTAGCTGGTCACGCCGAAGTCGGCCAGGGTTTCCATCAGCGCCAGCGCCACGCCCGCGGCCACGGCCGGGCGCGCCAGCGGCAGCGCGATGGAGGTGATGCGCCGAGAGAGCGGCGCGCCCAGCAGGCGTGCGGCCTCCATCAGGTGCGCCGCGCGCTCGCCCAGCGCCGTGCGCGCCAGCAGGTAAACATAGGGATACAGCGAAAAAGTAAACACCCAGATGGCGCCCCACAGGCTGCGCACCTCGGGCAGCAGGCGCCCCTCCAGCCCGAAGGTCTCGCGCAGCCCTACCTGCAGCGGCCCGCTGAACTGCAGAAAGTCGGTGTAGGCATAGGCCGTGACATACGCCGGCATGGCCAGCGGCAACAGCAGCAGCCACTCAAAGACGCGCCGGCCCGGGAACTCGAACAACGTGACCGCCGCTGCCGTGGCCGTGCCCACCACGGCCGCGCCCACCGCCACCCATAGGCCCAGCCACAGCGTGGTCCAGACGTAGCCAGGCAGCACAGTGCTGGCCATCTCGCGCAGGATGGCGCCGGTGTCGGCCTGCACCACGCCCCAGGGCAGCCACGATGCCAGCAGCGCCAGCACGGGCAAGGCCAGCAGGCCCACCAGCAGGATCAGGGGCAAGGTGGATAAGGAAAAGCGGGTGCGGTGCAAGACAGGGTGCTCGGCAAATAGGGAAAGGGCACTACCGACCCACAGGGCGACCAGGAATGCAAATGCGAATTTTAAGCATTCGACCCGCCCTGCCAGACCCGCCCCACTAGAATCAGGCCATGTTTCTTGAGGTTTCCCAACTCGAAGTGCGTTACGCGGGCCGTTCCCAGGCAGCGGTGCAGGGCGTCACGCTGGGGCTGCGTGCGGGCGATATCGGCGTGCTGATCGGCCCCTCGGGCTGCGGCAAAACCACGCTGCTGCGCGCCGTGGCGGGGCTCGAGCCCGTGTCGGCCGGCGAGATCCGCCTCAAGCGCGAGCTGGTGGGCAGTGCGCAGCTGAATGTGCCGCCCGAATCGCGGCGCATTGGCATGGTGTTCCAGGACTACGCCCTGTTTCCGCACCTGAGCGTGGAGCGCAACGTGGCTTTCGGCATCCACCAGCTGCCCCGGGCCGAGCAGGCTGCGCGCGTGGCCGAGGCCCTGCAACTGGTGGGGCTGGAAGGCAGCGGCGCGCGCTTTCCGCACGAGCTCTCGGGCGGGCAGCAGCAGCGCGTGGCGCTGGCACGGGCGCTGGCCCCGCGCCCGCAGCTCATGCTGCTGGACGAGCCGTTTTCCAACCTCGATGTCGATCTGCGCGAGCGCCTGGCGCACGAGGTGCGCGACATCCTGAAGGCCGCCGGAGCGACGGCGCTGTTTGTCACGCACGACCAGCTGGAGGCCTTTGCGATCGGTGACGTGATTGGCGTGATGCACGAAGGCCATCTGCACCAGTGGGACGACGCCTACACCCTCTACCACCGCCCGGCCACCCGCTTTGTTGCCGACTTCATCGGCCACGGCGTTTTTGCCCCCGCCACGCTGGTGCAGCGCGGCAACAACGTGGTGGCGCAAACCCCGCTGGGCGACCTGACCGATCTGGCCGAATGCCCCCTACCCGCCAGCTTTCCGGGTGGCGAATGCGATGTGCTGCTGCGCGCCGATGACGTGGTGCACGACGACCACGCCCCCGTGCAGGCGCAAATTTTGCGCAAGTCGTTTCGCGGCTCGGAGTTTCTGTACACGCTGCGCCTGGCCAGCGGCCACACGCTGATGGCCCATGTGCCCAGCCACCACAACCATGCGGTGGGCGAATGGATTGGCATTCGTGCGCAGGTGGATCATGTCGTCACGTTTGCGCGCGTCTGACTGGATTTTTACAAGCAAAATCGGCCGCTAATGCTTTACTGCAAAGCGCCAATAGCTATTGAAATAGTAGCAAATCAACAGACCGCGAAGGCGCTGCCAATACATGGCCACGGGTGCGGTCGAAGCAACGCAGTGATCGCGTGGAGGGCGAATCCGGTTTACGTCTGGCGCAGGCGGTCCACCGTGTCGTGCAGATGCTGCGTCCAGGCGCGGCGGTCCCGGCCCTGCGCCTGCTCGGGCACGCCGTAGTGCACCACGGCCTCGATCGCGGGCGCGCGCAGGGTGCGCCAGATGGAGCCCACCAGGGTTTCGTCGCCGATGTAGCTGGGCGCAAAACTGGTCATGCCCGTGGCCCTGTCGGCAAAGTGCAGGCCCACCGGCTGCACAAAAGCGTCTGCCGTCACCGCCGCCTGCAGCAGGTTGGCGTGAAACGGCAGCATGGCCCGCCCGTCGCCCGTGGTGCCTTCAGGAAACACCGCCAGCACCTCGCCGCGCTCCAGTGCCTCGTGCATCGATCGCACCATGCGCAGCGCATCGCGGCGCGAGTTGCGTTCGATGTAAAGCGTGCCGGCGGCCGTAGCCAGCGTGCCAACAAGGGGCCACGCCTGCACGTCCGATTTGGAGACAAAACGGCAATGCCGCGCCGCGTGCATGACCGGAATATCGAGCCACGAAATGTGGTTGGCGACCAGCATCACCGGCCCATTCACGGGCGGCGTGCCCAGGATGCGCAACGACACGCCCGCACGGGCCAGCAGCTGCATCGACCAGGCCTGCACGCGCGCATGTTGCTGGTCGGGCGACAGCGCCGGAAACCGCACCGCCACAATGGCGAGGCCCTTGAGAATGTGGCCCAGCACGCGCAGCAGGCGCCAGCAGGCGCGCAGATTGTTCATGCTGCACCGCCTCCCGCACAACGCCAGCGGGCGTGCCGCACACAACAGCGGTGCACGGGTCAGTCGCGCTCGAACGCCACTTGCCCGCCGACCAGCGTGGCACGCACCTGGCCCGGCAGCTCGTAGCCCGAAAACGGCGTGTGCTTGCCCTGGCTGCGCAGCGCATCGTCCTGCACCGTCCAGGCGGCCTGCGGGTCGAGGATGCACAGGTCGCCCACGCCGCCTTCCACCAGCTGGCCCACGCTGGCCTGCAGCGTGCCCAGGGCGTTGCCCAGCACGCGCGCGGGCTCAGACGTGACGGTGGCCAGAGCGCGCTGCAGTGGGACGCCGCTGTCCTGCGACCACTTGAGCGCGAGTGACAGCAGCAGCTCCAGCCCGGTGGCGCCGGGTTCGGCTTCGGCAAACGGCAGGGTCTTGGCGTCTTCGTCGACCGGGTTGTGGTCGGACACCAGCGCGTCGATGGTGCCGTCGGCCAGCGCGGCGTTGAGCGCATCGCGGTCGCGCTGCTGGCGCAGCGGGGGCGACAGGCGGGCGCGGCTGTCAAAAAAGCCGATGTCCACGTCGGTGAGGTGCAGCGAGTTGATGCTTACATCGGCCGTCACCTTGAGGCCTTCGGCCTTGGCGCGGCGCAGCAGCTCGACCCCGGCAGCGCTGCTCAGGCGGCACAGGTGCACGCGGGCGCCGGTGGTCTTGAGCAGCTCGAAAATGGTGTGCAGCGCAATGGTTTCGGCGGCCACGGGCACGCCCGAAAGACCCAGGCGCGTGGCCAGCGGGCCGCTGGCCGCCACGCCACGCCCCAAGTGCATCTCTTGCGGGCGCAGCCACACGGTGTAGCCAAAAGTGGCGGCATATTGCAGCGCGCGTTGCAGCACCTGCGTGCTGGCCAGCGGCACCTCGGCCTGGCCAAAACCCACGCAACCCGATTCGGTGAGCTCGGCCATCTCGGTGAGCACCTCGCCCGCAAGGCCGCGCGTGAGCGCGCCCAGCGGAAACAGGCGTGACTGGTGCAGCTTTTCGGCGCGAAACTTGAGCATCTCCACCAGGCCGGGCTCGTCGAGCACGGGGTCGGTATCGGGCGGGCACACAAGGCTGGTCACGCCACCGGCCACGGCGGCGGCCATTTCGGATTCGAGCATGCCTTCGTGCTCGTGGCCCGGCTCGCGCAGGCGCGCCGCCAGGTCCACCAGGCCGGGCAGCACGATGCAGCCTGCCGCGTCGATCACGCGGTTGGGCGCAAAGTCGGGCGGCACCCGGTTGATACCCACGATGCGGCCCGCAGCCAGGGCGATGTCGCAGGTTTGATCGAACCCGCTGGCGGGGTTGATCACACGGCCGTTCTGAATCAGTATCTTCATGATTTCAAGCCAAATTGGCCGCCAGCGCTTACTGGATAAGCGCAAGCAGCTATGAAATATGGAGCAAACACATCCTTCGCATCTATGCACAACGGCATTTGCGCCACAACAGATGCCATGCGAGTGCCACCGTGGAACCGGCTTTGCCGGGCCAGAGGTGGCGTCCCCCCTTGGGGGGAAGACGCGAAGCGGCTCAGGGGGGTCATGCCTCATTCCCTGCGACGATGGACATGACGGCCATGCGCACCGCGATGCCAAACGTCACCTGCGGAAGGATCACGCTTTGTTTTCCGTCCACCACGGCTGAGTCGATCTCGACCCCACGGTTGATGGGGCCAGGGTGCATCACGATGGCGTCGGGCTTGGCCAGACGCAGTTTTTCGGGGGTGAGGCCGAAACTCTTGAAATACTCCTGGCTCGACGGCAGCAGCGCTCCGCTCATGCGCTCGTTCTGCAGGCGCAGGGTGATGATCACATCGGCGTCCTTGATGCCCTCTTCGAGGGTGTGGCACACACGCACGCCCATCTGCGCCATGTCGGACGGCACCAGCGTGCGCGGGCCCACCACGCGCACCTCAGGGCAGCCCAGCGTGGTCAGGCCATGGATGTCGGAGCGCGCCACGCGCGAATGCAGCACGTCGCCCACGATGGCCACGGTGAGGTTGCTGAAGTCTTTTTTGTAGTGCCGGATGGTGTAGAGGTCCAGCAGCCCCTGCGTGGGGTGGGCATGGCGCCCGTCGCCCGCGTTGATGACGTGGACGTGCGGCGCCACATGCTGGGCGATCAGATAGGGAGCACCCGACTCGCTGTGCCGCACCACAAACAGGTCGGCCGCCATGGCCGAGAGGTTGGCGATGGTGTCGAGCAGCGATTCGCCTTTGCTGGCCGAGCTGCGCGCAATGTCGAGGTTGAGCACGTCGGCCGACAGGCGCTTGGCCGCGATCTCGAACGTGGTGCGCGTGCGCGTGCTGTTCTCGAAGAACAGGTTGAAAACGCTCTTGCCACGCAGCAGGGGCACCTTCTTGACCTCGCGGTCGTTCACGCTGACGAAGTTGGCGGCGGTGTCGAGGATGTGCGTGACGATGTCGCGCGGCAGGCCCTCGATGGAAAGCAGGTGGATCAGCTCGCCGTGGTGGTTGAGTTGGGGGTTGCGCTTGTGCAGCACGGTCACACCTCTTTGACTTGGAATTGGAAGCGGCCCTGCTCGTCGCGCGCCAGCGCAAGCGACTGCGAGGGCGGCAGCGCCACGCGGGCAGCCGCAAAGTCGGCCTGCACGGGCAACTCGCGCCCGCCGCGGTCCACCAGGACGGCCAGGCGCACGCTGGCTGGGCGGCCATAGTCGAACAGCTCGTTGAGCACGGCGCGGATGGTGCGGCCGGTGTAGAGCACGTCGTCGAGCACCAGCACATCGGCGCCGTTCACATCAAACGGCAGCGAGGTCTGCGCCCCGGCCGACAGGCCACGCTGGGCAAAGTCATCGCGGTGCATCACTGACGAGAGCACGCCGGCAGGCCCTTCGAGGCCCAGGTCCTTTTGCAGGCGCTCGGCCAACCAGGCGCCACCCGAGGCAATGCCCGCCAGATGTGTGGTGGGGGTAAGCATGCTGCGCACGCCGCGCAGCAGTTCACGGTACAGCGCCTCGGCATCGAGGGCTAGAGCCCCCACGCTTGCCACTGCGTGTGCTGCGCTGCCCCCCGAGGGCGCTGATTTTCCTTGGGGCGGCCCGGCGGAAAATCCTTCGACTGCCGCTGGATGGGAGGGGTTGCTCATGGAAGATTCCTCAAAAACTGTTCCAGGATGATGCAGGCCGACGCAGCGTCGGCATCCTTGGCACCGCCCGCGATGGCTTCAGTGGTGCTGTAGCGCTCATCCACCTCGAACACTTGCAGGCCGAAGCGCCCGCGCAGCTGGCGGCCGAATTTGAGCGCTTTCTCGGTGTTCTCGTGGCTCGCGCCGTCGGGGTGGTAGGGCACGCCGATCACCAGGGCGTCGGGTTGCCATTCCTTGATGCGCTGCGCTACCTGCACAAAGCGTGCGTCGCCCTCGGCCTTGATGGTGGCTTGCGGCGTGGCGCTGCGCAGCATGCGGTTGCCCGTGGCCACACCCGTGCGCTTGAGGCCAAAATCGAAAGCAAGAAAGGTCTGAAAATGCGCAGGAACGGCGGGCTGAACGGGCAAGCCGGTCATGCGTGCCCCGCTTCCGGCGAGATCATCCAGGCCTGCAGCCCCAAGAGGGCCAGCGCCTTGTCGTAGCGCTGGGGCACGGGAGTGTCAAAGATCACCGACAGGTCGGCACCCACGGTAAGCCAGGCGTTTTCGGCCAGCTCGGACTCCAGCTGACCCTCACCCCAGGACGAATACCCCAGCGTGATCAGCACCCTGCGCGGGCCCGCGCCGGTGGACAGGGCCTCCAGAACATCCTTGGAGGTGGTCATCTCCAAGCCGCCCGGAATCGTCATGGTGGAAGCATAGGCAGACTCGTCGGTCTCTGCGCGGTTCATCAACATGGGCTCGTGCAGCACAAAACCGCGCTCGGTCTGCACCGGGCCGCCCTGAAAGACGGGCTCAGAGCGGAGGTCTTCACGGCGCAAAGACAAATCCACCTTGTCGAAAAGCCCCTTGAGCGTGATGTCGGAGGGCTTGTTGATGATGAGGCCCAAGGCGCCACGCTCACTGTGCTCGCACAGGTAAACCACAGTGCGCGCAAAAGACTCATCTTCCAGACCGGGCATCGCGATCAGGAAATGATGCGTCAGGTTGATGGGCGCAGAATCGGATGTCATTGGCTAATTTTAACGGTGAACATGGCGCCCTCCTCCGAGCCTTCCTACCCCACCGGACTCGTCTGGTTCCGCCGCGATCTGCGCACCACCGATCATGCAGCCCTGTACCGGGCGCTCACCCAATGCCAGCAGGTACATTGCGTCTTTGTTTTTGACCACGAAATTTTGAACCCGCTGGCGCGGACCGATCGGCGCGTGGAGTTCATCCGGGAGTCGCTGCAAGAGCTTGATGGGGTGCTGCGAACGCTGTCTGCCCACCCACGCGGCGGACTGATCGTGCTGCACGCGGTGGCCACCGAGGCGGTGCCCGCACTGGCACACAGCCTGGGTGCCCAGGCTGTTTTTGCCAACCACGACGACGAGCCCCAGGCCCTGGCGCGCGATAGCCTGGTGCGCACCCGGCTGGCCATTGCCGGAAGGGCATTTCACACCTTCAAGGACCACACCATTCTGGAGCGCAGCGAGGTGCTGACGCAGACCGGCAATCCCTACAGCGTGTTCACGCCCTACAAGAACGCCTGGCTCAAGAAGGTGGATGCCTTTCAGCTCAAAGGCTATACGGTGGAGCGCCACGCGCACCGCCTGGCGCCCCGCCCGCTGGATCACTGCCACCCCGTCCCCACGCTGGCGTCGCTGGGGTTCGAGGCCACCACCCTGTCACAGCCCAGGCTGCCCACTGGCGCCAGTGGTGCACAGCAGTTGTTCGACGACTTTCTGGGCCGCATCGAACGGTACGACGACACGCGCAACTTTCCGGCGGTCAAGGGCCCCAGCTATCTGAGCGTGCACCTGCGTTTTGGCACCATCTCGCCACGCCTGCTGGCGCGCACAGCGCACCGGCTGATGCTGGACGGCAACCCGGGTGCCACCACCTGGCTCAGCGAACTGATCTGGCGGGATTTTTACTTTCAGATCCTGCACCACCATCCCCATGTGGTGGACCGCAGCTTCAAGCCGGCGTATGACGCCATTCAGTGGGAATCAGGCCCCGAGGCCGACGCCTTGTTTGCCGCCTGGTGCGAGGGCCGTACGGGCTACCCGCTGGTGGATGCCGCCATGGCGCAGATCAACCAGACGGGCTACATGCACAACCGGCTGCGCATGGTGGTGGCCAGCTTTCTTGTGAAGGATCTGGGCATCGACTGGCGCCGGGGCGAGGCCTACTTTGCCACACACCTCAATGATTTTGATCTGGCCGCCAACAACGGCGGCTGGCAGTGGGCCAGCTCCAGCGGGTGCGACGCCCAGCCCTACTTTCGCATCTTCAACCCGGTCAGCCAGAGCGAAAAGTTTGACCCGGAGGGCAAATTCATCCGTCGTTACCTGCCACAGCTGGCAAAGCTGCCCACTGCAGCCCTGCATGCCCCCTGGCGTGCCCGCCCCCTGGAGCTGCAAGAGGCCGGGGTGGTGCTGGGCGACACCTACCCGCATCCCGTGGTGGACCACGACAGTGCCAGGTTGCGCACGCTGCAGCGCTATGCCGTGGTCAAGGCCGGGTGACCGTGGATCGTGCCTGGGCCGTTGAGACGGCGGGACGTTCACGCTGCGGGTGGTGCGTCCTCGGCAGTCTGGTCGCTCATGCGCATTCCATCCACCCCCAGGGGCGCACCCGAGGCCAGGCGCAGGCGCAACGATACATCGGTGCGGTTGTCGGCATTGGCCACAGCTTCGGCTGACGAGATGACACCGCGCTCATACAGCTCAAACAGCGATTGATCGAAGGTGCACATGCCCTGCTCACCACTGCGCGCAATGGCCGTCTTGATCTCGTCGATTTGGCCTTTCTGAATCAGCTCCGACACGTAGGGGGTGAGCAGCATCACTTCCATCGCTGGCACCACCGATCCGTGCATGTTTTTGACCAGCCGCTGGGCCACCACGGCCTGCAGATTCAGTGACAGATCCATCAACAGCTGGCGATGGGCCTGCTCGGGGAAAAAATTCACAATCCGCTGCACCGCCTGGTTGGCATTGTTGGCGTGCAAAGTGGACACGCACAGATGCCCGGATTCGGCGTAATGCAGCGCATGCTGCATGGAGGCCCGGTCGCGTATCTCGCCAATCATGATCACGTTCGGCGCCTCCCGCATCGCACGCCGCAAGGCCTCGTCATACGACGCGGTATCGAGCCCCACCTCGCGCTGTGTCACCAACGATTTCTTGTGGGTGTGCAGGTACTCGATGGGGTCTTCCACGGTGAGAATATGCCCCGCCGTGTTCTCGTTGCGATAGTCCAGCATCGCGGCCAGTGTGGTGGTCTTGCCCGACCCGGCAGAACCGACGGTAAGCACCAGCCCACCTTTCAGGAAGGCGAGCTGTTTGAGCACCGGCGGCAAGCCCAGTTCGTCAAGGCTAGGAATCTTGGCCGTGACATGGCGGACGACCACCCCCACATTGCCGCGCTGCAGGTGCACATTGACACGGTAGCGCGACAGATCCTGCGACTGGAACGAAAAATCGCATTCCTTCGAGGCTTCAAACTCATCGATCTGCGTCTTGCGCATGATCGAATACACCATCGTCCGGACGTCCTCGGCAGTCACCGACCCCTTGGTGATTGGCAGGAAGGCCCCCTGGCGCTTGAGCGTGGGCGGTGCACCCGCCAGAAGAAAAAGGTCCGAAGCGCCTTCGCGCACCATCAGCGCAAGGCAAGACAGCAGGCGGCCATCTGCCGCAGGTGTTTGCGAATCCATGAGGCCTCCTGATCATGCAGGCATCTTACCGGCAGTGCCGGCAAGAATGCCCGGGCTGACCGGCCCTTGCGGGCCAGCCCACCGGAATCATGCCTCTGCGGTTGCCTCCAGCCGGGCGTAATGCTGGATGAGACTGAGCAACTCTTCATCCGAGTAAGGTTTGCCCAGGTAATGGTTCACACCGAGCTCCATCGCATGCTCGCGGTGCTTTTCTGCAATGCGAGAGGTAATCATGATGATGGGCAGGCCCCGCAGCGCACCGTCTGCGCGAATGTTGCGCGCCAAGTCAAAGCCGTCCATGCGCGGCATTTCAATATCGGACAGCACGACCGTTGGGCGCTCTTCCTGCAAGCGCTCGAGTGCCTGCAGCCCATCGGCAGCGAGGGCCACCCGGTAACCCTCACGCTGCAGCAACCGCTGCGTGACACGGCGTACCGTAATCGAATCATCCACCACCAGAACCAAAGGCACCTGCGTGGGCCCTGCAAGCATCGACGTCGCAGGCTTGCCGGTGCCAGCACCTTCGGTTTCCAGCGTGACAGGCAAGCCGGCGCTGGCCGCACGTACCTGATCGCCATACACCGTGGACAAGGCCACCGGGTTGTAAATCAACACCACGGCCCCAGAGGCAAGCACCGACATCCCGGCCAAGCCCGGCAGGCGTGACAGCTGAGGCCCCAGGTTCTTCACCACGACTTCTTGATTGCCCAGCACTTCATCCACGTGCATGGCGATGCGTTGCGACGCACTGCGGAAAATCACCACGGGCCGGGTCTTGCCTGCGGCTTCATTGCTGCGCGTCGAAGCTTGCAGCAAAGCGCCCACCCAGAAAAAAGGCAATTGCTCGAAGCCGTCATCAAAGAAGCCCGTGCGATACGCTTCTTCGAGATCGGCTGCCGAGGTGCGACGCACAATTTCGACCACGTTGGCAGGCACGCCAATCGACATGTCTCCAGCGCGCAGCATCACCACCTGCGTCACGGCAGTGGTCAACGGCAGCACCATGCGGAAGGCGGCACCCTTGCCCGATTCGGTGGAGGTTTCAATTCGACCGCCCAATGCATTGACCTCGGAACGCACCACGTCCATGCCAATGCCGCGACCGGCAAGCCCCGTCAGCTCGGAGGCTGTGGAAAAGCCCGGCGTGAAGATCAGGTTGGCGGCATCGGCATCGCTGATTTCTTCGCCCGCCTGCACAATGCCCTGCGCCAGAGCCTTTTCCCGGATACGCTGAAGGTCCAGACCGGCACCGTCATCCCGGAATTCCACCGACACGTCGTTGCCTTCATGGCGCAGATCCACGGTGATGGTGCCAGACGCTGGCTTTCCTGCGGCGACCCGTGCGTCGGGCGCCTCGATGCCGTGCGCCACGCAGTTGCGCAGCAAATGCTCGAAAGCGGGCGTCATGCGATCGAGCACGCCACGGTCCATTTCAATGGAGCCGCCGGTAATGTCCAGCTTGATCTGCTTGCCGGTTTCCTTGGAAGCCTGGCGCACCACCGCATACAAACGCTCGGAAATGCCTTCAAATTCCACCATGCGGGTGCGCAGCAGATCACGCTGCAGCTCACGCGCCTGGCGGCCCTGCGCAATCAGATCGTCTTCGGCCCCTTCCATGGCGCGCTGCAGGTTGCGCTGCACGGTAGCCACGTCGTTGACAGACTCGGCCATCATGCGCGTCAGCTCCTGCACCCGCGTGAAACGGTCAAACTCAAGCGGATCGAACCCGGCAGCAGAGTCTTTGGAAAGCGCCAAACGTGACTGCATCTGCGACTCGGACTGCATTTCGATGTCGCGCAGCTGCTGGCGCAACCGATCCAGGTTGCCGGACAGGTCGGACAGAGAATTGCGGAACTGCCCCAGACGAACGTCGAGGCGCGAACGGCTGATCATGACCTCGCCCGCCTGGTTCACCAGACGGTCCAGCAACTGCGCACGCACGCGCACCGACTGGTTCGCGGCCACACGCACAGGCGCCAGCTGCGAAGCCCCGGGAAGCCGAACCGTTGGTGCGGATGCAGGCACCGCCGGCGCAGTTGCTGCGCCCGACACTTTGGTAGTGTCGGCCAGATCGCCTGGTGCCGCAGGGACTGCAGCCACGGCATCGGCAGGTTCTTGCCCGCCAACAACGCGGAGGAACTCAAGATTCGCCTGCAGACCATCGAAACTCGCAAGCAACGGCTCGATCTGGTCCGCGGTGACGGTTTCCATGTCGAGCTGCTCGATGGCAGACTCCAGCCGGTGGGACATTTCCCCGAGGCGCATGGCGCCTGCAAGGCGCGAACTGCCCTTGAGTGTGTGGAGGGCACGCAGCACTTCGTTGCGTGCACCGAGGTTGTCCGGGCGGGATGCCCATTGCCGCAACGCACCGCCCAGCTGGGGCAGCAACTCAGCGGCTTCTTCTTCAAAGATGGGGAACAGATCAGGGTCGATGACATCGATGGCGTCAATGTCATCATCGACATCTGAACCTGCGGATACTGCGTGTGCTATCGCATCGTCGATGTTCTGGTCACGGTCACTCCCAACAATCGACAGGGCCGGCGCGACATAGCCTGCAGCCACCACTTCGGCCGCTTGCACTGTGGGTGCCTCGGCTGGTACGGGCTCAGGCTCAATTTCAGCGGTCTGATCAGCTTCAGGGGTCCCGGCGAAATCGCCGAACTCATCGAAGTCGTCCTCAGGAGGCGACAGGGTGTTGACCACCTCGGTCTCCAGGATTTCACGCAGTTGCTGCAGCACTTCCGCGCTCGGCTCCTTCAGGAACCCGGCAGCAAACTGGTGCAAGAGACGACGAATGTCATCTGCCGACGCCATGAATACTTCGGCCTGCTCTGCCGTGCCGCCCGACTGCAGTTGAACATGCTGCAGAGCATGCTCAAGCACCCGCGCCAGCTCTGACAGTGCGGTGAATCCCACGGTGGCCGAACTGCCTGCCAGCGAATGCGCCAGGGCAACAGCGATGTCCGGCAAAGGCTCGTGCAATTCCAGCGCCCACTCCTGCAAACACGTCACCAAGCGCCGCGACCATTCGTCGGCCTCGTTGAGGTACACGTTGTAGAGTGGAATACCGATCCGCAAGCTTTCAATGACCTTGACCGCTTCATCAGACGGAGCTTCTTCTTCGGGCACAAAAGCTTCAGCCGCGACCGGTTCCAGGATCTCTGGCGAATTTGCCGCCGCCACATCGGAGAAGTCTGGTGCCTGGGCAATCTCAGGCAAAAATTCAGGCTCACCAGCCGCCATCAATGGAAGATCATCCGGTTGATCCTGCATTGCACCAATCGCCGCTGCTTCGGTGCGGTCGACATCCATGGCAACGGAAGACGCAGGCTCCAGATCTGGCAACTCCAGGTCCAGAGGCAACAACTGGCTTACCGTTGCCGGTGTTGCTTGCGCCTCGTTCAGAGCCTCGGAGAACACGGAGAAATCGATATCCTCGGTCACCGTCGCTGCCGACGCGACCGCGTCTGGCGCTACCGCGGCGAATTCCGGCGTCATCTCGGTTTCAGCAAAATCCGCCATCAATGCCGCAAACTCATCGACTGCGCCCGCATCCCCGGCTTTTTCAGAAGACAACGCATCCAGCGATGGCTCGACGGCCTGCAAGCCAGTGTCGGGCGCATCTGCTGCGCGTGGCGCGGCCTCCAGCGGCATCTCCGGCTCCACCACATCGGGTGCAACGGATGCCACTGCAGCCCCAGGCACCACGAGCGGCAGCAAGCTGCCGTCAAGGCGCATAGCATCAGCAGATTTGCAGAATGCCTCCGGCGACCAGGCCGATGCAGCCCCTGCAGCAATGTCATCAGCCCAACGGTCAAATGCCTGCAAACAATCGGAAGACAACTGCAGCAAAGTGGGCTGCATGGGTTTTTGCTCAGCCAGCCAAGCGTTCAGCACCTGCTCCATCGACCAGGCTGCCTCACCAAAATCATTGAGCCCCACCATGCGTGAGCTGCCCTTGAGCGTATGGAACGCACGACGCAAAGTGGTTTGCTCGCTCAGATTGGCGGGCTCTTCAACCAGCACGTTGATGGCAGCCAGACCAGTGGCCACGACTTCGCGGGCTTCTTCCAGAAACACATCCAGCAACTCATCGTCCACCTCCGGCTGCGAAGCGGGAACGGCAGAGGGCACCACGACAGGTGGCAGGTCAGACGCTACCGGCAACGGCTCCTGCGGTGTTTGCAGGTCAAAGAAAATATCGGATGCCAACTCGTCCGATGCAGCAGCAGGGCTGGCGTCCGCCGGCGTTGCCGTAACGGCCGGTGCCGACGCGGGCACCTCCTGCGCAGGGAAGCGCGGCACAACACCGGGCAGCGGCGGAGCGACGCGCTCCTCCAATTTCTCCGGTGCTTCTGCCACATCATCTGTGGCACGCGCGCGGGCTTTGCCCACCAGAATGCGCAGCTCACCCAGTTCTTCATCGTAGACAAAGAGCTTGCGCGCCATCGTGCGCTGGTAGCTCAACATGTCGATCAGGAACCCGAGCGCACCCAGACTGTTACCCAGTTTCTCGAATGAGGGCTGGCGCTCTTCTTCTGGAATTTCATTGATGAGCAGCCGCTCGACGGTGTCGCGCATGCGCACCACCGCCAGCGACGCCTGATCCAGGCCCAGTACGGACAGCACGCCACGCATCTGTGCCAAGTGGCCCGGCACTGCCGCGAGCACCGCCGTGTCTTGCGGATTGCGGAAAAACTGGTCTAGTGATTTCTCTGCCTCGCCCAGGGTGGAGCGCAACTCGTCCACCACACTGCCTATGGTCTGGTTGTCGCTGACACGCCGGTACAGCTCTTCCATCCACAGCTCAAGGGGTTCTGGCTCTGCGCCTGCCCCCACGGCATCCAGTCGCTCCGCGAGACGTTCTGCACGCACCTCCATCTGGTCGTCGGCAGCATCCAGTTCCTCAAAAGCCGCCTGAAGGTAAAGCACCGAGGTCGCCACCTCCATCGCCAGCGCTGCGGACGGAGGCTCTCCTGATCGCGTCGTTGCCTCAACAGCACGGGTCAGGCCCGCAGCGAGACTCTCGCTTCCCGGATGCAGTTTGCGCAATGAGTCGCAAACCAGGCTGAACTGATCAGCCGCAGGCTTAAGCTTGTTGCGATCACCACCGGCGAGCGCCGACCAGGTTTCCGTGGCGGACGCAATGCGCTTGCGGGCCTGCGCCAGCAAGGCAGGATCAAACCGTCCGAAACGCGCGGTTTCATAGTCGACCGGTTTGAACCGCTCCAGGCCAAACGACTTTCGCACTGCTTGCAGCGCCGGAGCCTTGTCCTCTTCACCGTCCGCTGGCCTAGCCTGTGAACAGAAGAAAAGCAGATCCTGAACCAGGCGATCCGCAATCGCGGTGTCGCCTTTGGCCAGCGTGGCGTATTGCATCAGCACGCGGGACGCTACCCGCTTCACATAGACATCAGGGGCCAGCATGCCCTTGCCAAGGGCTTCGAAAAAGCCGGCACAAATCTTCCAGAAGGCACGCGCATGTCGGTCTGACTGGGCCGCAACAAAGCCCAGACAGGTTTCACGCATGCTGGTCGCAGCGCTCAGATCGCCCGATTTGACGATTTTTAGAACAGCGGAATCAAGGCGCGCCCGGGCTTCGGGGCCATAGGGCAGCGGAGCAACGGCTACAGAGTCTTCCGGCTCACGAAAGCGACGCTCAGCAGGCCACAGGTCTGCGGGGTGAGCACGCTCGCCACCCGCCAGTGCCTGGGCATCCCGGTACTGAGGGAACAGGGCTACTGCAGACGCGGATTTGCCACCCAGTACGTTTTCAAGGTATTCAATGAGCGCGAAACTGGCACGCTCGATGACTGCCGCCGCATCATCCGTGCATTGCTCAGGACGTTGCACAAATTTTTGAACAGCCGATTCCATGGCACGCAGGACCAGCGCTGGCGAACCCATGCCCACCATTTCAAGCGCCCCGCTCGCCTGGTGCAGCTGCTGCCGCGCAATGCGCAAAGCACCCGCATCCAGGGACGCTAAATCCGACTCACGCGCCAGTTCGGCGTCGCGCACAAAGCGGCGCATCGCCTTGACTGCGCCATCGAGAGATTTGCGCAGCTCGTCAAGCACCCACGCCAAAGGACCCAGGTCTTGATCGCCCGGGATTCCATCTGTGGCCGGTGCATTGTTGACATCAATAGATGACATGAATTCGTCCCAGGCTGAAATGAGCCGCTGGTTGATGACTGCTTGATGGCGGCGTTAGGCGATCTTGAAACGTGCCACCGATTGGCGCAGTTCTTCAGCCATGTGCGAAAGCTCACGCACCTGCTGTGCTGTCGTGCGTGTACCTTCACCCGTCTGCTCGGTCACCGCAAAAATGTGCTGGATGTTGTCGGCCACCTCGTTGGCCAGAACGGCTTCACGGGACGTCGAAGACGAAATCTGCTCAATCAGCTCGGCCAGGCGGCGCGACACGCGGTCGATCTCGGTCAGCGCAGTACCTGCACTGTCAGACAGTCGGGCTCCTTCAACCACACCCTGCGTGGAACGCTCCATAGCGGCCACAGCATCCTGGGTGTCAGTCTGAATGGCTTTCACCAGGGCCGAAATCTGCCGTGTGGCATCGGCAGATCGCTCAGCCAGCCGCTGCACTTCTTCCGCCACCACCGAGAAACCTCGACCTGCATCGCCCGCAGAAGCGGCCTGAATGGCTGCATTCAGGGCCAGCACGTTCGTCTGTTCGGTAATGTCGGAAATCAGCTCGGTGATTTCACCGATCTCCTGCGACGATTCACCGAGGCGCTTGATCCGCTTGGATGTGTCCTGAATCTGGTCGCGAATCGAATTCATACCACCGATGGCGTTCTGCACGGCCTGCAGGCCCGAGTCAGCAGCCTGCAGCGATTGGCGAGCCACCGTGGCAGACTCTTGCGCCTGTGTGGACACTTCATTGATTCGGGTCGCCATGTCCAGAACGGACCGGCCGGTTTCACGAATTTCACGCAACTGTTCAGTGGAAGCGGCAAGGAGTTCCGTCGACGTGCTGTCCACCTGGGCGGTCGTCTGCGCCACGCGGGTCGCCGTGTTCTGAACGCTTCCCACCAGCTGGCGCAATTCTTCCACCGTGTAGTTCACCGAGTCGGCAATGGCGCCGGTGATGTCTTCCGTCACAGTGGCTTCCTGTGTCAGATCCCCTTCAGCCACCGATTGCAATTCGTTCATCAGACGCAAAATGGCTGCCTGATTGGCGTCATTGACGCGCTTGGCTTCCTGCTCCTGGCGCTTTGCATCCTTTTGCTGCCCTTCAGCCGCTGCCTGACGACCCCGGCTGTCCAGCAGTTGCACGCGGGAAATTCCGATACCGCAAAGCAGAACGAACAGGCCAGCCAGTGCCAAGGCAGCAAATTGGCCTGCGCCCAGACCCGTTTGCGAAGAAAGCTTGTCCTGCAGGCCTTCCAGCTGGCGACGCAGTGGCTCGCTGTCGCTAATGATCGAGGACTGGGCTTCACGGGCAGAAACCAGCCCCTGCAAGTTGCCCAGAATGGCGCTGGCTTGCGTGCGGGTCTCTTCGTAGAGCTTGATCAGCGCTTCGAGCTGTTCGCGTGTCTGCGCATCCTTGGTGGCCGTCAGGCGCAGCTCAGGGCTGCCATCAAGCAGGCCCTGGGCAATTTCCTTGAACGAGTTCAAGTCCTTACCCAGCAAAAACACGGCCTCGGGGCTCACGCCTTCCATGGTCTGGAATTCGTTGGCCGACTTACCGATACGTTGGGTCAACATCACCAGCTGACCGGCAGCCGAAATTTCGGCGGCTGGCGCGTTCTGCTGCAGCTTGAGCGAAGACACGGTTTCAGCGATCTCCAGCAGATCAGACGACTGGCGGTTGATGGTGCGCAGCGCGTCACCTACCTGCATCAGGATTTTCTGCTGGCCCATGACCACGCCGGCGTTGCGTTCCGCGCTCTCCATGAGCGGGGTCGTACCCTCCAGGTCGGACTTGAACTGCTCACCGAGGGACTCGACGCCCAGTTCGCTGTCGCCGCTGTTGAGCGCACGCACATTGCGGGCCAGCACCCCTGAGCTCTCCACCACATCGGGAAAGGCCTGCGGGCTACCCACCAGCGCCTGTGAGACAGACTTGGCAAGCCGCTGCGACTGCATCAGCGACTGACCGGTAGCAGCCAGCTGCTGGGCGGAACGATCCGCCTGCCGAAGCACCCAGCCAGCAATCAGCGCCAGCAGCACCACGCCAATGGCCAGCAATGCGAGCAAATTCCGCTGGTGGCCAGCCGCCGTGTTGCTGCCCAGCAATGGCAAAGAAATAAGATCTTCGTCCGCGTCCGTGGTGGACAACTCGGACGACACGCCATCGGGATCACCCTGAACACTGTTCATGGCGTCTGTCTGATACGACTCACGCATTGTATTTCCCTCGATGGATCCCGTTGTCAGGACATTCTGACCACCGCCGATCACGTCGGCACCCAGCCCCGTGTCTGATTCCTCGGGCTTGCGATTGAACAGTTTTCCAAATTGATTCACAACGGACATGGTGCAGCCTTACAGAAAAACTCAAACACTGATACTCAGAAAAGCAGGGGTTTGGGACAGGATCTGGAGATTGATCTCTTGCCAGCGGGCCCCGCTCGAATCCACATAGGTGGTGCCAAAAAAGGCGGGGGCATCATCGGCGGGAGGCTCCGAGGAGACAAAGGCATCAGTGCCTCGCAGACCCGCCAGCCGGTCAACCAGAAGCGCGGCATTGACCTCCAGCGCTGCATTGAAAGCAAGCAGGCTGGCGTCAGACAGGGTTTGCTCGGTGCGTGGAACCGTCGATCCCAGCAATCCAGCCAAGTCAACCACACCGACAAGACCACCGCGCAGATTGGCTACACCCAGAAACCATTTTTGGGTGTAGGGAACCCGCTGCACCGTGACCCAGGGGAAAATTTCACCCGACTGACCCAGCGGCAATAAATAGGACTGCCCGGCAGCTTCGACCGCCAGCCAGGAAGAAACAGACACACCTTCACCCCTTGCTGCCTGAAGACGGCTGGCAAGACGGGTCTGGAGTTCTCGCAGTGCTTCGCGATTAGCCATGAACGCGCAACCGCCTTAGTTCAGCGCGTCTATCTTGGCCTGCAACTCGGCCGGATCCACCGGTTTGGTAATGTAGCCGCGTGCGCCTTGCCGCATTCCCCAGACACGATCTGTCTCTTGATTCTTGCTGGTGCACATGATGATGGGAACGTCGGCATAGAGGGGATCACGCGTGATCGCACGGGTCAACTGGAATCCGTTTTGCCCCGGCATCACCACATCCATCAATATCAAATCAGGCTTTTCTTCGGCCAGCCGACGAAAAGCCTCTTCGGCATTTTCAGCGGTACGCACTTGCATGCCTTTTTTCTGCAGCAAGTCGGTCAGAAACATCAACTCGGTCTTCGAGTCGTCAACGACCAGCACTTTCTGGATAGGCATTACATGGCTCCTTGTTGGGAATTGCCAAATTGCTGCACTGCCTGCAACAACTGGTCTTTGGTGAAAGGTTTGGTGAGATATTCCTGGCAGCCGACCATGCGACCGCGCGCCTTGTCAAACACGCCATCCTTGGACGACAGCATGACAACCGGAGTATCCGCAAAACGGGCGTTGCGCTTGATGATGGCGCAGGTTTGATACCCATCAAGCTTGGGCATCAGAATGTCGCAGAAAATAAGCTGTGGCTGGTAATCGTTTACCTTAGCCAATGCATCAAAACCGTCATCTGCCAGCAGGACTTCGTGCCCTCCCTGCTTGAGAAAAATCTCGGCGCTTCGGCGAATGGTATTGCTGTCATCCACCACGAGCACTTTGAAAGATGCGCCTGTTGTAGTCAATTGTCACTGCTCCCAATGGAGAAAACAAACGACGCATCAGCACAGGGTGCTAAAGCGCCTCAAATCTGAACCAGCTCAAAATCTTCTTTGCGCGCGCCGCATTCTGGGCAAGTCCAATTCATGGGAACCTGGTCCCATGGGGTGTTGGGTGCAATGCCGTGCTCAGGCGAACCTTTTGCTTCGTCATATATCCAACCGCATATCAGACACATCCAAGTTTTCGAGTCGGTCACAGCTTAATGGGCCTTCACATAGAATGCAACGATTGTATCTAGTCATCTCACGGGGCTGCAGCTTCTGTGCCACCCTTATCGCCGAATCCGGCCCATGACAACAAACACCCCCCTTTCTTCTGATATAGCGGACATTGCCGATGAGGCCATGGACGAAGCCAGCCCCGCCTGCGTGCTGGTTTTCAACGCCAGCGACCCCAGCGGTGCCGGCGGACTTACCGCCGATATCAGCACCATCGCGTCGGTTGGCGGGCACCCCATTGCCGTCGTTACAGGCGCCTACGCACGGGACACAGCCGAGATATTCGCCCACTTTGGCTTTGACGACGAGGCCGTTACCGAGCAGGCGCGGGCGGTACTGGAAGACCTGCCCGTGCAGGCCATCAAGGTCGGATTTGTGGGCAGCCCCGAGAACATCAGCGCCATTGCAGAGATCACTACCGATTACGACGAGGTGCCGGTCATCGCCTACATGCCCAATCTTTCGTGGTGGCAGGATGACCTGATTGACCAGTACCTGGACGCTTTTCGCGAGCTGCTGTTGCCGCAAACCTCGGTGTTGGTTGGAAACCACAGTACGTTGTGGCGCTGGCTGCTTCCCGACTGGAAAAGCGACCGCAGCCCTACGGCCCGCGACATCGCCCGCGCCGCCGCAGAGATGGGTGTGCCATACACCCTGGTCACGGGCATCCCCCTGCCCGAGCAGTTTGTAGAAAACGTGCTGGCGTCGCCCCAGACCGTGCTGGGCAGTGTCAAGTTCGAGCTGTTTGACGCCACCTTTTCGGGCGCGGGCGACACGCTCTCGGCGGCCCTCACGGCCCTGGTGGCCAGCGGCAATGATCTCGGCGAAGCCACGAGCGAGGCGCTCAGTTACCTGGACCGCTGCCTGGATGCCGGATTCCGCCCAGGAATGGGCCACATCATTCCCGATCGCATGTTCTGGGCCCAGCCCGATGATGAAGATGACGATGAAGACGAACCCCTTGACGAAACACTGGCCATCGAAGGCTTTGTGATGCCCCCTCATGACACCAAACACTGACCTCAACATCCCTCTGTTCGAACGCGCCAAGGCGCTCATCCCCGGTGGCGTGAACTCGCCTGTGCGGGCCTTCAAGGCCGTGGGCGGCACGCCGCGCTTTGTGAAGCGTGCGCAAGGAGCTTACTTCTGGGACGCCAACGACCAGCGCTTCATTGACTATATCGGCTCCTGGGGCCCGATGATCCTGGGCCACGGTCACCCGGCCGTGCTCGAAGCCGTGCAAAAGGCTGCACTGGAAGGCTTCAGCTTTGGCGCCCCCACCGAGCGCGAGATCGAGCTGGCCGAAGAAATCCTGGGCCTGGTGCCGTCCATGGAGATGATCCGGCTGGTCAGCTCGGGCACCGAAGCGGGCATGAGCGCCATCCGCCTGGCGCGCGGTGCCACGGGACGCAGCAAGCTCATCAAGTTCGAGGGCTGCTACCACGGCCACGCCGATGCGCTGCTGGTCAAGGCCGGCTCGGGCCTGGCCACCTTTGGCAACGCCACGAGTGCGGGCGTGCCGCCCGAGGTGGTGCAACACACCATTGTTCTTGAATACAACAACATCCCCCAACTCGAAGAAGCCTTCGTGCTGCATGGCAAGGAACTCGCCTGCCTGATGATCGAGCCCATCGCCGGCAACATGAACCTGGTGCGCGCCAGCGTGCCGTTCATGCGCCGCTGCCGCGAGCTGTGCACCGAATATGGTGCGCTGCTCGTTCTGGACGAAGTGATGACCGGTTTTCGCGTGGCCCTGGGCAGCGCACAAAGCGTCTATGCAAAAAGCATCCCGGGCTTCAAGCCCGACATCACCGTGCTGGGCAAGGTGATTGGCGGCGGCATGCCGCTGGCGGCTTTTGGCGCTTCGCGCGCGATCATGGAAAACCTCGCTCCGCTGGGCGCGGTGTACCAGGCTGGCACGCTGTCGGGCAACCCTGTGGCCACAGCCTGCGGCCTGGCCACGCTGCGCGAAATCAAGAAGCCCGGCTTCTTTGACGCGCTCTCCGCCCGCACCCGCTCGCTGGTGGATGGCTTGGCAGCTGCCGCAGCCGCCGAGGGCGTGCCTTTCAGCGCCGACTGCGAAGGCGGCATGTTCGGCTTTTTCCTGCTGCCCGAGCTGCCACAAAATTACGCACAGGTTCTGAAGACGGATGGCGTGCGCTTCAACCAACTCTTTCATGGGCTGCTGGACCGGGGCGTGTACATCGCGCCCGCACTCTACGAAGCAGGGTTTGTGAGCGCCGCACACACAGAGCAGGACATTGCCGACACCGTCGCCATTGCACGCGACGTGTTCAAGTCGCTCACAAAATAATAGCTACTAGCGCTTGTTGGATAAGCGCTACAGGCTAAAAACAATCAGATTTCATTTCTTTAGAACCCGTGGCAACGCACAACGTTGCCACGGGTTTTTTGCATGGGGCTGCGTTCATGAGGCCGTCACATCCGCCTGTCAGCCTTGGCGGTTTTGTACGGAACGCCACAACCATGAAAACTCCCGTTCGTCCCACGCCCCACCCCATCCGCGACGCCGCTCCCGCCGATGAAAGCCGCCGCGTCTTCGTGCGCCAGCTGGCCCTGGGCGCCACTGCGCTCGGCACCTTGCCGCTGGCCGCCTGCGGTGGCAGCGACAACGACCCGGAGGTGCGGTTTGCCCACGGCGTGGCCAGTGGCGACCCGCTCGCCGACCGCGTCATGCTGTGGACCCGCGTCACGCCGCCTGCAGGCCACACCGCCGACATTCCTGTGCAGTGGGAGCTGGCCAGCGACGCGGCATTCACCACCGTGGTGGCCAAAGGCCAGGCCACCGCCACGGCCGCCAAGGACTTCACCGTCAAGGTCGATGCCACTGGCCTCAAGCCCGCCACGGCCTACCACTACCGCTTCAAGGCCTACGCAGCGCAGTCGGCCGCAGCACGCACCCGCACGCTGCCCACGGGCAGCGTGGCACAGGTCAAGCTGGCCGTGTTCTCGTGCGCCAATTACCCTGCGGGTTACTTCAACGTGTATGCCGAAGCCGCGCGCCGCAATGATCTCGATGCCACCGTGCACTTGGGCGACTACTTGTATGAGTACCCGCGCGGTGGTTATGCCTCGGCCAACGCCGAGCAACTGGGCCGCCTGTCGCTGCCCGCCACCGAGATCCTCACACTGGCCGACTACCGCATGCGCCACGCGCAGTACAAGACCGATCCCGATCTGCAGGCGCTGCATGCCGCCGCACCCATGATTGCCGTGTGGGACGACCATGAAATCGCCAACGACACCTGGGCCACCGGTGCCGAAAACCACCAAAGCGCCACTGAAGGCAGCTTTGCGGCGCGCAAGGCGGCAGCCCTTCAGGCCTACCACGAGTGGATGCCCACACGCAACGCCCAGCCCGACCTGATCTACCGCAGCTTCAACTTTGGCAACCTGCTGGCGCTGCACATGCTCGACACCCGCGTCGTCGGGCGCGACGAGCCTGCCGACTACACCCGCTTCTTTACCGACAGCGGTTTTGACGCTGCCGGTTTCACCGCCGCCGTGGGCGCCCCCACCCGCCAGCTCATGGGCAGCACACAGACCCAGTGGCTGCAGCAGCAGATGGCCGCATCCACCGCCACCTGGCAGGTGCTGGGCCAGCAGGTGCTGATGGGGCGCATGAACATTCCAGCCCCCATCCTGGTCGAGACCATCCAGCCGGGCGCTGGCGTCACGGTATCGCAATACGCCGCCATCGTGGCCAAGGCACAGACGGCCCCAGCCACACTGACCGCTGCCGAAAAAGCCATCCTCGCCCAGCCCTCCATTCCCTACAACCTCGACGCCTGGGACGGCTACCAGGCCGCGCGCGAAACCGTGCTGGGCACGGCCCGCAGCCTGGGCAAGAACCTGGTGGTGCTGTCGGGCGACACCCACAACGCCTGGGCCAACGAGCTGGCAGACATGGGCGGCAATGCGGTGGGCGTGGAGTTCGCCACCTCGTCGGTGTCGTCGCCCGGTTTTGAGGAATACCTGCCCAAAGAGAACCCGGCCATGCTGGCGGGCGCGCTCCAGCAACTCATTGCCCCGCTCAAATACTGCGACACCTCGCGCCGGGGTTACATGCTGGTGACCGCCACGGCCACCGAATGCCGCGCCGACTGGGTGTATGTCAGCACCATCACCAGCCGCACCTACACGGCCAGCACCGACAAATCGCTTAAGGTGCTGGCAGGTGTCAGCGGGCGCGGGCGCATTGTGGCGGCCTGATCGGCAGCACGCAAAGAAAAAGGCGGCCCGAGCCGCCTTTTTCTTATCAATGACTGGTAGAACCGCCCAAGCCGTTGGCACAGGCGAGGCTCATGCCAGCGCACCCGCGCAAGGGCCGCCCCGCCGCGCTGGGTGCGTCCCCCTCAGGGGGAAGGCGCGAAGCGCCTAAGGGGGGCTACTTAGTGCCTGAAGTGGCGCACGCCGCTGAACACCATGGCCACGCCGCGCTCGTCGGCTGCGTCGATCACTTCCTGGTCGCGCATAGAGCCGCCGGGTTGGATCACGCAGGTCGCGCCCGCGTCCACCACCACGTCGAGGCCGTCGCGGAAGGGGAAAAAGGCGTCGCTCGCCACCGCCGTGCCGTGGAGGGTCAGGCCCGCGTGCTGCGCCTTGATGCTGGCGATGCGGGCCGAATCGAGGCGGCTCATCTGGCCTGCACCCACGCCCATGGTCATGCCGCCCTTGCAGAACACGATGGCGTTGCTCTTGACGTACTTGGCCACCTTCCAGGCAAACAGCAGGTCTTCCATTTCTTCCAGAGTGGGCTGCTTCTTGGTCACCACCTTCAGCTCGGTGAGCGCCAGCTCATGGTTGTCGGCCGTCTGCAGCAGCAGGCCCGAGCCGATGCGCTTGGCGTCCATCGCATTGCGGCCGCGCTCCCAGTCGGTCTGGCCGCCGCGTGTGGGCAGCGCGATCTTGAGCAGGCGCACATTGGCCTTCGCCTTGAACACTTCCAGCGCTTCGGGCGTGAAGTCGGGCGCCATCAGCACCTCGACGAACTGCTTGCTGATCTGCGCAGCGGCCGCGCCGTCGACCACGCGGTTGAACGCGATGATGCCGCCAAAGGCGCTGGTCGGGTCGGTCTGGAAAGCCTTGCTGTAGGAGCTGAGTGCATCCAGGCCCACGGCGACGCCGCAGGGATTGGCGTGCTTGACGATCACACAGGCAGCGGCCTCGAAGCTCTTGACGCACTCCCAGGCAGCGTCGGCGTCGGCAATGTTGTTGTACGAGAGCTCCTTGCCCTGCAGCTGTACGCCGGTGACCAGCGAGCCGGGCGCGGGATGCAGGTCGCGGTACAGCGCGGCCTGCTGGTGGCTGTTTTCGCCGTAACGCAGGTCCTGCACCTTGGTAAAGATGCCGTTGCTCTGGCCGGGGAACAGCGCGCGCTGGGGCACGTAGGCCTCGGAGAGCTTCTCGGCGTCGAAGGTGACGGACGAGAGGTAGTCGCTGATCGCACCGTCGTACTGCGCGATGCGGTTGAACGCGGCCACCGACAGCGCGAAGCGCAGCTTGTCGGACAGCTTGCCGCCCGCCTTCAGCTCGGCCAGCACAGCCTCGTACTGGTCGGCCGAGGTGATCACGCCCACGTCCTTCCAGTTCTTGGCGGCGCTGCGCACCATGGCGGGGCCGCCGATGTCGATGTTCTCGATGGCATCGGCCAGCGTGCAACCGGCCTTGGCCACGGTGGCTTCAAACGGATAGAGGTTGACCACCAGCAGGTCGATGGTGTCGATGCCGTGTTCCTTCAAAGCCGCCATGTGCTCAGGCAGCTCGCGGCGCGCCAGCAGGCCGCCGTGCACCTTGGGGTGCAGCGTCTTGACGCGGCCGTCCAGCATCTCGGGGAACTGCGTGACCTCGGCCACCTCGGTGACGGGCAGGCCCTTGTCGGCGAGCAGCTTGGCGGTGCCGCCGGTGGACAAGAGCTTGATGCCCAGCGCGTGCAGGGCTTGCGCAAATTCGACGATGCCGGTCTTGTCGGAGACGGAGAGGAGTGCGTTCATGGTGGTGGTCGTAGTTTGAATGAAATCGTGCTATAGCGCCCGTCCATCAAGCGCTAATAGCTATTATTTATATAGCAAAAAGCTCACAGCAGCTTGTGCTCGACCAGCTTTTTGCGCAGCGTGTTGCGGTTCAGGCCCAGCCATTCGGCGGCACGTGACTGGTTGTTTTCGGCCTGCTGCATCACCACTTCCAGCAGTGGCCTTTCAACCAGGCGCACCACCATGTCATACATGCCATCGGGCGTTTCGCCGCCCAGGTCGCGAAAGTAGCTGTGCAGGCTCTCGCGCACGGATTCTTCGATGCTCTTCTTGCTCATGCTGCCATTCCCTCTTGTTCTTCTGGTTCCGCATCCGCGTCGGCGGTGGCGGGCAGCCGGTCCATCTGTTGCCCGAGGGCATCCAGATAGTCGGCCACGGCCTGCCACTGCGTGGTGCAGTCTTCTATCGTATTGATGTGTTGCCGCAAGGCCTCGCCCCCCGGCAAGGCCCGCAGGTACCAGGCAATGTGCTTGCGCGCGCTGCGCACACCGGTGCCTTCGCCGTACAGGCTGTAGTGGTCGTGCAGGTGATCGAGCAGCAGGCGCCGCAGCTCGGCCACCAACGGCGGCGCCAGGTGCTCGCCCGTGGTCAGAAAATGGCCGATCTCGCGAAAGATCCAGGGCCGGCCCTGGGCGGCACGGCCGACCATGATGGCATCGGCCCCGGTGGCGGCCAGCACCTGGCGCGCCTTCTCGGGCGATGTGATGTCGCCATTGGCCACCACAGGCACGCGCACTGCGGCTTTGACGGCGGCAATGGTGTCGTATTCGGCCTGGCCCTTGTACCCCTGCTCACGCGTGCGGCCGTGCACCGTGAGCATCTGGATGCCCACGGCCTCGAACTGGCGCGCCAGCGAAACGGCGTTCTTGTGCTGCTGGCACCAGCCAGTGCGCATCTTCAGCGTGACGGGCACGTTGCGCGGTGCGCAGGCCTCGACCACGGCAGCGGCTATTTCCACGGCCAGCGCCTCGTCCTGCATCAGCGCCGAGCCCGCCCACTTGTTGCACACCTTCTTGGCCGGGCAGCCCATGTTGATGTCGATGATCTGCGCGCCACGGTCGATGTTGAAGACAGCGGCCTCGGCCATCATTTGCGCTTCGGTGCCGGCAATCTGCACGGCGATGGGCCCCGGCTCCCCCTCGTGGTTGGCCCGGCGCGAGGTCTTGAGGCTGTTCCACAGGTCCTTGCGCGAGGTGACCATCTCGCTCACCGCATAGCCTGCGCCCAGCGCCTTGCACAGCTGACGAAACGGCCGGTCCGTGACGCCCGCCATGGGGGCGACGAACAAGCGATTCGCCAAAGGGATGTGGCCGATCTGCATGGGAGGGGGCGTGATGGAGGGCAGCAGCGATTGCTGAAAAAGGAGGCAGGATTGTACCTGCTCAAAATTTCAGCAACCGAAATGCGCCGCCGCGTCAAAACTCTGCAAAAAATGCGACGACCGGCCCCTTGGTCGCCGTCCCCATTGCGCCGCTTCAGGGCAACGGGCTCAACGCTCCGCCAGCTCCACTTCGGCCACAGCCGGTTGCGTCGCAGCCTGGTGCGCAAAATGCCACCAGGCGTTCGGCAGGTTGTCGAACTGGTGGCGCGCCATCAGCGCTCGCAACCACTGGCGGTTGTGCTGCACATCGGGCGAAACATCCTCGCTGTCGTTTCCGGCCTTCGCGCCGATCACCCCCGCAGGGGTGCCCATGTCCACGGGCTCGCCCTCCGCAAGCGGGCCACGCACCACGGCGCTGGCGAGCAGGCCATCCACCACATCCACCCGGACCCCCAGTGCACCCTGGCCGGCCTGGCAAGATGTCTTCAACGCCAGCCCTTGCGCCCGCAGCACGGTGCGCACGCTGGCCACCGCGGTGCGAAGCCGCTCGCCAACCACGCAGCTACCTGTTCCTGTGTCCCAAACCATCGCCACGGGGGGCATCGCGTTGGCGGACACAGCAGCCTGGGGGCTTTGCACACATGCCGCCAGGCAGATGCCGGAGACCACCGAGAGCCAATGCGCAAGGTAAGGAAAAGACGGGGACCGTGAAGAGTTGTGCATTGCAGCCTTCCGATATCTGCCAAGGGTTGGACTGACCTGAAGATACAAACCCTGGCGCATCGGTGCCGTGGCCAAACGGCGCAGTGCCTTGTAGGACTGGTTCCTCAGGGCCCGCCGCCCGCGCGGCTGCCACCCTACACTTGATGCCTATGGAAATCTGGATGCACCAGCTGCTGGAATGGCTCGCCTTGCCGCAATTCGGCCTGGGCACGGTCTTCATCGTGTCGTTTGTCTCGGCAACGCTGTTGCCTGTGGGCTCCGAGGCTGCGGTGTTTGGCCTGATCAAGCTCAACCCCGACCTGTTCTGGCCCGCCATTGGCGTTGCCACGCTGGGCAACACCCTGGGCGGCGGGGTGAGCTGGTGGATGGGCCTTGGGGCGCACCGCGCCTGGGATGCGGCACAGCGCCACCGCCGTTTGAACCACCCCACCAGCGCCAATGCCAAACCGGCGCGCGAGCTCAGCCGCACCGAGCGCCGCGCGCGCGTCTGGCTGCGCAAATGGGGGGCCAAGACCTGTTTGCTGAGCTGGCTGCCCGTGGTGGGCGACCCGCTGTGCGCCGTGGCGGGCTGGCTCAAGCTGCCGTTCTGGCCTTGCCTGGCCTACATGGCGGTGGGCAAGTTCTTTCGCTATCTGGTCATGACCAGCGTGCTGCTGTATTTCATGCCGGGGCAACTGGCGATGTAGCCGGTGCCCCGCCATCGCCTGGCGGCAAAAGCGCACTCCAGTCCACCGGCCGGGTGGTGTCCACATGCACCGTCAGCGCCTCTTCGGCGGGCGAGAGCGGCTGGGCCGCCGCCCATTGCGATTCCAGCACCTGCACCGAGGCCTCTGACGCATCGCCCCCCGCCAGCTGGCGGCTGCGCACCCGCTCGCGCAGCACCGCCAAAGGCGCCTCGAACGACAAAATGCGGCACGGCACCTGCGCTTGCGTCGCCAGTGCCATGAAGCGCTGGCGCATGGCGGGGTTCAGGAACGTGGCATCCACCAGCACAGTGTGGCCCGCACCCAGCGCCCAGCGGGCCGCCTGCGCCAGGGCTTCGTGGGTGCGCTCTGAGGCCTCGGCCGTGTAGATGCCACCCGGCACGGCCGCGCTGGACGCCTGCGGCGCCAGGCCGAACAGCCGCTTGCGCTCCACATCGGCGCGCACGCGCACCACGCCGCGCTCGGCAATCAGCGCCTGCGACTGCGTGCTCTTGCCCGCACCGGAGAATCCGTGCGCCAGCCACAGTTCGACCGTGCGGGGCTCTGTGAAGCGCAGCGCCAGCGCCAGATAGCGCAGCACTTCCCGCAGGCTGGCCGCGCGCTTGTTGCCCCCAACCTCACCCTCCACCTGCGCCAGCCGCAGGCCCGCCACACGGGCGCGCACCAGGGCCCGGTACACGCGGTAGTACTGCAGCACCTGCAGACCGGCGTAGTCGCCCGTGTGCTCCAGCCAGGCGTTCAGAAAACGCCAGGCCAGGTCGGTGCGGCCGCGCGCTTCCAGGTCCATGGCCAAAAAGGCAATGTCGGCCACGCAGTCGATCCAGCGCAGTGCGGGGTTGAACTCGATCGCATCGAACAGCTGCGGCTGCCCGTCGATCAGCACCAGGTTGGCCAGGTGCAAGTCGCCGTGGCATTCGCGCACCCGCCCGGACTGCAGGCGCTGCAGGAACACCGGCGCCAGCGCGGTGCCTTGGCTGGCACACCACTGCGCCAGCTGCCGCAGCGCGGGGCCCATGTCTGGCACGGCCTGCGCCACCAGCGGCTGCAGCGCCGCCAGGCAATCCTGCACCGGCGCCACGGCCGCCTGGGCCGTGCCCCAGCCCTGTTGCGGCGTGGCCACCGCCGCACTGGCATGAAACTGCGCGACCTGCTGCGCCAGGGCGTCGATGTGGCTGGGCAACAGGCGCTGCTGCTCCAGCAGGTGGCTCAGCAGCGCCTCCTGCGCAAAGCGGCGCATGCGCACGGCCGGTTCCGCGTCGGCCGGGGCCGCTTCGGCAGGCTGCAGCTGCAGGCTGTGTGCCGTACCGGTCAACGCCACCAGCCCCAGATACAGGGCCGGTGCGGTGCGGCGGTTGATGCGCAGCTCTTCCTCGCAGGCGCCGCGCCGCAGCGCGGGGGTGCTGAAGTCCAGAAAATCCAGCTTCAGCGGCTTCTTGAACTTGTAGACAAAGTCACCCGCCAGCACCAGCCAGGAGATATGGGTTTCGATCCACTCGACAGCGCCAGCAGGATGGTCAAAGGCTGCGGGACTGCACTGCAATTGGCGCAGACGCTGCTCGGCGGCGGCATAGGCTTCAACCAAAGATTCAGAGACCATGGGCCAACACTCCGTCAGGGGGTGCGCAACTGGACACGCGCACCATCATTCAGCGCGGGCGGCGGGTACACAACGACTTGCGCGCCCGCTTGCAGCCCCTCTTTCACCCAGGCGTGGGTGCTGCCGCGCGCCTCCAGCACCACGGGCGTGCGCCGCGCCCGGCCGCCATCGACCACAAACACCGCCATGCGCGGCGTGGCGGCATCCCCCATCGGGGCCGATGCGGCGGTATCGCTGGCGGGCAGCGGAAACAGCGCGCTCACGGGCACCAGGGTGACGTCCGGCGCCTCGCGGGTGAGCACGCGCGCCACCACGCGGTAGCCGTCGCCCAGCGCGGCCCATTGCGCTGGCGGGCTGGTCAGGTCAATCAGCACGTTGACCCGCTGCTCTTCCACGCCCAGCGCCGACACCTTGGTGAACGCCGCCGGCTCCACGCTGCGCACGCGCCCCTGCAACACGCCCGGGCCACCCCAGCGCTCGATGCGCACGGGGCTGCCGGGGCGCACCTGCAGCGCATCGGTGGACAGCAGCGGCGCCACCACTTCGAGCTGGGCGGTGTCGCCCACCTCGACCAGCACGGTGCCCAGCGCCACCACGCCCTCGCTGGCCTGGGCCACCCGCAGCACGCGGCCGGCCACGGGGGCCAGCACCTCAAAGGCCTTGCCCGACGGCGCGCTGCCAGGGCGCTGCACCACATCCAGCGCCGCGCGGGCCTGGGCCAAATCGGCGCGGGCCACCTGCTGGTCCTGCACTGCGGCGTCGGTGTCTTTTTCGGCTGCCTGCAGCGCCAGGCGATCGGTGTCGAGCCGCGTGGGGGCCACAAAGCCCTGCTGCGCCAGCTGTTCGCTGCGCCGCAGGTCGTTGCGGGCCTGCGCCTGCGCCACCCGGCTGCGTTCGATGCGCACGGCAGCGCGCTGCACATTGGCCTGGGCGGCGGTGACGCGTGCCTGCTGTTCGCGCAGGCTGCGCTCGTCCAGCAATGCTGGCATGGCGGGGGTGATGCGCGCCACCACGTCGCCCGCCTGCACCGCATCGCCCTCACGCAGCGCAATGCGCGCCAACCGCCCGGCCAAAGGGGCCGAGATGCTGAAGCGGTCACGCAGGCGGGTTTTTGCATCTTCGTCGATGCCGGCCTCAAAGCGGCCCTGCACCACGGCGGTGGCCTCCACCTGCAGCGGACGGGGTGCAAATGCCCACGCCAGCAGTGCGCCCAGCACCACCAGCGCACCCACACCCAGCATCAACGTTTTTTTTTGCATTGCCATGTCCCTGTTGCTTGCATTGTTTGCCTTGTTGGCCGCAGCCTATTCGCGCGTCTTGAGCGCACCCACCATGTCCAGCCGGTCGATTTGCCGGCGCACCACCAGCGCGCTGGCCAGGCCGGCTGCCACCACGCACAGGCCCGCCCAGGCATAGGTGCGCGCACTGATGACCACCGGAAACAGAAACTGGTCGTTCTTGAGCAGTTCCACCAGCAGGTGCACCAGCCCCAGGCCCATGGCCATACCGAGCGGCAGCGCCAGCGCGATGCCAATCGCCAGTTCGCCCAGCAGCAGCGCCGACACTTCGCCCCGCGTAAATCCCAGCACGCGCAGGCTGGCCAGCTCCCAGGTGCGCTCGGCCAGCGCAATGCGGGCGTTGTTGTAAACCACTCCCACCGCAATCACGGCCGCAAACAGCGTGAGGATGGTGCTCATGATGCGCACATTGCGCGCGCTCACATCCTGCATGTTGCGCAGCAGCGTGGCCTTGCTGAAGGTGCCCGCCACCACCGGCAGCGCCTTGGTGGCCTCCAGAAAGCGCGCCTCCGAGCCCGGCTCCAGCGCCACGTCAAACTGCGAGGCCACATCGCCCTCTTGCAGCCAGCGGTTGAGCACATCGCGCTGCACATAGGCGTTCAGGCCCATCATCTCGCGCACGGTGGCCTGCACCGGCACCTGCAGCGTGCGCTGGCGGCCCTCCAGCACCTCCACGCGCACCATGTCGCCCACGCGCACCCCGAGCTTGTCAGCCAGGCGGTCGGTGAGCAGCAGGCCGGCATCGGGCACGGGGCTTTGCCGCCCATCCACGTCGATCACGCGCAAGAGCTGCGCACCCGGTGCCACGCCTTGCAGCCCCACCCGCTCGCTGCGGTGGCCATAGCCCATGCGCACCGCCACGCTGCGCGTGGGCTCCACGCTTGTCACTCCGGGCAAGCGCGCCAGCTGCAGGCGGGCCAGGGCATCCACCGGTTCGGTCATCCACACGTTCACATCACTGCGCATCGCCAGGTGAAAAGTGGTGTCCACGATATGGTCGATGGCATCGCGAAAGAAGTTGCCCATGACCACGATGGCCACCGCCGCCGCCGTGCCGCCGATGGTGAGCGTGGTGCGCAGGGGCTTGCGTTCCATGTTGCGCAGGATCATGCGCAGCCCGGCCGGTATGCGGCGCACGCCCAGGCGCTCCAGCACGGTGCGCCGATACTGGCCCGGGGCAGGCGGGCGCATGGCCTCGGCCGGGGCCAGGCGCACGGTGGCTCCGATGGCGCTGAGCGTGCCCAGCAGGGCTG
This sequence comes from Acidovorax sp. JHL-3, assembly GCF_000526295.1. Taxonomy (NCBI): domain Bacteria; kingdom Pseudomonadati; phylum Pseudomonadota; class Betaproteobacteria; order Burkholderiales; family Comamonadaceae; genus Acidovorax; species Acidovorax sp. JHL-3. The sequence continues at coordinate 679,790 of NZ_JAFU01000004.1, forward strand.
TGGTGCCGGTGACCCCCGCGCCCACCAGAATCAGCCAGGGCGCGATGCGGTGCTCGAACACCGGAAAAAAGAAGAACTCGGCGTACAACCCGGTCAGCATGGTGCCCAGCCAGTTGCCCAGCGCCACGCCCAGTGCCAGCCCCACCACCACGATCACGGCCACCAGCTTGAGGTAATGCCCGGCAATGGCCGCATTGGCATAGCCCAGCGCCTTGAGTGCGGCAATTTGCTCGCGCTGCGTGGCCACCAGGCGCGAGAGCACCACATGCAGCAAAAAGGCCGCCACGGCCAGAAAGATGGCGGGCAGCAAGGTGCCCATCACGCGCTGCTCCTTGATCTCGTTGTCGAGCATGGCGTGCGAAGACTGGTCCTCGCGGCCGCGGGCGTCGCGCCCGCCGTAGGGCGCCAGCAGGCGCGACAGGCCATCAAGCACGGCGGGCTCTGACGCCTGCGGCGCCAGCTTGACGGCCACGCGGTTGAATGCGCCCTGCATGTCGTAGGCCGCGGCCAGTGCCTCGCGGTCCACCCAGAACACGCCAAAGCCGCGCAGGTCGGGCATGCCCGCCAGGCCCGCAAAGATGTATTCGGGCGACAGCGCCGTGCCCACGATGCGCAGGGTGCGGCGCTTGCCGTTGACCAGCGCAATCAGCTCGTCGCCCGGGTGCAGCCCGCGCACGCGGGCAAAGCCTTCGGACACCAGCGCATCGATGGCGCTGTCGCTGCGGCCCTGCCCCGCGCCGGGCGGGGCCAGCGCCCGGCCGCTGCGCACCGTGACCTGGTTCATGCGCGGCAGCTGGCGCAGGTCCACGCCAATGAGCTGGCCAATGATGGGATCGACCAGGCCGGGGATCTCCACGCGCACCACCTGCTCCACCGTCACCTGCACATCGGCCACGCCGGGCACGCCGCGCAACACCTCGGCCAGTGCCAGCGGCGCACGCTTGACAGCGGCAAACGCATCGGCAAAGTGCCCCTGGGCATAAAACTGGTCGCGCGCCAGCGCCAGCGATTCCACCGCCGACAAGGTGGTGATGAACCCGCCCAGGCCGCTGGCCACCACCAGCGCGATGGTGAGCGCCTGGCTCCACATGCGGCGCAGGTCGCGCAGCAGTTTGCGGTCGAGGGCTTTCATATTTATTGCCGCCGGGCCGCCCCAAGGCAAAAAGCGGCGCCCTTGGGGGGCAGCGGACCCCGCGCAGCGGGCGAGCGTGGGTGTGTTTTCTCACTCACCATGACAGCTCCGAAGGCGAGAGCCGGTGCGCATTGCGCTCGATGCGCTGGATGGTGCCGTCCACCAGGTACACCACACGGTCGGCCATGGCAGCGATGGCCGCGTTGTGCGTGATGACCACGGCCGTGGTGCCCAGCTCGGCATTGATGCGGGCGATCACCTCCAGCACCATCTTGCCGGTCTGGTAGTCGAGTGCGCCGGTGGGCTCGTCGCACAGCAGCACATCGGGGCGCTTGACGATGGCGCGGGCAATCGCCACGCGCTGCTGCTCGCCGCCCGACAGTTGCGCCGGAAAGTGGTGCTGGCGCGGCGTCAGCCCCACCAGGCCAATCGCCTCGTCGATGGACATCGGGTGCGGCGCGATGTCGGTGACCAAGGCCACGTTTTCGCGCACCGTCAGGCTGGGGATCAGGTTGTAGAACTGAAACACAAACCCCACATGCTCGCGCCGGTAGGTGGTGAGCTCGCTCTCGCTGGCGCCGCTCAGGGCGTGGTCAGAAAAACGCACCTCGCCGCTGGTCGGCACATCCAGCCCACCCAGGATGTTGAGCAGCGTGGATTTGCCGCTGCCCGAGGCGCCCAGCAGCACCACGAACTCGCCGCGCACGATATCCAGGTTGACATCGTGCAGCGCACGCACTTGCACCTCGCCCGTCTGGTAGGTCTTGCACAAATTGCGCGCATGGAACACCACGGTGGCACCAGACGGTGCAGGCGGTACTGACGGTGCAGGCGGCGCCGGAAACGTGTCAACAGGTGCATCGGGCATGGAGGGCAGCGCTGCGCGCCGGACATAAAGACATTGCCGCACAGTGTGGGCGCGGATTGATCGGTGTCAACCACCCGTGGGCAAGCAAAGTGCACAAACCGGCGGCCACCGCACGATCCCGCCTTGCACTCCCGCCTTGTGGGCAGGGCCCGACTCACCCGGCCCACCACCCGCAGTGCCAACAGCACACCAAAAAATGCTACTAAAAATATAGCTGCTTGCGCTTATCCCATAAGCGCTAGAGCCGAATTTTACTTAAAATCTGATTCAAACGGATATTCCGACCCACGCTCACGCTGCGGCACTGCTCCGGCGGGTCCACCAACCCTCCAGGCTGTACACCAGCAGCGCCGCCCAGATCAGCACAAAACCCACCAGGCGCGCAGGCTCGAACGGCTCGTGAAACAGCCAGATCCCCAGCGCGAACTGCAGGCTGGGCGAGATGTACTGCAGGATGCCCAGCGTGGCCATGGGAATCAGGCGCGCACCCGCCGCAAACAGCAACAAGGGCACCGCAGTCATGGGGCCGGCTACCAGCAGCCACGCCACGGTGGCCGTATCCCCCTGCACCAGCGCGCCCTGCCCCTGCGACGACCACATGGCGAGTGCGGCCACCGCCACCGGCGCCAGCATCATGGTTTCCAGCGCCAGCCCCTCCAGTGCACCCAGCGTGGCCACCTTGCGCAACAGGCCATAGAAACCAAAGCTCAAGGCCAGCACCAGCGCAATCCAGGGCACGCGTCCGGCCTGCACCGCCAGCCACAGCACACCGGCCGCGGCCACCGCCACGGCCAGCCATTGCCCGGGGCGGGGCCGTTCGTGCAGAAAAACAAAACCCAGCGCCACATTCACCAGCGGAAGGATGAAGTAGCCGAGGCTGGCATCCACCACATGGTTGTTTTGCACCGCCCACACATAAGTGAGCCAGTTGACCGACAGCAGCAGCGCCGACACCGCAAACGCCCCCAGCACCCTGGGCTGGCCCCGCAGGGCGCGCATCCAGCCCCAGTGCCTGCGCACCGCCAGCACTGCCAACACAAACACCAGCGACCACACGGTGCGGTGCACCACCACCTCCAGTGCGGGCACATGGGCGACCTGCCGGAAATACAGCGGAAACAAGCCCCAGGCCATGTAGGCGAGGGTGGCATAGACGATTCCAGGAGTCATGGCGTGAAAAAGTGATGGGAAGCGGTCATGCAGGCAGCATGGGCCCGTTCCATAAAGCCATAAAAAATCCCTGCAACGCCAGGCGGTGCAGGGAAGTGGGCAGAGACACGGGCCAAAAGGCCGCACGCTCTCTGGTTAGACGTTGCAGGACATTAGCACATTAAGGCCATATGAACACATCAAATAATAAGCAGGACAACAACTTAGCCGAAACGTTGTGTCTATGTTTGCAGCGCTCAATGTAGACACATGGAGGCGTGAAGTGTTCATTGAGTAAGTTACCCGTAGAACCGCCGATTCATGTGCCTTCTGTTGATTTCCACCCGGAAGTGACCGCCAAAAAGCGTACTGATGAACAGCGCGACGAAGCCCTCCGCCAGATCATCAGCAACGCCGTGGTGTCAGATCAGGTGGTGGACATCTTTGATGCCGTGGGCCTGGACAAACCCAACATCGGCCTGCTGGACGACGAATTCCTAGCCCAGGTGAAGAACCTGCCCGAGAAGAACCTGGCAGTGGAGCTGCTCGAACGTCTGCTCGAAGGCGAGATCAAGAGCCGCTTTGGCAGCAACGTTGTGCAGGAAAAGAAGTTCTCCGACCTGCTGGGCAACGTGATTAAGCGCTACCAGAACCGCTCGATTGAAACCGCCCAGGTGATGGAAGAACTGGTCGAGATGGCCAAGAAGTTCCGGGAGGCGGCCAGCCGAGGTGAACTGCTGGGTTTGACCGAAGACGAGGTTCGCTTTTACGACGCGCTGGCGACCAACGAATCAGCCGTGCGGGAACTCACCGACGAAACCCTCAAGAAGATCGCCCATGAGCTGACCGAGAACCTGCGCCAGAACCTGTCCGTGGACTGGTCCGAGCGTGAGAGCGTGCGGGCGAAACTCCGGTTGATGGTCAAGCGCGTCTTGCGCAAGTACAAGTACCCGCCGGACTTGCAGGAAGAAGCGGTTGATTTGGTGCTGCGGCAGGCGCAGGTGTTTGGGGACAACTGGGGCAGCGCCTAGTCTGACACTGGGCAAACAGACGCCCCAATATTGGTAAGCGCTTCGCTTAGGGATTCTTGGTGCCGAAGGCCATGACGGCATCGAGCAAGCCTTTTGCTAGCGTGCGTATGCCACTCAGGTCATAGCTACCACCTATTTTTTCGTGGGCATAGCGAGCATCTTCAAAGTAGTCAGCGCACCTTGCAAGCAGCGGCGCCAAGACTTCTCCGGTTGCGGCTAGGAACTCGGATTCAATCGCACCCTGAGTGGGCGGCTGAAGAGATGCAAACACTTCTGGCAAGTTATGACCATGTGCCGTTGACATTGTTTTAGCTGCATTTACAAGACCATCCGATGTCAAGCCACCCCCTACCGAGCCTCCCTCAGCGGCTTTTAAGCAGAGTTCAGCGCAAAGCGCATAGTTGACGATCAGCGGGAACACGAACGCATTCAGATCTACGCCGTCACTCGTCCAAATCTGCTCTGCTGCTTTGTAGAACTGCTCTGCCGATGACCAGATCCGGCCATTTGGCCTAATGGATCCCGAAAACTGTGGCGTTGGCCTCACGCGACGTTTTTTCTTTTGTATGTTTGACATGCGTTGCGACGTTAACTCAAAGGTCCAATTTTGAGACCTACGGCGTGACGCTTGCATCCAACTCAAAAAAGGAATGAAGCGTCTCTGGTTTCGTGGAGACCAGTTGTGTGAAAAGGCTCATATTTTGGGATTTATCGCACTTGAGCCAACCTACCTAGTTTCAAAAGTCGGTTTTCCTCCTCTATCTGTTTGACTTGTGCGCGCAGGTCGTAGAGCTCTTCCAGCAATGACAGCTCCCGGTCGAGAGCCTGGTCCAGTCTCCTCGTAATTTCGCCTATGGCTTGGCGAAGGGCTGGCACGGGATCTGAGGTGACTTCCCTCTCTGCTTGCTCCTTGGCAGCGGCCTCAATAGCCGTGATTAGTCCAGCGTAGGCTGGCCTAGACTTTTTGATGCTACCCCTTCCGCTCCCAGCCTCTAAAGCAACGGTGTCATTGTTGATCGGCTCTCTACGGGCTTTCAAGCGCTCAAGGGCGGCTAAATACTTATCGACTTGAAGTTTGGCGCTCATTCGGCCCTTACGAATCTTTGGCGCGCGGTGAGAAGCATCCGGAGATGGTCGGCCTCGAGTCGGTGCTCAACGCTGCCTTGATCTTCCTTCGCCAGTGTGACGACCAATGCCTCTTGTGTCTTGATCAGCATGCCAAGACGGTTACCAAACACGACCGCGTTGGAACAGTCTTTTTCCACGCAATCCCAGGGGATGGGCTCCAATGGCGTGTGATCGCAGGCTCCCAAGGCGGTACACCCTCCTAAAACAGTCTCTTTGTAAGCCAGTTTTCCGTCACGAAAGAGTTTCAGCGTATCTCGCCGAGAACGGCTGCATACCACTTTCTCCATCCTCTCTGCCCCGCGGCCGCTAACAGGCCCAACAAGGTCGTCGTCCGAGAACAGCACGACCATGCTGTAAGCCAGAAAGCTCGACTCTGCCTTGGCGGCACCCCACTCGTGGCTGAAGTGGTTCTTATCGAAAACCAAGTTGACGGCGCGGCAGAACCCGTCACTATAATACGCTCGCATTTCATCGGTGATGTGCTGCAACTGCCCTTTAAGGGCCGGCAGACTCACCATCCCGGAGCGATGTGCATATACCGACAGGCTACGGCGGTATTGATGGAAGGTGAGGGGCCAGGGACTCCCCACCTTAATCCCGTCGGACAGCCAACTTCGCTCCAACTCCATAGCATTTAGTTCATCAATGTCGGGCTGCGTGACGATGGGACATATTGAAGGTATCAGTTTTGCGCTCAGTCTATTGTAGAGCGTCGGGGCTTCTGCCTTTTTATATGGGTTATCTAGTGTGCAGAACAATAATGCGTCATCTTCGGTTCCGGGGATGTAATCCTTGAACACGTCTAGTACAGCCGACGATATTCGTTCAGCTAGCAGTATTGCCCGATACCCCTCGCGACTTGTAACCCAATTGGCAGGCTTCTTGCGGCCTCCATTTAGCTTGTGAGTATAGCCATTGATCACATAATGCACTGTCCCTCCGTGGTCCACCTCTTCAAGCACTCCCTTCAAAGGCAGAATCCGCGCCTCTCCGATTCGCATACCGCTGAAGGCAATTACAAGGTTCATCAACTTGAACTGAATGAGGGAGAGGTCACCAGCGATAAAGGCGCGGAGGCTCGCATGTTCCCATCCTCTTTTCCTCATAACCTTGCGGACTTTTTCGAGCTGGATGTCGCGATGCAAGCACAGCTTTTTTGGGCTCAAATTATCCGGCGCATGCAGAGTAGCAACGCGCTCCTGTCGGTAAGCGTCCAACACCGTGTCTAGATCACGCTCGATCTCATCCAAACTGCCCAATAATCTGCTCAATATTGTGCAATAGATTCGGGAAGGAATAATGGGTGTTTGGTTCTTAGTCTTCTTTGAGGGGGCTGATAGTCGAATCACCTCGCTTAGTTTTTTTTGACGGACCTCAACCAAAATTTTGAGAAAGTCGCGATTGCGCCAGAGCGTCTTGAGCAGCGCTCTGGCGCACTGGGCATAGTTGGAATTAAGCTCCGCCGACTCCTCGCAAAGTATCTCCGGGTCACAAAACAACTCGAATAATGTGACACCGCGTTGGTAGGCACCTTGAGCGAGCTTGGTCAGCGTGCTATTGGACGCCACTGTCGTCTTCGAAGCCTTTTGGGGTCCAGTATCAATATGTAGCCATAACAATGCTTTCTGTTGTTCGCGAATTATTGCAACCAATTCAGGTCTGCTGAATTCAGGTGAAACTGAAAAGGGCTGCGCATCAAAAAAGTAGAGTTTGCACGATGAGTGCATACCATCCATATTCATCGAACTCGCGTCCCACACTCGGTCCCGGTAACGGCTCAAAGGCTGGTGCTGACTGTCCCGGGTGACGACAGTTTGAGGATCGAAATATGGCTCCGCCCCCGAAACAATCGATAGTCTTGGATTGTCATCATGTAAAACCTTCGTGGGCGATGTGTCCAGAAAGGCGAGCTCCTCAGGAAGCAGCCTCGCAACAGTGCTGCACCGAGTCTGAAGATATTTTCTTCTCATGGTCGATCGTGAATAAGCGGCGCTAAAAGCACAAATGCAGTAGAGATGAGACCCACCTAGCCAACATTGTGGGATCGGGATTAAGGCCGCGACAGCAGCCCTAGCAAGTGCAACTGTTGGAGCTTGCTAGACCAATAACGGCTGAGCTTGCCTTCATGCTCAACTGCTACCCGAGCCCGCTCACTCGCTTCAGGATTGAGTCGTTTCATCTCATTGAGCAGGGCATCAATGCGACTGATTACAACCGCATAGACACGTTCGGCCGCACCGGCTCTACTGGGTCCAGGGTTTAAGCGCTTTAGCACCGACCGACACGACATCAACTTAATGCTGTCCGGTTCGTCGGCATGGACGTGGTACTTGTCGCAAAAGAAGCAACCCTCGGTTTTCTTGCAATCGGGGCGTACCGGCGGCTCTTCCGTCAGAGCTTTGGGATGACCATAGTTTGCGCAACTACCGGTAGCGATGGGGATGAGCGGAGCACCACTCATCGGCTTTTCGGCTTCAAACCGGCTCCGAACTACGGACGTCAATGAGGCGAGAAACGGGGCCATTTCTGACTGCGACTCTGCCTCAGAGATCTTGCTGTATTTGCGGATCGCCGTGCAGACAGAATGCCCCATCATTTCGGCCGCCACCTTTGCACTGTGCTCCCTGATAGCTATGCCAGATTTGTAAAGACGCAACTGCTGCATCGTGACTGCAGGCAAATTGATACCTACGAAGCGGAGCTTGCTGCGTAATGAAAAAGTGAAATTGGAGCCTAGTGGAGTAATACGTAGCGGCATTTTCGTTCGCGCACGCGATCCATAAGCTGTTTGAATGAACATCGGACTGATGTCCTCACAGTCAAGCCGCACACGAAGCGCTTCCCGGAGGCGCAAGTAGGAGCGTAACCGTGAGAAGGTGGTAATAGTCAGGTGGACCGGTATCTCCTTTCCTCCTGCTCGGAACTTTATGACCTTGTGGCGCAAGTTAATTTTTTCTGGGTTATCTAATTGCCTTTGCATATCCTCCGGCTCTTCATAGGACTGTATTGAAGCAAGGTTGGCCCCCGAATCACCCAAGCACAATCCTGCGTAAGCGACACATCCAAGCTCAAGCAGTCGCTCAATACTAGTCTGGGGCGGGATATTTACCGAGTGTGCAATCTCACCTGTATCCCAGCGCAGGGCACCGAGCGGTGCAACTTTTCTGTCACCCAACTGAGCATCCAACGCGATCTCCGCAACCGAGTCGAAGACTCCTTGCAAGCACGCCATGAAGCTGGCCACACTTTCAGACTTAGGATGCTTTACACCTTCGCTATGGAAAAATGGAACAGGTTCAATCGCGTCTCCGTATTCCCGCTCGTGAATTACGGACATCATTTTCATGGCACCAGTGTCGAGGTTCGATGCTGCGCCTTGACTGAAATGCTTCACAGTGCGATTGGCCTGCATACGTTGCCGGACATAGCTGTGGTGCTGTTTGAGTGCCTCTAGAGCCAGGTCGGGGTCGCTCAGGACTGCTTCGTATCGCCTTTGGTGGTTCGGCGCGTCGACCCAGTTAAGAATGCTGGCCAAGAAGTGCAGTGCCTGGGTTACCGTTCGTGGACGGGCGTTGTTAAATCGGAATCGCTTGGACAAACGCTCAATGGCCCTAGGCATATCGTTAACGCGCTGGGGAGATAGACTGGAAGGATTGAACTCATAAACCTTGCCGGGCATCAACTTTCGTTCTAGGTAACACCATAAGTAGACGTGCATCTGCGCACCGTCCGACATGCGCAGAATGGTCCGCTCAGGGACGTAAATCTCAGGAGCCTCTCCCATCAAGGGAAATGCAAGCTTGTGTAGCTCAGCGCAATAGGCCCTTTTTGCTCGGGTCCAGTCTGTCAACCGCATAGGTTTCGCCTGCTTTCTCTTTCTTGCTGCGTATGGCCGCTCTCATCTGGTCACCTGCGTCAGCCCACTCGATATGGTCATCAGTCCTCCTTCTGCGCGCCCTCGCCAACAGCTTGCGCATCGACTGTCCTGCTAATCCGGGCGGTTCGATCAAGGAATGCGTGTGGCGCCCAACGATCAGTTAGACCTGCGTGCGCCTCTGCGTGAAAGCGTCTGGGCGTTTTCTCAACGGTCCGAAGTCTGCCCATAAGCGGTCCGTGGCTCGGTCGCTCCGAAATGCTCTCCATTGGGGTGCTCAAAAAACAGATCGATCGTCAAAGTTAGCTAGTCGGCTAAAGGTCATCTTCGTTGTGGAAGCTGTTGATTCATGGATTTTCAATGACTTGCCAGTCAGTGACTGGCACTTAATTCGAAATGTACAGATATTCAAGCACATTGGTCAACGACTGGGTCGATTGGTAAGAAATCTAGAGCATTTCAATTCCTGGCAAACGATGATTTTTTGACATTTAAATTAAACCAGGCGTTAGTCACGCACTCAAAACTCAAAAAAGCAGGTCAAGCATTCGGTGCATTGAGACGAATGGATCTTCTATATTAAATAAATATGAGAAGCAAGGGCGTATTAATCTTGCATTTGGGATGTTGATAGGGCTCGAATGACGGCTTCAAGTGTGAAGCGCAATACCTGCCAACCTGCAAGATGCCGCAGATGCCAACCGCCTCCTCGCCCCATAACCCACTGCCAGCCTGCAGATCACCTCACCATTGCCAGCTTGAGGCAGCGGACCACAACGTGCGAGCGATTGCCCGGCAGCAGCATCGCTCCGTGGAAAGTGAACAGCGACAGGGTGTTCATGATCAGAGTCGGTGCTCTGGTACGAGCGGACTGGATGTTCAGGTGCACCCCGTTTACCGGTGCCGCAAATGCTGTTCTTGCGCCCTGAACACCGTCCGTCAACGTATCAACTGGTGATCAGCTTTTCGATCTCAACTACGCATCGGCTACCCTTCTAGGCACTCGTTAGACTTGGTGCACCATGAGATCAAGAACCGCATAAGCTAGGCATAGGTAAAAAGGCTAATTTCAACCAAAATTGGGACTAGTTGGTCGTGGTCTTTTTAGTCTCATTGAGCGGAAATCGAGTCAATGCCGACTCGACACACCGCGCCAATCCAAGCCAATTTGGTCGCGCTTTGAAGCGCCTGAGGTCGGCCACGTGGCGCGACCCAGGAGGACTTGCTCAACTCCACCAGCAGGCGGCACGTGGGCCGTATTGAGCAGGGTCATCAGGTGCCAAGCATCCGGGCGATGAGAGTCTTGCTGCAAGCCTGCAAATTCATCCTCTGACCCTTGTTGCCGCAGCCTATTGCTCGAGCTGGATGGCAGTCGATCAACGAAATTTTGAAGACCATCCATAAGGATTTCGCCGTGCTAGTTCCGATAGCCACCCTCTTAGTGGCGTTCCAGGCGCTGTTGGCTTTCCTACCGAGTCAGTTTCTCTGATCGCCTGAATCAGCGTTTACGTCTGACCGTTCGTTTCGGCGCTGTAGCACTCTGTCCACGATTTCCTGGTCGATGCGGGCGCTGAGTAGTTCCAGTACATCGTGGCAGGGTTTCCATTTCGATGTTGAGATGGTCGCCGGGGCCCATCGCTTGGGCTCGGTCACCCGATGAGCAGCAGTGTCATCGCGAGCGCGGCGCTCCAGTGCCACCTGAAGCTCAGCGTGCTGGTCGAGGACGAGGTCTCGCATCTGATTTGCGACTGCAAGGAGCTGACGATCCTTCAGAGCACTCGGCAGAATCGCTTCCCACCCTCCGACTTCCAGCAGTGCGGTCAGCTCGGTCTCGCCGAAGCAGCCATGATCCAAATTCTGCTCGCGCAACATAGTTTGTTTCAAAAGTTTATGGGGACTAAATAGTCCCATAAGGGACCTTGCGTGCGAAGATAGCTGAACTTTCCGTGTGGCAATGCGCAAGCTGCTTGCGACCGAGCCGAAGGAAAGCTGTGGGGTTGCGCTCGTACTGATCGCGCGCCAACTTAAGTGTTGGCCTCATCTCGCATTCACCGTTTGTCCCTTGAAAAGTCGCTTGAACGTCACCCGCTTGGCAGAGTTGGATGCGCAGCTCCGCGAATACGCGAGGGCTCCACCGTGATGGCGGCACCCCGGTGTGGTTGGGTCAGAACGATCAGGCTCGCTTTCGGAATGAGTTCCAACGCGCTGGGGTGCCGCATTGGAATCAGCGCCCAGGGCGTGAGAAAACTCGAAATAGCCGAAGCTGAAGGCAGCATTACGCTACG